>NZ_CAAJGM010000167.1 GCF_900996235.1 Paraburkholderia sp. BCC1885
GGTGCTGCCCGACGACAAGGCACGCGTGATCGCGCAGCTGAAGGCCTCGACCCAGGGCGTGGTGGCGATGGTCGGCGACGGCATCAACGACGCGCCGGCGCTGGCCGCCGCCGATATCGGCATCGCCATGGCGACCGGCGCCGACGTGGCGATGCACACCGCCGGCATCACGCTGATGCGCGGCGACCCGGCCCTGGTGGCGGCGGCCATCGACATCTCGCGTCGCACCTATCGCAAGATCCGGCAGAACCTGTTCTGGGCCTTCGTCTACAACGTGGTGGGCGTGCCGCTGGCCGCCTTCGGGCTGCTCAATCCGATGATCGCCGGCGCGGCGATGGCCTTCTCCAGCGTCAGCGTGGTGACCAATGCGCTGCTGCTGAAGATGTGGAAGGGCGAGGCGCGCTAGGCTCGGCGGCCGCCGGCGGAATCGGCGAGGGCAGTTGCG
>NZ_CAAJGM010000168.1 GCF_900996235.1 Paraburkholderia sp. BCC1885
CGAGCAACTCCGGATGTCGATGCGTGCTCAGCAACACGTTCGGCATCATCCGCGACAGGGCACATACCTTGATGCCCTTGATCCCGCCCAGCATCTCGATCGTCTGCGGCATGGCCTCGGCGGCGAACGGGATCGCCTGGTCGCGCACTACCAGGCCGTATTGCGTCCAGTCGCGATTGAAGCTTCCGTCCGACTTCCATCCCAGCAGCCAGCCGTATCGCCCGCCCTTCCTGACGTGATCGATGATCTCGGCATGCACCTGGTCATGGTTCTTGCCCACGCGATCGATTTCGAGCAAGGGGGCATCCAGGTTCATGCACTCGTCGCGGATCACCTCCCAGTTCAGGGCGATCTTCTGCAATCGAGGGAACTGCGCGAGAGGGTAGAACGCCGGCCGGTCGGTGGGCGAGGGCGCATGATGACAGGCGGACGCGAATAGATCTT
>NZ_CAAJGM010000169.1 GCF_900996235.1 Paraburkholderia sp. BCC1885
CCGGGCTCGCTCTGGAGCTTGTCCGTGTCTGGAGCCTGTCCGTGAAGCCATCGCGCCGGCCTAGAAGCGCACGAACTCGAAGTCGGCCGAGGTGCCTGCCGCCTGGCTGGCGAGATCGGACAGCGCGATCTTCCTGACCACCGACTCGTTCCACGGGTTGGTGTAATAGACCATGCTGCCGGGCACGTCGACGCGGATCACCGCGAAGGCATGGCCGTCGCCCTTGGACCAGTCGCCGTGCCGGTCGGGCTTGCCGCCGAACACCATCGCCACGCGCGAGCCGAGCTCGTCGGCGTGCTGGCCGAGGAAGCCGACGATGTCCTGGCTGCTGCTGTCGCGATCGGCCAGGCGCGCATGCGTGCCGTAGCCGCCGGCCAGCACCGCCATCACCTTGTTGGTCGGCAGCGAGCCCTTGGCCGGGTCGAGATGGAAATACTGGA
>NZ_CAAJGM010000170.1 GCF_900996235.1 Paraburkholderia sp. BCC1885
ACTCGATCGACGCATCGAAGGAAAAGATCCTGGCCGAGAACCTGCACGCCACGCGCGATGCGATCGACCAGTTCTACGGCGACCTGGGACGGTATCCCGATTCGCTGCAGGAGCTGGTCAACCGGCACTACCTGCGCACGCTACCGTTAGATCCGGTCGCCGACAACGCCACCAGCTGGCAGATCATCGCGCCCGAGGAGCAATTCCCCGGCAAGGTCTACGACCTCAAGAGCGGCGCGCAGGGCAGCACGCTCGACGGGCGGCCGTTCGATTCCTTATGACGGCGATGGCGCGTTCGGGGGCTGGCGCGGCGGCGCGCGCGGGCGGCCACGATGGCGCGCGCCCGGATTTCGCGCGTTCCGGGCGGGCTGCTTCGCGGGGCGCGCCGGTGGCGGGTCGACGGCAGCCTCGACGGCCGCTTTGCGGGCCGCGCGGACAG
>NZ_CAAJGM010000171.1 GCF_900996235.1 Paraburkholderia sp. BCC1885
TGGTATTGACGGTCACCGCGCGCGGTTCGCTGAACTGGTCGAAGGACTCGATGCCGGTCTCGCGGCCCACGCCGCTGTTCTTGAAGCCGCCCCAGGGCGAGGCCGGGTCGAGCCGGTGGTGGTCGTTGATCCACACCATGCCGAACTCGAGCTTCGAGGCGACCCGGTGCGCCCGCGCGACGTCCTGCGTCCACACCGAGGCGGCGAGGCCGAACTGGGTGGCGTTGGCGATGCGCAGCGCGTCGGCCTCGTCGTCGAAGGGCATCACCACGGTCACCGGCCCGAACACTTCCTCCTGGCCGATCTCCGAATACGGGTCGACGTCGTACAGCACGGTCGGCTCGATGAAGAAGCCGGCGTCGAGCCCGGCCGGCTTGCCGCCGTCCGTCAGCAGCTTCGCGCCGGCTTGCTGCGCGCGCTCCAGCATCGCCAGGATGCG
>NZ_CAAJGM010000172.1 GCF_900996235.1 Paraburkholderia sp. BCC1885
CCGCGCCGGGCGACGTCGACAGCTTCCGCATCCGCTTTTCCGTGCAGACGCGCGCCGCCGATCCGCGCCGCCGCGCGCGCCACGGCGGCTTTCCCGGCAGCGGCACGTTGAGCTTCGGCGCGGCCACCGGCACGCTGTCGCTGGACGGCAGCGCCGGCGGCTGGATCGGCGCCCAGCCCTTCCACCTGGCGATCCCGCGCGCGCAGATCTTCGATGCCAGCAGCGCCGGCAAGCGCATCTTCTTCGATCTCCACACCCCCGACGGCGTGCTCGGCATCGCGCTGCAGGCCGCCGACGCGGCCGCCGCCGCGAGCATCGCCGATCGCCTGCCGATGCAGGTCACCTCCACCTTCGCCGCCGAACTCGACGCGCACGCGCGCTTCGGCGACCTGGTGCAGTCCCGGCCGCTCGCCTGGGCCACCTGGGGTTTGGTGGCGGC
>NZ_CAAJGM010000173.1 GCF_900996235.1 Paraburkholderia sp. BCC1885
GACAGATGCGCCGGATAATGGCCGCGCCGCTCGCCGAGCCCGACCTTGGCCAGCAGCGCGTCGGCCTCCTCGACGGCTTGCGCGCGGCAGCGCTTGAGCACGCGCATCGGCCCCTCGATCACGTTCTCGAGCACCGTCATGTGCGACCAGAGGTTGAAGTTCTGGAACACCATGCCGAGCTGCGAGCGCACCCGGTCGACCTGGCGGCGGTCGCCCGGCTGCAGCGTGCCGTCGCGGCGGCGCTTCATCTTCAGTTCCTCGCCGCCCAGCGTGACCGAGCCGTCGTCGGGAATCTCCAGCAGGTTCAGGCAGCGCAGGAAGGTGCTCTTGCCGGAGCCGCTCGCGCTGAGGATCGAGATCACGTCGCCCTGGTGCGCGTCGAGCGAGATGCCCTTGAGCACGTGGTGATCGCCGAACGACTTGTGGATGTTGTGGG
>NZ_CAAJGM010000174.1 GCF_900996235.1 Paraburkholderia sp. BCC1885
TTCAGCACCGTGGCTTCCACGTTCTCCGCCAGGCCCTCGGCCAGTTGCGGCGCATCGGCCAGCAGCACCTTCGCCACGCCGGCGATCTTCGCCGCTGCGTCGGCCGCGCCCTGCGCGTTGCCGCCCGCCACCAGCACGTGGATGTCGCCGCCGATCTTCTGCGCGGCCGCCACCGTGTTCAGCGTCGCCGCCTTGATCGTGGCGTTGTCGTGTTCGGCAACGATCAGAATCGTCATCTTCTCGTCTCCCCTTACAGCACTTTCGCTTCGGTCTTCAGCTTCTCGACCAGCGTCTTCACGTCGGCCACCTTCACACCCGCCGCGCGCTTGGGCGGCTCCGACACCTTCAGCGTCTTCAGGCGCGCTCTCACGTCCACGCCCAGGTCTTCCGGCTTCACCGTCTCGAGGGGCTTCTTCTTCGCCTTCATGATGTTGG
>NZ_CAAJGM010000175.1 GCF_900996235.1 Paraburkholderia sp. BCC1885
CACGGTTGGATGGTTCGCGATGGGTCGGAAAGCGCGCGGCGGCTGGCGGCCGCCGCGCGGTGTCACTCGCGGTCGGCGACCGACCCGTCGCCGACCAGGCGCACCAGCGCCCGGGTCAGCATGCGCCGCTGTCCTGTGTCGAACTGCATGTTGACGACTTTCTGCACGTTGTCGAGGAACAGCTCGATGTTCTGCCGGATCAGGTTCAGATCGTGGCGGTTCTCGGCCGTGTCGTTGATGCGCACCAGCGTGGCCACGCTGGCCTGGAAGCCCTCGGACGTGGTGTGGACCGGCGCCGTGCCGGGTGCGCAGACGATCTTCGCGAGCTCGTCGGTAAAGCGCTGGCGGGCCGCGTCGTCGGGGTTCATGTGCACGGCGTCGCCGAGCACGCGCGTGAGATCGCCCATGCGCTGGTCGATCGCCTCTTGCGAGGCG
>NZ_CAAJGM010000176.1 GCF_900996235.1 Paraburkholderia sp. BCC1885
CCGTCAATGCCGGCTCGCAGCGCGTGCGCGGCTTCGAGTTCGGCTTCGCCGGCGACGTCACGCCCAAGTGGCACCTGTTCGGTGGCTACTCCTACCTGAACGCCGTCACCACCAACGCCGGCGCCGGCAGCCCGACCGCCTCGGGCCTGCCGATGGTGATGGTGCCCAAGCACAACTTCACGCTGTGGACCCGCTACGACGCGCTGCCCAAGCTCACGCTCGGCGTGGGCGCGACGGTGTCGAGCCTGACCTACGCGTCGGTGTCGGCCACCGCGCGCAAATGGACGCCGGGTTACGCACGCTTCGACGCCGCCGCCGCCTACCACTTGACGAAGTCGATCGACCTGCAATTGAATGTGCAGAACCTCTTCGACAAGAAGTACTACGCCACCGCCTACCCGATCTACGCGGCATGGGCGCCGGGCCGTTCGGCG
>NZ_CAAJGM010000177.1 GCF_900996235.1 Paraburkholderia sp. BCC1885
GCTCATCCGGCTCAACGCCATGATGCGTGACGCCACCCCCTGGAGTCCGCCGAAATCATGATCGAATGAACCCCTGACACTTGACCTTCAATACAGTTGCTTTCTTTGCGGCGGCAAAGAAAGTAAGTGCCGCCCCGCACAGGGGCAACGCAAGCAAACCACGAACAAAGCAAGGAAAGGCCAAAACGGCAAAAACAACCACCAAAGCAGCCAGAAGCACAACAACCCCAAACCCGTCAGTCAGACAAACAAAAACCCTTACCCCACACTCCGAGCATTATGCTCAGTCAAAAATTTAATCAGCCCATCCACGCCGCCTTTAGAAAGCTGATCAGCAAACTGATTCTGATAAACCTGAATCAGCCAGGCGCCCATCATATCGATGTCATAGACCTTCCACCCTGAATCGGTCTTCTCCATCCGATATCCCACGGCATCATCGCCGCCATTGCTCAGCACATGCGACTGCACCACGGCATCCTTGCCGCCGGCGGCCACGTTCGCGGGTGCGAACTTGAACGTCACGTCCTGATCCCGAAGCTGCGCCAACGAAGCAGCATAGGTACGCACCAGCAAGGTCTGGAACTGTTCGTACAACTGCTTCTGCTGCTCCGGCGTCGCCGTCGTCCACGCCTTACCCACTGCGATTCGCGTCGTGCGCTGGAAGTCGGTGGCGGGCACAAAATGTGTTACTACCACCTGGGTGATTTTGCCCATGTCGCCGCTGCGCGCGGTTGGGTCGGCCTTCATCGCGCTGACCGTGCCCTCGACCGCGTTCTTCACCACCGCGTCCGGGGCAGCTTGTGCAAAGACCGTCGTGGAAACCACCGCGGCCGCGAAAAAAGCAGACAGATAACGTTTCATAAGCTCATCAGGACAGTAAAAATGACCACTGGATGACCCGCTGGGCCACGCTGCAAGCCAGTATACCGATTTTGCGCCGCTGTCCGCTCCCTACAAGGTGGGGTATTCAGCCTCACGTCGGTATACTTGTGCCCTTATGCCTAAAACGCCGTCTGTGACAGGGCCAAACTCCCCTACATGCTGAAGTCATCTATCGTCCGTCTCGTCGCCTGGTCGGTGAGCCGCCCACTGCGCGTCATCGTGCTCTCGCTGATCCTCGCGGTCCTGAGCGGCTATTACGTCGCCGCTCACTTCAAGATCAACACCGACATCAGCCGTCTCGTCGAAAACGATCAAGCCTGGACCTCGCTCGACGACGCCATCGACAACGCCTTCCCCCAGCGCGGTCAAACAGTGCTGGTCGTCGTCGAAGCGCGCGCGCCCGAATTCGCCGATGCCGCCGCCAATGCCCTGACCGCCGCGCTCAAGAGCCAGCCGAAGGAATTCGTCGCCGTCACGCAACCGGCCGGCGGTCCGTTCTTCGAACACAACGGCCTGCTGTATCCATCGCTCGATGAGGTCCAGTCCACCACCGGGCAACTCGTGCAGTCGCGCCCGCTCGTCAACGCGCTCGCCAAAGACCCGAGCCTGACCGGTCTGGCCGGTGTCCTCACCACCAGCCTGCTGCTGCCGCTGCAGTTGGGCCAGGTGAAACTCAGCGACATGAGCCATCTGCTCTCGCAAAGCGCGGACGTGCTCGACCGTGTGCTTGCCGGCCAACCGGCCGCCTTCTCATGGCGCGCGCTGGTCGACAAGGACGTCGCCACCAACCCGGCGCGCGCCTTCATCACCGTGCAGCCGGTGGTCAACTACGGCGCGCTCGAACCGGGCGCGCGCGCCTCGGCCGCGATTCGCGCCACCGCTGCGTCGCTCGACCTCGGCGCCCATTACGGCGCGTCGATTCGTCTGACCGGCGAACAGCCGCTCGCCGACGAAGAGTTCGCCTCCGTGCAGGACGGCGCCGCGCTGAACGGCGCCATCACCTTCGTCGTGGTGCTGGTGATCCTGTGGCTCGCGTTGCGCTCGGGCCGCATGATCCTCGCCGTGCTGATCACATTGTTCGTCGGCCTCGCCATTACGGCGGCAATCGGCCTGATGATGGTCGGCGCGCTCAACATGATTTCGGTCGCCTTCATGGTGCTGTTCGTCGGGCTGGGGATCGACTTCGGCGTCCAGTTCGGCGTCAAGTATCGCGAAGAACGTAATCGCGACGACCGTCTGACCGCCGCGCTCATCAATACCGCGCATACCATCGGCGTGCCGTTGACGCTCGCCGCCGTCGCGGTCGCCGAGGCGTTCTTCTCGTTTCTGCCCACGGCGTATCGCGGGGTCGCGGAGCTGGGGCAGATCGCGGGCGTCGGCATGTTCGTCGCCTACGGCACCAACATGACGCTGTTTCCGGCACTCCTGAAGATTTTCAATCCGCCGGGCGAATCGGTTGCGCCCGGTTTCAAGCAGCTCGCTCCCGTCGACGATTTCCTCGATCGCCATCGCAAACCCGTGCTGATCGGCACGCTCGTGGTCGTAATCGGCGCGGCGCCGTTGCTCACGCATCTGCGCTTCGATTTCAACCCGCTGCATCTGAAAGACCCGCATACGGAATCGATGGCGACGTTGCTCTCGCTGAAGGATTCGCCCGAGGCGGCGGTCAACAACGTGCGCGTGCTGGCGCCCTCGCTGGCGGCGGCGGACCAGATCGAGGCCCGTCTGAAGAAGCTGCCGGAGGTGGGCCGGGTCACCACGTTGAGCACTTTTATCCCGCCTGACCAGACGCAAAAGATCCTGCTGATCAACGGCGCCGCCCAACAGTTACTGCCGGCGTTGACTCAAACGCCGGCGCCGCCTTCGAGCGACGCATTGCGCGTCGCCGCGTTAAAACGCGCGGCGAACCAGCTCGTGCTCGCAGCCGAGGACCATCCGGGGCCGGGCGCGGCAGAGGCCCAGCATCTGGCGGCGACGCTGCAAAAGCTGGCTGCAGCCAGCCCGGCAACGCGCGAGCACGCCGAGGCCGCGATGTCCAGCACGCTTAAGATCGCGCTGGCGCAACTCGCCGCGCTGCTGCAGCCCACCGAAATCACCCGTGCCAGCTTGCCGGCGGAGATCTCGCGCGACTGGGTTTCGGCTGACGGCCGCGCACTCGTCGACATCGCGCCGAAGGTCGCGCCCGGCGCGGATCCCGGCGACGATGCAATGCTGCGCCGGTTCGCGCATACTGTGAAAGCGGCTGAACCTGGCGCGATCGGCGGCACCATTTCGATCCTGCATTCCGCAGACGTAATCATCAAGGCGTTCCTGCAAGCGGCATGCTGGGCGCTGGTGACAATCACCATCCTGCTGTGGCTCGCGCTGCGGCGCATTGGCGACGTGCTGCGCACGCTGATCCCGCTGCTGGTGTCCGCACTGGTGACGCTTGAATTGTGCGTAGTGTTCGGCATGCCGCTTAATTTCGCCAACATCATCGCGTTGCCGCTTATGCTCGGCGTGGGCGTCGCGTTCAAGATTTACTTTGTAATGGCGTGGCGTAATGGGCAGACCGGCTTGCTGCAATCGAGCCTCACCCACGCCGTCATGTTTAGCGCAGCCACTACCGCTACTGCGTTCGGAAGTCTCTGGCTGTCGCATCATCCGGGAACGTCGAGCATGGGCCGGTTGCTGGCGCTTTCCCTCCTCTGCACGTTAATTGGTGCCGTGGTGTTTCAGCCCGTCTTGATGGGTAAGCCGCGCGCACGTCGCGCTTCAAAAGAAAAGCAAGGAATTATGAAATGAAGATGCGAAACACCGCCCTGGCCCTGCTCGTCGCAGGTGTAGCCTCAGGGTGCGCGACGGGTCCGGACCGCAAGCCCGGCGACCCACTGGAGCCAATGAACCGCCAGATCTTCAAGTTCAACGATGCACTCGACCGGACGATCGCCCAGCCGGTCGCGCGGGGTTATCAGAAGGTCACGCCGCAACCTGTCCGTCAGGCCATCAGCAACTTCTTCTCGAACCTCGGGGACCTGGGCAACGCGGCGAACAACATCCTGCAATTGAAGGTCACGGACGCGGCCGAGGACATCATGCGCTTCGCCATGAACTCGACCTTCGGGCTGGGCGGCCTGCTCGACTTCGCGACGCCCGCCGGTCTGCCGAAACACCACGAGGACTTCGGCCTGACACTCGGACGCTGGGGCGTGCCGGCCGGCCCGTATCTCGTGTTGCCGCTGTTCGGGCCGAGTTCGGTGCGCGACAGCACCGGCTACGTGGTCGACTTCCGTTTCAACCTGATTCACTACATGAAGCCGGCGGTGCGCAATCCGATGTATATCGCCCAGTTCATCAGCGCGCGTTCCGATCTGCTGGGTGCGTCGGACCTGCTGCAGGCCGCCGCGCTCGACAAGTATTCGTTCGTGCGCGACGCCTACACGCAGCAGCGCGTCTCGCTGCTCAGAAGCTCGAATCCGAACGCGGCGCCCTTGCCGAACTATGGCGATCCGGACTCGCCGGGCGGCGCGGCGCCGGCGCCGGGCGCCTCGGATGCGGCACCGTCGGGATTGCCGGACTACAGCGATCCGGGCGATACATCGGCGCCGGCTGCACCGGCTAATGGCGCTTCCAATACGGAGGGCGCCGACGTGCCGAATTACACCGATCCGGGTGATTCGGCGGCGCCGGCCAACGGCGCGTCGGGCGCTGCTGTTCCGGCGGGTCAGGCAAATCCCGCCAGCAACGCTCAGGCAGCCGAGGCACCGGCGAGCGCCAGCGCGGCCAGGGCGGCGAGTGCGCCCGCTGCTGCGGCAGCGGCGGCGTCCGCTGCGTCGGCGGTGGCGGCACCGGTCCCGGTCAAGTAGTCCGATCCGGCTTTCGCCGCTTACCCGGCCGCAAAGCAAAACAGCCCGACCGGTCCACCCCGGTCGGGCTGTTTCGTTTGAGCTTTCGTTAAGCGCTTCGCTCTGCAGGCGCATGCGTGCGTGCTACTACGCGAGCGGCATCAGCCAGCCGCCGCTCACATTTGCACGCGCCGCCGCACGGACCATACAAGCCGCACGGACCCGCCGCGCCACACTCAATTCATCGTATCGGCTTCGATCCGGCGCGCCGCCTCGTCGACACTCGCTGCCGGCTGCATCGGCGTGAGGGTCGTGCGATAGCGTTCGAAGGCTTCGTCCGCGTAACGGATCTGCGTGCGGCCATGCGGCGCCGGTTCGCCGTTCTCGCCGAGATTCACGAACACCATCTTCTCGACCGTCAGGATGCTCTTGCGCGTGATCTTGTTGCGCACTTCGCAGCGCAGCGTGATCGACGTGCGGCCGAAATGCGTGGCAGTCATGCCGAGTTCGATGATGTCGCCCTGGCGTGCCGAGCTGACAAAATTGATCTCCGACATGAACTTGGTCACCACGCGCTGGTTGTCCAGTTGGCAGATGGCGTAGATGGCCGCTTCTTCATCGATCCAGCGCAGCAGGCTGCCGCCGAACAGCGTGCCGTTCGGGTTCAGATCTTCGGGCTTGACCCATTTTCTGGTGTGGAAATTCATCTGGTATCCCCTTCGTAAGAGGTGACGGGGTCGGTCAACAGATCGAACCCTAGGGTTAATACCTAGATTATATCAAAAACAAGGGTTTTCCCTAGGATGTCAAAAAAGAAGCCCGGCCGGTTTCCCGTCGGGCTTTGGGTGCGGCTTTAGGGTGCCTGGCGTGGCTTTCGGCTTGGTTCTTAATCTCGCCTTACCGGGACTGACGATTCAGGCGGTGGGCTGTAGCGCCCCGGCCGCGCCCAAGGCATGACGCGCCTGAACCAGCGCCGTGCGGGCGGCCCACGCGTCGGCGGCGACGCGCAGCAGCGGTCCGAGCTGGGATGGCTGCTTCAGCAGCTCGCGCAGGATCGGCCCGATAGCGGTACTGCCATCGTCGCGCAGTCCGGCCGTCGCGGCGGACGGCAGGGTGCGCCACGCGGGATCGACAATCGCGCGACACACCGCGAACGGCACATCGTGCGCGGCGGCGATGGCGCCGGCGATATGCGATTCCATGTCCACGGCCAGCGCGCCGCTCGACCGATGCAGGACGGCTTTGTCGTGCGCACCCGTCAACGGCGCAGTGACGCCGGCCAGCAGACCGCGATGCAAGCGCGCCGCCAGCGGCGTCGCGGCCAGCGCGGCGGCCAGACGCTCGGACCAGCGCGGATCAGTGGCAAAGCGCCCCAGCGGGCCTTCCACGGCCTGCGCCACGATCAGCGCACCCGGTTCCAGATCAGGCGCGAGCCCCCCTGCCGTGCCAAAACTGACGATCCCCGAGCAGCCGCGCGCCACCGCCGCGCTCAGCGCCCGCTCGAGCAGATCGGCACGCGCCGCGTAGACAACCTCGATGCCCTCGCCGCGCACGATGCGCGCCTCGAAGGCCATGCCGGTCACCGCGATCACCGGCAAGCCGTGACTGGCACCGCCAGCAGACGAAGCCGGCTGGGTCGAACGGGTCAACGTGCTCGCCATCACATTCCGACCGTGACGCGCGTCAGCCCGTCACGCTTCAGTTGCCGGTAGCGCGCCAGCGCCCAGAGCGGGAAGAATTTGCGATAACCGTGGTAGCGCAGATAGAACACGCGCGGGAAACCGGTCGCCGTAAAGCGGGTTTCGTCCCACAGACCATGTTCCTGCTGCTCGCGCAGCAGGTAGTCGACGCCGCGCGCCACCGCCGGATGCTCGACGCAGCCCGCCGCCATCAGGCCCATCAAGGCCCACGCCGTCTGCGACGCCGTGCTGGCGGCGCGCTCGTAACCGCGGTAGTCGAGCTTGTAGCTGGTGCCGTCCTCGCCCCAGCCGCCGTCCTCGTTCTGGATCGACGCGAGCCATTGCGCCGCGCGCCGGATGCGCGGGTCGTCGTGCGACATGCCGGCCGCGTTCAGCGAACAGAGCGCCGTCCACGTCCCGTAGATGTAATTCATGCCCCAGCGGCCGTACCAACTACCGTCCGACTCCTGCTCCTTGAGCATGTAGTCATAGGCGCGGCGGGCCGGCTCGCTGCTGGCCGGCATCTCGCCCAGTTGCGCGAGCATCGACAGACAGCGGCCCGAGACGTCCGCGGTGGGCGGATCGAGCAAGGCGCCATGATCCGAGAACGGGATGTTATTCAGGTGATATTGAGTGTTTTCAGGCTCGAAGGCGCCCCAGCCGCCGTCGCTGCTCTGCATGCCCACCACCCATTCGCGGGCGCGGGCAATGGCTTCGCGGTCGACGTCCGACTGTGTCAGCGCCGCCGAGCGCTGCATGGCCATCACGACCACGGCTGTGTCGTCGACGTCCGGATAGTAGGGATTCGCGTACTGAAACGCCCAGCCGCCGGGACGCACGTTCGGACGGCGCGAGATCCAGTCGCCGCGCACGTCGAGAATCTGCAGCGGACGCAGCCATTGCAAGCCGCGCTCGGCCGCCTGCTCGGCACGCGGGTCGCCGGTTTCGAGCAGCGCGTGCGCGACCAGCGAGGTATCCCACACCGGCGACAGGCACGGCTGGCAATACGCTTCGTCGTCGCGGATGACGAGCAGCTTGTCGATCGACTGCCGGGCGATGGCGCGGTTCGGATGATCGGCCGGATAGCCCAGCACGTCGTACATCATCACCGAGTTCGCCATGGCCGGGAAAATCGCACCGAGGCCGTCTTCGCCGTTCAGCCGCTCGTCAACGAAGGCCTGGGCGGCCTTGATCGCGCGCTCGCGGGTGTACTTCGGGAACAGGCCGTCGACGAGGCGCAGCACGTGATCCACGCCGCGGAAAAACGTGAACCAGCCCTGGCTCTGATGCGGCGCACGCGGCAGCAAGCCGGTCGTGACGGGCGCGCCATGGAACAGTTCATCGATCCGCACGCCGCGCGGATTGCGCGCCACCGGACGCTTCGCATTCAGCACCAGCAGCGGCACGATCACGGTCCGCGCCCAATACGACACCTTCGACAGATGGAACGGGAACCACTGCGGCAGCAGCATGATCTCGACCGGCATCATCGGCACGGCATACCACGACACCACGCCGAACAGCGCCAGCAGGATGCGCGTGAACACGTTCGAGGCTTCCGCGCCGCCGTGCGCGAGGATCGCCTCGCGGGCGCGGCGCATGTGATCGGCGTCTTCCGGTTCGCCGATCATCTTCAGGGCGAAATACGCCTTGACGCTCGCGCTAACGTCGAGCGCGCCGTCGGTGAAAAGCGGCCAGCCGCCGTTGGGCAACTGGATGCGGCGCAGGTAGCGCGCAATCTTCTGCTCCAGTTCCGCGTTGGGTTCTTCGCCGAGGTAGTGGACCAGCAGCACATATTCGGCGGGGATGGTCGCGTCGGCTTCGAGTTCGTAGACCCAATGGCCGTCGGGCTTTTGGGCGGCAAGAATGGCGTCGGTGGCGCGCGTGACGGCGGCGTCCAGTGCTTCGCTCGAGCCGGGCGTGGTTTCGTCGCCCGCAGTCCGGGCAAGGGATAAATCGTTCATCTGCGTTCCATCGGTTCGTTCAGCAGCGTATCCGCGGCCTTCTGGCCGGAGCGGATTGCCCCTTCGATCGTCGCGGGCAGGCCGGTGGCCGTCCAGTCGCCCGCGAGCATGAGGTTTTTCCAACGTGTGCGGGTGCCTGGGCGGCGCATCTCCTCGCCGGGCACGGCCGCGAAACTCGCCTGAGGTTCCATGACCACCTGCCAGGCCGGCATCGGCTCGAGCGGCAGGCTGGCCGCCTGGGCGACGTCCGCCCAGACCGTCTTCGCGAGAACTTCGTGCGGCGTATTCAACAGCCGATCGGCCCCGCTGATCGTCACCGAGAGGCGTCCGTCGAGCGCGAACAGCCATTCGGCCGTGCCGTTGAGCAGTCCCATCAACGGCGGCACGCCAAACGGCGGCTCGACCGCGAAATGCACGGCGATGGCGGCGTCAAACCGGCGCGGCGCCAGTTGAACCGGCACCAGTTTTTGCGCGACCTGCGGCGGCACAGCCAGCACCACGGCCGCGTTGGCATCCAGTTCGATACGCCCTTCGCCGACGAAATCCAGCGCGCTGACACGGCTCGTGTCGGCGAACACGATCTGATTCAATTGCGCGCCAAGCCGGATCGCCGCGCCGCCGTGCTGCAACAGGCGCAAGGCCGGATCGACAAAGGCGCTGCTCAGGCCATTGCGCGCGAGCAGCGGCCGGCTCGCCGGACCACCGGCCGCCAGCGTATCGCGCAGCACCGCCGCCGCCAGTTCGGCCGTCGCCTCACGCGGTTCGTGGTTGAGCACCAGCCGCAACAGCGGCCGCACCAAGCGGTCCCACAGCATGCCATCGCAGCGCATGGTCTGCGCCGTCGTGCGGCCGGGCCTGGCGAACAGCAGCGGTGCGAGTGTCAGATAGTCGCCTGGCTGCGTATCCGGCACCCGCGCGGCCTGGTCGAAGATCCACCGGGGCAGGCGCCCCGGCGACAGGCGCACATTCCAGCGCGCGCGCGTCGCGAGGTCCACGAAAGGGTATTCGGGCAGCGCCGGCCCGGTGAGTTCGTCGGCGGCGCCGATCGCGCGCAGGTAATTCAGCGTCGCGAGGTTGCCGGAAAAGACCACGTGATTGCCGCTGTCGATGGTCGCGCCGAGCGTCCTGTCGTACCAGGAGCGGCACCGTCCGCCGGCTTGCGCGGCGGCCTCGTGCAACACGACCTGCGCCCCGCGCCGCTGCAATTGCACCGCCGCGGCCAGGCCGGCAAGGCCCGCGCCGATCACGTGGACGAGCTTCGACATCAGAAGAAGGCGTACTTCGCGACGATCCACAGCAGGCGCGCGCGCGGCTTGCTGACCTTGGTACGGGGCAGATCGAAGCCGCGCTCGACGGTGCGATCGAGCAGAACGCGATAGACCCCGGACATGATGCGCGGAGCGCGGACGTGGTTGCGCGGCGAGCGGTCCATGATGGCGTCGGCCTGGGCGAAGTGCTCGCGGGCGCGCGCAACCAGCTTGGCGCAGACGCGCGGCAGCGACGGATCGTCGGCGACGGCATGCGGCGTGTTGGTCGCGATGCCTTCGAGCGCCAGCAGTTCGCGCGGCAGATAGCAGCGGTTGAGGTCCGCGTCTTCGTCGATGTCGCGCAGGATGTTGGTCAACTGCAGCGCGCGGCCCAGGTGATGCGCGAGCAGCCGGCCGGGCTCTTCCTGCATCCCGAATATCCTCACCGACAGGCGCCCTGCGGCACTGGCGACCCGGTCGCAATAGAGGTCGAGGGTCTCCTCGTCCGGCGCGCAGATATCGGCGGCGGCGTCCATCGCCATGCCGTCGATCATCGCGTGAAAATCCTCGCGTTGCAGCTGGAACGTATGGATGTGGCGCGTCAACGCGCGCAATGAAGCGCGCGGCGCGCCGGCATAGCAGGCGTCGATGTCGGCACGCCAGCGTTCGAGCCCTGCCGCGCGTTCGGCGCGTGGCATGTCGCCGTCGGCGATGTCGTCGACAGCACGGCAAAAAGCGTAGACCTGATACATTGCGTCGCGCTGCGCGGCCGGCAGGATGCGCATCGCAAGATAGAACGAGCTGCCCGATGTGGCGGCAGCGGCGTCGGTTTCTGTATCGTCCACGACAAGGTTGGAAACAGCCAAGACGATCTCCGCTGAGGGGCCCCTCTGGAGGCAATCAAGAAATCGTGCCTACCCGCAGGGCAAGCCGCGCGCGCGGACACGCGCAAATACGCCGGCCAGGAGGCCGGAAACGGCGAAAAGTATAACAATCTTTGCGAGACGGCGCAGTTTGACGCCGAAGGATCGGCCATTATTGCCGGATCCGGCGTGGCGCGCCGGGCCGCTGCTCAGATAAACGCGACCGAGCGGTTGCGGCCCTGCCGCTTGGCGCTGTAGAGCGCCGCGTCCGCCTCGTTGATCAACACGTCGTAGTTGGGCACGCCGACCCGCGCCGCCGCGCCGCCGACGCTCGCCGTCACCGGCACCTGCACGCCCTGCACCTCGACCGGCGTGTCGCCGATCGTCAGGCGGATCTTTTCGGCCACCAGCATGGCGTCTTCGAGCGGCGTGCACGGCAGCAGCAGCGCGAATTCCTCGCCGCCGAAGCGGCCGAAGGTGTCCTGCACCCTGACCACCTGGGCGACCCGCTGCGCCATCTCGCGCAGCACCGTGTCACCGACGCCGTGGCCGAACTGGTCGTTGATCTTCTTGAAGTGGTCCAGATCGAACAACAGCACCGACATCTCGCCGCCATAGCGCTGCCAGCGCGTGTATTCGTCGCGCAACCGCGCCTCGAAATAGCGGCGATTGGCGATGCCGGTCAGGCCGTCGCGGTCCGCGTACTCCTGCAGCTTGGCGACCGCCTCTTCGCGCTCGCGCTGCACGATGCTAACGTGGGTCACATCCGAGATGGTCACGCACACCGCCACCACTTCGCGCTCGCGGGTGAGCGGCATGAAGGTGCAGTCCTGCTGCATGAAGTCGACGCCGCCGGTAATCGGCCGGTCGTGGTCGAACTTGAACAGATACGGGCGCTGTTCCCACGAACTGAACGCGAAGCTGCCGAGCTGGAACACGCTTTCGAGCTTGCGGGTCAGCCACACGCGCGGCAACTCGGGGAAACTGGCGAAAATCGACTTGCCGACCACCTGCTCGGCCGGCAAGCCGCTGTGATCCTGCATGAAGCGGTTCCACATCAGCACGTTCATCTCGCGGTCGAGGACGAAAATACCGAAGCCGACGCGCTCGACGACGAGATCGCTTAGCGAAGGAGGCACATTCATAGGCTGGACAACAACGCGTCAAGCGCGTGATTCATATGGCGGATCGACTCTTCCGCCATGAGCATGACGAGATGGGCCCGGAAACTCTGGTCTTCGAGCGCGAAATTGACTTCGACGAGCAACGCCACTTCCCAGGCGAGCACGCCAGGCTGAAACACGTCGTCGAGCGACATGGACTCGCCAAGCAGCCCCGGCGCCGAAAACACCGGCGTGCGGCCCAGTTGTTCGAAGATACTGGAGACGCAGGCGCCGGTCAGCACATTGGCAACGTCGAAAATCAGCTCTTCCTGGCTGACGGTTTCGTAGGCCGAGCGCGGATACGGGTCGTTCACCAGCGCGCACAACTGGTCGATGCTGCCGCTGCGGCAGATCACCAGCGCCTCGCCCTTGATGTCCGAACGGAAGCCCTGGCGCACCGCGCTCACCGCCTCGTGGATGCCGGTCATCTCGCGCAACGCCGCCGCGGCCTTGCTGATCTCCACCACCTTGACGCGCGGCACCGACAATTCGATAAAGGTGTCGAGCAGACGCCCGAGGCGGGTCGCGGCCTGCCCCATCGCAAGATTGGCGACCTCCTGCAGCGCGTCGCGCCGCTCTTCATTGAGGACTGGCTCAGACATACAACCCGTACTCCTGGAGGATGGGTAGTACCGCCTCGGGGCTGACGGGCTTGGCGATGAAGGCAATCGCGCCCAGCGAACGCACGCGCGCCTGGGCCATCGGCTGCACGTCGGCGGAGACCACGATCACGAACGTGTTCAGGTCTTCGTGTTGCAGCGCCTCCAGCACCTGGTAGCCGGTCATGTCCGGCATGGTCAGATCGAGGAACATCACCGACGCCTTGCCTTCGCGATAGAGCGCGAGCGCTTCGCGGCCATTCGACGCGTAGCTGATGTCGACGTCCCAGGCCGGGGGCAGCGCCTTTGTGAGCACCTTACGGGCAAGCAGCGAATCGTCGGCGATCACAATGGGCAATGACATGGGCGGAGGGTCAGTAAAACGGGATTAGCTCGGTCGCGTTAACGGCCTGGATCAACGATTCTTTAGCGGCTGACGCGAACCGGCGCAAGGATACTCCGTCACGAGCGGGAACACCGGTTGCGCCATTTGCACGCAGCCGGGGAATGCGCACGCTGCTGCGCGCGCGGGAGGAAGGCGGCGGATGCGCGCAAACGCGCGCGCGACGATAAGGATGACCGGCATGTTCGAGCCTACCCACTAGGTGGTTCTGCGCGGCCGGGTGGAAAAGGCGAACTCCAGCCTGTCGCGCGCGTTTCCGCGACCCCCTCCGTCACGCCTGTGTGCGTTGTCTGGCTGGCCCTCGCGGCACATGCGTCCGAACATGGCGGACGCACTAATTTATCGTGGCGAGATTCTTAATTTAATCTGACGAAAAGGCAACTCGTCAGAATGGAATTAACGAACGGAAATGACTCACAAAATTCGCATTTTGAGAAATTTACTGGCTTCACGGGGCGTGAATTACGTGGCTTATGCTTTTGTGTACGTTTGCGCTTCCGGATTCGTCGCTGTTTGGAGAAAAACTTTCGCATGATCCAGACGGTCTATTCTTACCGATCAGCGAGATCGTTCCCGGCAAATTTCCCGGTTCTCGTATGATGGCAACTTGAAGTGTTTCCGTCCCAGACGATTGCAGCGGTACCCGAAATGACATCCGACCGGTCCGACCCGCGCGAAGCGAGCCGCCTCTCCTCCAACCGGCAGGACGAGGCGCTGTTCCCGGCAGTGCCGGAACAGAATTTCCAAGTCCGGCGCATCACGCTCATCGCCTTGCTGGTGGCGGCGATCGTGCTGCCGTGCGTGTACGTCGCGGCGATGGCCTTCAGCGACCTGCGCGCCCGCGAGGCCGACGCCACCGACCTGACGCTGCGCACCGTGCGCGTCGCCGAAGAACACGCGCTGAAAGTGTTCGACATGAACGAGGCGCTCGATGCGCGCGTCGTCGACCTGGTGCAGGGTCTGGACGGCGACGGCATCCGCGCGCGCGGACGCGAGATTCACGAGAAGCTGCGCGTCATGGGCGGCGGCTATCCGCAGGTGGCGGCGGTGTCGATTTTCGGCCAGGACGGCACGCTGCTCGCCAGCAGCCGCTTTTTCCCGGTGCCGCCCATTTCGATCGCGAGCCGTGACGACTTCACCGGCATTCGCGACGGCAAGGTGCTCGAACACGTCTCCAGGGACATGGTCGGTCAGGTGGCCGGCGAAAACGTCTTCAACACCGGCGTGGCCCGGCGCGATGCGGACGGCGGGTTTGCCGGCGTCGTCTCGGTCGCGCTGCGGCCCGGCTATTTCAACGCGTTCTACCAGGACCTGCTGGGCGGCGCCGGCACGCCGATGACCATCAGCCTGACGCGCGCGGACGGCGCCGTGCTCGCCCACTACCCGCCCTCGCCCGGCCAGCCCGACATGATCGCGGCCCACACGCCGCTCACCGACGCCCTCGCCCGCGGCAGCCGCGCGGGCGTGGTACGTACCCGCTCCGTGTTCGACAACGACAATCTGATCGTCGCCTACCGGCGGGTTGGAGCCTACCCGGTGTACGTGTCGTGCGGTTATCGCACCTCGGCGATCTGGGCGGCCTGGTATCGGCACCTGAGCGTGCTGATCCTGTCCATGTTCACGCCGTCCATCGTGCTGTGGTGCGTGATCTGGCTGTCGCTGCGCCGTCTGGGCGCCGAGGAGGAAGCGTGGGAGCGCTGGCAGGCCGAGGCGTCGATGCGCCGCTCGATCGAATCCGCCTACCGGCAGTCGCGCAAGATGGAGGCGCTCGGCAATCTGGTGGGCAGCGTCGCGCATGACTTCAACAACCTGCTGATGATCGTGTCGGCGAATGTGCAGATCGCCCGGCGGCGCGGCGCACCGGGGCTCGATCGCGAGCTGTCCGCCATCGAGCGCGCCCTCAAGAGCGGCCAGTCGCTCACGCGCCAGCTGCTGGGTGTCGCGCGCAAGCAGCCGCTGCGCAACGAGACGCTCGCGCTCGAACGCTGGCTGCCGGCCTGCCGCGAACTGCTGCGCGCCTCGCTGGGGGCGAAGGTTTCGCTGGTCATCGATATCGGCACCGACGTCTGGCCGATGCGCGTCGACGTCGCCGAGCTCGAACTCGCGCTGATCAACATCGCCGTCAACGCGCGCGACGCGATGCCCAGCGGCGGCCGCTTCACGGTGCGGGCGGCCAACATCACCTTCCGTCACGAGGACGGCTTCCCGCTGACCGGTGACTTCGTGCAGCTCTCGCTCGAAGACACCGGCATGGGCATGCCGCCGGATGTCCTCGCGCGGGCCTTCGAGCCGCTATTCACCACCAAGCCGAAAGGCATGGGCACGGGTCTCGGACTGCCGCAGGTTTTCGCGTTCTGCGAGCGCTCGGGCGGCCTTGCCGCGATCGATAGCGCGATCGGCGCCGGCACCTCGGTGCGGCTCTATCTGCCGCGCGCGGCGGACCAGCCGGAGGCGGAGCGTCCCGCCAGCGAGCCGAAGGCCGAAGAGACCGGCGTGCCGCACGGTCTGCGCATTCTGCTGGTCGAGGATAACGACGAGGTCGCCGCAGGCACCGAGGCGCTGCTGCAGATGATGGGGCATCAGGTGACCTGCGTCTTCAATGCCGACACCGCGCTACGCCTGTTCGACGACGCCCACGCGAAGCAGGCGCGCACCGGCGAGCCGCTACCGTTCGACCTGGTGATCTCCGATATCCACATGCCCGGCACGATGAACGGCATCGATCTGGCCGAAGCCGTGCAGACGTTCGAAACCCGTCTGCCGGTGATTCTTGTAACTGGCTACGCGGAAGAACTCGACCGCGCACGTCACGTCGACGTGCGCGTGCTGTCGAAGCCCTTCGATATCGCCTTGCTCGACAAGCTGCTGCAAGACCTCCAGCGCGAGCTGGCGCAGGCGAATACGCATCCTGCGGGGTGAGCGCCCAGTCACGCGCCTGACTCATCCCGGCGCGGTGCGCGGCGCCCCGAGTTACCGCATTTTGTAAAAGCGGCCCGGCCAGACACCGCCGCCGCGCCGCCACGCCACGCGGCAAGCCCTGCCGCGCCCGGCAGCCAAGGCTTTTCCGCAGCCCGGGCGTGGTTTGACGCGACCCGGCACGATCATTGCGCTTCCAGACTCATGCAAGGCCCCGCGCACTCGCGGCGGCCGCCATCAAGGTTAGGGAGACAGCCATGCGCCACACTGTGATCGGATTATTCGACACCTACGCCCAGGCGGAAAACGCACGCGACACACTCGTGCAGACCGGCTTCGCCAACGACACCATCGAACTGCAGGCCAACCACACCGCGCCATCGCCGACGGCGGCCACGGAGGCGGTGGACAATGGCGGCGTGTTTGGCAATATCGAGCGCTTCATCAGCAGCCTGTTCTCCAGAGAACCCCGCCAGGCGGAGGCCGACCGCTATACGGAGGCCGTGCGCCGCGGCGCCGTGCTGGTCTGCGTATACGCCGCCAGCGAAGCGCATGCCGAACTCGCCAGCACGACCCTGACACGGCTTGGCGCCACCGAGATCGGTGAGCGTCTGCTGGGCCGCGACGCAGCGCTGGACGATCCCGTCGCGAGCCGCGAGCACTCGATGCTCGACGAACTCGGCGTAAGCAGCGCCAACCACGGCTTTACCACCGCGCGGCCGGTGGATGAACCGCTGCGTGGCAGGGCGCCCATGCCGGTCGAGCCTCGCGCGCAGGACCCGTTGACGCCGCAGCCGCCGCTGAGCGAAGCAGCGACGATGAACACCATCGCCGCCGGCAGCGCGCCGGGCTTTGGCGCCGTGTTCACACCGGTCGACGTCGCACCGGCGGCGCGCCATCCTGAATCGGTGGCGGACGATACGATGCCGGATGAGTTTCTCGAATACGAAGAGGACTTCCGCAGTCACTACGACGAGCAGTATGCAAGCGACCAGGCGCGTTACGAGGATTACGTGCCGGCTTACCGGTATGGCGCAACGATCGCCCGCGACCTGCAATACCGCGATCGGCCGTGGGACGAAGTCGAGCCGGAAGCACGCCGCCATTGGGAATCGACTTCGCCCGAAGCGACCGACACCTGGGAGCGCTTCAAGCTGGCCGTGCGGCATGGCTGGGATCGCGTGACGGGTCATCATCACGTTTGACGCGATTTAGCGACCGGCCAACATCCGCGGGAATAAGCGCGTATCCTCGTTGGGGACGTGCCGCTTCCCGCGGCGCTCACGCCGCCTGGCATGCGCCGCCCGCCGCAATAAACCCCGGGGTCAGGGCGTTCGTCGCAAAACGCGCAGTGGATAACCCCGCCCGCAACAAAGTTATCCACAATTTCACTGAATAACCTTGTGGATAACTGGGGGTTTTGCCTTTCCAGTCAAGCACATCACCGGCCTGAGACGATTTCAGGCAAATGAGCGTTTGACTATGTCCCGATACGAAACAACACAGCGACGGAGGCTTTATGTCATACCGGATAGATGCGATGCGTCCCATCAAGGACAAACGGGCGGAGTTACAGGAAGCCGACGTGGCTCGCGAGGAAAAGCGCAAAGAAGATGACGCGCAGATCAATTCTGGCGCGGAAAAGTGGCGCTATCGGCCCGTGACGCCGCCGACGAAGGTGACTCGATAAGGCGTTTGGAATTGAGGCATCAAAATTGAAAAAGCCGCTAGTTTTAGCGGCTTTTTTGCGTTTATCTGCGGTTTATACAATGCGCATAAACAGGAGCGCATGCATGCGCCGCGGCGCTATTCCGGTACCGCGATATCCCCGTCCACCAGTTGCAGGCCGTAGGTTTGCGCGTATTGCTCCGCCGCTTGCGCGCTTTCGAAGAACGGCATGTCGGCGTGTCCCTGGAACGGATAGATCACCCGCGCGTCGCTCAGGCGCGTGATCTTGAGTGTCGGCACGGTGCCGCTCGAAGTGCGCCGCGACGACACGGCGACCAGGTAGTTGTCCCGGCCCGATCGCTCGACGGGGTTCGGCGGCGCCGCGCGTCGTGCGCGGGTCGAATCGGCCATCGATGCGCGACTCATAATCCGACGATCGACTGTCCGGCGATCATGCCGTCGATAACGCGTTCGGCGTGACTTGCGGATGCCATACGCGCATCGCCGGTGTTGCCGAACGGCGAGCCGCTCGGCACGCGAAACACGCGGCTGGTGGTCATCGAGCCGTCCGACCCGCGGCGGCAGATTTTCACGGATGCATCGAAACCCGCATCGTAATGACGCGAACCATTTGCGCCGCGCGGTTCGTGAGCATAGACCAGCGGATAAATCTCAAGACCGCGATAGCTTCTAATGATGTTGTTCATGGTAGTCGTCTCCGTTGAGTGACCTGCCATGCGAGAGCAATGGAGACGGCGCCGGCTTTACGCCGCACACGCTACAGCACTGCATTTTCCGCGGCAGGCGGACCTGCGACAGGCGCAGGGTGGGTCGGTACGCGCACACGACGGTCGTATCCATGGGATAGAACCAGCGGCTACGCGAAGTGACATGAAAGAAGGGATCCTGATCGACCCGGGGAGCGCAATGAGGCGAAGACTTGGGTGGTCGGCGCAAGCGCGCGATAGATCTACAAGCGGCTGACTCACTGTAGCACGAAAAGGGCCTGACAGCCCGGGACATTTGCAGCGCGCGGGCGTTTGCGGGGAAAACATGCTCGAGGCGCGACGCGGACTATTCCTTGAAGAAAGCAAATATTCTGCTTTCCTTAATAAAATGCCCGCCCGCTGGAACTGGGGACGCTCGCATCGATGGCTTAAAGATCGGCAAAGCCTCTTCCGCGATGCGCATTGTTGCGAAAAAATTCTCTTTGTAAATGCATAATCGGTTTGCCCGCTAACGGCCGGCAACGAGTCTCCTTCTGAGGGCGAAGAAAAATAATTTCGCCCGGCTGTCATCAAGCCGCCACACGTGCGACTAATGCCGGTTGAAGTCACCATTGGTGGGCGCAGCCATGCCGAACCCCAGTTTGCCCGGGCAGGAGCGGGCGAGAAAATGGACGCCCGAGCCGTATCGGGCGCCTCGAAAAACATCTACTCATGAATATCATCGACATGACCGAGCGCGGGGACAGGCGCGTCGCCCTTACTGGCCTGCCAGCAGCCGCGTCAATCCTGGACGCGCGGCACCGGAGGCTGGCATGACGCAGACGGCCGGCACCGCGTTCGACGATCCGATCTATCTGATGCACTTGCGGCGCGACCTGCTGCGCTTTGCGCGCCTGCAATTGCGCGACGCGGCCGCAGCCGAAGATGCGGTGCAGGAAGCGCTCGCGGCGGCATGGTCGCAGGCCGATCGCTTTGCCGCGCAGTCGGAGCACAAGACCTGGGTGTTCGGCATTCTGCGCCATAAGCTCGTCGATACCCTGCGCGCGCGCAAGCGGACCGTGAATCTCTCAGAACTGGATTCCGAACTCGAAGGTGAGGCAATACTCGACCGCGAGCTTTTCAAGGACAACGGACACTGGTCGCGCGAAGCGAAGCCGCGCCCGTGGCCAACGCCCGAGACCGCCTTACGTCAGCAGCAGTTCTGGCAACTCTTCGAGATCTGCCTCGAACATCTGCCGGAACATATCGGCCGCGTATTCATGATGCGAGAATTTCTCGACCTGGAAACCGACGAAATCTGCGCCGAATTGCAGCTGACCGCCAATCACTGCAGCGTGCTGATCTATCGCGCGCGCATTCGGCTGCGCACGTGCCTGACCGAGAAGGGCTTATCGAGAGAGGACGCGAATGGGGAAGTGTAAAAACATCACGCGCCTGCTATCGGACGCGCTCGACCGGCCGCTGAAGGCGGGCGAATGGGTCGCCATCGGCCTGCATCTGCCGACCTGCAGCGGTTGCCGCAATTATCGTAAGCATATCGGTCTGCTGCGGGCGGCGGCGCGCGCGATGAGCGGGCTCGACGACGCAGACGGGGACCGCGCGGAAGACTGATGCGGCGCCGCGACGGGTTATCGCTCGCTGGGCGGTATCGCGCGATACCGTTCGAGATAGGCGGCGTGGGCGGCCTCGTCGACATGCGCGGCATGTCGCTCCTGGCTGGCGGGATGTTTCGCGAGCATCGCGCGCGGACGCGTGGGCCGGTGCTGGAAATTGCCGCCGCAGTTCGGACAGACATTGCAAAGCGCGCTCGACGCGCAGACCTCGCAGAACGTGCATTCGTAGCTGCAGATCATGGCGTCGGGGGCGTGCGGCGGCAATGGCTTGCCGCATCGTTCACAGGACGGCCTCAGTTCCAGCATGGGCGCTCCGTATGGGATTCATGGCGGAAGGAGGTGCTTTCCAATGCACCTCCTTTCGGTACGAAGCAGTGTGCGCTTGCGGTGGGCGGGAGGTCTGCCAATCGGGCGTCAATGGCTGCCATGCAGCCGTGATGTTGCCGGGTCACATGCCGCAAGGATGTGAGGTCTTTCTATGGCTTCGATGCGGCGCGCGGCAGTCTCAGGTCAGGACACTCCACATTACGAGCGTGAGCGCGAGACCGACCACCGAGACGATCGTCTGCAGGACCGACCAGACCAGCACCGTCTGTTTCAGTTTCAGGCCGAAGTATTCGCGCACCATCCAGAAACCCGCGTCGTTCACGTGGCAGAAGAACACCGAGCCCGCGCCGATGGCCAGCGCCATCAGCGAATCATGGGTCGGGCTCAGGCCGATGACGACCGGCGCGACAATGCCGGCCGTCGTCGTCGTCGCAACCGTGGCCGAGCCGGTGGCCTGGCGCAGCGCGACGGCAATCAGCCACGCGAGCAAAATCAGCGGCATGTGCGCGCCCACGGCGATCTTGCCGACCGTCGTGCTGATGCCGGCCACCACCAGTGCCTGTTTGAGGCCGCCGCCCGCACCGATGGTCAGCAGCAGCGCGGCGATGGGGGGCAGACTCTTGCGCAGGATGCCGCCGACGCGATCACGTGGCATGCCGCGCGACCAGCCGAGCGCCACAATCGCAAACAGAACCGTTAGACCCAGCGCGACCAGCGGCTCGCCGAGGAAGTTGAGCGCGTCGAAGAGAAAGGTTTCTGGCTTGAGCAGCAATTTGGCAATCGTGCGACCCAGCATCATGATCACAGGCAACAGAATCGTGATCAGCGAAATGGCGAAGCTGGGCGGCTCGGCGGCGTCCTGTTGCGACGAGAACAGTTTGCCCATCTCTTCCGGTTCGACAACGTCCATGCGCTTCGCGAGCCAGATACCATAGACCGGTCCTGCCAGGATCACAGCGGGAATCGCGACGATCAACCCGAGCAGCAGCGTCAGGCCAAGGTCCGCGTGCAAGGCGCTGACGGCGATCAACGGACCCGGGTGAGGCGGCAGCAGTGCGTGCAGCGTCGTCATGCCAGCCAGTGCGGGAATCGCGATCAGCAGGATCGGCTGTTTGGAACGGCGCGCCATCACGAAGATGATCGGCACCATCATCACCAGACCCACTTCGAAGAACAACGGCAAGCCGACGATGATTGCGACCAGCGCCATCATCCACGGTAGCAGGCGCGGTGTGGAGTGCCTGAGGATCGTCGAGACGAGCCGGTCCGCCGCGCCGGACTCCGCCATTAGCGCGCCGAGCATCGCCCCTAGCGCAATGATGATCCCCACGTCGCCGAGCAGCGCCCCCGCGCCCTTGCTGAATGCGCTGGCTACCGCTTCGAGCGGTAAGCCCGCCGCAAACCCGGCGGCGAAGGTGCCGACCAGAATCGACAGGAACGGCGCCAGTTTTAGCACGCTGATGAAAACGATGATCAGCGCGAGCCCCAGCGCGCACGACAGAATGAGTCGAGTGTCGTGGGGCGACCACGGCGCGAGTGTTGTCGGTAAATGCACGATGTCCCTTTTGTGTGGATTGACGCTGCCGCGGCTACGCGTGGCTGACGGCGATTGTAGCGGGCCTCGCCGTAGGGCGCGTGACGACCCGGGCTCGAGCGGAAGAACCGTTGGCTGCGCGGGATGGACGGTCAGTCGAAAAGCGCTTTGATGCGCTCGGGCGGGCGGCCGATGACCGCGCGGCCGTTGCGGACGACGATTGGCCGTTGCATCAGGACAGGGCGCTTTTCGATGGCTTCGTATAGCTGGTCGTCGGAGAGGGTGGCATCGTCCAACCCCAGTTCCTTGTACGCGGGTTCAGTGTCACGGAGCATTTCGCGGACTGGGCCACCAAGCATGGCGTTCAAGGCCTTCAATTGCGCAGCCGACAACGGTTGCCGCAGGTATTCGATGACTTCAACAGGCTCGCCCGCGACGTTGCATGTGCCGGCGATCAACTCGCAGGCACCGCGCGATTTGGAGCAGCGGGGGTTATGGTAGATCGTGATCATTGGCGGGTTTGCGATGGGTGGAGATGGCAGGCGATTGTAGCGGCCAACCAGGGATCAAGCCGCACGTTCAGGCGGCGCGACTTAGGGGCGAGCCGACGCCGTTGGTATGGCATGTTGCCCCGCCATGGCGCATGGGTTTATGCGCATAAACCCGCGGCATGCGTGCGGCGCAACGGCGCCGGCGAGTGGTTCAATGGATCCCACCACGCCTTTGGTCCTCCGCACTCACGCTCGGCTCAATAGTCCGCCCGCTTTATGCGCATAAACCTTGGCCAAATGGCTAACGTGTCACATGTTTCCAGTAAAAGAGATTGAAATACAAAATCGCCAAGGTAAAATCCATCAGCGTCTAAAAAGAGAGGTGCAGATTGGCAGCAGAAATCATCGCGGTAACTCAACAGAAGGGCGGGGTCGGGAAGAGCACCATCGCGATGCACCTGGGCGCCGCATTTCACGAGAAGGGTAAGCGCGTCCTCGTCGTGGACGCAGACGGGCAAAACACCCTCGTCCACTGGACCAGCGCCTCGTCGGATAGCGAAAGCGGGATCCCGTTTCCGGTCGTCAACCTTTCCGAGTTCGGTGGCCAGATTCACCGCGAGATCAAGAAATTCGTGGGGGACTACGACATCATCGTCGTAGACTGTCCGCCCTCCATCACCGAGAAAGTTTCTGGCGTCGTCCTGCTCGCCGCGACCGTCGCCATTATCCCCACCTCTTCGTCGCCGGCTGATTATTGGTCCAGCGTCGGTCTGGTCAAGCTGATCCAGCAGGCCCAGGCCATGAACGAAGACCTGCGCGCCGTCTTTCTGCTTAATAAGACGGAAGAAAAGCGCATGCTGACGCGTGAACTGAAGCGCGCGCTCGAAGAGCTGGGGTTTCCGTTACTTAAGACCCAAATCCCGACCCGTGAAGCCTATAAACAGGCCATGGCCCTCGGGCAGACCGTGCTGCAGATGAACGACCGCGGCGCCAAGCTCGCCGCCGCCGAAATAAGGGCGTTTGCCGATGAGATCGCCGCCCTGCTCCCCTGAATTTATGCGCATAAAGGACACTGAATGAAACCCTCCCAATTCGCCAAAGGCTTTCAAGCACGTCCCGACACGACTAGCAGCGAAAAGCGAACCGCCCTCGATCGCCTCAATGCCATCGACGGGCTGGTACAGAATGCGCCGAAGACGGGCAACGTCGCCGGTCGTACCGCTCAGCCGGTTTCCGCCGCGACCGAAGCCGACACGGCCGAAACGCTCAATGAATCTGCCGCCTATCGCGCCTGGCGCATCGAACACGGCTATCGTCCGGGTCAGGTCATCGAACTCGCGCTGAAGGACATCAAACCGAGTCCGTTCAATCCGCGCCATTTCTACCTGAAGTCGTCAATCGCCGAACTCGCGGTCAATCTCGCGAAACAGGGGCAGCAGCAGGCGATCCATGTGATTCCCGATTACGACAATCCCGGCTCGTATTTCGTGAGCGACGGCGGCCGCCGCGTGCGCGCGCTCAAGGAAGCCAACAAGGAGTCGGTGAAGGCGATCGTCATTGATCTGCCGATCGGCATTCAAAGCTACAAGCTCGGCTATGACCTCAACGTCCAGCGTGACTCGCAGACGGTGTTTGATAACGCGGTCGTCTGGAAACGCTTTCTGGATGAGAAGTTCTTCCAGAGCCAGAAGGAACTGGCCGAGCATCTCGGCCTCGACGAATCCACGGTTGCCGTGGCGCTCTCGATTGCCAAGTTGCCCGAGGTGGTCATGCATGAAATGGTTGCGCGGACGGATCGCTTCGGCTCGAACATGGCCTACCAGGTCGGCCGCTATCACGCGGCTCGCGGCTCTGACTCCACGCTGCGCTTGATCAACAAGATTCTCTCCGACGATCTGAGCACGCGCCAGGTGGCCGACATCGTGAAGGGGCGGGCCAGCGCGCAGGAAAACGCCAAGCCGGCAGGGCGGCAACGCTACGCGCAGCGCCTCGAGATCAAAATGGATGGTGTGTCGGTCGGCGATCTGAAGTCTTACGGCGACGACCGCATCGAACTGCGGCTGAAGGGTCTGTCGAAAGAAAAACGCGACGACATCCTCAGGCAGATCGAACAGATGTTGCAGCAGAAGTAACCGGTGAGCGGGGCGCCTCCAACGGCGCTCCGCTCACGAGAACCAGCGGCCCATCAATAGAAACAGAAACGGCTCCGTCAGGCGGCGCGCGACTGGCTCAAGGTGAAAGCGAGCAGGTCCCCGTCGGTTGGCTCACCCCATGTCTTGCGGGCCAGCCAGTCGAAAAACGCCGTTTCGGTGATCTTCGATTCCAGACCGCGGCGGCGCCAGTCATCGCGCAGATGCGAACCCAGCCCCGGCAACTCGTCGTCCTCAAACGACCGACGCGCGATCTCCCGTTCCGACTCACCTTGCTCGTCATAGAGCGCGCGCGCTTCCTTGCGACGATAGGCGGAATACTCGCCAAGCAGACGTGCCTTGAGATCGTCCGCCGGCGCTGCGACAGCGGATTTGCCGGAAACGCCTGATACGAGCGCCTCGACCGGCGGCGCGTAACCCTTCTTCAGCGCGTCCTTGAACAGGGCGGGGGCACTGCGCACCGGAGGCAACGACGTGCTCCGCATGCGCTGCTCGGTCATCTGCAGCGCAGCGCGAATCCGGTTTTCCTCGCTATCCGCGTAAAGCGTCTGCGCTTCCTTGAGCGGAATGCCGATCTTGACCATCCGGTCGACGAGCGTGCTGTCGAAGACGTTTGGATGCTCGTCGAGCGCCAGCATCGGCTGCTTGCGCTCCGTCACGCGAAACTGGATTTCGGCGACACGCCGGCCTTCGCGATGCTCGATCAACTCGACGAAGATGTTGGTAACCGCGTTCACCTCGGCGATCGCCGGGCGCAGATAGTCGCGCTTGAAATACTTGTATTCGCGCTTGGCCTCGTCGCCCGCTTCCGTGTCAGGCGTGCCGGAAAGAATCGGCCGCCACCACTCCCACGATTCGCGCATGGTGAGATGACTCGGATTGGTGAGATAGCGCACGCAGATTTCGTACAGCGCAAGACCCGCGCTACTGCGCAATTGGCTCTGGAACTGCAGGCTCAGGCGCGCGTACTGCACGGGGTCGAGCAGCTTCTTTTTGATCTTGGGAGCAAACGAGAATTCGACCCACACGCGCCGTGTGGTCGGGTCTTCGAGAATTTCGGCGTCCGCGATCAGCGTCGAAATACCCCACTTGCGCCCAGGCTTCTGGCTCGAGGTGCCGGTACTCCATTCGACCTGCACCGACACCATCCGCCGCAGATGTTCCTTGACGAGCGCTGTGTCGTTCGAATCGAACGCCGAGTTAGCGACGATGTCCGAAAGCAGCGCGCGGTAGGTATCGCCGGACTCGTCAGCCTGCTGGGCGACCGCAAGCAAAACATTGAACAGCTTTCGGGTGAGAAGGGTGATCTTGCCGCTCTTGGGCTGAATCGCGATTGCCTCGACGGCTTTACGCAATTCGGCGGAGCTGGGGCTCACCACATCAGTCTTCTTCGCGCGCTTCGTGGCCATGCGTCGGGTCGAGGAGGGATTTGGCGAGAGCATACCGGCTGTGGTGAAGGGCGTCTATAGGGACCGTCTCACCATTCCCGGTGAAGTGAGTTTACGGACCGCGACTCACCTCGGCGCGATCCTGAAAAGGCTCACCTCTAGCATTCACCGCCATATCGGCCATGGCGTTGCGCGTCGCGGGCCAGGCGAAAACCGGCGTTTCCTGCACCGGTCACCAAAGGGAGGTTTTTGCTCCCGTATCGACTCACCCTAAAAATTCTCGCATATTCACGACCTGGTTCGCACTCCTGGGTGATTCGCCAAGGGTGGCCCTTTTCGGAAACCGAAGCATGACCGAAGCAGTCGAGTCGGCGGCCAGGGGCAAACCCTGGGATCCGGTGCCAGCAAGGGTTTGTGGGAAGTGCATTGATCGTATCGGACGCATCACGCCGCGCACGAAGTTGTTATGAGTCGGCCTGTTCGGCACGCTCCGCTGCGTCACGAAAGTCGAGGATGACACGCGGACTTTTTTCAGAAGCCGCAGGCTCACGGTGAGGCGCTTCAGCGCCTGCAGATGCACCGGTGGCACTTCGCTGCATCCCGACGACCGGATCGCCTGCAATTGGGTGGTGAGGTGCGATAGGCGGCGTAAACGCACCGCTCATGTTCCGAGCAGCGTTTCGGACTGGCCGCAACCGGCTCATTGCACGGTGAGGCGTCGCTGCACGCAGAAACGCACCGGTCGCATTGGGCAGCACTACCGGCTCAAGCGGGATCATCGTCCGAACCACAGAACACACCGCGCCAGTTGCACGGCGTTCACCTTCCTCCGTCGCATTCCATACCTATCCCTCGGCAATTCATGTCCCACCTGAAAGCAGCGCGGTACTTCCGGGAGCCTGTACTCCGAGGAAATTGGCTGGTACATCAAGACCTTGGAAGCAAGCACAGTTGAAGCGCGGAGCCTTTTACCGCATCGCCGCGAGCACGATGCAGCCCGCATCGGTAACGCGCCCTCGCGAACCGCCCCGGCTTAACTCACCCGCGATAGCCACGTCGGCGCAGGTCATTTCATCCCCCGGAAACCCTCACCTTTGCCGAAGCCGAAGCCGCGAAAACACGCGGCCCAGGTCGAAGCGCACACGCAATGAGCTGGAAAACACTCCCGTAAAACCTCACCTTTCACTGGAATGGCCCTTCGTTTTCGCACCCGCAGCGTGCCTATTCCCAACTCCCGAAAAGTCTCACCTATCTTCGCAGGCATGCAAATATTCATTTACTTCAGGTACTTAAACAAAACACATCGAGTATCGCTTGAAATAATGCATCCCGTAAAACCTCACCTCAACGAATGCATCGAACCGCAGGTCACCCGAACATCGCGCCTTGACTATCTCCCGGAAATCCTCACCGTTAGAAATTTTGCCGTCACGAATTCGCCTTCACCCATCAAGCCCAGTAGGGCATTTCACGTAAGTAATCGCCAACTTCTTCCCGAAAAGCCTCACCTGACATGATTTTTGGGATCCCGATCACTCCCGCAAACACTCACCTTAAGCACCAGCGGTGCGATTTTTGGCCAGGCGAGAGCGCCTCTCGGACATCTCCCGAATAACCTCACCTATCCGCGCCGGAGCCCTTCACCAGGTACATTGAGCGTCCAGATAATCCCGAAACCCGTTACGGACTCCCGAAAACGCTCACCTTAGATGCTCATATGCCCAAAAACCGGGCATAACCACCCTCGATCCCCCGTAAAGCCTCACCTTGTAGAGGCTTTTTCTCCCGCGTTGCCTCACCGAAGGCTTTTCGACTCCTCAATTCACCTCAAAAGAGCGTCTACAATGCCTCCCGAAAGCGCTCACCGCACCAATCGGGTGACGCGATGATCTTTTTTACGCCTGGCAGGGGCGCACGATCCGTCCGGTCCCGCAAAACCTCACCTTTGGCCGGTTGGTATTTTGTAAGCAGCTCCTGAACCCGCTCACTGAGCGTCCCGCAGCGCCTCACCATGGCCCCTGAACCCCATCACCGGACTGTCCTGCAAGTCCTCACCCAGTCTCCCGTAAAGTTTCACCTGACCCGGCTGAAACCCTTACCAGGTAACGGTCTGCCGTGGCGTTAACGTTTTTAATAAGGTTCAAGGGTGTTTACTTTTATTACTCTCAAGACTTTTTTACCCCGCGAGCCCTCCGGACCATCCCAAATCCACAACCCGCTCGCATTCCGTCCCGTGAAACAGTGACAATACGCTCGGAAACCCCGCAAATCGTTTTGCATACAATGACTTATAGACCATTCTTCGTTTTGTTTCACGGAAATGGCAGCGTCGATTACCACAGACGCGCCCGCATCGGCTGAATTGCGCTCTGTCCTGCATCAAGGCCTGTCATTCTCGTCACGCTGTAGCAATTACTACGTAATTTGTTATTATTCCTCGACGTACATCGGCATCGAGGACCCAATGACACTGGACGAAGAACGGCAAGCCATCAAGCAGGAACTGGAGTCGATGCGTGAAAACGGCGCTCGCCGGCAAGATTTATCGCTACATGCCTGCAAGCGTCTTTTCTTCGATCTGGGTATTCGCCCCTCCATGGCGGCCGTGCGGGATTTGACCCAAACCGGCAGCGCAAGCGATATCCCCAAGGACATCGACACCTTCTGGGAGCGAATTCGTAGCGCCTCCCGGGTCCGCGTCGGTGCCGGAACCATTCCGAAGGTACTTGAAGAACGAGCGGGCGAGTTGCTCGGCGCCTTATTCGAGGAAGCCATGGTGCATGCCCGCACCACCCTCGACAGTGAGCGCGAACAAATTCAGACGCAGATTTCCACGGCCGAACGCGAAACCCGCGAGGCCGAAATTCGCCGGCAGGCGTCGGAAGAAGCCATTCGCCGCAGCGATGCGCGAGCGGATGCGGCGTGGGAGCGCGTTCGCGCGCTCGAAGCGGAACTGGCGATGGCTAACACGCATGGCAGCATTCACCAGGATAGCTTGCAATCCAGCGTCCGCCGGCTTGAGGCTGAAAACGAAACGCTGCGCAAGCGTCTGGAGACCGAGCAATCGGGCAATGCCGCTTTGCGCGACCGCATCGATGCCCTGCACGTCGAATTGCGTCAGAGCACCGAGCACTATGCGCAGCAGATCAAGGATGCAGTGGCCGAGGCCGAGCGCCGCGTTAAACCCATGCTGGTCGAACTCGACTCGCTACGCAGCATGGCGGCGACCTATCAATCCGGCGTGCGCGACGCCAGTCGCAAGGAATTCGAATTCATCCAGCAAATCGCGGCGGCCAAAGCGCGCGGCGACCGGCTGGACTTGCAATTACGCGAGCAGTCGGACGAACTCGATGCGCTGACGAAAGAAGTCGCGGCGCTCCGCACCCAACAGGATGTCGACCCGGCCATTGCAGGTTTGTTGAGCGCGCTTGCACAGTCAGGTCGCCTGAACGGGGAGGAAATGGAGACGATTGGCACGCTCGCGGACGGCCACGTCCTGCTACCGTCGCGTTGTCCAAAATGCCAGGAAGGTGAACCGGAGCTATCCGAGGTCGATCACCGCTACGAACTGCAGTGTCCGGAGTGCGAGCATTCATCGGGGCCCGGTCACTCGCGGCTTGAGGCCGTCAGCCGGTTTCTGGCCTTCAAACCGGCTGCTTCGGCTGCGTAGTGGAACGGCCATTTGTCACTGCATGTCACCGCGTAGCCGGGCGTTGGCTAAAGGTGAGGTAATTCGGGATCGGAAAGGTGAGCCTTTGCGGGGAAATTTCCACACGCTTATTTCGCAGAAAGCCCGTCGCGCGGCGCCGGGCGATCCGATGCCCGACTGAAATCCGGCGCATCACTCACCGGGATTTCCCGCTGGATCTTGCTGCTCAACCCACGTTTTCCATGCACGATGCAGCCGGCTAGCCGAAACCGGTTGCATAAACCCCAGCCATTGCCCGACCAGATCCGGCGCGACACCTGTTTCGAACAGATCCGCAGCAAAGGTATTGCGCAGGGTTTGCGGACTGGCGCGCGATGCACGCGACTTGGCGAGCCCCGCCGCGTCGATCAGCGCGTCGACGGAACGCAGCATGGTGGCCTTGTGCATCGGCCGTCCAGAAGGCGATGCGGGAAACACGAGGGTTCCGGCCAGCTCGGACGCGCGCCGCTCCCCGAGCCACGCGTCCAGCGCCGCGACGGCGAAAGGCGATAGCCGCGTGCGTCGGGTCATCAATGGATTAGGTGACTCGATGACGACCCACGATGAACCGGCCATCACGCAACTAACCGTTAGCGCTCTCGCTTCGCCGGTTTTTAGGCCGCCACCGAGAAACACGGCAATCAACGCCCGATCGCGCCGTTCCCGCCAACGTTGCGCAGCGGATAGTTGGCTTACAGGTGAGAACAGATGCGCGACCAGTAAGGCGCGCTCGTGACTGGTCAGAAAACCGGTGGGTTCATTGTCGCGTGCATTGCGCCACGCCGCTTCGCCGTCCTGGGCGATAAACCGTGCGGGATTGGTCGACGCCAGTTCGATTTCGCGGACGTGATCGAGCACGCGTTCGATGAGCCTTAAATAGCGGACCCGTTGCGGTTTTCGGATGGCGAGCCCGGCGACAAAATCGGCGATTGTTCGCGTGTCGACGGTCATAAGATTAGTATGCCGAACTTTCAGCCAGTCGAGAAAGAGTCCCCACTGCGCCTGGTACACCTGAGCGGAAGACTGACGAAACTGTTGTTTGGCCAGCCACGCATCGAAGGCGATACGCGGATCGCGGCGCCAGTCTTCGCGTTCCTGATCGAACAGATCGGTCGCGGGAATGTTGCGGCCGGCGGAGCCGGACGAGCTGGGAGGGACCATTGTCTAGTTTACCGTTAGTTGCGTCTCATTGTAGGTGAGACGCAACCGGACCGCCAGGCGCGGCCGACCTCATCCGCCCCAGGCCCGTGCCCGTCGCGGCGCGCTTTGTCGTGGCGCCGTTTGAGCCGCGTTGCGATGCGCTTCTTCATACACGGCGACAGCAAACGCAAACACCGCCGGCAGCGCATTGGACGCGCCGAAATCCACTGCCTCGTCGGTTTCGGGATACGGAAGTGCCGAGGGGCGCTGAAAGAGTCCGAGCATCAGCGCGTCGTGACGGCTGGCGAAGCCGAGATCAGCAAGCGCTTCTGCCTCGATAGCGTGCAGAAGCCGCCAGGTGAGTGGAACTTGCTGCACGATATAACGCGCGGCGATGCTGCGGACGATGTGTTCGAGGTCGCGCGCCGCGGTCTGGAAGCGCAGCGCAGCCAGGCCGTGATCGGCGTGGTGGGTTGTCAGTTCGTTCATTTCGGCTCCGGTCAATCTGGGTATACTGTACAAACATACAGTAGTCAGCGCAACCAGGCCAACCCTTCCCCTCATCTGCCGCCGCGACGCGTTTTGCCGCCGGCGGTGCGCGGATTGCTCAGCCGTGAATCACCACCAGCAAAGCCTTCGCTTCGCTCTTGCCGGCATTGCGAATGGCGTGTGCTTCGTCGGCCACGTAGCGCGCCGTGTCCGCCGTCTTCAGGCGCCGGGTGGTGCCGGCCGCCTCGATTTCGATCGAGCCGTGCAGCACCGTCAAATGTTCGCGCGTGCCGGGTTCGTGCGCGTTGGACACCAGCGCGCCGCCTGGCTGCAGCGTCAATTCGTACCATTCGAACTTGCCGGCCAGCTCGATGGGTCCCCACACCCGCAACTGATATTTGGCGTCGTGACCGCTTAGCGTCGGAATTTCGTGCGGTCCGGAAACGGCGATGGCCTCGGGCGCCTTCTGCTGCGCGAACAGCGAATCGAGACTGACGCCCAACGCATTGGTCAGGCGCCACGCCACCGCGATAGTCGGATTGGCCTTGTCGCGTTCGATTTCGGACAGCATGGATTTCGACACACCCGCCGCGCGCGACAGGTCGTCGAGCGTCATGCGCCGTTCGCTGCGCAGGCGCTGGATCTGTTCGCCCACCCGCGGCGGCGCCGCGACCGTTTGGGCCAGAGTGGGTGCAGCGCTGGCTGCTGCGCGCCGGGTTCCCGAACTTGCCATTTTCCGACCTATCGTTTAGAGTTGTTCGATATACCGGACTTTCGTTCGGAAAATCGAATTTGTTCGATAAAACTGCTATTCGACTATAGCAGGCCGCCACCGCGCCGAACATCGTAAGCGCACGCGGCCTGCTGCCTATCCAGGAGCCCGACGTATGCGTGAACCCTACCTCGCCCATCTGCGCAGCACGCTCGAGCAGATCCGCGCCGACGGCTTTTACAAGACCGAGCGCGTCATCGCCAGCCCGCAATCGGCCGGCGTCCGGCTTGCCAACGGTGCGGACGTACTGAACTTCTGCGCGAATAATTATCTGGGCCTCGCGGACGACGCGCGCCTGATCGAGGCCGCCAAAGACGGGCTCGACCGCGACGGCTTCGGCATGGCGTCGGTGCGTTTCATCTGCGGCACGCAGACAGTGCACAAGGAACTGGAGCAGGCGCTCGCCGCCTTTCTGCAAACCGACGACTGCATTCTCTACTCAAGCTGCTTCGATGCAAACGGCGGCCTGTTCGAAACACTGCTCGACGAATCCGACGCGATCATCAGCGACGAACTGAATCACGCCAGCATCATCGATGGCGTGCGGCTTTCGAAGGCGAAACGCTTTCGCTACAAGAACAACGATCTCGCCGACCTCGAAGCGAAGCTGAAAGAAGCGGACGCCGCCGGCGCGCGCTTCAAGCTGATCGCGAGCGACGGCGTGTTCTCGATGGACGGCATCATCGCCGACCTCGCCGGCATTTGCGATCTGGCTGATCGCTACGGCGCGCTGGTGATGGTCGACGATTCGCACGCGGTCGGCTTTATCGGCGAGCACGGACGCGGCACGCCGGAACATTGCGGCGTGCTGTCGCGCGTCGACATCATCACCGGCACGCTCGGCAAGGCGCTGGGCGGCGCGTCGGGCGGCTACGTCGCTGCGCGCAAGGAAATTGTCGAATTGCTGCGGCAACGGTCGCGCCCGTATCTGTTCTCGAACACGCTGACGCCGAGCATTGCCGCGGCCTCGCTCAAGGTGCTCGAACTGCTGGCAAGCGCGGAAGGCGCGGATCTGCGGGCGCGCGTGCGAGCCAACGGCGCGCACTTTCGCAGCAAGATGAGCGCGCTGGGTTTCACGCTGGTGCCGGGCGAACATCCCATCATCCCGGTGATGCTCGGCGACGCGCAACTCGCCTCGCGCATGGCGGAGGAACTATTGAAGGAAGGCGTCTACGTGATCGGCTTCTCGTTCCCGGTGGTGCCCAAGGGACGTGCGCGCATCCGCACGCAGATGAGCGCCGCGCATACTTCTGAACAGATCGACCGCGCCGTGGATGCCTTCGCGCGCGTCGGCCGCTCGCTCGGCATCATCCAATAAACCAGGGGCGCACATGAAAGCACTCGCAAAACTCGAACGCGCGCCGGGCCTCACGCTCACCGACGTGCCGAAACCCGAAGTCGGCCATAACGATGTGATGATCCGCATCAAGCGCACGGCCATCTGCGGGACCGACATCCACATCTGGAAATGGGACGACTGGGCGCAAAAAACCATTCCCGTGCCGATGCACGTGGGGCACGAATATGTCGGTGAGATCGTCGAAATGGGCCAGGAAGTGCGCGGCTTTGCCATCGGCGACCGCGTCTCCGGCGAAGGGCATATCACCTGCGGATTTTGCCGCAACTGTCGCGCGGGGCGCCGTCATTTATGCCGCAATACGACCGGCGTGGGCGTGAATCGCGAAGGCGCGTTCGCCGAATTTCTGGTGATTCCCGCGTTCAATGCCTTCAAGATTCCGCCGGAAATCTCCGATGACCTCGCAGCGATCTTCGACCCGTTCGGCAACGCGACGCACACGGCGCTGTCGTTCAACCTGGTGGGCGAAGATGTGCTGATCACCGGCGCCGGGCCAATCGGCATCATGGCGGTGGCAATCGCGAAACACGTCGGCGCACGCAATGTGGTTATTACCGACGTCAACGACTACCGGCTCGAACTCGCGCGCAAGATGGGCGCGACACGCGCGGTGAATGTGTCGCGCGAATCGCTGCGCGATGTGATGGCCGATCTGCACATGGCAGAAGGCTTCGACGTGGGCCTGGAAATGTCCGGCGTGCCTAGCGCATTCACCAGCATGCTCGAAGCGATGAACCACGGCGGCAAGATCGCGCTGCTCGGCATTCCGCCCGCGCAGACCGCCATCGACTGGAATCAGGTGATCTTCAAGGGGCTGGAAATCAAGGGCATTTACGGCCGCGAAATGTTCGAGACCTGGTACAAGATGGTGGCGATGCTGCAAAGCGGACTGGACCTGTCACCGATCCTCACGCACCACTTCCCCGTCGACGATTATCAGCGCGCTTTTGCCACCATGCTGTCGGGCGAAAGCGGCAAGGTCATTCTCGACTGGACCGCCTGAGACCGGCAAACGAGGCGGCCGCACTGCCATGTGCGCCGCCGCCCGGTCGCGCCTCTGAGCGCACGCTCGGTCGTGCGTTCAGTCGTGCATTCAGCCGCCCGCAACCGGTTTGACGAATTCAGCCTGAATCCGCACGTGGACGTCGTCGCCCACGGCCGGATACCACGTCGCCAGTCCGAATTTGGCGCGGCTAAAACTGCCCTCCGCCGAGAAGCCAAGTGTGTCCTGCCTGGTGAGCGGATCCGGGCCGAAGCCGTTGAACACCACATCGAGCGTCACCGGCGCCGTCGCGCCGTGGATCGTCAGATTGCCGGTCAGCTTGCCGCGTGCCTCGCCGGTGCGCTCAAAGCCCGTGCTGACGAAGCGGATCTGCGGATACTGCGTCACGTCGAGCACGCTGTCGCTTTTGACCTGCTTGTCGAGCAGCGGCACGTTGGTGTCGAGACTGGCCGCGTCGATATCCGCTTCCACCGAACTCCTGTCGAGGCCGCCCGCGTTCCAGTCAAGCTGGGCCGTGGCGTGGTCGAAACGCATCGTAAAGCGCGAATACTTCAGGTGTTCGACGTCGAACGTAATGCTCCAGTGATGCGGGTCGAGCATGTATTGCCCGGCCGGCACGCTGGCTTCGGTCTGCGTGACCGTGTGCGTGACGACCTGTAACGGCGTGCAGGCGGCCACCGCAGCGACCGCCGCAATCGACAAACCGCGCAGCACGATCGCGCGGACAGCATCCTTCTTCATCGTTTCGCTCCCTGATTCCGCTCGCGCCACGATAACGCAAGCCGGCGCTACGCCCGGGCATTCCTCTGTTGATACGTCCAAGTGTCCGTCGTGTACTGTCAGGTTAACGCCGTGGACATCCAAAAATTCCCTTCGCAAAATTTTTCTTGACGCGGGAGAATGATCGTTCTACCTTTCGTCCATGGCTACTTCTACTGAAACCCCGACCCAGGCTAGCGCCCGCGACCGCCTGCTGGCCGCTGCGGAGGCGCTGGTCTACGCCGGCGGCATCCACGCGACGGGCGTGGACGCGATCGTCAAGCAGTCCGGCACGGCGCGCAAGAGCTTCTACACGCATTTCGAATCGAAGGACGCGCTGGTTGCCGCAGCGCTCGAACGTCGTCACGAACGGTGGATGAACTGGTTCATTGAAGGCACGTTGCGCCACGGCAAGACACCGCGCGCGCATCTGCTCGGCATGTTCGACGTGCTGCGCGAATGGTTTGCCGCCAAGGAGTTTCACGGCTGCGCGTTTCTCAACGCATCCGGCGAAATCGCCGCGGCCGACGACCCGATCCGCGTCGTCGCGCGCGAACACAAGGAGCACCTGCTGGCGTTCGTGCGCGAGCAATGCGACGACTACGTGGCCGCCACCGGCATCGATGGCCGGCGCGCGGCGCCGCTTGCACGGCAATGGCTGATCCTGATCGACGGCGCCATTGGCGTTGCGCTGGTCAGCGGCGAACCCGATACGGCACTGGATGCACGCGCGGCGGCCGAGCAATTGCTGAACGCCGAAGAGACTCACACTCACGCGCCCTCGCGGCGTTCTCTCACCTGACCTTTGGAGCAATCATGGCTGACGTTATCGAAACCCGTCCCCCGGTGCCGCCTTTCACGCGCGAAACCGCGATTCAGAAAGTACGTGCCGCGGAAGACGGCTGGAACACACGCGACCCGGAACGCGTTTCGCTCGCCTACACGCCGCAAAGCGTGTGGCGCAACCGCGCGGAGTTTGTGACGGGCCGCGCTGAAATCGTCGGCCTGCTGCGCCGCAAGTGGGCGAGGGAACTCGACTACCGTCTGATCAAGGAACTGTGGGCCTTCACGGATAACCGCATCGCGGTACGTTTTGCTTACGAATCGCACGACGACTCGGGCAACTGGTTCCGCTCTTACGGCAATGAAAACTGGCAGTTCGACGAGCACGGCCTGATGGCGTATCGCCATGCAAGCATCAACGATATGCCGATCCGCGAACAGGATCGTCTGTTCCGCTGGCCGCTGGGGCGTCGTCCGGACGATCATCCGGGCCTCTCGGACCTCGGGCTGTAACGACTGAACGATTGCGGCGCGTGGGCCGAGCGCCGCAACCGATGCACGAGCCTCACCCTCCTATGAGGACTCGTCGCGGATTCACCGATCTGCCACTGCTTTCCGTTATTGTGCTGGCTGGGCGGCGCGCGTAGGGCGCGCGCCCTCGTTTCCGAGCGCGGCCTCAACATGATTTTTATGGGTTGAGGTACAGTGCCCGACGGACGACACACTGACCATAACCAGCACATTCATGACACCGGCGTACGACCGGTGACGGAGAAGATATGCATTTGCGGCCAACCCTCAATCGATTTTTGCGCCTGTTCGTCGCGCTGACCGCCTGCCTCGCGATGGCTTCTACCGCGAAAGCGGCGGACTGGTGCGGCGGTGGCGTGTGGGTTGACGCAATGCTGGGCTCATACCATATCGATCCCGATCCGGGCACCCACTTCAACGAATTCAATCCGGGCCTGGGCGTCGAGTGCTGGTTCAACGGCGAATGGGGCGTGACGGCGGGCGGCTTTCGCAACTCGCTGCGCCGTCCCTCGTACTATGGCGGCGGTCTGTGGGCGCCGGAGTTTACGCACTTTGGTTTCGTGCGGCTCGCGGTGATCGCCGGCATCATCTCCGGTTATAACTATGGCAACTGGGGGCTTGGGCGCAATCACACCGTCGGCCCGGTGGCTGCGCCGATTGTGATGTTCGACTACAAGCGCGTGGGTGCGAACCTGATCTTCATTCCGCCGATTCCTTCCGATAACCTGCCGTTCACGATTGGGTTTCAGGTGAAAGTGAAGTTTTGATCCAATCGGGATGGTGTGCGATATTCCAACTCCTGGAACTCCTCACCATCCCGAATACGCTCACCTTTCCGGCGTATCTCCTGGAAGTCCTCACTATCCCGCAGAAGCTCACCTTTGCCGGCAGAACACAGCTAAACCGCCGCGTCACGCCTGGCTGGCCGCTGCGGTATCACCACCACACAAACCACGATAAAGGCGAGCAGGATCGCAGACGCATACAGCCGGCTAATCTGCAATCCGCCTTGCGCCAGGGGTTTATCGAGGAAGTCGCCCAGCGTCGCGCCCAACGGCCGCGTCAGAATAAACGCGGCCCAGAATAGCGCCGTGCGCGACACCCGCGTGCAGAAATACAGCGCGGCCACGACGACAAGCCCCGCTCCGAACAACAGCGCGCTGTCTTCGTAACCGATACCGAGCCCGCCGCGATCGTCGCCCGCCACCCAGTCGCCGAGCGCCGTGCCGAGTGTCTGCGAGAACAGGATCGTGATCCAGTAAAACCATTCCGCGCGGCCGGTGACGATGCTTGCAGCCGAGACCGTGCCCTCCGATCGATACCATATCCCCAGACTGGCGATCAGCAACGCCACGACGATCGCGGTGCCGCCGGGATAGCCGACGCCCAGGGATCGATCGGCGAAATCGGCCATGGTGGTACCGAGCGTCGTCGTCGCAATGATGGTGGCCCAGTAGAGAAAGCGACGGAAATCGCGCGCCATCACCTGGCCATAAACAAGCCCGACGAATAGCACGAGGAAGATCGCCGAACCGACCAGGTAACCCAGATTCAGTGACATGGATACCCAGTCGCCGCCGGTTTCGCCCAGCGTGGTGGCCGCCACCTTGATCACCCAGAAGCCCAGCGTGACTTCGGGAACCTTGCTGACGGCCTGTCTGGCAAAGCGCACAGCATCCTGTTTCATCTCGCACTCCTCGGTTGAAGGGGGATGATATTGAAGGAACGCTTAACGAAGGCTTAAGGAAGGGGTAAGGCGGGATGCGCGACAATGGCGCTGAATGACAACGCGGGGGGCGCAATGCGTCTGCTTCTGGTAGAAGACGATGAAATGATTGCGGAGACCGTGCTCGAATCCATGCGGCGCGTGGGTTACGCCGTCGACTGGGCGCAGGACGGCCGCGCGGCGGAACTGTCGCTCGACAATGGCGTCTACGATCTGGTCCTGCTGGACCTGGGTTTGCCGGGAAAAAACGGCATCGATGTGCTCAGCAGCTATCGCAAGCAGGGTGGCGAGGCGCCCGTCATCATCCTGACCGCGCGCGACGCCGTGACCGACCGCATTCGCGGTCTCGACGCCGGCGCCGACGACTACCTGATCAAACCCTTCGATCTCGACGAACTGGCGGCGCGAGCCCGCGCGTTGCTGCGCCGGCGCACGGGACAGAAGCAGCCCATCTACACGCACGGCGAATTGACGCTCGACCCGGCGGCCCACGAAGTCACCAAAGGCAGCCTGCCGATTACGCTGGTGCCGCGCGAATTCGCCTTGCTGCAGGCGCTGATCGAAGAACCTGCGCGCGTTTTCACCCGAGCGGAGCTCGAAGACAAGTTATACGGCTGGGGCGAAGAAGTGGGCAGCAACACGATCGAAGTCCACGTGCATAGCCTGCGGCGCAAGATCGGCGTCGACCAGATCGTGACGGTGCGTGGCGTCGGTTATCGGCTCAAGAGGTGCGGATGAAATCGATTCGCCGCTGGCTGCTCGGGTGGCTCATCTGCGGTCTTGCCGCCGCCTCCGGCATCGCCGCGTGGGCGATCTTTCACACCGCCCGCGAAGAGGCGAGCGAACTGTTCGACTATGAACTGCGCACCGTCGCCCTGTCGTTGCCTTCGAGTGTCGAGGCGACGCAGACGGTCGAGCGGGAAGACGCGGAAGTCGGCGGCATTTCGGACGACCGGATTCTCATCGAGATCTGGGACAAAACCGGCGCACTGATTTATCACTCGCAGCAATCGGCGGTGCTGGATCGTCTGCCGGCGGGGATTCGCACCATCGACCGAAATGGCGATGCCTGGCGTGTCTTCGGTCTGCAACAGCCCGGTCGTTTCGTTCAGGTGGCACAGCCGGTGTCCGTGCGTGAGGCGCTCGCCGTCCATCTGGCGCTGCACACGTTATGGCCTCTCGGCGTGTTCATGCCCGCGACGATCCTGCTGGTGCTGCTGGTCGTGGCGCGCGGGCTCGCGCCTATCGGTGGGTTGTCGCGTCTGCTTGCGACGCGTTCACTCGATTCGCTCGATGCACTGCGTCTCGACGGCGACGTGCCCGTCGAAATCCGGCCCCTGGTCGAGGCGCTGAACGATCTGCTTGCGCGTCTGAACATCGCATCCCAGGCACAACGAACTTTTATTGCCGATGCCGCCCACGAACTGCGTTCCCCACTTGCCGCGCTGAAACTGCAATTGCAGGCGGCTTCGAACAACGGCACCTTGAAGGACGACGGTCAGACGCTCGAACGAATCGACATGCGGCTTAACCGCATCATCCGGCTCGTACAGCAACTGCTGACGCTCGCCCGCGAGGACGCGCAATCGGCAAGCTTGGACACGTGCGTGAGTTTGCGCCGACTCGCCGAGCAGGCCGTCAGCGATTTCTCTTTGCTTGCCGATGAAAAGCAGATCGACCTCGGCCTCGAATTCCGCCAACCGGTCACGCAGGAGGACGTATGCAACGTGCTGGCCGATCCACACGGCTTGAGCGTGCTGTTAAGCAATCTGATTGACAATGCAATTCGCTATACGCCGCGGGGAGGCAAGATCGACGTCGTGCTCACTCGCGTATCGTCAGCGCGCTTCGGCCTCGAAGTGGCGGACAACGGCCCCGGCATTCCCGAACAGGAACTGGGTCGCGTGCTGGACCGCTTCTATCGCGGCGAGCAGACCAAGGGGACGGGCAGCGGTTTAGGACTCGCCATCGCCGCTCGCATTGCGCAGCGGCATCAACTGACCCTTACGCTGCGTAATAACATAGCCGCGTCAGGCCTGACGGTATCGGTAAGCGGATTTGTGCCGGTGCACGAACGCGTCGCTGCAATCAACGCTTAAGCGTATGTTGTGCGGTTGAAAGCAAGCCGCTTGCCTGCTTAAGGTTCTCATCAGGTTTCGTCGCTAGTATCGACACATACCGCATGTATATAGATGGGCGTGACAGCCATACGACGTGCATTGGCTAACCGGTTGCTACAAGAAAAATGAAAGCGCGACCGGTGGCGCCATCCATCCGTGTCGACGAGCCGCATCATGAAACCAGCCACGATCAACCTGCTACGAAACTATCTTTTGACAGCATCGCTTGCTGCCAGCGTGATAGATGCAGCCGCACTGTTGCTGATCGACCTGTTTGGCGTGTCGGAAAACGTGTTCACGTCCACGACGTTCCGCCTTGCGGCGGTCGCGGCTATCGCATGCTTCGTATTGCTAACAAAATGCATTGGCCGGCAATTAGCGGCGTCAGACTCGTGACGGTGGCGTTCTGCCGCTCGATGCGCAGCATCCCTCTTGCCCGTTTTATTTCCACGGCGCCATCGCTTCGAAAACACCATCGCGTCTGACGAGCGCATGTAAAAGCGCCGCCGCCAGATGGAGCACGATCAGCGCAAAGAAGCACAGCGCGAGCGCCCGATGCGCATTCCACAGCAATGAATGCAGCGCGTCGCTGTGTGGCAGGAAGGACGGCAGATGGATGCCGAACACGACGACCGGATAATCCGCGGCCGACAGCATGCCCCAGCCGATGAGCGGCAGCCCGATCATCAGCAGATAAAACGCGAGATGCGAGAGACGCGCGGCGAGCTTCATCGGTTCCGGCATGGAAGCGGGCAACGGCGGCGCGCCGCGAACCAGCCTGACCACCAGACGAATCAGTCCCAGCACGAGAATCACGATTCCCAGCGGCTTATGGATCGACACCAGCGACAGATAATCCGGCCGCACGGTCGACACCATCCCGACGCCGATAAACAGCATCGCCAGGATGCAAACCGCCATGAGCCAGTGAAGCGCGCGCTGCAGCGGTGTGAAGCGGGCGTGGATCGGGGTGCTCATTGCGTGTCTCCTCCTGCCGGATGGCGCGGATAGTCCTTCTCCTCGGCGGTGCGCCGGTTGAACGAGACGGCGTATGCGGCTGAGCGCGCGGCGGGAAACGGATCGTCCGAGACGCGCATGCCGGACGGCAGGACAGTGGGATCGAAGTTGAGATCGCGGCACGGCCCGTCGGGTTCGGACTCGATGGTATTGACCACCAGGGTGCCCGCCTGCACCTTGCGTCGATCGTCGGGCCAGGCCTGGCTCGGGTCGGCGGTGGGGTCGCCCGGATTGGCGACCGTCACGACCAGGGTCCAGCGTTGCGGCGCACTGTGCACCCGCTGCGTAATATCCGCGTCGAGGAAATCGTCGCCGCGCGCTTTCAACTGGTCGACGGAGACGGCCTCGGGTTGCGCGGCCGGTACGAAGGACCAGCGCACGGCCTGGTCCTGTCCCGCCGCGTTGGTGAAGATGAAGCTGTTGAGGCTGTTGTAGCGTTCCTGCGCGAAAGAACCGGTCCACGGCGCGCTGCCGGCCCACTGGGCGAAGTGGCCGAACTCCGGATGCGCGGCGATAAAATTCTTCATGGCGTCCGGATCGGTCTTGTCGCCCGAGGCTTTAAGCAGACCATAGAAGGCCTGTGGCGTGGCGACCGGGAAGAACGGCGGATTGATCATCGCCGTGCGCCATTCGCTGCCGTCCGGCGCGACGATCCGCAGACTGAGGCCGCGTACCCGAACCGTGGCGTCCGGCGCTTTGGGGTCCGGCGTGCCGAGATTGAAACGGCCCGTGACTGGGTATGAGCCCTGCGCGAGCATGGGCGCCTTGGACAGGTCTGCCGCCGCGCCATTCGATTCGAAGCTGCCGGTAAAGCAGATACCCTTGGCGTGATTGCGCCGGAAGCCGAGCGCCGGACCGTTTGGCGGCGCGAGGGCGTTGACGAGCCTGGCCGGCGTCAGCCGTGCCGGCGAGAGCCAGCCGGCCGTAAAGGCGAAGGCCGCGATCAGCACGATCACGACGACTGCAATCAGTACTAGCGAACGGACGGTGGACCCGTTGGAACTCGGACTGTCGGCCATCGATCTCTCCCGATCAATGATTCGGCTGACTAGCAATCTAGCAGGGCAATCGCAAAAGCGCCAATGATCAATAGACTTCGCGCGTCGTCGCCGCAGGTCGCAAAGCGCGAATCCTGTCCGGTGTCCGCTCCTGCCGTGTGCGGCGCCGCCCGGGCCGGACCTCGGCCGCGAGCGGTCTTGCCGCGTCCCAATGCGGCCTCCGACAACCTCAGTGCGTCATGCATATCTCATGCAACGCATCCAGCCGGCGCACCGGATCCGCCACATACGGATTCGACTCGTCCCACGCATAGCCCGCGAGGATGGCGCTGATCATGCGGCGAATCAGTGTGGTTTGACGCGGATAGAAGATGATGTCCTGCAGATCGCCGGTGTACCACCGCTCCACGAACGCGCGGAAGGTATCGATGCCTTTGCGCAGCGGCACGTCGTATTCGGTCTGCCAGTCGACCGGCTCGCCGTTCAACTGGCGTTCGAGCGTCTGCACAGCGAGATGCGCCGAACGCAGCGCGATCGTCACGCCCGACGAAAACACCGGATCGAGGAACTCGCCCGCGTTGCCAAGCAGGGCGTAGCCCGGACCATGCAGGCGTTCGACATTGGCCGCATAGCCGCCAATGTGGCGAACCGGCATCAGAAACGGCGCATCGCCGATCAGGCGGGCGAGCGTCGGTTCCTGCTGGATCAAACCGCGCAGCTTCGCGTCGCGTTCTTCCTCGGGGCCGGCGAGAAAGTCCGCCTCGGCGACGCAACCGACGGACGAGCGGCCGCACGCCAGCGGGATCATCCAGAACCAGACGTCGCGGCGCTCCGGATGGGTGGCGACGCAGATCTTGTTGCGGTCGGTGGCGTCGAGCGTGAGGCCGTCGCGCACGTGGGTGAAGATGGCCGCGCGCGTCGGCATCCCGGTTGGCGTCTCGAGATTCAGCAGACGCGGCAAGACGCGGCCAAAGCCGCTGGCGTCGAATACGAAACGCGCATGCACCTGGTAGGCCTGGCCGGCTTCATCGACTACGTCGAGCACGGGCGCGCTGCCGGTTTGCAGGGCCTGCACGGTATGGCCGAAACGCACTTCGGCGCCTTGTTCGGCGGCGCAGCGAATCAGGATGTCGTCGAAGGTCGCGCGTTCGACCTGATAGGTCGTGCCCCATCCCGGCGTGTGTTTGTCGCGGAAGTCGAAGGCCGACGACTTGTCGCGCCAGATGAAGTGCGCGCCGTTCTTGTACTGGAAGCCGGCCTGCACGACCGCCTGCAGCATGCCGGCCTCTTCGAGGTAGGCCATGCTTTGCGGCAACAGACTCTCGCCAATCGAAAAGCGCGGGAAATGTTGCCGTTCCAGCACGAGCACCGAACGGCCCGCTTTTCTGAGCAGCGCCGCTGCGACCGCGCCTGCGGGACCGGCGCCGATGATCGCGACGTCGACCTGGTTGTTACTCGCTAAAAGGGAATTCAATCTTTCCTCTACCGGTTATCTAAAGTGAACTGCGCCGCGGCGGGCCCAGCATCGTGACGTTCTGGCTTGCTATTACAATGCTACCTATTCAATCAAAAGGCCGATTTTTGCCGGGGAAACAGCCATGTCTGCGTCTGAAACTTCCGCCGTGCCTTTCGTGCACGAAACGGCCTTCGGCATCTGGTTCCTGCGCACCCATACGTGGGAGCATCATGTCCTGCGCGTGGCGATCAACGACCTCAAGCGCCTGATCGACACACCGTTGCCCGAGGCGCCGGTGATTGCCGACGTCGGTTGTGGACAGGGTATCTCGTTTCGGCTGCTGGCCGAAGCGTTCCGTCCGGGCCGCATCGTCGGCATCGACTATCACGAGCCGTCGCTCGAACTGGCCGCCGAGGCCGCGCGCAAGTGCAAGGCCGGCAAGGCTGGCGTCGGTGAGATCGAGGTGCTGCACGGCGACTGCGCGCACCTGACGCTACCCGACGCGAGTGTCGACATTGTGTTCTGCCATCAGACTTTCCACCACCTCGTCGAGCAGGCGCGCGCGCTGGCCGAGTTCCGGCGCGTCCTCAAGCCCGGCGGTGTGTTGCTGTTCGCCGAATCGACCGATGCCTACATCAGATCGTGGGTGATCCGTCTTTTGTTCCGTCATCCCATGCAGGTGCAAAAGAGCGCGGACGGCTACCTCGAGATGATCCGGCAGGCCGGTTTTTCGTTCGGACCACAGAACATTTCCTTGCCTTACCTTTGGTGGAGCCGTGCGGCAGATTTCGGTCTGCTCGAGCGGCTCGGCCTGCATCGTCCGCAGCCCGGCAAGCGCCGCGAAACCCTGGTCAACGTCGCCGCGCGCAAGGCGGCCTGATTGCCGAGGGTAAAACGTTATGCGTCTTTCCAGGCGCTAAACATCAGGCCGGCGCAACTGCCGCCGAACCCGAATGAAACCGACAAGGCCGTATCGATCCGCGCCGCACGCGACTGCCGCACGAGTGGCAGGCCGGCCACGGCGGCATCGAGCGTTTCGATACCGGGCGTGCCGGCCATGAAGCCGTCTCTCATCATCAACAGCGTGTAGATCGCTTCATGCGCGCCACAGGCGCCGAGCGGATGCCCGGTCAAACCTTTGGTCGACGAAAACGCCGGCATGTCGTGGCCGAATACGTCCACCAAGGCGTGCAGTTCTTCGAGATCGCCACGCGGTGTCGAAGGCGCGTGGGTGTTGATGTAGCCGGGACGCGTGCGTGCCTCGGCAAGCGTCTCGCGGATGGCGCGCGCGATGCCGGGCGCGCGCGGCGCCACCATGTCCGCGCCGTCGGTGCAATGACCGAAGCCGGTCAGTTCCGCCTGAATGCGCGCGCCGCGCGCGAGCGCGTGTTCGAGCGATTCGAGCAGCAGCACGCCCGCGCCCGAGGCCATCACGAAGCCGTCGCGCGCGGTGTCGTAGGGACGCGAAGCGTGTTCGGGCGCGTCGTTGAAGCGGCGTGACAGCGCGCCCATCGCGTCGAACATCAGCGTCATGTTGTCGTGCAGCGCTTCGCTGCCGCCGGCGAGGACAATCTGCTGACGGCCGGTCTGGATCAGTTGCAGCGCCTGGCCGATGGCAAGCGCCGAGGTCGTGCAGGCCGACGATGGCGAATAGGTCGTCCCTTCCATGCCGAACACGTGCGCGACGTTGGCGGAGGCCGTGCTGCCCATCGCCTGCGGCACGATGTACGGCGGCACGCGATCGATCCCGCGCGCCCGGGCGATATCCATGGCGACGTCATAAGCGGACATTGTGCCGACGCCCGAGCCGATCACCGCGCCCGCCTGCGGCGAATGCAGGGCGGCGGGATCGAGGCCGGCATCGTCGAGCGCGCTGCGCACCGCGTGACAGGCGAAGCGCGCGGTGTCGCCCATGAAGCGTTCGAGCTTGCGCTCGAACAGCGGCTCGCCGGCCACCGAGGCGACGCCCGCCACCTGGGTCGCGAAGCCGCGCTCGCGCCATGCGTCGATGTGCGTGACGCCTGAGCGTCCTTCGCGCAGACGTGCCGACACCCCGTCGAGCGTGTTGCCAAGACAGGACACGAGCCCCATGCCCGTCACGACGACGCGGCGCAGGCCGTTGGCGGTATGCGTGGGCACGCTCATCCGGCGCGCCTGAAAATCAGCGACGTATTGATGCCGCCGAACGCAAAGTTGTTGCTCATCACGTATTCGGCTTCGAGCGCGCGGCCCTCGCCGACGATGTAGTCGAGCGGCGCGCAGGCCGGATCGACGTTGCTGAGGTTCAGCGTCGGCGCGAACCAGTTGCGCTTCATCATCTCGATCGTCCACCACGCTTCGATCGCCCCGCACGCGCCGAGCGTGTGGCCAATGTAGCTTTTCAGCGAGCTGATCGGCATGCGCGAGCCGAACACCTGCGCGGTGGCGCGGCTTTCCGCAACGTCGCCGAGATCCGTGGAAGTGCCGTGCGCGTTGACATAGGCAATCGCTTCCGGCGGCAAGCCGGCGTCCTGCAGCGCGAGGCGCATGGCCACCGCCATGGTTTCGGCGGTGGGCTGCGTCATGTGCGCGCCGTCCGAATTGCAGCCGAAGCCCACCACTTCCGCATGAATGCGCGCGCCGCGCGCCACCGCGTGTTCGTATTCTTCGAGCACCAGCGTGGCCGCGCCTTCGCCGACCACCAGGCCGTCGCGCGCGGCATCGAACGGGCGCGGCGTCAGATGCGGTTCGTCGTTGCGCGTGCTGGTCGCATAGAGCGTGTCGAACACGGCGACGGCCGGTCCCGACAGTTCTTCCGCGCCGCCTGCCAGCATCAGCGTCTGCTTGCCTTGCGCAATGGCTTCGTAGGCGTAACCCACCGCCTGGCTGCCCGAGGCGCAGGCCGACGAGGTCGGCACGATGCGGCCTTTCAGGTCCCAGAACAGGCTGACGTTGACGGCGGTCGTGTGCGGCATCATCTGCACGTAGCTATTCGACGTCACGTCGCTCATCGAACCGGTGTCGAGCATCTTGCCGAAGGCGCGGATCGGCTCCACCGAACCGGACGACGAGCCGTAGGCGACACCCATGCGGCCGTCGCTGATCGACGGGTCGTCGAGCAGACCGGCATCGGTCAGCGCGAGCTCGCTGGCGCGCACCGCGTACTTCGACACCGGACCCATCGAGCGGGTCTTCTTGCGCGGATAGTGCGCCGGTGTGACAAACGAGGGCAGCGGACAGGCGAGCCGCGTATGCAGCGACTGGAAGTAGTCCCATGCGGCGATGCGCTGCACCGCGTTGCGGCCGCGCTTCAAGGCGGCTTCGACTTCGTCCCATTGGTCGCCGAACGCCGACACGCCACCCATTCCGGTAATGACGACACGTTTCATCACACCATCCCGCCGTTGACGCCGATCACCTGGCGCGTGATATAGGACGCCGCATCCGACATCAGGAAGCCCACCACCGCCGCCACTTCGACGGGCTGGCCCACGCGGCTCATCGGCACGGCCTTCAGCGCGTGTTCGAGCGGCACGTCGTCGAGCATGCCAGTATCGATCAGACCCGGCGCCACGCTATTGACCGTGATGTTGCGGGTCGCGAGTTCGACCGCCAGCGCCTTGGTCGCGCCGATCAGCCCGGCTTTCGCCGCGCTGTAGTTGACCTGGCCGCGATTGCCGGTCACGCCGGACACCGAAGCGACCGTCACGATGCGGCCGCCCTTGCGCGCGCGGACCATCGGCATCGTCAGCGGATGCACGACGTTGTAGAACGCGTCGAGACCGGTTTCGATGACGATGTCCCAGTCTTCGTCCGTGAGCGCCGGAAACGCCGCGTCGCGGGTGACACCGGCGCAGCAAACGATGCCGTAGTAGGCGCCGTGCGCGGCGACGTCCGCCTCGAGCACGGTGCGACACGCGACGCGGTCGCGCACGTCGAACTGCAACACGCCCGCCGTGCCGCCTTGTGCCGCGATGCCGGCCGTCACCGCTTCGGCTTCGCTGCGGCCGGTGCGGCAATGCACGGTTACGGCAAAGCCGTCGGCGGCCAGTTGATAGGCGATCGCGCGGCCGATTCCACGGCTTGCGCCGGTGACGAGAACACGCCTGCTCATGACCTGAAACCCTCTTCGATAAATGACTGAAAATCGCGCGGCTGGAATACCTTGATGACCGCTTCGGCGGCCACGGTGTCATCTTGCCGGATGACGCATTCGTAGGCGCCGTGGCCTTCCTCGCCGCGCAACAACTCTTTGATGTCGATCCGCAGCAGCGCGTCGCGCGCAAAGGCCGGCGCATGCATGGCGTACCGCTGCGAGCCGAGCAGCACGCCGGGGCGCATGGGATGCCCCGCGCGCATCGACATGATGCCGACGTGCGCGGCAATCGCCTGCGCCATCAGTTCGATGCCGAGCCACGCGGGCATCGCGCCGGACGCATCGGCGTACCACGCGTCGTGCCGGGCGCGGGCGTGAGCCGTCAGCGCTTCGTCCGTGCAGGCGACGACCGCTTCGAGCAGCAGCATGGTGCCGCGATGCGGCAGCAGTTCCTCGATGGGCGCAAACGTCTCGTGCCCGACGGGTTGACTGGATGGACTGGACTGGATCATGACATTGCTCACCGGCCGAGAATCACGCTGACGTTGCTGCCGCCGAACGCGAACGAATTGCTCATGACGTACTGCGCGCCGCTATGGCGCGGCAAATGCCGCACGGTTTCGACGAGATCGAGCGCGGGCAGTTCGGCGTCGGCTTCGCCATCCCACAGATGACGCGGCAAGGCGACGTCGTCGCGCGCGAGCGTGAGCCATGCGAGGCCGAGTTCGTTCGCGCCCGCCGCGCCGAGTTGATGGCCGGTCAGCGGCTTGGTGCCGCTGGCGGCGACGCCGTGCGGGAAAATCCGCGCCATCAGATGAGCTTCCATCTCGTCGTTTTTGCGCGTTGCGGTGGCATGCAGGTTCACGTAGCCGATGGCCGACGCCGCGAGGCCCGCATCGGCGAGCGCGGCGCGCAGGGCCTGTTCGCCGCCGATGCCCAGGGGGTCCGGCGCCGAGATGTGATGCGCGTCGCTCGATTCACCGGCGCCCGCCAGCACGACCGGCCCTGCGTCGCGGCTCATCAGGAACACCGCCGCGCCTTCGCCGACGTTGATCCCGCGACGGTTGCGGCTCAGCGGATTCATGCGGACCGCGCTGGTGGATTCAATCGAGGCGAATCCCTGCAAGGTCAGCTCGCACAGCGAATCCACACCGCCCGCGATCACAGCGTCGCACAATCCGAGATCGAGCAGACGACGCGCCGAGATGACCGCCTTGGCGCCCGACGTGCAGGCGGTCGAGACGGTGTAGGCCGGCCCTTGCAGACCGAGCGCCGCGGCGGCGAACGGCGCGGCCGTGCCGATTTCCATTTGACGGTAATCGAATCCGGCGGGCAGATCCCCGGCGGCGGCGTGCTGCGCAAGCGCCGCTTCGCCCGCGCCGATGCCCGAGGTGCTGGTGCCGAGCACCACGCCGATCCGGTTCGCGCCGTAGCGTTCGCGCGCCGCTTCGATGGCGGGACGGATCTGCGCGAGGGCGGCGAGCAGCAGGCGGTTGTTGCGGCAGTCGTAATGCGCGAGCGCGGCGGGCGGCGCTGCGTCGAGCGGCGCCAGCACCCGGCCGACGAACGCTTCGCCGCGCCGGGTCGGCAGCGTGCCCATGCCGGGAGCCTCGCCGTTCGCCAGCGCGGCGACGATCGACGGCACGTCCTTGCCGAGGGCATTGATCATGCCGAGCGCGTGCAGATAAACACGTGACGTGCTCACACTGTTTCTCCGGTTTGGGATGGAATGCCGATCGGCGCCAGCAGCACGGACACGAGGATGCCGAGCGACAACGTAGCGCCGAAGCTGCGCAAAGCCGGCATCGAACTCATGCCGAGCATGCCGAACGACAGCAGGGTCGTCGCCGACGACAACAGCACGCCGGTCCACACGGCGCCGGGATCCGCGTCCGCGCGCAGGGTGCCTTCGCGCAGGAACACGGCATAGTTTGCGCCCACCCCGAGCACCAGCATCAAGGCGAGCCAGTTGAATAGCGTGAACGGGACGTGCGCATAGCCGAACGCGGCGAGCGTGACGCCTACCGCGAGCAGCACCGGCAAGGTGACGGCGAGGCCGCCGCGCGGCCGGTAGCGCAGCATCAACAGGATCAGCACGAGCACCAGCGCGCCCGCGAGCCAGAGGCCGCTATCGACGCGATATTCGCCGAACAGTTTCGACACGCTCGCGGCCTTGTCGACGAAGCTCACGCCCGGTACGGCACGCGCCACCTCGAGCAACGCGGCCTGGTTGGCCGGCGTCACGCTTTGCGGAATCACGACGGCGGCGAATGCACGCGGCGTGGTCTGCGTGGCGCCGAGCCACAGATGACGAAATGGCTGCGACCACGGCGCGGCCAGCCAACTGTCGACGCTGAGCACCTGCCCCGCCGATTTCGCGTAGTCCGCGAGCCAGGCGTCGGCCACTTCATCCTTGAAGCCGGCTTGCAGCAACTGGGCGCGCAAGGCGGCGGGGTCCCTGAAAACCTGCGACGCCAGCAGCGCGCGGTCGGCGCGTTGCTGCTTCGCGGACGGCACGAACGACGTCACCGATTGCCAGCCGCCCACCTGCGCGGCGCCAGTGAGCGCGTCGAGTTTTCCGCCGAGCGCTTCGGCGCGTTCCAGCACGATCTCGGGCGTCTCGCCGCGCACCACGAAGAATTGCGCCGTGTTGTCGACCCCTGCGGCGGCGGTGACTTCATGCTCCTGCGCCACCAGCGACGGGTCGCGCTGGATCAGCAGATGGATGTCGTCGTCGCTGCGCAGTTGCAACCAGCCCGGCAGGCAAGCGACCAGCAACACGAGCGTCACCCAGACCGCGCGCCGGCCGCCGATCAGCGCGCGCCAGGTTTTCAGCACGCGTCCTGCCGCCTTGAACAGGGATTGCGGACTGCGCGTCGGGGGGCGCGTGAGAAGTGTCGGCAACAACGACAGCACCGAGGCGAAGGCAATCGAAATGCCCGCGATGGCAAAGCACGCGATCTGCTTGAGCGCGGGGAACGGCGCGCACGCGAGGATCGCGTAGCCGAGCAGGCTCGTGGCGAGGGCAACCGTCAGCGCCGCAGAGACGGCGCGCGCGCCGCGCCGCGCATCCCAGCCGCGTGGCGCGCCGAGATAGACGATGAAATACTGGATCGAATAATCGACCGCCTCGCCGATCAGGCTCGCACCGAACACCAGCGTCAGCAGGTGCAGTTGGCCAAAGACCAGCAGCGTGACGGCCAGGGCGCCGACAATGCCAAGCGCGGTCGAAACGAAGCCGAGCAGCAACAGCTTCGGCGAGCGGAACACCCACAGCATCAGCAAGGCGATGCCGCACATCGAGACGACGCCGATTGCATGCATCTCGTGCTCGGACGCGCTGCGTGCCGCCTGGGCATAGAAAACGGCGCCGGTGCGCGCCAGCCTGACGTCGGGGAAGCGCTGCTTCAGAGCCGCTTCGCTGCGCGCGACCGCCGCAAGGACGCCGCGTTGCGTTTGCGTCTCATAGGCCGATCCTGGCAAGGTGGCGAGGACCATCACGCTGGTCGCGGCGCCGCGCTGCGCGACCAGCAGGCTGTCTTCGATCTGCAGATTGGAGGTGGCAAGCGGCAGGCCGCCGAGCCAGTGTTCGAGCCAACCGAACGGGTCGTCGGCGAGCGGGGTGGCGAGACCGCTTTCCGCTGGCGCGTAGAGCCGCCGCATCAGCGCGTCGTGCAGCGAGTTCGGGGCGCCGGCGAGTTGCGCGCGATCGGCGGCCGTTAGCAGGCCGAAACGATAGGGCATGTAAAGCGCGCCGATCTGCGTGACGTCGAACGGCGGTAGTGTCGCGGTGACCGAGCGGAACGCCCCGCTCGCGGCGAGCGACGCGCCGAGCTCTCTGGCGGCGGCTTTGGCGTGGGCCGCGTCATTGCTCGTCACCAGAAAGACGGTGCGATCGCCGAGTGCGGAGGCGAGCTTGTCGACCGCTTCCTCCGCGACCGGGTCCGCCTCGGTGGCGGGCAGCAACGCGAGCAGATTGGTCTGCAGCGGCGACGGACCTGCAAAGCGCCATGCGCAGTAAAGCGCCGCGACGAGAGCGAACGCCAGCCACGCGGCGCGTATGCCCCATGCCTGTTTCGAGCCTCGCACGTGTGAGACGTCCACTAGGGCGCTCCAAAAAGCTGCTGCTCGGCGGGCGTCGGATCGGTGACGGTCGCGGTGTCCGCGAACTCCAGACTCGTGATGTCGCCGCTCGCGAGCGTGATGCGCAGGCTTTGCAGATAGTTGCCGCCGCTCATCTGCAGGCCTTTGATCGCCTGGGCGAGCTGCGGCTGGTTCGGCGTGAGTTGCATGCGCCATTGCGTAGGCGTGCCGCTCGCCTGCACGTCGAATTGCGAATAGAGCGCGGTGAGATCGCCGCCGAGCATCGCGCGCATCATTTTGGACACCTCAGCAATGCCGCGTGCGCCGGATGTGCCATGTGCAGCAGCGGCGCCCACGCGCTGACCGGCCGCATTGATTTCGCTCACACCGGCATCGGTGATCAGATAGGTCGCCTGATACGGCGTTTCGATATGCCAGACGACACCGCGGCCGCGCACCAGCAGCAACCATCCCGAGCTAACGAGCGGCTGTTTCAGCGCGGCGCGTGTCTGCGTCTGCGTGAAGTGGGAGCGGATGCCGCTCGCGCGGCCCAGTTGCGCGGCGATCTGCGAAACGAGCCCCGCGCTCTGCGTAGATGCGGCTGCGTCAGTAGCGGGCGAGGCCGCAGCGTGGCTCACAGGCACGAGGGTCTGCAAGGCAAGTGCAATAGCCACCGCCGTCGCAGTCTGGGCGCCGCGCAACCTCAACGCGGCCATACGCGCTCCAGCTTTTCGAACACGATCGGCGGCGAAACGAACTGCAGTTCCTGCGTCGCCGCATCGACGGCGACCTGGATTGTGTGACCCTTGGTGAGCCGCGTACCCGACGCCCGATCAAAGACTTCGTAGCCGATCTTCAGGCGGTTCTCGTATTCGAGCAGGCTCGCGCGGACCTCGAGTTGCTGACCATAGATCGCCGGGCGCACGTACTTCAAATGCGCCTCGACCACCGGCCACAGATAGCCCGACGCCTGCATCTCGCGGTAGTCGTAATCGAAGGCCCGCAGCAGCGCCGCGCGGCCCGCCTCGAAGTACTTCAGGTAATGACCGTGCCAGCAGACGTTCATCGCATCGACGTCGTGAAACGGCACCTCGACATTCGCGCTGGCGCTCAGCACTTTGCGTGATTCGCTCATGGCGTGCCTCCGCCGTTGCGCTCGACCAGCGCGCAGGCCGCGATGCGCGCCGTCAGCGCGCGCAGATCGAATTCGAGCGCGCGGTCTTCGTCGACGAACGGCGAATCCTCGCTCACGCTTTGCATGAATGCTTCCAACGGCTGCGGGACCAGCGTGGCCGGGTTCAGGCGCAGCCGCAGTCGCGCGGCCTGCACGGCGGCAAGCGTGTGCGCGGCGGCAACCTGCTCGGTGAGTTCGAGCACGCGCAGGCAATCGCGTGCGGCGATCGTACCCATGCTGACCTTGTCCTGATTGTGGGCCTCGGTGGAACGCGAGAAGACGCTCGCCGGCATGGTCTGCTTGAGGGCTTCCGCCGTCCACGCGGACGACGAAATCTGCACGGCCTTGAAGCCGTGATTGATCGGCGCACGGGCCGACGTCGCACCGGACAGATTGCGCGGCAGGCCATTGTTGAACTTGTCGTCGACGAGCAGCGCCAACTGGCGGTCCATCAGATCGGCGAGATTGGCCACGGCGTTCTTCAGCGAGTCCATCGCAAAGGCAATGTGGCCGCCGTAGAAGTTGCCGCCGTGCAGGACGCGCTCGCTGTCAGGGTCGATCAGCGGATTGTCGTTGGCGCTGTTCAGTTCGTTTTCGACATCGCGCCGCACCCAGCTCAACGCGTCGCAGGCCACGCCGATCACGTGCGGCGCGCAGCGGATCGAGTAGCGGTCCTGCAGGCGATGGCCTGGCGTGTCGTCGCGGCCCGCAAGATCGGCGCGAATCCATGCGGCGGCTTCGGCCTGGCCGGCGTGCGGCTTGGCTTCGAACAACAGCGGATCGAAATGCGCGGCGCGGCCATCGAGCGCGATGGTAGATAGGGCGGTCAGCCGTGCGGCCACGCGCGTCAAATGCCTGGCGCGGGCGAAGGCGAGACACGCGAGGCCCGTCATGACCGCAGTGCCGTTCATCAGCGCGAGGCCTTCTTTCGGCGCCAGCGTGAGCGGCGCGTGGCCGAGTTCGCGCCAGACGCCGCGCGCGTCGCGCAACTGGCCGTTAAACAGCACGTCGCGTTCGCCGACCAAAGCTGCGGCGACATACGACAGCGGGGTGAGATCGCCGCTCGCGCCTACCGATCCTTCAGCGGGAATGCGCGGCAGCACCCGATGATTGATCAGATCAGCGACGCGTTCGAGCAGTACCGGCCGCACGCCGGAGAAGCCATATGCAAGCGAATTGAGCCGCGCGGCGATCACGGCCAGCGTTTCGGCATCGTCGAGATAGCGGCCCATTCCGCAACCGTGGTAGCGGGTGAGCTGAAGCGGCAGCGCCTCGACGAGTTCCATCGGCACGTCGACCACGCAGGCATCGCCATAGCCGGTATTCACGCCGTAGACGGTGGCGCCCGAAGCGAGATGGCGGCGCAGAAAGTCGGCGCCGCGCGCGATGCGCGAACGCCACGCGGGATCGTCGCTCAGCGTGATCGGGGCGCGCTGCTGCGCAATGTCCACCACCTCTTCGATGGTCAGCTTGCGTCCGCCGATGACGATGGACGCGCCGCTCGCGCGCGCCGGTTGCTGGATGTCCTGCGTCAGATCACTTTCGGCCATGTGCGCCTCCACTGGGGCGCGCCCAGAAATCGAAAAAGTTGAACCACTGATAGGGCGCCTTGCGGCAGTAATACTCGAGCCGCGTGGCGTAGCGTTGCGCCCACGCCGCGAGATGCTGCGCGCGATCGCGGCGCGGCAGTTCGATGCGCTCGGCGAACGGCTCGAAATACAGCCGGTAGCTGTCGCGCTCTTTCAGGCAGAAGAACAGGTAGACCGGGCATTCGAGCACATGTGCGAGCACGAACGGTCCGTGTGCGAACGGCGCCGGGGCGCCGAGAAATTCGGCATTGGTCGTTCGGCCCGCTTCGTGGGCCGGCGTGCGGTCGCCGACGATAACCAGCAGTTCGCCGCGCGCGACGCGCTCATGCATCATCAGCGCCGTCTCCGGGCCGAAGTCGCTCACTTCGAGCATGTGCTGCGAGAAGTTGCGGTTCGTCGATGCCAGCACGCTGTTGAAGCGGCGCGCGTGTTCGGTATAGACGATGGCCGTCACCTTGGTCTTGGAGCCGCGCGTCGCCAGCGCCCGCGCCATTTCCAGGTTGCCGAGGTGTGAGCCGATCACGAGCGCGCCGCGGCCGCTGTCGAGCAGGGCGTCGAGCACGCCGGTGTCGTGGAAGCAGACTTCGGCGGGTTCGACATGGCCTGACCAGGCTGTGAGCTTGTCGAAACCCGACTGCGCGAAGGCGAGCATGTGCCGGTAGGCGGACAGCCAGCCTGGACGCGGCGTGTCGTGTGGCGCCGAGGCTTGCGCGAGGTGCTCGAAGTAGCGCCGCGAGGCGTCGCGCGCGGGACGTCCCGTGATCAGAAAATACGCCACGATCGGATGCAGCCACCACGCGGTGAGGCGCGGGCCGATGGTCTTGCAGCCGAGCGCGAGCAGCCGCATGCCGAGCCGGCTGCCGCGCTCCGCCATGCGCCACCAGGCTGCGTCGCCTTCCGCGCTTGCTTTTCCTTCACCGGCGCGCGCAGACGCAAAGGCCGCGCGGCGCGGCGTCAGTTTGTGCCACAGCAGCAACGGCAGCCGCGCCAGCATCCCCGCGACAAGCCGCGTATGCGTGCCGCTGATACGCACGTTGTCCCACAGGACGTCGAAGTGCGAGACGCCGTCTATCGCATACGTGACCGGCGTGGGGATCGCGATGAACTGCACGCGCCGCCAGTGCAGACGCACGAGGATTTCGATGTCGAAGTCCATGCGCGTGCCCAGCTTGACGGAGTCGATCAGCGCGCAGGCGATGTCGAGCGGATAGAGGCGAAAGCCGCACATCGAGTCGCGGATCGTGAACGAGAGCGTCTCGATCCAGACCCACACGTGCGTCAGATAGCGCCCATAGAGCCGCGCTTTCGGCACGCTCGCGTCGTAAATCGGGCTGCCGAGAATCACCGCCTGCGGGTTGGCGCGCGAGGCGTCGAGAAAGCGCGGCACGTCGCTGGCGTCGTGCTGGCCGTCGGCGTCGATCTGCAGCGCGTGCGTGTAGCCGGCCGCGTGCGCCGCGCGCAGTCCCGCCATGACAGCGGCGCCCTTGCCGCCGTTGACGGGCAGGCGCAGCAGCGTCAATTGCCCTGCGTATTGCTGCGCCAGCGCGGCGAGGACCTGCTGGGTGGCGGCGTCGCTGCCGTCGTCGACCACAAAAAGCGGCAAGCCGTGGACGACCAGATTCGCCACCGTCGCGCCGATCGCGTCCTTGTGGTTGTAGATCGGGATCACGATGCAGGCCGCGTGGCTCATACCAGCTCCCTGTAGACGATCACGCCCGAGGCGCAGTCACGTTCGCCGAGCCGGTAGGTGAACTGGATCCGCTGACGCGCGGCGTCGTGCGCGAGGGTCAGCTTGAGCAGGGCGCCTGGCGGGACCGGCGCCATGAACTTGAGACGATCGATCGACGCCGGCGAACCCGCTGCGGGCACATGAGCGGCCGCGAACCGGATGGCCCAGTCGACCTGCACGACGCCCGGCAGAATCGGCAAACCGGGAAAGTGTCCGGCGAAGTGAACCAGCGTATCCGGCACATGCAGTTCGTAGACGAACTCATTGCCGGATTGCACTTCGGCCAGCAATTCGAACCCTTCGGGGCTCGCCGCGAAGGTGGCGGCGAGGGCGGCGGCGGGCAGCTTGCCGCGCGCGTCGAACGGCAACGCGAGGCGAAAGCGCCAGTGGCGCGGCAGCACCACGAGATCGAAATACGCGGCGAGATGACGGCGCAAGGTCTTGACGAGCGATACGCGGCCATGGGCGCGCAGCGCCTCGTTGCCCGCTTCGCTCAGCACCACGACGGCCCCCGCGCGTTCGCGCGTGGTGCCGTCGAGCCGCGTCACCGCCACCTCGCCGACAAACGGATGCTGGACGAGACGCGATTCGAGTTCCACCAGCGAAAGACGTTTGCCGTCGAGCTTGATGACGCGATCGAGGCGGCCGCGCAGACGGAAGCGTCCGTCGGCGTCGAACACGGCTTCGTCGTCGCTGCGATGCCAGTCGTCGTGGCCGAGATGCGCCGAGCGCACCATGAGCGCGCCGTCGTCGGCACGCTGCACGCGGATGCCCGGCATGGCGCGCCACGCATCCGAGATGTCCTGCCGGCGCCATGCAATGCCGCCGGTCTCGGTGCTGCCGTACACCTCGAACGGCGCGGCGCCGAAACGCGCCGCGTACTGGCTGGCGGTGGTTGCCGCCAGCGGGCCGCCGGACGAGAAGAAGGCGAGCGGCGCGGGCGCAAGCGTGGCGAAGCCAGGCAGCTCGGGCCAGCGCGACAGTTGCGCGGGTGTCGACACGACCACCGTCGCCACGCATCGATCGATGCGCGCCTGCAGCGCCAACGGATCGGCGCTGACACTGCGGTCGAACGCGCGGCCAGCCGCGAGCGGCCAGAACACGCGGAACAGAATGCCGTAGATATGGTGATGCGGCACACTCGCGAGAATCGTCGCCTGGCCGAGCACGTCGGCCCATTGCTGTTCGAGCGTGTGGACTTCGGCGTCGAACTGGGCGAGCGTCTTGCGTACCGGCTTCGGCGTGCCGCTGCTGCCCGAGGTGAAAAGCGTCAGGGGCGCATTCGGGTCGATCGTCCAGCCGTTAGCGGGGACGTGCCGCGCGACGGCGTCGGTGTCCGTGCCCTGGTCGAGCGCGGGCAGGTCCGCATCCGTGAGCAGGCAATCGTAGGCGCTCGCCAGGTCCGCGAGATAACCGGGCGCCGCATTGGCCGGAATCACCGGTTCCTTGCCGCATGCAAACAGGGCAAAGAGCGTGCAGGCGAATTCGAACGGGTCGTCGATGCACAGCGCGTAGCGCTGTTCAGGCCGCGTGCGCAGCGCCGCCGCGCGACGTGTGGTGCGCGCGTGAAACGTGGCGAAGTCGAGCGTCGTGCCGTTATCGTGGCAGACGGGCGTATGGCCGGCGCGCGCTGCGACCAGCAGGTCGTGCAACGCAATCATAAGGCCTCCGAACGAGCGGCCCTCGGTTGCACGATCAGATGACGCCAGCCGATCTCGCCCAGCAGCAGCACGCCGATCAGCCCATAGGCGAGCGCGCCGTTGTAGAGCGACCAGGTTTCGCGCCGCCAGCATAGAGCGGTATAAACAGAAAACACGCTATTCAGTGTAAAAAAAACGCACCACATCTGGGTAACGCGGCGCGTGTAACGCACCACTTGCGGAGTCGGATCGGGATTGTGCAGGCGCGCGAATTTCTCGACCATCGACGGCCCGCGCATGAGCGTGACGCTAAACACCACCAGCAGTCCGAGGTTGACGAGCGACGGGTAGAGCCGCAGCAGCAATTCGCTATTGGTCAAGACGATCGCCGCCGAGGCGCAGTTGAGCATGCCGGCGACGCACCAGTCGACCGGCGTCAGGCGGCGCAACGACTCGGCCACCGCGCCGGTGCCGCCCCAGCGCTGCAACCACAGCAACACGAACAGCATGCAACCGATATAGCGCGGCGCGTCCCAGTGCCACGCGCACAGAATGACCGCGGGATAGGCCAGCTTGGTGGCGACGCTCAAGCCGATACGCAATGCACCGGGCAGTTTGGCCCGCGTGTTGCCTGGTTGTTTGCCGCCGGGTTCGCCTTGGGCATGGCCGCGCAGTTTTCCGGCCAGCCAGCCGCCGCTGGGCGCCGCGGCTGCAATCGTTGATCCGCTCGGGGCGCCGGAAGCGGCAAGATCGTGCGCTGCTGCGGTTTCGGCTGCCTGCGGTTCGCACGAGGACACGGACAGCATCAGTCCTGTGCCGCGAGCAGCGACTCGATCGCGCTGATCACGTCGCCGACCGTGCGCACCTGCTTGAACTCCTCCGGCTTGATCCGGCGTCCGGTCATTTCCTGCAGCTTGATCGCAAGGTCGACAGCGTCGATGCTGTCCAGATCGAGTTCCTCGAACAGATGCGCCTGCGGCGTCACGCGTTCGGGTTCGATGGCAAAGTTCTCTTTGAAAATTGCGCGGATGCGCTCCAGAATTTCTGCCTCGCTCACGATTTATTCCCCTGTGCTTGCGGTTTCGCCGACCGCGGTTGCTGCTTCCCTCTGACTGACGATCAGCGCGGCGAGGCTGCTGACGGAGCGGAAATGCTCGCGCATGCGCGTGTCATCCGCGGAGATGGTCAGCTGGTATTGTTTGCGCAGCACGATGCCGATCTCCAGCGCGTCGATCGAATCGAGTCCGACGCCGTCGGTTTCGAAGAGCGGTGCGTCGTCGTCGATATCGGCGGGGGTCAGGTGTTCCAGATCGAAGGCCTCGATCAGGAGCTGCTTAATTTCCAGTTTTAAAGAATCCATATTCGAACAGGTGCTGGGTGATGTGCGTTTCGATAGCGTGAGTCACGCTGCGTGCCGCGAGGGCCGGTGGTTCATTCTGAAGATCGAGCCGTTCGATGCCGACCGGAGCCAGCACGTTCACGCTGATGCGAAACGGCCGCGGCGGTACGTCGTACCAGCGCATTTCCTTGGTAAATGCGGGCGGATCGCAATTCATCAGAACCGGCAGGATCGGTGCGCCTGCGCTCAACGCAATATAGGCAAAGCCGCGTGAAAATGCGTGCATCCGGTTCGGGGCGGGGCTGCGCGTGCCCTCGGGAAAAATGATCATGGTGTGGCCGGCGGCAAGCTGGCGCGCGCAGTCAGCGACGAATTCGACAGGATCCGCGTTGCTCACATACGAGGCGGCACGCACGATCCCCCAGAAACAGGGATTACCCCAGTGTGCGTTCTTTACCACACAGCAGGCCGACGGCACGAGTGACAGCAGCACCACCACGTCCAGATAAGTGGGATGGTTGGCGACGACGATCGAGGCGCCGCTTGCACGCAGACGGGCCACGCCTTCGACGTCGAGCTCCATCACGCCGACGCGCTGCAGGGTGGCCACCAGCGCGCGGAAGAACCAGTGAATCAGGGTCGTGACCCCACGTTGCCGCGAGGCGGCATGCGGCCATAGCCGCGCGAGCGGATACGCGACCAGCGAAAACAGCATGCCGCAGACGCCGAACACGACGAAGCTCATGCCGGTGGCGAACAGCCGCCAGCCGTAGTCAAGCCGTGCCGTCATGCCATCTCCATTGCCATTGAGCGCTGGCGCCATGCCACGTCGCAGCCTGCCGAGAATCGAGGCAGTGCTGCAGAGCTTCGCTTTGGGTGGCGAAGCGCGCCGGGGAGTCGGACGAGCCGGAGTCATCCGGCCCCGAGATCGTGCATTCGAGCTGACCGCGCGCCGTCGCGGCGTCGAGCAAAACGGCGACGGCGCCTTCCTGCACCTCGTTTTCGACCTTGCCGTACAGCGGGTTGGCCGGCTCGTCGGCATAGACTACCAGCACCGGCGGCGCCGGCTGTTTCATGTATTGCGCATGGGCTTCGAGCAAGGCGTAGCCGAGCGATTCGGGGCCTGCCGAAATAGCCGTGGCCGGCGAGCGGTCGCGGCGCGCAATGCCGAAGATGCCGGACATGGCGTTGAGCACCGACAGGCTGAAGGCATTCGGCGAGACCGGCTCGTCTGCGGTCATGGCGTGCAGGATGTCCGTGGTGCGGCGCAGTTCGCCGTGCCGCGAGGCGAACACGAGACGCAGTGCTTCGTGTCCATGCGCGCAGTCGTGCGCGACCTTGAGCGCGGCGCGCGACAGGGAACTCAGGCGACGGCGCACCATGGGATCAATGAAGCTGGCGTCGGGCGGCGTCTTGGAGGTAACAGACCAGGAAGACCAGTGGGCAACCGGCATGGTCCAGCGCAAATCGGGCATATCGGTGGTCTTCGGTTGAGGACAGCAACTGCTTTTCAGGTCTCCCCGCCGGAGCCATGCATCAGGCGTTGAAACCCGGCTCGTCATGGCCCTGACTATGTGCAGAGTGTGGGTAAATTGTTATGGGTTGAGTACAGCGATCAGGTTCGTTAACGGCATATGGCGCGAATTATATAGTGCTCAGAATAGAAATAATCCGAATAGCACTTCCACGCTGACCATGTTTTAACGTGCACTGCGAATTGATTTATTTTTACAACTGGATCCCGGCGGATTTTTACTCGCCGACGAAAGCCTGACGTAATGTAACGAAGCGTAATCCCTGCTGCTTCGCTATTTCAAACACGCTCGGCAAGACGGAGAGCAAAACCGGCTCGCCGTTGGCCGTGATGGCGGCGTTGCCGTCGTGCACGAGCAGGATGTCGCGCGCCGCGAGATCGCGGAGCAAACGTTGTCGTACCTTCTCCGGGTCCGTTTCGCGCGTGTCGAAGCCGCGTCGGGTCCACGCGACCAGCCGCAGATCCTGCGCCTGCAACACAGGCTCCAGCAGGACGTTGCGGAACCCGGCCGGCGCGCGAAAGAACGCGGGGCGTTCGCCGGTGAGTTCGGTCAGCGTGTGCTGTCCTGCCTCCACTTCGCGGGCCAGCGCGCGCGACGTCTTGACGGAAAACGTGTGACGGTGCCTCTGCGAATGGTTTTCGACCGCGTGGCCGCGCGCCACGATCTCGCGCACGAGCGACGGGTATCGACGCGCACGCTCGCCGATGCAGAAAAAAGTCGCGCGCACGCCATGTCGATCCAGCAGGTCGAGCACTTGCGGCGTGACAACGGGGTCAGGACCGTCATCGATCGTCAAGGCGATGAAATTCGCGTTGCCGGCGACATCTGGCAGTCGGGTCCAGTTCGGCCCGAGCACGGTCGAGCGCGGCCACAAGCCGGCGAGCGTGACCGCAGCGTGATTGACGGCGGTGCCGGCGAGCCACCACGGCCACGTGGATGGCGCGATCGCACAGCCGGCCAACGCGGCCGCATGCCACGCGGTGGTCAGCTTCAACGCGTTGGGGTGGCCGGTGACAGGCCAGCGACGTGGGGGCGTCGCGTCCAATCCGGTTGGGACCCGCGAGATGGGCTCGGTCATCCTGCTTTACTCTTCAATAAACCGCCGGTTGCGCGCAGCGGGCTTCTACGACGCGATTCAAACAGACGAGATGGCGGACGGCATTCACCGCGCATTCGCGAAAACCCGAAGTTTATTGCATGAATGCGGATTGGTGTAGGGTTAAACGCCGTGTAAGGCTTGGGGCGGTTTAATTCGTTACAAGGCTTACAGGGGTACGGCCTTGCGCGGATCTTTTGCGCTTCGCCCAAGGTGAGAGGATTCGGGATAGTGAGGATTTCCAGGAGTCCTTTTTTACTGGCTGCGGCTCGCGCGATGCCCCATACTTCGTCGAGATTTGGCCTGACCGGATCGAGGTGTGTCGATACGCGTGAAGCGCGGCGAAATCGTGTTTTATAGGCGCGCAACGCGTAGCGATGGTCAGATGGCAGCGCGGCTTAGGATTTGCCGCGCTGCCGCTTCGAGGCGGTCTTTATAGCCGCATTTACGAATCACTCGATCGTTCACATGCGACTAGCCGCGCACATAGGTCACGATTTCCACGCGACGATCCGGCTGCAGGCAGCGGACGAGGCTGTTGTTGTCCATGTTTCCGCATTGCGTCACCGGGTCCTGGCTGCCTAGCCCTTCGGCGCGGATCTTGTCTGCGGGCACGCCTTGCTGGACCAGCACGGCTTTCACAGCTTCAGCTCGCCGCTTCGACAGTTCCAGGTTATACGAACTGGAGCCGAGCCTGTCGGTGTAGCCGCGTACCTCGACGTGACCAAACGGACTGGCGCGCAGGCGTGCTGCGATCTGCGCGAGGTCCGACCTGCCTGCGGGACGAATGTCGTTGACGTCGCCACGATCAAAAGGAAACAGCGCATCCGCCGACAGACGCTCGACGCGCGGCGGAGGCGGCGGCGGTTCAGCCGCGGGTTGCGCCTGCGCCGGATAAGCGCCATAGACCACCGGTCCCTGGACTACCCAGCCACCCGGCACCCACACGTAGCGGCCATGCGCCCATGCCCAATAGCCTTGATGCCACATGTGCCCGGGGCGCGGCGGCGGAACGCGCTCATAGACGGGCCCAGGCGTGGGAACGAGCACGACTTGCGCAAAGGCAGCGGGCGCGGCGGCGATGAGCGCCGCCGCGGCGATCAACGTCCGCACGACGGTGCGTGAGCGCGATGCGCGTTTGCGTGACGCGAGCGAGTGGTTTTCAACCGATTGTGATTGTGGAAACGTCATCAGGACAACTCCAGATTGTTAGGGGCCGCCTTGAGTTGGGGGAGGCACATGCGCATTCTAGAAAGACCGCGTATGACAAGCTCTCTCGGTTTGTAACGAGACGTGTGCGGCGTTACGGATTCGTGATTTAAAACGGCGATAAGCACGCGTGAATTGCAAACAATGGTTAAGTACGACCGCACACGCGGGATTGCGTGGCGCATTTTCGATTGCTGCACGTCCGTGAGAGGTGAGGATATTCGGGAGCGGCGCATGAGGATGAACAGGTGCGGTCAGGGGCGCACTTCGCGTTCACCTTTGAGGGATGGTGGACGAGAATGTGCTCGCGCCTGACTCCTGCGTCATAACTTCAACGTCATCAAGCACTTGCCTTGCTTGCCCGCAAGTTATGCACACCCTTATGAACGATTTTTGTGGACAAGTTGGTTCGGGGAATCGGTCTATAGGAGTAGTCCGATTTTTCGGATCCGTTGTTTTCACCTCAAGAACGGCCGCAGGTTTTCCCCCACCGTCCGCGTCTGACGCTAGTTTACGCGTCGTTATAAATTAGTAGAACCAACGGGCTAGATGAACCATAAGAGCTACCGGCTGGTATTCAGCCGACTGAGAGGAATGCTGGTTGCCGTCGAGGAAACCGCTACGGCAGCAGGAAAGGAAGCTGGACAAGTCACGGCTTGCAGGACGGGTAAAACGGGACGCCGCACAGCACTGTTTTCCCTGCGACAGATTGCCTTCGCCGCACTCGCGCTGCTCGGTGCGTTGCCTTCATGGTCCGGCGCGCAGATCGTCCCGGGTGGCGCGCACGCTCCATCCGTCATCCAGACACAGAACGGGTTGCCGCAGGTCAACATCAACCGGCCGTCCGGCGCCGGTGTCTCGATGAACACCTATGGTCGGTTCGACGTGCAGCCGAAAGGTGCGATCCTGAACAACTCGCCGGTGATCGTGCAGACGCAGCAGGCGGGCATGATCAACGGCAATCCGAACTTCGGCCCCGGCCAGTCGGCGCGCGTCATCGTCAACCAGGTCAATAGCAGCGCGGCAAGCCAGATCAACGGGCATCTTGAAGTTGCGGGCCAGCGCGCCGAGGTGGTCATTGCGAACGGAAGCGGGATTTCCGTGAACGGTGGCGGCTTCATCAACACGTCGCGGGCCATCCTCACCACCGGCACGCCGAATTTCGCGCCGGACGGCTCGCTCGCGGGCTTTAACGTGACGGGCGGCAACATCAACCGTGCAGGCACCTGCCGTGCGTTCGACCCTTCCGACATTCGAGGGCTACCCGCTCCTGCCGGTCGAGACACCATGCTTTCGCATCGGCAAATTCGCGCTCGATGTCCTACGCTGCCGACTGCCGTGCGCAGAAAGGGCGCGTCGGCCCTTATCACTGGACCCGTTCGCCTTTGCGCGCGAATGGCTCGATCACTACAGGGGCCAATGCATCGGCAAGTCCGGCATTGACACACTGACGAAGGGGCTGCAGCAGGCCATCCAGAGCCGTGGCTACGCTCGCGATCAAGGCTCCGGTGATCGATGCGGTGACGGTTGTGCGAATTACAGCACGCATGGCAATACCTCGGGTACAAATGCAGGCGGCGGCGCACCGATGTTGAGCCAGAACGACAGCGGCAGCGACAGCGACAGTGCGGCCACGCGTAGCGGCATCAGCGCGGGCACGATCAGCGTCATCGATGCAGCCAGCCAGACGCAGGACATCGCGAGCCTGAACCGTGACACGTCGAACACGAACGGCACGGTCGCCAAACTGCCGGACGTGAACAATCTGCTTGACCGGCAGGCGGACATGATGGCGGCGGCAAGCGCGGCGGCTGAAGCGGTGTCGCGGCGCATTGGGGACTACGCCGATGCACAGGCGAAGGCAACGGGCGATCCGGCGTGGGCGGAGGGCGGTGCGTACCGCGCGGGAATGCAGGCCGCAGGCGCGGCACTCGTGACTGGATTGGCATGTGGAAACGCGCTTGGCAGTGCGGCCGGAGCGGGTATCGCGTCGATTGCTGCAGGCAGGCTGAACGAACTTAGTGGCGCAATTGCAGGATCGAACCCGACCGGTAACGCCGACATCGACACCACGCTCGGCAACATAGTGGCAAACGCGATTGCTACCGGCGCGGGCGCGGCTGTCGGTGGCAATGCGGGTGCGTTCGAAGGCTACAACACAGACCGGTTCAACCGACAATTGCATGAGGACAGCAAGGCCCAGGAGCAGACGTTGGCGAAGAAGCTGGCTGATGAGAGCGGCGGGAAGTACACCGAGCAGGATATCGAAAACCAGATGGCGCGGATGGACCTGACGGTGGATGGCCAGACCGAGTCGGGCGGTGTTCGGGTAACCACCGGCGCACAACCGCAGGATGGGACGGACTGGCAGTCTTATGGTGTGAACAAGGCGGGGCAGCAGGTCTGGGCCCAGAGCCTGGGGCCGGGCGATCCTGATTTACAGACATATATCGCGAACGGTGTACAGGGCAGCGCACGACCACAGGTTCCAATCCTGGGTTGGTGAGAGCACCGGACTTTGTGAACTTCCAGGTTGATTACTTTGTTGGCAGTGCGTGGGGGACGTTTACGCGGGATGGAAATGCGTTTTTCGGGACAGGGGTGAACATGGCACTTCCCAATCCTGTTCAAGCGTCCGCTAGTATTATCGCTGGGTGGCTTAATCAATCAAGCGTTGCCCCCGGTCAGACGAACAACTTCGCTGGCAGATACGCAGGTGGTGCCACGGGTGCTTATGGCTTGTTTGGTGGAGGGGTTATGTATTCGCCAGGCAATGGAACAGCGACAATCCTCGGGATTGGCGGTGGAGTTAGTGCTGGGAAAAACACCAACATTGGCGGCGTTGGCGGTGGATATAGCCGCGATCAAGTTAAGACTGGAATGGGGTGGTAACTATGGTTGGCATTCCTGGATCAGCACCTAAGACACGGGCGCAAAAGATCATCAGCTGGTGCGTCTTCACAGCGATGATGGGTTTTATTGTGTACGTGATACTCAAAAACATCTTCTTCCGTTAAAGCAACAAACCCGGCGCTGGCCGAGTTTGCTGTTTGTGGGTTGTTCAGTTTCGTTTGCCGCGTCGTTGCAGCATGGCCTCGGTCTCAGGCGCAGTCATGTACCTGCCGGCGATCAGGTAGTCATAGTCGGGTGTGATGGTGATGTGCCGGTACCGGTAGTCGATACTGAACCGGACCTGGTTCCCCGGCAGGAAGCCAGCGTGTTCGAGCATGGCATCGGTGATCAGCATCCACGGAAAGGCCGTGCTTCCGCCGTGTTCGTGCGGGCAGTCTGCTTCGAGTGCAACGGAAATGCGCGTGACGTGTTCGTCGCGTGTGCGACGTGGTTTAAGATTGGTATTAGCCATGGTCAGTTCTCCAGGTGAACTGGTAGTGGTCAGCGGGCGGTGAGTGTTAGCGAACTCATCGCCCGCGCTTCTTTAGTGATCCTTCTCTTTCTTAATTTGCCGCGGTCCTCTGCGCTGTGGTGCGGGCACTCCGGCGACGAAGTTGCTTCGTGACGTGATGTAATTGAGATGGGCGCAATGCGTCCTCTGGCAAACTCGCGCCTTCTGGACAGAACCCGTGTCGGGGCAAAAAATTGCGGATGGAAACGCGCATCATGGAAAACCGGTTTGCAAGTTCCTGTCGCGTCAGGAGAAAACCTAGGCTTAGCACAAGCAAATGAAACTCAGAGTGATTGTTGATGGAAACTTAGCGGGTTGGGCACAGGTAGCTCTCATCGCGTTCGGCGTGGCAATGATTTATTTCGGCCAACCCGTGGAATGGCTTCCCCGGCCGGTTGCAATTGCGATGTTTGTTCTCGGCCTTCCCGTCGCGGGAATAGGAGGGTATGCAGGTCGTGCAAAAGCGCTTGGTCTTAAGCCCTTCGACAACAGCTACAAGAAGGCGCGCGAGAGCTACAAAACCGAAGACGATAAGCAGAATGAACCGAAATGAACCGAACGAAATTCGGCGTAGCACAGCTGGTACTCCACCTGTATTCGATCCTGCGGCGCTAATGGCGGAGACCGTAGTAATTCCCTTTGGTTTCGCCCCGCAAGCCTCGACAACGCAGCGCATCCCGACGACCAATAATGCGATCGCCAAGATACTTTATTTTACGTCAGGTACGCCTTGATGGCTCGGTGCGTGAATCGATGTACAGGCTTAGTCCGGCGTATTGCTTCGGGCATATTTCGCATCCACACCGGCGTTGCCGCGCTAGCGAAAGGTGCTCAAGCCAATGCTATCCAGCATCGACATGCACCTTGCCAACACCGGCGCTATTTCGATGGGAGTGAGCGTGGATTGGTCCAAACAGATGTATGGATGGCCCCGCGAAACCGACCGTCAAAACCAGATGTCACAACAGAATGTTTCACCCCAATGGAAAACGAGGAAGCTGTTCATGTTCAAAAACTTGGCATTCATTCTCTTAATCGCTGCACTTTCTGCTTGCGCCTTCAATTCAGGCGAAAGAAGTGGCAATCTAAAGCTTGAGAACGCGAGTCAGGAGTCGCTGGCTAGTCAGTTCAAGCCTGACATTGCAACTAGAGATGACGTTGTAAGCCAGCTGGGGCCGCCCGACAAAAAGATAACGGCCGGGTCCTTGGAGGTTTGGACATATTCATACGCATCGAATGCTTACGTCATGGTGGCATTTGCTGCAGTTCCGACAGGTGCGAAGAAAGTCGCAAATTTTTATTTTGACGATAAAACCGGGGTATTGAAGAAGGTCGAGCTCGATATGCATCGAGGATAACGTGTCGCGGCTGGAGCGATTGCTATCGCATCGCTCCGGTCCCGGTCGACCGCTTCAACAGACAGTTGCATCCAGATAAGCGGCAATGGGCGAAAGATAACGCCAAACAGTTCACGGCGACGCCAGCGGAGTACAACAGTCAGTTCCTGTATGGCAACAAGGACGGTTCGCTGACACCGGAACAGAATGCATTGCCAGGCCACGACGCGCATCCACAGATCGGTGTGGCGGCAGACGCGGGCGTTGGCTTGGTCGCACTCGGTGCTGTTGCTCCAGCGGTTGCTACGGCTTGGGGGCTGGGTACAACATACGACTTTGTGGGCGATGCGATCAGTCATGCGATGGGACTATCATCCGATACGCCGGACTTTACGAAGTCGTTCACGGTTGGTGGGATAACAGGGGCGATGACCCCTCTTCTGTTGCCACTCGATGCTCTAGGCACAGGTATGGATAGCAAGATTGCTGTTGGGGGTACAACGCTGCGGGAGGCGCGGCAGGAGCGTTCGGGGCAACAGCTATAACGAATTCCGGGAATGCGGATTTATCTGGTGGTATAGGAGCAGGTTCCGCTGTGCTTGGGGCGGTAATGACGACGATGATGCCTGGCTCAGTAGGCAACTTCTTAAACCAGATCAATCAAATCCTATCCGGACCGACGCAGAACGCAATTGCCAAAACAGGTGATAAGAAGGATGGCAAATGACGCAGGTAGAACAGCGGCGCAACATATATCGCCGAGCGGCTATAGCCTATGTTGCTGCTTGTGCATTGCCATTCTTTATCCTTCTTGTGTCGTTGAAAGGTGCTGGTTGGCGTCCAGTGCTTGTGGGCTTGCCAGCATATGTGACATTCTTCGGCGCAATTACCTATCAATTTGCCAAGGAGCTTCGTGCGCCGAAGTATGAGGAGCGTGAAGCGGAGGAATCTACGAGCAGCGAAGATCTGTAACAACAAACCCGGCTGTGGCCGGGTTTGTTGTTTGTGGGTTGGTCATTTGCGTCGGTTGCGTCGTTGCCGCGTGTCTTCGGCTTCTTGCCCGGTCATGTACCTGCCACCTGCCACCTGCCACCTGCTGGCGACCCGGTAGTCATAGTCCGGGGTAATGGTGGCGTGACCGAGCCGGTGATCGATGCTGAACATGACTTGCTCTCCGGGCAGGAAGCCCACGCGTTCCGAGCGTGGCATTGGTGATCAGCATCCACGGAAAGCCGCCGTGTCGTCTTGCAACGCAAGTCCGCGCGTAGAACCTTGGCGGAGCAAAGCGCACGCGGCCGACAAAGCGCCGTTGCCGCATACCGAAGATTTGCGCAGTTGTCGTGAATCAGTGGAGCACAACAAGCAGCCCTGTCCCGATGAAACTGCTTCGTGATGCGATGTAATTGAGATGGACGGAATGCGTCCTCTGGCAGACTCGCGCCTTCTGACTAAAACCTGCGTCGGGGAAAAATCTGTCGTGAAGAACTGCATTCGCACGTGCTGATCTTCGATCCTGTCCCCACGCCGTGCGATATGCAAAAAGGCATTTGTTCGATCAGCCGCGACGGCAAGTTCCTCTACAGCGACGGCGACCACATTTCCGACTCGCCAACAGGCTGATTGCCGACCAACTCCTGTCCCAACTCCACTGAAGCATTGAGCATGAAGTACCAAACTATAAAAACGACCACGACCAGGCCGGTCATGAATCAGGTTTTGGCCAGCGGATGGAAACGGCTATGTGTCGTCTCGAGCGTGATCTGCGCGCTGTCCTGTTCCGGAGTCAGCACGCCCGCTTATGCCGCGGAGGACTCTGCCGCAGGTGCGGCCAATGCGGCACGAGCCAACGCGCTGCAGAACCAGATGCTTCAACAACAGCGCGACGCACAGCAGCGCGACGCAACCGTGCAGTCACCACCCGTGCGCTCGACGCTGCCGGAGTTTGACGGCTATCCATTGCTGCCGGTCGAAACACCATGCTTCCGCATCGCCACATTCGCGCTCGATGTCCCGACGACACTACCCGCCGCCGTGCGCAACAAAGGAGCCTCGGCCCTGGCACTGGACCCATTCGCCTTCGCGCGCGAATGGCTAGACCACTACAAAGGCCAATGCATCGGCAAGTCCGGCATCGACACACTAACGAAGGGGTTGCAGCAAGCCATCCTGAGCCGCGGCTACGTGACGACATGCGTGCTCGTCCCGCAACAAGACCTGTCGAAAGGCGCGCTCGCGTTCGCTCTCATTCCTGGCGTCGTCCACCAGCTCCGTTTTGCGGACGCTGAGACACGAGGCACCCTTAAATCTGCATTCCCGGCTCGTGATGGCGACCTGCTGGACCTGCGCGACCTCGAGCAAGGGCTGGAGCAGATGAAGCGTGTGGCGTCGCAAGACGTGGACATGAAGATCGAGCCGACCGATACACCCGGCGAAAGCGATGTCGTCGTGACCGTCAAGCGCGCGAAGCCGTGGAGCTTCGTCGCGTCCGTCGACAACTCGGGTACGGATGCGACCGGCAAGTGGCAGGGCAACCTGAGCCTCGGCATCGACAATCCGCTGGGACTCAACGACATTTTCACGGTCGGCGCGAATCAGGACCTGTCGTTCGGCAACAAGTCGCTCGGCTCGCACGGCTTCAATGGTTCGTACTCCGTGCCATGGGGTTACTGGACGGCCACGCTGTCCGGCAACACGAACACCTACTACCAGGCCATAGCGGGCGTGAACCAGACGTTCGTGTCCAGCGGCAATTCGCAGACCGCCGCGCTCAAGCTCGCACGTGTCCTGAGACGCAGCCAGAGCGACGTACTGGGCGCGGAGTTCCAGCTCTCGAAGCGCTTCGGCGACAGCTTCATTGACGACACCGACATCGCGCAACAGAAGCGCAACAACACGTTCATCGAAGCGGGCCTGACCGATCGTCACTACTTCGGCGCGTCGCAGTTCGACGGCACGCTTGCATACCGCCAGGGGATTGGCGGCCTGGGCGCGACGCCTGATCCGTACCCCGACGGTCCCACTTACCGTTACCACATGGCGGTGCTGGATGCGAACCTGTCGGTGCCGTTCGCGGTCGCGCAACAGAGCCTGCGCTACGTGGCGACTATTCACGCGCAGTTCACCAACGACGCGCTGTTCTATCTGGACGACCTGACCATCGGCAGCCGTTACACGGTGCGCGGCTTCGACGGCGAAACCATGCTGGCGGCAGAGAAAGGCTTCTACTGGCGCAACGAGTTGCAATGGCCCGTCGGCCAGACGGGACAAGCCCTGTATGCGGGGATCGACTACGGCCGCGTGTTCGGGCCGAACACGGCGTTTCTGGCAGGGACACAACTGGCGGGTGCGGTGATCGGCATCCGCGGCGGTCTGCCGGTGAAATACGCGGGATTCTCGTATGACCTCTTTGCGGGAACCCCCATCTACAAGCCCGGCGGTTTCCCAACTTCACGCGTGACGGCGGGCGTGCAGGCCACCGCGCAGTTCTAGCGTGCCGCATGGATGTGGGTGGCGTGAGCGGCGCAAGCCGCGCGCCCTTCCCAGCCGCAAATAAAACAAAACAAACGATATATACTGTTTTCCGGATTCCCCACACGGAGACGATCGCCATGCCCGCACCCAGCACGAAGAAACCGGCAAAGAAAGCTGCTCCATCAACCGCCTCCGCCAACGGCAGTGCCAGGCCCATAGCAGAGCCGGCAGCCGCGCCGGTTACTGCATCGAAGAAAAAGGCCGTGACAGTCAAGCCCGCCACGCAGAACACGACGCGCGCAGCGCGTAGCAAGCCAGTCGAAATCGCTTCCGTCAACGCGCCAGTCGAAACCAGGCTAAAGCGCGTGAAAAAGGAGAAGGTGGTTCGCGACAGCTTCACCATGCCGAAGGCCGATTACGAAAAGCTCGGGGAGTTGAAACAGAAGTGCCTGAGCGCGGGCGTAGCCGTGAAGAAAAGCGAATTGTTGCGCGCCGGCCTGTTGTTACTCGAAGCGGTGTCGCTTGATCAGTTGCTTGGCGCGATCGCCGCTGTCGAGACGGTCAAGACGGGGCGGCCGGCCAGGCCATCGCAACAAAACACCGCGCATTAAGCAGCATTCACGCTCACTTAACCGCACACCGTGGTGCCGGTGATTCACCGGCGCCACGCGTTCAAGCCGGGCCTCTCCCCATTGTTTTTCCAAAGGTGAGTCTTTTCGGGAGTGCGTATGGTCAACCGTTATTCCCACGCCAACGCGCGGACACGCCGGCTCAAAACCCACGCCCCGCGTGCATTCGCCGCTTGCACGCACATCACGACTGACGCGCCGGGCCGCGTGCAATTTCACGAAAGGTGAGGATATTCGGGACCTGGGCGCCGCAGCGCTCAGGTGAGTCAGTCGTGCGCCGCCAACTCACGGATGTCGGCAACAGGTGTCTCTCCAAACCCATCACTCAGCGCAAAATCGATCAACTGTGTGGCGCATTGTTCGGGCGAGACCAGTTGTCCGTTGCGTTTGAGATCTTCGAATTTCTCGCGCAACGGGAATTGTTCGATGCCGCTGCCGCGAATCTCCGCCTGCATGTTGGTATCCACCACGCCCGGCGCCACGCTGCAGATACGCAGCGCGCGGTTTGCGTCGAGAATCACCGCGCGCGCGTGATGATCGAGCGCGGCCTTGGTCGCGCAATAGATGCTCCAGCCGGGATAAGCATTGCGACCCGCGCCGCTTGAAATGTGCACGATGCGCCGGTCGGTTGCGCCGACGCTCGTCGTCGCGACGGCGCTTGCCAGCATCAGCGGCGTCGCCACATTCAGTCCCACCGCGCCGGCGATGGCGGCGGCGTCCTGCGTGTCGAGCGGCCCGATCGGCTGCACCATGCCTGCGTTGTTGAACAGCAGCACGCTATCGGCGCCATCGACGAAGCGTCGCAGCGCGTCACCCGCGATCCATTGCGCGACGCGCGCCGGATCGGCGAGGTCGAGTTCGATTTCCGCGAGGGTCTTCGGATAACGCTGCGCGAGCGCCGTGTTGCGCGAACGCGAGAGCGCCAGAACAGCTATGCCGCGCGCCAGCAGTTGTTCTGCGAGCGCGGCGCCAAGACCACGCGTATGGCCGGTGACGATGGCGCGAGTGATAGGTGAGGTCATGAGGATCAACGGGGAAGGCCGATAAGAGCGCGCATTTTCTCACGATGCACACCAGGTCTGCAGCGCGGGTCTGCAGCGGCGCGCCCCTCAGGTCGAGCGGAAGCGCTCGCGATACTGCACCGGCGTCACGCCGATGCGCCGCGCGAACACGATGCGCATGCGGTCGGCGGTGCCGAATCCGCAGTCATAGGCAATCGCCTTGAGCGCGGCGGGGCTGCTTTCGAGCAGTTTGCGGGCGGCGTCCACACGAGCACGTTCGACAAACTCATGCGGCGTGACGCCGGTTTCCTCCACGAAGACGCGAGCAAAATTGCGCGCGCTCATGGTCGCCACGTCAGCGAGTTGCTTCACCGTGAAGCGCTCGCCGATGTGTTGCATCACATGCGCCTGCACTTTGGCGACCGCCGAGGTTTCGTCCGCGGGCGCGGTCAGATAAGGGCTGAACTGCGACTGGCCGCCCTGGCGCTGCGCAAAGACCACGAGGCGCTTGGCGACCGCAAGCGCGGTGCGCGGCCCGTGATCTTCGGCGACGAGCGCGAGCGACAGATCGATTCCCGCCGTCACGCCGGCTGACGTGACGAGGCGCTCATCGCGCAGATAGATGCGGTCGAAGTCCACTCGTGCGCGCGGAAACTGCGTGGCCAGTTGCTCGGCATGTTGCCAATGGGTCGTGACGCTGCGCTCGTCGAGCAGACCCGCATGGCCCAGTGCGAACGCGCCGGTGCAGATCGAGCCGTAGCGTTTGCAATGCGCGGCGACGCCGTTGAGCCAGTGGATCAGTTGCGGCTCCGGCTCGCTTTCCGGCAGGGCGGGGCCGCCGGCTACCAGCGCGAGATCGAAATGGCGTGAAGGTCCTTCGAAGGTTTCGTCGGCGACGAGCGCCATGCCGTTGGAGGCGCGCAATGCGCCGGGCTTTGCGCTCAGCAAGGTCACTTCGTAATGCGCGTCGCGGGGCAGAAACCGGTTGGCTTCCGAGAAGACATCCACAGGTCCCGCGACGTCGAGCGCCTGAACTCCAGGAAAGATCGCAACGGCGACGGTTGGCATCGAATGACCTCGTTGAATACACGCCCTGCTCGCATCCAGGGGCGACGTGCGCGGCCATAGGGCAGGCCGGTCAGCGGACAGCATAGCAAACCACCGCCCCGCGCCTTGGGCGTCGAATTTTCTCGACGTGGGAAAAACGAAAAGGTGAGGATTTCCAGGGAATCGGTTTTGCTGCAAAGGTGACGATGCGGATGAGTCCGGCGCTCACGCTTCCGACGTCCCGAATAGTCTCACCTTAAGCGCGACGCTTCGCGTTTTGCGTCAGCGGCGCGTCCACGCCGCGCCGACGCTGCGCGAGGAGCGCAGCCGATCATGGCGACGAGCGACAGCAAAACAAGTTTGAAGGCGACGACGGAGGATGGAGCAACCTCACGCCGTCAACGTCCCCCCCGCCACATCCTCGCGCGATTGCACCTGCAATACCGCGTCGCGCTTATCCAGCAGATGCTGCCGCAGGATCGCACTCAGGCGCTTGCCATCGCGCGCTTCCAGCGCCTCCAGCATCTCGCCGTGATCGTGGATTGCGCGGTCCCACTTCGGGATCTGGAAGTTGGAGCGAAAGCGCAGCGCCTGCAAGCGCCGGTTTACCGAGATATACGTTTGCCGCAACGCCGAGTTGCGCGCCGCTTCGTTGATCTTGTCGTGGATCGCCTGATTGCGGCTGTAGTACCCCGCCAGATCGTTTTGCGCGCGGCATGCCAGCATCGCGTAGTGCAGCGCCTTGATGTCGGCGAGTTCCACCGCCGTGATCCGTTCGGCCGCCAGCTCGCCCGAAAACGCTTCGAGTCCGCTCATCAGTTCGAAAGTCTCGCGCAACTCTGCTTCCGACATCTTCGATACCGATGCGCCGCGATTCGGCCAGATCTCGATCAACCCTTCCGCCGCGAGCACCTTCAATGCTTCGCGCAACGGTGTGCGCGAGATGCCGAGCGTCTCGCACAACTCGCGCTCGTTGAGTTTCTTGCCCGGTTCCAGCACGCCCTCGACAATGAAGCGCCGAATGTGTTCGACTACGGTGTCGTGCAGCCGTTGCCGCTCAACCTTCGGCATGAGCGGGGAGCTCGGGGCGTCCGCTTCGAAATCTGAATTTTGCATACAAAAATCCTCATACCCATTTGAACCGATTTTATCGGAACCCGATGCAGAAAGGCATTAGCTAAGATAGCGGGTAAACACCGGTCCGGATGCGACAGTTTTGCCTTGGGTTCGTCACCGAACTGCTGATATAGTTTTTTGCATGCAAAATTCAATCGGAGAAGACCCATGCTGAAACTCGACTTTCATCCTGCTGGCCGCCACTTCCTGCAGATTCCGGGGCCGAGCCCCGTGCCGGACCGTATTCTCCGGGCGATGAGCTACCCCACCATCGACCATCGCGGTCCGGAATTCGGCGCACTCGGCCTGAAAGTGCTCGAAGGTATCAAGAAGATTTTCAAGACTCAACAGCCGGTCATTATCTATCCGGCATCGGGTACGGGCGCGTGGGAAGCGGCGCTGTCGAACACCCTGAGCCCTGGCGATCATGTCCTGATGTTCGAAACGGGCCATTTCGCGACGCTGTGGAAGAAGATGGCGGAAAGCCTTGGGCTCAAGCCGGAGTTTCTCGGTCTGCCCGGCATCGAAGGCTGGCGCCGTGGCGTGCAGCCGCAGATGATCGAAGCGCGTCTGCGTGAAGACACACAGCACGCCATCAAGGCCGTCTGCGTGGTCCACAACGAAACCTCGACGGGCGTCACTTCGGACATCGCCGCCGTGCGCCGCGCGATCGACGCCGCCGGTCACCCCGCCTTGCTGCTGGTCGACACCATCTCGGGTCTCGCCTGCGCGGATTATCGCCATGACGATTGGGGCGTGGACGTCACCGTGTCCGGCTCGCAAAAGGGCTTGATGCTGCCGCCGGGCATCAGCTTTAACGCGGTCTCGCCGAAAGCCGTCGCCGCGAGCAAGCAGGCCAGGCTGCCGCGCAGCTTCTGGGACTGGACCGAAATCAACGAGATGAACAAGTCCGGCTACTGGCCGTACACGCCGAACACAAACTTGCTGTACGGTTTGTCCGAAGCACTCGACATGATTCTGGACGAAGGGCTCGACAACGTCTTTGCGCGCCACGAGCGTCTCGCCGAAGCGAGCCGCCGCGCCGTGCGGGCGTGGGGTCTGGAGATCCAGTGCGCCGATCCGTCGGTGTATAGCCCGGTGCTGACGGGCGTGATGATGCCGGAAGGAATCGACGCCGACGCCGTGCGCAAGACCATCTACGAACGTTTCGACATGTCGCTCGGTACGGGCCTTGGCAAGATGAAAGGCCGCATGTTCCGCATCGGTCATCTGGGCGACTGCAACGATCTCACGCTGCTGGCCACGCTGGCCGGTTGCGAAATGGGTCTGAAGCTCGCCGGTGTGCCGATTGCGGCAAGCGGCTTGCCGGCGGCGATGGAATGGCTCACCAGCCAGGCGCAAGGCGCCGCATTGAAGGCCGCGGCCTGAGCCACGGCTGTAAGGTGTGAAGGGGGAAGACGGGGGGTCTTCTCCCGGCAATAAAGGCAGTAAAGGCAATAAAAATCGTAAAAGCCATTCAAGTATCTAAGGGCCGCGGTCGATAGACCATTAGACCGCGCTCATAAGGCAGCGCACGCCAAGGGATCAACGATGCAGCGCGCCGTTCCAGGCACGCGGTCGATACCAGCAACGGAGACGGACGATGAAGCGGTTTCGTGTGACAAGTGCGAGCAGTATCGTTTTGTTGATGCTTTGCATCATGTACTTCATTACCTACCTTGACCGCGTCAACGTCAGTACCGCAGCAGCCGGCTTCGGCAAGGAGTTCGAGCTTTCGCACACGCAGATCGGCCTGGTGTTTTCGGCCTTCGCGTATCCGTATCTGGTGTTTCAGATCATCGGCGGCTGGGTTAGCGACCGCTTCGGCGCGCGCCGCACCTTGATCTGCTGCGGCGCGGTGTGGGCGCTGGCCACGATCCTGACCGGCCTTGCGGGCGGCCTCACTTCGCTGCTGGCCGCGCGGCTCCTGCTCGGCTTCGGTGAAGGCGCGACGTTTCCCGCCGCGACTGCCGCCATGGCGCGCTGGGTCGCCAAGGAAAAGCGCGGTTTCGCGCAAGGCATCACCCACGCGGCCTCGCGGATCGGCAATGCGGTGGCGCCGGGCGCAATCGTTCTCGTGATGGCGCATTGGGGCTGGCGCGAATCGTTCTACATCTGCGGCATCTTTAGTCTTGTCTGGGTGATCGTCTGGGCGATCACGTTCACCGAGCATCCGAAAGACCATCGGCGCATCACGCCCGAAGAACTCGAATTCCTGCCGCAGCCCAAGCCGCGAGCGGCCAATGTCCCCTGGAAGGCGCTGTTCCGCCGCATGGCGCCGGTCACGATCGTCTACTTCTGCTACGGCTGGACGCTGTGGCTGTTCCTGAGCTGGATTCCGCAATACTTCCTGCATAGCTACCACCTCGATCTGCAGAAATCGGCCATCTTCGCTTCGACGGTATTTTTCGCAGGCGTGCTTGGCGATACGCTCGGCGGCATCGTCACGGACAAGATCTTTACCCGTACCGGCAGCCTGAAGCGTGCGCGTAGCTGGATGGTGTCCATCTGCATGCTGTTGACGCTCGCCGTGCTGGTGCCGCTGATGTTCGCGCACAACCTCTATATTTCGATGGCGTGCCTCTCGGCGGGCTTCTTCTTCGCTGAAATGACGATCGGTCCGATGTGGGCGATTCCCATGGACATCGCGCCGGAATATTCGGGCACCGCCAGCGGCATGATGAACACCGGTTCGGCGCTGGCCGCGATTATCTCGCCGGTGGTGGGCGGCTTTTTGATCGATCGCTTCGGTAGCTGGGAATTGCCGTTCCTCGGCAGCATGCTGCTGATGGGTGTCGGCGTGGTGCTGGCCTTCCGCATGCAGCCGGAAAGCAAATTCGAAGCGAATGCGGTACCGGAAGCCCATCCGGCGCGAGGCTTCAAAGTCTGAACCGCGCCGCGAGCCGTTTTTAACACCTGATCCGTCACGACGTAACAATGACTTCTACCGACATTTCCCCCATGGGCCAGCGCCTCGCCAATGCGCGAGCGCGTCATCTGACGCTCGATAGCCTGACGCCGGAGCAGATCCCAGCCGACTTCGACGCCGCCTATGCAATCCAGCACGAGATTCTGCGTGCATCGGGCGCGCGGATCGGCGGCTGGAAGATCGGCGCCAAGTCGGCAACTGGACCGATCCAGGGCGCGCCGCTGCCCGCCGCCGATATCTACGACGACGGCGTGAAGCTGCCGCGCGAGTCCTTCACGCCGCTCGGGCTCGAACTGGAGATTGCGTTTCGCTTCGGCCGCCGTTTCGAGCCGGCCGACGATCCGTACAGCGAAGAGGAAGTGCTGGCCGGTATCGGTTCGTTCGGGACCACGATTGAAATTGTCGCGAGCCGCTACGCGGCGTGGCCGAACGTCGACAAGCTCGCGCAACTGGCCGATCTGCAAAACAACGGCGCGCTGATTGTCGGCGAGTTCGTGCCGTATCGCGACGATTTTCCGTTTGTCGCGCCGTCGCTGCGCTTCAGCTTTGAAGGGCGCAACGTGGTGGTCGAAGCCGCGGCGAATCCCGCCGGCGATCCGCGCCGTTTGCTCGCGTGGCTCGTGAATCACGCCACGGTGCAGCGCCGGGTGGCCGTTACGCCGGACATGGTGATCACCACCGGTTCCTATACGGGCATCTATTTGCCGCCGGGCGCAGGCACGGCGAGTGGCCGCATCGAAGGGCTTGCGCCCGTCAGCGTGACACTGTTCTAGCTTTTTTCGGGCCGACGATATGACGAATGCCGCTTCCCCCCTGCTCGTCAAACCGATTCATCTGGTGCCATCCAGCGCGCGCATGACGACGCCGCTCGCACGACGCCTGCGCGAAGTCTTGCGCGGCGACGTGCTGTTCGATACGGCGAGCCGCGGCCGCTACTCCACGGACGCATCGATCTATCAGATCACGCCGATTGGCGTCGTCGTGCCGCGCGATCAGGACGACCTGCGTCTCGCGCTCGAAGTCGCGCGCAGCGAGAAAGTGCCGCTGCTCGCGCGTGGCGCCGGCACGAGCCAATGCGGGCAGACCGTGGGCGAGGCGCTGGTGATCGACACCAGCAAGTGGCTGAACAACATCGTCGCCTTCGACGCGCAAGCGCGCACCGTCACGGTCGAACCCGGCGTGGTGCTGGATCACCTGAACGCCTGGCTCAAGCCGCATGGCCTGTGGTTTCCGGTGGATGTATCGACCGCGGCGCAATGCACGATCGGCGGCATGGCCGGCAATAACTCGTGCGGCTCGCGCTCCATCGAATACGGCAACATGGTGCACAACGTCGAGGCCATCGAGGCGATTCTCGCCGACGGCAGCGAGGCGCATTTCGCTTCGCTGCGCGAGGCGCCGCAAGGGGCGCGTCTGCAGGAGATCGTCGAAGGCGTGAAGCGCATCGCGCAACGCGAGCGTGACGAGATCGTGGCGCGCGTGCCGAAGGTGTTGAGGCGCGTGGCCGGCTATAACATCGACGTGTTCGATTGCCAGAATCCGCGCGCTTATACCGACGACGGCATCGCCAACCTGGCGCATCTGCTGGTCGGCTCGGAAGGCACGCTGGCCTTCAGCCGGCAGTTGACGCTGAAGCTCGCGCCGTTGCCCGCACACAAGACGCTCGGCGTGGTCAACTTCCCGACCTTCTGGCAGGCGATGGACCTGACGCAGCACATCGTCAAGCTGAACCCGGTGGCGGTGGAACTGGTCGACCGCACGATGATCGATCTGGCGATCAGCAATCCGGCGTTTCGTCCCGTCATCGAAAAGGCGCTGGTGGGCCAGCCGGCCGCCATCCTGCTGGTGGAATTCGCCGGTGAAAGCCGCGATGCGCAACTCGCCGGTCTCAAGCAGCTGACCGAACTGATGGCCGACCTCGGCTTGCCGGACTCGGTCGTGCAGATGCCGGACGCCAATGAGCAGAAAGCGTTGTGGGAAGTCCGCAAGGCCGGCCTGAACATCATGATGAGCATGAAGGGCGACGGCAAGCCGGTGTCCTTCATCGAAGACTGCGCGGTGCCGCTCGAACATCTCGCCGAGTACACCAGCAAGCTGACCGAAGTGTTTCACCGTCACGGCACGGAAGGCACCTGGTACGCGCATGCAAGCGTCGGCACGCTGCACGTGCGGCCGATTCTGGATATGCGCCGTGACGGCGCGCAGAAAATGCGCGCGATCGCGGAGGAAGCAGCGGCCCTCGTGCAGGAATACAAGGGCGCTTATTCGGGCGAGCACGGCGATGGACTCTGCCGCGGCGAATGGGTGGCGTGGCAATACGGACCGCGCCTGAACGAAGCTTTCAGCGAGATCAAGGCGCTGTTCGATCCCGACAATCGCTTCAATCCGGACAAGATCGTGCGTCCGCCGAAGATGGACGACGCGCGCAATTTCCGCTTCGCGCCGGGCTATCGGGAGCGTGCCGTCGAGACCGCGCTCGACTGGTCTGCGTGGAACGTCACGCGCGATCCGCTCACTGGCGAAGAGACGCTGCCGGGCACCGGCAATGATCTGTCCGGCGGCCTCGCCAAGGCTGTCGAGATGTGCAACAACAACGGCCATTGCCGTAAGTTCGACGCGGGCACGATGTGTCCGAGTTACCGCGTGACGAAAGACGAACAGCACGTCACGCGCGGCCGCGCCAATACCTTGCGCCTCGCCATCTCCGGGCAACTCGGCGAGGACGGCCTGGCGAGCGACGACGTCAAGGAGACGCTCGACCTGTGCGTCTCGTGCAAGGGTTGCAAGCGCGATTGCCCGACCGGCGTCGATATGGCGAAGTTCAAGATCGAAGCCCGCGCGGCGCGCGTCAAACGGCATGGCCTGAGCATGCGCGACCGGCTGGTCGCCTACATGCCGCGCTATGCGCCGTTCGCGAGCAAGGTGCCTGGTTTGATGGCGCTTGCCGACTCCGTGCCGGTGCTCTCGACGTGGTTCAGGCGCACGGTGGGATTTGCGCCGCAACGCACGCTGCCGCGCTTTGGCAAGCCGTTCCTGGCCAGCGCCGTGGCGAGCGCGGCAAACAGCGGCGCGGCTGCGCCGGCAAAAGCGCGGCCGGGCGCCGACGGCGCCGTGAAGGAAGTGCTGTTGTTCGTCGACACGTTCAACAACAACATGGAGCCGGAGAATGCGCGCGCCGCGCAGCGGGTACTGGAAGCCGCCGGTTACGCGGTGCACTTCAACACGCGGCAAGGCGAGCGTCCGGTGTGCTGCGGCCGCACGTTCCTCGCCGCCGGTCTGGTGGACGAAGCGAAGCAGGAAGCGCGGCGCATGCTGGACACGTTCCGGCCGTTTGTCGAACGCGGTGTGCCGATTGTCGGGCTCGAACCGTCGTGCCTGCTGTCCCTGCGCGACGAGTTTCTCCACTACGGTTTTGGTGAGGAAGCGCAGCGGCTCTCGAAGTCGGCATTCCTGTTCGAGGAATTTCTGGTGCGCGAGCAAAAGGCCGGACGCCTGACGCTCGATCTCAAGCCTTTGCCGACAGAAAAAGCCCTGGTGCACGGCCATTGCCATCAGAAAGCCTTCGACGCCTTCACGCCGGTGCAAGCCGTGCTGAAATGGATTCCGGATTTGACAGTCTCGACGGTCGAGTCGTCGTGCTGCGGTATGGCCGGCAGCTTCGGCTATGAAGCCGAACATTACGCAACCTCGCAGGCGATGGCGGAGTTGTCGCTGCTGCCGGCGGTGCGCAAGATCGGCGCCGATACGGTGATGGTGGCCGACGGCACCAGTTGCCGTCATCAGATCCACGACGGCGCCGGCGTCGACGCGGTGCATGTGGCGCGCGTACTGGCGATGGCGCTGAAGTAGTCGCCGCAAGCCGTGGGAGCCACGCGAGCCGCGTGGTAGAGCAGGCGGCTTAAGCCGCCACGCCGATCGCTTGCCGGTAGAGGGTCGGCGCCACGCCTACCGCTTCGCGGAAGCGGTGGCTAAAGTGGCTGGCGTTGGCATAGCCACAGCGCGCGGCAACCTGGGCGAGCGGCAGCGTGGTGGTGCGCAATAGCAAACGGGCCCGCTCCACCCGCTGCTGGGCGATCCACGCAGCCGGCGGCAGGCCGAACGAAGTGCGGAACATCCGCGCCAGGTGATACTCGGACAGATGCGCGACCTCGGCCAGCGTGCCGAGCGTGAGCGGCTGGGTCAGATGCGCGTCGATGTAGTCGCGCAGCCGCCGGCGTGTCGCCACTGAGAGACCGCCCTTCAGACCGGCATCGGCGCGGCTCACGCCTTGCGAGCGCAGCAGCAGGCTCAGCACCTCGTGAGCCGTTTCGTTGGTGCGCAACAGTCCGTCGGCGTCGTCCCAGCTTTCGTCCGTGAGCGACTGGCATAGCGTCGCAATGCGGGCGTCTTCGAAATAGGTGCGATCCGCCAGCGTCACTTCGCGCGGTTCGCGGTCCAGTTCGCGCACGGCGCGTTGCGTGAAATGCTCCGGCAAGAAGTAGAGGTGCATGAAATGCATCTGGCCGCGCACCCACCAGCGCGATTCGTGGTCGCCGGGCAGCGCGCACAGCCGCGCGGGCGCGCCATACAGGCCCGGCATTTTCTGACGCTCGGTGCGATAGCCGCCGTCGATATAGCACGACAGCGTGTGATGACCGGGGTTGTCATAGACGGTTTCGGCTTCCTCGGTCTCGCGGGTCCATTCGGCCACGGCGAGTTGATCGCCGAGCCACGCGAAGCGCCGCAGTTGCGCGTTCGCATCGGCCAGCGTGCGACACACCGACTGGAGGCCAAAAGGCGTCCCGGTGGGATCGGTCACGGTGCTGGGCAGGCTGGTGTTCACGGGCGAAGAATGGCGGCTGATATGGCTTGCAGTATAAAGCGTGCGCCTTCGGCTCTGCGCGCGGTGGCAAAGAAGTGCGCAATCCTGGACAAGTCACGGCAGCCGGGCGGGTGCACAGTCGGGTGGTCGAATTCCCGATTTCATCTTTGCAAGCCTTGTCATGAACCTGTTTCTCTACGCGCTGACCGTCCTGATCTGGGGCACCACCTGGATCGCCATCAAATGGCAACTCGGCGTGGTGCCGCCGCCGGTGTCGATTGCCTGGCGCTTTGGGCTTGCCGCGCTCATCCTGTTCGCACTGCTGCGCATCATGCGCCGGCCCATCTGGCCGCCGCGCGCGGCCTGGCGGTATCTGGCGGCACAGGGCCTCGCCCTGTTCTGCTGCAACTTCCTGTGCTTCTATTACGCCGAGCAGGTCGTGCCGAGCGGCCTCGTCGCGGTGATTTTCTCGATCGCGCCACTCCTGAATTCGATCAATGGCCGGCTGTTTATGGGGCGTCCGCTACAACCGACGGTCATTCTAGGGGCGTTGCTCGGGCTGGTCGGCATCCTGTGCCTGTTTGTGCCGCAGATGGCTGGGCATCTGGGCGACAACGCCGCGTGGCTCGGCATGGGTATCGCGCTGCTCGGCACGCTGTGCTTTTCGACCGGCAGTCTGTTGTCGAGCCGGATGCAGTCGATGGGTCTGCATCCGCTCGTCACCAATAGCTGGGCCATGCTGATCGGCGCCAGCATTCTGACCGTGGGCAGCGCGTTGGCCGGCCTGCCGTTCAGCGTCGAACCGGATGTGCGCTACCTCGGCGCGCTCGCGTATCTGGCCGTGTTCGGTTCGGTGGTTGGGTTTACGGCGTATCTGATGCTGGTGGGGCGCATGGGGCCGGAGCGCGCCGCCTATTGCACCGTGCTGTTTCCGATCGTCGCGCTGGCGGTGTCGACCGTCTACGAGGGCTATCACTGGACCTGGCTGGCGGTGGTCGGCCTCGTGCTGGTGGTGGCCGGCAATCTGGTGGCCTTCGATCTGACGCGGCGACTGTTCGCGCGGCGTGCGGCGGCCTGACCATTTGAATTCACCGTATGGCGGTGAAAATCTGCAATACATCTGACGCACCGGAAAGCCTCCTGGGTGAGGTTTTCCGGGAGCCAAATTCTCGTCATTCCTGTGCCGGAACTCAAAGGTGAGCCGTTACGGGAGAGGGCGCGGAGCTGTGCACAAAGGCTTTTGTCCATGCCGGATATTTATAATATATACCGGCAAAGCGCCTTGTTAATTTAGGAAAAACGATGCGATTAGCATTATCATTTTGTTTAAATTAAAAAAAGAGAATTTTTGTCGATTAATTTCCATTAAAAATATGCGAGCATGAATTGCACTCGCAAGGAAATGATCGTGACACTCGCTTCCCGCTTTGGCGCGGCCGTGCTTGTTATGCTGAGCATCGCCCCCTGCGCCGCACCGGCGCAATCGCAACTCACCTACACTACCTCGTGGATTGGCAATAGTTTCGGATTTGGCGACGGTAAATGGATGCAGCAGGATATTCAATCCATCTCGGTCGCGCCGAATGGCACGGTTTATACCAATTCGCCATGGGATGAAAGCGGCAGTGAAATTGCCGCCTATCAGAACGGCAATAAACTCGCCGTGGCCGGTAATACGCACGGCTGGGGCGCGGCCGGCGGCGATGCGGTCGCCGCCAACAGCACGTATCTGTATGCCGCCATGTCGATCGGTAACGAGAGCAACGCGCTGGTGGGCGCGGACTACCCGCCGCAGAACCAGACGTGGTTCGGCATCACGCGGCGGTTGTTGTCGAATATCGCCACCGGCGCGCCGTTTTCGTATGGCATCGGCAACAGCGCCAACGCGACGAAGGACAGCTTCTTGCGCGTCGACTCGGTGACAGCCGGCGTCGATGCCGGCATCCGCGGACTCGCCGCCACCGACAGCGAGGTGTACGTCGCCGACACCTACGGCAACCGCATCGTCGTGCTCGACGCGCAAACCATGCGCCAGTTGCGCTCGTGGAGCGTGCCGGCGCCGGGCCGCATAGTGATCGATACGGATTCGACACTGTGGATCATCAGCGGCTTCGACTCGGCGAGCGGCGCGAGCGTCGTCCACGAATCGAACACCGGCGCGCCGCTCGCGGGCACGTTGCCGCTGCCGGCCGGCACGATCCCCGCCGCGCTTGCCCTTGCGCCGTCCGGGCAGATTTTCGTCGCGGACGACGGCCCTTCGCAACAGATCCTCGTATTCGACAAGATCGCCGGTGGCCAGACGCAATTCGATACCGCGCTCGGCACGGTCAACGGCATCTTCCATGCGGTCGAAGGCACGCCCGGGAACTGGCGCTTTAACGGCATCACCGGCATGGGCTTCGATCAGAACGGCAATCTGTACGTGGGGCAAAACGGCGAAGGACCGCGGCCCGTCGGCTCGGCAACCGTCGGCGAGGGCGCGGTGCTCGAAAGCTACGGGCTCGCGTCGCAGCAACTGAACTGGCGTCTGTACGGGCTGACTTTCGTCGACACCGGCGACTTCGATCCCGCCAACCCCGCCAGCGTGTATAGCGGCTCGAAACGCTTTGCAATCGATTACAGCCAGCCCGCCGGTCAGGAATGGTCGTATGCAGGCTTTACGCTGAACCGCTTTGCGTTCCCCAACGACCCGTCGTTCTATCTGACCCGCAACGTGCGCGGCGAGCCGATGATGCGGCGCATCAACGGCCAGCCGTATCTGTACACGCTCGATCCGTACTCGCACTATCTGAGCGTGTATCGCTTCGACACGGCGCACGGCGAAGTCGCGATTCCTTCCGGCTTGCTGGCGGAGAACCCGATTCCCGGCAACTGGCCGGCCGGACAACCGGCGTATGGCGAGTGGATGTGGCGCGACGGCAATGGCGACGGCGTAGTCGACGCGAACGAGATCACCGCCAATCCGTCGACGGGCAGTACGGTCGGCGACGGTTTCTGGTGGGTCGACAGCGCGAGCAATGTCTGGCTTGCGACGCCGGTGAGCGGGATCCGCGAGATGCCTTTGCAGGGGCTGGATTCATTCGGCAACCCGATCTACCAGTACACCGGCGCAAAGACCTTCGCGATGCCGCCGCAGTTCACGCGGCTTGGGCGCATCGTTTATGTGGCGCAGACCGACACCATGTACGTGACCGGTTTCACGAGCGCCAATCCGTGGGATTCGACGCTGTGGAAAGAGGCGGGTCCGCTGCTCGCGCGCTACGACAACTGGAGCAGCGGCAACCCGTCGTTGACCTACACCGTCGCACTGCCATGGAATCTGCAAAGCGATCCGCAGGTGACCACGGTGGGCGTCGCGGTGGCGGGCAACTACATTTTCGTCGCCGAGTTGTTCACACAGAAAATCGATGTGTACGATGCGCGCTCCGGCCAGGCGGTCGGCTACATGACGCCGGGCGCGAGCGTGGGCAGCACGAGTGGCTGGGTCGACGTGTATCTGGGCATCAATGCCGTGGAGCGTGCCAACGGCGAATACGACGTGCTGGTGGAGGACGATGCGCGCGCCAAGATCCTGCTGTACCGCTGGACGCCCTAGCGCCTGCGAATGCGGCCATTAGCCGGATGGACGAATGGACGACCCGCCGCGATGGGTATATAACAACAGCCATTACCACAGCACGAGACGCTCCATCATGACGCGTGATGTTTCGCAAAATCAGCAAACGGGCGAAAGGCCCGACCTCGAACACCTCGACGCAGCCATCAGCCACGTCGATCAATTGGTGAGTTCGGGCGGCATTGCATCGGGTGCGGCCAGGGGGCTGCTGTATAGCCTGATCGAGACGCTCGGCACCCTGGTGGGCGACCCGGATCTGCCCGAGCACGCCCGTTCCGGCTACGAAGGCCTGCTCGAAACGGCGCGTGAATTACGGGTCAAGCTCGATAATTAAGCATTGAGGTTGGTCTGGAGGTTCAGGCTTCAACGCCTTCTTGCGCCGCGAGCGCTTCCAGCAGCGCGTCGGGCGCCGAGGTGATCTGCACGGTTGGCGTGCCGTGCCAGTCGGCGCATCGCTGGAAGGCGCGCTGAAGATCGGCGGCGAGACGGCCGCTCACGCGCACGCCCGGTTCCAGATGAACCGCCTTCAGTTCGAAAATGCCGTTTGCGCGGTGCGCCTTCGCGTCGGCGCGGCCTACCAGCTTGCCGCGGTTCAGAATCGGCAGCACGAAATAGCCGTATTTGCGCTTGGCCGCGGGCGTATAGCACTCGATCGCATAGTCGAAGTCGAACAGCGCAGTGGCGCGCTTGCGGTCCCATACCACTGGATCGAACGGCGAGAGCAGCGTCGTCACGGTCGAGGTCAGTTTGCCGCTCGCGGCGTCGTCGATCAGCGCGGCGAACTCGTGATGCACGAAGGTGTCCTGCTTCCAGCCGTCCACGCGAACCGGAATCAGTTCGCCCTCGTCGGCTAATGCATGCAACGCGTCGACATATGGCCGGCGCGGCAGGCGATAGTAATCGGCCACCCAGTCGGCGCGCGCCACACCCAGGGCGCGGCAACTGCGCCGCAGCACTTCCTGCGCAACGGCCTCGGCCGGCTGCAGATCGCGCTTGTCGTTCCAACCCGGCAGCACCCGCTCGGTCAGGTCGTAGACCCGATGAAAATTGCGCCGCTCGGCCACCATCAGTTGCCCGATGGCGAACAGCACTTCGAGGTGGCGTTTCTCCGGCTTCCAGTCCCACCAGCCGTTGCTCTTGCCCGCCTCGCGCGCGAAATCCGCCGAGCGCGCCGGTCCGGTTGCGCGGATATGCTCGAGCAGGCTCTCGATCTCCTTGCGGTATTTCGTGTGCCATTCGGCGGCGTACTTCCAGCCCATCCCGCTCGGGTCCAGCATGCGGTGGCGCAGCAGGCCGTAGTCCTCGATCGGCACGAAGCAGGCCTCGTGCGACCAGTATTCGAACAGATTGCCCTCGGCCAGATGCTCGTCCAGCCACTGCGGCGTGTAGGCGCCGAGGCGGCTGAACAGAACGAGATAAGGACTGCGCGCCACCACGTGGATCGTATCGATCTGCAACTGCGCCATGCGGCGAATCGCGTCGAGCACGTCGGCCTTGGTGGCTTTGCGGCGCGGCGGGGTCAGGAGACCTTGAGCGGCCAGATGGAGGGTGCGGGCGGCGGCTAACGGCAGAGTCTTCACGCGTTATGCCCCCAACGCGACCGCTTCTCCTTCGGATACCGCCAGCATCTGGTGGATCTGCGAGACCACCGCCGCCCCTTCGCCGACCGCCGCCGCGACCCGCTTGGTCGAGCCGGCGCGGGCGTCGCCGATCGCGAACACGCCGTCAACCGACGTGCCGAGATCGCAGGTGGCGTTCAGGCCGCGCGCGCCGGTCATCACGAAGCCGTTCGGATCGAGCTCGACGCCGCAGGTGCGCAGCCAATCGGTGTTCGGATCGGCGCCGGTGAAGAGGAACAGATGACGCGTGTCGAACCGGTCCGTGCCGTCCTCGAGCGGCCGTTTCAGCACCACGGACGAAAGCCCGCTGTCGTCCGCCTCGAGGTCGCCAATCTCCGAATGCGGATGCACGATCACATTCGGCAACGAGCGGATCCGGTCGATCAGATAGCGCGACATGGTGGCTTCGAAACCGCTGCGGCGGATCAGCACGTGTACTTTGGCCGCGTGGGTGGCGAGATAGACGATGGCCTGGCCGGCGGAATTGCCGCCGCCCACCAGCACGATCTCCTCGCGCTTGCAGAGCCTGGCCTCGACCGGCGAGGCCCAGTAATAGACGCCCTTGCCGTCGAAGCGTTCGAGCCCTTCGATGGCGGGCCGCCGGTACACGGCGCCGCTTGCAATCACGATGCTGCGCGCTTTCACACTGCCGCCGCATTTGAGTTCGAGCCGGTGCGGCGATTCCTCGCAATGCAAGGCCTTGACCCGTACCGGAATGGCGACGTGCGCGCCGAATTTCTGCGCCTGCACGAAGGCGCGGCCGGCCAGCGCCTGGCCGCTGATGCCGGTCGGAAAGCCCAGATAATTTTCGATGCGCGAACTGGCGCCCGCCTGGCCGCCCGGCGCGCGGCTGTCGAGCACGATCACCGAAAGGCCTTCCGAGGCCGCATACACGGCGGTGGCGAGTCCCGCCGGGCCGGCGCCGACAATGGCCACGTCGTAGATCAGCGAGGCGTCGAGTGGAGGCAGCATGCCGAGGCAAGTGGCGAGTTGCGGATCGCTCGGATGGCGCAGCACGGTGCCGTCCGGACAGATCACCAGCGGCAGGTCTTCTGGCCGCGCGCTGAACTGTTCGATCAGGCTGAGCGCTTCGTCGTCAGTTTCGTCGATCACCGAATGGGGATGTCCGTTGCGCGCCAGGAAGCCTTGCAGCGAGATGAGCCTCGCGTCGTTGCTCTTGCCCACGAGGATCGGGCCGCCTGCGCCTTTTTCGATCAGCGAGACGCGCCGCAGGATCAGCGCGCGCATGATGCGCTCGCCGAGTTCGGCCTCTGCGACGATCAACGCGCGCAGTTTGATCGGAGGAATCAGCAGCGCGTCGACCGGTTCCGTCGCCATGCCGGTGACGAGACAGACGCGCCCGGACAATTGACCCACCTCGGCGAGAAACTGCTTCGGGCCGCGCTCGGAGACAAGGCGCTCGCGCCCGAGGCCATCGCGCTGATAGAGCTTGACGCGCCCCGTGAGCGTGACGAACATGCCCGGCCCGATGCGACCGGTTTCGAACAGCAGTTCACCCGGCTCCCAGTGATGTACTTCGCCGAATTTGCTCAGCCGCTTGATTTCTTCCCACGTCAGTTCGGGGAACATCTGGTGTTCCCGCGTCGCCAGTGAAGAGAACGGCGCGTCGGCCACCACGGTTTCTTGTCCTTGAGCTTCTTGAATCTCAACCATCAAACCGCTCCTTCTGTCTTTTGGTTCAGCATGGGGTGCAGCGGGCAGGGGCAGGCGCGGCAGGCTAAATGCCCAGCACGGCTAAATGCGGCCAGGCGCGGCCAAAAAACGGCCGAACGGCAACCGCCAGATGTCCCGCGAGAAGCTCGCCGGCGCGAGTTATACCGCCGGCGCCACGCCGTGATGCACTTCGGACTCCGGCTCCTCGTCCAGCGGTTCGAGTTGCCGTCCCGAGTCGCGCCACGCGTCGAGACCGCCGCGCAGCGGCAGCACGTCGATGAACCCTGCTTCGTTGAGTTGCTTGGCCATCCACGCCGCCGAAATTTCATTCGGGCAGGAACAGTAGATGACGAGTTTTTGATCCGGCGCGTACCTGGCGATGATGTCGCTGAGCTGGCGCTCGTCGGCGAACTGCGTGCCCGGAATCACGAAAGGGTCGAGCTTGCGCTTCTCGCGCGAGCGGATGTCGAACAGCACCGGCGGCTTGCCGGCTTCGATCAGTTTGTCGAGTTCCTCGATTTCCATGCGCGCCGTGGCCAGCTTGTTGATGAGCTGACGCCGGCGGATCCAGCGATACGTCGCGTAGAGCAGTAGCAGGACGATTGCCACGACGCCCGCCATCCGGCCGAGCCGGCCCGCGCCCGCCATCAGCATGTCGATCTGCGGCGCGAACATGGCGCCGATAACGAGACCGGTGCCCGACCACAGGGTCGCGCCGATGCCGTCGTAAGTCAGGAACATGCGATAGGTCGTGCCCATGGCGCCGGCCATCGGGATGGAGACGATCGACAGGCCCGGCACGAACTTCGCCACCGCGAGCACGCGAACCCCCCAGCGGCCAAAGAAACGCTCGGTTTTCTTCACACATGTGTCACGTGAAAGCGACAGCTTGCACAGCGTTTTCAGCGTGTTGCCGCCGTAGATGCGGCCGGCGAGATACCACACGCTGTCGCCGATCAACGTGGCGAAGATCGCCAGCACCAGCACCGAGGCGAGTTGCGAGCCGACCGTGGCCGGATGCATGGCCGCCATCGCGCCGAATAGCACGAGACACGGCATCGCGGGCACGGGCAGCCCGAGCGATGCGGCGAGCACATTGGCAAACACGAGTGCAGGCCCGTACTGCTCGACGAGGTCATGTAGCATCGGCTTACTTCCGCAACCGTTTCCGGCAGGAAGAGAAGAGGGAACTTAACGATTATGGACGCATTTGCGCGACGTGCAAGCGTCCGGTAATGTGGTGCGGGAATGAGGCGGGAAAAGCCTTGCCAGATCAGGCCGGACGGACGCCAGCACGCGCGTGCGGCGGCGCTCCATCTGGCCGGTTACCTGTGCTGATGAACTTCGACGGCGCGGCGCGCGGCATGTGCGTGCGCCCATGCCGCCATCCTGTTATGAACGATGGTTGTGTTGTTCGCCCGGCAGCTCGGCCCCGTGCGCGCGAATGGCCGCAATCAGTTCCGCCGGCGTGATTTCATAACGCACTTCGCGGTGGATGCCCGGCTTGCGCTCGTCGACTTCGATCAGAAGAATACCCTTGCCGTCTTCTGTCGACTCGAGGCGCAGCGAGCGAAGTTCGCGCGCCGTTGCGTCGTCGTATTCGGTGAGCAGGGCCATTGACCCGGAAGACCCGGTAGTGCGCATCGAAGTTGTCCTCGTTCCGTTGTTGATCAAACTATTGTACGGGCAGGCGGCGCGCCGCGCTTTTGCGCGTCACCGCTGCCGCGACACCCCTCGCACCTTGGAGAGCCGCGCCACGCAATGTTATGCGCGATGCGGCTGCGTCGTGTCGATCAGTTTAACGCGACTCTTCGCGACGCATTGATGCATTTTTCGTGCCCCGCGGCGGTGCAACGGTTCCACGCGATTGTCACGGCCCTGACGCGTGGGCGGGTTAGGGCGATGACTCGCGCGTAGCGGCACACGCCGGCTGCGCTGTTTCTATAAACGATGCGGGCCTCGCGGCCGTTGACCGGCGCGCTGCAATAGTCGTGCAGGCATCGATAAATGCGGCGAGCCGCGTGCGCGCCAATGCGCTACATTGGCAACCTGGATCTCGACCGCGCCGCCGACAGGTAGTTATTGCCGCTTCCGATCACCCGTGCGGCCTTTCAGGTTCGCAAGTTGCCGGTTTGCGCGCAGGCCGCAGCGCGCCTCGTGTTCATCCAGAAAGAGAAGACGCCCGCCGCATGAAACACTACCTGACCATTCCCAGTCCGCTCGGTGCAATGCTATTGCGTGCCGAAGAGGACGCGCTCACCGGCCTGTACTTCGTCGGTCAGAAATACTTCCCGCCGGATGCGCCGGGCGCGGCCGACATCGTGGCGGCCAGTGCGCCGTCACGCGTGCTGGCACAAAGCGCGGAGCAACTCGCCGAATACTTCGCCGGCGAGCGGCAGCACTTCGACGTGCGTTTGCGGATGGCCGGCTCCCCATTCCAGCAGCGCGCGTGGGACGAACTCGTGAAGATTCCGTTCGGCGAGATTGCCAGCTATGGACAACTTGCCCTGCGCCTCGGTCTTCCTGCGGGCAGCGCGCGCGCAGTGGGCGCTGCGAACGGACGCAATCCGGTGTCGATCATCGTGCCGTGTCATCGCGTGATATCGAGTGCGGGCGAACTCACTGGCTACGCCGGTGGAATCGAACGCAAGGCCGCTTTGTTGACGCTCGAGCGGCCCGCTGCGGCGCAACCCCGGCAGCTTGAATTGCTCGATGCGCTCGACATGCAATAAGCGGCCGCCGCTCTCGCGTGAGTTGCGGACAAAACCGCAAGCAAAACCGCAGACAAAAGCACGCAAAACCGCAGACAAAAAAATAGCCCATCCCTGAAGGGACGGGCCGCTAAAACGCCGTTATTACTCGGGTCAGCCAACCCCGCACAACCAGGGCGCTGACGGACTCATCGTGAGCCGCGCGCGGGCCTTTGTCGAGGTGGGAGTAACGCCGATCTATCAGACCAAAGTGCTTTCCCGCGACTCGTTCCGATGCGTGTTTGCCGCGTGTCTAGCGGGCCTGGCAGGCGTCGATGAAGGCATGGCAGACGCCACGTCGGCGACCGTGAACAGGCGCACGGCTTCGTCCAGCACGTCGGCCTGTTCGGCGAGGCGTTGCGCTGTCGCCGCGGCCTGCTCGACGAGCGTCGCATTCTGCTGCGTGGCGCCGTCCAGATGCGAGACGGCCTGATTCACCTGACGGATCCCCTCGGCCTGTTCACTGCTGGCATTCGCCACTTCGACGATGATCGACGAGACGCGGCTGACGGCTTCATCGATCACGCGCATTTGCGACGAGGTGCGCGCCACCAGTTCGGTGCCCTGCGCGACTTCGCTGACGCTCGCCTCGACCACCGACTTGATTTCCTTCGACGACGCCGCGCACCGTTGCGCCAGCATGCGCACCTCGCCGGCCACGACCGCGAACGAGCGGCCCGCTTCGCCCGCGCGAGCGGCTTCGACGGCCGCGTTCAGCGCGAGGATATTGGTCTGAAACGCGATGCCGTCGATTACGCCGGTGATGTCCGCGATGCGCTTCGAGGCGGCGGTGATGCCCGCCATGGTGTGCTCCACCTGGCCCGCGATCTTGCCGCCCACCGCCGCCGCGGCTTGCGCTTCTCGCGCCAGATCGAGCGCGCGCACGCTGGCGTCGGCGTTGGCCTGGACGGTGGTCGTGAGCTGCTCCATGGTGGCGGCGGTTTCTTCGAGTGACGCCGCCTGCAGTTCGGTACGGCGCGCCAGGTCGACATTGCCGCTGCAAATTTCGCGGGCCGCGTCGAGCATGCCGCCGATTTGCGCGCGCACATCGGAGACGATCGCGGCGAGATTCGCTTTCAACTGGTTCAGCGCCTGCAGCACCTCGCCCAGGTCGTCGTGACGTGCGATCACCAGATCGGCGGTGAGATCGCCGGCGGCGAGACGCGTCGCGAATCCCGACATCTCGCGCACCGGTTCGGCCAGATGGCGCGCCAGCAATTGCCACGAGCCGACGCTAATCAGCGCGGTGACGCCGAAGGCGATCCAGAACGGCAGCGGCGGATGTCCGCCCCATGCGGCGATTCCCGTCAGCAGCAGGGCGAGCGGCGCAAGTGCATAGCCAAAGGCCGCGCGGCTCGCCACCGGCAGACGCATCATGGCCTGCAGCCGTCCGGCGAAACCGGTCCGCACGACGGTGCCGCGATGCAGTTTGTGCGAGCGCGATTTGCCCGCGCGGATTCTCGCGTATAGGGCTTCCGTGGCGCGCACGGCGGCGCGGTCCGGTTTGACGCGCACACTCAGATAGCCGACCACCGTGCCTTTTTCGACCACCGGTGTGACGCTGGCGCGTACCCAGTAGTAGTCGCCATTCTTGCGCCGGTTCTTCACCAACGCTGTCCAGGGCCGCCCGCCGCGGATGGTCGCCCACATGTCGGCGAAGGCTTCGCGCGGCATGTCCGGATGGCGGATCAGATTGTGCGGCTGGCCGATCAGCTCGTCTTTCGCATAACCGGACACGGCGATGAAGGCCGGGTTGCAGTATTCGATGCGGCCGCTCAGGTCGGTCGCGGAGACGAGCATCTGTGACGAGGGAAATTCGAACTCTTGCTGGGTGACGGGCTGATTGTTGCGCATGGCATTCCTTGCAGTTGGGCGCGCACACGGCGCAACCCTTAAGTCGCTTCAAGGCTTAACGGCATTAACCCCGAGGTCTTTAGGGTTATCCTGGTATTCCACTCAGGATTAGCCGGCCATCTGCCGTTATCGCAGAGTTAGCCTGGCGGCGTCCTGAACGGTTTGCAGGCGCTGACCGCGGCGTTTGCCGGCGGCCCCGAACGCGCTACACTGCGCCGAAGAGTGCGGTGCGGCCGCAGACGATCCTGCTAGCAAACATCTTCAGCGGCGATCGGCCTGTGCAAACGACGTCAACCAGCTGACCCGATGCAGAAGATCCTCGACCGTACCCAGGCTTCGCTCACCGAAGCATTTGCCGCTCTGGCGAAAAACGCCCGGCGTCAGCAGGCGCTGTACCTGACGGCGATGATCACGCTGATGGCGATCGTGCTCGTCTCCGCGCTGTTGCTCGTCTGGCTTGCCGCCAGCAAGCAACTGGACTATCGCCGCAATCTCGCCAATCAGTACGCCGCCGATATCTCGCTGTTGTTGCACGGTGAGATGTCGTTCCTGCGGCGCACCGAACTCACGGTGGCGTACTACCAGCACAGCGGCGATCTGCGCAGCTTGCCGCCCGGCGTCGAAGATTCGATCCGGCAAAGCGGCATGGCGCTGTGTACGGCAGACGCAACCGGCGCGCACTTCGACCTGCTGGTGCCCGAGGCTACGCGGCAGGCCTGGGGGCCTGCGCTGGGCGCGAAACTGCTCGCGCTTTACGCCGCCGGGCAGTCCACGCTGGTAACCCAACAGGCCTTCGAACTGGGCCATCGGGCGATGCTGATTGGTCTGACGGACGACTACGCGGCAATCGTGCCGGCGGTCGAAGCGAACGCGCAGGGCAATGTCGCGCCGCTGCAAGCGAGGGACGCCACCCGGCTGCGCGCGTTTCTTCTGCGCGAGGTCGAGGCGCAGACCGGCCAGCGCGTGCCGGCCAAAAACCAGAGACTATGGATCGGCCCGTACACCGATCCCCTGCTGCATGCGCCGGTGATGACCCTGCTCAGCGCCTACTACGACGGCGACACGCCGACCACCCTCGTGTCCACGAGCATCCCCGTCGATGCGCTGCTCAGCCGTTTTTCCCGCCGCTCCCGTCCGGGCGTGCTGCTGCTGATGACAGCCGACCGCCGGGCGGTGGTCTCCTCCACCGCTTTGGACTCCGAGACCGGCCGCATGCTGCAGGCGAGCGCGGCACAGATGCAGGACGACACCTATCGCTACACGCGCGAGGGCGTCATCCTGCGTGAATCCGTCGCTCCCGGCTTTGCCTCGCTGGTGGGGTTTCTCTCGTGGCATGGGCTGATTGTTGTGCTGGGCTGGCAGCTTTGGGCAATCGTCTGCGCCGCGATATTTCTGCTGGCGGGCATCGCCTTGACCACCCGCTTCTGGGGACTGCGCCTGCTGCGCCTCACGCACGACCAAACGGCGCGCGCGCTCGAAAACGAAGCGATCAACCATGTCCTCGTCAGCGCCACGCCGATTGGCCTGTGCATCGTGCGACGCAGCGACTATTCGATCCTCACGGCCAACGAGACCGCGGTCGAACTGCTGCATGTCGAGCCGTTGGCGAGCCGCTTGCCCGCGCATATCGCGGCGGCGCTCAGGGGCCAGTTCGACGCAGGGCCGGGCGCGGCCCCGGACGCGGCCAGGATCTCCGTGTTTACCGTCGCCGCGTTGCCGGAGCATAGTGGCAAGGCGGACGCCGGCTTTCTGCAGTTCAACTGTGCCCCGGCGCGCCACGGCGGCGAAGCCGTGCTGTTCTGCGCCATTCTCGATGTCACCGCGCAGCGCACACTCGAAGCGCAATTGCGTGCCGCGCAGCGGGCGACCGAAACGACCATGCGCGAGCGGTCGAATTTCTTCGCTTCGATGAGCCACGAGATTCGCACGCCGTTGAATGCGCTGCTGGGCAACCTCGAGTTGTTCTCGCGCACGCCGGGCCTCGATGCGCATGAACAGCGTCTGCGAGCACTGGGCGTGGCGGCCGACGCGCTGCGCCGCATCGTCAACGACATTCTCGATTTCTCGAAGATCGATGCCGGCGAGATGAAGATCGTTACGGAGTCCTTCAGACCCATCGACGACTTCGAGAATCTCGCGCTCTCCTACGCGCCGATGCCCGGAACGCGGCCGATCCGCTTCTACGCCCATCTTTCGCCGACCCTCGATCAAACGTTGTGCGGCGACCGGACCCGCATCGCGCAGATCGTCAACAACCTGCTGAGCAACGCGTTCAAGTTCACGTCGTTCGGCAAGATCACGTTGGGCGCCGAGGTGGTGATCGATACACAAGGCCGCAGCATCCTGACCTGCCGCGTCTGCGATTCGGGGATCGGCATGGACCCGCTGCTTGTGTCGCGTATCTTCCATCCGTTCGTGCAGGCCGAGGTGAGCACGTCCAGCCGCTATGGCGGCACGGGCCTTGGCCTGTCGATCTGCGCAAGCCTGTGCGAATTGATGGGCGGGCATATCTCAGTCGAAAGCGTGCAAGGTGTGGGAAGCGCTTTCACCGTCTCGATTCCGCTCACGCTGCCACCCGAGGCAAAGCGCGCGCCGCTGGTTGTACCGACGCGTCGCGGCAACGTGCTGGTGCTGTGCCAGGACAGCGTGTCCGGGCAGATCGTCGGTGGGTGTCTTGGCCGTGACGGATGGCTCTCCCATAGCGTCACGTCGATTGCCGCCGCTGAAGAATGGCTGCGCGGCAACCGGCCAGACGTGCTGGTCGTGACCGGCGAATACGGGCTCGACGTGATCGCCGCGCTGCGCGCGGTGCGGCCGGTGAACGCGGTATGGATTACGCGCACCGGACTCGATCGTCCGACGCCGCGCGGCGACGGTGTGCTGGAGGTGAGCGAGTTTAGTCACGTGGCGATTCTGTCGGCTGCGGACCGTGCGGCGAGCCAGATGCATGATCGGCCTGACTCGGCTGCCGCTGCGGTTGCCGCGCCGCATGAGCGCGCGGCCGGGTCACCGTCCGCGCTGGCAGCGCCCGCGTCATCCGCGTCATCCGCGTCATCCGCGTCGTCGGCGGAGTTGGCCTTGCAAGGTCTGGCGATTCTGGTCGCCGAAGACAACCCGTTGAACCAGACCTTGATTCTCGAACAGTTGCAGGCACTAGGATGTGAGCCGATTCTTGCCGGCGATGGTCGCCAGGCACTCGCCGCGCTCGAAGAGAACGAAGTTGATGTCGTATTGACGGACATTCACATGCCTGTCATGGGCGGCTATGAATTGCTCGCGACGCTGCGCGAACGTCATCCCGGTTTGCCGGTGCTGGCGTTTAGCGCTGTCACGGATACGCAGCAAGCCGCCGAGTGGCGCGAGCGTGGTTTTGCCGGCTATATCCCCAAGCCGACTTCGCTCAAGGAACTGGAAGCGGCGCTCGGCGCGTTGAGCACGATGGAGGATAAGCCAGCGGCCGAGCCACAAAGCACGCCGGATTTCGCCGATTCGCTCGACGCGCAGACACGAGCACGTTATGTAGCGATGCTAAAGGAGCACCTTGCCGCGGATCTGCCGAGGCTGTCCGCGATCATCGAGGCCTGCGATCGCCTCGCGCTGCGCGATTGGGCTCACAGTGCAGCGGGCGGCTTCCTGATCGTGGGCGAACCGCGTTTCGCGGCGCAATGCCGCGAGCTGCAAAATTACTGTCAGCAGCAAAGCGAGTGGAGTGAACAGATGGCTGGCTTCGCCATCGCACTGCATGATGGTCTGCGCGATCACTACGGTCTTTTCCAACCCAACCCTCAAGATTCCTAAGGGCGCGTCGTAAACGAGCTTGTCTGGGGCGTATGCATCACGCATGCGGCCATCTTCAGCGGGTAATCCTGCCCGCCTCAGTCATCTCGCCACGCCTGACCCAACCTCACGGGAATCTTTCGATGAAACGCCTGGTTGTCGCTGTGCTCGCCGGTCTTACCGCGCTGTATGGACCGCTCGCGATGGCGGATGAAGTGTATGGGCAGATCGGCACCGAAGGCGCCGGCATTGGCTACGGTCATGGGCTCGGCTCACTGGCTAACGTTCGGGCGGAATTCAACGGCTTTAGTTTCTCCCACAGCTTTAACTCGGGCGGTCTGCACTATGACGGCACCGCCACGCTCGCGCATGGCGGTCTCTATGGCGACTTTTTCCCGGCACCGAGCGTCGTGCCGTTTCGCTTTACGGCCGGTGTGCTGATTGGCGGCGACAAGGTGGATGCGGACGCCACCAGCACGTCGGGCAGCTACACCATCAACGGCGTGGCCTATTCGACGCTCGGCCAGAGCATTCACGCGAAGGCCTCGTTTCCGGTGCTGCGTCCGTATCTGGGCATCGGCTTCGGCCATTCGCCGCTGGCGACGAAGGGCTTTTCGATGTTCTTCGATGCGGGCGTCGCCTACGGCAAGCCGCACGTGGACTTCGACGTGCCCGCCGACATCGTGGCCGAAGCGGGACAGGCCAACGTCGATGCGGAGAAGCAGTCGCTGCAGAACACGGCGGACCGCCTGCGCTTTTATCCGATCGTGAAGATCGGTGTTACATACCATTTCTGATTTTCGACGCAGGCGCCTGCTTCTGACATACCCCACGCGGCCCGGTTTCAGCCGGGCCGTTTCGCGACAAAATCGATTTCCACCAGCGCGTCGCGAGCAAGCCCTGTCACGCCGACGCAGGTCCGCGCGGGCAACCTGTCTTGCGGAAAGTAGGCGCGATAAGCGTCGTTCATCGCCGCATAGTCGCGCTTGAACTCGGTCAGGAAAATACGCGCGACGAGCACGTGTTCGAGTCCGAGTCCAAGACCTTCGAGCACGATTTTCAGGTTGTCCATGACGCGCCGTGTCTGCGCGACCACGCCGTCGGGCAGCGGGGCGGCGTCGTCGCTGGGCGAGGTGGGCATTTGTCCCGTCACGAATACCCAGCCGTCGCTTTCGCTCGCGTGCGAAAACGGGGCCACGGGTGTCGGCGCGTTCGGGATCATCCAGAATGTCGGGCCTTGCGTCATACCTCTTTCTCCATGTGCATCGTTGACGTTGAATGGGCCGGGCACGCCGGCTGCGTCCACAAAGTAACTCGCCAAAATGCGCGAGGCAGGCGCGGCGCCACTGCGGGCGCCGTGTCACGCGGACGGCATTTTTCGCATGCTACGATGATCCGCGACGTGACTGAGGGGCGAGCGGACGATGTCAACCCTATACGACAAGCTAGGTGTTCCGGCGAACGCCACCGAGGCGGAGATCAAGCAGGCGTATCGCAAGGCCGCGATGCGCTGGCATCCCGATCGCAATGCCGGTGCGGAAGAGTCGGCGCGCGCCGCGTTCCAGGACATCAAGGACGCGTATGGCATTCTGTCCGATCCGGCTCAGCGTCAGGTTTACGACGCCGTATTCGCCGAGCAGATGCGCGAGTGGGAAGCGCATCATCAGCGCGAGGAACGCGAGCGGGCCGAACGCGAGGAAACGGCGCGGGCCGCCGACCAGGCCGCGTATGCGAAGCTGGTCTCGCTCGCCATGCGTTTCGCGGACGAAGGCTACAACCGCGACGTGGTGTTCGGCGTGCTGCTGGCGCAGCCCTGCGAAGCGAGCCGCGCGGCGCAGATTGCGGATAGCGTGCTGGCGCTGCACGCGTCGCGCCAGCAAGAGACCGTGGCCACCAGCGACGCACCGGCCACCGAAGACCCGGCGCAGCCGGACGAGCATGCCGGCGCACGCGACGATCACGCCACGGCCGCGAACGGCAGCACGCTCGGCGGCTTGTGGTTTCAATTCCTGAACAGTCTGCGTCTGTAGTCCGCTTGGCCAGCCAGGTTTCTGGCAAAAAGAGCCTCGCGCGAGCATGAGCGGCGTCATCGACGCTCGGCGCTTTCCACCCGCACAAAAACAAAAAGCGAACCGAAGTTCGCTTTTTGAAATGACCGATCAACTGCTGGCCGCGGATCAGACCGCGGCTAAAAAAACCTTATGCGCCCGCAGAAACGGTTGCCACGAATTGCTTGGCGGCCTTGCTGGCCGATTCGTAGGTGGCGTTCGCTGCCGAGAAAGCCGAATTCCACGCGGCTACCGCGCCTTCGCTGCCAGCCGGGGCGTTCTTGGCGAGGCTTTCGATGAAGCCTTGGGTTTCTTTTTGAGCCTTCTGGAATTGCGCCGTTGCTGCGTTCGAGAATTCAGCTTGCGCGTCCGAGAGGATTTCATGGACGTGGCGGCCGTAAGCGGCGGCCTTTTCCGATGCCGGTTGCGACAGGCTTGCCGAGAGGGCGACCAGTTCGCTGGGGTCTTTGATCGAGGCTGCCTTGGTGGCGATAGCTTGCGTTTCGGCCAGGTTCGTCTTGCCGACTTGCAGGTTCAGGGCAACCAGCTTCTCGAACGTGGCAAACGCCTGATTCGCAAAACCGAACAGGGTTTCGAGGCTGGCTTGCTGTGCGGCGATCAATTGTTGGGGGGTAGGCGTGCTCATCACTGCTCCAAAAGGTAAGGCGGCGAGTGCGAGGTGGCTCTGACTAAAACAAGATCCGCGCGCCGCGAGGGCTGAAAGGGGGGCTGCGCCGTGAATTGCTGCGGTGCAACAAAACCCATTGTACGGGGGAATTTTGAGAAGTCAACCGATTTCGCAGGGCGTGGCAACAGGCCGTAGCCCTCGCTGCGCCGCCGTGGCATAGTGCGACGCATTCACCAGCGATTTCGGAAGGAGCCGGGCGACGTCGATGAACAGCACCCTTGATTCCCAGCAGCAGGACCAGGTTGTCCTGCTGGACGGCGTGCCGAGTCCGGCCGTCGATACGCCAGAGCCGTTTGTAGTGGCCAACGAAAGACGCGTGGTGGTGGCCTACCGGATCGCCAGGGCGGACTTCGAGCGCTTCGGTCCGTTCGCCGAGGATGATGACCCGTTTTGCGCGGTGGAATTTTCATCCGCCGCGTTTCATCAGTTCGGTCCCCCTAATGACCATGGGCTGCATGAGCATCCGTTGGCGGCGCAGGGCTTGCGTGCATATTCGGCGCACGAGATCGTCAATTCGTCGCTGGTGGCCGACTCGTGGGGTCCGGACGCCGCCGAAGAGGGTTTTCGCCATTACGTGTTCACGTTTCAGGACAGCACCTATGAGTGCGTGGCCGCGGATTGCACGGTGGTCGGCATTTACGGCAACAGCGATATCGCCGCGCGCGAAGCATTTTCGCTCTGCAAATGAAGGCGTAACCCGGTCGGCCATAGCCGGCATGGCGTGTGCGTTTCGGTCTTGCGAAACCTTCCGGTACCATTCCTCGATCGAATTCCATTGACCCTGGCATGAGTACAGACAGCAAGTCCCCGATTCTGGTTGCGCCGTCCGGACCGGTCCGGATGGCAGACGTCGCTCGCCTCGCGGGGGTGTCGAAGATGACGGTCTCGCGTGTCCTCACCGGGCAACATGTCGGCTCCGAAACACGCGCGCGCGTGCTGCGCGTCGTCGAGGAAACGGGCTATGTTGCCGATGCCGGTGCCGGCGCGTTGTCGTCGGGGCGGTCGAATTTCGTGGTGGTGCTGGTGCCGTCGCTGTCCAGTTCGAACTTCTCCGACATGGTGCGCGGTATCAACGACGTCGTCGAAACGCGCAACATGCAACTATTGCTCGGCAATACCGACTACCTGCTGGAGCGCGAGGAAGCGCTGCTCAGGACGCTGTTGCGCTATCAGCCGCGCGGCATCGTGCTGGCAGGCGGCCACCATACCGGCGAAGCCCGCTCGCTGCTCACGCGGGCGCGCACTCCGGTGATCGAAACGTGGGAATTGCCGCGGCGACCGGTCGACCGGGTGGTGGGCTTCTCGAACGCCGAAGCCGCGAGCGCCATGGCCCATTATCTTTATGAGCGCGGCTACAAGCGCATCGGATTCGTTAGTAGTGCGTCGAAACTGGACTTGCGCGGCATCGCGCGGCGGCGTGGCTATCTGAAAGCGGTGCGCGCGGCGGGCCGCCACGAACCGCGCGATATCACGCACACCGAGTGGACCACCAACATGGCCCACGGCGCCGCAATGGGACATGGCGCAGCGGCGCTCGCCCAGTTGCTCGAACGTTGGCCGGATACCGACGCCGTCATGTGCGCGAGCGATATCCACGCATTCGGTTTGATCATGGCGTGCCATCGTCGTGGCTTGAGCGTGCCTCGCGATATCGCGGTGGCGGGGTTTGGAGACTTCGAGGTGTCGCGGCACTGCTATCCGACCATCACGACGGTGTCCGTCGACGCTTACGGCATCGGTCATGCGGCCGGCGAGTCGCTCCTCACCGCAATCGACGAGATCGATCACGGCGAGAGCCCGAGCAAATCACGTCGCGAGAAGGACGTGCCGCCGCGTGAGCGGCGGGAAACGCCGAAGCTCGTCAAGATCCACTACGAAGTCGTGCAACGCGAGAGTGCGTGACGACAGCGCCGCGCAGAGCCATGCAGCGCGGCGCTCGTGATTGCGTCAATCAATGATTGTGCCGCGACTCCCCACGCGTTTCGATGATGTTCAGATACAGCGTGGCGGGCTCCAGACACGCCCCCGAGCCTTGCTGACCCACCATGCTGCGGTAAATCTCTTCCCATGGCGTCTTGTGCTCCAGCCGGGCCGGCTTGTAGGCAGCCCGGCGCTGCGCCATTTCCTCGTCGGCAATCAGCACGTCGACTTTGCGTGAGTTGAGATCAATACGCAGACGGTCACCGGTCCTCAGTAGTGCCAGGTTACCGCCTACCGCGGCCTCCGGCGACACGTTCAGGATGGACGGACTCGCGGACGTGCCGCTTTGCCGGCCATCGCCCAGGGTCGGCAGGGTGTCGATGCCGCGTTTGAGCAGCGCCGCGGGCGGCTGCATGTTGACGACCTCCGCGCCGCCCGGATACCCAACCGGGCCGCAATTGCGAATCACCAGCACCGAGTGGTCATCGACACCCAGGTCCGGATCTTCGAGCCGCGCATGATAATCCTCCGGTCCTTCGAAGACAATCGCCTTGCCTTCGAATACATCGGGATGTTCGGGGTCCGAAAGAAAGCGTTTGCGGAAGGCCTGATCGATTACGCTGATTTTCATGACGGCGCTATCGAACAGGTTGCCCGACAGCACCACGTAGCCGGCCGCTTCCTTGAGCGGTTTGTCATAGGCGCGAATCACCTCGCGATCAGGCTCTTCGACTCCGGCGAGATCCTCTTGCAGCGTGCGGCCTGTGACGGTGCGCACGTCGCCGTTCAGTTTGCCGGCCAGCAGCAGTTCGCGCATCACGGCAGCCACGCCGCCCGCGCGATGAAACGCCTCGCCGAGGAAACGGCCCGCGGGCTGGCAATCCACCAGAAGCGGGATGTCGGGACCGAGGCGCTGCCAGTCGTCGAGCGTGTGTTCGACACCCATGTGGCGCGCAATCGCGATCATGTGAATCGGACAGTTCGACGACGCGCCGAGCGCCGCCGCGGCAACGACCGCGTTTTCGAACGCGCCCTTGGTCATGATGTCGGACGGGCGCAGATTCTCGGCCACCATGTCGACGATGCGCTTACCGGTTTGATACGCCATCCAGCCGCGCTCGCGATGCGGAGCCGGAATCGCCGCACAGTTGGGCAAGGACATGCCGAGCGCTTCGGCGAGCGAGTTCATCGACAACGCGGTTCCCATGGTGTTGCAATGTCCGGCGGACGGCGCCGAAGACGACACCTCTTCGATAAACCGCTCGTAGTCGATTTCGCCTGCCGACAGGCGCTTGCGCGCGTCCCAGATGACGGTGCCGGAACCGGCGAGCTTGCCTTTCCACCAGCCGTCGAGCATCGGTCCGCCGGACAGCACAATCGAAGGAATATTGACGGTGGCGGCCGCCATCAAGCATGCGGGCGTGGTCTTGTCGCAGCCGGTGGTGAGCACCACGCCGTCGATGGGATAACCGTGCAGGATTTCGACGAGGCCGAGATACGCCAGATTGCGGTCGAGCGCGGCAGTGGGCCGCTTGCCGGTTTCCTGGATCGGATGCACGGGAAATTCAAGCGGAATGCCGCCTGCATCGCGGATGCCGTCGCGCACGCGCTGCGCGAGTTGCAGATGATGCCGATTGCACGGCGCGAGATCGGAACCGGTCTGCGCGATGCCGATGATCGGCTTGCCCGATTGCAGTTCCTCGCGCGTGATGCCGTAGTTCATGTAGCGCTCGAGATAGAGCGCGGTCATGCCGGGGTCCGCCGGGTCGTCGAACCAGCGGCGGCTGCGCAGACGTTTTTTGCCGGCTTCGTCGCCGTTCGGGGCGTCGTGGGAGGGTGAGTCAGCCTTGTGCATGCTATCTCCTCATGTTAGAGTGGTCGCGCGGGTTACCGGTAACCATAACTTAATCGAACACCGGTGTCCACCCGCCCAGCTGCACATACGTTTGCCAAGGAGACAGCAAATGGGTATGAAAGCATATGGATCCGGCTATGCAGCGCAGCCGCTCCAGAGCGTCTCGCTCGACGACGCGGAGCCCGCTCAAGCGGCGAGCAAGGCACCGGTCTCGCCGGAGCAGTTGAGGCGTGCGATTCTCACCGGCGGCGTGGGCAGCGCACTTGAATACTACGACTTTGCGATCTTCGGGCTGGCAACGGCGCTCGTCTTCAGGCACATCTTCTTTCCGACGCTGGGTGCAAACGCGGGTTTGCTGGCGAGTTTCGGCACCTATGGCGCGGGTTTTCTCGCTCGACCCTTCGGCGGTTTGTTCTTCGGTTCGCTCGGCGACCGCAAAGGACGCAAGTTCGTCCTGCTATTGACCATCGCGACCATGGGCGTCTCCACGATGCTGGTTGGCCTGCTGCCGAGCGGTCCGGTCGGCGCCGTCATTCTGGTTGCATTGAGGCTGGTGCAGGGCTTCGGCGCGGGCGCCGAACAGGCAGGCGCTTCCACGTTGATGGCGGAAGTCTCGCCGGTGCCGCGGCGCGGTTTTTACGCGGCGCTGCCGTTCGTCGGCATCTTTGCCGGCTTTGGTCTCGCCACGGCCACTTTCAGCGTGATGCAGCACACGCTCGGCAACGACGCGATTCTCGCCTGGGCCTGGCGCGTGCCGTTTCTGGCCAGCGTCGTGCTGATCGGTGTGGCGGTGTGGATCCGTCTACGCTTACGCGAGAGCCCGGTGTTTCTGAATCTCGAAGGAGCGCGCGAAGTAGTGCGTTCTCCTATGAGAACCGTGCTGAAAACCGCGCGTCGGCCAGTGCTCGCCGCGGTGCTGATGCGCTTTGCGGAGCAGGGCGGCTCGACGATCTATACGACCATCGTGATCGCCTACCTCGGCGGCACGGTGGCGACACGGCTTGGCGTGCAGTCGGCGGCGCTTGCGGCGATCGGCACGACGGGCGCGTTGATTGCGACGCTGGCAAGCGCGATAACCACACCCTTGTTCGGCGCGTTGTCGGATCGGCTCGGGCGGATCGCGGTCTATCGCACGGGCGCGATTTTCATGCTGCTGTGGTCGATTCCGTCGTGGTGGATGGTCAGCACGGGCAATCCGCTGTGGATCGCGCTCGCGATGTTCGGCGGCCTGGCGCTCGGCGCCAACAGCATGCTGGGCGCGCAATGCGCGCATTTCGCCGAACTGTTCGGCAACCGCTGCCGGTATTCCGGCGTTGCGCTGGCGCGCGAGATTGGCGCGGTGTTGTCGGGCGGTCTCGCGCCGGTGCTCGGAATCTATCTGGTGGGGCTTGCAGGCGGGGCGTATTGGGTTATGGGCGCCTATACCGCGGTATTGGCGCTGCTGACGCTGATTGGGGTGTTTCTCTCGACGGAGACGCGTGGGCGTGATCTGACTGATCTGAGGGATGCGATTTCTTAGGGCGGTGTGGGGGATGTAAGCCGACGGCGTGCGGTATCGGCTTGTATCGTCAAATTTTCAACTTGCCCGGACATTTACAGCCGTCGCCTGCCGGATTTTCGATGACGGCGTCCAGATGCAGTCTACCGATTGACGTTTCCAATGTGGCAAGCTGAGCACAGACACGCTTCAAGGCTGCGCTTTGTACGAGCGCATCTGCGCCCAACGGTATCGTGGCTTGCATCAGATTATTGATCTCGGCCTCCGTATTGGCCTGTACCTCTGAATCCAGCAGTTTGGACGCGAGCGTCATCGACATCGTCATATCCTGCTGAATCCAAAGCGGGACGATAACGCTCTCGGGCATTGGGGCGTAGGAGTAGGGCGCTATCTGGTTGCGTACACGTTCCAATGCTTTCCAAAGGCATCCGGGATTTTCGCTGAAAGACACGTCACTCATCGTTATTCTCCAGTTCGCGCGGGTCCAGCGCACCCGCCAGAGCGGCGGTGGCCAGATCGAGATATGCCCTTGCCGTTAGCGCCCGAGCGCGCGTACGCGCTTGCTGGTCATTTTCGGCATCAGGTACGCGGATTTGGCGGACCAACCGGGTGATCTGGTCGTGAAAGTTTATCGGTTCGTCATTTTCTGCCGCGTTTGCCGGTGCAGGCGCTTTCTCTTCCTCCTTCTTTTTGCGGAACGAAAACCAGGCCATCATTGCGCCAAGAATGTTGGTGCGGCCAATTGAAGTTGTTCCTTCAAAGGACAAGGCAACGACGGACATAATCAACGCAAGCAGCAAATAACCGACCGCGGAATCGATAAGCGATACCGCTCTTGCCGGCCTGTTGAGCGGTGTTATATCCGTAGCACCGACGGAAGTTAGCATTGCCGCGTTGAAATACAGTGCGGTCGGACGCTTTAGCTTCGTATAGACGATTTGCGTGGTACCGAGTTTTCCGGGATGTGTTTCGTCGACCACGGAAACGGCAAATTTCGGTTGAATGTCACCGAAGCCGTATTGGCAGAAGAGGGTCGCGATGGCAAACCAGATAATGAGTACGAACCAGAACGGCCACGCTAGTGCCGCGTTTTGCCCGATTTGCCGAATTACGGGCTCATCAGCCTTTAGCAACAGTTGCGAGATGCTGTCGGGGTCAAGTTCATCGAAATCAGAGATATCCGGACGTCTCATTGTATCGGTGCTCCATTTTTAGAAAGCGTGCCGCATTGCATGTTTATGACGTCGCTGGTTGACCATTATCGTCCGCGTGCGTCTTCGATTCAGGCACTCCTGATGACTGCGCCTGGCAGAGTAAATAACGGTATTGTGTGAGAAAACTTTAATCTACTATTCGCACGAAAGATGCAGGTAGGGTTTATGTCGGAATAATAGGGGTTCGGTGGAATGCGTGGCGCATTATTAATATGCGTCGTGCATGAATATAGGATAACTATTTGATGCTCGTTGATAGAAGCGTAGTAGCGGAAGTTGGATTGCGGCTCGAAGTGAATAGCCCTCATGCGGGCAACAGCAATATTAAAGCTTGGTTGCACGATGTCGGCCGAAGTTCGACTGTTGTACGTACTATATCGAAATCCTCCTCTGACCGCGGGGCGTATAACGGCCCTATGTAGTCGCCGAAGTCGGTGACCAGCTTGATAAGTGGTCGTTCAACTGAAGTTGAAGTGGGCAGCGGTCCTGTCCGGGGGCGGCACAGCGGCTATTATCTTTTGCCGTCGGGGAGTGAATGAACGAGGACCCGTAACTGCCGCGTTGGATGCGGCGATTCGTCATCTAGTCGACTAGACTAGGTGTCGGCTATCGAAAATCGGTCCACCGGACAAGTCATCTTGCTTTGGAAATTTTTGAATGACGATCATCGCCGAAACGACGACCTGCACTAGACGCTGCGCGGGCAGATTGAGTACTGAAGAAAGGATTGCCGCCCGGATCACGCGTCTCACGACGCGTTTCACCTTCCAGGGGGTACTGCCATATCTCAAATCAATAGTTCGCAAACGTCTCTGTCCGGCCCCTCATGCCGGTGAACAAAACTGAAAG
>NZ_CAAJGM010000178.1 GCF_900996235.1 Paraburkholderia sp. BCC1885
ACAACGAGGACCACCTGGGACGTGTACTTGGTGCCGCGGACCGGACTCGAACCGGCAAGCCAATGAAGGCGGCGGATTTTCGTCACACTGCTTCTTTCGAAGCCGGCCGGGCGCGTGCCTGGCCGTTCGTGCGCTGGACTATGCCTTCGCCGTCGCCTGCACGCGTTCGCCGCATGCAAGACCTTAGGCGCCCCCCGTCTAGTCTCTACACCTTCCCGCGCATCGCTCGCGCGATGTCCGGGCTTGGCTCGGCGTTGCCTCGTCGCGCTACGCGCCAGGGGTTTCACCGAATTTGAAGGGTTCTGCACCGGACGTTTCCGACCGGGCACTCAAATCATTTAAGTCCGCTATGTTTACCAATTTCATCACCCCGGCTAAAGGGCGGACCGCATTCTACCACTGGTGCGGCACGACTTCAGTCCGGTAAGCA
>NZ_CAAJGM010000179.1 GCF_900996235.1 Paraburkholderia sp. BCC1885
CGCTGCCCTCCAAGACCGATATCTTCGTCGAGCCTTTGCTGCGGGCGCGGATCGACGGCAGTCCGCTTGCCATCTATGGCAAGACCAAGCCGTTTGCCGCGTCGCGCGAGTCGGAAGTGTCGCTGCGCTTCGACGGGCTCGATGTGCCGCGACTCATGTCCTACGCGCCGACCAGGCTGCCGGTGATCGTGCAGTCGGGCAAGCTTTCCACGGATCTCAAGCTCAACTTCGTCATCTCGAACGACGCGCCTTCGTTGCGCGTGGCAGGCACCGTCGATCTGAACGACGTGGACGTGCGGGATCAGGGCAAGGCACCGTTCTTCGCGGCGCGCGCAGTCCACGTGGCCGCAGCGACGCTGGAGCCGCTGAAGAGCCTCTATCACTTCGACGAGATCCGCATCGACGCGCCGAGCGCCAGTCTCACGCGCGA
>NZ_CAAJGM010000180.1 GCF_900996235.1 Paraburkholderia sp. BCC1885
GACCGTGCGTGATCGTGCGCAGACCGGACTCGGCGCGCATCGCTTCGATCAGGTCGCCGAGTTCCTGCGGCAAGGCCGCGAGAATGCCGAGCGGACGATGCGAAACCGGGGCGCCGCTGCGAACCGTATCGTCGCCAGGTGCGCTCATTCAACCGCCTGCAATTTGGCTACCGCGAGCGCCAGCCACTTCTCGCCATGGCGCTTGAATTTGACTTGCGCCTTGGCGTCGACGCCACCGCCTTCGAGCGCGGTGATCGTGCCTTCGCCGAACTTCGTGTGGAACACCTGCTGGCCGACCCGGAAACCGGTCTCGGCAGCCCGCTGCTCGTTCGCGAAGGCGGGCAACTGCGCCGGTGTCGACGAGGCGGGGCCCGTGTAACCCGGCCGCGAGAACCAGTCGCGCCCATAACCGGCGTTGTCCGAGCGGCC
>NZ_CAAJGM010000181.1 GCF_900996235.1 Paraburkholderia sp. BCC1885
GCCGAAGAAGCCGCTGGTCGAATAGCGGTAGGCGGCGATCGCGATATTGGTGCCGGTGGCCGCCACCGTTTTCGCGTAGCTCAGGCGCAAGCTCTGCCCGGCATGGCCGCGCTCGCCCGGAATGCGCGTGCTGGCGTGCGTGAGATCGAGGCCGAAGGCGCCCCAGCCGGTGGTGAGCACCGCGCCGGCCATCACCGACAGGTAGCCCTGCGCCAGGGTGGCGCCGCCGTAGCCGGTCAGCGTATTGGTCAGGCCCTGCTGCCAGGTCGCCTGGGTGAACAGCGGCCTGCTGTTCGGCAGGTGGCGCAGCGCGCCCGCCGTGAAGCTGTAGCGGTGCTGGCCGGGGCGCAAGGACATCGGCACGGCGGCGTAGGGCACCGAAAATGAGTGCTCGCTGCCGTCCGCTTCGGTGACGAGCACCTTCAGGTC
>NZ_CAAJGM010000182.1 GCF_900996235.1 Paraburkholderia sp. BCC1885
GATCTGCTTCTCGCCGGCGCCGAACGCGACCGGGGCGCATGCGATCGAATGGACCGACCACGGCGCCGTCGCGACGAAGCCCATGGATGTCGCCAGCAAGGACATGCCCGATACCGTTCGCACCGTCGCGCCCTTGGACGCCTTGATCGAAGGGTCATGCGCCAGCGCCGCATCCTCGACGCGTTGCGCGTGGGCGCCGATCTCGTCGAGCGTCCAGTCCAGCGGATGATGGAGATCGAGATCGGGAAAAGCCCTGGCCAACTCGCATGGATCGGCGAAGCCGGCCGCGGGATCGGGCTCGGTCGCGGCGGTACTGTCGATTGCCGCGCGAACGATCTTCTTCAGCCCTTCGTCCGACAGGTCGGACGATTTCGCGAAGGCACGTTTCCCGTCGCGAAAGACCGTCACCGTCATCTCCAGGGTGCCGCT
>NZ_CAAJGM010000183.1 GCF_900996235.1 Paraburkholderia sp. BCC1885
CGTGTGTCGAGTTTGGGGCGTTGGAAATCGATGTGTCGGTGTTACTCCAACTACTACGTTGATCGGACGATCGATGAATTGGAGGCTGTATTTGTCCTGCGAAAGTTGATGCCGCGTTGTCGGCAAATTCAGGGCGCTGGTTCAGTGACAGCTTGCTGTTGCCACACGACTCGCGTGTGGAAGTGAAACGACTAAAGATAAAACTTCTGACTGGTTTTTAGAAATTTGAGGGAAAGGAGTGTTGACCAGCGCGCTGGTTGGTCTGATTGCAATCGCGTTATTGGCTGGCTACCTGAAGGGCGAGACTCCGGAGGAAAGGGAGACTCGTCGCCAGGGGCGATTTGAATGCAGTTATCCTGAAATCATTGCTGGGACGCGAGGCGATTCGGATAGGGCGGGACAAAATCCGCCCTGTTAGCGCGATCCAGT
>NZ_CAAJGM010000184.1 GCF_900996235.1 Paraburkholderia sp. BCC1885
CGTGACGCCGCCCGAGCTCGGCGGCGGCGCCGAGATGAAGGTGTAGCCGCGATAGTCGCATTTGAGCGGCTCGGTGTCCTCGGCGCGATAGGCGGCGAAGTCGGCCGCGCTGATCACGCCGCCGCCCTGCTTCGAGGCCGCCTCGACCACCTGCGGGATCCTGCCGTGATAGAAGGCCTCGTCGCCGTGCCGGGCGATGTTCTCGAGCGTCGCCGCGAGATCCTTCTGCACCAGCCGGTCGCCCGGCTGCAGCGGCGAGCCGTCGGCGCGCAGGAAGATGCGCGCCGCGTCCGGATCGCTGCGGAAGCGCTTGGTGGTGGTATCGAGGATGTCGGTGTCGCCGCGCGTGAGCACGAAGCCGTCGCGGGCGAGCTTGATCGCCGGTGCCATCACCTGGCGCAGCGTGAGCTTGCCGTATTTGCGCTCGG
>NZ_CAAJGM010000185.1 GCF_900996235.1 Paraburkholderia sp. BCC1885
GGTCCGCTGACAATCAGGCTACGAGTCATCACGTAAGCAAGCTCATGGCCACCACGACCGCCTCCGCTTCACCCGAACGCCCGCCCACCGGCAAATTCAAGCGCATCGTGCTGTTCGCGCTGATCGGCCTGGTCATCGCCGCCGCGGGCGGCGCCGCCGCCTGGTACTTCCTGCTCAGGCACGAAGGCCCGGCCGCCGCGCATGCCGCACCGCAGTCGCTGGCCACCCCGGTGTTCTTCCCGCTCGAGTCGATGACGGTGAACCTGCAGTCCGACGACGGCCTGCACTACCTGCGCATCGGCCTGACCCTGAAGCTCACCGATCCGACCGCCCAGGACTACCTGACCCAGCACATGCCGGAGATCCGCAGCCGCATCCTGCTGGCGCTGTCGAACAAGCATCCGGAGGATCTCGCCACGCTCGAGGG
>NZ_CAAJGM010000186.1 GCF_900996235.1 Paraburkholderia sp. BCC1885
GTGCACCACAGCGTGCGGCCGCCGCGCCCGCGTGCATGCTCGGCGCACAGCCGCACCAGCACGCGGCCGAAGCCGAACCCGCGCAGCGCCTCGTCGATCGCCATGCCCCTCAGGCGCCAGCCGTCGCGCGGCAGGTCGGGGCAATCCTCGCGACATACCGAGGCCACGCCCACCAACTGCTCACCGCACCGGATACACCTGATCCGCGCTAACCGTAAGAATTTCAAATATCGGAGCGTGAGTATTCATTGAGAATCGGGGAGCAAAAAGATGCCTTCGTAGTCGTTATTCGATTCGTCACATCTGACGGTTGATCGACGCTGGCGGTAGAGGTATCCTCAGCGCGGGCCGATTGCGAGTTTAGCAATGACAACACTGCGATCACAGAATGGAAGAAAAAACAAATTCCGATGCTGACCACGCCTAC
>NZ_CAAJGM010000187.1 GCF_900996235.1 Paraburkholderia sp. BCC1885
ACCTGCAGTTGCGGCGAGAGGCCGGCCTTGTAGCGGATCACGGCGAGTTCGTAGGCGCGCGTTGACGCGTCGAGCGCGCGCTGCGCATCGCCCATCTGCTTGTCGACGGCGCGGATCGTGGCGACCTGGGTGGCCACGTCGTTGAGCGCGCCGATCAGCGTCTGGTTGTAGTTCGCCACGCTCAGGTCGTAGTCGGCGTAGCTGCCGCGCAACTGCGCGCGCAGGGCGCCGCCGTAGAAGATCGGCAGGTGCACGGCCGGGCCGAACTGCGCCTGGCGACTCGCGAACTTCAGGAACTGGCCCCAGCCGAAGGCATCGAAACCGAAGCCCGCCGCGAGATTCACGTCGGGGAAGAACTCGGCCTTGGTTTCCTTCACGTCGGCGATGCGTGCCTCGACCTGCCAGCGCGCCGCGACGATGTCGGGG
>NZ_CAAJGM010000188.1 GCF_900996235.1 Paraburkholderia sp. BCC1885
GCTCATCCGGCTCAACGCCATGATGCGTGACGCCACCCCCTGGAGTCCGCCGAAATCATGATCGAATGAACCCCTGACACTTGACCTTCAATACAGTTGCTTTCTTTGCGGCGGCAAAGAAAGTAGGTGCCGCCCCGCACAGGGGCATCGCTAATAGACCACTAACAAAGCAAGGAAAGGCCAACAAAAAAACATAAACCAAACCAACAACCAAAGCGCCGCAGGCAAAAACATACCCCCCAACCTAACCCCAAATCCAATGAGATATCCTCAACCCGCCCATAAGCCGCGCTAATATCACAGAAATGGACCTAACCCTACTGCGCGCCTTCGTCACCGTAGCCACCGAGGGCAACCTGACTCGTGCTGCGGTGCAGCTACACCTGACCCAGCCCGCGGTCAGCCTGCAGATCAAGCATCTGCAGGAAATGCTAGGCCTGACGCTCTTCACCCGCACCTCGCATGGACTGTCCCTGACTCGCGACGGCCAGGCGCTTCTCCCTCATGCCGAGCGCGCCCTCACCGCGGCCCACGACGTTCAGCGCGCCGCCGCGTCGTTGCGTCACGAGGTTCGCGGCACGCTAAGAATCGGTACCATTCTCGATCCGGAATTTCTGCGCCTCGGTGGCTTTCTGAAGCAGCTCGTCGAGACCTGGCCGCATATCGAAACGGCTCTGCGTCACGGCATGTCAGGTTGGGTGCTCGAACAGATACGCGCCGGCGAGCTCGACGTGGGCTATTACATCGGCCAGCCTGCCGACGACGACGCCCGTGACGGGCTCGCCTTCCACGCCCTCACGCTCACACATTTCCAGTACCGCGTGCTGGCGCCCGCCGGCTGGAAAGACCGCGTCAAAGGTCTGCGCGACTGGCGCGCCCTCGCCGCCCTGCCGTGGATCTGGACGCCGCCCGCGTCCGCGCATCACCGGTTGCTGTCGCGACGTTTCGCCGGGGCCGGGGTCAAGCCTGTTAAGGTGGCTGAAGTCGACCAGGAGCCGTCCATGCTCGATCTCGTCAAATCGGGCGTCGGTCTCACCCTCGCGCGCGACGCCATCGCCCTCGCCGAAGCGCATGCTCACGCGCTCACGATCGTCGAAGGCGTCACCGTGCCGACGCAGTTGAGCTTCGTCACGCTGGCCGCGCGTCAGGACGACCCGGTCATCGCCGCGGCGCTCAAGCTGATCGAGCAGCAATGGGCGATATGAGCCACGCTCATGACAGCGCCGCGGTCGGTGGCCAACCGTCGTGATTGCTTTCGTAGCCGCCTTAACAGCGCCGTCACGCGCTTTTTGCTAGATTCGGGGTTCGCGCGTTTGCTTTGCGCCCGCCCTTGTTTGAGTTTGCTTCGAGTTTGTCCTTCCAGGCGCGCTTCGCCCCCGTCTCATGCCTCTGAAGCCGCCGGCAATCCATCTCTCCTGAGGAGCCTGACATGGCACGCAACATCGAAATCAAAGCCCGCGCACAGCACTTCGAGCAACTGCAGGAACGCGCCGCCGAACTTTCACCCGAGGCTCCGCTGATCTTTCGCCAGCAGGACTTTTTCTACGACGTGCCGCGCGGACGTCTCAAGCTGCGCCAGTTCGACGACGGCACGCCCGCCGAGCTGATCTTCTATCAACGCGACGATCGCGACGGCCCGAAGGCGTCGTACTACACGCGCAGCCCCGTCACCAATGCGGAGGCCATGCACGCGCTGCTCGCCACGGCGCTGACCACGCGCGGCATCGTCACCAAGGAGCGTCATGTCTATACGATCGGGCGCACGCGGATTCACCTCGACCGCGTGGATGGTCTAGGCGACTTTGTCGAACTGGAAGTGCTTCTCGCCCAGGACGACGAGGAAGAGGGCGGCCACGCCGAAGCGCACGAGATGTTTGCCAAGCTAGGGGTGCCGGAAACGGATTTGGTGGCTGTGGCGTATGTGGATCTGCTGAGCCCGGACAGCGAGCCGCGGCAGGCGGCATAACCGCGCGCGGGCGCGCTTCGCAGGCGCCGCGTCAGGTCGCGGCGGAGCCCGGTGCGAGGTGCCCCAACGGTAGCGGTCCATTGCGCTTGAAGGTCGTCAGCACGATGTTCGAGCGCACGCTGTCCACGCCCGGCACCCGCATCAACTTCTTCATCACGAACGACGACAGCGCGTTCAGATCGGGCGCCACGATGCGCAGCAGATAATCCGCATCGCCCACCACGGCGTGGCACTCCAGCACCTCGGGCAGTACGTCGATCTGCTGCTGGAACTGTTCGATGATCGAGTCGCCGTGATGCTTGAGCTTGAGACTCGTGAACGCGGTCACGCCGAGGCCGAGCTTCTCCGGACGCAGCACCACCCGATAGCCGTCCACCACGCCCAGCTGTTCGAGCCGCTGCAATCGCCGGCCGATCTGCGACGGCGACAGCGGCACCTGCTCGCCGAGTTGCTGATGCGTCGCGCGCCCGAAGCGCTGCAGCACCTCCAGCAACGCCAGATCAAAATGATCCAGTTCCAGCATGATGATTCCCCGCGCCAATTCATGGCATGACGCACGATTATTGCATAGGAGGCTTAATTTACCTCCCCCAGCGACTCACGCGGCATCCTGCAGCAACGCGCGCCGATCCGTGAAAAAATAGCCCCATGTCCGGTCAAACCAGCGAGGCATTCTCATGATTCACAAACTGACTTCCGAAGAGCGCGCGACGCAACTGGCCTCATTGCAAGGCTGGGTTGCCGTGGTAGGACGCGACGCGATCCAGCGCCATTTCAAGTTCGCCGATTTCAACGAAGCGTTCGGATTCATGACGCGGGTGGCGATCAAGGCCCAGGAAATGGACCATCACCCGGAGTGGTTCAATGTGTACAACAAGGTGGAAATCACGCTCTCGACGCACGAGGCGGACGGCCTCACCGAGCGCGATATCGTGCTGGCCCGTTTTATCGATCAGGCCGGAAAAAACGCGCAGCAAGCCTAGACATCAGCACCTGCAGAAAAGCGCTTTGGCACTGCAATGAAAGGGCTTTGCAGGTAATCGCGCATGCAAACCTTCACTTCTACAGGGCATTCTTAAGGCGAACGTAAGAATCCCAGGCTTCTCGTGCAGTCGCACTCAAACCTTCCGGTGATAGCGCGGTCTGACGCTGTACAATCATCAGCGCATACGGCTTGGAGAGCGCGCTTGCCTCCTTGCACAGAACGAGTTCGTCGCCGCTCGAAGGTGAGCGGGCGCGCCAGAAGTTGATCGCGGCTTCCAGTTCGTGGATCGTTATATCGGACATGATTCCCGTGATGACTCGAGGGCCGCGCAGGCACGGCGACGCCGCCCGGCATCCTGTGCAGCAGGCGCCCCGGCGAACCGCGTGCCCGAACGCCTAAACCCATTGTACTTGAGCGAAATCCATGCGACTCCTTCTGATCGAAGATGACCGCCCCATCGCACGCGGCATCCAAAGCAGTCTCGAACAAGCCGGCTTCACAGTCGACATGGTCCACGACGGCATTTTCGCCGAACAGGCCCTCACGCAAAACCGCCACGAACTCGTGATCCTCGATCTGGGGCTGCCCGGTATCGACGGCATGACGCTGCTCTCGCGTTTTCGTCAGAGCAACCGGCATACGCCGGTCATCGTGCTGACCGCGCGCGACGAACTGAACGACCGCGTCCAGGGCCTGAATTCAGGCGCCGACGACTACATGCTCAAGCCGTTCGAACCGGCCGAGCTCGAAGCACGCATCCGCGCCGTGATGCGCCGCAGCGGCCCGCACGGCGACATGCCGCGCCCGGAAGTCTCGCTGGGCGGCGTGCGCCTGTCGGGTGTCGATCGCCGCATCTTCAACGACGACAAACCGCTCGAACTGTCGCCGCGCGAATTCGCCGTGCTCGAAATGCTGCTGCTGCGTCATGGCCGTGTCGTCAGCAAGGCGCAACTGCAGGATCACCTGACGCACTTTGGCGGCGATCTCGGCGACACCGCCATCGAAGTCTACGTGCACCGCGTGCGCAAAAAGCTCGAAAACTGCCGCGTGGAAATCGTCACGGTGCGCGGCTTCGGCTATCTGTTGCAGGAAATCCGTCAGGCCGCATAATGGCCGTGAAGGTTCGGGCCGCGCTGACGGCCCGATAACCTGACGGCGCTGGGCCGGCATGGCGCATTCATCGCATGAATGCCGCGTGCGCTGCCCAGCGGCTTCCGGCGGCCACGTCGCCGCCCTGCCTCTTTCATATCGCGTTCGACCATGCCCCACCCGGCCGCGAATAGCCTGCGCCGCACGCTGCTGCGGCGCCTCGCCGCTCCTCTGTCCCTGCTCGCGTTGATGAGCGGCCTGATCGCCTACTGGCTCGCGTGGCAATACACGCAGCACGTGGTCGACCGGTCGCTGGCCGACCTCGCCACCGCGATCTCCCGGCAGATCCAGATTGCCGGTCCGGGCGCATCGATCACCGTCAAGCCGCTGGCTCAGGCGATGTTCTCCGACCCGATCGAACATCTCGTCTATCGCATCAGCGACGGCGAAACCGAAATCGCCGGCGACCGGACCCTGCCGCTGCAGGGCAAAAACGTGCGCATCATGCACTTTGCCTATGTGTTCGAGACGCAGCACGCGGGCATCACCATGCGCGTCGCGCAAGTGCGCGTGGACCAGCCCACGGGCAACCCGATCGTCGTGGAGGTGGGGCAGCCGGTCGAGCACCGCATCCAGATCGCCGCCGAATTTCTCGTTGCGATCATGATGCCGTTGCTGCTCTTGCTGCTCGCCGGTTGGGTGATCGTGTGGCGCGTGGTCAATCAGCAGCTCAATCCGTTGACCGATCTGGCCGACTCGCTAAACCGGCAGACCCACACCTCGCTCGAACCGGTGGATGAAACCTACGTGCCGGTCGAAATTCGTCCGCTGACGGGCGCGCTGAATGCCCTGCTCGGCCGCCTGAAAACCGCGCTCGATGGCCAGCGCAAGTTCATCGCGGACGCGGCCCATCAACTGCGCACGCCGCTCACCGCCGTCAAGCTGCACGCGGAACAGGCCGCCGTGGCGCGCGACCCGCAGCATACGCTTGCCGCGGTGCGTGAGCTGCGCGCCGCGGCCGACCGCGCGGTACGTTTGTCCAACCAGTTGCTTTCGCTGGCGCGTGCCGAGCCGGGCGAACAGGCGGCGCGTTTCGTGAACGTCGATATGGCCGCGCTCGCTTTCGAAACCGGCGCGGAATGGGTGCCGCGTGCGCTGGCTGTGCACGTCGACCTGGGCTTCCAGCGGTTGGACGACCCCGCCAACGATCGCCCGCTCATCGCGCGTGGCAACCCGGTGTTGCTGCACGAGGTGATCGCCAACCTGCTCGATAACGCGCTGAAGTACGTGCCGCCTTCGCGTTTCGACGGGGGACGCATCACGGTGACCGTGTCCCAGAGCCACATCGAAGACCTGGCGATGGCGGAGATCATCGTCGAGGACAACGGGCCGGGTGTCCCGTTGGCCCAGCAGGTCGACCTCTTCAAGCGCTTTTTCCGCGGCGACGGACAGAGCGAAAGCGGCGTGGATAGCGGCGCGGGCCTCGGCCTCGCGATCGTCCACGACATCATGGTGCTGCATCACGGCAGCGTGCATTACGAAGACGCGCCTGGCGGCGGTGCGCGCTTTATCGTGCGGATTCCCTTGACGTCCGCCGCACCGGCACGCGAGCCCGAGGGCCGGCGCGCGCCAAAAAAATCGGCGCACAAGGCGCCGGTCGGTGGTTAATTCGCAGTCTTCGCGCAGCTTTCATTGTGTCGTCAGTCGTTGTTCCGCTGACAGGGCGATCAAGGATTAGCTAACCGCCGGGCCGGGCTGCGCCGACGCAGCCCACGCCCAAGGCCCTGATCACTTCTTTTTCTTCTTGCCCTTCTTCTCGGACTTTTCCGGCGGCGCCAGCATTGTGCCGCGGCATTTGCGCGCGCCGCAGCGGCACTCGTATTCCTTTTGCAGCTTCTTTGTCTGACGCGCGTCGATCACAAGGCCGTAGTCGTAGAACAGTTCTTCATCGGCCGCGATATCGCGCAGGGCGTGGACGTAGACGTGCCCGTCGATTTCCTCGGCTTCGCAGTTCGGCGCGCACGAATGATTGATCCAGCGCGCGCTATTGCCGTCCACCTTGCCGTCGATCACGCCGCCGCCATCCAGGGCGAAATAAAAGGTGTGATTCGGCTCTTCCGGATTGTGCGGATGACGTCGCAAGGCTTCCTTCCACGAGATTCGCTCGCCCTTGTATTCGATCAGGCGCTCGCCGGCCGCAATCGGTTCGAGGGCAAACACGCCTTTGCCATGCACTCCCGAACGGCGCACGGCGATCCTGCGTGAACTCATTGAATGAATCCTTGTGAAGAACTGGGGGTGAACATAGTGATGTGGTCAGCACCAGCCACGTAAGCGCCGGATTTCTGACTCGCATAGCAAACGCGGCGCCTTGCGGGCGCCGCGTCGACTTGCAACGCTCGTGCGTCACATCCGGCATCGTACACGCTTGAGACGGCTTCCTTCAACCGTGAAACCGGTAATAGCGTGTTCGGCGCGTTACAGACTTAACGCTGTCCGAATGAAATGTCACCGAATAGCGCCTTCTGATCGCGCGGTTGCGAGCGCCAGTATTGCGGCGGCGCTTCCACTGTCGCACCGAGTTGTGCGGCAGCGTGCCACGGCCAGCGCGGGTTGTAGAGCAAACCGCGGGCGAGCGCGATGAGATCGGCGTCGCCCTCTTCGATCAGTTGCTCCGCGTGCAGCGGATCGGTGATGAGGCCCACCGCGATGGTCGTGAGACCCGTCGCCTGCTTCACCGCGCGTGCGAACGGCACCTGATAGCCGGGTTCGAGCGGAATCTTCTGCAGCGGCGACACACCGCCCGACGACACGTCGATCCAGTCGCAGCCATGCTTCTTCAGCTCCTGGGCGAACACGATCGTATCTTCGAGACTCCAGCCGCCTTCGACCCAGTCGGTCGCCGAGACGCGCACGCCGACCGGCTTGTCGGCCGGAAACGCGGCGCGCACGATCTCGAATATCTCCAGCGGAAAACGCATGCGGTTTTCGAGCGAGCCGCCGTATTCGTCGGTGCGCTGATTGGCGATCGGCGAGAGGAATTGATGCAGCAGGTAGCCGTGCGCGGCGTGGACTTCGAGCGCGTCGATACCGAGCCGCGCGGCACGCCGTGCCGATGCCGCGAACGCCTCGCGGATCCGGTTGAGGCCGGCGGCGTCGAGTGCGAGCGGCGGTTCTTCGCCGGCTTTGTGCGGCAACGCCGACGGCGCATGCGGCAGCCAGCCGCCGTCAGCGACCGGAATCAGTTGGCCGCCATCCCACGGCACATGACTCGACGCCTTGCGGCCCGCGTGCGAAAGCTGCATGGCCACCGGAATCGACGCATGCTTGCGGATCGCCGCCAGCACCGGCGCCAATGCGGCTTCGGTGGCGTCATCCCACAGGCCCAGATCGCCCGGCGTGATGCGGCCATCGGGCTCGACCGCGGTCGCTTCGATGCACAGCAAACCCGCGCCGGACAGCGCGAGGCTGCCCAGGTGGATCATGTGCCACGCGGAGGCTTCGCCGCGTTCGGCAGAGTATTGGCACATCGGCGAGACGACGATGCGGTTGGCAAGCGTCACGCTACGCAGCGTGAGCGGAGAAAAAAGCGCGCTCATGAATTACGCCCAAGGGAAGCGGAGGAGCGAATGAGGATAGCACCCGCTTCGATTTACTGCAGGACAAGCCTTCGTGACGCACCGCCAACCGGAGCCTGGCAGTGCGTACCGTTTGCGGCCGTGCTTACGGTTGCCGGCCGCCCCGCTCGACCTTGTCGAGCCACTCGCCGAACATCCGGCGCGCCGCGTCTTCGAGACCGGGACCCAGGCGCGCCGTGTCGGCCCGCAGATCGCGCACATCGAGGCCTTCAGCGGCAATTTCCCCGGCATTGCCGATCAGCCAGGGCTCGAAACGGTCGGCGCGGATTTCCGGGTGGCATTGCAGAGCGAGCACGTGTTCGCCCCAGGCGAACGCCTGGTTCTCGCAAGCGGGCGTGGACGCCAGACGGATCGCGCCGGCGGGCAAGTCGAAGGTGTCGCCATGCCAATGCAGCATGGAAGTGAGCGCTCCGTCCAGATGACGAAGCGGCGACGCGCGTCCGGCGTCGCTTAGCGTGAGCGGGGTCCAGCCGAGTTCGGTGTGGCCTGCCGGGTAGACCCGGGCGCCCAGCGCCCGCGCAATCAGTTGCGCGCCGAGGCAGATGCCAAGCGTCGGCAGACCCGCCGCGATGCGCTTTTCGATCATCGACAAAAGCGGCGCCAGCGACGGATAAAGCGCGTCGTCGTAAGCGCTGATCGGGCCGCCCAGAATCACCATCAGCGAAGGAGCAACCGGGTCCGGCGCCTCGATGCGGGCGAGGCCGACGTCCAGGTAGCGCACCGGCCGGCCGCGCTCGCCCAGCACCAGTTCGAGACTGCCCAGATCTTCGAAGTGGACATGGCGAATCGCCAGAACTTCGCTAATCATCGGCAGATTCCATCGTCAGGTGAGCAAAAAGAGAGGCCGCCAGACGACGCAAGGCCGGTCGGGCAGGCCGCCAGAGGCGGCTGCCGGCGACCGGCTTCACGGTGTGGCGGACCCGCGTTACTGCGCGTAGATCTTCCAGGTCTTCTTCTGGGTCGCGGCGTCGGCGGCTTCGTACACCGAACAATCGAGACGCACTTCGGTGTCCGACATGTTCAGCTTGAGCAGCGCGCAGTGGTGCGGCGTCTTCTTCGCGTTCTTGCTCGGCTCGAAATGCGAGCACGTCAGGCACATGCGGTGCGGCGGAATATCGTCCTGCACTTCGAGCTGACGAACCGTCTTCAGCAACGTGCGATAGAACGCCGCCTGTTCGTCTCCCTGCAGCGTCCCGACTGCCTTGGAGAGGAAGTCCGGCCATTGCGCGGCCCGCTTGGCCGAGGTGCGGCCGCGGGTGGTGAGACGCACCGCGAGGGCACGGCCGTCATCGAGTGCACGGCGCTTTTCGACCAGCCCTTTGCTTTCCAGGGTGCTGACCGCGTCGCTCGTGGTGGCGGCGGTCAACGCCGTCTCACGTGCGATTTCGCCCAGGCGCATCGGATTCTTGCGTTGCATCAGCAACACCAGAATCTCACCCTGCGTGGGTGTCAGGCCTGCGCCTTCGGCCCACTCCCATGCCTGGCTTCGCATGGCCGTGCTCAGTCGCAATAGGCTGTGGGTGACTCGCCCGTTTGCCTGCTCTCCGTATACGCCTTCGCTCATAATCTTTCGTTGGTTATTGACAGCATGCCGCTGCTTAGCTGGCCGTCGGGCGCCAAACACACCGGCAGCCTGTATGGGGGCAGCCTCACCCGAACCACGGGCGGACTGAATCAACTATCTCGAAAATGTACTGCTTCCAACGCCATTTCTGGCGCCTGTTGCAACAACACTTTTTTGCATTCTCCGGCTACCCCGCCAGTCACCAAACCTGCCAGCGGTACCACGTCGCCGAAGCTGCGAAAACGACATTCTATGCGAGAGCGGAGAATCGTACAGCTAACTTATTCACCGCGCCCTGTGGATAACCGCTGGAAAACGTCCGGGACTGCTTGTGCATCGATTCTTGACAAGCCTTCCGCCCCCTCCGACGCCACCAAAGTTATCCGCACTTCCCGTCCTCAAAGCCGCGCAGGACAGCATGGTTATCATTTACGCATGGCTTTGACTTTGCAAGGAATTATTCAGTTGTCCACAGGCAAAGGCCAGGCTTGTTAACTACTACTACGTTTGTATACGTAAACTTTGGAAACCTTTAAGGAAGGCCGATCTGGAATCAGGATAACGAAAAAAAATCGCAAAACTCTATTTCTTGCACTATCCAGCCGCTTTAACCCACCTCTTTTTCCCGCTTGGCGTGTGCCCTGGAACCGGCACGGGCCTCGCATCCATCACGCGCGCCACTGCAGACATTGCTGCCGCACCGCTTCGTGCAGCGACTTTTCATGCTCGAACACGGTCCGCAACCAGGTTGCATCGTTCACCTGACCACGTGCGATCGACGCCACTTCTGCCAGCGCCTTGCCTGAACCCAGCGCGTCGGCATGTGGCGCAATCCGTTCGAGCGTTTCGAGAATGTCTTCCGAAATGGTCTTGCGTGCGCCGCTTTGCGGATCGATACAGGTGCCTTCCAGTCCGAAGCGGCAGGCCTCGAAACGGTTAAAGGTGTAGACGAGGTAATCGTCTTCCCTTGGCGTGAGCGGCTTATCGAGCAACAGATGACGGGCCAGCGTCTGGATGTAGCAGGCAATCGCCGCGGCACGGTCCACCGACAGCGGCGTATCCATCACGCGCACTTCGATGGTCCCAAAGCCTGGCTTTGGCCGGATGTCCCAGTAGAAGTCTTTCATGCTATTCACGACACCCGTGTGAACCATCTTCGAAAAGTACTCTTCGAAGCTGTCCCAGGTGAGCATGAAGGGCGCGCGGCCGGAGAGCGGAAAGGCAAACACCGAGTTCAGACGCGCCGAATGAAAGCCCGTATCTACTCCCTGCACGAACGGCGACGACGCCGACAAGGCGATGAAGTGCGGGATGAAGCGCGACATGGAATGCAGCAGATACAGCGCGCTGTCGGCATCCGGACAGCCGATATGCACGTGCTGGCCGAACACCGTGAACTGTTTGGCGAGGTAGCCGTACAGCTCCGAGAGGTACTGAAAGCGCGGCGTATCGACAATCTGCCGGTCGCTCCATTGCTGAAACGCATGCGTGCCGCCGCCGCACAAACCCACGTTCAGGTGATCCGCGGCGGACACCAGCGTGTCGCGAATCGTGCGCAAATCGGCCAGCGCCTGCTCATGTGACGTGCAGATGCCGGTCGACAGTTCGATCATGCTTTCCGTAATCTCCGGCGTGATGTTGCCGGGGATTTTTTCATCCTTGATGAGCCGCAGCAGATCGGTGCCGGCCTTGGTCAGATCATAGTCATGAGTGTTGACGATCTGCATCTCGAGTTCGATACCGAAGGTAAACGGTTTCGAATCGATGAAGCGTTCGAGTGACATAGCGTCCCCTGGTACAAGTTATTGACGTTACGCGTGCTGCTGGCGACAAGCGCGTGAAGCCAGGCGAAGCGCGCGAATCGTGTCATTCGCGACGTTCGCCCACCAGCGCGAGCGAGCGATACACGAGCCACGGCCCGAGGATCTGCAGCACGACGATGGAGCACATCATGATCGCGCGCAGGCTCGGATCCAGATTCGGATAGAGGCTGTAGGTATCGTCGACGAGCAGATAGGCGAGCGCCGACATCGGTGACAGCGACAAGCCGAGCGCCACCCCCTGCTTCCAGTTCAGGCCGCTCGGCCTGGCGAACGCGAGCACACCCACGAGCTTGCCGACCAGCCGCGCGACGATCAACCCAAGCGCCGCCAATCCGCCGATGCCGATGTCCTTCCATTCGAACGACGTCAGCGTGAGCACGAACAGAATCACCGTGAGCAACCAGCCGGCCGTGCCGAAATGCTGCGGCCAGAGTTGCGGGCGCGCCTCCATGTTCTTCACGATGATGCCGGCGGCAAGCAAACTGAGAATTGTTGAGAGTTTGAACAGATGCGCAATCGCGATCGCCAGCAATACAAGGCCGAATAGCGCGACGAACGAATGCTCATCCTGCATGTTCATGCGGCGATAAAAAAAGATGCAGGTGCGCGCGAGTGCAAACGCCAGCACGAGCGAGCCGACGAGCAGATAAAGGGGCTGCAGAATGGTGGCGAACACATTGCCGTAAGCCTCCTGATGCAGCCAGCCCGAGACGAGCTTTTCGACGACGACGGCATACATGCTGTTGAGCGCGGTAAGCGTCAAGAGGCGCTGCGTTACCTGTCCTTCCGCGCGCAATTCGGTTTTCAGCTGGATCACCATCGCGGGCGAAGTCGCCATGGCGATGGCTGCAAGCACCAGTGCGACGATAGTCGGCACGTGCAGGAACAACAGCACTGGCAACACCAGCACAAAGGTCAGCGTCGATTCCGCGACGCTCGACAGAATCAGCCAGGGATTGCGGCGAATCCAGCGCAAGTCGAGCCGGCTGCCGAGTTCGAACAGCAACAGCCCGAGCGCGACATCGAGCAGCGGTCTTGCGGCTTTCGCCGAAACCGAATCGATCACGCCGAAACCCGCCGCGCCGGCCACCAGACCGATCACCGCGTAACCGGAAATGCGCGGCAGACGCCATGCGCGATAGCACAGCTCGCCGCATAAACCGGCGGTGAGCAATGCGAGCCCCGCCCAAAATATGGCATCGGGCGAGAGCGGCCAGGCTGGGAAAAATGAAAACGCCGACTTCATCGTGATGGATTCTCCTTTGTCGACCGGAGCGAGCACTTTTGACGCCTGACTCCGGTTCCATGCAAGTACTTGCGGTCAACCGGAGTTAGCGTTTCGCACTCACTCCGGTCCCAAGGTCGTTGCTGCTCGCAACGGCTGGCGACACGAACCGGCAGAGACACCGCTGAACGCGTCGATACGCGATGTCCTGATTGCTGCGTTTGCTTGGTGCCGACCAGCCCTGCGAATCGTCAACGATCGGGTGAAATCTGAACGCGCCGCTCCTGCCAACCGGCAGAAGGTGAACCCAGTGTGCTGCTGCAGCACGGGCTGCCCGACGCAATGGATCCCGGCACGGATGAAAGAACGTCGCCGACCTGAATCAGAGTGTGATCGGGCGGCGCCGTTCCATTGGTGCGCCGGCCCTTTGACGGAAGGCCCGACGCGGAAAGAACGGCGATTGTGCCATAGGTTTTCTGGCTCGATTGGAAACGCTCGAATGAGGACAAGAAGCGGTAAAAATGAATACGTTTCGCTGCAGAACAAGAAAAATCGACCGGTTGCGCGGCGAGCGTCTCTTATGCAAGCGCGGGGTGAGTCGCTGTGGCTTTGGGTCCAGTTGGAGGCTCGGCCGCGGTGTTGATCAAGACTTTTGCCGCGTCGATCAGCTTCGTTGCACCACGGTCTTTCTGTTTATTGGTTTACTCGTATGTATACGTAGTAGCAGTTAACAAGTGTGGTCCATTTCTGTGGATAACCGCGGTTTACCCAATCAGGTCAGTGGCTTACCAAACGCACAACCGGGCGCACAGTGTCTGTGGCTGCAACCAGGAGCGGTGGGTAACTTTTGGCGGTTTTTGCGCGCGACGAAGTTACCCCGTTTACGTCCACATGCGGTCCACACGCGTTGCGCGCGCAATCAGACGGGTTATCCACAGCAAGCCGTGGATAACTTTGTGTCTGAAATACAGGGGGTGGGCGGCGCTAAGGAGGGAACGGAGGAGGCAAGACAATCGTCAAGCGCGATGCGGCGAGGCTCAGCGGCGGGCCGTGCCCTGGCGTAGCGCGCGCAAGAGATAACGCGCGGGATCGAGATCCTCAACGAGATCGCGGCCGATCGGCAACGGCTCGCCTTCGATCTGCGAGGCGATCAGTTCCGCACCGAGCGCCGCCCACACGAGGCCGCGTGAGCCGTAGGCGAAGGCGCCATACAGGCCGTCCACGCGCGGCAGGTCGAGCGGCCATGCGCCACGCAGACGGTCGGCGTCGCCAACGGCGGCGGCTTCGTCGGCGAGTGCGCCGATCATCGGCAACCGGTCGCTTGTCACGCAGCGAAACGCGACGCGTCCGGGTAGCGCGGCGGCGTGCCGGGCGTCGAGTGCATGGGTGAGCGTGGGCAGCATCTGCACGAGGCGCTGGAGGTTTTCGACATGGCCGGCGGCTTGCACTTCGCGCTCGGGGTCGTCGATATCGAAGGTCGCTCCGGTCAGCGTCACGCCATCGGGCAGCGGCACGGCGTAGCCCTCGCCCATCACCGGCAAGGCGAGCGACGGCACACTGCCGGCCGGCAGCAAGGTCAGTTGACCGCGCACGCTGCGTGTGGGGGCGTGCTGCAAACCGGCGACGCGGGCCGCGTCGTGCGCATTGGCAAAGATCACGACACTCGCGCGCGCGAGCATCCGCCCTTCGGCGTCGAACACGCCCCACTCGTCTCCGACCCGTTCGACGCGCGCGGCTTCGACGCCGAAGCGCCGTTCGAGTTGCCCGCCGGCCGCCGCGCATTGCGCCGCGCACAATGAGGCCGGATCAATCCAGCCGCCGTGGGGAAACAGCCAGCCGCCCTGCGCGAGCGATAATTTCGCAATCCTCTCTGCTTCGGCGCGCGAGAGTGGCGTCACGTAATCGGATGGATAGGCAAACTGAGCGAATGCCGCGGCCATCATGCTGGCTTCCTCGTCGCTGGCGGCAAGCTGTAGTAGTCCTGTCGATCCGCGTACGAGACCATATCCCGCCGCTTCCAGCATTTTCCAGCGCTGCAACGCGTAGAGAAAGCCCGCGCGCGTGATGCGCGATGGCACGCTGTCGTCGCGCGAGAGCATGGGATGAAACACGCCGGCGGGATTGCCCGACGCATCGCGTGCGAGCGCGCCATGTCGTTCGAGCGACGTGATGCGCCAACCGCGCGCCGCGAGTCGTTCGATGACCGCACATCCTGCGAGCCCCGTTCCGATCACGACCGCGTGCCGTTCGCGCACGTCGAGCGGCGCGAGCGGTTCGTAGCGGCGCACTCGCCAGCGCGGCGCGAAGCGGCCCACCAGCATGGCGCGCTTCCAGCCGAAACCGTCGACCTTGCGATATTCGAAACCACATTGCGTTAGCGCGCGTTTCACGTCGCCCGCGCTGGTGTAGGTCGAAAATGTCGCGCCTTCGCCGGCGATTCGTGCGAGCGATTTAAAGATTGCGGGCGTCCACAGTTCCGGATTTTTCGCGGGCGCAAAGCCATCCAGATAGAACGCGTCGGCGCGCAGCCAAAGCATGGGCAGTGTCTCGGCTGCATCGCCGAATACGAGTGTCAGCGTGACGCGGCCGCCCTCGAATTCGAGCCGATGCGCGCCAGGTACGAGCATCGGCCACGCGTCGGCGAGTGTTTGGCCGAGGCTCGCAATCGATTCGTCCGTGACGGTCGCGGCATAGGCTCTGAGTAAATCAGCCCTTGTAAACGGGTGCTTTTCCGTCGAAACGAAATGCAGACGCTCGCAGCGCGCGGGGTCGGCGCGCCACGCGGCCCAGGTCATCAGGAAGTTGATGCCCATGCCAAAACCGGTCTCGAGCACGCTAAAAATGCGCCGGCCCTGCCAGCGTTCCGGCAGGCCGTTACCCTGTAGAAACACGTATTGCGCCTGGGCGAGACCGCCCACGGCGCTGTGATAAATGTCGTCGTGGCGGGGCGAAAACGGCGTGCCGTTGTCGCGAAACGCCAGAACGGCGGGGATCAGCGGATCGGTCATGCGATGCGAAAAAGCGATGGACGAACGGTTTGCACGCTGCCGGGCCGGGCGCGCGGGCCGCCGCGCAAGCCGCTACGGCGGGCTAAAACAGGCGTGGAACGTTGGCAAAAACCAACGCTGGCCTCATGTAAAGCCCTGGTTAAACGGCGGTTTTGATTTCCGAAATAACAAAAATGGTAATTTCCTGACTGGGCGAGGTTTGCAACCGTGTAAATCTTCGAAAACCCTTGTCCAGATTGGGTTTGCGCTGCGCTATCATAGCAAGCGCCGCGAAGGGAAGCGGCAGCACGGCCGTCATGCGCAGACCTGCATGGCGGGTTTATCCGGAGGGCTCCGGAGCCGTAGCTGCTCGACGGCGCGGCCCGCGCACGTATAATCGGCGCGTTCGCGCTGTTCGTGTCAACCTAAACCAGAAAGGAACCTTAATGAACAAACAGGAACTGATCGACGCCGTCGCAGGTCAGACGGGCGCCAGCAAGGCTCAAACCGGCGAAACGCTGGACACGTTGCTCGAAGTGATCAAGAAGGCTGTGTCGAAGGGTGACGCGGTCCAGTTGATCGGTTTTGGTAGCTTTGGCTCGGGCAAGCGCGCAGCACGTACGGGCCGCAACCCGAAGACTGGCGAAACCATCAAGATCCCGGCCGCCAAGACCGTCAAGTTCACGGCAGGCAAGGCGTTCAAGGACGCTGTCAACAAGCGCTAAGCACAGACTGTGCTGCGTGGCTGACCCGCCTCAGGCGGGTTTTTTTTCGCCTGCGTTTTGTGCGCGATCAGTGATGGTGAGAGTGGACGATTTCGCCGTCACCATGATCGTGGTCGTGATCATGATCTTCGTCGGCGTCGAAATCCCAGACGGGGAACGGATCGTTGAATTGCAGCCAGCCCTCGGCTCCCAACGCGTATTCGTCGTCGGTGAGGAGGCAGGCATCGAACTTTGCACGCCATACGGCCGGGTCGATACCGACGCCGATCATCACCAGTTCCTGACGACGGTCGCCGATGCTGAAGTCGTCCGGATCGCCGTGCCAGTCGGCGGCGATTTCCGCCGCGAGTTCATCGTCGCCGTCGGGCCATTCGCTGCGATCCTGCGCGGCCCACCACATCCCCGCCGGGCCATGGCGGCACACTCCGCCCGCTTGCGAGAGCGAGCCGGCCGTGTCGTTGCGCGTCGCAATCCAGAAGAAACCTTTGCTGCGTAGTACACCTTGCCATTCTTCGTGCAGCAGGGTCCACAGACGTTCCGGATGAAATGGCCGGCGCGCGCGATACACGAAATTGCCGATTCCATACTCATCCGCTTCGCCGCCGTGAGCATGTTCATGTTCGTCATCAAGCGATGCGAGCCAGCCCGGCGCGCTCGACGCCGCGTCGAAATCGAAGCGCTTCGTGTCGAGCACCTCGTCAAGCGGCACGACGCCGAAGCGGCTCACCACCTGCACCGCGCGCGGATTGATGCGCGCGAGGATGCGTTGCAGGCGGGTGAGATCTTCCGCGCTGACGAGATCGGTCTTGTTGACCACCAGCACGTCGCAGAATTCGATCTGTTCGATCAGCAACTCGACCAGCGTGCGGTCGTCTTCGTCGCTCGCCGCAATGCCGCGCTCGGCGAGCGCGTCGGCGGAACCGTAATCGCGCAGGAAATTGAAGGCGTCCACCACCGTCACCATCGTGTCGAGCCGGGCGACGTCGGATAGCGACGTGCCGTCGTCGTCGACGAAGGTGAAGGTCTCGGCGATCGGCATGGGTTCGGCAATCCCGGTCGATTCGATCAGGATCGCGTCGAAACGCTGTTCGGCGGCCAGGCGGCGAATTTCGCTGAGCAGATCGTCGCGCAGCGTGCAGCAGATGCAGCCGTTCGTCATCTCGACGAGCTTCTCTTCCATATGGGAGAGCGCCGCGGCATCGCGCACGAGGGTTGCATCGATATTGACGGCGGCCAGATCGTTGACGATCACGGCGACCCGCAGTCCCGCGCGGTTGGCCAGGATGTGGTTCAGGAGCGTGGTCTTGCCGGCGCCCAGAAAACCGGAGAGCACGGTGACGGGCAGAGTCGGCTGGTTCATCGCAGTACGGAAACGGAGAGAATTAGGAGGCGTGCCGGGCGCGTCATACGACGCCGGGCCAACGGCAGCACGAAGCCGCATTGTGCATCAAAGCCGCGCGGGCCGCCGAAATGCACCATGCAGAGGAACCCGGAACCAGTTCTGATTTCTCTGAGACCCCAGCGAAGCGTCAGATCCGAAGGTGCTTAGCGGGTCTTCACCAGATTCCATTTCTGCAGGATGGCGACGATCTGTTGCGCGTACTGATCGCGCAGCGTGGGCGTCTCCGAATGGTAGGCGCCGACCGCTTGCCAGGTATTGCCGTACTTGTTCATTTGCTGGCGCAAATGCCAGGCGGCGATATAGACGTTCTTGCACGGCTCCATCAAGGTATTGCTGGAGATGCCGTACTGAGCGAGCGTGGGCAGATGGATCGAGTTGATCTGCATCAGGCCGTAGTCGGTCGAGCCGTTGGCGTTCTTATGCAGGGCGTCGGGCCGGTTATGCGATTCCTGCCAGGCAATGGCCCGCAAGATCAGCGGGTTGACCTTCTGGTAGCGGGCCGCCTCGTCGAAACAGTCGGCGTGCGCCGGCGCCGCTGCGAACAGCGTGCCGAGTACCGCGGCGGCAGTCAGAAGGGCCTGTTTCATCGGTCAAGACGACTAAACAATTGACGAAGGTAAGATGCGGTAAGGCATCTGGGCTCGGGCTAGGATGCGCCGCGCAACCGCTCCAGGCCCGCCAACACCGAGCCTGTGGCGGACATCGGGGAAAACCCGCCTGGCCTTGCCGCGTCCGGCAGGGTCATCGGCCCGTATGATACCGGCAGGCACCCGGGCGTCAAGTTGACCATCCGATATAAGCGTGCGAAAAGCGAACCTTGCCGGCCGGACTCCCGGCGCCCGCCAAAGGCGCTTACCAGAGCTTTCAAAATTTTGACAGTATCCGGTCCCATTTAGAGTAATCGCACCGGGGCGGTTCTTTTGTGACAAATCCGACATGAAAAACTGTTACTGTTCACACTTTTCGGACATAGGCCGAATGGCAGTCGGGGTTGCCAGCGTCCATCGGGGCGCGAGCAGGCCGAGGGGAAAGCCGGTCCGTTCCTATGTTTGCTGCGCATGACAGCAGGCCGCTTCGGCGGCCGGCATCGACATCAAAATCCATGAGAAGAAATCGTATGGCATTGCGTCGCGTCGCAACGGCGCTGCTGGTGGCTGGACTGATCACTGCGCAGACCGCACACGCTCAGGTGACTCTCAACTTTGTCAACGCCGACATCGACCAGGTGGCCAAGGCGATTGGCGCGGCGACCGGCAAAACGATCATCGTCGACCCGCGCGTGAAGGGTCAGCTGAACCTCGTCTCCGAAAACCCGGTGCCCGAAGATCAGGCGCTCAAGACCTTGCAGTCCGCCTTGCGGATGCAGGGCTTCGCGCTCGTGCAGGATCACGGCGTGCTGAAGGTGGTGCCGGAGGCCGACGCCAAGCTGCAGGGCGTGCCGACTTACGTCGGCAACGCGCCGGTGGCGCGCGGCGACCAGGTGATCACGCAGGTGTTCCAGCTGCGGAACGAATCGGCCAACAACCTGTTGCCGGTGCTGCGTCCGCTGATCTCGCCGAACAACACGCTGGCGGCCTACCCCGCCAACAATACGATCGTCGTGACCGACTACGCCGACAACGTGCGGCGCATCGCGCAGATCATCGCCGGTGTCGATACGGCCGCCGGCCAGCAGGTCGCGGTGGTGCCGCTGAAGAACGCGAACGCGCTCGATATCGCCGCGCAGCTCAGCAAGATGCTCGACCCCGGCACGATCGGCAGCACCGATGCGACGCTGAAGGTGTCGATCACCGCGGACCCGCGCACCAATGCGCTGCTGATCCGCGCCACCAACGGCGGCCGGCTCGCGGCGGCGAAAGAACTGGCGCGGCAGCTCGACGCGCCCACCAGCATGCCCGGCAACATGCACGTCGTGCCGCTGCGCAACGCGGACGCCAGCACGCTCGCCAAGACCTTGCGCGGCATGCTCGGCAAGGGCGGCGACAGCGGCTCGTCGGCCGATTCGAACAATGCCAACTCGTTTAACCAGAGCGGCGGTGGCGGCGGCGGGTCTTACGGCAGCAATTCGACCGGCGCATCCGGCACGCCGCCCCTGCCCTCGGGCGGTCTCGGCGGCGGCTCGTCGTCGCCGCCGCTGGGCGGCAGCAGCGGCGGCTCGGGCGCGAGTGGCGCGTCGGGCGACACGATCGGCAACGACAAAAGCAAGAGCGACGACAATCAGCCGGGCGGCATGATCCAGGCCGACGCGGCGACCAACTCGCTGATCATCACGGCCTCCGAGCCGGTGTACCGTAACCTGCGGGCCGTGATCGACCAGTTGGACGCGCGGCGCGCGCAGGTCTACATCGAGGCGCTGATCGTCGAACTGAACTCCAACACCAATGCCAATCTCGGCATTCAGTGGCAGGTCGCCAATGGTTCGGTCCTTGCCGGCACCAATCTGGCAACCGGCTCGGGCAACAGCATCATCAACCTGACGGCTGCGGCCGCAGGCGGCGCGGCGACCGGCGGTCTGGCCGGAGCGCTCGTCAACAACAGTCTCCAGCAGGGTTTGAACGTCGGCTGGGTGCACAACATTTTCGGCGTGCAAGGTCTTGGCGCGTTGCTGCAGGCGCTCTCGCAGACGGCCGACGCCAACGTGCTGTCGACGCCTAACCTGATCACGCTCGATAACGAGGAAGCGAAGATCGTCGTCGGTACCAATGTGCCGATCCAGACGGGCGCGTACTCGAATCTGACCAGCGGCACCACGAGCGCGGCCTTCAACACCTATGACCGCGTCGACGTGGGCCTGACGCTGCACGTCAAGCCGCAGATCACCGACGGCGGCATCCTCAAGCTGCAGCTTTATACAGAAGACTCGGCCATCGTGACCGGCACGACCAACGCGGCGACCAATCCGGCCGGTCCGGAATTCACCAAGCGTTCGATCCAGTCGACGGTGCTGGCCGACAACGGCGAGATCATCGTGCTGGGCGGTTTGATGCAGGACAACTACCAGGTCAGCAACAGCAAGGTGCCGCTGCTGGGCGACATCCCGTGGATCGGCCAGCTGTTCCGCTCGGAGCAGAAGAGCCGCGACAAGACCAACCTGATGGTGTTCCTGCGCCCGGTGATCATCAGCGATCGCGATACCGCGCAGGCCGTCACCGCGAACCGTTACGACTACATCCAGGGCGTGCAGGGCGCGTACAAGTCGGATAACAACCTGATCAAGGACAAGGACGATCCGGTGATGCCGCCGATGCCGCTCGGCCCGGCCGAAGGTGGCGCGCCGGCCATGAACCTGTTCAATCTCGACCAGATGCGCCGTCAGCAACTGGCGCCGCAGGGCACGAGGACGACGACGCCCACGCCGGTGACGAACGGCGGCGCCGTGCAGACCAATCCGGTGCCGGGCGGTGCTGCGGTGCAGAGTGATCCGGTGACCAACGGCAACGCCGTGCAGACCAACCCCGTCACCATCGCGCCCGCGCCAGGAGTACAGCAGTGAGCACGCCGTCCACGCCGCCTTCTGGTTCTGCGTCGTCGGCAGCGGCTCGGGCCGGTGCTACGGCGCTGCCTTCCCTAGGCGCGGCGGAGCATGTGGAGCGCAGCGCGCCGTCGGCGATCGCGGCGCGCCTCGTGCCCTATGGTTTTGCCCGCAGTGGCCAGATTCTGGTCGCGCAGCAGCACGCCGACGGGCTCGAAGTCTGGATCAGCGAACGCACGAGCGACGCCGCGCTTGCCGAAGTGGCGCGCAATTTCGGCGCGCTGTCGGTGGTGCGCCTGCCGGCGGACGAACTCGCGCTGGCGATCAACCAGGCCTACGCGCGCCAGGACGGCAGCGCGGCGCAGGTGGTCGGCGAAGTGGAAGGCGAAGTCGATCTGTCGCGCCTGATGCAGGAGATTCCCGAGGTCGAGGACCTGCTCGAATCGGAAGACGACGCGCCGATCATCCGCATGATCAACGCCCTGCTCACCCAGGCGGCGCGCGAACAGGCGTCGGATATTCACATCGAGCCGTTCGAGAACGCCTCGGTGGTGCGTTTCCGGGTCGACGGCACGCTGCGTGACGTGGTCCGGCCGAAGAAGGCGCTGCACGGCGCGCTGATCTCGCGGATCAAGATCATGGCGCAACTGGATATCGCCGAGAAACGCCTGCCGCAGGATGGCCGTATCACGTTGCGGGTGGGCGGACGTCCGGTGGACGTGCGGGTCTCCACCCTGCCGACCGGCCACGGCGAGCGCGCGGTGCTGCGTCTGCTGGAAAAAGACGCCTCGCGCCTGAATCTCGAAGCGCTCGGCATGGGCGCGGACACGCTGGTCAAATTCGACAAGCTGATCGGCCGTCCGCACGGCATCGTGCTGGTGACGGGACCGACCGGTTCCGGCAAGACCACCACGCTCTACGCGTCGATGTCGCGGCTCGAGACCACGACGAGCAACATCATGACCGTCGAAGACCCGATCGAATACGATCTGTCGGGCATCGGTCAGACGCAGGTCAACGAGCGCATTGGCATGACCTTCGCGCGGGCGCTGCGCTCGATTCTGCGACAGGACCCGGACATCATCATGATCGGCGAAATCCGCGATCTGGAAACCGCGCAGATCGCCGTGCAGGCGTCGCTCACGGGCCACCTCGTGTTGGCCACCTTGCACACCAACGACGCGGCATCGGCCGTCACGCGTCTGACGGATATGGGCGTCGAGCCGTATCTGCTGGCTTCGTCGCTGCTCGGCGTGCTGGCGCAGCGGCTGGTGCGCCGGCTGTGTCCGGTATGCCGCGAAGAGCGCACCGACGAACACGGTCACAAGCAGTGGCATCCGGTGGGCTGCGAAAAATGCGGCCATTCCGGTTACGCGGGACGGCGTGGCGTCTACGAGTTGCTGCTGATCGACGACACGATCCGCACGCTGGTGCACCGCAACGCCGCCGATTCGGAGATCCTCGCGGCGGGCCGTTCCCAGGGCATGCGCACGCTGCGTGAAGACGCGGATCGCTGGCTCGCCACCGGGCTGACTTCGCTGGAAGAAGTGATTCGCGTGACGGGCGGAGCATAAGCCCATGCCGGCATTTCGTTTCGAAGCAATCGATGCGACCGGCAAGGCGCAAAAAGGCGTGCTCGATGCCGACAGCGCGCGCGGCGCGCGGACCCATCTGCGCGGCCAGGGACTCACGCCGCTCGTCGTCGAACCGGCTTCGAGCCGCACGCGCGGCGAGCGTAATCAGCGGCTTTCGCTCGGGCGGCGTCTGTCGCAGCGCGAGCAGGCGATTCTCACGCGCCAGTTGGCGAGTCTGCTGATCGCCGGCCTGCCGCTCGACGAAGCCCTTTCGGTGCTGACCGAGCAGTCGGAGCGCGACTACATCCGCGAGTTGATGGCGTCGATCCGCGCGGAAGTGCTGGGCGGCCATTCGCTTGCCAACGCCTTGCAGCAGCATCCGAAAGACTTCCCCGAGATCTACCGCGCGCTGGTGGCCGCGGGCGAACATACCGGCAAGCTGGGTCTCGTGCTGTCGCGTCTGGCCGACTACATCGAACAGCGTAACGCCCTCAAGCAGAAGATCGTGCTGGCGTTCACGTATCCGACCATCGTCACGATCATCGCCTTCGGCATCGTCACGTTTCTGCTGAGCTATGTGGTGCCGCAGGTGGTCAACGTGTTCGCCAGCACCAAGCAGCAGTTGCCCTTCCTCACCATCATGATGATGGCGCTCTCCGGCTTTGTGCGGCAATGGTGGTGGGCGGTGCTGATCGCGGTTCTGCTGCTGGCGTATATCGTGCGCACGATCCTCGCGCAGCCGGGCCCGCGCCTCGCCTTCGACCGCTGGCTGCTGACCGCCCCGCTGCTCGGCAAGCTGGTGCGCGGCTATAACACGGTGCGCTTCGCCAGCACGCTCGGCATTCTGACGGCGGCCGGCGTGCCGATCCTGCGCGCCTTGCAGGCGGCGAGCGAGACGCTCAGCAACCGGGCCATGCGCGACAACATCGACGACGCGATCGTGCGGGTGCGCGAAGGCACGTCGCTGTCGCGCGCGTTGGGCAATACGAAGACGTTTCCGCCGGTGCTGGTGCACCTGATCCGCTCGGGCGAAGCCACCGGCGACGTGACGACGATGCTAGACCGCGCCGCCGAAGGCGAAGCGAACGAACTGGAACGGCGCACCATGTTCCTGACGAGCCTGCTGGAGCCGCTGCTGATTCTGGCGATGGGTGGCGTGGTGCTGGTGATCGTGCTGGCGGTGATGCTGCCGATCATCGAGCTGAACAATCTCGTGCAGTGAGCTTGACGCCGGCCTGGCGCTGGCGGGGCCATGTCAGACCGCAAACGGCGCGGCGGCGATCATCACCGCGCCTCGCCTTGCCTCACTCAGCGCGCGTAATCAGCGCACATAGATAGTAGGACCGGCCGGGTTGGTGGGCAGGAACACTTCGGAATGGACGCCGTTGCGGTCGACGATGATCGAACGGGGGCGCACTTCGTAGAGCCTGGCGCCTTGCATGATGGTGCTGCCGAGCGACACGGCCCGCGGCGGTTCACCGCCGGCGCTGATGATGGCGGCGCCGCCCTCCTGCAGCGAGAGGATGCCGAACAGATGCACGTCCTGGTTGGCGCTGCGCTGGAGTTGACCGCCGAACAGCGTGGCGGCCTGATCGACCGAGACCGGTGCGCGCACGGCCGCAGCCGGTGTCGGCTCGCCGCGCAGCGCGGTGAGCGTGACGATCCAGTAGGTAAGCGTCGCGCAGAACACGGCGAACAGCGCGAGCGACAGAAGGCGGATTTGGATGGCGTTCATGCGCATCATTGTACGGAGTATTGTGAAATTTGCGTCGGGTTGAAGCCCTTCAAGTGCATGACATTAAAATGACAAAACGGGTGGGTTAAATCGCGCACTGGCTTGAGCCCGCGCGACCCCCGCCAGTGACGAAAATCTTCCTGATAAGAGGTAGCAAGCTATGCAAATGTGGACCACTCGCCGCACGGAAATCGCGGGTCTGGGCAATCGTCGCCAACGCGGCTTTACGCTGATCGAAATCATGGTGGTGATCGCGATTCTCGGCATTCTGGCCGCGCTGATCGTGCCGAAGATCATGAGCCGCCCGGATGAGGCGCGACGTGTCGCGGCGAAGCAGGACATTGGCACCATCATGCAGGCGATGAAGCTGTACCGGCTCGACAACGGCCGTTATCCGAGCCAGGACCAGGGGCTGCGCGCGCTGGTCGAAAAGCCGACCACCGATCCGATCCCGAACAACTGGAAAGATGGCGGCTACCTCGAACGTCTGCCGAACGATCCGTGGGGCAATGCGTATCAGTACCTGAACCCGGGTGTGCACGGTGAGATCGACGTTTTCAGTTACGGCGCAGACGGCAAACCGGGCGGCGAAGGCAACGACGCCGACATAGGCTCGTGGGAATAGGCGCTTGAGTTTTTTGCGCGCCCTTTCGCTCAATGCCGGCACCATGTCTACGTCTGCCTGTGGGTCTCGCGTGACCAGCCGGCGTGCGGCGATGCCGCCGCGCGCCGTGCCTGGGCGCGCGCGCGCGTTGCGTCAGAGGGGTTTTACGCTGCTGGAAATGCTGGTAGTGCTGGTGATTGCCGGGTTGCTGGTGTCGCTGGCGTCGGTGGCGATGACGCGCAATCCGCGCACGGACCTGAACGAGGAGGCGCAACGTCTGGCGCTGCTGTTCGAATCGGCCGGTGATGAGGCGCAGGTGCGGGCAAGGCCTATTGCGTGGCAGCCGTTCGACGGCGGCTTTCGCTTCGACATGCATACCGACGACGGCTGGCGTCCGTTGCGCGACGAACTGCTCGGGCCGCGTCGCTGGGAAGGCGGCGTGACGAGCGTGACGATCGACTATCCGGGCTCGGACGTGCATCCGTCGCGGGTGGTGTTCGGCACCGAGAGCATCGATGCGCCGGTGCAGGTCACGCTGTTTTCCGCGGGCGGTTCGGCGCGGATCGTCGGGATGGGCAATGGCCGCTATGAGGTGCGTTGAGATGAGCGGCCGTCGGAAGGATGAAGCGGGCGTGCCGCGCGCGCAGCGTGGCTTCACGATGATCGAAGTGCTAGTGGCGCTGGCGATCATCGCGGTGGCGCTGGCGGCGTCGCTGCGGGCGGTGGGCAATCTGGCGAGCAGCGAGGTGGAGCTGCATCAACGGTTGCTGGCGGGATGGAGTGCCGACAATACGCTCGCGCAACTGAAGCTGGCGCATAGCTGGCCGGACGTCGGCGCGAGCAGCTTCGACTGTTCGCAGGGGAATTTGCAGATGCTGTGTACGGAGCGCGTGACGGCGACGCCGAACCCCGTGTTCCGACGCGTGGAAGTGCTGGTGACGACACCGGGCCGCGCCGGCAATCTTGCGCAGATGGTGACGGTGGTGGCGAATGAAACCAACCGTTCGCTCTGAGCGCCGCGGCCGCCGGCCGTCGCGCGGTTTTACGCTGATCGAGCTGCTGGTCGCGATTGCGATTCTGGCGGTGATCGCGGTGTTGTCGTGGCGCGGGTTGGACCAGATCATCCGCGGCCGGCAGACGATCACCAACGCGATGGAAGACGAACGGGTGTTCGCGCAACTGTTCGACCAGATGCGCATCGACGCGCGCGAGGCGGCGACCGACGACCAGACGGGCCAGCCGGCGATCTCGGTGAGCGGCAATGTGCTGCAGATCGTGCGCGAGCTCGACTTGCCGGAGACGGCGCCGCGCCTGCAGGTGGTGCGGTATCGCGTGTCCGACGGACGGGTGATCCGCTACGCGTCGCCGCCGCTCGGCAACGTCAGCGAGTTGCAGGGCGCGTTGCGCGGCGGCGAGGGCGACGGTTGGAGTGCGGTGCCGTTGATGGGCGGCGTCGGATCGATCGACGCCCGGCTGTATGTGCCGAAGGTGGGTTGGACCACGCAGATGAGCGATGTGCAGGGAGCGATTACCGAAGCTGATAACAATCTGAAGGTTCCCCAACTCGGGGGAGCGCCGCTGCCGCGGTCTGTCACGGGGCTTCAGGTTGTGATTGGGGCGACTTCGCTGGCGCGGCCGGTTACCAGGGTTTTTCTCGTCGGAGAGTGATGGGTGGTTTTGGGTTTGTTACTGCTGGTGGGGAGGGGGGGCTTTTCTGCTGCGCGGGGGGGGAGGGGTTTGCCTGCGGCGGCTGGTGGTTTTGTTTGTTTTGGTTTTTGGTTTTTGTTGGCCTTTCCTTGCATTGTTATTGGTTTGCTTGCGTTGCCCCTGTGCGGGGCGGCACTTACTTTCTTTGCCGCCGCAAAGAAAGTAAGCAAAGAAAGCGGGCTGCAACCGCTAGCCCGTAGTGAGCCATCCCGGTCTACAACCGGGAACGGCCCAACACGAGATGTGCCCTCGCACCGCCACCCCCTAATGACACAGGGCTCATCCGTTCCAGCGTTGCGCTGCGCGCCCCGCCGTTGGGTACACCTTCTCCGGCGTGTGGCGGGGGTTGTTTTCTCACCCAGCCCAGCGCACGATCTTGGCACGCGCTGCGCGCCGCGCCGGCAAGGCACCTGCGGTTATGCCCGGCCGTCGCGCACGAAGTGCGTGGACGGGATGAATGAGCGCCTTGTCACGGTGGGGGGAAATGCGGGGGACGATCTCGTCTCGGACCACTCCGGGATCGGTCGAGTGGTGGACACCTACAGGCTGGCGGTTGGAAGCCCGCTTTCTTTGCTTACTTTCTTTGCGGCGGCAAAGAAAGTAAGTGCCGCCCCGCACAGGGGCAACCCAGGCAAACCAATAAGACTGCAAGGAAAGGCCAAAACAGCCAGAAGAACAACAACAACCAAACCCCAAACCGGCGTAGCCATAATCAGCGCATTGCTGGTGGTAGCCCTATCAGCCATCCTGGTCTCAGGCATCCTCTGGCGCCAGCAAGTCCAGATCCGAAGGATAGAAAACCAGCGCCTGCTATCCCAGGCCCAATGGATCTCGAGAGGCGCCCTGGACTGGACCCGTCTGATCCTAAGATCCGAAGGCGACACCTCGGCAGGGATCACCTACCTGGGCGGAGTCTGGGGCGTCCCTATCGCCAAAACACGCCTGTCGGATTTCCTGGGTCAGATAGGCGAGGTGCGCGCCTCGGAAGGCGCCGCTACCTATCTGTCAGGCTCGATCGAAGATGCCGAAAGCAAATTCAATCTACGTAATCTCGTCTCCAGCCCCGCGCCTGGGCTGTTGCAACTGAATGTCGAACAGATCGCCGCCTTCCAGCGTCTTCTGACCGAACTCGGTCTCAGTGGCGGTCTGGCGCAAAAGGCCGCCGTCCAGCTCCGCAGTGGGCTCAGTCTGTCCGCGACGCGCTTTCAGAGCCAGCTCAGCACCGCCGGCGGCTCGCCGACGCCCGTCGGCGGCGGGGTGGGCGGCACGACCTTCACCAATAAGCCCGGTATCGCGGACGACGACAGCGACGACAACGGCGGCGTCACGCCGCTGCAGATGACCGGCGTCGATTCGCTGCTCGACGTGCCCGGTTTCACGCCCGACATGATCGCCCGCCTGCGGCCGTTCGTGACCTATCTGCCCACCAATACGGCCGTCAACATGAATACCGCGCCCGCCGAGGTGATCGCCGCAGTCGTGCCCGGCATGAGTCTCTCGAACGCGCAGGCTTTCGTCGCGCGGCGCGAGACGGTGTTCTTTCACAACGTCGGCGATGTACAGTTGGCCTTGCAGGGCTCGGGTGTCACACAACTGGCAATCGACCCCAGTCTCTTTGACGTCACGACCAGTTACTTTTTCATCCATGGCCGCGTGGATCATGAACGCGCAGAGGTGGACCGCACGACGCTGATCTATCGCGATCCACTGACACGCACCACTCGCATCGTGCGCGTACAAGATCAACTATGAACAACGCTTTTCCCGGAGAGAGTGGCCTTTGAGCACGCTGATCGTCCTATTGCCGCCGCGTGACCCGGCGGTGCCATCGCAGGAATGGCATCTGCCGGAGTTGCCGTTTGTGCTGCTCGACAAGTCAGGCCGCGCGCAGCGCGCCGGCCGCGCGGCGCTCGCGTTGCTGCCGCGCGCCTCGTCGACGGTCCTGATGGTCGCCGCGCGCGACCTCCTGATGATGCCCGCCACGCTGCCGCCGCTGAAAGGTCCGCGGCTGCGCCAGGCGTTGCCCAACATCGTCGAGGATCAGCTGATTCAGGATCCGCAGACCTGTCATATCGCGCTCGATCCGCAGCCGCTCGGCAAGGGCCGGCATCTGCTGGCGATCGTCGACCGCGGCTGGTTCCGCTTTATCTGCGAAGCCTTCGCCGCCGCCGGTCATCGCAGCGTGCGCGCGGTGCCGGTGACGCGTTGTCTGCCCGCACCTGCGGTGGCGGCGAGCGCCGTCGTCGAGGAAGAGGAGCTGATCGCCGCCGCCGAGCTGAAGCCGGCCGTCGCCGCCAAACTCGCAGCGGGGTTGCCGATCGCGCCGCCCGCGCCAGTGGTGGCCGCGGTGCTGGGGACGGTGGTATCGACGGCTCCGGCGCTGCTCGGCGAACTCGCGCCGGACTCCGGCACGGTGGCCGCGACGACTCGCGTCGAGCTTGCGATTGCGCGCGGCATCCAGGGTGAAGGACTCGCGGTGCCTGCTTCGTCCGTGAACGCGACGCTTGCGGCGCTCGCGGGCGATGCACCGGTATCGCTCTATCTGCTCACCGAGGTACCCGGCAACGAACCCGGCATGGGGTCTGCGCAAGCCAGGCTCGCCGCCCAGGTGCCAGGCACGCGGCCGCTGCCGTTCGAGCAACTGGCGCGCCGCGCGCTCGAATGCCGTTTCGATCTGTGCCAGTTCGAGTTCGCCACCCAGCCGTGGCGGCTCGATCGCGCGACGCTGCGGCGGCTGCGTCTGCCCGTCGCGCTGGCGGTGGGCGCGCTGGTCATCGCCATCATTGGCGCGAATGTGCAGTGGATCATGCTGGCCCGTCAGCGTGACGCCATCAACGCGCAGATGACCGAGTTGCTGCTCAACACGTTCCCGAAGACCACCGTCGTGCTCGACGCGCCTGATCAGATGTCGCGTCAGATGCAGCAATTGCGCGTCGCGGCGGGCGAGCTGTCGCCGGACGATTTCCTCTCGCTGGCGGCCGGACTCGCGCGCTCGCTCGGACCGGTGCCTGTCAACGGCATTGCCGCGCTCGATTATCACGACCGCCGCCTCGACGTCACCTTCAAGCCGGAGGTCAAGGTCGACGCGGGCCTTAGCCAACGTCTCGCGGGCAACGGCCTGTCCGGCGGGATCGACAGCAACACCGGCAAGTGGACCATCAGGAGCGGACAATGAAAGCTGAACTTGCTCAAGCATGGGCCGGATTCTGGGAAGGACGTACCGAGCGCGAGAAAACCTTGCTGCTATGGGGCGGCGCGGTATTGGCCGTGGTGATCGTGTGGTTGATTCTTTGGGCGCCCGCCCAGGATGGCCGCGTGCATCTGCGTGAGACGTTGCCGGCCATGCAGCGTCAACTCGCGCAGATGAACGCGCAGGCCGAGGAAGCACGCCGTCTGTCGACGGCGGCGCAAGGCGTGGCGCCGACCGGCGGCGCGCTCAAGGACGCCCTCACGGCGTCTCTCACGCAACACGGCCTCGTGCCGGTGCAGGTGGAACTGCTCGGCAATGCGGTGCAGGTGCAGTTGAAGAACGCGTCGTTTCCCGCGTGGACCGGCTGGGTCGACGACGTGCGGCGCCAGTTCAAGGTGCAAGTCGCCGAAGCCCACGTGACCGCCCTCAAGGACGACGGCCAGGTCGACCTGACTGCGTCGTTGCAGCCATCGACCGCGAAATGACCGCGCCGTCACAGGATCTCGCATGAATTTCTGGACGCGGCGCCTGCTCGCCGCCCTGCCGTGGCTGCTGGTCGCGGTGTTATCGAGCGGCGCGGTGTTGCTGGTGCTGTTGCCTGCCGCGTGGATCACGCCGCAGTTCGCCAAGGCAAGCGGCGGCCACGTCAATCTGGTCGATCCGGCGGGCTCGCTGTGGCACGGCTCGGCCACGCTGATGCTGGCCGCCGGGTCGGACACCAGCGCGGCGACGCTGCTGCCGGGGCGGATCGAATGGCACACCGCTTTCTGGCCGCTTTTCACCGGCCGCATTCGCATGACGATGCGGCAAAGCGAGGCAATGCCCGAGCCGATCACCGTCGACGCCACCCAGCGTGGCGCGATTCTGTCGCAAGGCGCGATCGCGGTGCCGGCGTCGTTGTTGAGCGGACTGGGCGCGCCGTTCAACACGCTCGATCTGCAAGGCAACGTGCAACTGGCATGGAGCGACTGGCGCAGTTTCGGCGAGGAAGCATTCGGACAACTAACCGTGACCTTCGCCGACGCGAGTTCGCGCGTCTCGCTGGTCAAGCCGCTGGGTTCATACCGCGTAGTGATTCAGGCGCAAGGCAACAGTTCGACGATCGATCTGTCGACGCTGAAAGGGGCCTTGCTATTGAACGGCCACGGCGTGCTGGGCGCGGGCGCGACGGCGTTCAACGGCACGGCGAGCGCGACACCCGAGGCGCGTGACAACCTGGCCGGCTTGCTGAATCTGCTCGGACGGCCTATAGGACCGGGTACGGTGGCGCTGACTTTCGCGCATTGACGGCGCCGCTTGTTGACGTTCGCCGGAGGGTACGCGACGACGCGGCTTGCCGGCATGGCGAGGTGATGAGAAAGGGGCATGGCCTTTAAGCGGACATGCCCCTTTTGTCTTTGCGCCGGTTGATCTGGCCCGGCAGAAAGCAGCAAAAACCTAGTCGCTCTGAAGAACGCGTGTTTGTCCGACGACGGCGGCTTTCGGTGCGACTGGCGCCGTGGTTGCGCCGGGCGCCGCAGAGGCAACCGAAGCGCCTGACGCGCCTTCCGGCGCGGCCACGGTGCCGGTCTCACGCGCCATCTGCGACACATCCCACCCGCCGCCGAGCGCCTTCACGAGACCGGCCGACGACACCATCCGCTGACCGGCAAGACTCGCCAGCTTTTGCTCGGCCGTGAACGCGGTGGTCTGCGCGGTCAGCACGCTGAGATACGCCACCGTGCCCGATTTGTACTGGTTCGTGACGATCGTCAGCGCCTGTTCGGCCGAAGCGACGGCCTGCTGCTGCACGCCGATTTCCTGTTCGAGAATCCGCTGCGACGCGAGGTTGTCCTCGACATCCTGAAACGCCGCCAGCACCGTTTGACGGTACGCCGCGACGTCCTGATCGTAGGCGGCGCGCGCCGCCGCGGTCTGCGCCGAGCGCAAGCCGCCGTCGAAGATCGTGCCGGCCAGTTGCGGGCCGAGCGTCCAGAAGCGTGCCGGCGCGGTGAGCAGATTCGACAGCACCGAGCTCTGGAAGCCGCCGCCCGCCGATATGGTCAGCGACGGGAAGAACGCCGAGATGGCGACGCCGATCTGTTCGTTGGCCGCCTTGGCGGCGCGCTCGGCCGCGGCGATATCGGGACGGCGTTCGAGCAATGCGGACGGCATTTGCGCCGGCACGGCAGGCGGGGTCGCGGTGAGCGGCGACGGCGGAATCGAAAACGATGAGGCCGGTTCGCCGACCAGCACGGCGATCGCGTGCTCGTCCTGGGCGCGGGCGATGCCGTTGTCGATGGCGGCCGCCTGCGCCGATTGCAGTTGCGCCTGCGCCTGGATCACGTCCGAGCGGGCTGCGACGCCCTGGGCATACTGGTTCTGCGTGAGCTTGAGCGACTTTTCGTAGGCGAGCACGGTGTCGTCGAGCAGCTTCTGCATGGAATCGAGCGAGCGCAGCGTGAAGTACGTCTGTGCGAGCGTGCCTTGCGCGGACAGCCGGGTATTGGCGAGCGTGGCAGCGGCACCCTGCTGGCTCGCCTCCTGCGCGCTGACGGTGCGGCTGACCTTGCCCCACAGATCCGGCTCCCAACTGGCGTCGAGCGACACGTTGAAGCTGTTGTTGACGTTGGCGCGGGCTCCCGACATGCTGCTCGCCGTCGCCGACGAGCCATTGCCCGACCGCGTCACGCCTGCCGAGCCGCTGATCACCGGGAAATACGCGGCGCGCGCCTCGCCGACCAGCGCGCGGGCCTGACGATAAGCGGCGGCCGATTGCGCGATGGTCTGATTCGAAGTGTTCAGCTTGTCTTCGAGCGCGTTGAGCTGCGGGTCGTCGTAGATGGTCCACCACTCGCCCCGGTCGTGCTGATCGGACGGTTGCGCGACCTTCCAGCCGGGTGCCGCTTCCTTGTAGGAGGCAGGCACTTCGGTGGTAGGCGTCTTATAGTCCGGGCCGACCGCGCAGCCGGCCAGCAAGGCGCCGAACGCGGCGGCGGCCACGAGGGTCAGGGCGCGCGGGGTGGCGGCTCGCGGGTGCGAGCGTCGGTCAAACTGCATGCAATGGATTCCTGTCGATTCAGCCGAGGCAAGTTCCCAAGAGGCCGCTGTGTAAGCGTAAGCCCGGGAAGGTCGGCGGGCGCCGCCTCTATGACCGCCATCGGGCAGCGAGAGACGGGACGTCGCGACGCTCCGGAAATGGTAGCGCAAGCGATGCCGACGGCGCGGAAAATCGAAAGGTTAATGCAGGGCGCGCTGTGGGTGTGTTACGCGCGCGGCGGCGACGGTTACGTGCCGTTACGACGGGGCGCGCCGGGCGGCGCGCCTTGTTCTTAACAGCGCAGGTCCGCAGTCGTCTGGCGAGCCTGTTTGCCGGCGGCGGCCCGGCAAGCCGGCGCTTCGGCGCGCGGCTGACAAGGCGTGGCAACCGCCAGCGCCGCGACCGGCGTGGTGGATTTGGCGGCGCCCGGATTGCCCGGCAACGTCGCCGGAACCGCAGTCGTTGCAGCCATACGAGCCTTCGCCGCACGCCCATTACGGCGGTGGTCGATCCACGCGAAGAACAACACCCCGAGCGACCCTCCCGGCAGCACAAACATGACCACGTACAGCGCCAGTTTCAACCAGCGATACGGGCCTTGGAAGGTCTGCAGGGCGGAATCATGAAGGGAGCGGCTCAGTCCGCCCAGGGTGTTTTTCAGGTACAGCATGACGGGGAATCCTCTACGCACCGTCAAGGTTGGGTGCGCGGCAAAGCGGTCAGAACATGGTCTCGGGTGGCGCGGGCTGCGCGTAACTCGTTGCTTATCATAATATTGACTATGCAATTAAATTTCAAGATACTTTGCGTAGCATCAGCTTGCCCTGTTGTTTTTTCGCGAGCGTGACAGCGGAAGGGAACGCCTACGAGATTTATCTCGGATCGAGTCCCGGCAATGGCTGGTTGATAGCGCGCAGGGTCATCTCGCTGAGCGGCGAGATATGCATGCTGAGTCAAGTATTTGCGGACCGAGGAGATCCGTAGGGGCGGGCACCGCTGCCGGTGGCGCTGCGCCGCCGCGGAACTCTTATTGACTGACCGGCGCGTCGCCGGGCGCTCTCACGGATTGCGCCGGCGCGGCTTCGAGCGATGAAGGTGTCGCCATGGCCGGCGCGCTCGCGCCGTCGCTGCCAGGCGACGCAGGCGCAGCGGCAGGCGCCGCCGCCCCACTACGCACGAATTCCTTGAAATCGGCGCCGGCTTCCCACGGATTCGGTTTGCATCCGAGCGAACTGTCGCAGTGCGCGGCAAAGCCGATCGTGGCCGTGCCGTCCTTGTTCGACGCCTTGGTGATCTGATAGGCCAGGGCGCGCTTGCCGCCCATCGGGCCTTCGGTCTGGATCAGCGAGTCGTTGGCGGCTTCGATCCGGTAGGCCGAATGGCTCGACACCCAGCTCTGGGCGCGTTGCCACCAGAGCGTGCATTCGGTTGCATTCGAACAGGTCAGCGGCGTGGTGGCGACCTGCATGACGTCGGGATTCACCTGCCCTCGCGTCGAACAGCCGGCGGCCAGTACACACAATGTTGCCAACAGAACCTTTTTCATCGTTTTTCCTCCCTGCGTGAGACGACCGGACACGCGCGGGCGGCGCGCGGATGGTCGTTCAGTGTAAGGGTTGGACCGGCGCGATGGGGCGGTGTTTCATACGCACGGGCGAAAGGCCGGCGATGGGCAGTTCTTGCCGGGCCGGCCCGCGTCGCGCCTGCAAAATGCGTAGTCGTTACCGGCTGACGAGGCGAACGATCAAACGCTGAAGCGGTTCAACGTGTAAGCGCGATAAGCCGCGACAAAGGCGTCGAACGAACCCACCTCCTCGCGTTCGAGTCTGGTCTGCTGTTCGAGCGACTGGGTGGCAAGGTCCGTAAATGCTTGCGTCGTGGCGGCGTCGAGCGGCCGGGCGCGGAAGTATGCGGCGTGCGCCTCGCTTTGTTCGAGGCCGAAGGCGAGAAAGCTCTGCTGCTTGTCGCGCATGATTTGCAGCACGCGCGCGGACGGCGTCAGCGACGGGTCGGCCAGCTTCGCACGTTGCACGGCGAGTGCGCGCCTATGCACGTCGTCGCCGCGCAGCGTGTCGAGCGCCGTGGCCGCAATCTCGATCTTTGCGAACAGTTCGTTGGCCCAGTCGTGCATGGCAATCGGCTGGCCGTCGCGCTTGAGTTCGAGACCCGGTTTGCGCCCTTCCTCGGTGACGCGGCCGAAGTTCCGGTTCGCCTCGCAGTAAGCATCGGGCGGCAGCGACGGGCTGTCTTCGAGCGCGCACACCAGCAGGTAGGCGTCGAGAAAACGCGCCGTCTCCAGCGCGAAGCCGGTCGGCTCGAACGGGTCGATGTCCATGCAGCGCACTTCGACGTATTGCACGCCGCGCGCGGCGAGCGCATGCAGCGGACGCTCGCCCGGATAGGTGATGCGCTTGGGACGGATCGTCGAGTAGAACTCGTTTTCGATCTGCAGCACGTTGGTGTTGATCTGAACCCACTCGCCGTTGCGCTGCGTGCCGATTTTCTCGTATGGCGGATACGGCTGACTCACCGCTTTGGCCAGCGCGTCGAGGTAGCCATGCAGCGTGTCGTAGTCGGCGTGCAGCGCTGCTTGTGCGGTGGTGTTCGAGTAGCCGAGATCGCTCATTCGCAGGCTGGTTGCATACGGGCGATACAGCGTGTCGGCGTCGAACGTCTCCAGCGTATGTTTGCGATCGCGGAGAAAACGGCGATCCAGCGCCGGCGAGGCGCCGAACAGGTACATGAGCAGCCAGTTGGTGCGGCGGAAATTGCGGATCAGCGCCAGGTAGCGCTCGGACTGGAAATCCACCGCGCTCGCCGTGGATTGCTGGTCGACGTGCAGCAGGCGCCACACTTCTTCGTTGAGCGAATAGTTGTAGTGGATGCCGGCAATGGTCTGCATCGTGCGGCCATAGCGCAGCGCGAGGCCGACGCGGTACACGTACTTCAGCTTGCCGATGTTCGACGAACCATATTGCGCGATCGGAATGCCGTCGTCGGTGGCGGGCAGGAGACCCGGCATCGAGTTATTCCACAGGATCTCGCCGTCGAGCTTCGCGTAGACGAAACGATGCAGTTCGTCGAGCTTGTCGAGCGTGATCGAGGCGTCGCGTTCCGCCGGCGTGATCAGTTCGATCAACGCTTCCGAATAGTCGGTGGTCAGCGAAGCATGCGTGAGTGCGGAGCCTAGCGCGCGCGGATGCGGCGTCATGGCGAGCTGGCCGTCGGGCGTGACGCGCAGACTTTCCCTTTCGATGCCGCGCAGGCCGGCCGTCAGCGCGTCGCGCTGTGGGCCGGCAGCGAGCACGGACAGGCGGTGCGAAAGCAGGTCGGTCGTGCGGGAAGGTGTGGTGTTTGGCATTGATGCGAGTCGGACGTTGTCGGCCGCCATGTGCCGCTCAAGCGAAGCTATGTGCGGTCGACAACATCCGGCGGAATTTTCAGTAGCGGGCACTTTAACATCTCGCCACAACCGCTGCTTGAGGCTGCCTTGGCCGCTTCGAGAGTGGCTTTAAACCCGCTATTTCGGGATGCCCTTGCGCGCGATCCGCGCTCGCCCCAAGTGAGGCGTTGGCGTGATGCGGCGAGAAGCCGGTTAGCCGCCGCGTGTGCCGCCGGCGCGGTCCGTCACGTCGTTCCATAAGTGCATCGCCGCATAGGCGCGCCATGGACGCCAGGCGTCGGTGCGGGCGCGCTGCTGGGTCGCGCGCAGCAGCGCCGGATCGCGGGCGGTGACCGACTGCATCAGCACCAGATCCGTCGCCGGCCACGCGTCGGCGTCGCGCCACGCGCGCATCGCGACGTATTCGACGGTCCACGGACCGATGCCGGGTAGGGCCAGCAGTGCGGCGCGCAAGGCGACGGGGTCGACCTCGGCGTGAGTGTCGAGCGGCACGGCGCCGCTTGCGACCGCCGCCGCCATGCCTTGCAGGGCCGCGACGCGCTTGCCGGGCATGCCGATCTGCGCAAGGTCCACGGCGGCCAATGCGGCCGGCGTCGGGAAACGCCACGCGGTGTGTTCGTGAGGGTGATCTTCGATGCGTTTGCCGGCGCGCTGCACCAGCCGTCCGACGATCGTCGTGGCGGCTTTCACGCTGACCTGCTGGCCGACAATCGCCCGCACCACCAGTTCGAAGGCCGACCACGCGCCGGGGACGCGCAGACCAGGCGCCGCTTCGATCAGCTGCGCCAGCCACGGATCCGCGGCGAAATGCATGGCAATGGCCTGCGGATCCGCGTGCAGATCGAACATTCGCGCGATGGGCGCGGCGAGGGCGTCGGCGTGACGGCCGGCCGGACCTTCGATCGTGGCGACGATGCAGCGCTTGCGCGGGTGCGGGCGGACCGTCAGCGTGCCGCTGTCGCCGGCCCAGTCGATGGCGCGGCGATACGCGCCATCCTCGACCGCTTCGACGCCGGGCGTCGCGCGTCCGGCGAAGAAACGCAGGATGCGCGGCCAGTCGTAGGGCGCCTTGAACGGCAACTCGAGGATGGCGATGTCGTGGGCGGTGGTGCTCAAGCGGCGTGATCCAGATTGGCGGCGGGGTTAATGGACGGCTTCGCTTTGCGCCTGGCGGCGCCGGAGGGGTCGGCTCGGGTGGACGCGGGCGCTTCTTTGGCGTCCACCGGCGCGCCATGCGCGGTGGTTTTGGACACGGCTTCCATGCCTGGCACGCCTGTGTGATGCGCTTCGGCGTCGAGCAGCGCCGCCTTGCGCGGCAAGCCCCAGCGATAGCCGGCGAGCGCCCCGCCCTTTTGCACGACACGGTGACACGGAATGGCCAGCGCCACCGGGTTCGTCGCGCAGGCGCTCGCGACCGCCCGCACCGCGCGCGGCGAACCGACCACTTCGGCGATCTCCGAATAGCTGCGCGTCTCGCCGTAGGGGATGCGCCGCAGGGCGTCCCAGACGCGTTGACGGAACGCCGTCGCGTCGATATCGAGCGGCAGGTCGAAATGCTGGCGAGTGCCGTGCAGATAGGCGTCCACTTGCGCGATGAATGGCGCGAGCCGCGCGGCATCCTCGATCACCTCGGCGTTGGCGAACTCACGGCGCAACTCGTCGGCGAGCGCGCTGGCGTCGTCAGCGAAACCGATCTTGCAGATGCCCTTGGCGGTGGCCGCCACCAGCACGAAGCCGAGTGACGTCGGCGCGCTGGCGTAATGCACGGTCAGGCCCGCGCCCTTGCGCCGATACGCCGAGGGCGCCATGCCAAGTTCGGTCGACGCGGTTTCGTACATGCGCGACGGCGAGCCGAAACCGGCGTCAACGGTCGCGCGTGTCACGTCCGTGCCGCGATGGAGCGCCTCGCGCAACGCCGCGCCGCGCCGGGCCGCCTGATACTGGCGCGGCGACACGCCCACGACGCGCTTGAACAGCCGCTGCAGATGAAAAGGACTGACGTGCACGGCGTCGCTCAATTGCGCGAGCGTGAGCCGCTGTTGCGGATCGGCGTCGAGCGCGGCGCAGGCGCGGTTGACGATTTCGAGCTCGCGCGGCAAGCCGCCCGGCTGGCAGCGCTTGCAATCGCGATAGCCGGCGGCGCGCGCGGCGTCCGTTGTCGCAAAGAAATCGACGTTTTCACGGCGCGGCTGGCGCGACGCGCACGACGGCCGGCAGAACACACCGGTGGTTTTGACGCCGTAGAAAAACGCGCCGTCGGCTTGCGGGTCGCGTTCGGTCACGGCGTCCCAGCGGTCGGCGTCGGTGGACCAGGCGGATGTCACGGTTCGGTTCATGATGTCCTCGAAAAGACGGTTTCGATGGTCACCAATGTAGTTTGCATGCCGACACACTACGCTCCGGTTCTTGCTCTGTCATTCGGCGGCGCTTGCCGCGACAGGGATTTCGGGGCCGGTTCGGCGCGGTTTCCAGCGGCGTTGCGACAAAACGCCACCCCATCGGGTTTTCCCTTAAAAAGTTATTGCGTCGCACCAACCCCGTGTGTATAGTAGTTCCTGTCTCCTCCATGTCTCCTCCTGATATGGATTCAGCCTGCTCCCTGAGAGCGGGCTTTTTTTTGCCCATTTTTTGCCCGCTGCTTTTGTGGCTATTTCTTGCGGCCGTTTCCCACGGCCGGTTCCTGGTCGCGCCGTGCATGACGCCGGCTGCGCGCCTCGCCTCTTGGCCCCCGCCTGCCGCTCGGCGTTTCTTCTACACTTCCATTGACTGTAGAGAACCGTCCAAGGGGCATGTTCCATGAAAATCCATATTCGCGAGATCGACCATGTCGTGATTCGCGCCGTCGATCCCGACGCGCTGACCCGCTTCTATTGCGAAGTGCTGGGTTGCAGCGTCGAAAAAGAACAGCGCGATCTCGGGCTGGTCCAGTTGCGCGCGGGACGGTCGTTGATCGACCTGCTGAAGGTCGGCGCGAAAATCGACCGGCCGGATGGCGGCGCGCCCGGCGCAGGCCGCAATATGGACCATCTGTGCCTGCGCGTCGAAGCGTTCGACGGCGAAGCGCTCAAGGCGCATTTACAGGAGCGCGGGGTACGCATCGGCGAACTGGGCGTGCGGTATGGCGCGGATGGCTTTGGGCCGTCGCTGTATCTGTTCGACCCCGAGGGGAATATGGTCGAACTGAAGGGGCCGCCGCAAGGCGCCGCCGCCTGAAAACCGGCTTGATCGGCTCGGCGTGGTGCGGACTGACGGCGCGGCGCGCACGGCCGCGCGTCAACCGCATCGTTAGCTGAACTCAGGCGTTGGCAGGCGCCTTCAGCACCGTCCATTCAATCGGCACCGGGTCCGAATCCGCGCTGCCGAGCCACGCCGCGCCATCCTGCACCGTGCATTGCAGACGCATGGTTCGTTCGGCCAGCTTGCCGAGCGCCTCGCCCACCTCTTCGCCGAGCGTCCACACCGTGACGTTACGCAGCCGGTCCACCTTGTTGCGAATGCCCTGCCACCAGATCTCGGAGGTGCGGCCGCCGTAGGCGATCACCACCACCTCGTTGGAGCGGCCGCTCGCTTTCGCGATGCGCCGGTCGTCCGGCTGGCCGACTTCGATCCAGGTTTCGATCGCGCCGGTCAGATCCTTTTGCCACAGATCGGGCTCGTCGGCGTCGGACAAGCCTTTGCAGAACTCGAGGCGTTCCTGCGCGAACAGCGCGAAAGCGGCCACGCGCACCATCATGCGTTCGTCGGTTTCCGACGGGTGGCGGGCAATCGTCAGCGCATGGTCGGCGTAGTAATGCCGGTCCATGTCCGCGATCTGTAGTTCTGCCTTGTAAATCGTTGATTTAAGAGCCATGCCAATCCAGGGGCCCGCGCCTGCGGACCGGACAGAGAAGGAATCGTCGGCAGCTCGCTGCCGCTTACCGTGTTGTTTGTGCATCGCTCGCTCCCGCACGGGCTGTCTGGGGCGGCGCGCACTGCCCGAGGAAGATTGGCAGGGAAACGGCGCCGGCCGGATTGCAGCCTGGGTGGCGAGTTCGGATCGTGCACGATGGAACGCCCGCACCGCCCGGCTGCTTTCTGCAGCCATGACCGAGCATTTAACGTGCCATTGCCGCGTCGAAGGCCGCACCATACACGTCGGCGGCGGCTGAGCGCAAGGCTTCCAGCACCATCGACGCCGCCGGCGACAGCAATTGCGACTGGCGCGTGATGATACCGAATGTATCCATCCTGCACGGCAGATCCACTGGCATCCGCTTCAGCAAACCATACGGCTGATACTGCCGGGCCACCTCGTCGGGCAGGACGGCGAGCATGTCGCTATGAAGCAGCAAACTGGAGATGGCCAGAAAATTGCCGGTATTGACGACATTTTGCGGCGGATTGAGTCCAATTTGCGAAAACATCAGATCAAAACGGTGTCGCAACACGCTGCCCGGCGGATGCAGAACCCAGCTCGCGTCGACCAGCCCGCCCAAGGTCAAACCTGTCGCGTTTTCGAGAGGATGACCAGTCCGCGCGACCACACACAGCGGCTCGTCGGCGAGCGGTTCGTAGCGGACTTCGATTTTCAGCGGATCCTGCCGCTCCAGCACCCGCCCGATCATGATGTCGAGTTCACCCTCGGCAACCTGCGCCAGCATCACGTCGGACGTCTCGACCTGCAGCCAGATTTGCAATTGCGGATAACGCTCTTTCACGCGGGCGATAGCGCGCGGCACCATCGTTGCGGCCGCCGCGGCGATCACGCCGATGCGCACCTGTCCGGTCAGCCCGGCGCGCAGCGACGATATTTCGTCATGGGCATGACTGAGGTTCGACAACACCATGCGCGCGTGGCGAATCATCACCTCGCCATAGAGCGTGGCGCGCATGCCATGCGGGGTCCGGTCAAACAGGCTGACGCCCAGCATGTCCTCCAGCTCTTTCAAAAGGCGCGACGCGGCCGGCTGGGTGATGCCGAGCGAGTCGGCGGCGCGCCGCACGTTGCCCTCTTCCTCCATTGCCGCCAGCAGCAGTAATTGGCGCGTCTTGAGCCGCGCGCGCACAAACCAGTTCGAATGGCTGCGGGTCATGGGTGCCCGGGATGTTTGATTTCGCGGCGCGATGCCGTCTTTTTGCGTGGAATTCATCATGCCATACCGGAATTGATATTCGGAATAAGGGGAACGTCTTGAAATGCTATCTGAGTGGACAAAAATAAAACGGCCGAGCAAATGCTCAGCCGTTTTCATTTACGCCGCCGGGCGGCGTAATCTTTAATCACGCGCGTACAGTACCGCGTCCTTTTTAAAGGACTGGGTGCAAGGCGCAATCAGGTGAGATTTAAAACCTCACCTCGTCCGATTACTGCTTGATGAATCGGTCGTTAGCCCAAAGGCCTTGCGTGTCGCTATTGCCGGAATTGACGAATTCGACGTCATGTCCCACGACGCGCACGACGCGGAAACTCGAATTCTCCGGGGTCGACAGGCATTGATAGCCGGAGAAGAATTCCTGCATCTTTTGCTGTTCGCCAGCCTGAGCGTGCTGATCGGCGGCGTCGAGGTTATCCTTCGACAGACAGCCATACGCATTCGGTTTGAACTGGATGGTTTGCTGCGGCCGGATCACGCTGTCTTGTGCCTGCACCGCTGATACGGCAGCCAGTCCCGCCACGGCGATTAGAAGAGCGACTTGCTTTTTCATGTTTGCCTCCGTGCGGGTTATTACTCAGGTTAGCTATGTATTTAACTTCTGGTCATACCCGCATCTAGCACTTTAGAAGAAGTTAGGACGACGACAAGCACATCTTGTGTGCGCTCGCAACAGTGGCGAATTGTCGCACCTGCGGCCGACGGGATTTAAAGGCGAGGCGGCAACGTAAATAGGCCGTCTTATGATGGATTCCTAAAGGCCGTGAAAGGCGCTCGGCTTTAACTGTCAAAGGTAAGCGCCCTATATGCGCGTAAACGAGCATTCTCAATTAAGCGGCTTAATACGAATTTCAAATGACTTGATGCGGCGCACACAAAGTCATTCAACAGATAATTGAAAAGCCCGCAGATATGGGGTCGTTTGCAGAATAAAAACGGTGCCAGGTCTGCTGCAGCTTCGTGGCGGCGACGGTTGCTGCGTCGTGAGAAAAAGGGGCTTGCAGCCGCTGAAAGTTCATGGATAAATCAGGCGACTTTCTGGAGATGACCTTTATGACGCTTGCCCACTGGCTTCCCTTTGCGATCGCTTCGGCAATTCTGGTTGCGATTCCCGGCCCGACCGTGCTGCTGGTCATCTCCTACGCGCTGGGCCACGGACGCCGTTTCGCGCTCGTCACGACGCTCGGCGTCGCGCTTGGCGACCTGACCTCGATGACCGCCTCGATGCTTGGGCTCGGCGTGATCCTCGCGGCGTCGGCGGCGCTGTTTACGGCGCTCAAGTGGGTGGGCGCGGCTTATCTGATTTATCTGGGCATCAAGCTGTGGCGCACGCCCGCGCAGGCGCCGGACGCGCCCGACACCGCGGAGACGCGCACCAGCCGGATCTTCGCGCATGCCTTCGCCGTGACGGCGCTCAACCCGAAGAGCATCATTTTCTTCGTGGCATTCGTGCCGCAGTTCATGGATCCGCACATTGCCGCCGGGTCGCAAATTGTCGCTTTCGAGGCGACCTTCGTGCTGCTTGGCACCTTGAACGCGTTTTGCTATGCGATGCTGGCTTCGGCGGCGCGGCGCGCGATCCGCAGCGCGCGCGTGCAACGCGTCATCAACCGGACGGGGGGCAGCTTGCTGATCGGCGCCGGCATTTTTGCCGCGACGTGGAAGAAGGCGTCGACGTAAAGCGGCGGATGGCGGCGACGGGTTTCAGTCGCCGCGCTTGTAGGTTGCGAAGAACTCCTGCTGGAACATGCACATGCGCAAGGCGTTGTGATACTTGCCGTTGCCGAAGAACTCTTCGATCAGCTCCGCCTCGTGGCGAAAGCCGCATTTCTCGTAGACGTGAATCGCGGCCGCGTTCGACGTATCGACGATCAAATAGATCTTGCGCAGATTGAGCACCGAAAACGCGTAATCGATGGCGAGCCGCGTCGCGCTGGTCGCATAGCCACGTCCCTGTGCCTGCGGGGCAATGATGATCTGGAACTCGCCACGTCGGTGGATATAGTCGAGCTCGATCAGCTCGGCGAGGCCGACGGTTTCGCCGTCGTTATCCACCGCGACAAAACGGCGTTCGCGCTGGTCGTGGACGTGCTGGTCGTATAGCTGCGACAGTTCCGAATAGGTTTCGTAAGGCTCTTCGAACCAGTAACGCATGATCTTCGCGTTGTTGTTCACCTCATGGACGAAGCGCAGATCGTGGCGCTCCAGCGGTCTCAAGGTAAGCCTGGTATCGCGTTCGGTGGTCATGAGATTCCCCTTCGAGATGGCTATGCGTGCGCGGCCGCACATCGGGCACGCGGAGTGCGTCTACAATGAAAGTTCGGATTGGGCGAAAGGAGGCTGTGATGGAGCACCTGATACTGGCCGCGTTTCTGGTCGTGCCGCTGCTGATAGTCGCATTCCTGTTCTCCGACGAGCTATGGCAGGAGCATCGCCTGCGCGCGGATAAGGACCATCCGAATCATATCGACTGGCATCATCCGCTGCGCAGCTTGCTGCATCGTCACTGAAGCTGTGAGAGCCGGACGCGTATGCGCTGGGCGAACGCTTCTAGCGTCGCCTGTGGCGCCATTTCGCGCGCATGCATGCGCAACGCCTGACCTTCCCAACGCGGAATGACGTGAAAATGCACATGCGGGACGGTCTGTCCCGCCGCCGCGCCATTGAACTGACCGATAAACACGCCATCCGGATGTAGCGCCGCGCGCACCGCGACGGCAATCCGCTGCGTCATACGGATACATGCCACGGTTGCGGCATCGGAAAGGTCGAAGATTTCGGCCGCCGCCTCTTTCGGCACCACCAGCACATGTCCGTCCGCTTGCGGCATCAGGTCCATGAAGGCCAGCACGGCGTCCGTCTCTGCGACCTGGATGCACGGCAGTTCGCCACGCAAAATTCTGGCGAACGGGTTGTTCTCGTCGTAGCTCATGGCGATCCTCAACGGCCTCCGGGTTGGTTCACATTTACCGCTATTTGTAGCGTTTGTATCCGCTCAAAGTCGTTTTTTCACTGCTGCATCATGATGCCGGTCGCCGTGAGGCGCAAGCAGAGGGGCGCAGCGGGCATGTGGCATCTTAGGGCGACGTTCGCGGGCGCTTTACGATGGTAATGCCCGGTTACCACTTACAGCATCTGTATCCGCGCATCGCGCCCACAATCCGCCACACGTACTTAAATGATCCAATGGCGGAAAAAATGCGAAAAATTGCTGCAGTAGTGTTGATGGCCGGCGGTCTTGCCGTCGCGGGTCAGGCATCGGCTCATGACGGTGGAGCTATTGTCGGGGCGCTGCTTGGCGGTGCCGTGCTGGGTGCGGTAGTCGGTTCGGCGATCAACCCGCCGGCGCCGGTCGTCTACCAGGCGCCGGCCTACGCGCCTGGCTATCAGACGCAGGCCTATGCGCCGGTGTATCAGCAGGCGCCTGTATATGCAGGGCCGCCGCCGGGATACTGCTATGACCAGTACCACGGCGCGTATGTCGCGTGCAGTCCGGCGCCGGCCGGCCCTTACGGCTATGCACCGCCGCCGCAACCGGGTTGGTAAGCATGGAAGGAATCGGCGCCGAGGCTGCGGCGCCGGTAGCCCCGTTTTACGAGGCATGCTCAAATAAAATGCACTAAGCGCTAAAGTTCAGACAAGAAATAGCCGTCATCCTGGCAATGAACGACGAACATTCCATTGCCTTCGGGCCGGATCATCCGGAATATCTCGAGGCGCGAGCCCTCGCGCTGAGCATTGCGGCAATCCGCAAGGCTCAGGGCAAGAGGAATCCAGTTGATTACGCGGTCGGCTCGCCCGACTGGGAGATCGCGGACGAAGACTTCGCGCGCGACGTGTTACGCGTACTCAGCAGTCAGTAGAGAGGCCGCGGTACGTTTGAAGTATGGGTCGATGGGCGCAGACCGTTCGCGTTGCGCCGAAGCCCGATCAGTGCCGGTGACGCATCCAGTCGACGTGATGCGTGTCGAGCCATCGCTCTCGACGGCCATGCCGATCGCCGTCACGGTGGACATGCGCGACGCCCCATAACGCGGCGCCCACCACCACCATCACGAGTGGCCCCAGCAAATAAGCCATTACCGATTCAGTCATGGGACCCTCCATTCAGGCCGCGACCGTCATTGCAAATCATGGCTGTATTTTAGGTCATTGCTGCGGGAAAGCGGTTTCTTTAACACCACCGCATATGCCCCGAAATGGCCTCGCTGCCAGCATCGAACCGCCAAAATTAAGCGGATTCAAACAATGCAGGCGCGTCGCCTTACGATGCCATTCGTCTGAACCGACGACGGCCAACGCGGCCGTCATTAGCGGATATTGTGTTTCTCGAACCACCTGATAAGCCGCTCCCGATCCACATGGGTCGCCCGTATCGCGGTGCCGAAGACAATCAGGATGGTCGCCATTGAAATGGCTAGCATTGACTCGGTCATGGTCCTCTCCCTGAAGCATGCAACCTTGCTTGCAGTTTAGGCGTCCAGAAGCCGGATGAGGGAACGAGCGGACCGTCGAATTTGATGCCGTGTCCAGCGTCAAGCCCGCGTAATGGAGTAGCAAACAAAAAGGCCGCCTGAATCGGCGGCCAAAAAATGGTACTACATGCGCGGGGGATCACGCACGGGACAGACTCTAAGCCATACCTAATGGGGTGGCGGCGTGTGCGCCGCAGCGATCTGAGATTTGTCGGAATCGGACTGCATTGGTTTTCCGAGTCGCACCCTGAAAGCGTGTTTGCGACGCGTCGAAGATTATTTGGGACCGCTAATGGTTGTGCGATGGGATACGCAGGTCGAAACGCTACTAAAAGTGGGCGCCGTATTTTCGTCGCACGCCTCCGAGGGCTTGTCTGGTGGTTTGACGTCGTGGAGGCGAGGTTCGGCGCAGTTCGTCCGCGCCGCCCGCCGTTATGGGGTTCTATCAGCGAATTAGGGTTAACACTTATTTTGTCAATAAACCTTTCCACATCAGGTACTTAATCTTAAGCGCGCACTTACCTAGACTGTCTCTACCAGCTACGAGCAAAGATGTTCGTGGCGTAACAGGAACAGAACTTCGAGGTAAGTCATCATGAAAACGCTCATTCAAGCTGTCGTCGTTGCCGCTGTTTTGACCGCTCCGGTCTTGTCGTTTGCTCAATCGTCGAATGCGCCTGTCAGCCGCGCGCAGGTCCGCGCCGAGTTGGTCCAGCTCGAACAGACCGGTTATCGTCCGGGTGACGACCCCACCCACTACCCGGTCGCAGCGCAGGCTGCGGAAGCCCGAGTGGCGGCCGAAAATGGCGCTGCGAGCGGCTATGGCGGCGTAGCGAATGAGGCGTCGCAATCGGGTCGCAGCGCGGTGTCGCGTGCGGACTGGAACGCGATGTATAGCCGTCCGTAATATGTTTTGCGTGAGATTCAGCCGTGGGATGCGGAAACGCGTACTACGGTTGAATGGCGCGGCGGGTCTAGTGGCCAGCGCTAAGGATTCCTTTTCGCTACGCGTGTTTGATTTGTGGTTGTAATTCATAACCTAGCAAAGGACGCGGGTGACGTCGTAACGGTGGGGAATACAGGCTGACTCACGGAAGTCTGTGTACCGAAAACGAAAAGCGCCTGCTGACTACGCGAGCAGTCCCCTTCGGACCTCGTGCTTCTTGGCGCGTCTTTAGACGCTACGACGCAGGTCTGGCCTGGCGGTTATCAGACTCTGCGCTGGCGCCTGGATCTGGGCTTCGACAAAGTCCGCCCATCGCTGCAACACGGCGCGCTGCTCTTCAGCGGACGGCGCCCGTTCAGACTCGCTTGTCGCGTCGTTCGAGGCCTCTTTACCCTTTCGTGCAAGGGCGACATCGATTGCATCGGACGTTTGACCCATTTCCAGCAAATGGGTCGCCGCCGTTCGACGAAAGTCGTGCAGCACGAAATGTTCGACTTCCAGCCCAAGCGCCTTGACCGCCTGGTTCAGCGTGCTCCGGGCGATAGGACGGTCCTCGCCTCTGACGGTCGGAAACACAAAAGTCCGGCTGCTCTTCATCTCACGCAATTCGCGCAGCATCGCGACAGCCTGTCGCGGCAGATACACCCCATGCTCACGGCCATTTTTCATGCGCGCCGCGGGGATCGTCCATAAACCGGCCTTGAGGTCGAACTCGGCCCACGTCGCGTCAATGAGCTCGGACTTGCGGACCATCGTCAGCACAAGCAGATGCAAAGCGAGCTTGAGCGGCCGACGGATGCCCGAGGCATCGATCGCGCGCAGCGTAGTGCCGATCTCGCCGGCAGTGAGCACGCGCGTGCGACTATCCTGGGTCGCGATGAAGCGCGCCGGCACCACCGACGCCGGGTTGTCGGCAGCCAACTGCCGTGCGATCAGGAAGGCGTAGAGACGTTTGATGACGTTGCGGGTGTGGAGCGCCATCTTCGGCGATCCGCGCTTCTTGATCCGCTCACAGATCGAGACGACGTCTTCCGGCGTCACCGCGGCGATCGGCTTGTTGCCGACGGCGCGCAGGACATCTTTGTCGAGGGCCCGACGGGTCGTTCGTTGGTACTCCTCTGATTTGCTCGCCATCGCCGTCGTCATGTAGAGCTCGGCGGCGTCGCGCAGAAGGTCGACCCGCTTTTCCGCGCCACGATCGCGCCGCGCGGTGGCCGCAGGCGACACGCCGGACGCCACCATCTCGGCGTATTTCCGCGCTCGCTCGCGTGCGACGCGCAGCGAGATCCGCCGATAGTCGCCGATGGTGGTGAGCGGCTGCCGTTTGCCGCCAAGCGTATAGCGGAAGCGCCAGATCTTGCTGCCGGTCGGCATGACTTCCAGCACGAGACCGTTGCCGTCGGCGACAGAATAGCGGGCGGCGCGGGGTTCCATCGCGCGGATTTGTGCTTCGCTGAGGGGCGGGACGGTTTTGGGCATATGGGTTTTTGGTACACGATGCGCTTGAAACGGCGCAAGTGTCGTGGCGTGTACCAAAGAATGCGGATTGGTCAAGCCTCGGAGTATACCGGCCGTTGCTCCGCTTTGTGCCTTAAACAAGGGATTTTTTGAGTGACTCTACGCGATGCATCTCACCCGGTGTACTTCTCCGTTCAGAAACAGCTAAAAATCACTCCCATCTGATCTCACGCGCCTGCCGCTGCAAACGCGGCGTGCTGCTCGTGGTGACGGTACCGGTGCGTGCAACGAGTAAGAGATGTTTGGTACACAGGAGGCTTAAATTGGCGAAAATGCCTGCTTGTGTACCAAAATAGGAAGGCCAGTTGGAATTGTGGACGGCGCGGGTTTAGGCCAAGCGAGCCGGTAATTTAAGGCGAAATTTCAATGTCGACCGCCGCCCGACCGGCTTCGTTCACTTTCCAATACAGAACCGGCTAAAAATCACTCCCAAAAGATCATCGGAAGTGAATTCACCCGTAATCGAGTTCAATTGCTCCTGACCTAGCCGCAGTTCCTCTGCAAACAGATCCAGCGCCTGGGCATTCTGATCCGCGTGCTGCGCGGCGGTCGCGAGATGCTCCTGCGCCGCCCGCAGTGCAATCAGGTGCCGCTCGCGGGCGAGATAGACACTTTCCGCGCCCGCCTGCCATCCGGCGATCCGTAGCAATTCCGCGCGCAGCAAAGCGATGCCGTCGCCCTGCTTGGCGGAGAGTCGCACCTCGCGCAGGTCGACGTCGCCCGCTTCGCTCAACGTGCGCACCGCGGGCGCGATCTCCGTCAGGTCGGTCTTGTTCATCACGCGCAGCACCGGCACGCCAGCGGGAAACCGCGCAGCAATCGCATCGTCTTCGGCATTCATGCCGGTGCGGGCGTCGAGCAGATGCAGCACGACATCCGCGCGCTCGATCTCATTCCACGTGCGCTCGATGCCGATTTTCTCCACTTCATCCTCGGTCTCGCGCAGGCCGGCGGTGTCAATCACATGCAGCGGGATGCCCTCGATCTGGATGGTCTGCGCGACCTTGTCACGCGTCGTGCCGGCGATTGGGGTGACGATGGCTAGTTCGGCGCCGGCCAGTGCATTCAGCAGCGACGATTTGCCGACGTTCGGCTGGCCGGCCAGCACCACCGATAAACCCTCGCGCAGCAGCGCCCCCTGACGTGCTTCGTTCAGCACGTGAGTGAGCCGCTCGCGGATGCTTGCGAGCTTACCGCGGGCATCCGCGGCCTCGAGGAAGTCGATTTCTTCTTCGGGGAAATCCAGCGTGGCTTCGACCAGCATCCGCAGCGTGATGACCTCTTCGACCATGGCGTGGATGTCGCGTGAGAACGCGCCTTCCAGCGAGCGCCCGGCCGAGCGTGCGGCGGCCTCCGTGCTCGCCTCGATCAGATCGGCGACCGCCTCGGCCTGGGCCAGGTCGAGCTTGTCGTTGAGGAACGCGCGACGGGTGAATTCGCCGGGCTCCGCGAGCCGAAGTCCAACGCCACGGCCGGCGTCGATGCAGCGCTGCAGAACCAGTTGCAGCACGATCGGACCGCCGTGGCCCTGTAATTCGAGGACATGCTCGCCGGTGTACGAATTCGGCGCCGGAAAATACAGCGCGATGCCCCGATCGAGCGCGTTGCCGGCCGCATCGAGGAAGGGTACGTAGCTGGCGTGACGCGGCGTCAGCATCTGGCCGGTGAGCGCTTCTATCAAGGGGGCTGCCGCGGCCGCGCCGGCTCGTCCGAAGGAAATACGAACCACGCCGATTCCGCCGCGACCTGGCGCAGTGGCAATGGCGACGATGGGATCGGAATCGGTGGCGAGCATGGGAGTGGGGGCAGAGGTAGCGAAGAGAACCGAAGAAAACTGAAGAAAACCGACGGCCCGGGTGAGCGCGCGAGGCATTGTAACGCGAGCGGTCCCGACGACTTTATGAGTCGCCATCGAGCGGAGTATCCGGTCTTTTTATCAGACAAATAGAGATTTATCTCGGCTACGTTAAGATAATTTTTTAGGTCAATGCGACGACCGATGCCTGCCAAAAGATCAGAATGCCCGCTCCGAAAGGAAAAAAACGCATTCCGGCAAAATTGACGGGCGCTTTATGTGGCGCTTATCTTGGGCTAAAAGTAGCTTAATTGCGTGAAATTATCGCTTAAACGGTTGTCCACAGTTGGCGCGCCGGATTGCACAATTTGGCCCATGCCGACATCCAAAGAAAAACTAGCGTTCGCCAAGAGGCTGCAGGACCAGATTGCCCGGAAGAACGTCAAGGGCGGGACTCAGCTCGCGAGGCAATTCAACCTGCTGCATCGGGGCGACGCACCCGTATCGCCGCAGACCGCGCACAAATGGCTGACGGGCCGCACCATTCCCACGCCGGACAAATTGCAGACCCTCGCCGACTGGCTGGGCGTCGGCGTGCACTGGCTTCACTATGGACCGCCGCCGGCGGCGGGCGTGAAAACCAGGCCGCTGGCTCCCGGTGAAAAATATCCCTTGGCGCCTGAGACAATCGAACTCGCTTCCAAGATCGAAGCGCTGGACCCGAAGGATCGACATTTCCTCGAGGAGTTCGTCGAGCGGCTGTACGACGCTGGCAAGGAGTGAGTCGCTCTCGCCGAGCGTGACGCGGTTCGACGCTTCGATCTGCATATAAAAAAGCCGCCCGGCGCAAAACCGGGCGGCTTTTTTACAGCTTGGTGCGGGAGGAGACGTTAGCGGGTGCCAAACAGAACACCCCCGCTACCGTCCCGCCAACGGGGTTCAGGCCGCCTTGGCTTTCGGCTTGCCCATCATCCGCGTGATGTAGTACTGCTGGGCGATCGACAGCACGTTGTTGACCACGTAGTACAGCACCAGACCGGCCGGGAAGAAGAAGAACATGACCGAGAACGCGATCGGCATGAACATCATCATCTTGGCTTGAACCGGGTCCGGCGGCGTCGGGTTCAGACGCGTCTGCAGGAACATCGAGACGGCCATCAGCACCGGCAGGATGAAGAACGGGTCTTGCTGCGACAGATCGTGAATCCACAGAATCCACGGCGCGCCGCGCATTTCCACCGACGACAGCAGCACCCAGTACAGCGAGATGAACACCGGAATCTGGATCACGACCGGCAGACAGCCGCCGAATGGATTGACCTTTTCGGTCTTGTACAGCTCCATCAGCGCCGAGTTCATCTTCTGCGGATCGCCCTTGAAGCGTTCGCGCAGGGCTTGCATGCGCGGCGTGATCGCCTTCATGCGCGCCATCGACTTGTAGCTGGCCGCCGATAGCGGGAAGAACACGGCCTTGATCAGCAGCGTGAGCAGCACGATCGACCAGCCCCAGTTGCCGACATAGCTGTGGATCTTTTCCAGCAGCCAGAACAGCGGCTTGGCGATGATCGTCACCCAGCCGTAGTCCTTGACCAGTTCCAGACCCGGCGCGATGCCTTCCAGCATGCGCTCTTCTTCCGGACCGGCGAACAGCCTGGCCGACACGTCAGCCGATTGGCCCGGCGCAATGGTCGGCACCGCTTGCTTCACGCCGACGCGGTACAGCGCCGGATCGATCTTTTCGACGTAGATGTCGCGCTTCACGCCTTGCTGCGGAATCCACGCCGTCGCGAAGTAATGCTGCACCATTGCGATCCAGCCGTTGTCGGCCTGGTTCGCATAGTCTTCCTTGTTCTTGTCGATGTCGCTGAACGTCATCTTCTGGAAGTGGTGCTGATCCGTGTACACGGCCGGTCCGATGAACGTGTGCGAGAAGCGCGGCGTTTCCACCGGCTGGCTATCGCGCACCAGTTCCATGTAGACGGTCGGCGTAACCGGCGTCGAACCCACGTTGACGATCTTCGTGTCGACGCCGATCACGTAGCTGCCGCGCGTGAACGTGTAAGTCTTCACGACCTTCACGCCGCCCTTGGCCGGCGACTCGAAGCTGAGCGAGAACGACTTGGCGTCGCCCGTCAGATCGTGCGGCTGGTTCGGCACCGGCGTGTAGATGTCGGTGTGGTTCGGGAAATCGCCGCCCAGGAGACCCGTGCGCGCCAGATACGTGTGATCGGCGGTGTGGTCGAACAGGGTGATGACGAGGTCCGGCTGCGTGCCGTTGCCCTTGTTGATCAGCGACAGCTTCGACAGCGTGCCGCCGCGCGTGTCGATCTCGCCGCTGTAAACGTCAGTCGAGAACGGGATCAGTTGGGCTTGCGCTGCGGGTGCGGCGCCCGGAGCGCCGGCCTGCGTTGCCGGCAAATCGGCGGGCTGGGTTCCAGGCGTCGTGGTGCCCGGCGCAGCGCTGGCCGCGGTTTGCGTCGGCGTGGCGCTCGGGAAGAACATCGACTGGCGTCCATGGTCGCGTTGCCAGTTGTCGAACAGCATGACAGCTGACATGAAAAATATGACCCATAGGACGGTGCGTTTGATATCCATGCGTTGTCTCAGTGTCGATGGAACGGCGCGTCAGCGCTTTTCAGAAATGGGAGGCGGGACAAGATCGATGCCGCCCGCCGAAAACGGGTGGCAGCGGCACAGGCGCCTGGCGGCGAGATAAGTCCCGCGCGCGGCGCCATGATACTGGATTGCTTCGCGCGCGTAATCAGAGCAGGAGGGGTAAAAACGGCACCGGCTGCCGAGCAGAGGACTCACGGCCAGCTTGTAGAAACGCAATAAAGCGAAAAGTACCGTTTGCATGACTAGCGCGGCCAGACGGCGCCGCCCAAGAAGGGATACCGGGAGACGTCCAGCCGGCAAGGCCGCCTGAACGTCTCCATGAGCGTCATTGCGTCGCGGGCGCATCCGCGGGTGGCGCCTCACGACGGGCAATTTCGCGCGCTGCCTTGCTGAGCAGCTCCTCTATTTCGCTACGGCACAGCGTCTTTAACGGCGGCGACGAGGCGGCGGGCATGGCCTTCCTGTCGAAGCGCGTGTGCAACCGCAGCAGCACGTCCCAACCGCCGAACTCCGTGCGGCGCAGCCGGAAGGCTTCGCGCGCAAGGCGGCGCACCAGATTACGCGTGACCGCGCGCGGCGCATACTTCTTGCCGATCACGAGGCCAAGGCGCGCGTCATTGCCGGTGGGCCGGGCGTACACGACAAAGTGCGCGGTGCGGCGCCACGGGCGCAAACGAAAAACGGATGAAAACTCATCCGTTTTTAGCAGCCTTGCGGCTTTGGGGAAGGCGGCTTGCGCTCGCAACGGAACCGAGCCCTGTTGCGGCGCTCCGGCCGTTCCCGCGCTGCCGCGGGCGTCGGACATAGCGCGCAATCCGCTCGCCAGCCTTAGATGGCGAGGCGCTTGCGGCCCTTCGCGCGGCGTGCGTTGATGACCTTGCGGCCACCTGCGGTCTTCATGCGGACGCGGAAGCCGTGGGTACGCTTGCGACGGGTAACGGAAGGTTGGTAAGTACGTTTCATGTTGCTCTCACTTGGCAGAGAAATAACCGCGCGAGCATCGCGGAAAGTGCAATGGCCGGTGGTTCAAAAATTGGTTTTCGCGGAACCCGCTATTTAAACCGGTTTTCTTTTGGTCGTCAATAGTTTAGCGACGTATTCCACAGGCTGGGCGGCCGCCCGTGGTTTGATCGGTCCCTGTGGATAACTCCCTTTCCTGATTGTTTTGGCGGTAGAATCTCGTCCTACTTCCCAAAAATCCTGCACGCCGCTCCGGCCCGCTTGCCCCGCAAACCCTTGTGGCACAAGCGCCTGGAGCCGTTCCGCCTGGCCGTTCAGGGCCTTGTTGCGTATCTGCAACAGGGGTGCCGGCGGGGCGTCGTGCAAACATAACGACAGCAACTTGATGAACGATTTCTGGCAACACTGTTCCGCACTGCTAGAGCGTGAGCTAACGCCCCAGCAGTACGTGACGTGGATCAAACCGTTGGCTCCGGTTGCCTTCGATGCGGCAGCGAACACGCTGAGCATCGCTGCGCCGAACCGCTTCAAGCTCGACTGGGTCAAGAGCCAGTTCTCAGGCCGCATTTCCGATATGGCACGCGATTTTTGGCACGCGCCGGTCGACGTCCAGTTCGTCCTCGATCCCAAGGCCGGCATGCGCAGCGCGGCAGCTTCGGCGCCGGCGCAGCGTCCGTCGCAGTTTGCGGGCAACGCCGGCACGGCGGCCGTGGATGCGGCCGTCGGCGCGGTTCAGGCCGCGCAGGGCGCCCGTGTCCATGGCGCCAATGGCGGCGCGCACGGCGCCAACGCGGGTAACGGCGCACAACAGCAGGCGGGCGACGACGGCGGCGACCTCGATCTGCCGAGCCTCGACGCGAACGAAGCCGCCGCGGCCCGCCGCACGTGGCGTCCGGGCCAGAGCGCCGCGCAGCAAGGTAACGCCGAGAGCGATTCGATGTACGAACGCTCGAAGCTCAATCCGGTGCTCACCTTCGACAATTTCGTGACCGGTAAGGCCAACCAGTTGGCGCGCGCCGCCGCGATCCAGGTGGCGGACAATCCCGGCATCTCCTACAACCCGCTGTTTCTATATGGCGGCGTGGGCCTCGGCAAGACTCACCTGATTCACGCAATCGGCAACCAGTTGCTGATGGACAAGGCCGGCGCGCGGATCCGCTACATCCACGCGGAACAATATGTCTCGGACGTGGTAAAGGCGTACCAGCGCAAGGCGTTCGACGACTTCAAGCGTTACTACCATTCGCTCGACCTGCTGCTGATCGACGATATTCAGTTCTTCTCCGGCAAGTCGCGCACCCAGGAAGAGTTCTTCTACGCGTTCGAAGCGCTGGTGGCGAACAAGGCGCAGGTGATCATCACGAGCGATACATACCCGAAGGAAATTTCGGGTATCGACGACCGCCTGATCTCGCGCTTCGACTCCGGCCTGACGGTGGCGATCGAGCCGCCCGAACTGGAAATGCGCGTCGCGATTCTGATGCGCAAGGCGCAATCCGAAGGCGTGAGCCTGAACGAGGACGTGGCGTTCTTCGTCGCCAAGCATCTGCGCTCGAACGTGCGCGAGCTGGAAGGCGCGCTGCGCAAGATCCTCGCGTATTCGAAATTCCACGGCCGCGAGATATCTATCGAGCTGACCAAGGAAGCGCTGAAAGACTTGCTGACGGTGCAGAATCGTCAGATTTCCGTCGAAAACATCCAGAAGACGGTGGCCGATTTCTACAGCATCAAGGTCGCCGACATGTATTCGAAGAAGCGGCCGGCGAACATTGCGCGGCCGCGTCAGATTGCGATGTATCTGGCAAAGGAACTGACGCAGAAAAGTTTGCCGGAAATTGGCGAACTGTTTGGCGGCCGCGATCACACGACCGTGCTGCACGCGGTCCGTAAAATTGCTGCCGAGCGCGGCACGGATGCGCAGTTGAACCACGAACTGCACGTGCTCGAACAGACGCTGAAGGGTTGATACCGGACTGGCCGTGAGGCGAGGCCTGAGGGCAAATCCGGGGTGGGAGCAGGGTAGTTGACGGGCTATTCGCGGGGCAATTGCGGGGTAGCTACCCGATAACTACCGGGTATCCGCGCGGCCTAGGTGGTGCTGCCTAAAGTTTGGGCAAAAAGCAGGAAAAATCGACCTGTTTATTTCGGAACTCACCCCCATTTTAGGGGAGCGGTTCTGTTTTCAGGCACAATACAGGTTTAACCGCCCGGCGGCTTGGGGCGGGTGTACGCCGTGACTGGCGCAGCGTAGCGCCGGCGGGGGCCGGGGCCGCGTGCAGGAATTGCCGAGTGGGCGCGCAGGCCGTCACATCAACGAAGGAACTCTATGCAACTGGTCAAGACCGAACGCGATAACCTCCTCAGGCCGCTGCAAACCGTGAGCGGCATCGTCGAACGCCGCCATACGTTGCCGATCCTCGCCAACTTGCTGATTACCAAGAACGGCCCCGACGTGTCGTTCCTGTCCACCGACCTCGAACTTCAGATCACCACGCACGGCGACTTCGGCGTGGGCGGCGATTCGGTTGCGACAACGGTAGCGGCGCGCAAGCTGCTGGACATCCTGCGTGCCATGCCCGACGGCCAGGTCACGCTGACGCTGAACGACAAGCGCCTCACCGTGCAATCCGGCAAGAGCCGCTTTGCGCTACAGACGCTGGCCGCGGACGAATTTCCCACCGTCGCCCAAGCTAAAGACTTCGGTGCGAACCTGGTGGTTCCGCAGAAGACGTTCCGCCAACTGCTCGGCATGGTCCATTTCTCGATGGCCCAACAGGACATTCGCTACTACCTGAACGGCATGCTGCTGGTAGTGGACGGCGACCAGTTGATGGCGGTGGCAACAGACGGTCACCGTCTGGCGTTCTCGTCCATGAAGATTGAAGGTTCGTTTGCGCGCCAGGAAGTGATCATCCCGCGCAAGACGATTCTCGAACTGCAGCGTCTGCTGGAAGACATCGACGACACGCTGAAGATCGACATTGCGCCGAGCCAGGTGAAGTTCACCTTCGGTCAGGTCGAACTGGTGTCGAAGCTGGTGGAAGGGAAATTCCCGGACTTCCAGCGCGTGATTCCGAAGTCGCACAAGAACCAGTTCCTGATTGGCCGCGAAGAACTGCAGCGTTCGCTGCAACGCGCGGCCATTCTGACCTCGGACAAATTCAAGGGCGTGCGCTGCATCATCGAGCCGGGCCAGTTGAAGATCATGTCCACCAACGCCGACCAGGAAGAAGCCCAGGAAGAACTGGAAATCGCGTATACCGGCGACAGCGTCGATATCGGGTTTAACGTCACGTATCTGCTCGACGTGCTGGCAAACCTGAAGGTCGACATGTTGCAAGTGAGTCTGGGTGATGCCAGCTCCAGCGCGTTGATCACGATTCCCGAGAACGACGAATTCAAGTACGTCGTGATGCCGATGCGCATCTAACGCGTCCAACATCAAGAAGAACACCAAGGGGCGCAGCGCCCCTTTGGCGTTTTTATGGTGTTTTGAAAAGTCCCGAGCAGTAACCAGGCAGCAACGCAGAACCGGAAAAAATCCATGACTGACACGAACAATTCGCAACCCGATAACAGCTACGGCGCCTCTTCGATTCAGATCCTCGAGGGTCTGGAAGCAGTCCGCAAGCGGCCGGGTATGTACATCGGGGATACATCGGACGGCACCGGTTTGCACCACCTCGTATTCGAAGTGCTGGACAACTCGATCGACGAAGCGTTGGCCGGGCACTGCAACGATATCCAGGTGATCATCCACGCGGACAACTCCATCTCCATCACCGACAACGGCCGCGGTGTGCCGACCGGTCTGAAGATGGACGACAAGCACGACCCGAAGCGCAGCGCCGCCGAAATCGTGATGACCGAACTGCATGCCGGCGGCAAGTTCGACCAGAACAGCTACAAGGTGTCGGGAGGCCTGCACGGCGTGGGCGTGTCGTGCGTGAACGCGCTGTCGGCTTGGCTGCGCCTGACCATTCGCCGCGACGGCAAGAAGCACTTCATGGAATTCCACCGTGGCGTGCCGCAGAACCGCATCATTGAACACATTGACGGCGTGGCCGTCTCGCCGATCCTCGTGACCGGCGACACCGAAAATCGCGGCACCGAAGTGCACTTCCTCGCCGACGAGACGATCTTCGGCAGCATCGAATATCACTACGACATTCTGGCCAAGCGGATTCGCGAACTGTCGTTCCTGAATAACGGCGTGCGGATTCGTTTGACGGATCAGCGCACCGGCAAGGAAGAAGATTTCGCGTTTGTGGGCGGCGTGAAGGGCTTTGTCGAGTACATCAACAAGAACAAGGCCGTACTGCACCCGAACATTTTCCACGTGAGCGGCGAGAAGGACGGCGTGGGCGTTGAAGTGGCGATGCAGTGGAACGATAGCTACAACGAGAATGTGCTGTGCTTCACGAACAACATCCCGCAGCGCGATGGCGGGACCCACCTGACCGGTTTGCGTGCGGCGATGACGCGCGTGATGAACAAATACATTGCCGATCACGAGATTGCCAAGAAGGCGAAGGTTGAGACCTCGGGCGATGACATGCGTGAAGGGTTGTCGTGCGTGTTGTCCGTGAAGGTGCCGGAGCCGAAGTTCTCCGCGCAGACCAAGGACAAGCTGGTGTCTTCGGAAGTGCGCGCGCCGGTTGAGGAAGTGGTGGCGAAGGCGCTTGAAGAGTTTCTGCAGGAGACACCCAACGACGCGAAGATTATTTGCGGCAAGGTGGTGGATGCGGCGCGGGCGCGAGATGCGGCGCGCAAGGCTCGGGAGATGACGCGACGCAAGGGCGTGCTCGACGGCGTGGGGCTGCCTGGGAAGCTGGCGGATTGCCAGGAGAAGGATCCGGCCAAGTCTGAAATCTATATCGTCGAGGGTGACTCGGCAGGCGGGTCGGCCAAGCAGGGGCGGGACCGGAAGTTTCAGGCCATTTTGCCGCTGCGTGGGAAGGTGCTTAACGTCGAGAAGGCGCGGTATGACAAGCTGCTTTCTTCGGAGCAGATTGTTACGCTGATCACGGCTTTGGGCTGTGGCATTGGCAAGGAAGACTACAACCTCGAGAAGCTGCGTTATCACCGCATCATCATCATGACCGATGCTGACGTGGACGGTGCGCACATCCGGACTCTCCTGCTCACGTTCTTCTATCGGCAAATGCCGGAGATGATCGAGCGCGGATTTATTTATATCGCGCAGCCGCCTCTGTACAAGATCAAGGCGGGTAAGGATGAGCGGTATCTGAAGGATGCGGCTGAGTTGAATGCTCATATGCTCAAGCTCGCGCTTAATGGGTCGGAGCTGGTGCCGGGTGAGAATGCGACGCCGATCGCTGGGGATGCGTTGGGTGAACTCGCTCGTTCGTATCTGCTCGCGCAGGCTGTGGTGGATCGCTTGAGCCGGTTGTATGACGCTGGGGCGCTTGAGGCTGTGATGGACGGGGTGGTGCTCGATCTTTCTTCGGAAGAGGCCGCTGAGGCTTCGGCTAAGGCGTTCGAGGCCAAGCTCAGGGATGATCCGTTGAAGCCTGAAGTGCGCGTTACGACGATGTATGACCAGGTGCGGGAGCTACGGTCATTGCGCGTGTCGCGGACGCATCACGGGAATCAGAAGGTTTCTGTGCTCGATGAAGAGTTTCAGTTGACCGCTGACTTTCAGCAGCTTGTGAATACGGCGCTGACGTTTAAGGGATTGATTGGGCCTGGGGCTGTGATCAAGCGTGGCGAACGCAGCATGGCTGTGAACGACTTCAAGAATGCGATGAAGTGGTTGATTGCGGATGCAGAGCGGAATGTTTCCAAGCAGCGCTATAAAGGCCTGGGCGAGATGAATCCTGGGCAGCTTTGGGAGACGACGATGGATCCGGCTGTGCGCCGCTTGCTTCGCGTGCAGATTGAGGATGCTATTGCGGCTGATGGTATTTTCACTACGCTTATGGGGGATGATGTCGAGCCGCGCAGGGCTTTCATTGAGTCGAATGCGTTGAGGGCGGGGAATATTGATGTGTGAACCACGTTGTAGGCGTAGGGCGCCAGAGTAAGTACGACGGGCGCCACAGTTTTGCGACTGTGAGACGTAGTTAATGAGACTGGCCTACTGCAGGGAAACAGAAATGACTGGACTAGCGCTGGGTTAGCGGGACTCGAATGTACGGAAATGATCGGATTTTCGCGCCTATCGTCAGACAGTACTCATCGCTGGGCCCGCGCGGCATGTTTTGAGGGTGCGAGCCGACTCTCGATCCGGTGACGGAGGGCTCGAATTGCTCCCATCGACGAAATCAAAGGATTACGGGTGACTCACCTGTAATCCTTTGAGCGTTTGGGTGTCAGGCACTTGCTATGGAGGCGGATTAGGTAAACTTTGCTTCAAAGCAGCCGCCTCGGCACAATTTGACGACGGAGGGCATCAGGTGCACCGGTGTCTCCGACTTTTGCCCTTGCTGCCGTAGACTTGGCCACGCTGCGCCATTGCGCCTTAGGTACGATGGTTTGCGAAATTTTGGGAAGAGGCCTCGACACTGCCCGGCGTCCAATACGCTCCCGACAATACACCGACGGCAATCGGCCCCAAATCCGTGACAGCGAGCGTGTAACACCAAAGTACACGTCAACATCGAGCCGTGTAAGGGTTATGCGCCGTCAATGTCCTCTAGCACAAGGAACTTCACGTTCAGCGTCGTGTATTCGGACGCACGAAGCACGAAGCAATCACCCTCGATCGAATAAAACCGTTGGTGATCATTAAGCGGCGACGCCGTCCCCACAGCGCGATCCTCGGATAGTCGGCGCCTTGCCGCGTTCGCAAGGATTAGGCGATCTAGCTCCCCTTTGTCCGTAAGTTCGTAGCCAACCAAAAGCCCCGTGTAGAGGTAGGAGACATCTTTGAGGGGGACGATAGCCGACACGACCACGGCATCTGGGGCATTGTCTGTTACATCGATTCCGCTGAACAAATAGTACCAGGGAGCGGGCGGCCTAAGCTTCCTGTAGAGCGGGCGTGAAGGATGATCGAGTCGAAATTGCCAGACGGCGAACCGCCATCCCGTCGCGAGGGCCAATGCAAGCAAATTGGTCGCCACGAAAAACGCAAGCGGCTCAAAAGGGTGGCTGTCCAGCCTCTGATATACCGGACTAAGAGATTTGTCAGTGGCCGTAGCGGCGCCCGCGACCAGGAGGCGGACGGTTTCGCCTAGATAGTATCGATAGCCAAGCCAATGCGAGGCGGCCACCGCGACCACGACATTCGCGAAGACGGCTAAAGAAGCGGCAACGAGAACCGTCGAGCTAAATGGAGCAAGATCTGCGGCCCGGACTTCGCGTGCTTGATAGAAACGGTGGAATACAAAGCCCGGGGTGATGAGCAGAAAGAAAAAGATTGCAGGAAAGGCAACGTTCAAGCTTCAGCCCTGCGACGGAACCAATCGCGCCTTGAACTTGCGTTCGTGCCCCTTTTCATCCGACACTTTGATTTCACGGGCTTCGTTGAGCTTCGCGGTAGCAATAAATTCGCGCAATTGTTTCGCCCCTGTTGGGTCTTTTTGAAGCGCACGGACCTTGTCAGTCAATAGAACCTTCATAGCGCCCTCCTGAATTCTTCACATAGCATACAACACCGCTCCTGACGCTGCCTCGGTTGCGTCAAAAATCGGAGCACTCACATGCCTTCGGCAAATTGTGCGGTCACAGACCAGTTCTGTTCAGTTAGGCTTCCCACGTCGGGTGCGAGCGGGGCAGTCCGATTAAATATCGGCACAAACAGAGAAAAATCAAGGTTGTTCGTACCACGCTCGAGGGCGACCGGTTAAAGCGGCCGCGGATGGAGTGCATCCTCGATGGCTTGCAGGATCAACGCGCGAGACGTCCCACCCGGTTTTCATCGTCGCTACCCCTGTGATGGAAACGTGGTCAAAGCTTTATCTGTTCAAACTGGCCCGCACCAAACCGCCATGGAACGCGGAACGCTGCCCCGCCTTTGATACGTCGGCTCTGGTCCATGATAGCTGGCCACCACCTCACGAGGTTTTGAGCCTTGTCCCAGTGTCGCCGCTCAGCCCACTGGCGCTGCAGCACGAAAACGATCAAACCGGACTCACGAAGTGCCTTTCGCTCAAGGTCATTTTTGCGCAGACCGTCTTGGGAAAGGACAACCCAGTGCCCCTCGGCGCCCAGCGCAGCAATCCAATCGTGATCCTTGACGTTGGGCGCGAACCTGTCGCGTAAATGAATTACTGCTTCGACAGATTCCTCGACCTTACAAAGCTCATTTATGGCGTGAGCGAGGTGGAGCGAGAGGTTATTGTCGAAGAAATATCTCATGCAACCAACCGCTCGTAGCGGATGGCGGCATCAACAGCAGAGATGGGAATGCCATATAGTGAAGCGGCCATCTTCTTGCTTTTCTCCACCTTGTACGTCTCAACGATCAGATCGGTTCTCACCCCATACTCGGCCAGTACCGGCTTGCCGAATGAAATTTCCGGATCGAGAACCACCGCGTTGCTTCGCTTTAGCGGGAACCAGCGTTTGGCCTGACCGTCTGCCGCGAATTCGATGCCGGCATAGAGTTCAGGCCGCACGATATGCTCGAACACGAGTTGGCGTCGCACAAGATCGGTTAGCTCGATCTCCCCCTGTTCCTTCAAAGCCTCGTAGAAGACCGTTTTCCCATCAGTAAGGAAGCGATTGGCGGTGAACGGGTACTCCGTCCCAAATATGGCCTTCGCGTTATCGATAGCAGCGCGGATCACTCGCAGCGGAACGTTGTGATTCCGGAAGGCCTTCACGATACGCAGCTCCAACAAATCCCTGAAGCCAATGACCTTCTCATCGAGTTCGGCAAGCTGAGTGGTCCAGAGAGGCGGACTGGTGCCGTCCTTGAATGAGTAGCCGAACAACCACCTGCTCACTTCGCGCACATCGGCGCCAGTGAGCCTTTCCGCTTCCTGCAGCGTGTAGAGGCCAATCCCGGTGAGGTCCATATTCATATTCTACCGTTATCGGGCGATGAGTCCCCGAACGCCCTCGGCCAAACCGTAGGCGCACGAAAAATTGGATGCAGGACTCGGCACTCCCTCATTGTCACCGCTCGGGTTGGGCCGGCCAGCGTTCATTGGCGAACATCCATAACAACGTCTCGTTACCTAGCAGCCGAGCCGACGCCTCGTTGTTTGCCAATATCGTTACTGTAGCTTCCCATTATGTAAGCCGTAGATATGACCAAGCGGTCACTCTACGATGGAGGTCTCGACTTCGCTCGGCGAGGACCGCACAACAGCTCTAGTACGTTTTGCAGGCATAGGCTTCCCTGCTCCAGAGCACTGCTCCGCAAGGCGCTTCAACAGTTCCGCAGCAGGCTCATCATTCGGATCCTGCTGCACAAGTTCACCACGGAAGGCCTTTGCGAGCAGCGCTGGCGTTAGGGAGTCCGCGGCGGCGCGCGCGATCGCGAGGCGCGCCTCTAGACGGCCGACGAAAGCAAGCAAAGTATCGACGCGGCGGGCGATCTCTAGTTGTTCGTCCATTGATGGCAGTTGGATAACGAACTTCTTCAGTTGCTTCAGATTTATACGAGGTCTTGTAGCCCCATGTACTTGTTCTCTTAGCTCTGTATATGTTGACTTGCACGCCAAACGAAGCAGAAGGAAACGCGAATCACATTGTTGACTGTCCACCCGTAGGCAGAAACAGTCGGCCTTGTTGATCGCGGCCGTCGACAGATCATCGGGAAACTGGCAGACACGAACCTCTTCGTCAACAAAAGAGGAGAGCAGCAAGTCGCCAGGGTAGATTGTATGTTTGACTAGCCCGTTGTACTTTTCTTCAGAAATGTAGGTCGCTTTGCTCGCATCAAACGCAAGATGCCCGATGTTCTCCAGTCGCACGACGCGAACACCGGTCAGAGTGTAGTCGTCAGACTTGAGATTGGATCCGAAGGGCCCATCAAAAAGCGTTTCACACAACCCGGCGACGTTTCGGGCCACCCAACTGTCCAAGGCAATATCCCGCTGATTGCGCCAATCTTCCGTCAATCTTCCGGACGTCGCGGCGGCGATGACGGATTGGCGAAATCGCTTTAGAATCGCAGGCACCAGCCCAAGACGCTCGCGGCATGCATCTACGCGCGCGAGCACCGTGTCGACCTTGTCGGCAATGCGCTTCTGTTCCGGCATGGGTGCGAGAACGAACGGTGCATTCTTGCCTGCGTCTGTCCCCAATCGAGGCATATTGACACCGTGACTCACCTCATTCACGTAGCTGATGAACGTCGGGTGGCGCATCCAGTGAAATAGGTACCGTCCATATACTGCTGCGTTACCTCGTATAGGAACGATCTCGGTGGTGCAGACTCCGTCCGAATCCGCGAGGATGACCTTGTTAAGATACGGTCTGAGTTTTCCGTAAAGAACGTCTCCCGCACTGAATGCGCTTTTGGTGCTCTTCGATTGTCTTTCGGAGAAAGTGAGACGCTGTACAAGCCGCGAAGTGTCCTTCTCGATGTCTTCCAGTTCGAGAACCCATGCATCGGGACCGATGCAACCGGGTTCGACCTTCGTTGTCTTGCCGTAGTCAATCACTTCGCCAAGTTTGATGGACAGCCAAGAATCCGGGAATTCGTTGTGTCGAGCTACCTTCATAGTTCGACCTCCTCGCCAAGCTCAGAGAGGATAGCTTTCAAATCATCTATTGCCATGCCCAGATTGTCGATTGCCTCACGTGCAAGCAGGGCTGGCTCCGGTAACTCCGACGCATTTTCCTCATTTTCGTCTTTGAGCCAAGCGATGTCCAAGTCATCACCACGCTGCTTAATCCATTCGCGTGTAAAGCGACGGAAGCGCTCTCCCTCTCCTTGGTCCACTCGCGGACTACTGCCATCGGCGGATACTCCATACGCAGCTTCAAACTGAGCAAAGTGCTCGCGCGTCAACGGCGTGCGCTTGCCGAACTTGGGGGCGTTGGCACGCATGTCATAAACCCAAACTGCCTCCGTACTTCCAGTGGCGGCCTGGCCTACTTTATTGAAGAACAGGACATTGGTATTCACACTTTGCGCGTAGAAAATACCCGTGGGTAAGCGCAGGATCGTGTGAAGGTTGCACTTGTCCATAAGGTCGCGTCGAATATCGGCGCCCACGCCACTCTCGAACAACACATTGTCAGGCAATACAACGGCGGCACGCCCACCATCTTTCAGGTGACGAACGATATGTTGCACGAACGCCAGTTGTTTGTTGCTGGTCGCATACGTAAGGTCATCGCGCGTAGGGCCGCCGCCCCCCTTCGCTGTCCCGAACGGAGGATTGCTGAGGATGATGTCTGCCTTAGGTAAAGCGGCTCCGGCGTTGCCGAGCGTATTTCCAATGTGGACCACGCCCTCATCATCACCTTCCATGCCGTGCAGCATGCAGTTCATCAATGCAAGCCTTCTCGTGCCCGACACCAGCTCCATGCCGAGAAATGCCTTGTTGCGTTGGAACGTCCGCTGCTTCTCGTTTAGGTCGTAGAGATTGTCGGTCTGGCTCTTGATATAGCCGTCGGCCGCAATCAAAAAGCCTGCGGTCCCCGCCGCCGGGTCTTGGATCGTTTCACCATGTTGTGGCTTGATGAGATGGACGATGCTGTCGATCAACGGGCGAGGCGTGAAGTATTGCCCGGCCCCCGATTTCGTCTCATTTGCATTCTTCTGCAGGAGGCCTTCGTACAGGTCGCCGAGACCATCGCGCTTGGCAGAAAACCAGTCGATGGCATCGAGACTCTTCACGAGTTGTTCAAGGTGTCTCGGTTCCTTCAGGCTGGTCTGAGCATCCGCGTAGATCGCCGCAATCAACTTGTCCGTGTTCTGACTGAGAGACAGCAGCGTAGCGCGATAGTGGTTCAACAGATTCAGGCCACTCTTGCTAGTCAGATCTGGCCAGCGCGCCCCTTCAGGCAGCTTGTGCTTGCTGAGAATTCCGTTCTGCGTGTTCTCATGCTCCATCTTGATAAACAGCAGTAGCACCAACTCGGTCACGTAGTTCGTGTAGCTAATGCCATCATCGCGCAGCACATCGCACAGGTTCCAAAGCTTCTGAACAATTTCGTTATCGGTCATGAGTCTAATTCAGGGTCAGTTGCGGGGTCGCTCGCATGAAATGCAACGGCCCACGAAGATTCGGCAGGCATTATGCCACCTGCTGCCACAGCGCTCCGGCGAGTTCGTGGAGCACGGTATCAAGCTTGCCGTCTAAGGTCTTGTCTAGCTTCTTCGCCCCGCCATCATTGGCGAACGCCGTATTTACGAACTGCGTATCAACGACCACTTCATGTGCGAGCTGCTTCGCTAGCCGCTTCAGCCAGTTCCGCTGAACGGTAGTCCAGTTTGTGAGTTTATAGATGCCTTCCATTGCGTGCGCCACACGCTGGTCGAAGGGAACCAGCGGCTCACCGAGTGCAGCTTGCCGAATATAGCCAACAATGCTCGCCGCGATCTCCTGATTCGTCTGGTTGCGCCACGCGGTCTTGAGTTTCGCTTCGTTGAAGCCATGTTGATCGAGTAGCAGGCGAACCTCGCGCAGTTCGGCGCGAGTGAGGTCCTTTGGACGATTCACCACGACCGACAACGCTGCCGACTGATTAATCTGCTCACGGATGAACTGATTGAAGCTATCCAGATAGTCTTCCGGGCGTCCATACTCGCCGTAACTCTGCTCTCGAAGCACCAACTCGTCTTTGTGCTCGGAAATGACTGGCATACGATCGCTACCCACCAACTGCTTTACATCGGCGAGTTGCTGTAATAGCTGCTTGTGCTCGCGCACAAAGTCCCCAGCGCCCGCAGGTCCGAGGGAATGCAGATGCTCGTGGAGCTTGGCGGGCGGCACACCCCACACTTGTTCCAGCTGAGCGAGTCGCTCACGCAGTGCTGGCTTTCCTTCAGCGATGTGCGTGGCCTTTCTCAGCACGCGCATCATTGTCTGACTCAGCGCATCAAGCACTTCGTGAGCGTGCGTGCGATCAGGCGTGCTGCCGGGCGCGCTAAAGCTCGCCGGGTCCGTAAGCTCGCCAATCAACTGTTCAATCGTGACGTTCGGGTCCTTGACCAGTGGCTTCATCGTGGTCACGTCCTCTAGGGCCGCGTAGATGTCCACAGGATCGTAAATCTTGAAGACGGTCTTACCTATCTCGTCGCACCTGCGAGTCGCGCGTCCGATCATCTGCTCGTAGAGGATACGAGAGCGCACGCGACGAAGGAACACCAGATGGGATATGGGCGGAACGTCAATCCCAGTTGTGAGAAGGTCAACTGTGATGGCGATACTCGGATATCGTTCATTCTTGTACAGGCGAATGAGCTGACTCACCTTGTCGGACTGGCCTGTTATCTTGCGTACTGCCGCCTCGTTGTAGTCGCCCTCGTACTTCGCCTTGAACGCTTCGTCCAGCAGTCGCTTCACCATGTCCGCGTGCAGATCGGTAGCGCAGAAGATCAGCGCCTTCTCCTCGCCGAATGGGTCCAGCTCCTTAGCTAGTTCACCACAGATCACTTCATTAAAGTGCTCATTGATGACTCGTCTGTTGAAGGCTTCGATGCCGAAGTTCAATTCATCATCTAGCTCTGACAGTTCAATCTCGCCTGTAGCGGTATTGATGGCGGATACCTTTTCACCCTTCTCAAAGCGAATGCCATTCTTTGTCAGAAGCGTTTCGTAACGTATCGGGGGTTCATGATCAATTAGCCAATCGTCCGCCACCGCTTCGCGATACGAGTACATGTAAACCGGTTTTCCGAAAATCTCTGTTGTGTGCTTAGCAGGCGTGGCAGTCATACCTACCTTGACAGCATCAAAGTAGTCGAGCACACGTCTGTAGCTAGACACGTACTGATTCTGGTCACGTACAGCCAGCTCGCCCTCGGTCATTTCCTGATCGAGCGTATAACCTCGGTGTGCCTCATCAACAATGATGCAGTCGAACTCATCTACGCCGGGGGGCGTATCGGACTGCAACACGCGGCGCACCATTGCCTGTACGGTCGCCACCTGGATGCGCGTTTCAGCTTCCGCCGCCATGTCGCCAAGTTCGGCCACGTTGTAAATCTTCGACAGTGGCTGATTCTGTTCGAGCAATGCCTCATCGAAGGCTTCGGTTGCCCGCTCGCCCAACGCGGTGCGGTCTACCAGGAAGAGGATACGGCGAAAGCGTTCGGCCTTCAGCAATCGATACATGAGACCAATGATGGTGCGCGTTTTCCCTGTGCCGGTTGCCATCGCAACTAGTGTATTTCGTTGCCTATCCGCGAGTGCCGCTTCGACCGCTTGGATAGCCTTGACCTGATAGTCGCGCAGCCGGAGATAGTCAAATCCTTCCTGTGCGAGTTTCGTTTCAGCGTCTTCCTTGCTGCGCTTCAGACGATCCAGAAGACCGTCCGGCGTATGAAAGTCGAGTAGCGCACAAGCTAAGTTCGACGGTGAGCGAAGGTCGCGAAACCAGGTCCCACTCTGCTCGGCGAGCTGCTTGAGGAATGGTCTTCCGTTGCATGAGTAGGCAAAGGGAACCTGGAAATGCCCGCCCTGGCCGTCCGCCCAAGGCCCTGCCTGGCCAGTAAGCGTCCATGCAGCAATGTGTTCGGGCGCGAGTTGCAGGCCACGTGAGTAACGCTCCGCTTGCGGTATCTTCCCGGCAACGTTATTGTTGTGTCGCTTTGCCTCGACCACACCAATTGGTATCAGTCCCGAGAAAAGCATGTAGTCCGCCGCCTGCTTGCCAAGCGTGGGCCATTCAGCGATTGCCTTATTCTTTCCCGTTTCGGGCCTAGCACCCTTCGCGTACGTCAGCTCTTGCGTATCTGCTTGCCAGCCAGCCTCCGTAAGTTGCTTATCAATGAGAATGCGGGTTACTTCCTCATTCATGAGGAGCAGTTTGCTCGCCTGTTGCGTGCTTGCCTGCGTCTGCTTGGTTTGCTGCGCATCGATTTGCTGTTGCAATGCCTGCAACTGCGTCTCGAAGTCGTGCTGGGCCTTCTTGAGCGTGGCCTCCTGCTCAAGCGCAAGCTCCTTGTAGATCTGGGCCTCAGTCTCCATCTGTAGGGCTAACGCTGCGTACACCTCCTTCTCCTGCGCAACGAGGTCTGCCAATTCCCGATTGCTCTCAATCGTTCGTGCGGTGCTGTTCAGCTCAGCTTTCAGCTGATCAATTTCGGTCTGGAGGCTTCGCAGATGTGCGCTGGGGTCGGGCGGGGGTATAAACGGTCCGACCTGGAAACTCGCACCCTGTTTCCCGAACGACTGATGGAACCAGATAGCCAAGGCGCGTGCGACCCTCAGGCCGTCCATCGCCTCCCTGTGCTTCGTACTGAACTGATGCGTCGCCTTGTTCCCTTCGATACGAAGGGTATGGAACAGATCGCGGACCATTCGATCTAGCTGAATTTCGCGCTCGATGCGGAACAGCAACTCCGCCTGCGACGTGTTTTGATCGAATTCGACGCCGGATCGCACGGCCAATTCCTGCGCCAGAGCCTCACCTAGCTGTCGAAGCTTGATGAGCGTCGTGTTTGGATCGCTGGCGAATGCCTGCTCGGCGGCGGAACCCAGTTGAGCGAGTAAAGGCGAATGCTCTGTAAGGAAGCTGAAATTCCCGATCTGGCTCACGATATTGGTCTGTCGTTTTTGTCCAAGCGACTGTACGCGAAATAGACCCCTGTGGAAATGGGGAAGTGTTCATCCTCAGTACTTACACGGGCACAGTGCGCGCCACGTTTTGGTGGCAACACCTACACCGTCGTGCCCTCGATCCTGCGTACTCGCATGATGGTCTGCCTCGTTGTCTTGTAGTCGCGGGCAAGCTGAGAGACTGACTGACCTTGGGCAAGGCGGGCGCGGGCCTCAGATTGCTGCGCAGGCGTGAGCGCGGGCTTGCGGCCTAACACTTTACCTTCGGCCTTCACGCGGGCTAGCCCGCTCTGCGTCCGTTCGATCAGCAGATCACGTTCGAACTCCGCTACGGCGTTCAGAACACCCATGGTCATCTTGCCTGCTGAACTGGTCAGGTCTGTGCCACCCAATGCAAGGCAGTGCACGCGCACACCGATCTGCGCTAGCCGCTCTACAGTCTCGCGTACATTCATCGCGTTGCGGCCCAGCCTATCCAGCTTCGTGACGATCAACACGTCGCCCGCTTCGAGTCGGTCGAGTAGCTTGATGAAGCCGGGACGCTGCAAAGCCGCTACGGACCCGCTGATGGACTCCTCCACGATGCGGCGTTTATCGAGAGCGAAGCCTGTGGCCTCGATTTCACGGCGCTGATTCTCGGTGTTTTGCTCGTGCGTGCTGACGCGGCAGTAAGCAAAGATTCTAGACATGATGGGGCTCCCCGGGACGTACATATACAGTGTACGAAGACGATGTACGAACCATAGCTCTGTTCCGAAATATGTCAAGGCTAGTTTTCGTACATGGTATCGCGGGGTGTACGTAACCGATCGTTTTCGGACAAAGGCAGGCGTCTTTGGGGACAGTCGGTGTCCTTTTTGATTGACGCGGCTGCCCGGACAAAGCGTCGTCGCTCAAACACCTGCAAAAACGTTACGCGGCCTATTTGGAAAATGTGTTCGAGGTTGAGGACGACGAGTTGGAAGACGAAAACGGGCCATCGGACGCGGCTTCTGCCTGAGTGGTACCCGCGTCGCCCTGCGCTTTGCGCTTAACTTCCGCATTATCGAAGAGTGCCTGCCATTTCGGAAACTTTTCGATGTAGGTGTGGAGACCGATGTTGCCCTTGCGCATGTCGTGCAGCGAGCTGATGCCAGCGAGATCCGCGCTGTCCAGTAGGTCCGGCTTGTCTTTTGGCCATGAGGCGAAGCCGTACACAATGATCAACGACGGCACATCGAGGCCATCTCTGTCGTTGGCCCGGTCCTCCGCGTAATAGCCCACGTTGTGGATCTTGCACATGTCAAGCGCGATGTAAGACCGATGCCTCCAATACTCCTCGCTGTCCTCGCACATGGCCCGGTGCGAGGTTTCCGTCACGCCTCGTTTTAGTACCTTGTACGCCTCGATGTGCCGAGTGGCGGTCAGCCAGTTGAGTCGTTTGGGCTCGACGGGCGCGAGCGCCTTTCCGCTCTAGGTCAACGCTTCGTACGCCCGTTGCAGCGCCAAAATCGCCTGATCGAGATGGTTCTTGCTTTCGCGGTCCTTCTGCGGCGTCTTGATCGCTCGCCACGCGATGCAAGCCGCCACGACCGCTACGGTCGGCGATAGGAACGGCGTCACGGCCCTGATGACTTCCATGAAGGTCGAACCGATCGGGTTAACTATGCAGCGCCACCGAGCGCAGCGTCACCGCGAGGTCATACTCCATCAGCCGCACGTTGGGTACCTGCGTGGCCGCGTACTTCAACTTCTGCGAAATATCGGACGCGACGATAACGCCGAATACGTTTTTGCCGTCAGCCAAATGTTCTTTGACCCAACCCATGTAACGCAAAATCTGGCCAAGCGTTGCGTCCGGGCCGCGGCCGACCTTCAACTCCAATACGTAGAAGTCTCCGTTGCACGTCGCCAGAATGTCGATCGGGCCGACGTCTGTCTGGAACTCCACGCCGTCGCGCTCGTCGGCGGTGTAGAGCATAAGCGGAGACTGTTTCCCGGGCAGCGTTGGGAGGTTCTTCGCGAGATAGTCGCGCAGGTGCGCCTCCAAAGCGAAGGCGCCGTAGGCTTCGTCGCAGGCCTCGACCGCCTCGGTGAGCGGTGTCGAGTTTTCGCTGATGCCATCGGCCAGACGAACGGTCAACGTACCGTCGGCAGCCTGCGCGATTTCCCATTGGCCATGTTTCTCTGGGTCATACCAGACCACGCGACCACGCCCCGTGTTAAACAAGAAGTCGTGCGGCCCGTCGCACAAGCGGGGCTTCTTATTCTCGTTGTAGTGAATGCGTGAGGGCAGGTTGACGGAACTGGCGATGATTCCACAGGTCATCGAACTGTCGTTGACATCGCCATAGTCCAACCGCACGCGCGCTTTGATAGCGCTGTACGTGCATTCCCCACTCATTTGCTGAACCACTTCTCGAATCATTTGCCAGACAGGCGGGCGATTGCCGTTGCTCAATATTGTGCTCCTCGTTCGTAGTCTTATAGAGGGCCGGCCGAGCCATCCCCGTAGAAAAGTGCATTCTTACCACGCGGGGGTGAACAAGCCAACTGTCGCTCGAGCGTCCGTTGAATGAATGACCTCAACAATCCGTTAGACGACGTCAGGCAGCGCCATCAAGCGACGGGACGATCAAGCACCCTTCTTGGAGCTCGTTAGGCCCTAGACCTTCACACATCAATGGCACTAAATGAAAATTTATCATCGATCTCTGCCAATTGAGCATTGGTTGAATAATTCGGGAATTTTTTTGATGTTATTACGCATTCAATACCTCTATTTAAGAGTTCGATGCTACAAAACGATCAAAAACAGTTTTTAAAATCGATCCAATTCGACTCGTAAAAATATGTTTCTTTTTATCCGTCAGTTCATCGAAAATAATGCGTTGACCTCCTGTTGCTCGGCTCCTATTCTCAGAAAACTCACACACAAATTTTGTCGAGTTTCACGTGACCGATCTTGGAAAATTCATTCGGACCCGCAGGAAAGTTCTTGATCTGACGCAGACCCAACTCGCTCAGCGTCTCGGCGTCGACGACGCGTACATCAGCGCAATCGAACGTGGGGTCCGGACGCCTGGCGATGTTGTTTTCATCGATCAGTTGGGGCGAGCCTTGGCGCTCGATGCGGATGGCAAGCGTGAGCTGGAGGCAGTTGCGGAAAGCTCCAAGCGCCTGGTGCGCCTGTCTGATCCACTGCCGCTGTGCAAGTATCAAGTCATTGCCGCTCTGGTCAGGGACCAAGCTCTGACGGAGGTCGACATGGAAACGATTGCAAAAGTGCATTCCGCGATCGTCCAGATTCGGAACGCCACGGCGGGAGCCGTCGGCATTGCCAGCGGAGGACCTATGTAAAAGCAAAAGCGCCACAAACCAGAAGGCCTGTAGCGCTTTCGGGTTCAGAATCAGTAAAGATTCCGCTCCTAGACAAAGCCGAGTCTCTACCTATCTGACCTCAGCGTCAAGCCCTTCTTTTTCCCTTGCGATTTGCGCCCCTCAGGATTCGAACTGTCTTGATCGAATCCTCGATATCGCTCGCCCGCTCTCAAAGCGGTATTCGACGGCAAATTGTCGTCGATGGGGGGGGGCTTTCCTGAAAGATAAGCGTCTGTCTGCAGACGCGATGGAGAAAACTCGTGCCCAAAATTTCCCGAGCTTTAGCGAATCAACCCTCAACACGTCTGCCGCGCCGCATCGTGACCGTCTCAGGCCGCGGCGTGCGAGGAAGATTTCCGAGTCGGAAATCAGCCAAACCGGCCCAGTATGAAAGCTTCGTCGAGAACATGGTGCTGGCGTTTCTGGAAGTGGCCGCGGCCGTCAAGTCGCTCTCGACCCAACCTCGAGTATTCGAATACCCAGACGGCACAAGCCAGCGGTGCTATACGCCTGACGTGGAAATCGAGATAAAGAGTGAGACCACTCACGAAACTGCGTTCCTCGAGGTCAAAGACGACAGAACGTTCACCGCAAACTCAGAAGCTGCCACGCGGCTACGGGCGGCACTGCCGCATGTCCGTCAATGCGGGCACCGTTTGCATATCGTCTTTCGGTCCGACCTCGTCATGAATGACCTACACGGAAAGCTTGTACTCCTCTTAAGAATGCGTCCACTTCGGGGCAGGTATCGACCAGACATCGACACGTCCCTGTGGGATCCGGAAAACGGCACCACTCCTTCGGCGGATATTCAACAGCAATGGGAAGACGCAAAACGTCAATGTGACGATTTGCTTAGCCGGATCATGAATCGTGATCCAGATGATTTCCTGTCAGTCTCAAGTCGCTAAACGGAGCGTCAACCATGGCCAACTTCATCAAGGATCAGGTCATCTTCCGCGGCGAGGGAGAGTATCGGCTCGTTAGGGTACAGGATGACATTGCTCATCTCGAAAACATCGTCACTGGCGCGTTTTCAAGTCACAGTGAAGCAGATCTGCTGGAAGAGTATTTGCGAGGATATCTTCGGACAGCTAACCGAAAGAAGTTTCAGCGGCCACCAAAGTCCTGCGTGGTAAAGGACTTAATTGAGGCCGCAACATCATCAGTTAGGCAAGGCGATCAAGAGACGCGCCGACGAGTGAACTACCTGTTGATGCTGGATCGCATTTGCGCATTCGACGGTTCCCGATATGCCCTGCGTAGAGCGATTCAAAAGGTCGCAGCGGAGCTGGATGATATAAAGCCCCCACATGAAACGACTATATATCGCTGGCGCAGACGATACCGGCTCGCAAAGCTTGACGTCCGCGCATTGCTTGATGGAACTGATCGGAGAGGAGGCAAAGGGCAGTCACGACTCGCCGACGTCGTGGAAGGTATCGTACAGGATAAAATCGAAACGGCATTTCTCAACAGCAAAAGAGGGACCGCAGAAGATGTCTATAACGCCGTTTTTTTCGAGATCCAGCGACTAAACACGACTCGCATCGAGTCCGAGTGGCTCAAGGTTCCGGGACTGCGGACCATTCAAAGGCGAATCCAGAGCATCAACGCATTTGAACGCACGGTTGCTCGCTATGGTGAGCGGGAAGCGCAGCGCCGGTTCGCCGACCAGCTTTGCGCACGCAGAGTGTCCAGAATTCTTGAGATCGTTGAAATCGACCATACCCCAATCGACCTGGTCTATTCGGACGCCGACGGTAGAGCGATCGATCGCCCGTGCTTCACCGTTGTCCTGGATCGTTTCTCTCGGTGCGTGCTTGGTTTTTGCATCAGCTCAGCCGGACACGGCGTTCACGCCGTATTCGAAGCGCTGCGGCACTCGATGATGCCTAAAACCTATCTTAGGGAGCGATTTCCCGATCTACCCCTGGAATGGCCATGCCACGGTTGGCCAGAGCGCTTATTGATGGACAACGGTCGAGAATTCCATGCCCATGCAGTAATCGACGCCCTCACGAACCTCGGCGTGATATGCGAATACGCCGCTTCGCGCGATCCAAACGACAAGCCATTCGTTGAACGTTTTCTCAAAACGTTCAACTACTCGTTTATCCACAAACTTCCGGGAACCACCCTCGCAAAGGTGCATCAACGCGTCGGGTTCAAATCGGAAGATGAAGCTTGCATCACGTTCGAGCAGCTCAACGAAATGGTACATGTCTGGATCACGTCCGTATATCACCTTCGACCACATAGAGGTCTTGCCGGGCGCGCACCGATCGATGTGTGGAAGGAGAGTGCAGCTGCATTTCCCCCTGCACTGAAGTGCAATGCAGAGGATCTCAGCATCGAATTCGGCGAGTTTGCCGAGAGCGCTCTCCAGCACTACGGCATCGACTTCAATACGTTCAGGTATGCATCTCCCGAATTGCTCGCCCTACGGCGGATGCTACCCGCTAAACGAAAGGTCCAAATAAAGGCTCCCTACGAAAACGCCGGTGCAATCTGGGTGTGGAACCCAATCGATAGCCAATACATCCGTGCTGACAACACCGATGAGCGGTTCAACAACTTGACGGTAGAGCAGGCCAAGTTAGTCAAGCGCGAATACGCAGACTCCGATCCTCATCAACGAACCCGGGCAAATGGAGAAGAGATGATCCGCAAAAAGGCCAACGGGGCGATGCAATCAAAGGAATTGAAAACACGCAAACGAGGGGCACGCCAGGCGCATACCACGTCGAAATCTGTCAATCGCCTCCCACGCGCAGCGTCCGAACCTCACATCTCCGTTCCACTTGCCGCCGTCGCTTTCGATGTCGGCGAGCTTTCAGAGTTCGAAGTCGAATCGATGGACGCCGAGGTAAATCATGAAAGATAAAGATCAATGTATCGGCATTGTTAAGGATATCCGATTAAGCTTCATCAATTTCTCACATGTCAAAAGGATACTGGCTGCATTGGATCGTATGCACGAGTACCGCTGTGGTAACGAGGAGGCCGAGCACATCATGTTGCTCGGCGAGTCCGGGGTCGGAAAATCGACGTTGCTATTCAGGTACGTCGAGAAGCATCCTGTCATCCAGCACGAGGAATTCACCGAAGTCCCGGTCCTTTACGTGCCGCTCGGCCAATCGCCTACCCCGAGGATCTTGGCTAGCACGATCCTGAAGGCGCTCGGCGACCCGAAGTGGAACCTCGGAAAGGAGATCGAGTTGACCACGCGACTCGTACTTCTGATCAGGCAGTGTCGCGTGAAGCTTGTCCTCATCGATGAAGCCAATCATTTGATCGACCGAGGCGGGGAAAAAACGCTACACACCGCAGCCGATTGGCTCAAGCGCCTGGTCGACGCGACTCGCGTTTCGTTTGTTCTGGCCGGCATCCCGCGCACCAGGCGTTTGCTCGCCACAAACGATCAACTGCGTGATCGTTTCAGAGAGGTGATCGAAATCGACCGCTTCTCGGTTGCAAACGCGACGAACGAACACGAGTTCCGGAGTGCGCTCAACGTTTTCAAGGGATATCTGCGGGATCTCCCCACGCTGGATATCTCGGGGAAGACGATTGTTCGTCTATTCGCCTTCGCGACTGATGGGCGGCTTCGCGACATTCGGAGACTACTGGCGCGCGCCGTCGAACTGGCCTTTGAACAACCGGATCCCCGATTGACAGATTTGGTTCTGGCGGAGGCCTTCCGGACCGTCATCTATCCCGGCTCTCCAGACCACCGAAATCCTTTCCATAAGGCGTTCGACGAAATGCCTCTCGTGAAAGGTGACGAACCGTTTGCACCTGTGGAGCGCTGATATGAACGCCTTGAATCCGTGTGGTCAGCCGCTGTGCCGCCCGAGCCCTATGCCGGACGAGTGGTCTGAGACATACCTCTTTCGGCTTGCGAGGGCAAACGGCATATACCGTCCTCGGCTGAGTGACATTGATCGAATTCGCCCCACGCTTGCGACGACCGCGTCGACGAAGCCCGACGGTTATCCCGTTTGGAGCGAGGTAACGTTACCACGCTGGAGCGTGGTAACTCGGGCGAACAGCATTCGGTATTGTCCCCAGTGCATGGCTGAATCCAGGTACATTCGCTCGTGTTGGCGTCTGACCCAGCTCGAGGTTTGTACGATCCATGCTATCCGGCTCAAGGACGACTTGGCCGAACCCGTTATGACGAGGGGTTACAGGCAACCTGACAAGCATTTCATCACGGACGTGACAGATGAACAATTGTGGGCAGGCGCTTTATGCCCCATGCCAGGCGAGCGGCGTCATATTGAACGATTGTGGTCTGGACTCGAGCAGTTGCTTATCGACGGCAAAGCTCCCGAAGCAACAGAGCAACTCGCTTGCATTCTTTTCCTGGAAGTGTTGCTTGATGCGATAGCGACCGCGCCAGACGAGCATGGGTACCACTCTGCTGGTATCCCACGGTCAACGCAAATCGCCGAGCTAGTCGAGAGGCATCAATTTCTCCTCGCTCCAAACCTTGGAGGCATACGCAACTTTCTGGATCAGATCACCGGCGCTTCACATCGGAACGCTGTGCTTGCCCGTTTGCGGCGCATGCTGATAGATGAAGGTCGGCGGCAAACATGCCTTTCCAGACTACCAATCGCGAGGCTACGAAAAGAGCTTCTGATGAGCACACGGGGAGATCGCACCACGCCCACCTGTGGCCCTCTCCATCCCAGTCACAATATCCCATGCGGATATGTGAGTCTCGAAGAGGCGGCCTCGCTCATCGGATGTCCCGTAAGGCTACTGAAGCACCTCATTCATAACGATAATCGCCACGGAGCCCGTATCGTGCTGCACGGTATGAAGCGCTATACGTATCTTCCACCTTGGACAGTGGAAGCATGCCGCCGCTGGTATGCCTCGCTTGTTACTCCACGGCAGTTGCTCAATGAACTTCACATCGAGCGTAGGGGCTACGCTGCGCTGTTGAGCACGGACCTGCTCCGGCCAGTTTCCGTTGACACATACACCTTCTTCAGGCGAGCAGACTTCACCGACCTATGCCGACGATTGGAAGACGTCTCGCGGCCGTTCCCGGTCGAGTACGCCCATCTACATCCTCTGTTTGGTGAATGGATGTCGTGGAGCAACGGCATTAAGGCTGCATCGCTCGAAGTAGTGAGGGATGCATTCAGTGGCAAGCTTCCGATCTTCCGGACGTTAGACGGTCTTGGCCTGTCTGCCTACTTTGTCGATCAATCCGCGGTCGAACGCCTGCGGCAACTCAAGCGGAGGGAATTGGCAACGTACAGGCAACGGGAATGTTCGCCCAATCAGCTTTCGCTGCTGACGGAATGAGTCTCGAGTCCGCCCGTAGCGGGGACTGGCGCACCTTGGGAACAGCCCTCTTTTCGGACCGTTTCCTGGTGCGTCCGTCAGTACTTCCCGACGAGAGCTTCCTGGGCTACCGCCTGCGGGTCGCATTTGCCAACGGACTGTCCGACCCTGGCTGGCTCGACTGTGTGGTTAACAGTCTTCCGAAAACCCACGGCGTTGCCCGTTGGTGCCCGCACTGCCTCGCCAATCCAGGGTGCTATTGGCGTGAGGACTGGTACTCTGGGCCGGCAGCGTGCTTGGTACATCGATGTTGGCTGACCCCCGTGTGCAACGCATGCCAGCGAACGCTGCGCTGGAAGCATGTTCGCTTTTTCACATGTACTTGCGGCGCATCATTGCGGGATGCACTCGTAGACAGATTTTCTGCTGATGTCCTGAAACTGCTCGCCGAGCAAACCACCTCCAACGGTGGTCTGCCATCCGTTTTAGAGCGCTGGAACCTCGCGCGTTTTCTCGGAGCGCTGTCCCAATTTGGGCTTCACGGCAAGCCGTTGAAGAAAGCCTCACGTCAAAAGGAGAATATCGAGCAGCTGGTGGTGACCACCGGCGCACCACTGATGGCTGATCGGTTGGCCTGCTTTGAATTGCTCGATCGCCTGCGTGCTCCTGCGGCGAGCTCGAATAACGTTCCCTTGCTATCGGAAGTCTTCCCACATCTGCTCGTTATGCTACGCAAGCAGTTGAATGAGACCGAGCGCCAATGGATGGCGGCCCTGCTGGACGCCTACGTTGCAAGTTCATCGCGCCGCGGGGCTCCGATAATCTGGGAGCGGAAAGGCCTCATCCAACGGGCGAACACGGAATTCCGTCGACAGAGAACGCGAAGCCCTGCAATTGTCACCATGCTTGCGCAGACGGGCGCCACCGTGCCAGTCAGACGAACGCCGGCCGGCCGGAAAAAATTCGTGATCACTCAGGCGGACCTGCAAGATCTCTGGAAAGCCCAGCGTTCGCTGATTGCCGCGAAGACGGCCGCTCGACACGCGGGGATATCAGTCAATCGTATCCATGTGCTGGCAAAAGCAGGCCTGATTGCTTCGACCGGCAAGCGAGTCGACATGAGGTCCGTCGATCTTCTGCTCCGCAAAATCGTGGCTGCCTGCGCGTGTGACGTCCCGGTATTTGAGGATCCGGTCAGCCTGACCGAAGCTTTGCGTCGGTACGTTCCGGTTGAAGCGACTGGAGCATTCTTCAATCGGCTCATGAGCGGTGCTGTACCCTTGGTCGTAGAGTCGGGGAAGGTACCGGCGTTGCGGAATATTGTCGTGGACCGTGGTGAAGTAGTCCCGGCAGTGCAGGCGCTGACCGCATCGGATTCCCTGATATCCATTGCCGAAGCAGCCCGTCGCCTTGGCGTCAAGCAGGAAGTGATGTATCACTTGGTCAACATAGGTCTCGTCAGGACTCGAACGGGCAAACAGCGGCGTCGGGCAACGCGAGTCGTCGATGTTGATGACCTTCAGGAGTTCACCGAACAATTTGTGCCGCTGTTCACGGTGGCGAAGGCAATGGGAATCTCCGCTCGCGAAGCGCCAAGCTGGGCCACGCAGCATGGCATTGAGATCGTCACCGGACCATCAGTCGACGGCGGACGGCAGTACTGGATCCGAAGGCAGTCGTGCAAATTTCCTGCAGCGTAGGACGTGAAGCATGAAAGTTGGTTTTCGGCGGTCGTGTGAACCCCGTCCTGTTAACAGGAGCGTATATGAAAATCTGGAAGTCTCAACCGGTTAAGTTGCAACCCATTGTCTTTCTGTCCCGCTGGCAAGTCATGGAGACGGAAGATGGTTTCCGCCACTTCATCGGGCACAACATGGAAACCATGACCGGGCGGGCAAGCACTGGTATCGTGAAATTTGACCCGGAGACACGCCGGGGAGTGACCGGGTCCGGGAGAATCTACGAGCTGGTCGGGGAAAGCGGTGCCGACACGAAAGCCAACTATCTCTGGGCTGTCAGTTGCGCTCAGGCTGGCATGGCTTCGATGGATGTATCGTCCGAGTACGATCAACCGGAAATCATGTCCTTGCGACCTGTCGCGCCTTATATTGCCAATCTGTTCTGCGACGGCAGCCCGGCGCGCCTTAGCGCCAAAGTTCCAGCCACCGGTCAATCCTTCGAGGGACAGGATCCGGAGGACCTGGCGGAACTGCTGTTTGCCAAGGGCGTGCGACAGGGTTACTTGCGCCTCCCGGACTCAGACAGGATCGAGAATTGGACCGAGTTCGTCGATCTTGTGCGCGCCGTAGAGCATCGGCTCAATCAGCTGGAGCGGGGCTTGCCTCGTGACGCCGACGGAACACGCAGCGGCGAATGGTAATGACGCTGCGGTGCTCTTGCGCTATCGAACGCCCTGACTCGCCGCCGGCTAGTCAGGTAAAAAGCAACCAGACCTTTGACTGTGAAGCCATGAAACTGCTCGTCCTGTCCGATCTGCACAACGAATTCGAGCCAACTGTCGCTGATGCGCAGGCTGTCACCCGGGCCGATGTCGTCGTGCTCGCTGGCGACATCCATACGAAGGATCGAAGCGTTGAGTGGGCTCAGGCATTCGTTGACGATCCGGCCAAGCCCGTCATTCTGGTGGCGGGGAATCACGAGTTCTATCGCGGGCACTTCGACCACACGCTGCACAAGCTTCGCGAGCTTGCGTACGACACCAACATTCATTTCCTTGAGAACGATGTGTTCGTGCTGGGCGACGTCCGTTTTCTCGGATGCACGCTCTGGACCGACTTCAAGTTGTACGACCAGGACACTTCACCCGCGATGTGCATGCGGGATGCCCAAAGTGCCATGAGCGACTTCCGGTTGATTCGCGCGACGCCATCGTATCGAAAGTTGTATCCGGCCGATACGGTCCGGCGCCATGAGCTATCGCGTGCATGGCTCCGAAATAGCCTGAGCGAATCATTTATGGGTAAAACCGTTGTCGTTACGCATCACGCCCCGTCGGAGGGTTCCGTCGAATCGGAGTATGAGGGAGACTCGCTGACCCCGGCTTACGCCTCGAATCTGGAGGGTCTCATGGGACGCTCCGTTCCTCTATGGATTCACGGCCATATGCATACCAGCTTCGACTACATCGTCTCTTCCGATTCTGAGCCGAGTGGTACACGCGTGATCTGTAACCCGAGAGGATACTCCCCGAAACATCTGAATCCGTACTTCAATCCGTCACTAATCGTTGAAATCTGAGCTATATTGGAATGCGTGGCTATGCGTCAATTACATTTGAAAAAGTCGGACGCGTGCGTTTCCGCATGATGGATAAGAGGCATATCCACGCCAAGTTGCTGCCACGCAGCTACTGCAAGAAAAAAAGCTGCCAATACGCCGGCGAGACCGACGATCAATTCACTTCGCTTGGAGACCTTCTCGGCCGCCCACGACGGAAAATTTCGCTTCAATACCTTAGTTGTCCTTACAACCAAAATTTCGCGCTTTACCCAATGAAGCAAAAAATATAGAGTTGACGAGAAAACGACCATAAAAAGGACGAGAAAGCCAAATGCTATGACGGAAGGAAGAGTCGCTTTCTGCGTGACATCCGGGATCGTCAACAGCATGTAACCCATGGAGATACCAAGTGCAAAGGAGCCGGAGTGAATGAACAGTTTCAGCAAGGGCTGACAAGCCCATTGCAGGAGATTCCGAGAGAAAAAGGACCCATTGCTCAGCATCGCCAAGGAAACGAGAAGTGCGTCGATCGTCAGGAAATTCAAGTAACCTGCAGTTGTCGCTTCACGAACGAGTGAATTCATTCGTTCGCAACCTCCGATGGCGACTGGGCTATTTAGCTCTTTTAGCATCGCATACACCAGCATGAGTGCAATGCCAACCGATACTACGCCGACTGACTCACGAATCATGCGGGTGGTCTCCTTGCTGGCATGTTCCGTGGCCTGATCCAAGGCATTGTGAGCGAGATCTATATTCTCGGTGGTTTCTATCATATTTTCTTCTCCGCTGTTTTGGATTCGCTGCGGCTCCCTCGCTTACTATTACGCTCAGGGGCGCTAGTCCCTTGCTTGGCGCCGCTGATGGTATCGGCGAGGCTTTCAAGAATACGGGGGGACGAAGCCCCCAGGATTCCGAACGCCACCAGACAGGCACTCGTGCAATGTGGGTAGAAGGACGCGGCAATAGATGACATGGCAAATCCCGAGGGGATGCCTATAGTGAGCCTTCCTCTGAGGTAGGCAATATGCTCGTCCTGTGCTGGCCCACGACCACGTTCATTCAATGTTAGTGAATCGTCGTCGAGCATCAGTCGGTACACATAGGGAAACACGCCGACTATTCCGCCGAACACACCGTGTGACAGCCCGCGCCAGTCAGGAGGCGACCAATGCAGAATGAAATCGGCCAGACATACTGCCGATATGATCGCGATGACCGACAGGAGATTGCGCGAAGCTCGTTGCTGGGATGCTGTCAGACCGCTTGGGGGGCGTTGTTTCTGAAAATGTTGGTCATTCGGATCAACATGGAACTGCATTGTGATCTCCTGCACGTTATGGCCGAACCTGTGTCAAAACTCGAGACCTCGGGCACGGATGTCGTTTTGCCGTCGCTAAGTGCTACGAGGCCGATACAGAGCATTATGGTGAGACGTCTTTCGCGCCTGGCATCGAAGGCGCACGTCTTTACGCACCCGCAGCAGAAGTGTTTTAGGCGAAATGGGACAGAACGTACCTGGTCTGTCCGGTTAGTTCCAGTGCAGCCGAAATGCCCTTCCTAGATGAATGGTGATAGGGAGCAGCAGGCCTCAGGCATAGTGCGATCAGTTCCGGGATGGGAGACGGACGCGATTGATGCCAGGCAGCACCCAACGCCCGCCAGAGAGACGCGATAAAATCGATGCCGCATGCATTTTCGCCGTCGCACCCCAAGGGGCAGTTCCTCGTAACACGTAGATGCGACCAGTAGCGAGTTGCACGCAGTAGCCGAACGTCCGGTTCTTGCTGGGGATGTCGCGACCGGCGATCAGCATCACTGGATACATTGACCGCGCCTTGACGGAAATCGGGTACTGGACCCATGCATTAGTTCTGTAGTTTCCAACCTGGTGGATCCAGGTGACTTTGCTAGCGGGATCGAAGTGACCCACTGATAGGATCTCAGCGTCACAAGCGCTGTCATTGTTTAGCCCCAGCACAACACCGTTATGCTCCAACGGAGTTACCTCAAGGCGGATACGTTGAGCATCCTTTCTGAAGGTGAAGTGAAGCGATACGAGGGATATGCAGAATGCGGCCAGGGAAAGAAAAGTCGTCATGGTCAATTCGCTTGGACGTCCAGGGTCGAGGTTTTAGGAGCGGCCATCGTGTTGCCGGTGCCGTGCCTCAGCGTGGAGTGTTTTTTTAGAGAAGCTGTCAACGAAGACAAGGGTACGGCTCCTTAGAACGGCAGCTTTCGAAAAATCTGAAGGTCTGATTGGGTCGACTACGGATATTTTTGGATTTGGTGTTTCGGAAGGTCAGGCGACTGACCTCCTGCTTTCGGGGTCGGCTAGGAGCGGGTCGTGAAGTTGATTTCTGGTTCGCGAGTTGCCCCCGGGGTAAAGTCAGAAGGGTGGCTGGCGAAAAGTCAGTGCTGTTGCTTCGCTCCAGCCGACGCCTTCTGTCGGCGTGGCATAACTCAAGCGTCAGGTACTTCAGAAGTATTTTCGGAGAAAAAGAGTCGTGGTGAACAGCCGCAGGAGGCTTACTGAGATACATATAGAGCAGGCATCAGTTCCACGCACTCGACCTGCCGGGTCGTTTTCATCTTGCGAAGTGCGCGAACCAGCTCCGGCGAAAACTGCCGATCCTTCAGCAGATCCGCTGCCTCCGCGCAGATCCCGTCCAGCAAAGCCATCCGCTTGAGGATCTGGGACACGTCGACGGCCAGTGCCTTCGCCAGCCGTTCGGGCGAGACGCCGCGCTCGACTGCCCGTCGGATCATGTGATGCTCCTGGATCGTCGAGAGTCGGTTCACCCGATTGTTGAAGGTATAGCTCTCATCGTCCATTGCAACCAGACACGTTGCGGTTTCGAGCTGCAGGTCCTTCAGTGCTGCGAGCCGCAGATGGCCATCGAGCAACACGTGCTGACCCGACGCGGTGTCGGCTGGCATGACCGACAGCGGCTCGATCATCCCCACTTCTTCGATCGAGCTTTTGATTTGCCTGAACTTGCGCGATATTGTCATTCCGGCCGACAAACGTCTGGACGGCAGGATATTGCCTATCGGAACTATCAGCGGTTCGGGAATAAACCCTAGCGCAACGGTGCTCATGCCGGGCTCCCGCTGGGCCATACGCGCTCAGCCAGATACTTCGGCAGCGTGGCCAGCCCTTCCGCGCGCAGCAGATTCACAAAATTCTCGTCGGCGAACAACTGTCGCAGTGCACCCACCACGAACAGCAGCCGTTGCTGAGTGAACTCCGCCTTCTTGACCATGGCCTTCTGACGCTCGACCTCGCGCTGATACGTCCGTACGAGACTAGACGTTGTGATGTCGGCCGCCGTGCGAGACATGTTCCGGCCGGACCCCCGCCCGAGTGCCTTGCGGCGCTCTATGACCCGCCGGGCGTTCATCAACTGACGGCCACGCAGCTTGCCGGATTCATATGCCTCCTGCAGTGCTGCCTGAACTGCTTCGTCGTTGTCACCGGCGCCGACGATCGACAGCGCGGCATTCAGTGGGACGTGTCCTTTCTCCACGGCAATGACAAGCCGCTCTTCGCCCTGCCGGAGCAGCGTCAGTATGCCCTGTACGTACTGCACAGTCAGGCCGGTCTTCTCGGCAATGGCTTTCGGAGCATACCCTGCGCGCAACCGTCCGAACTAATACGCGTACTCGAAAATGGGCGTCCAGATCATCCAGTTCGTGAGCAGGTTCTGTGGGATCGGCGACGCTGGGCAGCACATGAAGTGTCCACTCAGATTGCGGGCGTGACGGCCGTGATCGTTGGACACACGCCAACCCAGGAAGCCGCCCAGCGCGGCAACGTGATCGACATCGATACGGGAGCCGTGTACGGCTACAGGCTCACCGTTTTCGATTTGGCTGATGTCCAGGAATGGTTGGTACACGGTGATCGGCCTTTTACCCGGAAGCCGGTGTAATGCGATGAAGCTACTCGAGCTCCAGCGGCGTGCTGTCAGAGCTACGCTGTTTCAAGCCTCGCGCCGTGATGTAGCAACATGACCGGAAATAACGAAGGCGCATGTTTTGGTGACACGACCGGCCGAGCCCATTCCTCGTGAGGATCCGGGGTGTTGACCACTGCGATGCACTGGTCTTGTTTGCGTCCGATGACCATGACCTGTCGATCTTTCCGTCGTCAAACCTGTTGACGCAGGCGGGGATTGAGCAGGCGAGCGAAGAACATCTTGCGTCGTGCTTCCTGGAGCGCGGCCGCATTGTCGAGCTCGAAACGCTCGCCGCGTTCGCGCTCGACCTTTCGGACCTCGCGGATGCCCACGCCATAGATAACGAGGTATCGCAACCAGACGAATGGCGCTGCCATAAAGCCTGTAACAACGACCAGAACCAGCAGCTCCTTTCCTCTGGCACCAAAGACTGCCCCGACCATACCCAGCGCGGCGACGCCAAGACCAGCTCCAATGTTCGAGGCATTGCGTGACGACGATTTGCGCTTGGCGTTTGTACGTGATCGAACGATTCTTTGGACTTTCCCCTTCGTGATAGCGAGCGTCGGACTTGTGCGTGTCTGGTCGAATTTGCTCCAGTTGGTCTGGCGTTCCATTCGACAACCGAGCACATAAACTGCAGCAAGCAGCACCAGATAAGCTGCGGATATGGCCATCGGTATGCGCTGCGAAAACCACTGTTCGAACGCCGTCTGGTTCATGAAAATGACGAACAGGCAGAAATTCAGCTTGAGCAGCCAATCCAGCCCGAGGTGGTAGGTTGTGTATCGCGTCGTGAAAAACGCCGCGAGCACTGCGTATGCAAGTGACGCGATCAGCAGCGGGGGGATGAGCCATCCAAGCGCCGGTATGCTCAGCGCGGCCAGTCCGCCAGTTACCATGGTCATGACAAAGAGCACGAATGGCGAACGAATCAGGGTACTTTCCATACTTCCTTTACCAGTGGTGGTCTGCTGCGAGCCGGTCCCATGCATCGCCCATACGTTTGCCCGCGAAGTGCGATACCCCCACCTGCACGAGAAGGCCGACTCCGAAACCAATCGCAAGGACGGCGAGGACAGGTAACTCGACCGGAAGTCCAGCTGCGGCCACGATAAAACCTGGAAGGTATGTGCCAGCCCCCCAACCCGCTAGCCAGCCCGCCAAGTTGGCCGGTTGGCTGTGTGCCTCGAGACTCGCGAATTGATGGAGATTGTCGGCATCGATCGCGTCTGAAATTGCTTGTGGTCCCAAGGCTAGCAGACCGCCCACACCGACACCGGTGATATGACCGCCCAGTGTTTTTCCGAAACCTTCCACATTGAGCCGGTTCCGGGCTTCGAGTGCGTCCAGAGCCGCCTGCCGGTACGCGGGAATGCGCACAACACTCTGCGCGGCCCGCCCACGAACGACGTATCCGGCCGCCTTTTTATTCACTGGAATCTCGAACACCCATTTTCCCTCGACACGCACCAGTTCCAGTGTTGTCCCGAACCGTTTTTGCGCCGACTTTATGCCCTGGTTGCCGCTCTTGCGTGCCCAGGCGAGGAGTTTATCTCGGACGCCCTCAGGTATATCGAGAAGATCAGAGGTGGGCGCTTTCTGTGTAAGTGATAGTGCAGCGCCGGCACCTGTCGCCAGACTGGAGCCGATGTTCGTCGGCGCATAAATTCCGTTCAGGACCTCGCCACCCAGACCGGGAATTTTCTGTGCCTCTTTGTACAGCTTGCCAAATTCTGTCGTGCTGAACGTTTTTTCAGCATCCCGTAGCGCCTGCCGTAGCTGCAGGAGTTCGTTCACGCGCTCCTGCGGCGTCATGTCCTTGTCGTATTTCAGTCTGGCGATCAGATAACGACTGGCGGCACCGGCGTCGGCTGGATAGGTGCCGCCGACATTCACGGAAATGGGCAATACGTCGTTCCCCATGCCCAATATCTGACCGGTTCCCGGAGCGCCGCCGGGGCCAAGCAATCCGGGTTGCCCAAAGAGTGTGCCGGGATTATCTGCTGTACACGCGTTGAATTCCGATTCAGCCATTTCTACATTATGGACGTGAGTTAAATAGAGCTATAAGAAATATTTTCTGAATATGCCAATTGAATATCCCGAGCCTTGATTGTTAAATAATTTTCTGCCGCACAGAATTTCCTCAGCGCCGACTATAATTGTGGGCAAATTTTAACCGCTATATCAACGAATATGGCGATTTCGGGCACGACGAAATTGATTATGCCGTACAGGGGGCCTTATGCAGATGTCTGACTTCAGCCAGATCCTCAGCTTGCAGAATAACCGATTGTTCTCGGTGAAAACGCCATTGTCTGGCCGGTCTCAACTGCTGGTCAGTGGCTTCAGCTATCAGGAAGAGCTGTCGAGCCTTTACACGATCGAGCTCGGGTTGACCTCCCAGGACGCAACGATCGAACTCAAGCAGTTAATTGCAAAGGACGTGTCTGCGGAACTCACCCTGTCCGATGGCACGACCCGATATTTCCACGGCTATGTGACCCGATTTACCCACCTCGGAACAGACGGCGGGCTCGCGACCTATTCCGCGACGCTGCGTCCGTGGGTCTGGATGCTGGGCCGGCGCTATGACATCCGCATATTTCAGGAGAAGACATCGGAGGACATTCTCAAAGAGGTGTTTTCCCAATACGGCGTGATCGCGCGATACGAATTCCGTTTGCTCAAATCGCTCAAGCCATACAGCTATTGCACGCAGTATCGGGAATCCGATCTCAACTTCATGAAGCGGTTGCTTGAACATGATGGCCTGTTCTTTTACTTCGAGCATACCGAAGACGGTCACCGGTTGATCATCACCGATGATTCGACTGCCGCAAAGCCGATCGACGGAAATTCGGTGCTACGGTTCACCACAGGCGAAATGCTCGACGAGGATAATGCCGTCACCCAGTTCCGGGCAGACCGCAGACTCGAATCCGGTCGTGTCACTCTGAAGTCTGCGGATTACAAGGCGCCGAACGCCAGTCGTCTTGTGTCGAGCGATACCCTCACGAATCAGGGCGACGTCGCAAAGTATGAGGTCTACGATTATCTCGGTGCGCACGCATTTGATTCGAGCGACCGCGGCGAGGAACTGATGCGCTTTCGCCTCGAAGCGCTTGAGGCGGAAGGCAAGGTATTTATCGGTGCGAGCAATTGCCGCACGCTTGCCAGTGGCCATACCTTCACGTTGATCGATCACTACGATCACGACAACGGTCAAGCCGCGGACAGGGAGTTTCTGGTCCTGTCCGTCAGCCATCACGGCACCAACAATTACCAGTCGTCGGGGGGATCTGCAACGTACGCCAACAGCTTCGTCTGTATTCGCAAGAAGATACCTTTCCGTCCGGCGTTATCCGCACCGAAACCAATGATTCCGGGACCGCAAACGGCGATCGTGGTTGGACCGAAAGGCGAAGAAATATACACAGACGAGCTTGGCCGCGTGAAGGTGCAGTTCCACTGGGACCGCCTTGGCACAATGGACCACCGCAGTTCGTGCTGGGTCCGGGTCGGACACGCGTGGGCGGGTTCGGGCTTCGGCGCAGTGCAGATTCCCCGGATCGGTGACGAGGTGGTCGTGTCATTCCTTGATGGCAATCCCGACCGGCCGCTCATTATCTCGCGCGTCTATAACGCGACGAACCAGCACCCCTGGAAACTTCCCGATAACGCAACCCAGAGTGGGATCCTGTCACGCTCAACGAAAGGAAGTTACAGCACGGCCAACGCGATCCGCTTTGAGGACAAGAAGGGCGCAGAGGAGTTGTGGCTGCAGGCCGAAAAAGACATGACAGTCGTCGTCGAGGACGCCCAGACGACGCAGGTCCTAGGTGGTGACCGAACGATTTCAGTCGTCAAAGGAGACCAGAAAACGACTGTGTCGGCCGGCAATCTGTTGGATACCGTCTCGCAGGGGAACACAACCCAGCAAACGCCTACCGGTGTGCATACCATCGAAGCCAAGGAGCTGTGGATCAAGATCGGCGGCGACGGTGGGACGAAGATCCATATGACGGGCGACACCATCGAGATCTACAAGGGCTCGTCGGTTATTCACATTGATGACGGACAGATCAAGGTTCAGGCCAACAACACGCACATCAATCCCGATAACTGAATTCTGGACCAAATCAACTAGCGCTTCACCGGAAGAACACCATGTATCAGATGCAGGAAGGCTCTCTGTCGCTGCCCACTGACTGGCACGATAAGTCGATGAATGTGTTCGTGTCGGTTGCGACAGGAACGGAGGGCGTGAGCTTTGTCGTGACTCGGGAGAGTTTACCGTGGGGGATGAAGTTTCACGAATACACCGCGAACGAAGTCCAGAAGCTTGCAAAGCAGGTTGCGGGTTACGAACTCATTGCCGGCGCGGATGCGGAAGTATCGGGCCGCGCGGCCTATACCCACGAATTCCGGTGGCTAAACAATGGCAAGCCAATCCAGCAACTGCTCACGATGGTTGAGTACGGCAAGCGGGTGCTGATGTTGACGTTCACCGCGCCCGGCGCGATCAGTGAAACGCAGAAGACTCAGGTGCAGGAAATCATCCAGAGCCTGACCCTGCACGAACCCGACTGAACGCCGCACGACCATGGCCGACCAGGATAACGATACCCCCGCCAGCATTGGTGAACCGACCGGCAGTGCCAGCGAACGGCTGGCCAACCTGCAGACGCTTGAGGACGGCGATGCCGCCAAGCAGGAGCAGATGAAATGGGTGGACGGCGCGAACTACGGGATGCTCGGTGCCGACGTGGGCTACGGCTCTTACGCTGCGGGGTCGGCTGCGGTCGCAACCGGTGCGACAGGGGCGGCAGCAGCGGGGGCCGCGGCGCTTGCTGCCGTGCCGGCAGTCGTTGCGTTGGCCGGTTCATGGGCGCTGGGTAAGTTGGGCGTGACGCAGGCGATTGCCGAGGGCGCAGAAAAGGTCGGCGACGCACTTGGCCTGACGATCGGTCGGGGCGATCCACATCCTGCTTGTGTGGGTGACGACATCGCGCATTCGTCCGGCTTCTTCGGAATGATGGCGGGCCTTGCGGCAGGCATTGCAATCGGCGCGATGGTTGCCGCTACCGTCGCGACCGGAGGGTTGGCCGGTGCGCTGATCGTCGGCGTATGCATGGCTGGTGGCCTTAGTCTCGGTAGCGCGCTTGCCTCTGCGAGCCAGAGCATGGGGAGCAACTGCGGCAAGATTACCAGCGGGTCACACAACGTTACCTTCGAAGGCAAGGCCGCTGCACGGGTTAGCGATGTCACGTCCTGTTCCAAACACTCGAGCTCGCCCGAGCCTCTGGTCGAAGGCAGCAAGACGATCACGATCAATGGCCTTCCGCTGGTGCGCATCGGGCATTCGACGCATTGCAGCGCCAAGGTCAATTCGGGCCGCAAAAGCATCTGGGCTGACCGGACTACGGGACAGTATGGGCCGAAAAATCCGGAGCTGACGGCCGGCGAAGAGTTCTTCGCCGGATTGCTCGGCGGGCTGATCGGCGCGAAGCTTGGCGGTATGCTCGGCGATGCGCTGGTGAAACGCGAGCCGACCGAGTCGGCAGAAGTGTCGGGGAAGAAGGATGAGGCCTCGACCTGCAAGGAAGATCCGGTCGATGTGGCAACCGGCGAGATGGTCGATATCCGCACGGACATTTCGATTCCGGGTGTGTTGCCCTTGCAGTTCTCCCGGCGTTACCGGACACGTTCAGACGACTCAGGACTTCTTGGGCCGAAGTGGTCAACCAACTGGTCACAACGTCTGACGTTCCAGGACGGACACCTCGTGCGTTTCCACAACGGAGTCGGCCAGGCGATCACCTTCATCGCCCCCGAAGCCGGCCTTGATGGGATCAATCTGCGTGAGCCACGCTATCGCCTGATCGGCAAACGTGATGAACCACGCATTCTCGATCATCAAGCGCGGCAGGTATTGGTGTTTGCGCCGCTTGTCGACGGAGGTGCATCAAGGCTGGAGCGTATTGAGGATCTGAGCGGCAATGCCGCCGCCTTCTCCTACGACGGGGACGGCCGCCTCGCCGGTGTGGCACATACGGACGGCTATCGGCTTGAGGTGAAATATCATGATGCGAAACGCGAAATCGACCAGGTCGTGTTGCACGACGTGTCTGGCGACTCGCAGACGCTGGTCGACTACGGATACGATGGACCGATGCTGGCCCACGTGGCGAGCTTCCAGCACGGCCACTTCCATTACACGTATGACCGCAATGGATGGATGACCGGCTGGCGCGATACTGACCAGACCGATGTTCGCTATCTGTACGACGATGCCGGTCGTGTGATTGAGACCGGCACGCGACAGGGATACCACACTGGGCGTTTCGTCTATGAAGACAGTCGCACGCGCGTTATCGACGGTGACGGCGAGTGGATTTACGAATACAACGCCGATGGCCTGGTTACGGTCGAGACCAATCCGCTTGGCCATACGACCGTGCGGGAATGGGGACTCGGACGGTTGCTGTCGCAGACGGACGCACTTGGTCGGCGCACGGAATTTCAATACGACGAACGCGGTAGTCTTATTACGGCTCTGGAGGCCACGGGTAGCACGACGCGGTTCGAATACGATGATAATCGTTTGATGACTGCGGTCGTTCTACCAGCCGGCGGACGTGTCAAATTTGAGTATGACCATCTTCAACGCCTGACTGCACGAACCGCACCGGACGGAAAGGTCAGGCGTTACCGCTACGGCGAGCGTGGAGAACTTCTTCGCGTCGTGAACGACGATCGTGAAACACGGTTCGATTACGACGCGCAGTTGCGGCTCATCGCTACACGTCTTCCGACGGGAGCCAAATTTCGTACATCATTTGATGTGCTGGGACGTCTGGTGGAAGAAGTTGATCCGGATGGTGGTGCCGGACGATATGAATATGTGGCTGGACCGGACAATCCGCGCGGCGCAGTTTCGCAATTTACGCAACCAGATGGCGCTGTTGTGCGCGCCCGCTACAACAGCGAGGGCCTGCTGGTCGAACAGATAGATCCGCTCGGGCGGACAACCCGGCGCGAGTACGGGCCGTTCGATCTGGTTACTGCGTCGGTCGACGCCGCAGGTCATGTTACGCGTTTCGAATACGATCATGCGACGAGGCTGACGAAGGTCGTCAACGCGTTGCACGAGACGTGGGAGTACCGCTACGACGGCGCAGGACGGCTGGTTACAGAAATCGACTGGGGGGGGCGCACCACGCGCTACGAGCGCGATGCTGTTGGCCGGCTGCAGGTGAAGACGTTACCGGACGGCGGCCAATGGCGTTACGGGTACGATCCGTCTGGTCGTCTCGTGACGGTTGACGCAGGCGATGTTAGCTTGGCCTATACCTACGACGAGGCCGGCCGCCTGGCTACCGCCGAGGTACAGGGTGAATCGCCGCACATCACACGCTTCGCCTATGACGACAAAGGCCGTCTTATCGGTGAGGACCAGCACGGCCACCTGCTAAAGCACGTCTACGATGCACAGGGTCGACGCAGTGTGCGAATAACACCGCATCGGGAAACGCAGTATGAATACGATGCGCTTGGTGCATTGACGAAGGTCGGTCCGATGTCGATCCTGCGTGACGGGCTTGGACGGGAAGTTGGACGTCAGACGGGCGAATTCGTCATGCAGCGGCAATACGATGCGTTGGGTCGTGTTTGTCGCCAGGTCGCTGGGCCGCAATCTGCGTTTGATGAGATGCCGTCCGATCCCATTGACGCACTGGAAAGGCTCTCGCGGCAACTGTATTCATACGACGCAGTCGGGCAACTTCAGCGGGTCGACACGGATTCCGATAGCGTGTCGTATCAGCACGATGTCCGTGGACAAGTGACGTCCGTCCGTAGTCTTCGTCAACCGCCGGAGCACTACTGCTACGACGCGAATCTGAATATCGCCGCGCACGGCCAGCAGAGTCCGGTTGACGCGCACAACTATTTGTCTGGAGGCTTGCCGGAGCGTGTTGGCTACACGCGCTACCGGTACGATGCGCGTGGGCGGACGATCGAGAAGACGATTGAGCAGCCTGGATTCAGGCCGAGGACGTGGCAATACACGTGGGACGGGCTGAACCGGCTGGTGAAGGTGCGCACACCGGAAAAAGGCCTTTGGACATACCAGTATGATGCGTTCAGCAGGCGAGTTGGGAAAACCAACATGGCCGGCGGCGAGGCGGTGCGTTTTCTTTGGGATGGCTATGCCGTTGGCGAGCGCTGGCATGAATACCGTGACGGAACCACGGGCAACGTGGTTACCTGGCACATAGAGTCGGGCACGTTATCACCGATAGGTCAAGAAACTACTAAAGGAGTGTATGCCGTCTTCGCGGACATGGCCGGACACGGTAGTTGTGTTTTCGACGATCAAGGTACGGTCGTGTGGACGGGCACCCAAACTTTGTGGGGACGCCTGTTTGCTCACAAGAAAGCGGCCAACGACGAAGCGCTGGATACGACTTGCAGGTTTCCAGGCCAGTGGGAAGATGAAGAATCTGGTCTTCACTACAATGTGCATAGGTTCTACGATCCAACTTCTGGCAGCTACGTGTGCATCGATCCGATCGGGCTTGTCGGTGGATTGCGCACGCAAGGCTATGTCTCGAATCCGTGCCGCGGCACCGATCCGCTTGGGTTGCAAGGTTGCGAAAAAGCCACCGGTGAGCCGTCTCAAGCGAAGAAAGATGAGATACGCGCTATCCCGAAAGGGGAACGTCCTGATCCATCCGAATATTTGTCTCAAGACTACATATCTGACCACCTTTCTCAGTTCCAGGATGGAGCATCAAGATTCATGACGCAATCAAATCTTGAGAAGTACGGCATCGCCCAGCGCGATGGCACGTCTTTCGTAATGCCAAGTTCAGAGGCGGACCAATTGATTGCCTCTACGAGCGGTAATCCAGCAGCGCTTGAAGAGGCACTAGGTCTCCCGAAGGATTTTCTTGCGTCAAATCAGCTGTACCGCGTGGATATAGCAAATCCGCAGGAGTTGAATCTCAGGATGCCGTCCGGGAATGAGGCGGGAGCGAATGATCAATGGATCCCTGGTGGTAAGCTGCCAGACGGCAACTCGGAGGCTGTTATCGATGCCGGAGGATTGTCGCCGTCACGATACGATGCAAATCCGGTTGACTTCTAAAACTATTGAGCTTTGTGCGGACGCTATGAAATTTGTGGACGACTTTGTTTCAGCGGAACATCGGTTCTCCATCGGGAGAGAAGTCGATTCGGGAAAGTTCTATCTTTCCATTCCGGTCAGCAATCGCCTTGTCGATTACGAAGAGTATTACGAAATATCGGAATCCGACGCGGAACGGTTTCGAATTGCCCCAGATCTGGCGCGGCAGTTCGCGGAGAGGTGCCGGAACAGAATGATGGACGATGCCCTAATCATCAAGCCCGGCTCTGACCGGGGTGTCGCGAGCTAGGAAAGAGAACGTCCGATTCCTTTGCATGCGTCCAAAGTCTGGCGAAACCGCTTTTTGCCAAAGGCGTGAGACATGGTAAGCCTAAGAACCATCATAGGCGTGGCGCATTGGCACGGTAACCAGTCGGAACTCGTCTCCCAGTGGATTTCTCGGACGATGTTCCGCGCCTAGCCTCTCGGCAGTACCAGCGAACGCACTATGCGTACCATCGGGTCATGAGAAGTGTATTCAAGCAGCGCTGATAAATATCGCGGGTGACGCGTGAGCCGAAATCGAGCCGCAGACTCTCGTCAAGCATGGAAGCGACGGTGCTGCCGTTCAGAGACAAGTGGAGTTGCGACTCAATGCGTTGCGCGAGTTCGTATGCCCGGGTAGCAACCATAACTCGAAGTGTCAATTCTTCGTCGCGCTTGCATGACTGCAACCACATCTGGACTGATTCGACTGTGTGCGCGACGGACATCCAGGTGCCTGTCGCATGTCGCGTAACGAGTTGGGAAATTACGAGGTATGCGAGCAATTCAGATTGAGCCCGCAGGTCGTGCCTCAGCGGCGTTTGCATGTTGTCAGCGCCATAGCTTCAATATGCTCGATTGTAGTTCGGCTCAGATGGAGTTCAAGGCATAACTCGAGATCCCTTGAGCCGCCATCGTGCTGACGGGCAACGACGTTAATAATCGAGGGGATTGTTGCGAAACAGGTGTACCGGATTGCAGCGCGGCAAATTCAACACCGGAATCACCGGTATCTGCCTCGCCAATCTCTCGCCCAAGTCAGTGTCATTGAAAGCACTACTCGCAACGTTTCGGAGTAAGCGGCTCGGCCCGACCGTTTCGCCATGCTGACTTTTCCAAAGCATGATGAGGGCGTTCAGATCAACGGAGCCAGTCAGCCATGTCGAACGCAGGGGGCGCAGCCCATCCCCGTCGCACGTACGCGCGAAAATTCAAGCAGCAGGTGATCAGAGAGACGTTGGTGCCTGGCATGTCGG
>NZ_CAAJGM010000189.1 GCF_900996235.1 Paraburkholderia sp. BCC1885
CGCGGCGCCTGCATCAGCGCTATTTGCACGCCACCCTGTCGAACGCGGACATGGCCGACATGGCGGTGCTGGCGCGCGTGCGCGATTTCCGCTGGGATCTGGTCATGACGGCCGAACCGGCCAGGGCCGTCAAGCCGGCGCCCAAGGTGTACCAGATGGCGCCGACCTATCTCGGCCTGAAACCCGAGGAAATCATGATGGTGGCCTGCCACAAACCCGATCTCCTCGGCGCGCGCGGGCAAGGTTTGCGCACCTCCTTCATTCGCCGACCACTGGAAGCAGGCCCCGGCGGCAAGGTCGATACGCAGCCCGACCCTCGCTTCGACCTGGTGACCGACAGCTTCACGGAATTGGCGGACTTGCTCGGGGCCTAGCTGGTTGAATGGTGCGCGGTGGAGCCACCGCGCCCCCCTCAGGCCAGCC
>NZ_CAAJGM010000190.1 GCF_900996235.1 Paraburkholderia sp. BCC1885
GTTCCACAGGAACCATAGCCGCTGCTGTGCATACGACAACGGCAGTGGCCCGTCACGTGGTACCGCGACCAGGGGCGGCGCCTTCGACGCCTGCGCCCCCGCGACCGCCTGGGCCAGCCCCGCCACCGTCTGTGTCTCGAACAGCTGTCGCGGGGTCACCGTCACACCGGCCTTCACCGCGCGCGCCACCACCTTCAGGATCAAGATAGAGTCACCGCCGAGCGCAAAGAAATTGTCATGCCGGCCAACGCGCGCGACCTGCAGTACGTCCGCCCAGACGCTCGCCAGCGCCTCTTCCACCTCGCCCACCGGCGCCTCGTACTCGCGCTCCATATACTCCGGCTCCGGTAGCGCCTTCCTGTCCACCTTCCCGTTCGGGCTCAGCGGCATCGCCTCCAGCACCACCAGTGCCGACGGCACCAT
>NZ_CAAJGM010000191.1 GCF_900996235.1 Paraburkholderia sp. BCC1885
TCGGAGGCCTCGGTGCGCTTCTCGACCTTGCCTTCGCGGTCGTACCACTCGGTGATCAGCGCGACCACGCGGTTCGGCGTCTCGGGATCGAACTCGGTGCTGTTGGCGTCCTTCAGGCCCACCACGTCGCGCGCGAATTCGATCACCGCCAACTGCATGCCCAGGCAGATGCCGAGATACGGCACCTTGGACTCGCGCGCATAGCGGATCGCCGCGATCTTGCCTTCGGTGCCGCGACGGCCGAAGCCACCCGGCACCAGCACGGCGTCGAGATGCTTGAGGCTGTCGACGCCCTTGGCCTCGATCTCTTCCGAATCGAGATACTCGATGTTGACCTTGGTCGACGTGTGGATCGAGGCGTGGCGCAGTGCCTCGATCAGCGATTTGTAGGATTCGGTCAGCTCGACGTACTTGCCGAC
>NZ_CAAJGM010000192.1 GCF_900996235.1 Paraburkholderia sp. BCC1885
CCAGGCGGCGAACTGGTTGCGCATCGGCAGTTCGCTGGTGCCGTTGATCGAGACGTAGCCGTCCTCGACCGCGCGATCGGTGCCCGCATAACGATGCATGCTGACCCATTCGCCGCCGCGCGTGTTGTTGCCCTGCTGGCAGCGCGCATAGACCTCCACGTCGTCGGGCATCACGTTCGACGAGGGCGAGTTGATCACGTTGGCATAGCTGAGCGCGCGGTCGAACACGGCATCGGGCGCGCCCTTGAGCCGGAACAGCTGGATCTCGACCAGGGTCTGGTCCACCGCGATCGGGCGGATCACGCGGAACTGCTGGAATACCGTGTGCGGCGAGCCGCTGCCGTAGATCACCGTGTTGTGCCGGTTCATGCCGAGGATCTGCCTGGCGCGCGCCTCGCCATGCACCTCGGCCAGGGTCC
>NZ_CAAJGM010000193.1 GCF_900996235.1 Paraburkholderia sp. BCC1885
GATCCTCGGTTATGCGATCGATCGGCGCGCGCCACGCCAATCGTCTGAGGAGAGCATCCCGGCTCAGGCCGCCTGGGTGTGGCGGCGCTTGATCAGGGTGACGCGATTGATGCCGTTGACGTGGTCGTGGCTGACGATGTCGCAGCTCTCGCGGATGATGAACAGGCCGAAGCCGCCTTCCGATTCGCCCGAGAAATCGGGCTTCAGCTCCGGCGGCGGCGTGAAGGGCCGGCCGTCGTAGACGAACTCGAGCGTGGCCAGCTCCGGGCCGGTGGTGCAGACCACCTCGATCGGGCCGTCGCCGGGGCGCGAATCGTGGCGCACCACGTTGCTGGCGAGCTCGACCGCGGCCAGCGCGAGCGAGGCCGCGTCGTCGTCGCCGAGGCCCGCCGCCGCGTGCATCGCCACGAAGTTGCGCA
>NZ_CAAJGM010000194.1 GCF_900996235.1 Paraburkholderia sp. BCC1885
AGCCCGCGCCGCCTTCGCGATCGAGCCGCGCCGCCAACTCCGCCGCGCGCGGATACGCGAACAACAGCGCCAGCTCGACCTGCCGGCCGAGCCGCTCGCCCAGCCGCGCGGCGACCCGCACGGCCGCCAGCGAATGGCCGCCCAGCCCGAAGAAGTCGTCGTCGATGCCGACCCGCGGCAGCGCCAGCACCTCGGCCCAGGTCTCGCAGATCAGCGCCAGCGCCTCGAGCCGCACGATCTGCGCGGGCACCTGCTGCATCGGCAGTTGCTCGGCCAGTTGCGCGCGCAGGCCCGTTACCTCGGCCTCGCCGGTCACGTAGGCCACCAGCCGCCGCGCGCTGCCCTCGCCGACGATCCGGCAGGCCGCGCCGCTCACGCCCGTGATGCCGCGCTCCTGCTCCTGCTCCATCCAGTCCATC
>NZ_CAAJGM010000195.1 GCF_900996235.1 Paraburkholderia sp. BCC1885
GCAGCGCGCATTCGTTGCGGAAGGTCAGCTCGGCGATCGACAGGCCGCTCTCGCGGCTCGCGCGCAGCAGGTCGTCGCCAGTGCGGAACGGGTACGGCACCTCGGCCGCCGCGCGCACGCCGTTGACGCGGTCGCCGTCGCGGTTCACCACGAAGCCGCCGCCGACCGAGTAATACTCCTTCTCCACCAGCAACTGGCCGTTCTCGTCGAAGGCCTGGAAGCGCATCCCGTTCGGGTGGACCACGCTGGTGCCGGCCATCATGCGGCGATAGAAGCCGATGTCCTCCTTCTCCTCGAAGCGCACCTAGCGCCGACCCAGCAGGCAGAGGGTCTTCTCGGCGCGGATCGCCTTCAGGCGCGGCTCGATCAGGTCCGGGTCGATCAGGTCGGGCAGGTGTCCTTCCAGGCCCAGCAGGAC
>NZ_CAAJGM010000196.1 GCF_900996235.1 Paraburkholderia sp. BCC1885
CCGACATGCCAGGCACCAACGTCTCTCTGATCACCTGCTGCTTGAATTTTCGCGCGTACGTGCGACGGGGATGGGCTGCGCCCCCTGCGTTCGACATGGCTGACTGGCTCCGTTGATCTGAACGCCCTCATCATGCTTTGGAAAAGTCAGCATGGCGAAACGGTCGGGCCGAGCCGCTTACGTTCTGGCCGCGCTTTCTATGTCGAGCAAAGCTGCTTGAACATGACATCGTTCTATGTGTTTGCTGGCTATCCCGGATGAAGGGAGAGGTGGCCCCGGAAATCTGGACAGTCGGTTAGGTGGAATCGCTGGGTTCTGAGATAGGCATAATGCCTACAAAGGAAACCAGACGATGACGAAGAGAACCCGGCGCACGCACTCAGCGGCGTT
>NZ_CAAJGM010000197.1 GCF_900996235.1 Paraburkholderia sp. BCC1885
AGATGCGCGTACCAACCGGCAGAGAGATCATGATCGCAGACTGCCCAGCACGGTACGCAGCATGTCAGCGTCGACCAGGCCGTCTACCTTAACCACCGCACGGCCGATGCGGATCTCGATCGTGCACCCAGGAGACGCCGGCTTCATATCTGGCGCTTGCGGAACCCCCGAAGATGACGCAACGACCTGCGTCAGCGCGTCACTCAGCAGTACGACCGGGAGGAGGCTGGTAGACGGAGCTTGCTGCTCGGCGAGATATCGCCGCCGCCAGGTGTACAGCATG
>NZ_CAAJGM010000198.1 GCF_900996235.1 Paraburkholderia sp. BCC1885
CGGGTCTACACCCAGCGACTGAACGCCCTGTTCGGACTCGCTTTCGCTACGCCTGCCCTAATCGGTTAAGCTTGCCACTGAATGTAAGTCGCTGACCCATTATACAAAAGGTACGCCGTCACCCCTTGCGAGGCTCCGACTGTTTGTATGCATGCGGTTTCAGGATCTGTTTCACTCCCCTCCCGGGGTTCTTTTCGCCTTTCCCTCACGGTACTGGTTCACTATCGGTCGATCACGAGTATTTAGCCTTGGAGG
>NZ_CAAJGM010000199.1 GCF_900996235.1 Paraburkholderia sp. BCC1885
CCGGTTACATTCAACGCTCGATTACGTCAGCCCCATGACATTCGAAAAGAACTGGTTCGCGGCTCATAGAGGCGAAGCCGCATAATTCACCCAGCTATGGGGTTCGTCAAACGGGGGCAAGGTCATCTTGCACGAGAGCATACACATAGACATCCCGCGGCATTGGCGAAACGTTGGGGTGCATCATATAAGCGCGAAGGACGCCTTCTCGTTTCATCCCAAGTTTTTCCATCACCCGTGCGGACGCAACGTTTTCGAGATCGCAGACTGCCTCGATGCGAAAGGTCGGCGGATTTGACGAAAACAGAAATTCGATGACCGCCGCGCATACTTCGGTCATGCAGCCTTTTCCCCAATAACTACGCGCTAAGACGTACCCAAGATTTACCCGATGACCGGTACGACGGAGGTCAATCATTCCGACGACACACTCGGCATCACGATCCTGTATGACAAATGGCTGAGACTGTCCTGAGGTCCATTGATCAATGCAATAGGTGACGAACTGCTTCGTCGCTTCAATGTTCGCATGCTTGCGCCAGACGAGATACTGAACGACGAGATCATCCTGCGCATAGGCGTCAAAGATTGCCGAAGCGTCAGACAAGTGAGGCTTTCGAAGTAGAAACCGGTTTGTTTGAATATGCAATTCTGTCATTGGGCTAATGTTTGGTCGACCTTAACAGCACGCGGAGGGAGTAGGTTAGATTGTCGGCGATTCTTGCGGCGACGTCGAAGGTCCGTTCCTGGCCGTTATCGTGCGACCGCACGAAGCCAAGTCTCAGGCTGCGATGTGTTTCTGCATGAACACGCTCAGTGGGTCGTTCGTGTAGTCGCCAAATGGTCCCCGACGCTCATAGCCGGCTGATGCGTACAAAGCCAATGCCTCATGTTGGTACGGTCCGGTTTCGAGCTTAAGCAAGTGACAGCCAGAGTCTTTTGCCCGTGACTCAAGCAGAGCTAGGAGCTTCTTGGCGACGCCTTGCCCACGTCCGCGAGGACTTACATACATGCGTTTGACTTCACCGAACTCACGGTTGAGGACTATTGCCCCACAGCCAATCGCTTGGCCCTCACGGTCCCGCGCAACAGCAAACAAGACATTGAGTTGCTTCAACGACGCCAGGTCCAAAGCGTGACGGCTCTCGGGCGGATACAAGGTGTCCTGATAGGCATCCAGATCGGCAATGAGGGTGATCACCTCGGGTTGATCGGGCGATTCGAAGGCGATATTCATAGCAGTAAAATCGAGGCGAAAGGGAGGCGCAAGTGCCGAAGGATAAAAAAAGACAGGTTGCGGTCGCAATCTGGCGCTCATTTTTGGATTGTCGACGATTCGCACGTAGTTGTCGAAGGTCCATTCCTGGCCCGTCACTGTCTCATGCAAATGGCATGACGATGCCGAATCTCCGTGGGTATTGATCGGCAGCACTCTCCCGGGCGCTGTCTGTCAAAGTCGCTGGAAGCGGTCGTTGACGGCTCAGAGAGCACGTTGCAACTGCCTCGTCAGGGCCTCTCTCTTCTCGACGGATATGCGCTCGTAACCAATGCTCTCAAAATCGTCATTCTTAAAGCGAGGAATGACGTGAAAATGTAGATGAAACACATCCTGACCTGCTGCGGGCTCGTTGTTCTGGCGGATTTGTATCCCGTCGGCAGAAAACGCGCTCCTTGATGCCTTTGCCAGTGTTCGCAAGCCCGCCATGAGAGCTGAGTCTAGTTCTTTTGGAAGCTCGTAGATATTCTCGATGTGAGCCTTCGGAAGCAAAAGGGCGTGGCCTAGATTGCTCGGCTTCTGGTGAAGCGAAATGAGCGCAATAACCAAATCATCTTCAAAGACGACTGTGTCACGCTCTCGGCGCTCCTCGATGATCCTACAGAATATGCAGTCGTTCATCCGGTGGAGTCCTCGATTGTCCGCGAATTAAAAATTCATGTCGAGCGGCCGCTCCTAGCCGCTATACGCCTTCGAAGGTCACGTCGATCACCTCTCGCACGGCGTCAAGGGAAGCCCCCGGCTTCAGCGCAGTCTCGAATATGCTGAAATGCGTCTCGGTGGTTTCTCTAAGTTTTCGAAAACTCTGTTTTGGGCCTAGGTACCAGTTGCGACGAACGGCAAAGTAGTCCTCGAGCAAAATGAACAAGAGCCAGTGAAGACGGAAGTTTCCCTCGACGTCCCCTTTCGCCGCTCTCTCAAGCATCTTTTCTGCCCAGATTTTTCTATCGCGGTAGAGATACCCATTACTGGGCACCCCCCGCACAGATCCCAGCGTGCGCAATTCACGCACTGGGCTCCCACCTTGGGTGATTGACGACGAAGCGTGAGCTTGGCCACGGATGAAGAATTCGAGGTTTCGGGAGCCAGGTGTTAGCGATCCTAGTGATCCGTTCCCACGTCATGCCGTCCTTCTGACTGCGTCGCCGGAGCGTGCGTCGCCAGAGATCGATGACGTGGTGGCGAAATGCACCAAGTGCGCGCGAGTTCGTAGGTACCGCGTGATATGCGAAATACCCTCGAACCACCTGCCTGAGCCAGTGCCCTTGTTCAGGGATGGGTTCGTGCCTGCGCCGGCGTAATTCCTCCTTGATCTGCCCGAGTTTCGCCCGCATGCGATCGCACCGGGTCTTCCTCTGTAACTGGAAAGAACCTCGACGAGACCGCCCGCAGATAAAGATGAAACCCAGAAAGGTGAAGGTCTCCGGTCGGCCAAGACCACGGCTGTGGCGATTGACCGCTGCGTAGCGGCCGAACTCCAACAGCCGGGTCTTGTCCGGATGAAGCGCAAGCGAGAACTCCTCCAACCTCAAACGCATCGCCTCCCAGAAGCGCCGCGCGTCAGCTTCGTGCTCGAAGCCGACGACGATATCATCTGCGTATCGCAGAATGATCACGTTGCCTTTGGCTTCTCGCCTACGCCACCGATTGGCCCAGAGATCAAAAACGTAGTGCAGGTACACGTTTGCGAGCAATGGTGAAGCCACTGACCCCTGCGGTGTACCTCTCTCACTGACGCTCAACTCCCCGTCTTCCAGAATGCCCGCCTTGAGCCACTTGCGCACAAGGCGAATGATGCGTTCGTCGCCGATCCTGTGCTCCAGAAATCGGACTAGCCATTCCTGGCTGACCGAGTCAAAGAAGCTCTTGAGATCGGTGTCTAGAATCCAGTTCACCGGGGTGCTGGTGATTCCCACCACCAGCGCGTCCAGCGCATCGTGCTGACTGCGTCCAGGCCGGAAGCCGTACGAGAACCCGAGGAAGTCTCCCTCGTAAATCGCGTTCAGCACTTCAACCACCGCGCGCTGGACGATTTTATCCTCCAGTGCGGCGATCCCCAGCGGGCGCTGCTTGCCATCCGGCTTCGGTATGTATTGTCGCCGGACGGGCAGTGCCCGGTACGCTCCACTTTGAACTCGCGCGTGCAAGGATCGAAGATGCTCTTCCGACCCTGCCTCGTAGTCCCGCCACCTCAAGCCGTCCACTCCGGGCGCCGCCTTGCGTTTGAGCGCAAAGAACGACTCCCGAAGCCGGTCGATAGTGACGTGGTGTAGGAGTGCGGTGAACCGTTCCTTCTTCCGCTGCCTTGCAGCTTGCCGTACACGTTCCAGCCCCTGTGACACGCTTGCCCGGTTCTGTGCCCGGCGCGTGTGAGATTGACCCGTGTTCCCCTTGGTCCCCGCCCTTGGCTCCACCCACTCCGCAACCGGTTTCCCGGCGTTGTTCGCAGGCTTCGTCGCTACTATGGCGGAGTCTGACTTCTCCCGTCCGTTCATCATCGGCTACGGCTCCTCGCCTTCCCGACGCGGACCAGCCCATACTGCCGCTGGCCAGACGAGAGATCTCCCGGTTCCCGGGTAAGGAGCGTACGTGCATGCCAGGGTCTCAGACCACGCCGGGCCAACGGAGCACTCGCAGTAGCGCGCTCCGTCGTGTTGCCTTCCGCACTAGTAACTACGTCGGCACCCGGGATAAGTGTTCTATCGTGGCTCAATGGCTGGCCTATACGCACCCCTGTCAACGCTTCACCGTGTGCCTCACGACACATGGCGCATGACTCGGGGACAACGTGATTTGCTAGATCTTCGTAGTCAGGGACTTTCACCCTTTCCTCCTTACCGGTCTCCCGGCGCACTACCTGTAACTCCGCGCTTGGCACATCCTCAGGTCCTGCGTCGAACATCGCCTTCACATCATCAAGTACCTTGTCGCCGAAGCCGTCTCTTTGAAAGAGTATTCGCCCGCCGTTGATTCTGGTCCATCCTGGATCGGCTTCGTCATTCGTTGAATGTACGAACAGATCGAGAAACACACCATTCCAACGCGAGGCTACGCGCTGGTGTTCACCGGTATCGCGAAAGGCAATTACGTCAATATCGCTAGTAGCCTCCCAGTCGTCACGTGCGCGGGAACCATAGAGAATCGCCGTGTGGCATCCGTATGTCATACGCAAGTCTTCGGCGAGAGATTCGATCAACTCGTTGTTAGTCATCTTCTATCGGCACGTGGTGGTGATGCCGCGATTGTCGCGGATTTGTCCGCAGCGGTCGAACGGCCGAAACTGGCCGCGCCCCGACACCGACGCGGACTCTACAATCAGGGACGCGCGTCGACCCATAAGAAAAATCTTCGAGTAAAGTCGTCACAGAAATCCCGGAGACATGCGATTTTACCGCCCCAGTCGCCCTATACAGCCGAAGACGCTTATAACCGCGAAAGCGACGAGGAGTGAGCCAACCGAGACGTAAGCGAGGAGGAATTTGATCGGTGATTCGGACTTGTATATGTCGCCCCCGAAACGCCCTTGTACCTTCTCTTCGGTTCGATAGCTTGATAGCGTAGCGATGAAGCCGCCCGCTGATCCGACGAGAGTTCCAATCCAACCGAAATGGATATCGCCGATCGGATATGCAATGCATATTCCCCATGAAACGAAGGCCATCGTAAGGAGAGCCCAAACCATTCTATTCATCTGGAAGTCGATTTCGAAAGGCGACAACAGAATTGTTAACGATCTGGGCGGCGATGTCGAACGGCCGGTTCTGGCCGAAGCTCGCCGCCACACTACATCTTTTGCTCCCGGTCGAGCGCTGATTGGTTAGGTATTTGGTAGATCACGGACATGTATTTCGGTGTGTCGCGCCGCTCCACGATGACACCGCCAAGAGATTCGGCGATGCGGCGGCTCGAATAGTTTTGTTCGGCTACCGGGTAAGTGAACCTCTCGATGCCAAGCGCCAAGCTTGCCCACCTCGCAACAAGACCTACAGCTTCACGACCAAAGCGTTGCTTGTGAAAGTCTTCCCGAATCCAAATGCCTAATTCCGCGCTCGCGTTCCGAACACGATGGAGTCCGGCCAATCCAAGGAAATTCCCGTCATGCTGTTGACGGATTGCAAACACAAAGTCCGTCCCTTCGGCTATTGTCGGCAACCAACTCAGCCAGATGCGATCGAAGTCGTCTCTGTTGGTGGGTGGCTCCCACGACATGAAACGAGTAAGTGAAGGGGTAATGCAGCGAAAACTGGCGTCAGCATCGTCAGCCGAGAACGGCCGAATCGAAAGCCGCTCTGATTCAATATGGATTTCTTCCGAGCGTAGCGGCATTTTTTCCCCTGTGTGCCTGCCGGTGTCGTCGGATTGTCGACGATCTACGTCCTCTGTCGAATGTCCCTTACTGGCCGACTGGGGCCTCACTCCTGTTCGGGTCCGTCAAAATCCTGACGCAGCGAACAAGCCGGCTTTATATTGATTTGATTCGAAAAAAAACGGTCCAACTGCCTCAAGTGACGTCGAATCATATTCGCCGACTTGGTAGGCAAAATTTTCCCAGACGTAGGATTCGCGATCGCGCCGCACGAGGGCCGAGTATGCGCCGCAGCCAACATCGCCGCACTCTGGGCAAATGTAAAGCAGCACACGCTTTCCGTTCTCAGGCGGAACATCGAGCAGAGTCGCGCGAGTACGCTCGCATGCCTCTGCATACCCACTCACAAAGCAACCCATGAAATCCGAGTGTCCTCCAGCATTTTTCACCAGCATTTCCAGCAAAGGCTGTCCGTCTATCAGGAAGTCCGCAGAGATTCTCTCAGTGCAGGTGGCAGCCCCCGACACGGTGCCTGGTCGACGGAGTATGCGATGTCCAAGTAGGTTCATGTTCGTGTACGAAATCGGCTTAATTCGTCGGCATTGTCAACGATTGAGGAGCCCGTGTCGAATGACCGTTCGTGGCCGGGTGCTGTCTCATGCGATGGGCGTACGTAACTCGAAACTCGCCAGGATGCGATCGGCGGTACGCGACCCACTGCGGCCGGTCGACCCAGCGCGACACATGGGGCAGCTTTCAAGGTACGACGGACGTTCGTTTAGTCACATTGGAAGGCGGGAGCTCGGCCTGAGCCGCCGTTCGCACATCATCACTAATGCGTCCGCGGGGCGCCAACGACCGGACATTCGTCATCGCCCGGCGGCAGCCGAATCCCTACTACGAACAAGCCAGTTATTCACAAGGGAATGGGCAGTGCGATGTCGGTGGCCATCTTCCAGCCAGATTCAGTTCGCACCCATTCCAGGATCATGAGGAACGGCTTCGGCACGGGCGTTTGCCCCGCGTACGCCACCGTAATTTTCACCGGAACATAAGTTTGAACGACATCCTTCGAGAGCGCAGTTTCCTTTTCGCTTTCATATTCGGGGGCAATCTGGAAAGGACCTTTGTAGATGTCCCGGAGGTGTTCGAGCATCGTATCCGCGCCCCAGAAGCCGGCCCATCCCCCTTCGGCCGGCGTCGCGGTTTTCGCGACGAAGACGGCCGTAGACGAATTCCAGACAAACGGTTGGACGGCTTGGATGTCGTGCCGGTTTTCCGCCTCGATCAGGTTGCGGTAGAGCGTCTTGATCGTCTGCTCAGTGCCGGCATCAAGCGGTATCGCTTCGTCGCGCGTCTGGGCGGTAGCCTGAGTGACGCAGGCGGTCAACGCGATACACATTGCGCCCGCGATGGACCGAATGCGTAACCACCTTCGTGGTATCCCCGCAGACTGACGCCTTGCATCGATATGTTTCGTAACCATGATAAGGTATCCTTAAGTTTAAAGGTTAAGAATGCATTACGATATGCCGATAGCCGCTTCTATTCAAAGCGCAGATCCCACATCTTCGCCTGGTGTTTCCTGAGACGCTCTTCCATGAATTGAGGAACCACGTTGCGAAATTTGCCGCCGTCCGCGGACACAATCTCGACCATGCGTGCGATCATCTCGGATGGATCGAGACGCCCTTCTGGATTACCGATCAATCCCTTGTACATTTCACGAAGCGCGTCGCTTTTGGTGAAATTGACGTCATCGTCCAGCCAGCGGAATGCGTTTTCCGCCATTGCCTCGTTGAAGCCAGTCAGAAATGCACCTGGATTGATGGTTTGAACCTGAATGCCGAACGGCTGCACTTCCTGCTGCATCGCCTCAGCCATTGCTTCAATGGCATGTTTGGTTGCCGCGTACGCCGAAAAACCCGGCGGGCTGAAGAGACCGCCTACCGACGAAACGAATACGACCTTCGCCCGTTTGCCTGCATATACCCACCGCTTCACGGCCTGCTGGGTTAGCTGCAACGGCGCGAATACGTTGACTTCGAAATTGTGCCGCACAAGGTGGAGCGGTATTTCCGCAATGGGTCCGCCTTCTCCAATTCCCGCGTTGTTCACGAGTACCTCGAAGTCCCAGCCCAATGCATGAGCGACATCGTAGGTGTCGAGCAGATCAAGCTTTTCGACGCGTACGGTATTGAGGCCCAGCCGTGCGACCTTCTCACGCAGTTGCGTGACCTGTGGCCAGCTCTGCGCTGCGGCGATGACGTTGTGACCAATCTCTCCGAGACCGAGCGCCACACCCTCGCCGAAACCTGATCCCGCGCCGGTAATCAAGATCGTTTTTAGCATGATGTTTCTCCATCGATGAATGGGTGACCTGGCGACGAGAGTTGTTGAAGCCAGGCCCGTTGTCCCGCCTCCGCGATTTCCCGATCCTCGTTCACCTGGCCGCCTGACACCCCGATCGCGCCGCACAACTCACCATGCGCGTTGCGAAGCGGCATGCCACCAGCGAAGGTGACGAGGCCCTCGTTGGTGAATTCAAGGCCGTGTGCAGGAGCGTTCGGTTTGCACACCTCCCAGATCTGCTCGGTGTCGGCTTCGAACAGAACCGAGGTCCGGGCCTTTCTGATTGCGACATCGATGGCGCCGAGCCATGCGCAATCCATCCGTACGAAGCCTTTCAGATGACCCGCGGCGTCGAGCACCGCGATGCACGCAGCCACACCAAGTTTCCCCGCGCCGGATTGGGCGGCCCGAATTACGTGATCTGTTTGATCGGAAGAAATATTCATCGTTCGCTCGAATGGAACTGGTTAGGACACGCCAGGTTGCGCAGCCGGCTTATTTCCTGCCGATGACGTCGGCGATGCCGCCCGGGAACATCGCGTCGGCCGCAGCGAATACGTTGAGCGCTTCGCGCAGCAGGATGATCTTGCCGTTCGCGACCGTGCAGTGTCCGAAGAAGCGCTGGTGAACGACTTTTCCGGAGATGCCTGACTTGTGATCGATCGTGTATTCGCCATAAGCCTGATCGGGCGTGTCGATGTAAATCCGCACGTCAACAAAACGAAAGCCCGGATACATCTGTTCATGCAGAAAATTCAGAAACGAACCGATATTCGTTGGCCCCTGGTAACGTGGTTCCACACCGAGATCGGACAGATACGGCAATTCGAGGGCACCGTGCTCGGCAAAGAGCGCCGCAGACTCCAACGCGTTTCCATCGATGTACGCCTGCAGCAATTCTTTTGCGGTTTTCATGATCAAGCCTCCTCGGCATGTTGGACAGCAGACCTGGATGAGAGCGTCGCGGCATACCTCTACCGCGTTGAGATTCAGGCCGGTTAGCGAAACGAAAACGGTCAATGGGGATGTCGGTGCACTGTCAAATGCCCGCCAGCACCTGATGCACCATATGAACGACGATCGAACCTTCTCCAACCGCCGACGCAACGCGCTTGACGTTCCCCGCACGAGCGTCGCCTACGGCGAAGACGCCGGGCAGACTGGTTTCGAGCATGTAAGGACGTCGCGAGAGCGGCCACGGCTGGGGCGGCGCGATGTTTTCCAGGTCCCGGCCAGTGAGAACAAAGCCTCTTGGATCCAGCGACACACATCCGGAAAGCCATCCGGTTTTCGGTGAAGCTCCCGTCATCACAAACACGTGGCGCAGTGGCTGCGTCGTCACGTCGCCGGTCGTCTTGTCGATCCAGGTGACTTCCTGCAGATGTTCGTCACCGCTCAAGCCAGCCAGTTCGCAGCAGAAGCGCACTCGAATAAGCGGGTTTTCTTCGATGCGCTGTATCAGATAGCGCGACATGGTGTCCGCCAGACTGTGCGAGCGGATCATCATTTCAACGCCCGCCGTGTTCTGTGCAAGAAACACGGCGGCCTGCCCAGCGGAATTGCCGCCGCCGACGACGATCACATGTTCGTCCTTGCACAATTGCGCTTCCATGAAGGTGGCGTTGTAATAGATGCCGCGGCCGGCGAATCGATCGATGTTGGGTAATGCCGGCTGGTTGTACGAGGCACCCGTGGCGAGCACGATGGCGCGGGTCGGTATTTGCTGGCCGTCGTCGAGCGAGATCCGGTACGGACGCTCAGTGCAGTCCAGACTCGCGACCGTGCGCGCCACCATGATTTGCGCACCGAACTTCTCCGACTGTGCGATTGCGCTTCTCGCCAGTTCATGGCCGGACAGCCCGGTCGGGAATCCAAGGTAGTTTTCGATTCTCGAGCTGGAGCCTGCCTGCCCGCCGGGCGCCGCTCGCTCGATCACGAGCACGTCGAGCCCTTCGGAGGCCGCATAGACCGCAGCGGCCAGTCCCGCGGGTCCAGCGCCGACAATCACGACGTCGCGCACCTGCGAATCGTCGATGTTCTCGTTGAAACCCAACGTCTCGGCCACTTCGCGCTGCGTCGGGTTTCTCAACACCTTGCCGTTATTGCAGATCACGACGGGAATATCGTCGCTGCACACGCCGAAGCGGTCGAGCATCTCCTGAGACATACGATCGGCGTCAAGGTCGACATAGGCGAAAGGATGACCATCGCGAGTCAGAAATTCTCTGAGGGCGAGGGTTGCAGCCGAATAACGTGAGCCCAGAATGAGCACGTTACCGTGGCCGTTGGTGGAGAGCGAAAGACGGCGAGCGAGAAACGCGTTCATGAAGATATCACTCAGTTCCGCGTCCTTGCCGATGAGCGTGCGCAGATCCTCTGCGCTCAGCTCGAGCAGGTTGGATGCTTCGACGGCCTGGCATCGATAGATCGAACGCCTGCCCGCGATCATCAGCAATTCCCCCGAAAACTGACCCGCGAAGTAGGTGGTCACGGTTTGTTCGCTGCCGCCCGCGAGTGAAATGATCCTGATCGCGCCTTCGATCACGATGTACACGGGTGGTGTGTCGTCGCCCGGCTCGTAGAGCACTTCGCCTTGCGCTGCCTGTCGCGTCTTCGTGAAGACGCGCACCCGTTCAAGCTGCGATTCGGTGAGGATTGGCGCGTAAGACATGACAGCCTCCTGTGCAGAGCTCGGAGCCGCTAGGCGAAGAACGTATTCAACATTGGGACGTCGGAGATGTAGGTATTGAGTTGACGGATGCGATTGTCGCGAAGCAGGCAAACGGTCGTCAGATACTCGTCGAGAACGCGGCCGCCGTGCTGCGACGTGTTGTGCAGCATGATCGCGACGTCATCGAGCCCGTAAAGGACGTGCAGGATCTCGAGATTCACGTCGTTCATCGCGAGTCCATGTGCGCGCTTCATGATGCCGGCCACGCCGACCGCTCTACCCGACACTGCGCTCGCGCCTGGCAGCGTCCACGAGACGTCCTCGGTCGTGATCGACTTCAGCAAGTCGGCGTCCTGGGCACGCAGGCTTGCGATGAATGTCTGCGCGATCGATTGCTTTTCCGCTTCAGTCATGGCTTCCTCCATCAGTAGTGTTATCGGGTCGTTCGGCTGAGGCCGTTGCCCGTAGTCCAATGATGGGATGCCGCCGCGAAATACGCGAATAAAACGATATAAATTGGCGCTAACGCTGCGAAGACCGCCAGGCATGAAATTCGATGACGTGGCGAGCGCCTTTCTACGGCACACGGCTGATCGCGGTGTGTATGGCATGCGTTAGCAACGCTTAGCAACGCTTTAGTTGGTGTCTGCGGAATTGCCCACGAGAATAGGTTTCATCGGACGCGGCTTTCCCTCGCGTCGGGCCAGCAGGAGCTAGCAATGCGTGCAATGAGAGCCATGCAATTCGGTGCTGAGAGCCTCTTCGTACTGGACGACATTCCGAAGCCGGAGCCGTCGCCCGATCGGGTTCTTGTCCGCGTCAGCGCAGCGGGCGTGACACCGCTTGATCATACGATCCTGACGGGTCATTTTCCGCAGGCGTCGGCGCCGCTGGTGCTCGGCAACGAGGGCGCGGGCGTCGTGGAAGCCGGCGGTGACAGACAGTTCCCGAACGGTTCGCGCGTCGTGTTTACAGGCCCGTACGGCGTGTTCGAAAACGGTTCGTTAAGCGAATGGGTCGCGGTAAAGCGCGACCATCTCTGCGCCATTCCCGACAATGTCGACGATACGGCGGCGGCTGGCCTTCCGGTTGCCTATCTGACCGCCCAGATTGCGTTGAGCGCCGCCGGGTTCACGGCCGGAAAGGTGGTGCTCGCGCCTGCAATTGGCGGATCGGTAGGCAATGCCGTCACGCAATTGGCGAGAGCTCAAGGTGCGAAACACGCGATTTCATCGAGCTCCAGTCACGCCAAGGCGAATCGCGCCCGCGAACTCGGGTTTCAGGAGGTCGTCGACCTGTCGCAGGAAAGCTTGACGGACGGCGTGCGCCGTTTGACAGACGGCTACGGCGTCGACGTCGTGATCGATGCGCTCGGAGGCGATGTACTGAGCGAGGCACTCGGTCTGCTGGCTCAAGGCGGAAGTCTGACCACACTCGGGTATGCCGCAGGACGAAAGACCACGATCGACGTGACGGATCTGATTTGGAAGGGCGCGGATATCCGCAGCTTTTTGCTGTTCGCCCAACCACCTTCGGTGTGGGCGAACGCATGGAAAAAGATCGCTGCATTGCTTGCGGCCGGCCAGATCAGGCCGATTGTCGCCAGAACATTCCCACTGGAAGAAGCTGCGGAAGCACTGCGGTATCTGGTCGAAGAGCGGCCGCTCGGCCGTGTAGTCGTCACCTTATGAGGTTGTCTTCCACTGCGATGCCCGCCTCGCTGCCGAGCATGCCTGTAAAAGGAGCCCTCCATGATCAAGGTTAGCGTGATGTACCCCAACACCACCGGGGCAAGGTTCGATCATCAGTATTACCGCGACCGCCACATGCCGCTGGTCAAGGAAAAACTCGCGGATCGGTGCCTGTTCTACACGATCGATAAGGGGCTTGCTGGCGGATCGCCTGACGCCCCCGCGCCTTACGTCGCAATGTGTCACGTGTTTTGCGAGTCGGCGAAGGCGTTCCATGACGGGATGGCCCTGCACGGCAAAGCGATATTCGACGACATCTCCCATTTCACCGATCTGGTCCCGCTCGTTCAGGTCAGCGAAGTCGTGGTCGCATAGCGGCGACTACCACCGAATAGCGGCGAGAGCCGTTCACAGCAGCACAACGCGTAGCGGGCAACCCGCGACATCGTCATTCAAGGAGTAAGCCATGAAAGTCCTTTTTGTTATCACCAGTTTCGAAAACGGCGGCTGGTTGTCGGAGATTACCCATCCTTACTGGCATCTGAGCGAACGCGACGTCGAGGTCGACTTCGCCAGTCCACAAGGCGGCAAGGTGACCTGGTCTCCGTACAGCGATCCCTATGGCGAAGGAACGACCGAGCCCCACGACGTCGTAAGCAAGGGTTTCCTTTCTGATCCGCAACTGGTGGAGAGACTGAAAACGACCCTGGTGCTGCGCGATGTCGATCTCGACCAGTACGACGCTGTGCACGTAGCAGGCGGCCAGGGCGCGACCTTCGATCTTTATCCGAACCCGGAGGTAGGGAAGGTTCTGGAGCACTTCTGGATGCGCGAGAAAATCGTTGCCGCGATATGCCACGGAGCGATTGCACTCGGCAACGTTCCCGAACTGATTCGTGGCCGGTCGCTCACCGGCTATCCGGCGGCGCAGGATAGCGAGCTGGAGCGTCTCTTCGGAGCCGGCTTCATCCCGCACTATCCGCAACAGGTGCTCGAAGAAGCTGGAGCACGCTATCAGGAGGCGGGCACGGACGCACCGTGCGTAGTCATTGATGGAAAGCTGCTGACCGGCCAGAACCAGCAATCCGCTTCCGAATACGGCATCGTCCTGTATCACCTGATCTCGGGGCACTCGCCGATGGTCGCCGCATAGCTTGCGGCCGTTGATGCATTCGTCCGCGCCCGGGTGGAGCGGGCGCCGAGTCTCGAAGAAATCCCACCGGAGACGTTCATGTTGTATCTAGTCCATATGCAGGTAGGCATTCCCGCTGGCACAGACCCCGCCGAACTAGAGCGCTTGCAAGCGGAAGAGCGAATCTTCTCGCACCGGTTGCAAACAGAGGGGACATGGCGGCACTTGTGGCGCGTGACAGGCGAGTTTGCGAACTACAGCGTCTTCGACGTCGAGTCGCACGATCAATTGCACACGTTGCTCACGTCGTTGCCGCTGTACCGATTCATGACTTTGGTCCATGTCACGCCGCTCGCACATCATCCATCCGCCATTGCATCCGACTGATCGCGATGACCGATGTCCGGCGACAGGTATCTCGACTGCGGGTACCGGCCGCCTTATCGCGCTGGGTCGAGCACAATGACGCCCGCGACCTGGCGCTCCTCGAGCATCCGGTGCGCTCGAGCTGTTTCGCTCATCGGCATCACGGCAGACATCGGCGCCTTCAGCGAGCCATCGAGCACATGGCGGACGAGAAAGGTCAGCGCTTCGCGAACCAGTTCCGGCTTCTGGTAATAGACAGGCATGTAGAGGCCGGTCATCGTTTGGGATCGTGGCATCAGTCTGCGCGGTTCGAATGGTTTGCCAGGCCCACGGGTAGAACCAAATACGATGTAGCGTCCGAATGTCGAGAGACAGTCGAAGTTCTGCTCGAAAATATCTCCACCAATCGATTCGAGAATAATGTCGACACCGCGTCCATTCGTAGCCGCCAACACGCTATCCGTCCAGTCTGGTTGTTCGTAGTCGACCGCCAGGTCGGCACCGAGATTGCGCGCAAACGCGCGCTTCTCCGGTGTGCTGGCGGTGCCGATCACAAGCCCGGCACCGAGCAGCTTTGCTATCTGGACCGCGATGCTTCCGACTCCTCCTGCCGCACCCTGAACCAGCACTGTTTCACCCGGCTTGATCTGGGTTGATGCGTTGAGCGCAAGGTACGCTGTGACACCCTGGCCAGGCAGCGATGCGATGAGATTGTCTTCCGCTTCTTCAGGTAAGACCACTGCCAAAGCCTCAGGCGCAGCGACGTATTGTGCGTAACCTCCCTTCTCAGGCAGCAGCGCGACGACTTTGCATCCTAGCAGGCTGGTGTCGGCATCGGTTCCCGTCTGCACGACACGGCCGACGGCTTGCAAGCCGGTGACGTGCGGCAACATTACGCCTCCCACGTGGGTTTCCGCGCGTTGATAGATGCCTGAACGTTCGCGTATGTCCGGAAAATTCACCGCACTGGCGCTCACCTCGATCAGGATCTGGTCCGCCTTTGGAACCGGGCGATCGATATCCACATACTCAAGTACCTCGGCACCGCCGAAGCGCGCGAACTGAATAGCTTTCATGACACTCTCCGCTTGTGGGTCTCAGACGGGCGTGCCGCCGACTGGCGGCAGGCTGTCGAATTGACCGCAGTCACGGTACAACCCCGCTGCGGGGCTGTCATTACGACAAGAGTTCGCAACGATATATACGGAAGTGCTAGCGCGAAGCGCGCGGCCACCACGGGCGGCCGCATAACACTATGGTGTATGTTGCTTTTTCAGCCCGAACACCGGCATGCTGAGTGTGTCCGACAATATCGCGCTTTCTGGAGAGACCATCGTGAATCAGCCGCCGATCGTATCCGTTGTCGACGACAACGAACCGGTGCGCTCAGGAATCGCCAGCTTGCTGCGTTCATGCGGCTACCACACCACTGAGTTCGAATCGGCGGAGAGCTTTCTGGACGACGCGGGGCTGCGCAATACTGATTGCCTCGTCACCGACATCCGCCTCGAAGGGATGAGTGGTGTCGATCTCTACACTCAGTTGAACGCGATGCGTTGCCACATCCCAACCATTTTCATTACGTCGTTCGCCGACGCCCGACTTCGCGAGAGCGTGCTGCGCGACGGTGCGGCAGGCTTCTTCACGAAGCCCGTGGCGGGTTCCCAATTAATTAATTGCATTGAACGTGCATTGGGCGAGCGCGGGATGACGTGAATGGGGGAACCGGTGTAATGCGCGATTTTTGTAGTAGAGTTGAAAGCGATGTTCGCTTGTCTGTGAGGATTTGCACAATCATCCGGAGATCAAGCATGGATGCGCACACGTCAAACCGCCCAATTCCTATGTCGCAGCGCCTGAACAACCCGTCGCAACAAACATCCGTTCCGCCCGTCGTCCTGGTGGTGGATGACGACGCCGCCGTGCGCGAATCCCTCGATACGCTCCTGCGCTCGGTCGATCTGGACGTGCGGTCATTCGCCTCGGCCGCGGAGTTGCTTCGCAGCGAACTGCCCGATACGGTGAGCTGTCTGGTGCTCGATGTGCGCCTTCCCGGTCTGAACGGGCTCGATTTCCAGGCGCAACTCGCGCAAGCGGGTATTCACATTTCGATCATTTTCATGACCGGCCACGGCGATATCCCCATGACGGTGCAAGCCATGAAGGGCGGCGCCGTCGATTTTCTTGCCAAACCGTTCCGTGAACAGGATCTGCTGAACGCGGTGACGGCCGCGCTGGCGCTCGACGCCACGCGCCGCCAGAACGAGAGCGCGCAACAGTCCGTTACGCAGCGTATCGAGGCGCTCACCGCACGGGAACGCGAAGTCATGGGGCACGTCACAAACGGTTTGCTCAACAAGCAGATTGCCGGTGAAATGGGCCTGAGCGAAATGACCGTGAAGATCTACCGTGGTCACATGATGAGAAAGATGAACGTACGCAGCGTAGCGGAACTGGTCAAGCTGTGCGGATCCGTTTCGCGCTAGTGGCTTGGCAGACGGCACGTCGATTCGTTTTCTTTGCCGAACGCGTCCTCGCCGGCAATCCTGCGTATCAGCCGGTAGTAGTCCCACGGGCGTGCCGATTCGTTGGGCCGCTTCACCTGATATAGATACATGTCGTGCATCATCAAACCGTCCGCACGAATATGGCCATGCGAGTACAGGTCGTCGATGGTCATCGTTTTGAGGGTCTTCATGACCGGGTCGGCGTCCGTCGTACCGGCGGCGGCAACTGCTTTCAGATAAGTAGCGACAGCGGAGTAGTCCGCAGCCTGGAGACTCGTCGGCATCTGCTGCACGCGCGAAAAGAAACGCATGGCAAAGCGCCGCGAGTCGTCGGTCTGGTCCCAGTACCAGCTGTCGGTAACGTACATGCCCTGTGTGAGCGGCAGGCCGAGACTGTGGACTTCGCTGATGAAGAGCAGGAGCGGCGCAATCGTCATCGTTTTGGGCAGACCGAATTCGTTGGCCTGCTTGATCGCGTTGCTGGTGTCGGCGCCCGCGTCGGCGAGGCCGAGAACCTGTGCGCCCGAGCTGCGCGCCGTGAGCAGGTACGAAGAGAAGTCCGGCGTGCCTAACGGGTGTCTTACCGCGCCGACGACCTTCCCCCCTGTCAACAGGACCGACCGGCTTGCCGCGCTTTCGAGCGAGTGACCGAACGCATAGTCCGCGGTCAGAAAGAACCAGCTGCGGCGGCCCGCGTCGCCCGCAGCGAGCGCGGCAACCGTGCCGCGCGCCAGTGCCGTCGTATCGTATGCATAGTGGACGCCATAGGGTTGGCAGTCCGCATTGGTCAGTTCGTCAGTACCCGCACCTACGTTGATATACACTTCCTTTTTCGCTTCGGAGATCGTATTTAGCGCCAGTCCGGTTGATGAGTTGGTGCCACCGATCAACAGGTCGAGACCGTCGCGGTCGATCCACTCGCGCGCTTTCGATGCGGCGAGATCGGGCTTGTTCTGATGGTCGGCATACAGCACTTCGACGTGACTGCCGGGTACGAGATGCGCGAAGTCCTCCACGGCCATGCGCACTGCCTCCAGTCCGCCGGCTCCGTCTGCGTCTGACAATTCGCCGGAGAAGTCTGTAATGAAGCCGATCCTGATGGTGTTCGTCGCAGCACGCGTCGGCATACTGGCGGCCGCGAGCAGTGCGGCAGTCATCAGTGCGCTCAAAAGTGCGGCGATGCTTCGATGCGCTTTCACTCGTTTGTCTCCTCCGGCAACAGCGGTCGCATTGGTCTGACGTGCACGGCGATGCCAACGGGTGTTTGAAATGATGGGCCACGTGATGCCACGTGACGCGCGTTAATACACCAACGGCTCCTGCCGACGTCAAGGGTAACAGGATGAGCGAACAGATCTCTGAATGGAGTACCGCGGTTCTCGACCTGATGCAGGAAAGTGTAGTACTGCTCGATTGCAAAGCACGCATCGTGCACTGGAACGCCGCCGCCCAGGCGCTTTACGGACGGTGCATCGACGATGTTCGCGGACTGCGTATCGATGCCGTGCTCCAGACTCGTGGAGGTCCATTGCTGGACGCCAGCGACGCAGCTGGAAAGCTCGACGGCTGGCAAGGCGACGTACAGCGCATTGCGGCGAACGGCACCGACGTGACGGTGCGACTACGTTGCACCGTGCGTCACGATCGGGATGGCGCCGCGCTGGATATCGTCGAAACGGGCGTTGACATCACGGCGCAGAAGCAGGCGGAAGATGCGCTCAGGCGTACCGAGCATCGCTACTTCAACCTCTATCAAGCGGCAGCCGTGTCGTTCTGGGAACTTGATTTTTCCGTCGTAGCCGCGAAAGTTCGCAACCTGGCTAGCCTTGGCGTGAAAGATTTGCGCACCTATTTTTCGGCGCATCCGGAGTTCGTGCACGAGCTGATTAAAGCGACGCGCGTGCTCGACGTCAACGATCAATGTGTCCGGATGTTCGGGCGCGGCGACAAGAACGAACTGCTTGGCGATCTCTCGCGCTTCTGGCCGCTGCATAGCTACCGCGTCTTTGCCGAGAGTGTGATTGCGGCGTTCTCGGGCATGCCGGGCTACGCGGCCGAGGCCAGTTTCGTCACGCTGCGTGGCGATCATGTCGACACTTGGTTTACCTCCAGTTTTTCACCCGACATGCTGGCGCGTGGAAAAATTCTGGTCGGCATCATTGATCTCTCGGCTTCGAAGGCGGCGATGTCCGCGCTTTTTGCGAGCGAGCAGCGCTATCGCAAGCTGTTTCAGTTCGTACCGGTATCCCTCATCCAGATCGACCGGGCAGAACTGGCGAATCATTTCGCGGCGCTGCGGGCGCAAGGCGTGACAGACCTCGCCAAACACATCGAGGCGACACCGGGCTTTGTCGACATGGCGCTGAATTCGATCAGGATTGTCGAAGTCAACTGGAAGACGGTCGAACTGTTCGGCGCGCATGATGCAGCAGAATTGCTCGGCCCGGTAGCCCGGCTTTGGACGGAATCGCGCGATACCTTCCAGCATTCCATGCAGACGGTCTACAACGGCGGGGCCAGTTTTCAGGGTGAAATACGCATCCGCACGTTCACCGGGCAGGTTGTCGACGTGCTGTATGTCACCGACTTTCCCGAGGCGGCTCGTGAGCCGGCTCTCGGTCTCGCCTGTCTCGTCGACATTAGCGAGCGCGTCAGAGCGCAACAGGCGCTCGCGAAAACGCAGGCTGAGTTTGCACACGCGGCGCGGGTATCTGTGCTGGGCGAGCTGACCGCGTCGATTGTCCACGAGGTGAATCAACCGCTGTGCGCGGTGCTCAGCAACGCCGAAGCAGCGCTGCGATGGATTGACCGGCCAGAACCGAATCTGGGCGAAGTGCGCACGTTGTCGACGCGCATCATTCGGGATGTCAGCCGGGCCGCGGAAATCGTACAGCGCATTCGCGCGCTCGCGGGCGGCAAGGAGCCCGAACGCTTGCCGGTGGAACTCAACAGAATGATCGAGGAAGTGATGGTGTTTCTGTCACCCGAGCTGGCGCGGCAGGACGTCCAGGCGACGCTCGAACTGGACCCCCAACAGCCGTGCGTGCTGGGCGACCGGGTGCAGTTGCAACAGGTCCTGGTGAACATGGCCGTCAATGCAATCCACGCAATGGCGAGCCGGGGATCGGGCGCTCGGCGCCTCGTGATCCGCACCCGCAACGACCGCCTTTCGCTCGTGCGTGTCGAACTCGAAGACACTGGACCGGGCATTGCCGCCGACCATCTCGATCATCTTTTCAAGAGTTTCTTTACGACCAAGGCAGACGGCATGGGGATCGGACTTGCCATCTGCCGCTCGATTATCGATGCCCATGGCGGCCGCATCACTGCCGAGAATCTTGCCGCACCGGGCGGTGCGCGATTCAGCTTCAGCCTCCCCGCTTGCGCCTGACCTAAATCCACACGGCCGATGGGGCTGTAAACCATTGTGTTATCGACGGACGGCCGATTCCGGTGCAATCTCACAATGCATCTCGCGCCCCGTAGTGCCGCGCGTCAAACTACCTCGAGATCCGACGTGGATAACGCAACCTATACCTTTGGCCCGTTTCAAGTGAATCCAGCGCTTGGTGCGCTGACAAGGGACGGTCAGCGGGTCGCGATCGGACAGCGCGCGTTCGAGGTGCTCGTCGTTCTTGCGGAGCGGGCGGGCGAGGTCGTCAGCAACTCGGATATCGTGGCACGCGTGTGGCCGACAACGATCGTCGATGAAAACAATCTGCGCGTGCATATCACTGCACTGCGTAAGGCATTGGGTGAAACCCAGCAGCGTGCACCATACATTCTTAACGTGCCGGGGCGCGGCTATCGGCTTGCCGCGCCGACGCAGCGCCTGGAACGAGGTGCGATGTCGTGTGCAAACGTCGCGGCCGACCTGCCGATTCCGCTGATGCGCCTGGTTGGGCGAGCGGCGTTCGTCGAGGATATCGTCGGCCTGTTGAGCGATAACCGGTTCGTGACGATCGTCGGCGCCGGAGGCATCGGCAAGACCAGCGTCGCGCTCGCTGCCGCGCATCGAATCAGGCATCGTTATCGCGACGGCTGTTTCTTCGTCGATCTGGCGGTCCTGAACGATCCGCAACTCGTGCCGTCGGCGATCGCGGAAGCGCTGCGCATACCGATGGCTTCAGAAGATTCGCTGGCCGTGCTCGTGAGCCATCTGCGCGAACGACATGCCGCACTGATTTTCGATAACTGCGAACACGTGATCGACGTGGTCGCCCAGGTCGTCGAGACAATCCTGAAGAACGCGGCGAATGTTCATGTGCTGGCAACCAGCAGGGAGCCGCTGCGCGCAGAAGGCGAGTCAGTTCGTCCGCTACCGGCACTGGAGGCGCCCCCTGAAATCCCTATACCGCTGTCGGCGCGAGCGGTTTTGCAGTTCCCAGCCGCAGAACTCTTTGCGGAACGGGCGACGGCCGTTGCAGGCGCCTTTGCGCTCACCGACGCCGATGCCCCGTTGCTCGCAAGCCTGTGCCGCAAGCTCGAAGGCATTCCGCTTGCGATCGAACTGGCGGCAGCGCGGATGGACACGTTCGAGCTGTCAGGACTGGTTACCGAGCTCGACAATCGCTTGCAATTCCTCACGAACGGCCGAAGGACCGCGCAACCACGACATCGCACGCTGCGCGCTACGCTGGACTGGAGTTATCGCTTGCTGAGCCATGCGGAGCAGACCGTACTGCGTCGCCTGGGTGTGTTCAAGGCCGGTTTCTCGCGTGCATCGGCGATTGAAGTGCTGGCGGACGCAACGATCGACGCCAATACCGTCATGGAAGTGCTGAACACGCTGATCACGAAATCGCTTGTTGTTTTGCAGTTTGAGAACGACCAGATTTGCTATCGGCTGCTCGATATGACACGTGCCTACGCCCTCGAACAGCTCGCTGACGATATCGAAGCCGATGCTCTGCGGCGCCGGCATGCCCAGTATTTTATCGACGTGCTCGACGCTCCGGGTTTCGAAGAACGCGCGAATGGTGCGAACTGGCTGACCGGCTTTCGCCAGATCGTTGCGGAGATACGCGGCGCGCTTCAGTGGTGTTTTAGCCCGGCTGGAGAAGCCTCACTGGGGGCATCGCTCGTGGCGTCGTCGTGGTTTGTCTGGGACACACTCTCTCTTGTCGACGAATACATCGGATACGCCCGGCGCGCGCTCGGCGTGATTGACGCTCAGCCAGGGTCGATGGGAAAAACAGAAGCCCGGATTCTTATCGCACTCGGCAAGGCGCTGTACAACGCGCAGGGCAGCATTCCCGAGCTGCTGGCACTCTATCACCGCGCGGAGCAGGTTGGAGAAAAGCTCGGCGACGAGGAAACCCGACGGCTTGCGGTACTCGGCATGTGGCGATATCACCAGGGGCTGGGAGAACACGAGGAGGCGGTGCAGGATGCAGATCGCTACGGCATGCTTCACGCCGGCTGCCTTGGTCAAAACATCTACCTGACGATGCGCGGGATTTCGAATGCCTATCGCGGAGAGCTTCAGGATGCGCGTGAATGTATTTCGCAGGCGCTTGCGCAGTCGGGTTCGGTGGCCAACAGCGAACGAGCGCAGTTTCTCTATGTCCCGCAAGTGATTCACCACACCGTACTGGCGCGCGTCCTGTGGATGCAAGGACATGCGTCGGACGCGCTCGAGTCCGCGGAGCAAAGCGTTGCGCTGGCCATCGAAAGCGGGCACGCGCTGTCGGTATGTTTCGCGACTGCCCTCGCCGGCTGCCCGGTAGCGCTGTGGGCAGGCGAGCGTGCCGCGGCGTACCGCCACCGGCTTGTTCTTGAAGAGTACTCGGGTACATTGGCCGTCGCTTTCTGGCGAAACTTTGCGGATGTCTACCGATATTGCATGGCTAGCGACATCGGATCGCCTGGGAACCGCCCGCAAGCGCGGTATCAGGACAAATCGCAGTGGAGCTACCGGCATCTCGAAGAGCTCAGCGTGCTGGGTGAAGGACTTGCGTCGAAGCAGATGATCGAACGCGCGCTGTCCAGCGATCCGATCTGGTGTTCCGCGGAAGTATTACGTCTCGAAGCGACCAGGCGGTTACGAGAGGAAGGTGCATCCGCGACGGCCTCAGCGATGTCGATGCTTGCTTTATCGCTCGACATTGCCCGCCGTCAGGGTGCGTACGCGTGGGAACTGCGCACGGCTGCCACGGAAGGAGACTTACTGTGCCTTCAGGGTCGAGTGCGCGATGCCAGGGACCGGCTCGACATCGTTCTGCAGCGCCGGCCGGACGACCGCGACACGCCGGATTATCTGGTCGCGTTACAGCGCTTGCGCAGATGGTCGGACAGTTGCTCTGGAGTTTGCCAGTTGGAGAAGGCCGAAAGCTGATTTCTGTTTGAAGCGATTGCGAAAGACAGTCGGCGAGTTCTTGCGGAAACTCATGGTCTCCATGACTCATGCTTCCATAGATCGGATCCGAACCGAAACTGCAGCCCAGTGCGCGTCTCCGACGGACTACGAACATAAGTGGTGAACGGCCGGTTAGTAGCACGCAGCGGGCGCATTAGTCCGAATGCGCGAGTGGCCGCTCAGGCCGAAGGCCGAGCGTTCGTCCTTTACGATTGGATGGCCGGTTACGGAGTAGAGCCGACGCTTGAACGTCCAAGCGGCCGCGAGCAGCAGCACACGACCCTTTGCGGATGATTACTCTCCTTCGACGAACGAACGTTGTGCCGTCGGAACGAGGCGATCAGGCCCAGGTGCGGCACGTGGCATTGGCGGTTGGCAAAATCGTCTCCGATAATCGGAAGGCGTTAGCCCCATAATCTTGCGGAATACTCGACGAAACCCTGCAACGTCGCCATGGCCGAGACTCCATGAGATCTCTTCAATGGTAGTCTGAGAAAACTCCAACATTTCGCGGCGCACGTGTAATCCGAAGCCGTTGCTGATACTCGCTTGGCTTCAGGCCGGTGGCGGCAACAAAACGACGCAAACATGCCATACAAGGAACTGACGTGGATGCCAAAGGGTCACATATACTGTTCGCTGGCGAACTGAGGCCAGTGCTATGCATGTGAAACCTGAAAGGAAGAGGGGAAAGCTCATGTTTCAGATTTCTCAACGCCCGTCACGTCGACGGGCTGCAGCGGCGATTGTGGCCGCTCTAATGGCGGTGTCTATGGCACCCGCATACGCGCAACATTATTCTCGCGGGGGACATGGTGGTGGATATCACGGCGGCTACCACGGCGATCACCGTGGTGGATCCCGTGGCGGCGTCGGGGGTGGCCTGATTGTCGGAGCACTCCTGGGCGCGGTAGCGGGTGCCGCGATCACAAACGCCGTGCAAGCGCCGCCGCCCGTGGTCTATCAGTCTGCGCCACCCCCGCCGCCGCCCGGTGCCGCTTACTATCCAAACAACTATCCGCCTGGTTATTGATTCAACAATGACCTGATTCGATCCATAGGTTTGCAAATAGGCCGCCTGAGCATGTTTCGCGGCGGCACAAGACCTGATAAATCAAAGAGCATCCATACATGAAAAACCCTGTTCGAAACGCATTCGTGCCCGCGCTATTGACCTTTCTCCTCGCAAGTAGTGCGGTATGGGCTCAGACGCCCGCGAGCAGCGCAACGACAAGCTCACCTGACGGACGCGCCGCCGCTCATGCCCAAAAGCATCAGGATATCGTGGAGCAGCGCATCGACGAACTGCATGCTGAGCTGAAGATCACAAATCAGCAATCCCAGCAATGGGACGCATTTGCGCAAACGATGCGCGATAACGCAAAAGCCGCCGACCAAGCCTTTCATGATCGGGCGCAAAAACTTCCCTCAATGAGTGCAGACGACTCAATGAAGTCATACGCTGCGTTGGCCCAATTGCACTCCGAAAATATGCAAAAGCTGTCGACCGCGTTCAGCGCGTTGTATGCCACGATGTCGGATGACCAGAAGAAAACTGCTGATGCGCTGTACAGGAATCAACATCCGAGTGGAAATCAGCATCGTAGTCAACACAAGCGTGCGCCTGGCGGCGGTACAGCGGCTGCGCCAGCCGCTGCATCCAATTAACCTCCCTGACCGATAGCACGAAGTGGCGTCCGGTCTAAGCCGGACGCCAGACCGCCCCGCCTCACGCTCGGTACGCTCGGGGCCGCTATTCCCGGCACCCTTCCGTAGAGCATGGAAGACGTGACGTTGAGCATCGTGCCGAGAAGCAGCAGCACCAGTGGGAGAAACATCGCGGCGACGATGCAAGCGGCCACACCATCGATAGAAGACATGACAAGCATCTCGCACCAATTTTTGCGACTCCATTCGTAAGGCTCATGACACTTGAGTCACGCGGTCTGGTCAATGCACCTCCTTCACTTCCGTATGGCGGAAAGCCGCGAGGACGACGGCACATTTCGACCATCGACCGTCGTGCCGGGGAAAGCAAGCATCGGTGCCAGGGTCTCGTTGTTTTCGGCCGGGAAATTCAGCTTCGGCTTGGATGCTTCGCCAAGCTTGCTCATCTGCCCGGCGGACAGCGTCACTTCGAGAGAATCGAGATTGGCTTTGAGCTGGTCGAGCCGCCTGGCGCCAATCAGGGTTGAACTGACGCCTGCCTGCGACCTGACCCAGGCTAGTGCCACTGACGCGGGACTGACGCCAAGCTCCGCAGCAACGTCCACGACGGTTTCGATGATGTCATAATCCTCCGCGCCTGGAACGCCGACCATGTTTGTACGCCGGGTATCGACATGGCCTACGCCGCCGCGCCTGAACTTGCCGCTCAAAAAGCCGCTCTTGAGTGGAGACCAGGGCATGACGCCCATGCCCATCGCCTGCGCCATCGGAAACAGTTCGCCCTCGCTGGTCCGCTCCAGCAGCGAATATTCAAGCTGCAGCGCGATTATCGGTGTCCATCCACGGAAGAGACTGATCGTCTGTGCCTCGGCTGTTTTCCAGGCGGGAATATCCGAGAAGCCGACATAACGAATCTTGCCGGCCGTAACAAGGTCATCGAGACCTCGCAACGTTTCCTCAATCGGCGCCGTACGGTCCCAGTTATGCAGCCAGTAGATGTCGATGTAGTCGGTTTGCAGCCGACCCAACGAGGCTTCGCACTGCTGGATGAGCGCCTTGCGTCCGGCACCGCCGCCGTTCGGATCGCCCGGAAACAGATTGCAATAGAATTTCGTGCTGAGCACGATCTCGTCGCGTCTGACCTTGTTCTGCCTGAGATAGTCACCGACAATCCGCTCGGAATGACCGGCGGTATAAATGTTGGCCGTATCCACGAAGTTTCCCCCGCGGCCTCGATACTCGTCGAACATGGCGAACGATTCTTCGGAGCTGGCGCCCCAGCCGAAGTCTTCTCCAAACGTCATGGTTCCAAGGCAATACGGGCTTACGCGCAATCCCGAACGCCCGAGCGTGACATAGTGGTTAAGAGGCATTGATTTCTCCTGTCTGACTTAGGGCATTAATCGATACGTGCGCCGGTGAGCTGCTCGCTCAATTGCCAGAGGCGGCCGGCCGCAATCGGGTCGGTAGCGCGAGGGCGCACACCGTGTAATTCCGCGGATTCATCGCTCGGTAAAGCGCGGGCAATATCGCAATCTGCGCAATAGACGCCTCCCATACCGTCGAGCTGGGGGCTCGTTGCGCACCAGATACTCGTCGCAGCCCCCTGCTGAGGCGTTTTTTTGTTGTTCTCAGGGTCAATGATCGGCTTGCCATCCTTGTCGATGACCTGATGGGCGTGTAGTTGCTCGTGCGACATATGCCGAACCAGATCCGTCACGATGCCGCCGGGATGGACAGAAAACGCCCGCACGCCCGAGCGTTGCCCGACCGAATCCAGCGCAACGGCAAACAGTGCGTTGGCAGTCTTCGATTGCCCATATGCAATCCAGGGCTCGTATTCCCGATGCTTGAAGTTGGGATCATGGAAGTCGATTCCTGCCTGGCGATGGCCCAGAGAGCTAAGTGCGATCACGCGAGCGTGACCGGATCTCACGAGCGCCGGCCACAAACGGCAGGTCAGCTGGAAATGACCAAGATGGTTGGCGGAAAACTGGGATTCGTATCCGCGTTCGTCGCGCATGAGTGGGGGCGCCATTACGCCGGCGTTGTTGACGAGAAAATCGACCCTGTCCGTCTTTCTCAGAACGTATTCGGCGAAGCGATCGATGGACGCGGGATCGAGCAGATCCATCGGCTGCAGCACGACATCGGGCATTTCGCTCAACGCAGCCCGCGCCTTCACGGAATCGCGGAATGGTACAAATACCCTCGCGCCAGCGGATCGGAACGCCTTTACCGTTTCAATACCGATGCCGCAATAGCCGCCGGTGACGACGGCGCATTTACCGGTCAGATCGATATCGCGAATGACTTCCGCAGCGGTGGAGGCCGCGCCAAAGCCGGAGCCGATGGGAGATTGGGGGGTAGGCATAAGTGTGCTCCAGATTGAATTCAGGCATGGTAGGCTGCCGGCTTCGCACCCGTAAGACGTATTCGTCCGCTTTATATGCGCAATCGTTCAAATCTACCGGTAGATCCGCTGTCGGACTTGCTGGATGTACTTCAGGCCCGGTGCAAACTGTCCGGGCAACTCATCGCGGGCGGTGACTGGGCGCACCGCTTTTCCAATCTGGATTCGATCAAATTTAATGCCGCGACCGAGGGCGCCTGCTGGTATTTCATCGACGGCATGACCGGGCCCGCACTGTTCGAGTCCGGTGACGTCCTGATCACCAACGGCACGCGTTCGCTGATCCTCGCCAGCACCCCGACGCTGATCACCAGTGCGACGGCGACGCCGATCGCACAAGATGACGAAGGTCGATACCGCCTGGGCCAGGCGGGCGGCTTTGCCATGCTCAGCGGTCTGGTCCAGGTGGATACGGATTGGCAGGCGCTCATCCTGAATGGTTTGCCGCCATTCATTCATATCGGCCGGACCATGCAGGCGGCCTCGCCGATCGCCTCGTCGCTGCTACAACTGATCGAGGAAATGAAACCGGGAAACAGGCCGGGTCGCAGCGTCGTGATTGCCGGGCTGGCGCAGGTGCTGTTCGTACAGACCTTGCGCGCGTATCTGGCGCACGCACCGCAAGGCGACGAGGGATGGCTCAAAGGTTTCGGTGATCACCGGCTGGCTGTCGCTCTCAGCTCCATCCACGGCGAGCCCGCCCGGAACTGGAACCTGGACGAACTGGCGAAAGCGGCCGGTATGTCGCGCACCTCGTTTGCCGTGCGGTTTCGCGACATGATGGGCGTGCCGCCGCTGACCTATCTGACCCGGTGGCGCATGCATCTGGCCAGACGCGAGATTCGGGCAGGCGTATCAGTTTTAGAGGCTGCGGCCAAGGTAGGTTACGCGTCCGAAAGCGCCTTCAGGAATGCGTTCAGACGTGTGACGGAAATGACGCCCGGCCAGTATCGGCAAATAGTCCAGAGGGCCGTTGTGGAGCTATCGGAGCCTCGCGACGTTGACCCCACGTGATGTTTAATAACGCCCCCGACAAGCTATTCGGCACAAAATTGCCTGGCCGGAAGCACGGAACCTCTCGTTAGGTTGACAGAACGAAACGACCCACACCCGCTGATCGCCGCCGGACATATGCGATGACCGCGTGGAACGTGCAACGGCCGTTCACTTTCCTCGCCTACCGCGCAGTCTGTCCGATGAGGATTGGTCGCGAGTCGAGCACCTGCTCCCAACCGGCAGTCCTGCCCGTGCTCGCCCACGGCTGGCGTACGTCAAATACTCGATGCCGTCCTCTGGGCCTGCGCCTCGGCATTCCGAAAAAACGCAATCCAAAGATGACCAACGAAACACCTGTTCCGGACTCGACGGAATTCCCTGTACAACAGCAACTCCAGGCCTACAACGCACGTGACATCGATGCTTTTATGCAATGGTGGGCCGACGACTGTGAATATTATGAGTTCCCCTCTCGCCTGCTCGCGCTTGGTGCTCTGCAAATCCGCGAACGCCACGTCGTGCGCTTCAAGGAATCAAATTTGTTCGGCCGGCTTATCCATCGCGCTGTGGTTGGAAACATCGTGGTCGACCAGGAGCGTGTGACACGAACGTTCCCCGAGGGTCCCGGCGAAATTGACGTGCTGGCGATTTATGAAGTCACCAACGGCAAAATAGCGAAAGCCTGGTTCAAGATGGGGCCACCAGAGTTGCGCGCTGACAATGAGTAATGACACTTAACCCCGGCCAGTTTCATCTCGGATTGGCCGTCAGGGCCAATGCTCGTTTCTGGCGAAACAGTGTCTCTTGCGATACGCATATACGGCACCTGCTCCGCGATACCAGGCGGGGTTATCAGACCCTCACGCGTGACATATAGCAATAATTTCGGCGCTCGATGCTTCCTGGAACGGGCCGCCGCTCCAGTTCCCGAACCATTCAATCTCTCGGAATCCGGCCAACTTGATGCGGCTCGCCAGTTCGTCACGAGACGTGAAGCGCAATCGGCTCTTGCTTATCTGCTGCGTGTTATCGCGACCGAAAACATAGTGTGTCTCAAACTCCACGAGCGGCTCAGCCACTGCAATGCAATCATGAAAGACGTCAACGGGACCGTATTTGTCCGATTGAATCGAGCGTGCTGAAAGCGCTGGCGTCCAGGTGGTCCAGGGCCGAGCAACGGGATTGCGGGTCTCGAACATGAATGTCCCTCCTGCCTTGAGAATCTCGCGCACGGTTCGAAGCGTTGCGTGGACTTCTTCGTCGGTCAAGAGGCACTGAAACGCATGCCCGGTCATGGTCACCACGTCGAACGGCGCGCGGTCCTGTACGCTCGCGGCCTCTCCTACCATCCACTCCACCGCGCCGGAACCCGGCCGGTGTCGAGCGTAGCTGATCATCGTGGCGGAGGGATCCACGGCGATGACGTCATGACCTGCGGCAGCCAGACGTAGCGCAAACGTGCCCGTACCGCATCCCAGATCCAACACATTCCGTCGCTGTTTGCCGATTTGCTCCGAGTAAAACGCGTAATCCCAATCTCCCTGATTCAATAGATCATAGAGATCGACGAGTCTCGAATCTGCATAGAGTGCGTTTTCACCGTCTGGCATGTTCTTACGTTCCTTCTATCGGGCGTTTTTGTACGCGGAGCAGTTCAACATTCCAGGTCAATTTTATCTCGTGCGTTTGCGAGCGATCTGGCGACCGATACCGAAGGACCGATCCGTGCCGCTGACCGCCCTCAAGTATCATGTCGACTCAAGAAACAATGAAGAGAGTTCAAATGTTTACCGGAATTGTCCAGGGCGTAGGTAGCATCAAAGCCATAGAGGATCATGGAGAACTAAGAGCATTCAGTATCCAACTTCCGGACGGATTCAGCACCGGTATCGAAATTGGAGCCAGCGTCTCGGTCGATGGCGTTTGTTTGACCGTCACGGCAATCCGTTCTCCTCTGCTAGTCGACTTCGACGTTGTTTTGCAGAGCCTGAGAATCACGACGTTAGCGGACGTAGCGGTGGGTGACAACGTCAATCTCGAGCGGGCCGCAAAGGACGGAGCAGAGATTGGAGGCCATCCTTTATCTGGTCATGTCGACTTCACCGGCACGATCCTGCAAATTGTCTCGTCGTCACACAACAGAATGGTTCGAATCGGCGTGCCGGTTGAGTTCCGCCGGTATATTTTCGCCAAGGGCTACATCGCCATCAATGGCTGTAGCCTCACGGTTTCGGAAACGAACCGAGATGAAGGCTGGTTTGAAATCTGGCTGATACCGGAAACACGGCGCGCCACCACTTTCGATTTGAAGGCAGTCAACGACAAGGTAAATATCGAAATCGACCGAAGCACTCAGGTGGTCGTGGATACGGTTCGGGAATCGGTGAAAGAAACCTTGGGCCAGTTGACCGAGGTGATCACCAGGTTGTTGGCAGACAAGGGGCTCGATATCGAAGAACTCCTGACTAAAAATATTCCACAGCTACCAAAGAAGTGATGCAAACGAGTCGTCTGCATCACCAAGCATACGACTCGTCCCCGCTTCGCATCACACGTCGCGCCGTTGGCGCCTCTCACCACGGAATGGTTTCGCCGTTCCAGCGCGTGAACTTCCCCGTGGGACCGTCCGGCCCCAGCATCGCCACCCGTACCGCCTCGCGAGCGCCCTCTTCGACGGTCTCGGTGCCGGCATATCCGTTGAGGTTCGTTTTGGTATACCCCGGGGACACGGCATTGACCTTGATGCCGTCCGGCTCGAGTTCCATGGCCATGGCGACCGTCAAGGCATTGAGCGCCGTCTTGGACGCCGGGTAGACAGGGCCGAAGACCGCACGGTACGGATAGGCGGGGTCCGAGGCCGCCGTCAACGAGCCAAGCCCGCTCGATACGTTGACGATGCGAGCGCCTGGCGTCTTGCGCAAAATCGGCAGCATCGCCTGGTAGATCGTGAGCACGCCAAACACATTGGTGTCCCACACCGCACGCATTTCATCGAGATCCACGTTGCCTGGGCACGTCGTCTTCGCGTACTCCTCGATAGACTGACCCGGCTGCCTCTTCGTATTCGAAATGGCCGCGTTCTGGATGAGCACGTCAAGGCGACCGAACTCGTTTCGAACGCGCTCGGCCGCGGATTGAACCGAAGCCTGATCCGTCACGTCGAGCTGAAGCGCGACGGCCTCCGGTCCCACTTCCGTGGCCGCGGCTTCGCCGCGCTCCAGGCTGCGCGATCCCACCAGCACGGTCAAGCCGCGTGCCGCGAGGTCCTTTGCAATCTGAAGACCGATTCCTTGATTCGCCCCGGTGACCAGAGCAACGGGTTTGTCATGCATGGCAATCTCCTGAACGTAATGCGCTCGTGCGCGTACCAGCCTTCTTCAATCCATGCCGCCGGCTCAGTGAACCTCAGCGAACCTCGGCAGCCCACGCTTCGGCATCTGCGCCGGCGGGAATGCGCAGAGGCGACGACGGGTCGGTCGCTGCGCGCCACACGGCCTCGGCGACGTCCTCTGCCCGGGTGAGCGGCGAAGAAGTATTCTGCAGTCCTGCGATAACTTTGGTGGCGAGATCGGCGTAGGCCTCATGGTCGAGACCATGCATCCGGGCGCGGGCGTTTTCGCCGAAGCGGGTGTCGGGCGCGCGGCCCGGCAGCACCAGACGCACCCGCACGCCAAACTGCTCCAGCTCTATCGCCATCGACGCGGTAAATGCATTCACCGCCGCCTTGCTCGCGCTGTACGCGGCAATCAGCGGCAGCGCCTTCAGCGTGACGCTCGACGTGACATTCACGACGACGCCGGCTTTGCGCTGCCGGAACTGAGGCAGCACGGCCTGGGTTACGGCGATCGTGCCGAAGGTGTTGGTCTCGAAGATGTCGCGTACCGTCTCAGGCGCGACCAGTTCCGCCGGCGAAGCCGCACCGAAGCCCGCGTTGTTGACGAGCACGTCGATCGGGCCGGCCGCCTCGACCGCCTGGCGGATGCTTTGCGGATCGGTGACGTCGAGCGCCAGCACGCGCAGGCGTTCTGAGGGCGGCAGCAGGTCGGCGCGCGGCGTGCGCATCGTCGCGATGACGTGCCAGTCGCGGGCCAGAAAATAGCGGGCAATCTCAAGACCAAAGCCGGACGAGCAGCCGGTGATCAGTATGGTTTTCATGGAAACTCCAGTCGAGGTGGTTTGTGTATGCCCCTTACGATAGACCGCCCCGACCGTACTCGCTACAATCTAGAATCCGAATTTCATTTGCAGGAGTCCGGCGATGATCGATCCCTTAGCCGAAGTCGTGACGCTGCTACAGCCGGGCGCGCGGTTTTCCAAACTGGTTCTGGGCTCGGGCGCATGGCGCGTTCGCCGCTCGGATAGCGGCCAACCGCTCTATTACGTGATCCTTGAGGGCGCCTGTCGCATGGCAATCGAGGGACACGAGCCTCTCGAGCTGGTCTCGGGCGATTTCGTGCTGATTCCCACGGCCTATGGCGTGTCGATGTCCAGCCTCGTGCCGCCCCCGCCGGGTGTGGAAGCGCTGGCGCCGCTCGTGCTCGGCAACAATGAGTTCGGCATCGGCGATCCGGATGGTCCGGTCGATTTGCGCATGATGGTCGGCCACTGCAGCTTCGGTTCGCCCGATGCATCGCTGCTGGTCTCTTTGCTGCCGCAAATCGTGCATGTCCGCGGCGTCGATCGGCTCGCCACTCTCGTGCAACTCGTGCGCGACGAATCGCGCGCGCAGCGGCCTGCGCGCGAGGTCGTGCTGTCACGACTGCTGGAAGTGCTGCTTATCGAGGCGCTGCGGTCCACGGCGGAAACGACGGCGTCACCGGGCCTGGTTCGCGGGCTCTCCGATGCCCGCCTTGCAGCCGCGATCCGCGTGATGCACGAGCACCCTACCCGCGCGTGGACGGTTGCCGACCTCGCGAAAGAGGCCGCCTTGTCACGGTCAACCTTCTTTGAGCGCTTCAACCGCGCGGTGGGCGTGGCGCCCATGGAATATCTGCTCACCTGGCGCATGGCGCTCGCCAAGGACCTGCTGCGTCGCAACGAGGGCCGCGTCGCCGACGTTGCACAGCGCGTGGGCTACAGTTCCGCCAGCACCTTCAGCGTCGCCTTTACGCGGCATGTCGGGCGGCCGCCCTCGCAGTACGCGCGCGAGGAGCAGGAGGCAAGCGGGGACGAGTAGTCGTGTTTCGCACCCACCCTTCGGAAATGCCGTCTCCTGCTTTGCCCCACGCGTGATCGCCGTGAACCGCCTTCTTCGCGCGCATCGTTGCGGATCGGCAAGCACCGCGACGTCCTCCGCCGTCGCTCTACGGACGCATTTCGAGGTCGTCGCGCGTGTCTCCGTTCAGGAATGCTGTGACGCCTTTGTCCACCAAAGAAGAGCAATATCGAAGCTCCGTCAAAGACACATCGCCAACCGAAATGCGCTTACTGGATTCATCGTGATCGAACCCATTGCGATGGTAAAACCCTTTGGCGCGATGATTCTCCGACAACACCCAAAGAGACACGGCGGAAAAACCTGCTCTACGCAGTAACTCTCGCGCGGCGTGGGTCAATCGCTGGCCAATGCCTTTGCGCCAGAATTCCGGCAGGACATAGAGTGCTTCGATTTCGGCCCATGTTGCATCTTTATCGGCATCTTTATCGGCATCTCTACTGGCGCCGAAAGCGATCCAACCCGCCAGTGCCTCATTCGCATACGCGAGCAACACCTTGAGCTTGCCGGTCTGAAGCAACTTCTGCCACATGGCCGCACGCGCCTCGATAGACAGGCCATCCAGAAATGCGGCCGGCATGATCCCCGTATAGGCGGCTCGCCAGGAAAGAACATGCACCCTCGCGATGGATTCGGCGTCGCGATCGGTCGCTTCACGGATTTCAACGGTCATCTTCACGGCTCCATTTGCGAAGGAGCGACATCCGCTCGCACCTCGCGCAGATACGCAACCACCGCCCCCGTCAGTGCCATACCGTGCAGTTGCTCCGGCGACACCAGACGTGCGGCAACAATCTCACGATTATCAAGTCGTAATTCAGGCAGGGCATCGAGATGCAATTCGAAGAAATGCACCCGGTCTCTGCGTCCGTCCCAGATGCCGCTGGCGTTGCCGGCAGGAATCAACGGAGACGATGGAAGACCAATCTCTTCCTCCATTTCACGCCGCGCCGCCGCATCCGGCGTCTCGCCGGGATGCAGGCTGCCGCCGGGGAAATTCCACTCGGTACGATACGATGACTTCAGCAGCAACAGCGCCGGCCCGACGTAGATGGCTACGAGCGCGCCCTCATGATGCGGCCGTCGAAGATGCCACCAGGCGCGCGCGATCCGGAATCCGAAGCGAAGCACCACGCGCCAGACAAAGTCGATAAGCATGGCTGAACGCGCTCGCTCGAGGCCCGGCATGAGGTTTTCCTTTTCTTTCGCGGGTCAGTGCCGCCTGGACTCGACATGGTAATGGATATTGCAGATCGATCAGCCATCGTAATCTGCTCCGGTTAACCCTACCGCAGCAATGCCGCGATATTGAACACGCCGAGACGGAAGGCACCGCGAGAATCCACGCGCCAAGAAAAAATTTTCCTTGGCGCTAAGGCTTGGCGAGATGCCCGAAGAAGCGACGCGCGAATGGCGTCGCGATTGCACACAACGTTATGGCCGGCCAGCGGTGTATGACACGCGCCAGATTGTGCCGTTGCCGTCTTCGGTCACGAGGAGCGCACCATCGTGGGCCGTCGCCACGCCCACCGGCCTGCCCCAGACGGCGCGGTCGCTCGCCACGAATCCGGTGAGAAAGTCCACGTACTCGCCGGTCGGCACGCCATGCTCGACGCGAACCCGCACCACCTTATAGCCGGTGCGCGAACTCCGGTTCCACGAGCCGTGCATCGCCACGAAAGCATCGCCACGATAGTCGGCGGGGAATGCGGCCACACCTGTGGTCGCCGTATAAAAGCTCATTTCGAGCGGCGCCGAGTGCGACTGCAGCAACACGTCGGGGACGATCGCCTTGCCGGCCAGATCGGGGCGCTCGCCCGCATGGCGGGGATCTTCGTGATTGCCCATGTAGTACCACGGCCAGCCGTAGAATCCGCCTGCCCGCACCCGCGTGACGTAATCGGGCACGAGGTCGTCGCCGAGTCCGTCGCGCTCGTTGGTCGCCGTCCACAACTCGCCGGTCTGCGGATCCACCGCGATGCCCGCGCCGTTGCGAATGCCCGTCGCAAATGTGCGCAGCGGTTGATGGCCCTCAGGGTCCGTCACGAGGATGTCGGCGCGATTGGCTTCCGCATCCCAGCCCGCGCCCTGCCCGTGTTCGGCCTCCCAGCGTTTGATTTCTTCGGGACTTTTCTTGCTCATGCTTTCGGCGACATTCGACCCGGAGCCGACCGTGATGAACATGCGCTTGCCATCCAGCGAAAACGCCACGTCGCGCGTGCTGTGGCCGCCGTGGCTTTCCGTCAGGCGCGGCACGACGGTCTGCGCCGCGCCGCTCGCCTTGAGCTCGCCGCTGCGATACGGAAAACGGACCACCGAATTGTTGTTCGCCACATAGATCCATTGCGGATGATCGCCGGGCGGATAAAAGGCGATGCCGAATGGCCGATCCAGATCGTCGGCGAAGACCTGGTTGTCGGACGGCGTCTCGGCGCCATCGGCGGCACGCAATACCCTGATGCGATTCTCAGCCGTCTCCGCGACGAAAATATCGCCGTTGGGCGCGACGCGCACGACGCGCGGATTCGACAGACCCGATGCGAACAGCCTGACCTTGAATCCCGCCGGAACGGATGGCGAAGCATCGGCGGGTTGCGTCACCACGCGCGGACTGTTGCCTGACGAACTCGTCTTGTAGGGCGCGGGCAGATCGGCCACGCTCAGATGATGCGTGACGCCCGGCGCGGCGCGACGCCAATCGCCGGAGTCGCCTCCAGCGGAAGAAGCCGGCGCGGGGTTCGCGCCGGCGGCGGCAACCTGAGCCGGCGCCTTCAAGGTGGACAGGTAGGCGATCACGTTGCTGCGATCGCCGGCATCGGCGACGGACACCGGCATCGTCGTGCCCGGCACAGCCGCCGACGGATTCGCAAGGAAGTGCTCCAGCGTGGCGGAATCCCACGTGACGCCTGAGCCGCTCAAGGCATTGGTGAAACTAAAGTTTGGGACGGAACCGGCGCGCCGCCCAACCACGCCCACAAGGCTGGGACCCTGGCCCATGACGGGCAAATTGCCGGGCCCCAGGGTGTCGGCATGACACATGGCGCAATTCTGCTGGAAGAAGACTTTGCCTTGCGCCGCGTTACCTGATGGTGGAACCTGGGCACCCGCCTCTACGGCAACGCCAAAACCACCTACGATTGCGCCGAGCAGGAGCGCCCGGGGGAATGATCGCCTCGATGACATGACCCACCTTCCGCAGATTGAGTTACCCATACTCTACGGTGGAATCGGGTTGCAGTAGACCCTGCCGAACCAACAAATGCCGATTCTGGCAAAACTGCCAGCGGCGCGCCATGAGCGTGTCATGCGGCAGGCGCGCCGCGCAACTGTTGCCGCTTACTGACACAGCCGTGCAATCACCGTGTCCAGTTCCACCTCGCCCTTGAGCACGCTAGCCGCATCGCCTGCGAAATCGATCCACCCTTCGTTAAAGCCATCCAGCATCTGCATGCGCGGCAGCGGATGCTTCATGCCCTGCGCGACGAACAACGCGTTCCACGTTTCGCGCGGCACGGCCTCGGCACGCACCGGATGCCCCAGCACTCGGGCGAACGCCGCGGCCAGATCGTTCGGACTCACGCGGCGCGGCCCTTCGATTTCCACCACACGCGTGCCGCTCCAGCTCTCCTGCAGCAATTGTGCTGCCACGCGGCCGATGTCCGCTGTCGCAATCATCGGCACTGGCTTGTCGAGCGGTTGCAGAAAGCTGTGCAAGACGCCTTCGTCACGCGCCGGACTCACATCCCACAGCGCGTTCTCCATGAACCAGCCAGGCCGCAGAAACGTGACCGGCAACGGCAATTCCGCGAGCGCCTGTTCCATCAAGGTGCGTTGCGTCAACAGGTTCGACTGGGTCGCCTGTGCGCCGATCGTCGAAAGACAGACGACCTTCTCCGGGCGCGCGGCATCGAGCGCGGCATTCACGGCGTCGATGACGATACGCGCTTCCGGAAAGCCCGGCTGCGGATCGAACTCCGACGGCGGCAGGATGAAGATGCCTGTAGCGCCCTTGAACGCCGCGGTGAGCGCCGCCGCATCGTCCATGTTCGCGATGGCCAGTTCGCAGCCGCGTTCGGCCCAGGCCTGAGCCCGACTCGCGTCGCGCACGACCGCGCGCACGGGTTGACCCGCAGCGAGCAGCGCGTGAGCGAGCGCGCCGCCGACCTTGCCGGTAATGCCAGTGATTGCATACATGATCTGCTGTCCTTGTGTCTGTGAAGGTGAGCGCCGGCGTAGCGAATCGACCGGTGCAATTTCATTTCGGATAACTTATTTTCTCTTCGCCGGGGATGCGGGAGTCGTCGACGCCACGGTGGCCGCCCGCAAAATCCACGCGGGCGAGTCGCATGATGACTCCCGCTCCTTCGGACGGAGAGTTGAAACGTGTTGTCGAGAGGGATTGTGCTCAAACAGGCAGAGAAACTAAATGATATGAATGGCATTACTTAAATGACATATAGTTACTGATCGAATGCCACGCCGTTGAGGATAGTCGTCGCCGCAAAATCGCGGCAGCCCCGGCGTTTATCTTTGGAAGACCAGGACCCGCCATTGACCGGAATGCAGCGCCATGAGATCGAACAACGAAAATCTGTCTAGCGGCATCAGCGTGTTTGCTGCCGTCGTCGATGCGGGGACCTTCGTCGCCGCCTCCGAGCAGATGGGCATGTCGCCGCCAGGCGTGAGCCGCGCCATCGCCCGGCTCGAAAAGCGCCTGAAAATACGGCTTTTCAACCGCACGACCCGCGCCGTCTCCCTCACCGAAGAGGGCCGGCGCTTCTACGAGCAGGTCATGCCGCATCTGCGCGGCATGGAAGAAGCGGCGGCCGCCGCCGCAGGGGACGCGGCCGCCGTGCGCGGCAAGCTGCGCATCAATCTCGATCCGGTGTCGTCGCGCCTCATTCTCGGGCCCAGGCTCGACGAGTTGATGGATGCTCATCCCGATCTCGAACTCGAATTCATCGCGCGCGATCAACTCGGCGATCTCATCGTGGATGGCTTCGATCTGGCCTTGCGCTTTGGCGAACCGCGCTCATCGAGCCTGATTGCGCGCAAGCTGCTGGACACGGCCATCGTCACGGTGGCGGCGCCCTCGTACCTCGCGCGCTGGGGACGTCCGCTGCAACCTCAGGATCTGGGGCGCGGCACGCATCGCTGCCTCGAATTTCGCCAGCCGGACACGGGCAAGCCTTATCCGTGGGAATTTCATCGCAAACGCAAAAAACTGACCGTCGAAACCAACGGACGGTTGACGGTGAACGATCCAAGCGCGCTCCTCAACGCCTGTCTCGCCGGCTTCGGCATCGCGCAGATGTTGATGCTCGGCGCGGAGCCTTTTATTCGTGAAGGACGGCTCATCAATCTGTTTCCGGACTGGCCGGATGAACGTTTTCCGCTCTATGCCTATCATCCGTCGCGGCACCATATTCCCGCCCGAACGAGGGTGTTCCTCGACTTCATCGTCGCGCTAACGCGTGAGAACAGGTAGCCCCGCTACGGTCGACGCAGGGAGGACGTAACACGTACCGCCTCGCGCGAGTCGGGCATCTTTACCGCAAACGGCGTGGCGAATCTCCGCACGAATCGCCTGGGCGAATTAAAAGCCAGATTATTGCGGCATTATTTGCCGCGCAAACCTTTGCGGACCCATCTAGCCCTATCCGACCGTCAAGAATCCCGCGTTTGTGCCGACAAACAAAGAACAGCCACCTGGCGGACCACCAGGCGGGCTTCACAAAAAAGACAGGCAGTGAGGATAACGACGATGACATGGCGCGTGTACACAATGCCCCGGCCGGCTAGCGCTTTCAACTGGATGCCCACGCTTGCCCGCATCCGCGAGCTGGTGGTGGCGGACGGTGGCCAGTTTTCGCTCCAGCTCGTCGAAGCGGAATACGAGTCGGCGACGGAAGCCGCGCGGGCGCATGGATGGGACGGCCAGTTCCACGATGGGCCGCACGTGTTCACGCTGCCGAACCCGGACGCCATGCAGTTCGGCCTCGTATGGACTCAGCCCGACGATATGCTTACGACGTTTATCGTTTCGCCGCGCCCGCTGCCCTGGCTCGAATGACGCCTGCGCGGGCCGCGCGCGCGGCCTGCTGGACGGCAAAGCCGCGCAAGTAATGTCAGAATCCGTCGTGCCCCATTCTCCTGGAGTCCGCGGAATGAGTGACCCGACCTTTGACACCTTCGCCGTCGAACGCCTGATTCAGGGCTTTACCGCGCCCACGCTGCCGCAGCGCAGACCCGACCGGGAAACCGTGGACGTCGCGGATCGCCGCGCGCGGCAGTGGACAAGCGAGGTCACCGGCCCGCTCAAACCCGGCTCCGACGCGCACCGCCGCGAGATGTGCCGGATGTTCCGCGAGACCTTCAATCCGTACCGGCCATCCGTGCTCGAATGGCCCACACTCGAACCCGACGCGCTCCAACGGATCGTTTCCCTGCCGATCTGGGATATCGCCGTGCACACCGAAGGCAAAGCGCGGCTACGCATGGCCGCCTATGCCGCAACCGTCGACGAACCGGACGTGCGCGCAGCCATCGCACTGAACGCGTGGGAAGAGAACCGCCACAAGGAAGTGCTCTCGCGGCTGGTGGCCGCCTACGGCATCCCGCTCCTGAGCGAAGCGCCCTACGTGTTTCCCAAGGACACCGAATGGGCCTATCTGGTGACGGGCTACAGCGAATGCATCGACAGCTTCTTCGCCTTCGGACTGTTCGAAGTGGCGCAACGCTCCGGGCTGTTCCCGCCGGAATTGATCGACACCTTCGAGCCGGTCATGCAGGAGGAGTGCCGTCATATCCTGCTGTTCGCCAACTGGGTGGCGTGGCATCGCGCGCAGTTGCCGTGGTGGCGTCGCATCGGCTTTCAGTTGAAAGTGGCCGCCGCGTGGGTATATCTCGGCTGGGAACGCACGCGCCTCGTGCGCACGCTCGACGCGGACGGCAACGAGCACACGCACGACAACAACTTCACGGTGAAGGGCGCGCAGGCGGTATCCGCCGTCGACATCAGCGCACGCGAACTGTTGACGCTATGCCTCGCGGAAAACGAGCGGCGCTTCTCCGGCTATGACCCACGTCTGCTGCGCCCCCAGACGATGCCGCGACTCGTGCGCATCGCGCTGCGTTTCATGCGCGCCGGGCGTTCGAAGTAGCGGTCCGGCCATCTGAACGCCGCGCAATCGTCACGCGATTGCCGCCTGACTACCGTGCCTGGTCCGTTATGAAACGGCCGCACGTAAACCCGGTAATGGTTTAGGCTTGCTTGCGAAAAGGCACCTGTGTGCTATAAAAAAATGCTAGTTAGCCTATCTACCGGTCGCCTCGCCGAAGAAACGGGCGCCGTCACAGGAGCGAGCGAGACAATCCATGAGCCTTCTGGAGCTCAGAGACGTTTCCAAACACTTCGGGGCGATTCGCGCCCTGACCGACGTCACGCTCAGTCTGGAGCCGGGTCAGGTGGTCGGGCTCATGGGCGACAACGGCGCCGGAAAATCGACTCTGGTGAAGGTGATCGCCGGCAATTTTCCGCCTTCGCACGGCGAGATCCTCATTGACGGCAAAGCGGTGCATTTCAACAAGCCGGTCGACGCGCGCGCCGCGGGCATCGAAGTCGTCTATCAGGACCTCGCGCTGTGCGACAACCTGACGGCGGCAGCCAATGTATTCCTCGGCCGCGAGCCGCGCATCGGCTTCGGACCCATCCGCATTCTCGATCACGCCGCCATGTACCGGCGCGCGGGCGAACTTTTCAAAGAGCTGAAATCCGAAACGCGCCCGCTCGATCTGGTGCGGCAGATGTCGGGCGGCCAACGCCAGGCGGTGGCGATCGCGCGCACGCGTCTCTCGGACGCGCGGCTCGTCATCATGGACGAGCCCACCGCCGCCATCAGCGTGCGCCAGGTGGCCGAAGTCCTCGAACTCATCAAACGCCTGTCCGAACATGGCATTGCGGTCATCCTCATCAGCCATCGCATGCCTGACGTATTCGCCGTCGCGCATCGCGTGGTCGTGATGCGGCGCGGCCACAAGGTTGCGGACAAGCAGACCGCAGCGTCGTCTCCGGAAGAAGTGACCGGCCTGATTACCGGAGCCATTGCCACCGCCTGAAACCGAATTGCTTTGGAGTCCAGAAAGTGAACGATCCGCAGGAAAGGCCCACGCCGATGGCGGCTCTGCTCGACAATCCGCAGGCCACGAGGACCCACACGCGCTGGACCGGGCTGCTGGCGAGCCAGGTGTTCTGGGTGGTGCTCGCCACGATTGTCGCCTGCGTCGTGCTGTCGTTCGTGACGTCCACCTTTGCGACGCAGCAAAATCTCTTTAACGTCACGCGCAATTTTGCATTCGTCGCCATCGTCGCGCTCGGCATGATGGCGGTGATCGTCACAGGCGGCATCGACATTTCGGTCGGCTCGACCATCGGCCTGTCGGGCATCGTCCTCTCGGTGGTGATGAATGCCGGCTATCCGATCTGGGCCGGCATCGGCATGGGGCTGTTGACCGCGGGGCTCGTCGGCCTCGTCAACGGCCTGCTGATTGCCTATCTCGACATGCAGCCTTTCGTCGTCACGCTCGGCATGCTGAGCGTGGGCCGCAGCCTCGCGCTGGTGTTCTCCGGCAGCCGCACTATTTTCGATTTCGGCCCCGACGGCAGCAAGCTGCTCGCGCTCGGCGGCGGCAAGACGCTCGGCCTCGCCAATCCCGTGTGGTTTCTGCTGGTGCTCGCCGTGCTGTTCTGGTTCGCCTTCGCGTGGACGCGCTGGGGCCGCTATGTCTTCGCTGTCGGCGGCAACCGTCATGCGGCGCGGCTCACCGGCGTGCCGGTGCGCCGCATCGTCTGCTCGGTGTATGTGCTGGCCGGTTTGATGGCGGGAGTCGCCGCGATTCTGGAAGTCGGCTGGCTGGGCGCGGTGACGACCGGTCTCGGCACCGGCGACGAGCTGCGTGTGATCGCGGCAACCGTGATTGGCGGCACCAATCTGATGGGTGGCATCGGCAGCGCCTTCGGGACCGTGGTCGGCGCCGCGCTCATCGAAGTCATCCGCAACAGCCTGATCCTGCTGGGCGTCGATTCGTTCTGGCAGGGCACGGTCGTGGGGAGCTTCATCATCATCGCCGTACTGTTCAACCGGCTCGGCGGCGAACGGCAAAGCAACTGATAACTGTGTGAGACAAGGAGACGACAATGAAGAAAATGTTGATGTGTCTTGCTGCGATCGGAGGGCTCGCCATCCTGGGCACCTCCGCCTCCGCAGCCGATAAAACCCTGGCGCTGGTCGTAAAGGGGCTCGACAACCCCTACTTCGACCTGATGCACCAGGGATGCGACCGCGCCAACAAGGAGCTCAACAAGCAAGGCTACACCTGCTACTACACGGGTCCCGCTACCGCCGCGGACGAAACCGCGGAAGTGCAGATCATCGACGACCTGCTGACCAAGGGCGTGGCGAGCATCGCCATCTCGCCTGCCAACGCGCCGGCCGTCGCCGAGGAATTGCGCCGCCGCAATGTGACGATCCCCGTCATCACCGCGGACGCCGACCTGTTGCCCAAGGACGCCTCGCTGCGCAAGACCTATGTCGGCACCGACAACTACGAGCTGGGCGTCAAGCTCGGCGAACAGTTGAAGCTGCTGATGCCGAAGGGCGGCAATATCTGCCTCGTCATGGGCAACCCCGCCGCCGAAAACATCAACCAGCGCGCCGCCGGCACGCGCGACGCACTCGCCGGCAAGAAGGGCGTCCAGAAACTGACCGGCGAAAACGGCTGGAAGGAAATCAGCGCCTGTCCGCTCTACGTGAACGACGACGCCGCCAAGGCCAACCAGATGATGCAGGACACGCTGACGGCCAACGCCACCGGGCTCGACGCCTTCGTGCTCGAAGGCGGCTGGCCGCTATTCGCACCGCAGGCGTATTCGCAGGTCGTGGCGCCGATCATGGACAAGATCAACAGCGGCAAGTTCGTGATCGTCTCAGCCGATACGTTGGGACCGGAGATCCAGGCGCTCAAGGATCATAAAGTCAATGTGCTGGTAGGCCAGCGGCCGGAGGAAATGGGCTACCAGGCGGCGATGGTGATGCGCGATCTCGCGGAAGGCAAGACGGTAAAGCCGGTGATTCACACCGGGCTGGATACCTGCACCTGGAAGAATGCGGATACCTGTCTCAAGCATTAAGTCGCCGATGCAGGATTCGCAGCGACGATGGACGAGGGAGCCGAGGTGGTTTACCCGGCTCCCTTTTTTTGCCTGAGAAGCAATACCGGTTGAGCCGGCTCAGCCTCGCACCGCGCTAGGTCCCGACCGTCGCCAGCAAGAACCGTCTGTCGAGCACAGGCACCTTTATGGCAACGGCCACCCTGGCTTTTTGACGCATCGAAATGGGTACTTGCGCGCCTGGCCACATCTGGCGGAATTCGCGACGCTTCGCTTGTATCGCTGCCGTTTCGCATATCCGCGCAACGGTGGGTCAATAGCTGATTAGATAGGCGCTCCCGACGAGTCATCCGGAGCCGCAACATGGTTTCAGTAACTGGCGCAGGCGCGCGCCCCATCAACGATCCTGCCGATATCCCGGCCGGCAACACCCAGGCCGCCTCAGACAAGCTCAGACAATCGGGGGTCGATTATCGACCCGGCACCGAGAGTCTCGCCCAGCCCACCACGGGCAGCGCTCACCTCGATATGCTGCGCACCCGAGCCGGCGACAAAGGTCTCGAACGGATGTTTCAGCGCAACATCAAGGTCAAGACGATCATGGACCGGGTCGACACATCGCACCCGGATGCCGTCAAGCCTGAGCAGGTGATCAAGGCGCTCAATACGCCCGGCTCACGCTACTCGAAACTCGCGGTCGAAAAAACCAGCGTGGGTAACCACTATTCACCGGCTGAGAACACCGTTCGTTTGATCGATCCGGATAATCATCCCTATGCCGCGCATGAGATGCGGCACGCCTACGATCATCTGCACGGCAAGCTCGATTTGCAGCAACCCGAGCATCGGCTCAAGTCCGAACACAATGCCTTCGTGTCGCAGCAGAAAGCGGCCGGCGAGCTTGGGCAGCCGTCCGGATTCGACCGCACGCCTTTTGAGCAGGCTAAAACCTACGAGGGCAAAGAGGGCTATCCCGGCACGGTTTTAGAAAGTACCGATGCTGTGAAGAAGTGGGTCGATCAGCAATGAGATGGCGCCGGGCCGCGTGACGTGTGCGTCTCGTGGCCCGCTTGCGCGGCTTCAACGAATCTCGGCCGTCTCCGCCCTGCGCTGCGCTTCACGCATCAGCGATGCCGCCAGCTTGCCGAGCGTCGCCAAGGCCTTCTCGATCTCCGGCGACCACGTATAGCTGTAGTTCAGGCGAATGAAATTGCCGTAGACATTGGAGGCCGAAAAAATGTACCCCGGCGCCACGGTGATGTGTCTTTCCAGCGCCAGCTCGTACAGCTTGAGCGAATCGACTTGCGACGGCAATTCGACCCACAGCACGTATCCGCCCATCGGACGCGAGGTGCGCGTGCCCGTGGGAAAATGCCTTTCGATCGTTGTCCTCATCAAATTGGCGTTCTGCTGATACGCCTTGCGCAAGCGCCGCAGATGATGCTCATAACGGTCGTTCTTCAGATACTCGGCTAAGGCCTGCTGCGGAATGGACGAGGTGGTCAACGTATTGAGAAACTTGAGCTTCTCCACCTGATCGCGGTAACGGCCTGGCATGGCCCAGCCGATCCGGTGTCCGGTGGACAGGCTTTTCGAAAACGACGAGCAATGCAGCACCAGCCCCTTTTTGTCGAGCGCCTTTAGTGAGCCCGGATGGGTGTCGCCGAAGTAAAGCTCGTGATAGACGTCGTTCTCGATGATCGGCACGTCATGCCGCGCGAGCAGATCCACCAGCCGCTGCTTGTTCGCATCGGACATGCGAAAACCCAGCGGATTCTGGAAATTCGGCATCACCATGCAGGCGGCAATCCGCTCGCGCGCGAGGATTCGTTCGAGCGCGTCGAGGTCCATGCCCTCCTGCGGATGCGTCACCACTTCGATGGCCCGCATGCCCATGCGTTCGATTGCATGCAGCATCGCGTAGAAGGTCGGCGATTCGACGGCGATGGTGTCGCCCGGTTTCGCCACGGCTTGCAGGCACAGATTGATCGCTTCGGTCGCGCCGATGGTAACGATAATCTCGTTCGGATCGGCCGGCTGGCCGTTTTCCAGGTAACGCCGGGCGATCTGCCGGATCAGCTCCGGATTGCCCGGCGGCAATTCATCCGTCGTCCCACGCGATGGATTGCGGCGCGCCACGGCATAGCCGTATGCATTGATCTTTTGCACCGGGAAGAGCGACGGGTCCGGATAGGGCGAGCCCAACGGAATGGCATCGTCGCTGCGAATCGAGCGTAGCGTGGAGAGCACGAGGCGGCTCACGTCGACATGGGCCGACACGGCAAGCGGCTGCGACGCGCGCAATTCGCTCGCGGCAGGCGCACTCGACGCACGCCCCGACTGTACGAAATACCCCGATTTAGGCCGGCTCAGGATCACGCCCTTGCTCTCGAGCAGCAGGTAGGCGTGAAGCACCGTCTTGATGCTCAACTGGTGTTGCTGGCTGGTCTGCCTGACCGACGGAATGCGCTCACCCGGCAGGAACACGCCGCTGCGGACCTGATCTTCGATTTGACGGGCGAGCTTTTCATACAGCTTCGCGACCTTCACGTGTGGCTTGATGGGTTCGGCGCGCCGGGTGTTCAACATGGCAGGAATTCGGTTTCGGCTCGGGGATGCATCCCGCGTGGCGTCACTCAGGGAAAACCGCAATATACCACCGGATATAACGGTCGGCATTTTGCGCACTTTTTCCAGCCTGCCGGAGCATCGGCTCATTGCGCGTCGGCGCATCGCTGCAGCCGGCGCGGGCAATGCCACAAGAGGCTTATGTGTATATTACGAATCCATGGCGCAGCCGGGCTCGCCGCGCCATGCGCGCGCGTGATCGCGCCCTCGCAGAATCGCCCTCACCGTTCGGTTTGAATCGCTTTCGGAGGAAACATGCTCGTCTCGTTTGGGATCTGGCGCAGGACTGCCGTGGCGCTCGCCGCCTGGAGTCTCGCTGCGGCATTGACAGGTTGCGCCACGCCTGAGGCGTCCCTGCCGCCGCAGAAGGTCGCCGTCGATGCATTGCCGAATGGAATCGCCGTGCGGCCGGGCGATGGCGCCGTGTTCATCACGGATGACCGCACCAGCAGCGTGCTGGTATCGACGGGCGGCGCCTATACGCCGTTCGCCTCGATTCCCGTCCCGGCAGGTTTGGGCAAAAGCCTCAGTCAATTGAGCTTTGCGCCCTCGGGGACGCTGTTCGCCGAACGGTTTGGCTTTGGCAGCGCGAGCGCGATCTTCACTGTCGGCGCCGACAATGCGATCCCGCTGGTCGGCCCCGACCCGGCTCGCCGCAGGCTGGGACTGCTGGATCTGGCCCCCGGCCGATTGCTGTCCACGTGGTTCATCAAGACCGGCAGCAATCCGCCGCAGGGCGCCTTGAGTCTCGTCACCTATGACGCGACGACCCACCTCGCCACCGAGCGCGATCTGATCACCGGGCTCGGCAAGCCAGTCGGCATTGCCGTGTCGGGCGACAGCGTGTTCGTCTCGGATCAGGCCAACAACAATATCGTGAAGGCGAGCCTAAGCGAGCTTCTGGGCTCGACCGGCCCCGTCACGCCTACCGTGTTTGCGCAAATCGACAGTCCCGATCTGATGGCTGTAGACGGCGCCGGGCGGCTCTACACCAGGTGCAATAAAAATGGCCTGTGCGAAGTCGCGCCGGACGGCACGCTCAGCGTGCTCGCCAATGACTTCCAGGACGCGCGCGGCGTCGCGATCGACCCGGTGCATCACGTGCTGGTTGCGGTGGATCGCGCGGTGCCGTCGAGCGGCACCAGCTACGTGCGAACCTTTGCCATCAACTAACGGCGCCGGTTCGTCATATGCATGCTCCGCGAGGCCTGGCCCGCTTACTGGTCGACACCTACGATCACGCTCGACGCCTTGAAAATGGCGGTGGCGGCGGCGCCGCTGACGAGACCGAGCCGATCCACGCTTTCGTTGGTGATGATGGCGGCAATCTGCGCGCCGCTCGGGCCGGCAATCGTGACTTCGGCGTTCACTGCGCCCCTGGTCACGGCCGTCACCTTACCGGCGATGCAGTTGCGCGCCGACACCTGATTGGCCGCGACGTCCACCATGACGATCACCGACGACGCCTTCACAAGCGCAAACGCCGGCGTGCCTTCGGCCAGCCCCAGCGATTTCGCGCTGCCGTGCGTGATGATCGCGACGACCTCGAGCCCGTCCTGGGTCCGCAGCGTGATTTCGTCGTTGACGGCGCCATGCTTGACGTCGGTCACCTGGCCTTCGAACTGATTGCGTGCACTGGTTCGCATGTTTGATCTCCCAAGATATCGAGCGCCCGCGACCATCAGGTGATGCGTGAGCGCCCCGTTTACGGTCGGCGAATCAGTGTAACGGGAACGAACGTTGAGTGCGAGTCGGCATCGCCCTTTCATTACCGCGCCGCGGCGTCGTTTTAAGCCGGAACAAGCCGGAAACAGGCCACCAGGGAGTGTTGCCGCGCGCCGAGATCCGCGGGTATACCGCCGCGTATTCCGGACGATCCCGGACGACCCCGCACGACCTCGGAGATCTTACGTATTACGAAGCAATACCGCTGTGCCGTAGCAGAGCACTTCGGTCACGCCTGGGGCGATCTCGGTCGCGTCGTAGCGCATCCCGACGATGCCGTTGCCGCCCAGGCTCACGGCCTGCGCCACCATGCGCTCATACGCGTCTTCCCGGGCGCGTTCGCACAGGGCCGTATAAAGCGAGATGTTGCCGCCGAAGATGGTCTGCAGCGACGCGCCAATCGAGCCCACCACCGAGCGCGAGCGAACGATGATGCCGCGCGCGACGCCAAGCGATTTCTCCGCTGTATAGCCGGGAATCTCGAATGCGGTGGACACCATGTGACGTTCTATCATTGCGCTCTCTCAGGTTGGATGGCCGGCATCGCGGCGCGGCTTGCCGGCACGGCGCATGCGGCGCAGCAGCTTCGGCGCGCGCAGCCTGCGCACGCGCTTGACGAGCCGCAACAACGGTGAGCGTTGCAGCCGTGCCAGCTCGCTTCGCACGCCGGCCAACAGGGCGCGAGCGGCGGCGAGTTCGCCCAGCAGTATCTCATCAATGCCGGCGCCTTCGAGCAGCGCGACGCCCATCATCCGCGTAGTGCGGCTCTGTTCGACTTGCGGCTGTGACCCCTGGGACTGCTGCGGCCGCTGCGGCGCCACGCCGGACGCGATCGTCTGGCTGGCCTGGGCGAGTTTGCTGGCCCACAGGTGCAGCGCGTCCTGTGCGACCGCCCCGCGCACCATCGGCGTCCGCGCGAAGTTCAGGGTATCCAGATGAAGCTGCAATCCCTCCGCGGCGCCAAAGCCATGATCGCGCTCGGCGGCCTCTTCGCGGCGCGCGCTGCCGAACGACGGCTCGAGTCCGGTGAGTTCATTGATCCACCGTTCGGCGCCGGCGATATAGGCCGGGGAATGTCCCGCCAGATCGCAGTCGAAAATCGCGTCGGCATGGTGAGCGTCTCTTAAGGTCAGCAGCCAGTGCGCGAGAAAGGCCCGGTAAGCCTGCAGCGGCGTGATCGCCGCAATGTGTTCCTTGTAGAGCGCGAGATGCGCCTCCACCGTCGGCGCCGCCGCGTGATCAGACTCCGGCAACAGCACGACGCCGAGTGCGTCCATGGTCTGCTGCACGAGCGGCACGTGGCGATTCAACGCCAGCACCACAAACGGTATGGCCACGAAGTGCGGATTACGATGCGCCGCGAACAGTTGCCAGCACGACTGCCATTGCGAAAGCGGATTTTTCTCGACCACGACGTGCACCGCGTCGGGAAACGTGGCGCGAAACCACTGCAGACGGCCGAGCGAGCGGCAAAACTTGAGGACCGGCACCCGGCCCTGCTGGTGCGCCGATTGCATCAGGCCGCGCACATAGGCTTCGAGGCGCTCGGCGGCCTGCGGCGTTTCTCCGTCGAGGCGGTCCACCGAAAAGACCGCGTCGTAGCCCGGAATGCCGCGCTCACCCGCCCTCAGCAGATGGGCGAACTCGGCAAAGTACGGCGCCTCCAGCGCGGGATGGCCCGAGCGCCAGCTATTCGCGGTGCTGCTCGCCAGCTTTTGCTGGTCGATGGTCGCCAGCATTTCGTGCAACGGCTCATAGTAGGCCGTGACGTTGTCGAGTTGGCGAAAGCATGACCATAGCCACGTTCCGGCCGTTCTATAGCCGGTATGAAGGAAGACGGCCTGGCATTGTGTGTTCATGAAATCGGGAAAAAGGAATGCAGCCGGTCCGAACATCGTCCGGACGGCGTCAAGGGATTGCGGGGGGTCATGCGAAGCTGGGATTGGCGCGCATCTGGTCGAACGCGCGGGAGACCTGTCTGACGGACAACATGTACTTCCAGTACCGCTCTTTCAGAAAACCGGTGGGCAGATACGTGCTGCCGATCAGCACCTGCCCCGCCCCCCAGTCCGGCCGCCAGGTATGCGCGATGCCGCGGCGCATGAACAGCGACAGCGTGGGGATATGCAGGCTCGAGGCCAGATGACCGATGCCCGAATCGTTGCCGATAAACCAGCCGGACTCGTAGACCCACGCAGCGACGTTGTCGAGCGAACCCAGATCGGGCAGCGCGAGGCCGAGGCGTTCGATATGAATCCAGTCGGCGCGTTCCTGCGGTGCGACGACGAATTCCGGGCTGAAGCCCAGTTCGCGCAGCTTGATGGCGAGGCGGATGAAACGCGACGGCAGCCAGCACTTGTCGCTCGTGCTGGCGGTGGGGTGAATCGCCACGCGCAGCGGGTATTTGCGGTGCTGTAGTCCGGCGGGCGCCGTCATGCCGTTGCTCTTGTGAGCACTGGCGAGATCGAACTCATCCTGGCAGAACCGCGCGAGGCGGGCCGCCATGGAATGCGAGGAGCGGACCCGGCAAATGTGATCGAGAAAAATGACCCGTGGGTGAGCGTGTTCGAGGCCCGCAAACGGTTTGTTGCGATGCATCTGGATGACGCGGTCGAAACCCGCGAGCCGCGCTTCGAGCTCGCCGGCGTCCAGGTCGTCTAATGTTTCCACCTCCGGAAACCAGTCGCGCAGAGACTGCATCTGCCGGCCAAATACGGTTACGGCGATACCGTTTTGCTGCAGATTTCGCGCAATCGTCATCATCAGCAAGGAATCACCGATTGCTGGCGAAAGAACTAACGCTACGCGAGAGATTGGCGGTACGACCGGCCACATAGCTCAATCCGGAGAACGCGCCCAATGATGGGAGAACGCTTGCCCGTTCAGAAAAATGTTCGCCCTTTCTGAACCAGCAGGAGTTTAAAACCGGTCAATATTATTAGAGTTACCAATTCGATTACAGATGTTTACGTCTTCGTGACGGACGCGCGCATGCCTGCCGATATGCCGCCTTCTCCCGGCTTCCAGCGGCAACTTCTTGGGTATTTGACGCAAACGACGTCGAAAACGTCACAGATGCCCAGCCGCAATCTCAAAAAATTTGGGGGCGTATCGAAAGCCATCGCAAGATCGCGCATGTACCCGGAATCAAGCATCCCGGCGGGAATTCTAAGATAATGCGCGCTACCGGCCCCGACACGGATGCAGCACAAGTCCTGCGACGCCCGGTAGCACCTAGGTGCTCCGTTCCACCTACACCTATCTTGGGGATCTCTTGGAAACTACCGCTCCAGCCGGCCGATCCTGGCTCTGGCTCCTCTTGCTGATTCCATACATCGCGCTGTTATGGCTGCCGTTCTATAACGACACGCGTCCATCGTTCGCCGGTTTTCCGTTCTTCTACTGGTATCAGTTCCTGTGGGTGCCGCTCACGTCGCTGCTGATCTACGTCGTGTACCGGGGTCTCAAATGAGCGGATCGATTCCAGTCAACCCGGTCGCGATGGCCGTCTTTATCTTTTTCTTCCTGCTGGTCACGGTGGTGGGTTTCTTCGCGGCGCGCTGGAAGCGCGGCGACCTCACGCAATTGCACGAGTGGGGCCTCGGCGGCCGCCAATTCGGCGTGATCATTTCGTGGTTTTTGGTGGGCGGCGATTTCTACACCGCCTATACGGTGATTGCCGTACCCGCGCTGGTGTATTCGGTGGGGGCGTATGGTTTCTTCGCGCTGCCTTATACGATCATCGTGTATCCGTTCGTGTTCGCGGTGATGCCCAAGCTATGGAAGATCGCGCACGCGAAAAATCACATCACGGCGGCGGACTATGTGGAAGGCGAGTACGGCGGCAAGTGGTTCCCGGCTGCGGTGGCGCTGACCGGCATTATCGCCACCATGCCGTATATCGCGCTGCAACTGGTGGGCATGCAGGTAGTGATCAAGGGTTTGGGCGTGAACGGCGAACTGCCGCTGATCGTCGCCTTCGTGATCCTCGCGCTCTACACGTACACGAGCGGCCTGCGCGCGCCGGCGATGATCGCCTTCGTCAAGGACATCATGATCTACATTGTCGTGATCGCGGCAGTGTGGCTGATTCCGTCGAAACTCGGCGGCTACGGCCAGGTGTTCGATGCGGCTGACCATTACTTCAAGGCGAAGGGCGGCGCGACCGGCATCATCCTCAAGCCCACGCAGTTCACGGCGTATGCCTCGCTCGCACTCGGCTCGGCGCTGGCGGCCTTCATGTATCCGCATACGATGACGGCGGTGCTGTCGTCCGCGTCCGCGGCGACGGTGCGCAAGAACGCAATCTTCCTGCCGGCGTACACGCTGCTGCTCGGCCTGATCGCGCTGCTCGGCTATATGGCGATTGCGGCCGGCATTCACGTGCAGTCGGCCTCGGATGTCGTGCCGGCGCTGTTCGGCACGCTGTTCCCGTCGTGGTTCGTCGGCTTTGCGGCGGCGGCGATTGCGATTAGTGCGTTGGTGCCGGCAGCCATCATGTCGATTGGCGCGGCCAACCTCTTCACGCGCAATCTGTGGCGTCCGATCGTCTCGCCGAATATGACTTCCGGCGCGGAAGCATCGACGGCGAAGATCGTCTCGCTGGCGGTGAAGTTCGGCGCGCTGCTGTTCATCGTGTTCCTGCCCACGCAGTACGCGATCGACCTGCAACTGCTCGGCGGCGTGTGGATCCTGCAGATTTTCCCGGCTATCGTGTTCTCGCTGTACACGCGCCGCCTGAACACGCCGGGGCTGTTCCTCGGCTGGCTGGTGGGGATCGTGCTGGGTACGGCGCTGGCGATCTCGCAAGGTCTCAAGCCGGTGTTCGCGCTGCATCTGGGCGGTGCGACGTATCCGCTGTATATCGGCCTGATCGCGCTGGCGGCGAATATCGTGGTGACGTTCGTGGTGTCGATGGCGACACCGAAGCGGGCAAGCGTTAGCGCTTAAGCCGCTGTTTCGGCCTGGCCGGCTCTGCTTTCAGGGGCCGGCCCGGTTCTGTCCGGTCCCTGCACTGCCCGCTTCGTAAGCATGTGCAATGCGTTCGCCAACGCCTGGCCCATGCGCGGTTCAATGCGCGGTTCAATGCGTGGCTAATTCCCTTTCGCCGCTTCCGCACGCGTCTTCAACGCCGCATTCATCTGCTTCATCAGCGCCGCCGTATCGCTCAAGGCGCCGTCGCTCAGCTTGCCCACGAGGATCCCGCTAAACCGTTCACTCTGAATGAAGAGCGTGCGATTCCCCTCGGCCGCTTCCACGAGCTGAAATCGATGCTCACCATCGAAGAGTCCCGGTATCCATAGGAATCCTTTCCATTTCAGTTCGCGCCCGGGGCGCACCGTCAGGACGGTCGGATGAAACACCATCGCGTCCGGACCGGAACCCTCGGCGAATTCGATCACGTTGCCTTCCACCAGCGCGCCGTCGAGCCGCGAGATCTCCGGATTCCAGCGCGGATAGTCGGCGGTGTCGGTGAGGATCTTCCAGACGGTTTGCGGCGGGCTGTCGATCCAGACCTCGGTCGTGATCGAGCCGTCATGATGCAGGGCGAGCAAGGCCACGAAGACGAGGCACAGCAGCCCGGCAATGATAAGAAAAAGTTGCTTGGCGAGTCTCAAGGGAAGTTCTCAACGACAGGCAAACGCAACGGCACGTAAAGGCACGTAAAAGGGACTGGACGCCTGAGCGCATTCAGCGTCCAGTCCCTGCGCGCCGCCTAATGCTTCGGCTGGAAGCCCGGCTCGCCCATCTGCCAGAGCGCGAACGACCACTCGTCGGCGAGCTGGTTGGCGCGTTGCGACACGCTCGAACCCATGCCGTGGCCCGCGTCGTAGTCGATGCGCAACAGCACCGGCCGGCCGCTGCTCGTCGCCGCCTGCATGCGCGCGGCCATCTTCAGCATATGCCACGGCGACACGCGCGGGTCGTTAGCGCCCGTCGTGAAGATGATGGCCGGATACGGCGTGCCGTCATGCACGTGCGCGTAGGCGCTCATCGCGTAGAGGCCGTGGAAACCCGCCTCATCCGACGCCGAACCCATCTCCGGCACGTTCGGCGGCCCATTCGGTTCCGTTTCGAAGCGCAAGGCGTCGGACAGGCCGACGTCGTCCATCACCACGCGGAACAGCGCCGGATTGATCTCCATGGCGCCGCCCATCGGAATGCCGCCGGCGCTGGCGCTATTCGCCGCGAGGAACTTCGACTGCGTGTAGTGCTGGTCGATCATGTACTGCGCGCTCGAATTGAAGTCGAGCATCGTATTGATCTTGGTGAGCTTCTGACCGGCACGGTGCCACGCATCGCCATACTCGCCGCCGCCGCGCATATGCGACACCGCCACGATGCCGCCATGCGCGAGCCACGCCTGCCATTGCGGGCGATACACCGGATCCATCGACAGCCCATAGCTGCCGTAGCCGAATACGATGGTCGGATGCGAGCCGTCGCGCTTCACACCCTTCTGCGCGATGATCGACACCGGCACGCGCGTGCCGTCGTAGCTGGTGGCGAATTCGTCGTGCGCCTCGAAGGCGTCGGATTCCGTCTTCGACGGCGGAATCAGGCCCGTATCGGTTGCCGCGTTTGACTTCGGATCGTAGGCGAATTCACGCGGCGCCTTGACCCAGCCCTGCAGGCTGAACATCGCGCCCGGCTGGCGCGGATCGGTGCGCAGGCCGGCCACCGTGCCGCCAAACGGCAACGGGATATCCTGGGTTTCCTTGCCGTCGAATGAGACGCGCTTCAACTGGAAACTGGCGCCCACGCGTTCACCGACGTACATCGCGTCGCTACCCAGCGCAAAGGCGTCGATCACGTTCGCGCCTTCCGGCACGACCACGTCGGCGTGCGCGAGATCCGGATGTGCCGCCGGCAGCGACAGAATCTGGAAGCGCGAGGCGCCCTTCTCGGACAGCAGATAGAGACGATCGCCGCGCAGTTGCACGTCGGTCACGCCGTCTTCCGTCGTGGCGATCTTCTGCCACGGCGTATCCGCGCCGTGAATCTGGTCGAGACGCGCGACGTAGAAGATGTTCGGGTTGTTGTCCATGTTGTGATTCACCACCGCCACGGCATACGGCGAATCCGGCGCCAGCAGCACGTAAGTGCCCTGACCTTCGGCGACGTCGAGCTTCGTCGACACGCCGCGGCCGAACACGGCTTCGTCGCCGTCGCCGTTGGTGTTCTGGCCGAGCGTATGGATAAACGTCACGGCGTTGTACTCGGTCTTCGACAACGGCGTATCCGGCCCCGCCTTCGGATAGCGCAGATAGAAGAACGAGCGGTTGTCGTTGCGCCAGGAGACGACGCAGTCCGAGGTGCGGTCGATGGTCTCGGCCAGGTCGCTGCCGGTCTGGAGATCGATCACATGCAGCACGCTCTTTTCGGAGCCGCCTTCGGAGATGCCATAGGCGACGTAGCGGCCGTCCCACGAAGGTGAATACCAGTCGAGCGCGACGTGATGCGCGCTGTCTTTAGCGAGCTTGGCGGGGTCGACCAGAACGTGTTCTTCGCCGCTCACGCCGTCGCGATACGCGAGCTTGGGCAGGTTGGCGCCCGGCTCCATCACCTGATAGAAGATACGCTCGCCGCGACGCGTGAAGTCGCCGCGATGCAGGTCGTTGCCCATCAGCGTTTCGATGCTTTGCGCCATGGCGGCGCGGCCTGGAATCGCGTCGAGCACCTTGCGCGTGTAGGCCGCCTGGCCTTTCATCCAGCTCTGGACTTCCGGGTCCTTCAGGTTTTCCATGTAGCGGTAGTTGTCCACTACCGGCGTGCCGAAGTAGGTATCCGTGACCGGGCGCACAGGCGCCACCGGCGGACCGTCGGCTGCCTGCGCCGCGCCGGCGGCAGCGGCAGCGGCGAGCAGGGCGGAAGTCAGCGTAACGGCCAGAAAAGACTTGTTGGGTTTCATTCAAGGTTCCAAAGGAATGAGGCGCCGCAAGATTACCAAGACTTGCGGCAGGCCGCCTAGTTGTTAAAAAAGGTGCGGACGCACGGGCTCGCATACGTCCGCTTTGCCAGCGGGTTATTGCTGCGGCTGGAAGCCTTGCGCGCCCATCTGCCAGAGTGCGAATGACCACTCGTCGGCAAGCTGGTCGGCCGCTTGCGAGAGGCTCGAACCGATGCCGTGGCCCGCGTCATAATCGACGCGCAACAGCACCGGACGGCCACTGCTGGTCGCCGTCTGCACGCGCGCCGCCATCTTCAGCATGTGCCAGGAGGCGACACGCGGATCGTTGGCGCCGGTCGTGAACAATACCGCCGGATACGGCGTGCCGTCATGCACGTGGGCATAGGCGCTCATCGAATAGAGGCCGTGAAAGCCGCTTTCCGTCGAGGTCGAGCCGAACTCCGGCACGTTCGGCGGACCGTTGGGCTCGGTTTCGTCGCGCAAGGTGTCGGAGTCGCCGACGTCGTCGAGAATCACGCGGAATAAGCCCGGATCGATCTCCAGCGCGCCGCCCATCAGGATGCCGCCGGCGCTCGCGCTATTGGCCGCGAGGAACTTCGACTGCGTGTAGTGCTGGTCGATCAGGTACTGCGCGCTCGCGTTGAAATCGAGCATGGTGTTGATCTTGGTGAGCTTCTGACCGGCGCGGTGCCACGCATCGCCATACTCGCCGCCGCCACGCACATGCGCCACCGCGACGATGCCGCCCTGCGCGAGCCACGCCTGCCACGTCGCGTCGTAGAACGGATCCATCGAGGTGCCATAGCTGCCGTAACCGATCACCATGGCCGGATGCGAGCCGTCGCGCTGCACGCCCTTGCGCGCGATGATCGATACGGGAATGCGCGTGCCGTCGTAGCTGGTGGCGAACTCGTCGTGCGCCTCGATCTGGTCCGACTCGGTCTGCGCCGGCGGGATCAGGTTCGTGTCGGTCGTGGAGCGGGTGGCCGGATCAAAGGCCAGTTCACGCGGCGCCTTGACCCAGCCTTGCAGGTTGAACATGACGCCAGCCTGACGCGGATCGGTCGTCAAACTGGCAACCGTGCCAGCGAACGGCAAGCCGATTGCCTGGTTGTCCTTGCCGTCGAACGAGACACGCTGCAGCTGAAAGCTCGCACCCGCGCGCTCGGCGATGTAGATCGCATCGCTGGCGAGATCGAACGAGTCGATCACATTGGCGCCTTGCGGCACCACCACCTCGGCCTGGGCGAGATCCGCACGATCGAGCGGCACCGAAAGAATCTGGAAACGCGGCGCGCCCTTTTCCGACATGAAGTAAAGCCGGTCGCCGCGCAGACGCACGCCGGTCACGCCATCTTCGGGACCGGCGATCTTCTGCCAGGGCGTCGCGGCGCCGTCGATCTGCGCGAGCGGCGCGACGTAGAACGTGTTGGGCGCATCGTCCATGTTGTGATTCGCCACCGCCACCGCATACGGCGAATCGGGCGAGAGCAGCACGTAAGTGCCCTGACCTTCCGGCACGTCGAGGCTGGCTGACACGCCTTTGCCGAACACTGCCTGATCCGCGTCGCCGTCCACGTTCTGGCCGAGCACGTGAACGAAGGTCACCGCGTTGTACTCGGTTTGCGACGGCGGCGTATCGGGTCCGGGCTTCGGGTAACGCAGGTAGAAGAACGAGCGGTTGTCGTTGCGCCAGGAGACGACGCAATCCGACGTGCGGTCGATGCTCTCCGCGAGTTGCGTGCCGGTGCTCAGATCGACGATATGCAAGACGCTTTGTTCGGAGCCGCCTTCGGACACGCCGTAAGCCACATAACGGCCGTCCCATGAGGGCGAAAACCAGTCCAGGGCGAAATGATGCGCGCTGTCTTTAGCGAGCTTCGCCGGGTCCACGAGGATGTGTTCCGCACCGTCGATGCCGTCGCGATACGCGAGCTTGGGCAGATTGGCGCCTGGCTCCATCACCTGGTAGAAGAGCCGCGCGCCGCGACGCGTGAACTGATCGCGCCGCAGGTCCTTGCCGCCCAGCGCGAGGATTTGCCGCGCCAGGGCGGCACGGCCGGGAATCGCATCGAGTACCTTGCGTGTGTAGCGCGCCTGCGCCTTCATCCAGCGCTGGACCTCGGGATCCTTCAGGTTCTCCATGTAGCGGTAGTTGTCGACCACCGGCGTGCCGAAGTAGGTATCCGTGACGGGCCGCACCGGTGCGGCGGGCGGACCCTCCGCGGCCTGCGCGGCAGCAGATATGGCGAGCAAGGCGACTGCGAGAGAAACGGCCAGACACGATCTTGTTGGTTTCATGCGCGCTTCCATGGCAAAGAGGCGCCGCAAGATTACCGCGAGTCAGGCCTCGCCGGATAGAGGTTTGCTACAGGCGCCGACACGGCGCACGCGGCGCGGCCGGTTTTCTCAGCTCGCCGGATTGCTCCAGTCGGTGAGGCCTTCCTTTTTGTTGAGCTCGATGAACGACGGCAAGGCGCGCAAGCGGGTGATGTAGGGCATGAGGTTCGCGCGACTGGTTGCCTTGGGCGGCAGGTTGCGGGTCCAGCGCATCAGCATCACGGCGAGAAAATCGACCGTGCTGAGCTTGCCGCCTATGAAGTACGCGCGGCCATCCGCCAGTTGTTCGCCCATGCGGTCCAGGGCCTGGCCGATGCGCCGTTCTGCGAGCGCGCGGACCGCCTCGGTGCCGGCCGGGTCGCCGTCGCTGTCGGCGTAAAACCAGTCGCGCATGGCCGGCAGCAGGGTATTGGCGAGATACACCATCCACTCGAACCACTCCGCGCGATCCGCGCAACCAGGCGCGGGCGCAAGACCGGCTTCGGGATGACGCTCGGCCAGCAGCATCAGCAACGCGGTCGATTCATGGCGCGGCACGCCGTCGACGATCAGCGTCGGCACGCGCGCCGCCGGATTCAGCCGTAGATAGTCGGCGCTGTGCTGCGCGCCCTGATTGATGTCGATGAAACATAGTTCAAATGGAAGCCGGGATTCGATCAACATCCAATGCACGGCCATGCTGGCCGCGCCCGGCGAGTAATACAGCGTGTAGTTCGTCATCACTCGACTCCGTGTTCGGTGTTGTGCGACAGCGCCGCCTCGCCCGGAAAGACTCGCCCGACCTGCCTTCGACAACATTCGCATCCTGAGGCATCATCGCAAACGGCCCGTGGCGCACGGGTCTAGATGATCGGACAGCGGTACGTGTTGCGCAACCCCTTCTCACGCGAGGTATGCATGCTTTTCGATCCGGCCCGTCATGAACCGCTGCAGACATTCGCATGGGATGAGGCTCGGGTACGGCAATTCATAACGCGAATCGTCCGCGAGACCGAGGCGCGCGTGAGCCCGGACGGCCTCTGGCCCACGCACTCCAACGACGCCGACCCCGAAGAGAATCCGCGCGCGCCGCTGACGCCGCTCTACCACGGCGCATGCGGCGTCGTCTGGGCCCTCGGCTATCTCGAAGCGCTCGGCGCGGTCGAACTTCAGCGCGATCCGCTGGCGCATGCCGCGTCGTTACGGGCGTCAAATCGCGCGTGGCTCGAAGCGGATGACAACAGCTTCTTCGGTTCCTTGATGATGGGCGAGACGCCGTGGCTGCTGCTCGAATACGGACGCGCGCCGGGCGAAGCGCTCGCGCGGCGGCTCGCCGGACTGATCGAAGGCAATATCGACAATCCCACCCGCGAACTCATGTGGGGTTCGCCCGGCACGCTGCTGGCCGCGTCGTTTCTGCATGAGCGCACCGGCGACGAACGTTGGGCCGATCTGTTTCGCCGCAGCGCGGCTCAACTCGCCAGCGAACTGAAGTGGTCGGACGAGCACGGCTGTCATTACTGGACCCAGGATCTGTATGGGCGCGAGGTCGCCTATCTGGACGGCGTACACGGTTTCGTCGGCACGGTGCTGCCATTGATACGCGGGCGGCATCTGCTCGACGCATCCAGTTGGAGCGAATGGGAAAGCCGTATCGTCAACACGCTGCAACGAACCGTGACGCTCGAGGATGGCGCCGCTAACTGGCGCGCATTGCTCACGATGCCCGCAGGCCGTGAAAAGTCCCTGCTGATGCAGTTGTGCCACGGCGCGCCGGGTTTTATCGTGTGCACGGCGCATCTGCCGAGCCGCGAACTGGACCCGCTGCTGCTTGCGGGCGGCGAGGCTATATGGACCGCCGGGCCGCTCGCCAAAGGCTCCAACCTGTGCCACGGTACGGGCGGCAATGGTTACGCGTTCCTCGTGCTCTATCAGCGCACCGGCGAGGTGAAATGGCTCGAACGGGCCCGCGCTTTTGCGATGCACGGCATCGCACAATCCGAGGCGGACGAAGCCGCGCATGGCCAGTTGCGCTATTCGCTGTGGACCGGCGACCTCGGCTTTGCGATTTACCTGTGGGACTGTCTGCGGGGCGAGGCGGCGTTTCCTACCCTGGACGTGTTTTACGGCGCGGCGGCGTAATCGGGGGGCGGCCAGGTTCTGGGGCGCAGCGTCACACATGACCAAATATCGGGAAATTTCACCATGTGGAACGATTCGTTGCACTACAAAAAATCGTGGTGCATGGCACAAAGCCGCCGTTTCACCATGCCGTCCTACATTCCACGATCCGGAACAAACTCAATAAACCATTGTTTTTGAAGAATATTTTTTATCTCTCTGATCTCACTATTAGCGCTTCCCCAGCGGCTTGCCAGACGTAGACTCTTTTACATGAGCTGGCGTTCTGGAATCAGCGAACCGAGCGGGCTGTGGCAGGCCACCCGCGCGCAGCATTCCAAAAACCGGCCCGCGTCTCACACGCGAGGCCAGCCGGGAACCGCTTTTTTTATGATGATCGGGAGACGAAAAATGAAAGGCTTTCGCTTTGGTTCGACGGAAGGATCGTTCTACATTCTGCCCGGCAAGGACGGCTGGGAAGCGACTTACGGCAACGAGACGCTGGGCGCGTTCGACAGCCCCCAGCAGGCTGCCGACGACCTCGCCAAGGGGGTGTGCTGCCCGCACCTGTCCGAATCCGATACTTCGACGGTTGAGATACCCGAGAAAATCGCCGATTGGGAAATCGTGCACGTTTGATTGATGTCCCCAAAAAGCGCAACGGGCGGGTTGCACGGCACGTCTTGAACGACGCTACCGTACAACCCGCCCGCTTTTCATCTACTGCGCGGTTCTACTGCCCAGTGTCAGCTACTCGAGGCGCTTAAGCCACCGAATCCACGATCTTGTTGAGCGTGGCGCTCGGACGCATCGCCTTGCTCGTCAGGTCCGTGCTCGGCCGATAGTAGCCGCCGATGTCCACCGGCTTGCCTTGCGCGGCAGCCAGTTCTTCGACGATCTTCGCTTCGTTCTCGGCCAGCGCCTTCGCCACGCCGGCGAACTGTGCCTTCAGCTCAGCGTCGTCGTTCTGCGCGGCCAGCGCTTCGGCCCAATACGTCGCCAGATAGAAGTGGCTGCCGCGGTTGTCGATGCCGCCAACCTTGCGTGCCGGCGACTTGTCGTTGTCGAGGAACTTGCCGGTTGCCTGATCCAGCGTCTTGGCCAGAACCTGCGCCTTCGGGTTGTGGTACGCGTTGCTCAGGTGTTCGAGCGAAGCGGCCAGCGCGAGGAATTCGCCGAGCGAGTCCCAACGCAGGAAGCCTTCTTCGACCAGTTGCTGAACGTGCTTCGGCGCCGAACCGCCCGCGCCGGTTTCGAACATGCCGCCACCTGCCATCAGCGGAACGATCGACAGCATCTTCGCGCTCGTGCCCAGTTCCATGATCGGGAACAGGTCGGTCAGGTAATCGCGCAGCACGTTGCCGGTGACCGAGATGGTGTCCTTGCCCGCGCGGATGCGTTCGATCGAGAACTTCGTGGCTTCGACCGGCGTCATGATGCGGATATCGAGGCCGCTCGTGTCATGGTCCTTCAGGTATTGCTCGACCTTCTTGATGATCTGCGCATCGTGCGCACGGCCGGCGTCCAGCCAGAACACGGCCGGCGTGTTGGTGGCGCGGGCGCGGTTCACGGCCAGCTTCACCCAGTCCTGCACCGGTGCGTCCTTGGTCTGGCACATGCGCCAGATGTCGCCTTCTTCCACGCTTTGCTCGAGCAGGACCTTGCCCGCTTCGTCCGTCACGCGGACCACGCCGTTCGCCTTGATCTGGAACGTCTTGTCGTGTGAACCGTATTCTTCAGCCGCTTGCGCCATCAGGCCGACGTTGGGCACGCTGCCCATCGTGACCGGATCGAACGCGCCGTGCTTCTTGCAGTCTTCGATTACCGCCTGGTAGACGCCAGCGTAGCAACGGTCCGGAATCACTGCCTTGGCGTCGTGCAGCGCGCCGTCGGCGCCCCACATCTTGCCCGACTCGCGGATCATGGCCGGCATCGATGCGTCGACGATCACGTCGCTCGGCACGTGCAGGCTGGTGATGCCCTTGTCCGAGTTGACCATCGCCAGATGCGGGCGTTGTGCGTATTCGGCCTTGATGTCGGCTTCGATCGCGTCGCGCGTTTGCTCCGGCAGATCTTTCAGGCGTGCGTACAGGTCGCCGATACCGTTGTTCGGATTGAAGCCGACCTTGGCCAGCGCATCCGCGTATTTCGCCAGCACGTCCTTGTAGAACACCGAGACCACGATACCGAAGATGATCGGGTCCGAGACCTTCATCATGGTGGCCTTCAGGTGCACCGAGAACAGCACGTTGGCGGCCTTCGCATCGGCGATCTGCTCTTCGATGAAGCTGCTCAGCGCCTTCTTGCTCAGCACCGAGGCGTCGATGATTTCGCCCGCCTTCACCGCCGTCTTTTCTTTCAGGACCGTCTTTGTGCCGTCAGCGGCCGTCAGTTCGATCTTCACGCTGCCGGCTGCGCCGATCAACGCGGATTTTTCGCTGCCGTAGAAATCGCCGCTGCTCATGTGCGCCACGTGCGACTTCGAGTCCGCGCTCCACGCGCCCATCTTGTGCGGATGCTTGCGGGCATAGTTCTTCACCGACAGCGGCGCGCGGCGATCCGAATTGCCCTCGCGCAGCACCGGGTTCACGGCCGAGCCCTTGATCTTGTCGTAGCGGGCCCTGACGTCTTTCTCTTCGTCCGTGGTGGCGACATCCGGGTAAGCCGGCAGCTTGTAACCCTGATCGCGCAGTTCGGCGATCGCGGCCTTCAGTTGCGGCACCGACGCGCTGATGTTCGGCAGCTTGATGATGTTGGCTTCCGGACGGGTGGTCAGTGCACCCAGTTCGGCGAGGTCGTCGGACCCTTTTTGCTCAGCAGTCAGATAATCGGGGAACGCGGCGATGATCCGGCCGGCCAGCGAGATGTCGCGTGTTTCGACGGCGACGTCCGATGAGCGCGTGAAAGCCTTGACAATCGGGAGCAGCGAGTAAGTCGCCAGAGCCGGCGCTTCGTCGGTAAGGGTATAGATGATCTTCGGCGTTGTAGACATATCTGATGCGTTGCTTGAGGAAGTGAAATACAGAGCGTGGGTAAGCCGGAGCCAACCCGCCGAGCCAACCTTTGAGGGCGCGCCCGTGAGTATAGGCGTGTTTACCAGAATACGCTTCCAGACCTTGACATAACGGCCGGGATTCGGGTGAGGTCGGACAACCCGATTGGGGGCGTTTTGGCGGGGTTTTGCCGGGGTTTTCCTAGGGTTTTCCTGGCAGGCAGGCGAGATTTTGCCCGCTTTCCGGCGGCGTCCTGGCTGCCTGGGCGACGCGCTTGCGCCCGTTTTCGATTCGCTTTCGATCCGCTTTCGCCACGGCCGCGACATCACCGCAAGCGCCCGTGCGGACTCACACTGCATTATAGATAGGGGGATAGCGCGAGCCGGCGCCACACATCCGGCTCGCGCTGGGGGACCGGCCGATCAGGCCTCGTCCGAAGTTTCCAGCAAGCCGCGCTTCTCCAGCATCGGCTCGACCGACGGATCGCGTCCACGGAACGTTTTGAACGCCGTGGCCGGATCGATCGAGTTGCCGACGCTGTAGATCCACTTCAGCAGACGCTCGGCGGTGGCGCGGTCGAACGGATCGCCGGCCTCTTCGAACGCCGCGTAGCCATCCGCCTCCAGCACTTCGGCCCACATATAGACGTAGTAGCCGGCCGCGTAACTGTCGCCCGAGAACAGATGCTGGAAGTGCGACAGGTAGTGGCGCATGCCGATGTCGTCAGGCACGCCAAGCCGCGCCGCCTGTTGCTCCTCGAACTGCGCGATATCCACCGGGCCGGTGCCGCTGCGGGCGTGCAGGGCCATATCCAGCAAAGCCGGTCCCACGTACTGCACGGTGGTGAAGGCCTGATTGAAGCGGCTCGCCGCCTGCAGCCGTTCGAGCAGCGCCGCCGGAATCGGCTCGCCGGTTTCGACATGCCGCGCGTGGCGCAACAGCACCTCGCGCTCCTGCGCCCAGTTCTCGAAGATCTGCGACGGCAGTTCGACGAAGTCGGCGAGCACGCTGGTGCCGGCAAGGCGCTCGTACTGCACCTTCGACATCAAGCCGTGCAATCCATGGCCGAACTCGTGGAACAGCGTGCGGATATCGTCGAAGCTCAGCAGCGTCGGCGAGCCCTTGGCGAAGTTGTTGTTGTTCAGCACGATCGGCAGCGTGCCGCCGTTACGCCCCGACTGCGAACGCAAGATGCTCATCCACGCGCCGCTGCGCTTGGTCTGCCGCGCGAAGTTGTCGCCGATGAACACGCCGATCAATTTTCCTTCGGAGTCCGTGACTTCCCACAGACGCGCGTCGGGGTGATAAAGCGCAATGCCGTGACGCTCCTTGAAACGCACGCCGAAGAGTCGCGCGGCGCAATCGAACATCGCGGCCTGCATGGCGTCGAGCGAGAAATACGGCTTGACCTGAGCGTCGTCGATGGCGAAGTTTTTCTGCCGCACTTTCTCCGAGAGATAACGCCAGTCCCATGCAGCGATCGGCGTCGGCTGACCGAGTTCGGCGGCCAGAGCATTGAGGCGCTCGCGGTCGTGCTGAGCCTTGGCGATGGCAGGCTTCCAGGCGCGCTGCAATAACTCGTCCACCGCGCTAACGGAAGGCGCCATGCGGTCGGCGAGCTTGTAGTCGGCATACGTCGCGTAACCCAGCAGCGCGGCCTGTTCCTGACGTAACGCGACAATCCGCGCCGCCAGCGGGCGATTGTCGTGCTCGCCCGCGTGGGCGCCGCGAGCGCGCCGCGCCCGCCACACCTGCTCGCGCAGATCGCGCCGCTCAGCGAAGGTCAGAAACGGCTCGGCCAGCGACGGCGACAGCGTGATCACATACGTGCCTTCCGGCAGTCCGCGCTCGCGCGCCGCCTGCTGGGCCGCGTCCAGCACGAACGACGGCAGGCCGGCCCGCTCGTCGGGCGTGGCGAGGGTCAGCGTGAAAGACGATTCGTCGGCGAGCACGTTCTGCGCGAACTGCGTGGAGAGCGTCGCCAGTTCCTCGACGATGGCCGCGAAGCGCGTTTTATCCTGCTTGCCGAGCGTGGCGCCGGCGCGCTCGAAGTCCAGATGCAGACGTTCCAGCAAACGCAATTGCTCGGTCGTCAGGCCCAGTGTGCCGCGTTTTTCGTAGAGTGCGTGGAGTCGCGCGAACAGCGCTTCGTTCTGATACACCGCGCTCGAATGTGCCGCGAGACGCGGCGACAGTTCGCGCTCGATTGCCTGCAACGCGGGTGAGGTCTCGCTGGATGAGAGGTTATAGAACAGCATTTCGATGCGGTTCAGCAACTGGCCGCAGGCGTCGAGTGCCGCCACGCAATTATCGAAGGAAGGGGCTTCGGTGAGCGTGGCAATGGCTTCGATCTCGCTTTGGTGCTGCAGCATCGCGGCGTCGAAAGCGGGCGTGAAATGCTCGGGGAGAATGCGCTCGAACGGCGGTAAGCCGTAAGGTGTTTGCCAGTCTTCGAGTAGAGGATTGGCTTCTTGCGAGAGGGACATGGATGGTTTCCTTAACGCGGGGCCACCATTCTAGTCCTCGTCAATCAGCCTCTGCAGAAATCTCTGTTCAGTGAAGCTCAGCGCGGCCTGCCGGATAGCAAGCCGCGCTGCCATGCGTGATGATTTATGCCTTATGCCTTATACAAAGCACGTCCTGCATAAAAAAGGTTTAAGCCGCAGGGTTCGTGAAGACGCCGTGCGGCAATTCGTAGTCGAGATATTCCTCGCCTTCCTTTGTGCATTGAAAACCCGCTGATTCATACAGGAATTTCGCGGGGTTGCCACGGAACACATTCAACGTCAGTTTCGTGAAGCCACGCTCGCGTGCATCGCTAACGTATTGATCGAGCAGCAGACGTCCGAGACCGCGTTGACGCAATTCGCTCACCACGTAAATCGAGGCGAGACAGGCGGCGCCGTCCATCACTTCCCAGAAGCAATAGCCCACCGTCACGCCATCCTGCTCGACCACGAACATGCGCTCGAGCGCAGCGGTCCATTGCCGTAGATGGCCGTGCATCGCATCTTTCCAGCGCTGCTCGTGCTCAGGTTCGATGGTCTGGATGTAATTGAGCTCGCCCTTGTAGACCATCGGCAAATCGGTGGCCTGTGCCTTTCTGACTGTATGTTTCAAATTCAAGCCGCACTCCTTTGGCGGTAGAACGCATTGCCGCCAGCATTGCGCGGACGGCGCATTCTATCGGTGATCTCCGTGTCCCAGTTGGGGTGATCAATAATCCGCCGCTAATTCGCGTCCGTTATTGTCGGATCATTACGAATCGCCTTCGTCATCTATGTATGGGTAAAAGCGTCCGACGCACGACCGTATAGGGCAACTTTACTTCCGGACCGACGCCAAAAAGCTGTTGCCGCACGTCAGGCGGCCCATCTTGAGATACGTTTTCTTTTTTGCCAAACGTTTGCATTGCGCATATCAAGTTCCCTCCCGCGACTGCCGAAAACGCGTTCATAGCGTCCATGACACTTAAGGGAGCCTCTTGTGAAGCAGCTGTTGTTTTTCGTGGCCCTTCTCGCCCTGGCCGGATGCGCGCAAATGCCTGCGCAGACTGCCCAGGAGGCGCCGAAGCCGCCGGTCACCAACGAGATCATGAGCTTCACGATTCCGCCCGACGCCCTCGGCGCACGCGACCCGCAACTGACCGTCGTGCTCGGCAAGGTCGGCGCGCTGGCGGCAACGCAAAAACAGCCGACGACGATTCTCGTCACCGCACTCGGCCAGGATTTCCCGTACCTCAATCAGGCCATCTGGCGCGGCGTGCCTGCGCAACACGCCGTCAAGCTCAGCCTCGACAACCTGACGGCCGGCGCGAACCAGCCGTACAGCGTATCGATCAAGCCAACGCAATAAGGAAGACGAGTTTATGCATCGCCTAACCGTATTGGCGACGGGTCTGTTGTTGGCGACGTCGGCGCTTGCCGGCCAGCCGGGCAATGAAACGCCGCCCACGGCCGCGGCCACCGTGGCATCCGTCCCGCCATCGCCCGCCGCGGCCGACCGGGTATATCCGCCGCTGCCGACACTGTCCATGCTGCCGCCGGCCACCGATGACGACGACGAACCGCTCGCCAAACCGGCGACAGCGCGCAAGAAAAAGGTCCGCGGCCAGGAGCGCAAGTCGACGCTGCCGGCAGCGCGTCTCGTCGTGTCGGATGCCTCGCATGTGTACCTCGGCAATATCGAAAAGCAGCTCGATCTCGCCTTGGCCAAATAAGCGCCGCTCACCGGCGCTGGCGCGTAGCAGCCAGTTTTTATCAGTCACAACCAGCCGCAACCAGCCTCACCCCGCCGTAACCAGCACCACCCGGTTTCGATCCACCGCAATCTGCCTCAACCAGAATGACCCAGCAGCATCCAGCGTCAAGCGTCGTTCCCGATTACCCGCGCCGCGCCCACGCCATACCGGGCGCCTTTACCATCGCCGCCACGCGGAGGACCAAGCCGTGTCGAACGAACCATTTATCGCCGTGGCCGCCATGCGCCGCCATGCCACCCATGCAAGACATGCCGTGCGGCATGCGTATGCAGCTTTTGCCCTCGCACTGGTTTGCGGCGCCGCCCATGCGGACGACTGCTTCAACCAGGCCGCCGCCTATCAGGGCGTCAACCCTTCCGTGCTGCGCGCCGTCGCATGGTTCGAATCGCGCGGCGACGCGAGCGCCATCAATCGCAATGCCAATGGCTCGATCGATGTCGGCCAGTTGCAGATCAACTCCATTCACTTCGGCGACCTTGCCCGTCAAGGCGTGCCGCACCGCGCCCTCACCGATCCGTGCGTGAACGTCTACGTGGCGGCCTGGCTGCTCAAGCAGAAGATGGTGAAGTACGGCAACACCTGGCGCGCGATCGGTGCGTATCACTCGGAATCGCCGCGCCTGCGCGATGCTTATGCGCGCAGCATTCAGAAGATCCTCGTGGCGTGGGGCGAATTGCAGGTGGATGCGCAGAAGGCCGATTGAGCTCGCGGACTGGACGCACGCGTGCTCCGAAAGCGATGGAACGGCGCTTGCTGCCCGTTCCATACCGTCACGCCTGTCAAGGAGACCCGTAATGAGCTCGCCCCGCGATGCAGATCAGGACGCGCAGCAACCCGCTGACGAACCTGAGAATCCGATCTCGAAGCCGATCGGCGACGCCATTCCCGTTCCGGTCGAACCGGGACTCGATCAGCCGCTCCCCGAGAAGGGCGCGGACGAGCCGGTAGAAAATAAGCCCTGATTTCATCGCCAGCATGCCGCGTGCGCGCGGCGCGCATTCAGTGATGCGGCGAAGGTTCGCGCGGCGGCGCAGCGACCGCGGGCGCAGACAGCGGCGCGTTTTCCAGTTGCACCTCATGCATCGCCTGAGCGACGATGCCGCGCGCTTCGGCGCTGCTCGAATCGAACACCATCGCATTGCCGGCATTGTGCCAGGCACACGTCCAGTGGCTCATATAGGCGCAGGCACGCGCGATGTCCAGCGAGGCGTCGCGCTGCTGTTCGCGTGTGCTCAGGTCGGCGCGCATGCTGAGCGCGTCGCGATTCTTCGGCTGCGTGGCGAGGACAGCCGAGAGGCGTGCTTCGGCTCCGGCGAGGTTATTCTTTTGCAGCATCGCCTGGACGATCTGCAGATTGCGCGCCGCGTCAGCGCGTATCTGGGTCTGGTCCTGAGCGGCGGTGGCGGCGCGCCGGGTTTCGGCGGCAGAAGGCGGTGCGTGGCGCGAGGCGGATGCGAGCGATTCGGCAGGTTTAGGTCCCGCAGATGGCTTGCTGATGGTGGACGGCTTCGTCGCAGACGTGTTTGTAGCCTGGGCGGTTTTTGCGGGCGGGCTTACTGGCCTGGTGACGGCCTGGCTGGTCGCAAGCGGTGAGATCGCGGTTGGCGCGACCGGTGCGACCGTGGCCGGCCTGGTCGTGGCTTGCCTGGTTGCAGGCGGTGCAGCCGTGGTGACCGGGGTCGCGGCCTGCGTGGGCGTGGCGGGCGTGGGCGTGGCTGTGGCTTGGGTAGCTGTGGCCTGCGCGACTGTGGCCTGCGCGACTGTGGCGGGCGCGGCTGCGGTCTGCGTGGTAGCGGGCGTAGCCGTAGCCCGCGTGGCTGTGGTGGGCGAAGTCGTAGGCTGTGCAGCCGTGCCGGGCGAAGTCGTGGCCTTCGAGGTCGGTACGCGCTGCGCCAGCGCTTTTGCTGCTGGAGCCTGAGCGACGGTGCTCGGAGCGATCAAAGGATGCGCGGCGGGAGATTGCCCCGCCAAAGCCGGCGAACTTGAAGCGGCAGTGTCGGCGCCATGAGCGATAACCACAGGCGCGCTGGGACTATCCGCCGGCGATGGCGCCGGCGGCAAAACGATCACCTCAGGCTCACTAAGACCAGATGCGGCCTGTTTTGCCACAAGCGGCGCCGACGCAGCGGGTTTCGTCACGTTGGATCCCGCCACCTTCGCTGCCGGAGCCGAACCAACGTCAGGAACTCGAACAACGGCGGGAGCAGGACGAACCACCGGAGCCGCAGCACCAACAGGAGCCGCATTAACCGCCGGCGCTGGAACAACACCCGAAGCTGGCCCCGCCGCAAGCGTCGCAACAGTCGCGGGCCCAGAAGCCGCAGCCGCACGCGCAACCGGCGCAGACGCGGCGGACGGCGCCGCCGTCACTTGTCCAGCCTTCTGCGTCGTCACCGACCCCGACACCGCTTTCGGTGCGACACTCACCGCCGGGCCAGCTGGTCGAAACACCCAATACCCCAACACCGCAAGAACCAGTAACACCGTCGCCAGCACCAATACGAGAACCGGCACCCGGCGCGCTCGCTTCGGCTCGACCCACGGATCGTAATTGGCGTAAAAGCGGTCGTCCTCTGCGCCGGCGGCCGTGCTCCATGCAGCGGGCGCCGCCAGTTGTGGCGTAATCGTGCGGCGGGGAGCGGGGAAACGGGCTTGCGCCGCTGCGGAATTCGGCGGCAACCAGCTAAGCGGATCGCGCGAGTCGGTCTGGTTGACGCCACATGAAGGACAGGACAGCAAGCGGGCGGCGAGGGTCGCGCCACAGTGTCGGCACTGGATGAAATCGGGCTGATCAGAAGTGATGTCACTAAGCATTGACCCAACCGTTACTCACGTTGCTAGAACAGAGATGCCGGTGTGCCCCATCGATGAAACAGTGGGCAAGCGCAATATGACTTGGCTGAGCACAAAGATCAATCGGCGATTTCGGCCAATTGGCGGATGAGGGATATTCGAGGGCGTTGATCGATAAATAAAGGCTAAATACGGTGCAATAACGTGCGTTAAGTCACACCATTAGAGTTGCCGTTACGCGACATCCGCGCGGCGCGAAGTCTTTTTTCCGGCTGGCGCAAATGTTGCGCGACAGTACAGACAAATCAGCGCACACTCGCACGAAGCTCGGACATTTATCCGGGCATACACGCACAAGCAAAGGGAGTCCTGTCATGGCAAAAGGTCAAATGCGCAGTAACCGCGAAGTAAAGAAACCGAAACAGGATAAAAAATCCGCTCCGGCAACTTCGCCTTCGGGCTCGCCGCCCATCCGCGTGACGCCGGCCTCATCGTCGACATCCAAGAAGCATTAAGCCGCGGTCGATCCAGACCTCGGCGATTCGAAGTTAAACCCGCGGTTCAAGCCCGCAGTTCAAACCGATTCGCTCATGCGTGTGGCAAGCAACATCTGGCAAAGCCACACGCGATCAAACTTCCGCCATCTCCTGTCGCACCGTCCAGCAGGCAACCCACCTAGGCGCCGATGCGGCGAACGGGCTCCCCTCTTTCCAGGCGTTCGATCGTAGCCGCCGCAATCGACCGCACCGTTTTACCCGCACCCCGCTGCCGCACGTTCAGACGGTAGACCGGCGCGCCCGGCGCAAAGGCTTCGCCACTCAACGAACACACGCCCTTGCGGCGCGCCACGCGCAAAGTCCAGGTTTGCTCGCCATACCGGCCGGATGTCGCGTCGGCCCAGGACATAACGATCGAGGTAGGTGAAAGGCGCTCAAGTATCTCGACGCAAGCGGAGTTTCGCCGGGCGTCCCGATGCTTGCGATCAGCCGCGACCGAAGCCCATCGGGCAGCGGTCGCCGCTGCGGCCGGAAACGATGCCACGGGTGCGAGCAGCGCCAGCATCTGCAGCCATCGTTGATCGTCGGCGCTGTTGTTCATGGCTCATTGTCCGCGTCAAGGTGGGTCGCCACGGCAAGCCTTCTGAGTTCTCGCGGATCATGGCGAGTCCGTCTACAGACCGCCCTGTAACGTCATCTTCGTCGAACACGGTGGCAGCGGGCATGCCATAGGCGCACGGGCTCGCCATGGGTCGCCCTCACCGCTACCGGTGGGACGATTTTATTTTGCATGGGCTTTCGATGAGCGGGTATCACCCCGATGGGGGATCGTCAGCGTGCGCGTTTCAAGACACGCGCGTTTGAACCCGCCTACTCCCAACCCTGATACCCGGGCGGCTGCGCCGAATTGCCGTAGCCCTGGGGATACGGACGACGAAATTCAGGCGGCGTGTAGGTCTGGTCATATGTCGAGTACGCCGGCGGCCGCGCCACGACGGTCACCTGCTGCGCCGTCGCTTGCGAGGGCGGCCGTGGGACGTAGCCGGACTGCGCATAAGCCGGTTGATACTGTGCGGGCGGTGGCGGCGGAGCATATTGCGTCACCGGAGCGGAGCGAGGCGGCGGCGCGTATTCAGGGTCCTGCGATGCCGCCGGCGTCCGGCGATAGGCCGGCGTCGCCGCATATTGCTGGGCTTGCGGATTCTGGTATTGCTGACGTGGCGGGTTCTGCGCCGCCTGGGCCGATTCGTACTGCCTGTCGTCGTCGGCCTGCCGGTACTGCGATTGCACGCGCTGCCCGCCCTGCGGGTCGCGGGCTTGCGTCGCCGGCGTATCGTCGCTGTCGGGCTTGTCATCCGGCAACGACGTCACGGCCTGAGTCGGAATCAGGATCGGCGGCTCGCCTGGCAACGAAATCGGCTTCGGCTGCGCGGCCTGTGCGGCGATCTGCTTCGGCGGCAAGACATGCACAGACACTTCGCGCACGGAAACCTGCTTGAACGACCCAGCCGGTTGATCGCCATGCTTCGACGGCGCGACCTGCACGGACGCCTGCCGAACGGATGCAACCGGCGCCGCGACATGTTTCGGCGGCACGGACACCATCTGTGCGGAAACCTGCCGCGCCGGCATCACCTGAACGGGAACGCGCTTTAGCGGCACGGGCACGGCCTGCGCGATTGCCTGGCGCGACGGCGCGGCATGCTGCGCAGCAAGCCGCCTGGGCGGCGCAACCGGCACCGGCGTCTGCCTGAGTGGCGCGGCGGCCAGCGGAGCGGTCCGCTTCTGCGCCACCGCATGTTCCGTCACCGGCTTCAGCGGCGCAGCCACGACGGGCGTCGACGTCGCCTGCTCGGCGAGCGGCTTCGGCGCATGCTTCACTTCGTCGCCGAGCGTCGCGTAGGATTTCGAATCTTCCCGCGCCCGCGCGTTATAGCCGATGAAATACGCATAGCGCAGGTCTTTCAGACGCGCCTGGTTCTCGCCATCGGCGGAGATGCGTTCTTCGCCGGGATCGAGCGACGCGTCGACGGTCGAATCGTCGTAGGCCGACGCGGCACCCTCGGCGCAAACAGGATCAGGATGCAGAAAGCCCGCAGAGGACATCAGCGCGGCTGCGATCGTGGCAAGCACTTTTTTTTCCATACCTTCACCTCGGAATTCCGTGCGACAGGCCGCGTGGGATTCGCAAATCTCCGAACCGGACACTCCGTCGCGCTTCCGAGATATCGACACTTTTTAGCACGTCCTGAAGGGTCGAAGATATGGCTTTCGGGTATAACCCAGGCGCTCGACCATCCGCAAATCACAGGTAGCAGTCCTGACGGTATCGATCCGGAAAATTTTGCCTGCCCCGGCGGCGCGTCGCACGCCCCCGACGCCCACGCTCCGGTTTTGCGACAATAGCGGCTTTGCCGCCCCCGTTCGCGCCGCCGGCCCCGCTTCCGTAGCGGGATGCCCCGGTCCGAGGATGCGGTTTGCAACCCCACACGACCGATCGCGGTCCGCTCCATGGCCCTGCCCCACATCGAACTTCTGTACACCTTTTCCGGCCTGTTCGTCGGTTTCCTCGTCGGGTTGACCGGCGTCGGCGGCGGCTCGCTGATGACGCCCATCCTCGTCCTGCTCTTCAAGGTCCATCCGGCCACCGCGGTCGGCACAGATCTGCTGTACGCCGCCGCCACCAAGGCGACCGGCACCCTGGTGCACGGCCTGAAGGGCTCGGTGGACTGGCAGGTGACCACCCGGCTCGCCGCCGGCAGCGTCCCCGCCGCCACCGTCACGCTGATCCTGCTGCACCGCTACGGCATGGACACGCCGGGCGCGAGCCGCCTGATCCAGATCGTGCTCGGCGCGGCCTTGCTGATCACCTCGCTCGCGCTGGTGTTCCGCCCGCAACTCGCGAAACTCGGCGCGGGCCGCCAAAGCGTGCTCACCCAAGGCCGCACGCTCGGTCTGACGGTGCTGACCGGGGCGGTGCTAGGGGTGTTGGTGTCGCTGACTTCGGTGGGCGCCGGCGCGATCGGCGTGACCGTGCTGTTGCTGCTGTATCCGCAGTTGCCGACCACGCGGATCGTCGGCTCGGACATCGCGCACGCCGTGCCGCTGACGCTGCTCGCGGGTGCCGGGCACTGGCTGCTCGGCTCGATCGACTGGTCGATGCTGCTGTCGTTGCTGGTGGGCTCGCTGCCGGGCATCGCGATCGGCAGCTATCTGTCCGCCCGCGCGCCTGACGCCCTGTTGCGCAATGTCCTCGCGGCCACGCTGACGCTGGTCGGCGTGAAGCTGGTGATGTCCTGACCGGCCGTCACGGCGACGCCGGATGCGCTGTATGTCTTATGCCGGATGCGTGAGGTAAGCCATGCCCCGCGGCCAGGCGTTGCGAGCGCCTCGCCGTGCAACCGGGCCACGCCTTGCCGTTACTTGAAGAAACGGCAGGTCAGATCGGTTTCGAACTGCCGCACCCAATAGCCGTGGTCGTCGGCGCGATACGACTGCGCCCAGCCGCCGCGCCGCACCGTCACGAGCTGACGCAGATGCTCGAGGTCGTCCGGATCCGGCGACCCGGTGATTTCAAAGTGCGCCGGCGCAAAGCCGTGGCGCGCGCACACCAGCTCGAAGGCTGCCCGGTCGCCGATCGGCAGGTCCGTGTAGCGCTGAAACGTCATGTCCATTTCGCTTCACTCCAGGTTCACTCCCGTTCCCAGCCCTTACAGTACGCCTCAACGCGGGACTTTTGTGTGTCACAGCGCACGACGGATATAGCCGGCATCGGCCAGCTTCACGGCGCCGGCCGCAACGGCGCGCCAGCCTCGAGAGGCCCCTGAAGCGAAACGGGCCCCGGCGAATCGCCGGGGCCCGTTCGGGCGCTGCCGAGCACGGCGTGCTCAGGCGCTTGTCATCGTCAGAACATCATCGGGATACCGGCGCCCAGATCCGCGGGAGCCTGGCTCGTCTGCGGACGGCCGCCGGCTGCTGCTGCGCGCGTACCGCCCTGGCCGATCAGTCCGGCCGAGGCATCGATGCGCGCGGCATCCGTCAGTAGGTTAGTTGCCACCACCGTTCGGCAGCACGACCGTCAGCTTGTTGGACACCGACGTCACGCCGTCGACACCCTTCGCGACTTCGCCGGCCTTGTCGATCTGGCTCTGATCGGGCACCGAACCCGTCAGCGTCACATCACCGCCGCGAGCGCGCACCGAGATGTTCGACACGTCGATACCCTGCGCCTTGGCCAGTGCGCCACGCACCTTGTAGCCCAGTTTGCGGTTCGCTTTCTTGACCGTCTTGGCGCTCGGAGCAGCCGTCGTGGCGCCCGTCGTAGCCGTTGCATCGCTTGATTGCGCATACGTATTGCACGCAACAACCACCGCCACCACACCACCCAGCGCCTTCAGAAAATCGACCGATTTCATGATTTCTCCTATTTACTTCGGTTATGACCGCATCTAACAAGCGGCTTCGTTACGACTTCGGGCGGCCATTGCTGCACGCGCATAGGCGCGGCGGGGCCACGGCCGACTGAGGCTTCGACACGGTGTGCGAGAGGCGAGAGAGGCCGGCCTGGACCATCGCATTGCGATGCACCAGCCAGCGAGCCGCGAAGTCCGCCAACGCGCCCGGTTCTACTTTGTCGCGCCGGGTCGCGCTGCGCAAACGTTGATTCGCAGCAGCGATGCACAATTTAATCTACACGCGCCAGAAGCGCAAAGGGTTTAGCGCAGGACGCGAGCCGGCCGATGCGCGCGACCCACACCGCCCGCGCAGGAAAAGACCTTCAGGTTCATACCGGTTCATGCCCGACTGGCCCGCAGTTCAGCCGCCGTTTAGTCGCGGTTCGCTCGCATTTCGCTCGCATTTCACTATTTGTTACGGGTTTGTGTCAGCGCCGGGTGCCGCACCAGCCGCCGCATCATGTACCATCGGCGCCAATACGCCGCCGCGCGCCGCCCCGCGCCGTCCCACCCCGCGCGGCCGGCCTGAGGCCGCTCTAATCTCACATAACGATTGTCGCCGTCACGTCAGCCCATGAAGTCTTCCACCGGCCGCAAACCCGCCCGCCTCGTCGCCCGTTTCGTGGCGATCTCCTGGCGCGATCTGGCGGTCTCGTTCGGTCCGATCCTGCTGATCATCGCCGCCGCCATCTGGGTTGCCGTGCGGCTGATCCAGCCCGCGCCGCCCGATACCCTGACGATCACCACCGGTCCCAAAGGCAGTTCGTTCTGGAACGCCGCGCAGAAATACAAGGCGATCCTCGCGCGCAACCGCATCACGCTAAACGTGCTGCCTTCCGCGGGCTCCGCGGATAACCTGCAGCGTCTCGCGGATCCGCGCAGCAACGTCGACGTGGGCTTCGTGCAGGACGGCGTGGCGCCTGGCCCGGTGCCGGACAACCTGATGTCGCTCGGCAGCGTGGCTTATGTACCGCTCGCGATCTTCTATCACGGTCCCACTGTGACCCGGCTCTCCGAGTTCAAAGGCTTGCGCCTCGCGATCGGCGCGGAAGGCAGCGGCACCCGCGAACTGGCGCTGGCGCTGCTGAAAGCCAACGGCATCGAACCGGGCGGCGCCACCAAACTGCTGCCGCTCTCCGGCGACGACGCCGCGCAGGCACTGGTATCCGGCCAGGTCGACGCGGCCTTCCTGACCGGCGACTCCGCCCAGCCGCCGGTGATCGCCAAGCTGTACCGCACGCCCAACGTGCAGTTCTACAACTTCACCCAGGCCGAAGCCTACGCGCGGCGCTTTCCGTACCTGACACGCATCGAATTGCCGATGGGCGCCTTCGATCTGGCGAGAAACCTGCCCTCGGCGCCGTTCCAGATGGTCGCGCCCACCGAAGAGCTGGTGGCGCGCACCACGCTGCATCCGGCACTCTCGGATCTGCTGATCGAAGCGGCCCGCGAAGTGCACGGCAGGGCCAACGTGATGCAGCATGCCGGTGAATTCCCGGCGCCGCTGGCCCACGATTTCCCCATCAGCGACGACGCCGCGCGCTACTACAAGTCGGGCAAGAGCTTCCTGTACCGGATTTTGCCGTTCTGGCTCGCGAGCCTCGCCGATCGCCTTCTGGTGGTCGTAGTGCCCTTGATCGTGCTGCTGGTGCCGGCCCTGCGGCTGGTGCCGTCGCTATACGCGTGGCGGGTGAAGTCGCGGATCTACCGCTGGTACGGCGCGCTGATCGCCATCGAACGCAGCGCGCTCAGCGAAACCTCCGTCGAGGAACGGCAATCACTGATCGAGCGGCTCGACGCGATCGAGGAATCCGTCAACGGACTGAAAATGCCGCTCGCCTATGCCGACCAATTCTACGTGCTGCGCGAGCATATCGGCTTCGTGCGTGGCCGGCTGACGCAAGGCGGCGAGCCGCCGCCGGAGCCGACGCAGGAGCCGCACGAGCAAACGGCCTGAAGCGGGCGAATTTCAGCAGGCGCTGAACACAATCGAGCCTGCACGGCGCTGCGGCACCGCGTAAGATCACGACAAACTGGATGGTTTAGCAGACGCGCATAACGGCAACGAGTAACGGCAGCAAATAACGGCGGCTTGTAGCAGCGGCATGCCACTGATCCGCGCGGTCCACCCGCGCCGGCACCGCGCCCGCGTCCGTTATCGCTCCACCCAGTACCGAGCAATCCGGGAGAGACCTTTATGACCGATGGCATCGACGCCACGCAACCGTTGTGGTTTTACGACTTCGTCTCACCATTCACCTACCTGTTGCTCGAGCAACATGACAAATGGCCGGGGCTCCCGTTCGTCGTCACGCCGGTTGTCCTGAACGATCTGTACCAGCACTGGGGCCAGCGCCCGGCATACGGCGTGGCCGCCAAGCGCGTGTTCATGTACCGCCACGCGCTGTTTCGCGCGGATCAGCTCGGCATTCCGTTCAAGATGCCGCCGGTCCATCCGTTCGATTCGACCAAACCGCTACTGCTCGCCATCGCGGCCAAGGCCGACATCAACTGCGTGCGGGAGATTTTCCGCTTTATCTGGCGCGAGGGACGCGATCCGTCGAGCGAGGAAAACTTCGCTGAACTGTGCGAACGGGTCGGCTTGCCGGACGGCCCCGAGCTGATCCAGCGCGAAGAGGTCAAGGCGCAACTGCGCCGCAATACCGCTGACGCCATCGCGCTAGGCGTGTTCGGCGTGCCGACCTTCTGGCTCAACGACCAGTTGTTCTGGGGCGAAGACGCGCTGCCGATGGTGCTGTACTGCGCGCGCACACCGAACTGGCTGGAGTCGAAAGAAGTTAAGCGGATCAGCTCACTGCCGTCCGGATTGAGCAGCGTGCCGGCGAGCGGGTTGAAAAGCGGCTGAAGAGCGGGCCGAACACGGGCCGAAGCGCGCACAGCCCTGATCCCGGCCATACCGCGCCCGCTATGGCGGCAGTAGGGCAAACGGGCCTAAGGTTATAGACTTCGCGCCCGGCTCCGCGAGCCGCCCCGCCGGAGCCTCGAGCGGCGCACCCTCCGAGTCAGAACCGCCCACCTGATCCATGGACGACACCGCCGCTTCCCTCGATATCTGGCTCGTGCGCGTGTTGCGCACGCTGCTGGTCGAGCGCAGCGTCACGCAGACGGCGCTGCGCCTGAACCAGACCCAGCCCGCCATCAGCACCGCGCTGCGCCGGTTGCGCGAGACCCTCAACGATCCGATCCTCGTGCGCGGCAAATCCGGCATGGTGCCGACGGAATACGGCGCGTCGCTGCTGGCGTCGGCGCAACAGGTGCTGCGCGAAGTGGATTTCGTGGCGACGCCGCACGGCGACTTCGATCCGGGCCGCTCGCGGCGCACCTTCCGGGTCGCCGCACCCGATTATCTGAACGACTTCTTCATGCCCACCGTGATCGCGCAATTCCGCGAAGCGGCGCCGCATGCGCGCCTCGAAGTCGATTCGCTGACGCCCACGCTCGACCACCACGCCGAACTCGAATCCGGCACGCTCGATCTGGTGATCGGCAACTGGCCGAAGCCCGATCCGCGCTTCGAGAAAAGCGATCTGTTCGCCGATACCGTGGTGTGCATGATGCGCGCGGACCATCCGCTCGCGCAGACGCCGATGACGCGCGAGACCTACCTCGCCGCGCCGCATCTGGCGCCGACGCCATACAGCGGCGCGCGCGGCGGGGCGATCGATACCGGCTTTGCGCGGGCCCGCGCCGAACGGCGCATCGTCACCACGCTGCCCTACTTCGGCCTCGTGCCGCAGACGCTGCTGCAATCGGACCTGATCTTCACGACGACGCGCCGCTTCGCCATGCACTACGCGAACATCCTGCCGCTGGCGGTGGTCGACGTGCCGATCCCGTTTCCGCGCATCCGCTGCTATCAGCTGTCGCATCCACAGCCGGATCGGCCGAGCGATGTCGGCTGGTTGCGGGCCTTGATGTCGCAGGTGTCGGAGCGTCTGGTGGCGCAGAAGACCCGGCGCGCGAAGCGGCCAGGCGCGGCGGCAGGCAAAGCTGCCTCGGGAAAGACTTCAGAGCAGGAGCCCGCGTAAGCACAACGCTCGCGCCGGGGCGCGACTTCAGGCGCTGAAGGCGCTCGCGTAAGCCTCACGTGCATCCACAGCCAAACCGGGCCGCGACATCCCGCGCGAACGCACCTGCAACAACTCCGCGCACACCGCCACGGCGATGGACTGCGGGGCCTTGTCGACAATACCGCTCACGCCGATCGGACAGGTCATCTCATCCAGCCGCTGCGGATCCACGCCACGCTCCATCAAGCGCCGCTCGAACTTCACGCGCTTGGTCTTCGAGCCGATCATGCCGAAGTAGGTGAAATCGCGCCGCCGCATGATGCGCGCGGCGAGCGAGAAATCGAGCGCGTGGTTATGCGTCATCACGAGGAAGTAGGCGCCCGGCGGTGCGGTGTCGGCGATCGCCTCGGGCGTGTCGGTGGCCTCGACCTGCACGTTGGCGGGGACTTCGTCCGGGAACAGCTCGTCACGCTCGTCAACCCATTGCACGACGCACGGCAGGCTGCCGAGCAGGGCAATCAGCGCATGCCCGACGTGACCCGCGCCGAACAGCACGACATGCAGCGGCGCCGGACGCGCCGCGGCACGGCTGCTGCGCCGGCCAACCTGAACGAAAGTGGACATCTGCATGGCTAGCTTCCGGTAGCGCTGCGGTTAAGGACGCGAAGCGGCGCTCGCAGCCCGCACGGCCGCGACCGCCTTGAGAATCGCTTCGCTCGTGGCGGGCGCATTGAGCGGCGGATTGACCCGGTAGTCGCCCACCGCCGCCACTGCGTCGCGAACCGCGAAAAACACCGAGAACGGCAGCAGGAGCGGCGGCTCGCCGGTCGCCTTCGAACGGTGGATGCTGTCCTCGGCATTGCGATTCTTGAACAGCTTGACGTTGAAAACCGGCGGCGTGTCGTTGACGGTCGGAATCTTGTAGGTGGACGGCGCATGCGTCATCAGCTTGCCGCCTGGGTTCCACCACAGTTCCTCGGTGGTGAGCCAGCCCATGCCCTGGATGAAAGCACCTTCCACCTGGCCCACGTCGAGTGCCGGATTCAGCGATTCGCCCACGTCATGCAGCGCGTCGGCGCGCAGCACGCGCATTTCGCCGGTCAGCGTGTCGATCACGACTTCCGACACCGCCGCGCCATACGAGTAGTAGTAGAACGGCCGGCCGCGCAGCTTCGACTGATCCCAGTAGAGCTTCGGGGTGGCGTAGAAACCGTCCGACCACAACTGCACGCGGGCCAGATACGCCTTGGCGATGATCTCTTCGAACGGCACCACGGCGTCGCCCACCGCCACGCGGTCGTGGCCGAAGCGCACGCTCGCCGCGCTGACTTCACCCGCGCCGTAGCGGACCGCGGCAAACGCCGCGAGGCGCTCGCGCAACTGGCGCGCGGCGTCCTGCGCGGCCTTGCCGTTCAGATCGGAGCCGGTCGAAGCGGCGGTGGCCGAGGTATTCGCCACCTTGCTGGTGTCCGTCGCCGTGACGCGCACGCGGTTAAAACTGATGCCGAGTTCATGCGCGACGACCTGCGCCACCTTCGTGTTGAGCCCCTGGCCCATCTCGGTGCCGCCGTGATTCACCAGCACCGAGCCGTCGGTATAGATGTGCACCAGCGCGCCGGCCTGGTTGAAGTGCGTCACGTTAAAGGCAATGCCGAACTTCACCGGCGTGAGCGCCAGCCCCTTCTTCAGCACTTCGTTGTTCGCGTTGAATTCGCGGATCTCGGCCCGGCGCGCGCGGTAATGGCTGGTCGCTTCGAGTTCGTCGATCAGCTCGTGGATCACGTTGTCTTCGACCACCTGGCCATACGGCGTCTCGTTGCGCTCGGTCTTGCCGTACAGATTGCGGCGCCGCACGTCGAGCGAATCCTCGCCGAGCGAGCGCGCGACGTTGTCCATGATGTATTCGATCGCAAACGCGCCCTGCGGGCCGCCGAAACCGCGAAACGCGGTGTTCGACTGCGTGTTGGTCTTGCCGCAGAAACCGTCGATCGTCACGTCGGACAACCAGTACGCGTTATCGAAATGGCACAGCGCGCGCGTCATCACCGGGCCGGACAGATCGGCGGAAAAGCCGCAGCGCGAGGTCATGTCCACCGTCACGCCGTCGATCACACCTTTGTCGTCGTAGCCGACTTCAAACGTGTAGTGGAAGTCGTGCCGCTTGCCGGTGACCATCATGTCGTCGTCGCGGTCCGGACGCAGCTTCACCGGGCACAGCAGCTTCCACGCGGCAATCGCGGCGCAGCAGGCGAACAGGCCCGATTGCGATTCCTTGCCGCCGAAGCCGCCGCCCATCCGGCGGCATTCGACCAGCACGTTATGCGACGGCACGTGCAGCGCATGCGCCACGAGGTGCTGCATTTCGGTCGGGTGCTGGGTGGAACAGTAGACGTGCATGCCGTCGTCGTCCTTCGGCACGGCATACGAAATCTGGCCTTCCAGATAGAACTGCTCCTGGCCGCCCAGCAGCATTTCGCCGGCGTCGTGATGGGCGGCGCGCGCGATCTTCGCGCCGGCATCGCCGCGCGCCAGCTTCATGGGCGGCAGCACGTGCTGATTGGCGGCGCGCGCCTGTTGCGCCGTGAGAACGGCCGGCAGTTCTTCGTAGACGACTTCGGCGCGGCGCGCGGCGAGCCGCGCCACGTCATGCGAAATCGCCACGACGATGAACATCGGCTGGCCGACGTACTGCACCACGCCGTCGGCGAGAATCGGGTCGTCGCCATGGATGATCGGACCCACGTCGTTGACGCCGGGAATGTCCTGCGCCGTGAACACGGCGACCACGCCGGGCGTCGCGCGCACCTTGTCGAGCGACATCGAGACGATCTTCGCGTGCGCCTTCGACGACATGCCGAGCGCGGCGTGCAGCGTGCCGGCGAGCACCGGGATGTCGTCGGTGTAGGTGGCGCGGCCGCTTACGTGCAGATGCGCGGACTCATGCGGGCGCGAGATATGCACCTGGGTGAAGTCGTCGAGATCCTGGATGTCTTTCAGGAACGGTTCTGCTTGCTGGTTCATTCGAATGGTTCTCCGTATCCGTTGGACGGGTTCAGGCGTGCGCGCCGGCTGGCTCGACCGCGCGCACGTCGAGCGCGGATTTCGGCAGCGGGTTATGCGGACGGGTTTCGAGCCAGAACCGGTACAGCGTGTTCTTCGCCGCGTCGAGGCGGTAGTCGCTGGTGGCGCGCATGTCGGAAAGCGGCGCGTAGTCGTTGCCGAGCGCGATCATCGCGGCCTGCGCGGTGGCTTCGTGCCATTCGGCGTCGCGCAACACGGCTTCGGCGTGCGTGGCGCGCTTCGAGGTGGCGGCCATGCCGCCAAAGGCAATGCGCGGCTCGCGGATCGTGTCGCCGTCCGCGATAAACGAGAAGGCCGCGCACACGGCCGAGATGTCCGAATCGAAGCGCTTGGAGAGTTTGTAGGTGCGAAACTGCAGGTTCTGGCGCACGCCGGTGCGGGTCGGCACCTTCAGGCCGACCACGAACTCATGCTCGGCCATGTCCTTCTTCTGGTATGCGAGGTACAGGTCTTCGAGCGGCATCTCGCGCTCGATCTCGCCGCCGCGCACCACCACGTGGGCGCCAAGCGCGATCAGGCCGGGCATCGAATCGCCGATCGGCGAGCCGTTCGCAACGTTGCCGCCAATCGTGCCGGCGTTGCGGATCGGCAGCGAGGCGAAGCGTTTCCACATTTCGGTGAGTTCGGGATAGTGCTTCGCCAGCTCTTCATACGCCGTCTCGACGCTGACGCCCGCGCCGATCTCGATCCAGCCATCCGTGACCGCGATCCGGCGCAGCGCCTCGATCTGGCCCAGATAGACGATGTTGCCCAGTTCGCGCATCTGTTTGGTGACCCACAGGCCGATATCGGTGCTGCCCGCGAGGATGCGCGTCGCCGGTTGCGCCGCCTTGATCTGCGCGAGCGCGGCGACACTGCGCGGCGCGTCGAACTGCTGGCCGGCGAATTCGTAGTGGAAGGTCTCGCCGCGCTTGAGCACGGCGAGCTTCGCCGACAACGCGGCGAGGTCGACCGGCGCCTGCGGAGCCGGCGCTTCGAACATGCGCACGGCCGCGTCGACGATCGGCCGGTAGCCGGTACAGCGGCACAGATTGCCGGTCAACGCATTGCTGATCTCGTCGCGTGAGGGCACCGTTTTGTTCGCACAGCTCTGTTCGTGGCCATGCTTTTCGTACAGCGACCACATCGACATCACGAAGCCGGGCGTGCAAAAGCCGCACTGCGAGCCATGGCATTCGACCATCGCCTCCTGCACCGGATGAAGCGACCCATCCGGCTGGCGCAGGTCCTCGACCGTGAAGAGAGCCTTGCCGTCCAGCGTCGGCAGAAACTGGATGCACGCGTTGACCGCCTTGAAGTTGACGCCGCCCGCTTCGTCGCGCTCGCCGACCACGACCGTGCACGCGCCGCAGTCGCCCTCGGCGCACCCTTCCTTGGTGCCGGTGCAATGCGCGTCTTCACGCAGATACTGCAGCACGGTACGGGTGACGGGCGCGTTCGTAATCTCGCGGATCGCGTTGCGGTGGTAGAAGCGAATCGGCTGGCTCATGTCTCGTGATCTCGGTTTGTTCTGGTCCGTGGGGACCGTGCTGCAGTGACGATTCGAACGCTATCACCGTCAATATCCGCAACCCATAGCGACCGGCACATGCGGGACATATCGTCAGGACGATAACGAGATAGGTTTCAGGCGAGGTGCGCTTATGTCAGAAGGGTCAAATCACAACATTTTCTTTTGAAATACCTCATTTCGGCCATGCTCTTAAGCGATTCGGACACCCTGCTGCTGACATTTGCGCCCCGAATCGCCCTCTATACCGATCCGGCACTGTATTTTTGGGACGAAAAATATTAAGTGACGGCTGCATGGGGATCGGTTCCATGGGAAAATCACGTCTTTCCGCCGTTTTCAAGCCTCGTTTTCCCTATGTCCGCCCAATCAGCTACGCCGCGCAGCGAATTTGCGACCACTTTGCAGATCATTCCGGTCGTCTTTTTCACGTTTATTTGCTACCTGACCATCGGGATTCCGCTGGCGGTGCTTCCCGGCTACGTCCACGACGATCTCGGTTTCAGCGCGATCATCGCCGGGGCGGCCATCAGCGTGCAGTATCTGGCCACCCTCGCCTCGCGCGCGCTGGCCGGCCGCTCGGCCGACACGCTCGGACCGAAACGCACCGTGGCGATTGGGCTGATTGGCTGCGGCGCGAGCGGCGCGATGCTGTTGCTCGCCGTGCTGTGCGCGCGCTGGCCGGCGCTGAGCCTCGTGCTGCTGGTGCTGAGCCGCTTGTTGCTCGGCTTCAGCGAAAGTCTGTGCGGAACCGGCGCGATTCTGTGGGGCATTGGCCGCGTGGGGGTGTCGCATAACGCGCGCGTGATCTCGTGGAATGGCATCGCGACCTACGGCGCGCTGGCAATCGGTGCGCCGCTCGGCGTGGCGATCGCCCATACGCTCGGCTATCCGGCACTCGGCCTCGTGGCGATCGCGCTGGCTGCCGTCGGTTACTACCTCGCCCGGCACATCGAAGCGGTGCCGATCGTGCATGGCGAGCGGATGTCGTATCGCAGCGTGTTCATGCGCGTGCTGCCGCACGGCATTGGACTCGCGCTGGGCTCGGCCGGCTTCGGTTCGATCGCCACGTTCATCACGCTGTTCTACGCCGCGCGGCACTGGCCAAATGCGGCCCTCTCGCTGACGGTATTCGGCACGCTGTTTATCGGCGCGCGTCTGCTGTTCGCCAATACGATCAAGACATATGGCGGCTTTCGGGTGGCGATTGCGTCGTTTTCCTTCGAATGCGTGGGCCTGCTGATGCTGTGGCTCGCGCCCGAGCCGCACTTTGCGCTCGCCGGCGCCGCATTGACCGGCTTCGGCTTCGCGCTGGTGTTTCCGGCGCTCGGCGTCGAAGCGGTCGGGCTGGTGCCGCCGGCTAGTCGTGGCGCGGCGTTGTCCGCGTACTCGGTGTTTCTGGATTTGTCGCTGGGGATTACCGGCCCGCTCGCTGGCTATATCGCGGGTGCATTCGGCTATGGCTCGGTGTTTCTGTTCGCGGCGGTGGCCGCAGCGGCCGCGGTGGCGCTCTCGACCATGATGTATCTGCGTAACGCCCGGGTGCCGAACGCGCCTGCGGCGACCTGACGGACGGCGGCCCCAGAGATTAGCCGCCGAGTGAATCAGGAGCGCGACTGCACAAGCACGCGCCCCTCGCGCGGTTTGCCGACGTTTAAGGGAAAAAAACCTCGTCGGCTGACCGCGTATCCGCGTTGCCGCCGCGCGCCGTGCGATAGCCCACGATAAGGCCCGCATCGTAGGCGGCCTCCAGCGCGTGCACGAGATCCTCGATGTGAATGATGTGCAGGTCTTTAGTCAGCTTGCCGGTTTGCTCGATCCGGTCGATGCCGAGAACATCAATGGAAATCGTCCGCAGTAACTCGAGACGTTCGTCGTAGATGGCGTTGCTCATTTCATACCCCCTTTACAGGTGGGGCGTGACACCTCACATGAGAGATCACTGTTGCCTAGTTAGCCTTTGATTCAGATCATCCTTCAGTTGTAATAATAGTAAGGAAAGGCGGCTTGGGCACGTGACCTGCAGTCGCAGTTTGAAGCTCTACTCCAAAATCGCCGGGCAGCAACGGCAAGCCGGTTGGATCAGCAATCGCCGCTGACCCGTCCGGCTCTCAGGACCCCTGACGAAATCAGCGCGCGTTCACGCCGCGCGCGCCGCTGGAAAGAGACTTCTCCAGCGCCGCGACGCCGGCCGGCAAATCGACGGCGACGCCCAGATCCACTACCGTGCGCCCCAGCGCATGCAACGTGCGGAACAGATTGTGTTCGCGGCATTGCTCGCCCATCTGGCCGATGCGCACGATCGGCAGACCGAACGAGCCCGAAATCTCCACTTGATGATGCCGCGAGATGTGTCCGCAGATATCTCCGGGGCTCAATCCCTGCGGAACCTCGATACCCACCACCGAGTTCAGCCGGCACTCCTGCGGCGCATAAAGCTGCAGACCCAGCGCCGTGATGCCTTCCTGCAGCGCCAGCGAGCATTTCAGATGCCGCGCAAAGCGCTTCTCCAGGGTCTCGGCGCACACGAGGCGTAATGCCTCGTGCAAGGCCAGCACGCCCGACACCGGCGCCGTGTAGTGATAGCCCGCGTTGTGCCAGAAATTCTCCGCGAGAGAGGCGTCGAGACACCAATGCGCATTCGGCGCCGTGCGGGTTTTCACCCGCTCCCACGCCGCATCCGAGAACGCGATCAGCGAGACGCCCGGGATCGACGACAGCCCTTTCTGCCCGCCGGTAATCACAGCGTCGATGCCCCACGCGTCCATTTCGAGCGGCATGGTGCTCAGCGTGCAGACGGCATCGACGATCACCAGCGCGCCGGCCGCCTTCGCCAGCGCCGCGATCTCCTTCAGATGATGGTTCACCACCGTGTTGGAGGTCTCGCCCTGCACGATCGTGACGATCTCCGGCCGCTCGCGGCGAATTGCTTCGGCCACCTGTTCGAGGCTCGCCACCGCGCGATCCGCCACGTCGAGCGTCGTCACTTCGGCGCCGACGCGCCGGCCCATTTCCGCCATCCGTTCGCTGAAAAAGCCGTTCTTGATGCTGAGCACGCGGGTACCCGTCCAGGCCAGATTGGAGATGGCCATTTCCATCGCCGCCGAGCCCGGGCCCGCCACCCCCAGCACCCACTTCGAGCGGGTCTGGAACACATAGCGCGCCATGGTCTTCACCTGGCCGATCACCTTCACCATCGTAGTGCCGAGGTGATTGATCACCACCGTGTTGGCCTTGGCGACGGCGGCGGGAATCGGCACGGGGCCGGCGCCCATCATCAGCAGCGGCTCTTCGGGAAGGATGGCGTCGAGCGATTCGACGTCCGGGCGGGGGATGGGAGTAGAGATTGTGGTCTGCATGATCGGTACGGAGGAAGTCAGGGTATTTCACGGCGCCAGAGATACAAGCGGCCTCGCCAACCGTGACGCTGGCGAGGCCGCCTCTACCTTGACCGACGATCATTCACCGATCCGGCCGATTGTGCAAGTTTTTTGACAGCGCGTTGACCGTGTTAACCGCGTTGACCGCGTGCAGCGGCCGCGCGGCCTGAAGGCCGCCCGACGCCGAACCCGCGCCGTCACTTCACCGCGTGTTTGTCGAGCTTGCCGCCCGTATCCTTGTTGTAGCGTTCGACGTACTCCTCGATCAGCCTGCGCATCGCGCGGCCGATCTGCCGGTAGTCCGACTCGTTAAGGTTGGCGAGCGACACCCGCCCCGACGGATGCTGGGTGCCGAAGCCCTTGCCCGGCAGCAGCACCACGCGCGCCTCACGCGCGAGACGGAACAGCAGTTCGCTCGGCTCCGTATTCTTGAGCAGCCAGTCCACGAACTTGCGGCCGTACATCCGCTCGCCGAGAAACTCGATGTCCAGAATTGTGTAGTAGTCCACCTGATTGGGGTCGTCGTCCGCGAAGGAAATGCCCACTTCCTCGTACAGCGCCTGCTTGCGCTTGCGAATCAGCCGCTTGAGGGCGTTCTTGTAGGCGTCCGGCGTGTCCATCAACGAGAACAGCGAGAACAGCACCATCTGCACCTGCTGCGGCGTCGACAAACCCGCGGTGTGATTCAGCGCGACCGTGCGGCTATCCGCCACCAGACGGTCGATGAACTTCAGCTTGTCGGGCTCCGTGGTGATCGACTCGTAGCGCGTGTGCAGTTCCTTTTTTACGTCCTTCGGCAAATCGGCGAGCAGTTTGTCGAGCACGTTGTCGCGATGGGTGGCGATGGTGCCCAGACGCCAGCCAGTCGCGCCGAAATACTTCGAATAGGAGTAGACGAGAATCGTATTCTTCGGCGCGAGCGCGAACAGCGAGACGAACTCGTCGGCAAAGGTGCCGTAGACGTCGTCGGTCAGCAGGATCAGGTCCGGGCGTTCCTTGACGATGTCGGCGATGTATTCGAGGCTCTCGTCGCTGATCTTCACCGAAGGCGGATTGCTCGGATTGACCAGGAAAAATGCCTTCACTTTCGGATCGCGCAGCTTGTCGAGTTCCTTCTTCGAATACTGCCAGCCGCTTTCCACCGTCGCATTCAGATTCACGACGTTCAGCTGATAGTCGTTCAGACGCGGAATCTCGATGTACGGCGTAAAGATCGGCATGCCGAGCGCGATCGTGTCGCCAGCCTCGATGAGGTGGTTTTCGCGCATCGTGTTGAAGATGTACGTCATCGCCGCGGTGCCGCCTTCCACCGCGAAGATGTCGAATTCGCCGACAAACGGATGCTTGCCGATCATCTCGCGCCGCAGGTACTGGCCGACAATCACCTCGGAGAGTTTCAGCATGCGATCCGGCACCGGATAGTTCGAGGCAAGAATGCCCTCGCACATCTCGTACAGAAAGTCGCCTGCGGAAAGGCCCAGTTGATCGCGCACATAGGAGATCGCGCCGCGCAGGAAATCGATTCCTGGCACTCCTTTGTTTTCACGCAGGAACAGATCGAAACGTTCCGTGAGACCTTCGCGGCGCGGGAAGCCGCCCACGCCTTCGGGCATATAGGCGAACGAGCGCTCCGATTCGCGCATGGCGAACAGGCCCAGTTGCCAGAAGCCGTGACGCGGAATGGTCGCCAGAAAGTTCGGGTTGCCGCGGCCGGCGTTGAGCATCGAAACATTAGCGGGCCGCTCGACCGCGCCGCCGCCGGCGGCTTTGATCAGTTCATCCTTCAGTTCGAACGGGCTGAGTGCTGCCAGCTTGTCCTGTTCGGTTTCGCTTTTGCCTTTTGCCATGATGCATTCTCCATTGCAAGGTTGAGACACCGGCGGCGGGCGCGCTCCTGCGGCGGCGCCGGCGTGAAGGAATGAGGGTGGTCAGCGAGGCGTCCTGGCGCGTCGCGCCATTTCGCCTTAAACGAGACCCACGACGAGCGGCCCCAGCAGCGTCAGCGCGACGTTTGCAATTGCATAGGTGATGGCGAACGGCACGGTGGGCACCGCGCTTTCCGCCTTGTCGAGCACGCCGCCGAACGCCGGATTCGCACTGCGCGAGCCGGACAGCGCGCCGGCCAGAATCGCAGCGTTTTTATAGCCGAGCACATAACGACCGAACAGCATCGTCAGCAGAAGCGGGAACAAGGTGACGAACACGCCGAGCAGGAAGATCGTCATGCCGCTTTGCTTGACCGTCACCACCGCCTGCAGGCCCGAATTCAGACCCACCACCGCGACGAATGCGGCCAGCCCGAAGTCTTTTAGCAGCTGCGAGGCGGCCGAGGGCAACACGCCGTACATCGGATGCTTGCCGCGCATCCAGCCGAACAGCAGGCCGGCGAGCAGACAGCCGCCACCCGAACCGAGCGTGAGCGGAATCCCGCCCACGTTGAGCACGATCAGACCGATCAGCAATCCCAGCACGAGACCCACGCCCATGTAGATGAAGTCGGTCTTGTTGCTGTACGGCAGCTCGTAGCCGGCCGCATCGACGGCGCGTTTGGTATCTTTTGGCGAACCGTAGAAAGTGATCACGTCACCGTGTTCCAGCTTCGTCTCAGGCAGAATGGGCAGCGGCTGGCCGGCGCGCGTCGCGCCTTCGATATACACGCCGTGGCGCATGTCGCGGTCGACGTTCTGGCGGACTTCCGCGATGGTCGTGTGATTCATGCCCTTACGCGTGAACACGCCCTGGCGGGTCTGCATGACGATGCTGACGCCATCCGTTTCCGCCAGCTCTTCGCCAATCACGTTCCACAGCCCGACCACACCTTCGCGGCGGCCCACCACCAGCACCACGTCGTCCGGTTCGAGGACGAGATCCGGCGCCGGTTCGAGCGCCTTGCCGGCGCGACGGATTCGCTCGATGGCGAACAGATCGTTCTGGCTTAGTTCGATCTCCGAAACTTTTTTCCCCGCGCCGGCTCCGACCCGGTACGCGCGGCCCACCATCTCCGGTAACGCCGACAACTGCCCGACCGACTGCGCCGGTGCATTGCCGGCCAACTCTTTCTCGGCCTCGATCGACGCTTCGCGCAAGCCCTGTCCCATGAACTTGGGCAGGATGTTCACGCAGACGATGATCGCCCCGAGCGAGCCGAACACGTAAGTCACGGCGTAGGCAATCGCGACGTCCGACTGCAGCGACTTGATCTGATCGGGCGGCAGCCCAAGACGCGCAATCGCGTCACCCGCCGTGCCGATGATCGCCGACTGCGTCAGCGCGCCGCCGGCCAGGCCCGCCGCGAGGCCCTTGTTGAGGTGGAACAGCTTCGCGCACACCACCACCGTAACCAGCGCCGACACGGCGAGAAAAATCGCCATGGCGATTTCGCGCAACGTCTTGCGGTTCAGCGAGTTGAAGAAGCCCGGTCCCGAGTCGTAACCGACCGCGTAAATGAAGACCGCAAACATCACCGACTTCACGCCGTTGTCGATGGTCACACCGGCCTGGCTGATCACCACCGCGGCAAGCAGCGAGCCGCCCACCCCGCCGAGCTGGAATTTTCCGAAATTGATCTGGCCGACGTAGTAGCCGACCGCCAGGGAGAGAAATAACGCGATCTCAGGTGACTTGTGAAAGACGTTGTGTAGCCAGTCCATCATGCCCTCGCTATCAGTGATGACCGTAGTGGCCGGTGTGGTCGCCGCCGTGCGTCGCGGCGTCCGGTGCGCGTGTATGCGTTAATGATGAGTCGTGATTGGGTATCGAGACCTAGCCGAATCTCCCCGCCAGCCCGACCACCACGGGTCCCATCAGCGGCAGCAGGATGTTGGAAAGCGCATAGGTGATCGTGTAACCGATGACCGGCGTCGAATTGCCGGTCACGCCGACGAGCGCGCTGATGGCCGGCGTGCTGCATTGCTGGCCGGCGATCGCGCCAAGTAGCATGGGTGCTTCGAGCTTGAGAAACATGCGGCCGATCCACAACGACAACAGCCCCGGAATCAGCACCATCAGAATGCCGGCGATGGGCAGCGCCACGCCGTATTCGCGTACCAGTTTGATCGCGTCGGGCCCCGCCGAGAGGCCGACCGCCGCAATGAAGGTGGCAAGGCCGAAGTCTTTCAGGATCTGCGCGGCCGCCGAAGGCAGCGAGCCGATCAGCGGATGGCGCGAGCGGATCCAGCCGAACAGCAGCCCCGAGAGCAGACAGCCGCCGCCGGTGCCGAGCGCAACCGACACGCCGCCGATACGCCCGCCCAGATGGCCGATGGCCATGCCGAGCAGCACGCCGAGCCCGAGGTAGACGAAATCGGTCTTCTGGGTGGCGGGCAGCACATAGCCGAGCCGTCGCGCGCTACGCGCCACGTCCGCCTTGGCGCCGACCAGCGTCAGCACGTCGCCGCGGTTTAGCTCCGTGTTGGGTAAGGCCGGCACGGTCGTCTCGAGCCGCGTGACGGCGGCGATATAGACCCCGCGTCCCTGTTCCGGCCCGGCGCGCTCGCGCATCTGCGCGACGGTCGCGCCGTGCGCCTCGCGGCGCGTCAGAACCACGTCGACTCGCTCGGCGACCAGCGCGGCGAAGCGGCTGTCGGCCAGCTCCGTGCCGAGCACCGGCGTGGCCGCGACCAGCGCCTCGCGCCGCCCCGCGACCAGGGCGATATCGCCGGCAGCGAGCAGCAGGCCCGGTTCAAGCGGCAGGCTCGCGCCGTCACGGTCCACCTGCTCGATCGTCAGATTGCCGCCATAGCGCAGTTCGAGCGCGGCGACCGCCTGCCCCGCCGCCGGGCCAATGCAAAATACCCGGCTCACCAGCGCTGGCGCGCCCATGCGCTGCCCCTCGTCGAGCGCGCCGTCGCCGCCCAGCGCGTGCCAGACGCGCTCGGCTTCCTCGCGCAGCTTGACGCGCAGCAGCAACGGCGCGAACTGGCTGGTAAACATCACAATGGTGACCAGGCCGAACAGATAGCTGACGCTGTACGCGGTGACGATATTGGCCTGTAGACGCGCCGTTTCGGCGTCGCCGAGACCCAGCCGGGCAATCGCCTCCGAAGCCGTGCCGATCACCGCCGATTCGGTTGCCGCGCCAGCCAGCAGGCCCGCCGCCGTGCCGGCGTCCAGACGCAAGACGAGCACCGCGCTCATCACCAGGATCAGCACGGAAACGATTTCAACGATCGACAGCAAGCCATAGCGCCAGCCCCGGCCGATATTGGCGAAGAACTGCGGGCCGCCGGTGAAACCGAGCGCAAAAATGAACAGCGCAAACGCGATGTTCTTCAGATCGGGCGCGAGCCGCGCACCGCTTTGTCCCAGTAACAGCGCCACGATCAAAGTGCCGCAGACACCGCCCAGCTGGATCGGCCCAACCTTGAACGAGCCGATGAAATAACCTAAAGCGAGGCTCGCAAAAAGCGCAATTTCTGGTTGCAGCCTGAGCAGTTGACCAAGCATGTTCTGGTTTTCCGCTTTAGGGAAGGTCTGCATAAATCATGCAGGAATTGAGTTGCCAAATATGCCGTCGACTGCGACGATTTGGGCATGAGACAAGCTAATCTGGGATTGGATTTGACGACCAAACGAACGCGCAAGCGGGAGT
>NZ_CAAJGM010000200.1 GCF_900996235.1 Paraburkholderia sp. BCC1885
CGGACTCGCTTTCGCTACGCCTGCCCTAATCGGTTAAGCTTGCCACTGAATGTAAGTCGCTGACCCATTATACAAAAGGTACGCCGTCACCCCCTTGCGAAGGCTCCGACTGTTTGTATGCATGCAGTTTCAGGATCTGTTTCACTCCCCTCCCGGGGTTCTTTTCGCCTTTCCCTCACGGTACTGGTTCACTATCGGTCGATCACGAGTATTTAGCCTTGGAGGATGGTCCCCCCATCTTCAGACAGGAT
>NZ_CAAJGM010000201.1 GCF_900996235.1 Paraburkholderia sp. BCC1885
CGCGGGCGGCTGGTGGCCACGCAGAACGCGGCAGGCGAGACCACGCGATATGAATACGAGGCGGGGCAGCTGTCTGCGCTCGTGCGGCCCGACAAAACCCGTGAACTGTTCGGGCGTGACGCCGATGCTCGACGGTGTGAGCGTGGCGGATTTCGAGCGCGACGATGTCCACCGGGAAACCGGACGGCAACTGGGTAACGGGCTGGAGCAGCTCACTGCCCGCGACGCGGCCGGACGGCTCGCGCATC
>NZ_CAAJGM010000202.1 GCF_900996235.1 Paraburkholderia sp. BCC1885
GCCATTGTTGCGGTGATCGCGGCACATTTCACGGCGACGTTGATGGGCGAATTGCAGCCGTTTGTGGAGCAGGCGAAAGCCCGGCTCACGGAGTTGCTGACGGACTGTGGCAACGAGGCGGAGAACACGGGCGCATCACGCGTGTGGCGCTGCTGGATGACGCGGGTGAGGCAACGCGCACACTGGGCACCTATGTCTACGACGATGCGGGCGATCTGGTGGAAGCCGTCGACGAAAACGGCGCGTC
>NZ_CAAJGM010000203.1 GCF_900996235.1 Paraburkholderia sp. BCC1885
GCAGGCACAGTCGCAAGCCGGTGCAGCCCCGGCCTCGGGCGTTCCGCAGATGCCGCGCTCCGGCGACGACATCCGCGCCGACGTGCTGAAGGCCGCCGGCATCGCACCGGCGCCGGTCGCGCCGGCCGCCGCGATGGCGAAGGGCCTGGGCGCGCCGGCCGAGATCCAGATGGGCGGCCGTTCGCCGTACAGCCAGGCCGACGCGCCCGACTGGGCCCGCGAAGCCGCGCAACTCGCCGCGCGC
>NZ_CAAJGM010000204.1 GCF_900996235.1 Paraburkholderia sp. BCC1885
CAAGCCGTTGACCTGTTGCTTGAGATAGTCGAGCGCGGCGGCATGGATCAGCTCGCCGTCTTCCTGACCGGCGGGGACCGGCTGGGCGGCTTGCGCCGCCTGAGCCGCCTGATTCGCTGCGGCGGTCTGTGCGGCCAACTGGGCGGCCGATTGAGCGGCCGACTGGGCAGCGGCTGCCGCCGCTTGCGTGGTCTGCAGGCGCTGCAGCGCCTGCACGGCCTGTTCGCGTTGCGCCGCCTGAGC
>NZ_CAAJGM010000205.1 GCF_900996235.1 Paraburkholderia sp. BCC1885
GCGTATCCAGCTCCACCGTCTCCACACCCAACGGCACCGGCAGCTTCTCCATCAGATGCGACTGCGTGAGCAGCAGCCCAATCCCGCTGTCCTCCATCATGTAGGCCAGCCGCTCCGCCGGGTAGCCCGGGTCCAGCGGCACATACGCACCGCCCGCCTTCAGGATCGCCAGCAGACCCGTCACCATCTCTACCGACCGCTCTGC
>NZ_CAAJGM010000206.1 GCF_900996235.1 Paraburkholderia sp. BCC1885
ACTCCCGCTTGCGCGTTCGTTTGGTCGTCAAATCCAATCCCAGATTAGCTTGTCTCATGCCCAAATCGTCGCAGTCGACGGCATATTTGGCAACTCAATTCCTGCATGATTTATGCAGACCTTCCCTAAATATCAACGTACCGATTTTCGCTTTCTTTGTGTTCCAGACGGTGATGCCATGATCAACCTTGGTGACTTCTATTTCCGGTACGCCCAGTTTTACGATAGCCATATGTGGTCTCCGTTTGTGAAAACACGGGAGTATCTCACACGTAGGTGACAAGTCGCTTGGGACGGACGGCTGGGAGCCGCTACAGCGCTACGCAGTAGTCGTGGACGCCACGCGAGCCCTATATCGCGATGGTGGGCAGCCGATTGATCGCGTGCTGTGTGGGGCGCGCTGCCGCTGCGACGCCACGCCGCTACGGATCCGTGCGAGCCGATCTAGGCAGTATGACTTCGCGTGAGGTAGGGCTGGCCCACCGTGAGGAATCAAACGCGGGTTAGCATTGCTGCCAGAGCCGCACGGTGTGGGCGGTGCCACACCCGGCGATTTCCCGCGCGGAGGCCAGCATGGAACACGATAGCGCTTTGTACGTCGGCCTGGACGTCCACAAGGACTCGATCACGGTCGCCTACGCGGCCGGCTCGGGCGAGGTCGAACTGTTCGGCAAGATCGGTACGACGCAGGCCGACATCGATCGCCTGTGCAAACGCCTGCAGTCCAAAGCGCGCCAAATACGCGTCGTCTATGAGGCTGGCCCGTGCGGCTATAGTCTCTACCGTCAGCTTGTGCAGAAGGGCTTCGAGTGCATGGTGTGCGCACCGCCACTGATTCCCAGAAAGCCAGGCGAGCGCGTCAAGACCGACCGACGCGACGCCGTGAAGCTGGTCCGGCTGGTCCGTACCGGCGACCTGTCGGCAGTATATGTGCCCACCGTGGAGGATGAAGCGTTCCGCGATCTGGCACGTGCATGGGTAAGCGCCAAAGACGATATGAAGCGTGCGCGTCAATGGCTGAAGGCTTTTCTGCTCTCGCATGGCGTGCGCTATACGGGGCGGCCGGACTGGGGTCCCGCACACCGACGCTGGTTGAGCGCGTTCTCGTTCGGCAATCTTTGGCAGCAACTGGCGTTTGACGAACTTCGGCGCACGATCGAGGACCATCTCGCGCAATGTGGGCGCCTCGAAGCCGCCCTGCGTGAGGCGGTCCTCGACTGGCGCTTCTATCCGGCCGTACTGGGCTTACAGGCCATGCGCGGTGTGCAGTTCACGACCGCCGTGGGCATGCTTGCCGAGCTGGGCGATCTCTCACGCTTCGCGCACCCGCGCCAACTGATGGCCTGGCTTGGCGTTACCCCGTCAGAACATTCCTCCGGCAACAAACGGCGCCTGGGCAGCATCACCAAGACGGGTAACAGCTATGCAAGAAAGTTGTTGGTCGAGTCCGCCTGGAGCTACCGGCATCCGGCACGCGTGAGCCCCGAGATCCAGCGTCGACATGAAGGCATCCCCAAGCCCATCATCGATCGTGCCTGGGACGCGCAGGTGCGACTATGCCGGCGCTATCGCAAGCTGGCTGCGCGTGGCAAGAACGCGAACGTCACGGTGGTTGCCGTGGCCCGCGAACTGGCCGGTTTCATCTGGGATATCAGCCGGCTGGCGATGTCGCTCGCTGTACCGCGCGAGGTGCATGCGCAGTGCAACACCTGACCTTCCCCTAGCCACTGAAGAGTTTCCTGAAGGCGGCGTAGCCCGGGTACGCGAGTAATCCGCGATGGGACTACGCAACGGACAACATCCGATTTGCGACATTAGATAGCGGCAGGCTCGTTGGGCGGACCTCTGTAATGCGGTAGCCAACCCGCGAATATCAGTGTGATCCACCGTCGAGATTTACTGCTACGTCGCCCTCAGGAAATTCACGTAACATGGACTCGAGAGGCTAAAAACCGATCCCCATTGACACGCGAAGTCATATCAGTCCTATGATCGTCATTTCAAGGAGCGGCACCGGATACGTAGAGATGCCGCTACAGCCGCTACAAGAGATGCGGCAAGGGACGCGTAGCAGACCGCGTTGGGCCGCTACGCCGCTACAAAGATTCAGCCGATCCCGAAGTCCGGCATCTGCGGGGTATCCGGTAGGTCGTCCGCATGGGCCTCGTACGGATCAATGAACACATGCCCGATACCGCCAGTTATTCCCAACCGGTCACAAATGCCCCGCCATTCAGTTTTCACGTCGAACGTGTGGAACAGCGCGGGATCGCGGCGAATCGCGTCCGGCACCGGCACGAAGTTCTCCGCGCAAAGAATCTCACCCACGCGCACGGGCATCTCGAGTTCCCTTGGCGGTACGCCGCCGATGTCGATCGAATGATTTTTCTTTAGCAGCATTCGTACGCGAGCCAGCGCGCGCTGATCACCGTCGAAGTGTTGGAGCATGTCATGTCCGTGCTGCCAGAGCATGACGGCGGCTCGATGCTGGCGGGGAATCCCAGCCGCCTGCAATTCCTCGTCGTTCACATGTGCGCGCAAACTGCCCCGAAGATTGTACTTTTCGAGCACGCCCGCGAACATGCGCGCAAGCTCCGAGGGGCCAAAGTCAGCCGGTGCCGGGGGACTCCCATCGAACCGCGATTGAGCGTTGAAATACTTCTGGCGATAGACCGGTTCGATGCGCACAGTTGAACGCGCCAGTTCGAGCAGCAGATCGGCGTTTTCGGTATCGGGCAGCTTCGCCTTCTTTCGCTGCTGATCCATTTGTACATCTTTCAGATACCCTTTCAGTGATACCGACTGCGAGTTCTGGTCGAAGTAGAAGGATTCGTGGTGATACAGCGCCGTATTGATTCCGCAGCGCAGACCGGCGAGCGCGAGACCATTCACAACCGCACCCGAGGTCAGGCCGGCTGGTACGCGAAGCATGGCCGGCGTATCGATCCTCGTGACGACGATATCGCGTCCAAGTGCGAGCGCGTAAGCGTCCCACAGCGGAATGGGAATCTCGTGGGTGTCCTTCACGGCTTTCAGCATGGAAATCACCGTCATCACGAGATCGTTCGAGGCAACGATATTGTGGCCCTGGAAATACGCTGCAGCGCTACCTTCAATGCGGAGGCGATTGTGCTTCTCGACATACCTGACGTCGAACGACTGCTTCCCGGAAGGCGAGTTCATGTGGCCGGTTGACCAGCCAGGCTCCTCGTTTATGGACATGTTCTTGGGCAGCCTGGCATCGATGCCGCCAATGGTGAATCCGACAGTATCGAGCATGATGCATTCTTCGAGGTGACGAAAATTCATGGATATTCCTCAATCAATAAGGTAGGACTACAAATTTAATGGTGGAATCGTGTGGCTATCTTTAATTAACAGTCACAAACCTATGGCTACTCCATACGGTGATCATCCCGCTGCTCTAAACAGCTACCATGTCGACCGTATAACTGTTCTACATTGGCATGCAGACATACAAACTGTTTGCATAGTTACGGTATTACGGCTCGGCAGCCGTCGGCTCGGCCGGTCGGCCGGGCGTGCCGATTGATCTGTCGGCAGCATGCCAGTGGAGCGGCCTGACGGCCGCCACGCCGCTACAGAGGTAGTCTTAACTGATCGAACCTCGGGCAACGTAGCGGCGTAGCGGCTCACGGCCGTTCGTCAGTCGTCATCAGACCGCTCCGGCTTGCGAGGGAGATAGCGCCTGAAGGCATCTTCAAACTGCGCGCGCTCGTATCCCTTGAGGGACGGTACCGACATCTTCTGGCCGTGCGTCGAGCTCTCACGGATGCTTTTGCTTCTGATGCCCAGAGGCGCGAGCATATGTGCGAGGTCACTCGCCGTAATCGGCTTGCCGTGCGAATACTCTGCCCAGGGCCGCTCCGGGTCGGACGAGAGCGCTTTGAGAACATTTGCCGTCGTGATTTTCGGTCCGTGCGTGTCAAATATCAGCTTGAAGTCCGCGAGAAGCTCTTCAAGTCCAGCGACAGGCTGGTGGCCGGCGTTCGTCGAGAGTTGCTCAGCTGCCTGCCGCGCATAGGTCACCCAGTTTTCGCCGAGCAGGCGGGCAACAGCGAACAACGGCTCCCAGTTGTCGGCAGCGCGGTCGTTGCCAAGCCTGAACGGTTTACGGGGTGCGTTTCGCACGGCGGATGCATGTTGATAAGCGAGTCGCGCAAAGCAGGCACGAACGCATGCAAACATGTCATTCTCCGCGTGAGCGTGAATTTCCGCGATCGTGTCGTCGGTCTTTCGTTCGAGGCGGATCACAATCGACCGATCCGCCAGCGTGTCGGGGAGGTGACCAATACCAAAAACCGCCTTCATGAAGAAGGTATTGAAAGATACGGTGCGGCCCTTGTCCACGCGCAGGACAGATGCAGCGTCACGCGTGTGCCCGGAGTTGATGATGCCGGTCAGTTCCTTCGACCCGAAATGCGTATCGACCTCGTCAACCAGCAGTGTCAGCATACGATCCGTGAGCATCCGGTACAACGTGGCCGGCGTCAGGTTGGATGCTGCATAGGGACGAAAAACAAGGCTCTTGAGAAGCCCGAGCGCGGTCGTCTTCCCGCAGCGCCTGACGGGCGAAAGGAACGCGAGAAGAGGGGCGACACGGATATCGTTGACGAAATAGGTCGTCAGTGCCCACAGCACGATAGTGATGGCGACGTGAACGTCAACGACCAGATGGCGCATGATCATCATCACGGCATGTTGGGCCATGATGTTTGCATTCACGTTGCTGGGCCAGCGCGTGGCAGCCGGCAGGATCATGGGATCACCGTCTTCGGGAATCGAGATCTGCCGACTCTCCGCTGCCTTGAGACTGTGGCTGACTCCCTCGGCGCCGGACGCATTGAAGCAGGCAGCGAACGTGCCACCCGATTGGGCCACGGCGAGTTTCGCGTTGTTCCAGGCCGCCGCCGAAGCACAGGCCTGGCGACTGGGGCCCTCGCTGGTTCCGGCGCAGACAATGATGTCCATGTCGGGGTAGCGGGCACGAAGTCCGGCAGTGACTTCGCCGACGTTACTGGTATAGAGCGCGCAGGCAACTGGCGATCCGGTTGTACGCCAGATTGCAATTGCGCTGGGCAGATCAATGGCGACGTAAATCGCGGAGCCTTCCATTTCGCCGAACCGGACAAATCCCCCATTGAAAGAGGCGCCCGGGACGAACGTCTCCTCGATGGTACCGTCGCCAGCATCCGAAACAAGGAATACGTTCAGGAGCGTTCCGGACGCGTCCCTGACAGGAAACGCGAGCGGATCGGCGATGTGGATGCCGCTGATAACCACAGTCGAGTTGCATTCGAAGCCGATGGGCTCCGTGCAGTCCATCATCTTTGCGACAGGATGCGCGGTCGTGCAGCTCTGGAGGTTATCGTGAACCTCGCTGACCTTCTGGTGAATTTCGTCACGAATACGCGGCCATCCGTTCGCATCAGGCGGAAAGATATTGATCGTGCTCATGCCTGCACCTCCAGCGAGGCACTGATGGGAGCGCTCAGCGCGGCAACGAACGCGCGCGCGTTAAGCGTGAAGCCGTTACGCGTGGCGAGAGCTTGAGCCGCGAGCATCATGTCCAGATCGATTTCGCGATAGGCAGTAACACGACCGTCGCGGTAGGCTGCCTGCGGCAGTTCCCCGGCCGCAACCTTCTTCGAAAACGTGGAAGCGCCAATAGCAAAGCGTGGGTAGGCTTGGGCTTTGCGGACCATGGGACTGCTGATGCAAGCCGTTGCACGTTCGGCTAGGGCACGGATTTTTTCATCGAGGGCTTGTACCTCGACTTCATTGAGTACCTGATTAGAACGGCAATGCGTACCCTCGATGAGAGGGAGCATCAGGAAGCGAGCAAGAAACTGTTTTTTCACGATGATCTCCAGTAATAGCCAGTGCTGTTCAGTGGACAGCACGGAAGATTCTGGGTGGATCAACCTGATTTATTAGGAGGGTAGCGGTGGCTTTGAATGGCTACCCTTCGAGGCAAAACGAATCTCTCCGGCTTGCAAAATTTATCGTATTGTGCTCGCTGGTTTTCTTGTGGCGGGTGCGGGCCGGCTACCGGGTGGCAGCTGGCCCATCGACCGGGAGGGAGTCGGGTGTGGCGTGTGAGTGACCGCGGCGAGAATGTCAGCGGGTGCTGAATGTGGTCTCGGTATGCCCGAGCCATCTATAGAGCCCGTTCTTGAGCGCGCGGGCTAGAGGCAGGTGCTGCGTCAGTATTTCTCCCTGAAAATGTTCTGCCCAGGCTGGGTGAGCGATACCCTTAGGGTACAAGTCTATTTTTTCAACAAGGTCACCGACGGTGGGCAGCTTGCCGCTCGAATTTATTTCGTCGGCATTCGTTGCGACTTTTAGCAGGGCCATCAGCATGCTGCTACCGTCCGGCGCTCTATTCCCATTGGGAGACGGCGGAACTCGATGAGGAAAACGTTCGGGCCATGCGGTTTCGAAGAGTTTTTCGTCTCGAATTTCCTGATAGACCGCACGGAGTTTCTTCCGGCAGTCGGCGATCTGGTTGCCAATCGCTCCTAGCGTGTCGATGCAGACTACTCGCCATAGATGGGCCGTACTGTATTTCGTGGCGCCTACGGAACGTGCCCACTTGAAATGCATGCGCGAGAACGCGAAGTCGCTACCGCTATCTACCTCTTCGACTACGACATCAACGTCGTGGGTCGTTTTCATACCGTCGTCCATCCAGTATTTGCGATGTTTGTTCGCCAGAATTTCCAACACTGAAATCTGTCCGTCCGGTGGAACGCTGCAATCGATGGCGACGCAGACAGGGCGGGATGAATAACGTCTATCAGGACCAATACGCCGGACGCGTCCATAACCGAAAGGGGTTTCATCGGCAAGGAGCATGGGGAAGTTTATTCCTCCCGGGGTGACAACGAATTCGAGGGGTAAGCCATCCACAATCCTGAGTCGCCTATCCTCCTGCACTGGCCGTTTCAGTGAAAAAAACCAAGAGTCATCCTCGTTCTTTAGGCGAGGCAGCGTTTTGTGCGCGGGGTCAAGCCAAGCGGCAAGCCCGAATCTTTGCCGGCAGCTTGCATCTTGGGCGTATTCAATGTGCGCATCATCGTCGAGATGTGCATGAATTGCTTCGAGCATATCCAGATTGTTAGGTATTCCGCTAACGACCTGAAATGCTTTACGGTACTCGTCGGAAACGCGGACGAATTGCCACATGGCCTCGTCGGGGCCGGCTTTCCGTTCATCGTCAGTGAGTGCGAAGGGTATAGTCGTCGTCATAAGTGCCCCGGTTGGTTAATTTTCGACTTCTTCGGTTTGTTGCCGCGGGAGCGGCACGGTGAGTGTGCTGCCAGACGTTGCCTGATCGGGCAGCACGAAATCCGCCCACATCTGCATCATGGCGATGCGTTCGGGCATATAGTCGGCGCGGTTATAGGCCGCCCGTACGCGGTTACGCTCCACGTGTGCGAGCTGGCGTTCGATCACGTCGGCGCGCACGCCACGGTTGTTCAGCCAGGTACTCGCCGTCGCGCGGATGCCGTGCGGCGTGAATCGCCCGCCGTAGCCCATGCGTTCGAACACGACGTTTGGCGTCGCAAGGCTCATCGGTTTGTGAACACTGCTGAGGCTAGGGAACAGGTAGTCGGAGGCGAACGAAAGCGGCTTGAGCTGTTCCAGCGCCGCGAGTGCTTGCCTGCTGAGCGGCACGACATGCGCATCACGCATCTTCATTCGCGCCGCAGGGATCACCCATGCGGCGTTGTCGAGGTCGAATTCATCCCAGCGGGCCTGCACAATCTCGTTCTTGCGCACGAACGTGAGCAGCATGAGCAGAATGCAGAGCTTCGTCGCGGTCGATCCCGTATCGGCGTCAAGGTGCTCAACGAACTCACCAATCTCGTTCTCGCGAAGCGGTTCGTGGCTTACGTGATCCGGAATGTCGGCCCACCCCTGCAACACGCGGGCGGGATTGGCCTGAACCTTGAGCTTGCGGATGGCGTGGTCAAAGACCTGCACCGCGGTCTGCCTGACGCGCTCGGCCGTCTTGACGCCGCGCTCGCGGCGAACCGCTTCGAGCACATTCAGCAGCGCGCGTGCGTCGATCTGCTCAAGCGGCACGTTGCCGATGTTCGGATTCAGGTCACGCCGCAAATACAGGTTGTGTGCTTCCCGCCAGGGTTTCGAGCGCAATTCGTTCTTGCTGTCATACCAGTGTTTTGCGGTGTCCTTGAATGTATCGTCGAAGGCCGCGTTCAGAGCGAGTTTTCCAAGGCGTTTGTGTGTCGCAGGATCGATGCCGCTGGAGAGTAACTGCTTGGCCTCGCGGTGCCGCTCACGGGCTTTGGATGCAACTATTTCGGGATATTGGCCGTATACCACGGTACCTCTCTTGCCACCGATCCGATAGTCGAACCGCCATGACTTCGAAGTCGGCGTCACGTACAGGTAAAGGCCGTTTCCGTCGGGCAGCTTGAAGGGCTTGTCATCTGTTGCAGCATGGGCAATCTCGATTGTTGTTAGAGGCATTTTTCGGTCGTTCAACATGGAAGTTTTCGATGTTGAAACGATACAGATTTGCGTTGAGGTACGGTTGTGAAAATAACTTTGTCAAAAACGCGACCAGACATTAATTGAGTGACAATCTGATACCTTGAGTGACCCACCTAATGGAGATCGACAGGGCATGGTGAGCGAGAAAACGAAGGAGTTCGTGGCTCTTCGGCGCAAGGGCATGCGAATGCTTCAGCGCGGGGTATCGCAGGCAGAGGTCACGCGCACACTTGGGGTTAGTCGGCAGACTGCCTCAAGGTGGGCCGCGCTCCTCGCCGAGGATTCGGGCTCATTGCGCGAGAGGAAACGCGGTCGGCCGTCTGCACTCACTGACAAGCAGATGCGGCGACTGGGCGTGCTCGTGTGCCGTGGTCCGAAGGCGAACGGATTTGCCACTTATGCCTGGTCAGTCGGTGTGGTCGTTGAGTTGATCGAGCGCGAGTTCGATACACCATACAAGGCGGCGAACGTTCGAAGAATTTTAAAAGGGATGGGGCTTTACAAGCAGCGTCGGGTAAAAGTTGAGAAGTCTAGGAGGCTTGAAAAGTGGCCGATGCCTCCGCCTTTTCCCTATCGTTAATGATTGCGTGATCGCGCGAGCTAAAGGACGTGCGCCGAACGGAACTCGACACGAATTGAACGAGTATTGTCGACCCACGTCTGCCCTTCGGCCAGTTTCTGCGAATGTCTCCGCCACGCTCAAATGCGGCCGTTCCAGCTCGACCATGCGAGCCTGACGTAGCTGTAGTCGATCAATGAGCGGTTCCGCTCATACTCACGAGAAACGATTCCGTTTCAGGGCGTACCGATTGCAAGGTCCATCTGCACCTCTAGCTGCCCGATGACGTTCAAAGAGCCCACGTCCAGACAGGAGTGATGCCGAACACTGAGCGTTCGCGAGCCTCCGACGAAAGATGCTCAGGCAAGTCAACCTTTCACCTCCATCCATAGACGTTTCGATGAAATGGTGGATGAGGACAAGGCGCAACCTGTCTGAAGACATCTCCAGATTACGCCCCGGCTAACTCCGCTCCCGAATGAGTGTGCTCCACGCATGTTTACCCTAATGGCACTAGAGTTTTCCCACTATTTGCCGTTATCGCACGAAGACTGCCGCGACGCCAAATCGAATCTCCGACGTGTGGGCCGTTCACAAAACCAGCATCGGACATCCGATCCGCCTTCCGAGGGCCACAATATGCGTAACAACCAACCCGTCACCCAGCAGGAATTCGAGTTTCCTGACAATGCGACGCTGATGTCGACCACAGACACAAAGAGTAACGTCACGTATGCCAACGCCGCGTTCATGCAGGTCAGCGGCTTTTCCCACGAAGAAATCCAGGGGCAGCCTCACAACGTCGTGAGGCATCCGGATATGCCGAAAGAGGCGTTTGCCGACATGTGGTCGACGCTCAAAGGAGGCGAGCCATGGACCGCCCTGGTCAAGAACCGGCGCAAGAATGGCGATCACTACTGGGTCCGTGCCAACGCGACGCCGGTGGTGCGCAACGGACAGCCGGCGGGCTATATGTCAGTGCGAACCAAGGCGTCACGCGAGGAGATTGCAGCGGCGGAGGCGCTTTACCGGGATTTCCGCGAAGGCAAGGCTGGCAACCGCCGTTTCCACAAGGGGCTGATTGTCCGGACTGGACTCATGGGCTGGACCTCAGTGTTTCAGACGATGCCGGTGCGCTGGAGAATCCGTTCGGCTTTGCTCGCGCTTGCACCGGTGGTCGTTCTGGCTGCGTGGCTGATGGGACTGGGAGGTGCCGCAGCCGCGGGCTTCGCGGGAGTGAGCGCCGTGGTTTCGGTGCTCGCCTCGTTGTGGCTGGAAGCGCAGATTTCGCGCCCGCTCGAGCAGGTGCTCGAACAGGCCCTGCGTGTAGCGTCGGGTGAAAGCCAGAAGGCGGTCCACATGAATCGTGTTGACGAGATCGGTATGACCTTGCGCACGATCAGTCAGCTTGGACTGATGTTTCGCTGGCTGATCGACGACGTCAGCGGACAGGTGATCAATGTACAGACGGCAAGCAACGAGATCGCGCAGGGCAACCACGACTTGAGCGTTCGCACCGAGCAGGCCGCATCGAGTGTGCAGCAGACAGCTGCATCGATGACCCAGATGACTGCCACCGTCAAGAGCAACGCGAAGACGGCGGTCCAGGCTAATCAGCTCTCAGGTACGGCGCGCGACGCAGCCGCCGAGGGTGGGAAGGCCGTATCGGAAGTCATCGGCACGATGAATGAGATCACGGAGAGTTCGAGAAAGATCGCCGACATCATCGGCGTGATCGACGGAATCGCCTTTCAGACAAACATTCTCGCGCTCAACGCGGCCGTTGAGGCTGCGCGCGCAGGCGATCAGGGTCGCGGCTTTGCCGTTGTTGCTGGTGAGGTACGAGCGCTCGCGCAGCGTAGCGCCAACGCGGCCAAGGAGATCAAGAATCTGATCGGCGCGAGCGTCGAGAAGGTCGAGTCCGGCTCAAGATTGGTCGATGACGCAGGGAAGACGATGGACGACATCGTGGCGCAGGTGAAGCGGGTATCGGACCTGATCGCTGAGATCAGTTCGGCAACTGAAGAACAGAGTAGCGGCGTGACACAGGTCGATCAGGCTGTCGGTGAGCTCGACCACATCACGCAACAGAACGCGGCCCTGGTCGAGCAGAGTACGGCGGCTTCGGAGAGCCTGAAGCAGCAGGCGACCCGCCTGGTGGAGGCAGTGAGCGTTTTCCGCTGACCCGCCAGAGGGCGGGACGTCGCCACCAATGGTCTCATGTCTGTTCGGGAGCGGGCAGTCGTCCTTGCATTGGGCGGGACTGTCGCTTCCTGGCCGCTCCGCGCCGATGACGTGCCGCCACCTGTCACCGGTCCCGGATATGCTTGATACTATCTTCTATCTCGTTTAGAGGGAGTGGCTGCGATGAGTGATTATCCGACCGGGCCGAATAGCTCCGGCGAGCCCGACGATCGCGCCGCCGACGCGCTTGACGCGCTGCGGCAGCTTACGATCACGCTCAGCTTTGATCGTGACAACCCGGCCAGCATCGAGGCTGCGATCCGCGAACTCGATACGCGTATCGATGCGACGGTCACACCGTTTCGCGGCAACGCATTCATTGAAGAGGCTGCGCGGCAAATCAAGCGTGAATGCCGCGACCACCTCCTGCTGCACATCGCCAAGCGCGACGCGGACGATCCGGGCCGTATGCTGCACTGACACGACTGGCTCAGCCCGACCCGCTAGAGACATTCGACTTTCTCCAGTGCGGTCATTCAATTACGGTGGCGCGCCGAGCGCGATTAGGCAATTCGATGCAGCACGGCTCGCCGCCTCAACGACGTCAACTTCGAGAGCGATCAATTTTCAGGGGTAGTGAAACCGTTTGTTTCGGCACGAGCGTAACGACGTGGCGAACAGCCAGTGACGCGTTTGAACGCCGTGTTGAAGGCGCTCTCGGATTCATAGCCGACCGCGTTGGCGATCGTTCCAAGGGTTTCCCGGCCGCCCTCTAACCTGTCTTTGGCCAGCATCATGCGCCATTGAGTTAGATAGTCGATCGGCGTTTCCCCAACCCGCTCACGGAAACGTTGCGCGAAGATTGACCGCGACAACCCGGCTTGGGCTGCCAACTCGGCGAGCGTCCAGCGATGTGCCGGGTCGATGTGAATGGCCTCGATGGCTTTTCCAAGGTGCGGATCGGCGAGCGCATACAGCAGGCCTACTCGATCGTCAGCCTGTCGCGACAGATGAAGCCTGAATGCCTGGAGCAGCATCAAGTGCGCCAGATGCCGGGCCGCAAGCGCACCTCCTGGCCTTCTGCTTTTCATCTCAGCCATCATCTGCTGGATACACCAGCGCATTGCTGCTCGATCCTCGGCCTGATGCAGGTGAATGAGCGGCGGCAGCGTTCCGAGAAGCGCTCCCGCCTTGCGCGTGTCTACCTCAAAGCGGGTGCCGACAAATGCGAAATCACCGCCGCCCTGATGGACAACCATGTCGCCCGGCCGAGAGCGGCCGAGCACGTCTTGCGCCTCAGCCGGATGCAGCGTCAGGTCACTCGCGAGAACGAAGGGCCGGCCGCTGGGCAAGATGAGGCAGTCGCCTGCCGTAAGCCGCACCGCTTCGTCCATGCCATCTACCGCTAGCCAGCAGGCGCCCGTCGTCATCGCATGGCACTTGATCGTGCCGGGACGATTTCCAAACCGGATTGCCCATGCACCCCCCGCGTCAAGGCCGGCGGTAAGGTAACTCTCGGGTTTGAGGATCGAAAGGATTTCGGAAAGTGGGTCCACGACTCCCCCGGACGATGGCAAAGGAAAAAGCGACGTTTAACTATATATCGTATGCCGGGCGAACATGTAATCTTCGATTTTAATTGGAGCGACCATGATCGTTGTCACCACACCCACCGGTAATATCGGTCGTCACGTCGTTCGGCTTCTGCTCGATGCGAACCAGCCGCTGCGCCTTGTTGTGCGTGATTCAAACAAGGTGCCGCCGGCGCTACGCGATCGCGTGGAGATAGTGGAAGGATCGCACGGCGATGCTGCCGTCGTCGATCGCGCGTTCCGGGGAGCGGATGCGGTTTTCTGGCTGTGCCCGCCCACGCCCTCGGCAACGCCCGCTGCCGCGACGGTCGATTTCGCTCGTCCAGGAGCAGACGCAATACGCCGGCACCGCGTCTCGCATATCGTCGCGGTAACCACGCTCGGCCGCGACACACCGTGGCAGGACCGAGCCGGCAATGCGACAGGCTCAATTCGAATGGTCGATCTCATGCGCGAGACGGGTGCCGTTGTGTGCGGGCTCGCTTTGCCAGCATTCATGGACAATGCGTTGCGGCAGGTCGACGCCATCCGTCAAGGGAAGATGGTCGGTCCGATCGATCCGGAAAAGAAGCTGCCGCACACCGCCGCGCGCGACATCGCTGCAGCCGCTGCAGGACTATTGATCGATCGCTCGTGGGCAGGAGAGCGGGACGTTCCGGTGCTGGGTCCCGAAGAGCTGTCCTACCGCGATCTGGCGGCTATCGTGTCAGAAGTACTTGGTCGGAAGGTGTGCTACGCGCATCAATCCTACGAAGCCTATAAGGAGGCCGCGATAGCACGCGGGCTAACCGATGCTTTTGCGCAAGGCTTTGTCGACATGTTGCGGGCGAAAGAGGAAGGTATGGATAACGTGGCATCGCGTGACACTGCCATCATTGGACCGACCAGTTTTCGCCAGTGGGTCGAGCACGAGTTGAAGCCGGCCATTGTGGATTGAAGATCGGCGGTACCTTTCGCGTCGGCATTCATCCATCTTGGCCCGTTAGTCCAGCATCAACTCGAGATTCCACTCGCTAACGAAGCATTGACCGCGTCGCATAAATCATCGAGAAATGTTACTGCCAAGCCACGCGATTCACCGGCATTGCGCTAGATTGCCGACGATCTTGGGGCCGGTGTCGAGTGTCGCTTCCTGGCCGGCTTGAGTCCGACGCGTATTTCTCCGTTGCGACTGTTCCGCCTGTTCGCTGGAGGCTCGTCGCGTTTAGAGAATCCGAAGATTCCGGATTTTCCCCATGGTTGGCGACCGGCTCAGTATGTGGTCTGTGATGTACTCGGGCAGGAGTGCTCGCGGGATGTTGCCAGGAATTCCGTCTACGAGTTGTGATGGAACCTGAAAGATGAACGCGCCAGGATCGCTCTTCAGGCTGTGTTCGTAACTGACTCGGTAGTCCATATGGGTTGGGCGCGGCCGGTGGGTGACGGATAGCTGAGGTGGCGTTCGACCTGCAACTTTTCGAATGTTGAGCGGCGTCCGCGGAAACCGGTGAAAAACCCGCTAATCCTCTGCTTCGCTGTATCTCGCCGATCCCAATGCTGGCGCGGCAGACAGCCGCTTGGGTGAATCGGGGAGGCGTTTTCCCGGAGGCGTGACGGTATACTTAAGCCAGAAAACGACGGTATACCGTCAAGTATACCGTCACAATGCTGTAGATCTGGCTGGATTTGGCGAGACGACGGTAGATAGTCGTTTAGCCCAAAACCGAATTACTTCAATGGCTTATAGCCGTCTTGAGACGCACCGAGCATCCGCTCCACGTACCGTGCAATCAAATCAATCTCCAGATTAACCTTCGACCCCTCGCGCAGATGCTTCAGCGCCGTCACCTCAACCGTGTGCGGGATCAGATTGATCGAGAATTCGCAACCGTCATCGCGGTCCGTAACAGAATTCACTGTCAGACTCACGCCATTGACCGTCACCGATCCTTTGAACGCCAGAAAACGCCCGATCTCGCGCGGTGCCAGCACACGCAATTCGTGTGATTCGCCCACCGGCGCGAAATGCGTCACCGTCCCGAGTCCATCCACGTGACCCGACACGATATGACCGCCCAGCCGGTCATGGGCGCGCAGCGCCTTCTCGAGATTGACCTCGCCCGGTTCACCCAACCCGGCCGTGCAGTTCAGACTCTCGCGCGAGACATCTACCTCGAACGAATTCGAGGTCTTCGCCACCACCGTCATGCAGGCGCCCTGGATCGTGATGCTGTCGCCAAGCTGGACGTCCTCGAGGTCGAGGCCACCTGCGTTGACATTCAGACGCACGCCCGCATCCCCATCGCTGCCGAGGGGTTTGACTGTTTCGATGCGGCCGACCGCCGCGACGATTCCGGTAAACATCGTGCTGGTTCCTTGATTAATCTGCAGTAGGGTGTGGCGCCGGTTGAGGCGCGAAACGCGCCAGAATCCGCACGTCGTCGCCGATCTTGTCGACGCTGTGAAAGTTCAGGCGCACCCGGTCTTCGAGTGCCTGCGGTGCGAACAGATTGAACATGCCCATCGAGTCGTTGCCGAGCAGGCTCGGCGCCAGATAGACCAGCAGTTCGTCGACGCAGCCTTCGCGCAGCAGCGAGCCGTTCAGCTTGTAGCCGGCCTCGACATGTAGTTCGTTCACCTGACGTTCGCCGAGCACCTTCAGCATGGCCGCCAAATCCACCTTGCCGGCCGGGTTGGCCATTTGCACGATCTCCGCACCGCGATCGCGCAATGCGCTGGCGCGTTCGGTGTGACGCTCGTCCAGGTTGCCGCAGAAAATCAGCGTCGGCGCGCCGGCAAGAATTTGCGCGGTGGGTGGCACGTCGAGTTGCGCGTCGATCAAGATCCGTTGCGGTTGGCGCGGCGTATCCACGGCACGCACCGTCATGCGCGGATCGTCTCCGCGCACCGTGCCGATGCCCGTCAGGATCGCCGACGCCCGCGCACGCCATGCATGACCGTCGGCGCGCGCCGCTTCGCCGGTGATCCATTGGCTTTCGCCGGATGGCAGGCCAGTGCGGCCGTCGAGCGAGGCCGCCACTTTCATGCGCACCCACGGCCGGCCGCGCGTCATACGCGACACGAAACCAATGTTCAGTTCAGCCGCTTCGTTGGCGAGCAGGCCGCAACGCACTTCGATGCCCGCATCGCGCAGCATTTTCAGGCCGCGTCCGGACACCTGCGGATTCGGATCTTCCATTGCCGCGACCACGCGTTCCACCTGCGCCTCGATCAGCGCATTGGCGCACGGCGGCGTGCGTCCGAAGTGGCTGCACGGTTCGAGCGTGACGTAAGCGGTGGCGCCGCGCAGATCGTGGCCGCGCGAACGCGCATCCTTCAGCGCGCGCACCTCGGCATGGTCCTGGCCGGCCGGCTGGGTGAAACCTTCACCGATCACCGCGCCGTTCTTTACCAGCACGCAGCCGACGCGCGGGTTCGGATCGGTCGTGTACATGCCGCGCTTCGCGAGAGCGAGCGCGCGTTCCATATGGACGAAATCGGTTTGCGAGAACATCGGCGTCCGTTGAGTGCTGTGGCGTGTTCTGTCGTGAGTGATGTCTGGCTGTCTGCTTCAGGCGCCTCAGGCGCTTCAGGCGGCCAGTTCGGCGAAGGCGCCGCGTGCGGCGTCGATGGTCGCGTCAATGATGGCGTCGTCATGCGCAATCGAAACAAAACCTGCCTCGTAAGCCGACGGCGCGAAGTACACGCCCGCGTCGAGCATCTTGTGGAAGAAGGCGTTGAAGCGCGGCACGTCGCTCGTCGTGACTTCGGCGAAGCTCGCCGGAATCTTGTCCGCGAAATAGAGGCCGAACATGCCGCCGAGCGCGTCCGCCGCGAACGGCACGTTCGCTTCGCGTGCGGCCTGGCTGAGTCCTTGCGCGAGACGCGTGGTGCGCGCGGTGAGCATGTCGTAGAAGCCCGGCGCCTGGATCAGTTGCAGCGTCTTCAGACCGGCTGCCACGGCGATCGGGTTGCCCGACAGCGTGCCCGCCTGGTAGACGCCGCCGAGCGGCGCGAGGTGGGCCATGATGTCGCGCCGGCCGCCGAAGGCCGCCGCCGGCATGCCGCCGCCGATCACCTTGCCGAGGCACGTGAGGTCCGGCGTGATGCCGTAGACCTGCTGCGCGCCGCCGAGCGCGACACGGAAACCGCACATCACTTCGTCGAAGATCAGCACGGTGCCGTATTCGGTGCACAGGCGCCGCAGGGCGTTCAGGAACGCCGGCGTGGCGCGCACGAGATTCATGTTGCCCGCCACCGGCTCGACGATCACCGAGGCGATCTCGTTGCCGAATGCCTTGAACGCCTCTTCGAGCGCGGCGACGTTGTTGTATTCGAGGACGGTGGTGTGCTTGGCGATATCCACCGGCACACCGGCCGAGGTCGGGTTGCCGAACGTCAGCAGGCCGGAGCCCGCCTTGACCAGCAGGCTGTCCGCGTGGCCGTGATAGCAGCCTTCGAACTTGACGATGCGGCTGCGGTTGGTGAAACCGCGCGCGAGACGCAGCGCGCTCATGGTGGCTTCCGTGCCGCTCGACACCATGCGCACCTGTTCGATGGACGGCACCAGCTTGCAGATTTCCTCGGCGATCTCGACTTCGGACTCGGTCGGCGCGCCGAACGAGAAACCGTCGACGAGCACCTTCTGCACGGCTTCGAGCACCTCGGGGTGGACGTGGCCGAGGATCATTGGACCCCAGGAGCCGATGTAGTCGATATAACGCTGGCCGTCCGCATCCCAGAAGTAAGCGCCCTGCGCGCGTTCGATGAAGCGCGGCGTGCCGCCGACCGAGCGGAAGGCGCGCACGGGCGAGTTGACTCCACCGGGGATGGTGCGCTGGGCGCGTTCGAAAAGAGCTTCGTTGCGGGAATGGCTGGACATGGGCGTTGGACCTGTCTGAAAGGATGCACAGAGGCGCGCGGGGGAGACGGGCGGCTGACGGTTGCCCCGTTTCGCGGCGGCTGAATGGTTAGGCGAAATTGTACCGGAGTCGCGCCAGGTCGGCGGATGGCGGAGGCAGCGAGCGAGCTTGGCATTTGCCCACTCTGGCACATGCATTCGGACGAGGCGGCGTTTCGAGTGGCCGGGTTTATTGGTATCCTCGACGCATCATGCGTGACATCCTGATTAGCGCGCCCGCCGAGGCCGCCGACCCCTTGACTCAACCGGCCGCCCCGGCGCTTGCGTCCCCGCCCGCCCTCGGCGCTTCCCGCGCGAACTACGTGTATGCGCAGTTGCGCGACGACATCTTCGAACTGCGGCTTCTGCCTGGAGACCGGCTGACCGAAGGCGCCATTGCCGAGCGTTTCAACGTCTCGCGCACGCCGGCGCGCGAGGCCCTGCAACGCCTGCAGGGCGACGGCCTGATGCAAGGCTACGTGCGCGGCGGCTGGGAAGTCGTGCCGATCGATTTCAAACGTTTCGACGATCTGTACGAAATGCGCGAACTGATCGAAACCTTCGCGGTCCGCCGGCTGTGTCAGCGCGACGGGCCGCTGTCCGCTGAGTTGAGCGGCCTGCTCGACCAGCTCGACGCAATCTGGCTGGCGCCGCCGGGCGCGCGCCTCACCGACGGCCGCGAAGTGGCGATGCTCGACGAAGCGTTTCATCTGGCGCTCGTATCGGCCACCGATAACGACGAACTGGCCGCCGCCCTGCAGCGCGTCACCGACCGTATCCGCGTCGTGCGGCGCCTCGACCTCGTGTACGGCGATTGCATCGACGAAACCTATGCCGAGCATGCGGTCATCCTCGCGGCGATTCGTGCGGGCGACACCGATCAGGCGCTCGCCTGCATCACGCAGCACATCCACGGCAGCCAGGCCGAAGTACGCAAGCTGACCGTGCATCGCCTCCATAGCGTGCGCACCAAGGCGGAACGCGCCGCCGTGTCGGGCGCACCGCCGAAGGGCCGCGGCACCATCTAGATTCATCTTCTGCCTCGTCGGCGGCGCCGCCGGTTGCCCGGCCGGTGTCGAAGAATCGGCCCGAAAGCCCCGTCCTACAAGGATTCTCTCCAGATCGCATGCGCTCGACCATTCAACCGGCATGCTTCTCGCTAATGTCGACGAGCTTGTATACATATGGCGTCGACCGCAGTCCAAGTGAATCCGGGGTGATTCGAGCGGCTCGCGCCATTCGCAACGGAGAGTTCCAATGAATAGCCGCACGCATGCATTGAACGGCGCAGCCACGCCTGTCGCGCCGTCACTTGCACGCACCCGCTGGTTTCAGCTCGCGCTCGGCCTCGTCTGCATGATGACGATCTCGAGTCCGCAATATGTCTGGACCTTGATGACCAAGCCGCTGGCCGCCAAGCTCGGCATCGCCCTGCCGGAGTTGCAGGTCACCTTCTCGATTCTGGTGCTGTTGCAGGCTTTCTTCTCGCCGTTTCAGGGCGCGCTGATCGACCGTTTCGGCCCGCGTCTGCTGATCTCGATCGGCACGCTGCTGGCAGGCGTGAGCTGGGTGCTGGCGTCGTATGCGCAGAGCACGCCGATGCTGTATCTGACCTATGGCGGCGTCGGAGGTTTGGGGACGGGCATCGTCTATGTGGGCGTGGTCGGTTTGATGGTCCGCTGGTTTCCCGATCGACGCGGCTTCGCGGCCGGCGCCGTGGCGGCGGGTTACGGGATGGGCGCGATTGTCACGACCTTTCCGATTGCGGCGTCGCTCGCTTCGCGCGGGGTGGAGTCGACGTTGTGGCTGTTCGGCATCGTCTTTGCCGCGGTGGGTTTCATTGCTTCGCAAGGGCTGCGCGTGCCGCCGGCGGAGCTGGGCGCGAGTTTGCCGGCGGCTCACACGTCCGTCGCCGCGCGCGACTACCGTCCCGCCGAGATGCTCAAGCAGCCCCTGTTCTGGCTGATGTTCGTGATGATGACGATGATGGCCACCTCCGGCCTGATGGTCACCTCGCAGATGGCCACTTTCGCCACCGATTTCGGCGTGAGCAAGGTCATGGTGTTCGGGCTGGCGGCGCTGCCGCTCGCCTTGACGATCGACCGCTTCACGAATGGCCTGACGCGGCCGCTGTTCGGCTGGGTCTCGGATCGCCTGGGCCGCGAAAACACCATGGGATTCGCCTTCGCGCTGGAAGGCATCGCCATGACGCTGTGGCTTTTGACGCGCGATAACGCTGTGCTGTTCGTGCTGCTCTCGGGGCTCGTATTCTTTGGATGGGGAGAAATCTTTTCGCTGTTTCCCTCGACCTTGACCGACACCTTCGGCACGCGTTACGCGACGGCGAACTACGGCTGGCTTTATATCTCGTTCGGTGTCGGCTCGGTGTTCGGCGGCCCGCTCGCGGCGCTGCTGCATCAGCATACCGGCAGCTGGACGCCGGTGTTTGCCTGCGCGATCGCGCTCGATCTCGGCACGGCTGCGCTGGCCATGTTCGTGTTGAAGACGGCGCGCCGCCGTTTCCTGGCAGTGGCGCACTGAGGCTCACGCGGTGCGAGGCCCACGCCGCTTGGCTGCCGCGTGGGCCGCGACTTTGCTGGAACGCGGCGGCTCTGCCGGACCCGGCTGCGCCACGAGCTTCGGCGGTTTGCGCTTGCCGGTCAGCTCGGCCCAGCGCTTCTCGAGCGCGCCTTCGGCAACCGGCTTGATCGAGGTACCCGAGGCTTGCGCATCCCAGGTCTGCACGGAAAAGGGATGCACGCGCAAGGCGTCGCGCGTGACGACCACCTCCTCGTGCGCGTCGACGAGCCAGTCGTAGACGAAGTCGATGCAGAGCCGATAGCCGCGCTTCGAATGCGGATCGGGCACCTCGTAGGGCGCCCGTGTCACGTAGCCCGAGCCGAACACTCCACGAGGCTCCTGACTCACCCGATGGATGAACACGCGGTCGCCGGGCAGGATGCTGCGCGCGACGCCGCAGCCCCAGACGTCGGTCACCGCTTCGCCGGCGGCGACGCGTCTGGCGACATCGGGCAGTTCCGGCCAGGGCCATTTCTTGGGACTCCAGATCAGCAGGAAAGCGGTCATGACGGACTAGGGATGGATGAGTTGGACTGGCCGTTGGGTATTCAGATGTGAGCTTAACCGATCGGCGTGCAGGCGCCCTGGCCTGCCGGCGCGGCGCCCGGTTGATTAACCATCGCGTACAATTGTGGGCTGTCGACGCGGCCGGCTGTGGCCGCAGTCACACTGTTCGCCCATGGTCCGACGCGTAGGTTGGCGGTCCGCTTCCCCTGGATTCCCATGTCTCAAACCACCCGACGCCGGCCCGATGGCCGGCTGATCCTGTTGCTCGGTGCTCTCGCTGCGTGCGGACCGATCTCCATCGACATGTATCTGCCAAGCCTGCCATCGATTGCGCAGGCATTCCTGGTCAGCACGAGCGCCGCGCAGACGACGCTCACGAGTTTCATGCTCGGCTTCTCGGTGGGGATGCTGCTCTATGGACCGCTCTCCGATTCGTATGGACGTCGCCCGGTCCTGCTGGGCGGCATCGTCATGTACGCGCTCGCCAGCATTGCATGCGGCTTTTCGTTTTCGATCGGCTCGCTAGTGACGTTCCGCTTCGTGCAGGCGCTGGGCGCGGGCGCCGCCTCGGTTCTCGCGCGGGCGATTGCGCGCGACGCCCACGAGCCGGCCGATGCGGCGCGCGTGTTGTCGATGCTGGCGATCGTGACGTCGATAGGGCCGCTACTGGCGCCGCTGATTGGCGGCCAGTTATTGCTGCTGGGCGGCTGGCGCGTGGTGTTCGTCGCGCTGACGCTGTTCGGCACGGTGTGCGCGGTGACGGCTTTCCTGAAGGTGCCGGAGACATGGCCGCGCGAGAAGCGCAAGCATTCGGCGCTGCTGCAATCGTTCGCGGCTTACGGGAAGTTGCTACGCGACCCGGTGGCATGGGGTCTCATGTTGTGCGGGGGGATGGCGTTTGCGTCGATGTTTGCGTACATCACGGCAACGCCGTTCGTGTACATCGAATACTTCCACGTTTCCGCGCAGCATTACGGGTTTCTGTTTGGGCTGAATATCATCGGAATCATGTTCGGCAATTTCATGAACACGCGGCTGATCGGGCGACTTGGGTCGTTGCGGATCATTTCGTTTACGTCGGCGGTCAGTTGCGTGGCGTCGCTGTTTGTTTCTTTGGTCTGTTTGACCGGATGGGGCGGCCTGTGGTCGATTGTGGCCGGGTTGTTTTTTGTGGTTGGGGTGGTGGGGTTGTTGTCGGCTAACTGCACGACGGATCTGATGCACCGGTATCCGCAGAATGCAGGGGCAGCCGCGGCGGTTTTTGGGGCGGTTCAGTTGGCGCTAGGCGCGGCTTCCAGTCTGGTGGTGGGGCTCTGGCGAGGGGTTTCGCCTACGGGTATGGGGGTGACTATCGGTGTTGCTGGGGTGCTTTGTTATTGTGGGCGGGGGATGGTCGTGCGGTGGCATAAATAGTGGTTTGGGTTTTTTTGCCTGTGCGGCGCTTGGGTGGTTGGTCTTGCTGTTTTGGCCTTTCCTTGCTGTGTTAGTGGTTTGCTTGCGATGCCCCTGTGCGGGGCGGCACTTACTTTCTTTGCCGCCGCAAAGAAAGTAAGCAAAGAAAGCGGGCTGCAACCGCTAGCCTGTAGTGAGCCATCCCGGTCTACAACCGGGAACGGCCCAACACGAGATGTGCTCTCGCATTTCCTTCGTTAGTGACACAGGGCTCATCCGTTCCAGCGTTGCGCTTCGCGCTCCGCCTGGCGGCATAACTTCCTTCTGCATAGGTCATTGCCTGTAAATGATTAGGAATCCAAATATATTCGCTACTTCGCGAACCTCAAGAATTTCAAGCACTCCACGCGCTTACCCTCAGTGAACCCTTCCGCCGCGCACGCAGTGCGCTGGCGGGATGAATGAGTCCTGTGTCACTACGGTGAGTGGTGCGAGAGACGCCCTCGTCTCGGACCACTCCGGGATCGGTCGAGTGGTGGACACCTACAGGCTAGCGGTTGCAGCCCGCTTTCTTTGCTTACTTTCTTTGCGGCGGCAAAGAAAGTAAGTGCCGCCCCGCGCAGGGGCAACACCAATAGACCACTAACACAGCAAGGAAAGGCCAAAACAGCAAAAAAAACCACCCAAGCGTCGCGAAGACAAAAAAAACAATCAATCCCGCGCCGAAGAAGCGGCCCCATGACTTAGCCAGTCAAGCACCGCGGTAGCATCATCATCCGCTCCGCTCCGGGCCTTGGCGACAGCCTCGGTGACATCTTCATTCGGCACAGCGCGCCGGATCGCCACGCCCACGGCGAGAATGTCGATCATCACCAGATGCAGAATCCGAGAAATCATGGAAAGCTGCGACTCGCGAATCTCAATGTGATCGGTCTCCAGCGCGACAGTAGCCCGCTTGGCCAACGGCGTATTGCTCGACGTAATGGCAATCACCTGCGCCCCGGCCTGCATCGCTACATCCAGCACGCGCAGCAGTTCAGGCGCGCGTCCTGACTTCGACACCGCCACGATCACGTCGCCCTTGCCCAGCAGCGCCGCCGACGCCGCCTGCATGTACAGATCGCCATAAGCGATGGTCGGGATTCCGAAGCGGAAGAACTTGTAGTGCGCATCCTGCGCGACGATGTTCGAATTGCCCAGCCCGTAGAACTCGATGCGTCGTGCGCCGTTCAACAGATCGATCGCCCGCTCGACATGTTCGAAGTTCAAATGCTCGCGCAACTGCAGAATCGCCGAGATGGTGTTGTCGAGCACCTTCGCGCCGAAGTCCGTCGCCGTGTCGCCCAAATGGACCTGGCTGTGGCTGACCGGAATCGTGCCGGTCAGGCCGGTCGCGAGTTTCAGCTTGAAATCGGATAGACCCTGGCAACCCAGCGAGCGGCAAAAGCGGATCACCGTGGGCTGGCTCACGTCGGCCTTGCGCGCGATGTCGACGATCGGGTCGTTGATGATCGAGCGCGGATGGTTCAGCGCCAGGTCGGCGACGCGGCGCTCGGCCGGCGTCAGCGCGTCGCGCATCTGGCGGATGCGTTCGAATACCGCCGACGAACTGCCGCCCGCGCGATTCGACAACTGCTCCGCGAGGATCGCCGAGACGCCCAAAAACGCGGGATATTCCGCCGTGATCACATAAGTGGGCACGTTCTGCAGATATGCCTCGAAGCGGCCCTTTGCCTCGAAGCGCTTGCGAAACGACGAGCGCGCGAAGAATTCGCCCAGCCGCGGCACCACGCCGCCGCCAATATAGATGCCGCCGAGCGCGCCCAGCGTCACCGCAATGTTGCCCGCAAACGTGCCGAGAATGCCGCAGAAGACATCCACCGATTCGGCCGCCAGCGGCTCGCCTTCGAACGCGCGCTTGACCACCTCGGAGGTGTCGAAATTCGCGGCGACACGTTTCTTGTCGCGCGCTGCCAGCGCCCGGTAGATCACTTCGATGCCGGGACCCGCCGCCACGCGTTCGAACGACACGTGCGACCATTTCTTGCGTGCGTACTGCAGCACCAGATCTTCGCGTTCGTCCGCCGGCGCGAAGGTCGCGTGGCCGCCTTCACTGCCCAGCGCGATCCAGCGGTCGTCGGCCGGAATCAGGCCGGAGACGCCCATGCCGGTGCCCGGCCCGAGCAGGCCAATCACGCTGTGCGGCCGGCGCGTGCCGCCGCCCACCTGCACGCGTTGCGCATCTGTCAGGCCCGGCAAGGCCATGGCCAGCGCCGTAAAGTCGTTGACGACCAGCAGCGTGTCGAAGCCCAGCACGCGGCGCGTGGCTTCGATCGAGAAGGTCCAGTCGTGGTTGGTCATGCTGACCTGGTCGCCGTCGACCGGATTGGCAATCGCAATTGCCGCGTGATTCACACGGCCAATTTTGGTGTCTTTCAGGTACTTCCTGATGACGTCGGCCACGCCCGGATAGTCGGCGCAGGGATATACCTGTACCTGACCGATCTCGCCTGGCCCCGTCTCCAGTGCAAAACGCGCATTGGTGCCGCCGATGTCGGCTAACAGCCGCGGTCCGTCGGCGTGCTGGCCCGCGCCCGGGACAGCGTTACTTTTCACACCAGTAGACATCGAGTCTCACTCCCTTGTCGTTTGCCAACTGTGAGATGGCATTTTTTTGTGGCGCAGCGGCGGCCGCATTCAGCACGTCCAGCTTGCGCGGTCCTGCAATCAACAGAAACAGGCGGCCCATCTGCTTTAACGCAGACATGGACCAGCTCACGCGTGCATGCGGCGCGCTGCCGGGATGCACGGAGACGAAATGGTCGGGCGTGGTGATGGAGAAGTCCCACTCCGGCGAGTCGGCGAAAATCGACGCCGTGTGGCCGTCCTCGCCCATGCCGAGCACGGCTACGTCCGGCAGCACGCGGCGCGGGTCGGCGTTGAGCGCGGCGACGTGCGCCTCGAGCGACTGGCTGGTGTCCACCAGCGGCCAGAACGCTGCGTTTTGCGCCGCGTTCTGTAGCAGCGTTTCATGCGCAAAACGCGAATTGCTGTCGCTGTCCGTTTCCGGAACCCAGCGGTCGTCGACCAGCGTCACGGCAATGCGCGCCCAGTCGAACGGTTGCGTGGACAATACCTGCAGGAATGGCCGCGGACTGCTGCCGCCGGACACGGCAAGCGTTGCCTGGCCCGCGCCTTTGGAAGCCGCGGTTGCCTGAGTGGCGAGGGACGCATGTAATGCGTCGCCCACCGCTTTTGCCAGAGCAGCCGATTGAGCGGCCTGGTCGTCGAAAGCGTGAAGCTCGATCACTTCTCCTCCGTACTGCTTTTTGTAGGGTCTGCGGAATTTGCCTTGATGCGGCGCAACGGTTGTCCGGCGGATGCTGTCCGCCGCTGCCGTTGCCACCGCCATCAGGGCGCCACCCCGATCAGTGATGCCTGTGGTCTTGCACGCGGCGCACGCGACGGGCTGGTCTAGCCACGCCGCGTATGCTGCATGTCAGTTTTCTTCTTCAAGCCAATAGGTGCCGTGCTGCGCCAACATCGCGCTCGACGCCGCCGGTCCCCACGTGCCCGCTGCATAGGGCTTGGGCGGCCGGTTCGCGCTCGCCCATTCGTTGAGGATCGGCTCGACCCAGCGCCACGCCGCTTCCTGCTCGTCGCGCCGCACGAACAGCGCGAGCCGGCCGTTGATCACGTCGAGCAGAAGGCGCTGATACGCCTCCATCTGCCCTTCGCGGAAGAACTGGTCGAACGCGAGGTCGAGATGGACGCTTGCAAGGTTCATGCCCTCGCCAGGCTGCTTGGCGAGGCAATACAGGCGAATCGTTTCATTCGGTTGCAGGCGGATTACCAGCCGGTTGGCGCCGGGGCGCAGGGCGGTGGGTCCGAGCGCCGAGTGCGGCACCGCGCGGAAGTTGACCACGATCTCCGCGACGCGGTCCGCGAGACGCTTGCCGGTGCGCAGGAAAAACGGCACGCCGGCCCAACGCCAGTTGTCGATTTCCACCTTCAGCGCGACGAAAGTCTCGGTATTGGTGTTGGTCTTGACGCCCGGTTCGGCGGCATACGCCGGCACCGAGGCGCCGCGGATCACGCCCGAATGATACTGGCCGCGCACGGCGATCTTGCTGATGTCGCGCGGATCGATGGGCTTTAGCGCGCGCAGCACGCGCAGCTTTTCGTCGCGCACGGAATCCGAGTCCATCGAATGAGGCGGTTCCATCGCCACGATCGAGAGCAACTGCAGCAAATGGTTCTGCACCATGTCGCGCAGCGCGCCGGTGTTGTCGTAGAAGTCGCCGCGCGCCTCCACGCCGAGTTCTTCGGCAATCGTGATCTGGATGCTCTCCACCCACTCGCGGCGCCACAGCGGTTCGAACAGCGCATTGCCGAAGCGCAGCGCGAGCAGGTTCTGCACCGGCTCTTTGCCGAGGTAGTGGTCGATGCGGTAGATCTGTTCTTCGGCGAAGATTTCGCCTACGGCGTCGTTGATCGCGTTGGACGACTTCAGGTCGTAGCCGAGCGGCTTTTCCAGCACGATGCGCGAATTCGTATTCAGCCCGACCGCGGCAAGCGCGCGGCAGATCGGCACGAACAGCGACGGGCCGGTGGCGAGGTAAAACACGCGGATACCCGGCAGGCCGTCGATGGCGTCGCGCAGCAGCGCGAAGTCTTCGGCCTTGCCGAGGTCGAGCTTCACATACTGGATGCGCTCGAGGAAACCGGCCCAGGCGTCTTCATCGAGGCCGCCTTTGGAGACGTATGGCTTGACATGCTGGTTGACCCATTCGATGTACCCTGCGCGATCTTCGACATGCCGCGTCACTCCAACGATCTTGCCGCCTTCCGCCAGCATGCCCGCACGGTGCGCTTCATACAGTGCGGGCAGGATCTTGCGCATGGACAGATCGCCGGTCCCGCCGAAGAGAACGAAGGTGAAACTTGAATCGGTAAACATGTGTCTCCGTCGATGTCCAGGAAGCCGCGCCAGGCGACCGTAGTCCGATAAAATTTTTTTTGACACTGAATTGTAGTTTAACTACAATCCAAATCAAGAGGTAGCGCTAAATCGATGAAAAAAGCGTGCGTGCTTAGGCAGGATGCGCGTTTTCCCGAATCGGCCCGCGTCCCCTGCATGTTAATGGACATTGCGTTTTTGCACGTGTTGGCTGCCTCCGGGGCGGCAACCGCAGCGTGAATGTCAGGGTTAACCTGCGAGGAACCTCGAGTCTGCCGCGCGCGACGCGGGCAGGCAAAAATCAAAAGAGGAGACAGTCAAGTTGCATCCCGAACCACTCATCTTCTGAGCTTCCCGCGGCCGAACGTCGGCTCGCCGGCACATGCACGCGCATGCGCCTGACCGAAGCTCGATCGCCCAGTGTTTTGCCTGTTTGAACCAACCACAGCACCCTGGAGAGTCAGGGGCCATTCGTTTTTTGTTCAGGTGTCTGGAGGAGATAAGCAATGAAATTTCGCGCGATCATGGGCGCTTTGTGCGCCGCAGGTCTGATGTGTGGTGTATCCGCAGCGCAAGCTGCCGAGTCGATCGAAGTGCTGCACTGGTGGACCTCGGGCGGCGAATCGAAAGCCGTCGGCGTGTTGAAAGACGACATGCAGAAGCAGGGTTACACCTGGAAGGACTTCGCGGTTGCTGGCGGCGCTGGTGCAGCGGCCATGACGGCACTGAAGACGCAGGTGATCTCGGGCAACGCGCCGAGCGCCGCACAGATCAAGGGTCCGCTGATCCAGGAATGGGCGGAGCAGGGCGTGCTGGTGCCGATCGACTCCGCTACCGGCGACTGGAAGAAGAACCTGCCGCCGCAGATCGACAAGATCATGCATGCAGACGGTCACTACGTGGCGGCGCCGTTCTCGGTGCACCGCGTGAACTGGATCTGGATCAACAAGTCGGCACTCGACAAGGTCGGCGCGAAGCCGCCTACCACGTGGCCGGAATTCTTCGCCGTGGCTGACAAGCTGAAGGCTGCCGGCATCCAGCCGGTCGCTGCCGGCGGTCAACCGTGGCAAGACCTGACGCTGTGGGAAGACGTGGTGCTGTCGCAAGGCAACGACTTCTACAAGAAGGCGATTGTCGACCTCGACCAGAAGACCCTGACCTCGCAGCAGATGGTCGGCGTGTTCGACACGGTCCGCAAGATCGAGTCGTACATGGACACGGGCCGCACGGGCCGTGACTGGAACCTGGCCACGGCCATGGTCATCAACGGCAAGGCCGGCATGCAGTTCATGGGCGACTGGGCGAAGGGCGAGTTCGCGAACGCGAACAAGCAGCCGGGTACGGACTATATCTGCGCACCGGTGCCGGGCACGGCCAAGGGCTACACGTTCAACGTCGACTCGTTCGTGTTCTTCGCACAGAAGGGCGCGAAGGATGCAACGGCTGGTCAGCTCGCACTGGCCAAGACGATCATGAGCCCGGACTTCCAGGAGCAGTTCAGCCTGAACAAGGGTTCGATTCCGGTTCGCCTCGGCGTGAACATGGACAAGTTCGACGCATGCGGCAAGCAGTCGTACGCGGATGAACAAACGGCGATCAAGGCCGGCGGTTATGTTCCGTCGCTGGCACACGGTATGGCTCAGCCGGATGCAACGGCTGGTGCGATCACCGACGTCGTGACCAAGTTCATGAACTCGGACCAGGATTCGAAGAGCGCGGTCGAAGCGCTCGCGAAGGCTGCGAAGACGAAGTAAGCAAGGTAGTATGACGCCCGGTTGCGGCTCCACGCGCAACCGGGCGTTTGCTTCAGGCAGCTTCAGGCATGAAGGTGTACCCAGAGTCACAGCCTTTGCCAGTCCAGTGTCGCGCTTGCCGCGCTGATGCCGGCGGCACAGTTTCAGGAGTCGAGTAGTGACTGCTTCTCTTAGCGGAAACGGGAAATCCACCACCGTGGCCCGCCGCACGTCGCCCATGGCGGCGCTCGCCGACCGCTGGATTCCGAAGCTGGTGCTTTCTCCCAGCATCGTGATCAGCCTGGTCTTCGTTTATGGCTTTATTGCCATTACCGGCTATCTGTCGTTGTCGAATTCGCGACTGATGCCGCGCTATGAATTCGTCGGTTTCGACCGTTATCGCGAGCTGTTCGATAACGATGTCTGGTGGACCTCGGCCGCCAATCTCGGCTGGTTCGGCATTCCGTTCATCGCAATCTGCGTGGCGCTCGGGCTGTTCCTGGCCATTCTGCTGGATCAGCGCATCCGCAACGAAGGTGCTTTGCGGGCCGTGTTCCTGTATCCGATGGCGCTGTCGTTCATCGTGACCGGCACCGCATGGCAATGGATTCTCAACCCCAATCTCGGCATGCAGAAGGTGCTGCAGGACTGGGGCTGGACGAACTTCCAGTTCGACTGGCTCGACAATCCGGACCGCGCGATTTTCTGTATCGTGATCGCGGCCGTCTGGCAATCCACGGGCTTCGTCATGGCGCTGTTCCTCGCCGGCCTGCGTGGCGTGGATGCGGAAATTTTCAAGGCGGCACAGGTGGATGGCGCGACGTTGCCCACCATCTACCGCAAGATCGTGATTCCGAGCATGCGTCCGGTGTTTTTCTCGGTGCTGCTGATTCTCTGCCACATCACGATCAAGACCTTCGACCTCGTCGTTGCATTGACGGCGGGTGGCCCGGGTACGTCATCGTCGCTGCCGGCGATGTTCATGTACACGTTTTCGTTTAACCGCGGGCAACTGGGCGTCGGCGCTGCGTCGTCGATGATGATGCTCGCAACCGTCGTGGCCGTGCTCGTGCCGCTGATGTATATGGAATCGAGGAGCACGCGTAATGCAGCCTAAGATGACGATCAGCCGTGCCGTCATTTATGCGGCGCTGATTTTGTTTGCGTTGTACTTCCTGTTTCCGCTGTATGTGATGCTGTCCACGTCGTTCAAGGACATCGACCAACTGCGTACCGGCAACCTGCTGACGCCGCCGTCGCACCCCACTTTCGCGCCGTGGATCAAGGCATGGAGCCAGGCGTGTACGGGTGTGCGTTGCGACGGCATGGAGCCGTTCTTCATGAACTCGGTGCGCATGGTGATTCCGGCCGTGCTCATCTCGTCGATTATCGGCGCGTTTAACGGCTATGTGCTGACGCACTGGCGCTTCCGTGGCGCGGACATCCTGTTCACCATGCTGCTGGTGGGCTGCTTCATCCCGTTCCAGGCCATCCTGTTGCCGATGGCGCGTTTCGAAGGCTTCATGGGCCTGTCGAATACGGTGGGCGGGCTGGTGCTGGTGCACGTGGTGTACGGCATTGCGTTCACCACGATGTTCTTCCGCAACTTCTACGTCAGCATTCCGGCGGAGCTGGTGAAGGCGGCGCGGATCGACGGTGCGGGCTTCTTCCTCATCTTCTCGAAGATTCTGCTGCCGGTTTCGCTGCCGATTTTCATGGTGTGCCTGATCTGGCAATTCACGCAGATCTGGAATGACTTCCTGTTCGGTATCGTGTTTTCGGGCGTCGATTCGATGCCGATCACGGTGGCGCTGAACAATCTCGTGAATACGTCGACCGGTGTGAAGGAATACAACGTCGACATGGCAGGCGCGATCATCGCGGCGCTGCCTACGTTGCTCGTCTACATCATCGCCGGCCGATATTTCGTGCGCGGCCTGACGGCAGGCGCAGTGAAGGGCTAACCCAAAACGATTGCCGCAGCGCGCCACGTGGCGGCTGCGGTGCGAACCGGCATCCGGTCTGCGCCGCCTGAGTGCGATGCACCTGAAGCTGTACCAGAGACAAGAGGATTCACAGCATGGCAAGCCTTTCCATCCGTGACGTGTACAAGACCTACCCGAACGGGGTGCCGGTCCTGAAGGGTGTCAACATCGACATCGAAGACGGCCAGTTCCTGATTCTGGTGGGCGGCTCGGGCTGCGGTAAGTCGACGCTGCTCAACATGATCGCCGGTCTCGAGACCGTGACGAAGGGCGAAATTCAGATCGACGGCAAGACGGTGAACAACCTGTCGCCGAAGGATCGCGATATCGCGATGGTGTTCCAGTCATACGCGCTGTATCCGTCCATGACGGTGCGCGACAACATTTCGTTCGGCCTCGGTATCCGCAAGGTGCCGAAGCCGGAGCAGGCGCAGATTGTCGAGCGCGTTTCGAGCATGCTGCAGATCCAGCATCTTCTGGACCGCAAGCCGGGGCAATTGTCCGGTGGCCAGCGGCAGCGTGTGGCGATGGGGCGTGCGCTGGCGCGCGATCCGGTGATGTTCCTGTTCGACGAGCCGTTGTCGAACCTGGATGCGAAGCTGCGCATCGAAATGCGCTCCGAGATCAAGCTGCTGCATCAACGCCTGGGCACCACCATCGTTTATGTGACGCACGATCAGATCGAGGCGATGACGCTGGGCGACCGGATTGCGGTGATGAAGGATGGCGTGGTGCAGCAGTTCGGCGCGCCGCAGGATATTTATGATTCGCCTTCGAACCTGTTCGTGGCCGGCTTTATTGGCGCGCCGCCGATGAACTTCATTCAGGGCAAGCTGGTCGAGCAGGGCTCGGGCGTCGGCGTCGAGGTCGATACCGGCATCAAGCGATCTGTGCTGAATCTGCCTTTCACCTCGGCGAAGGTGAAGGCGCATGTGGGCAAGGAAGTTATCCTGGGTCTGCGTCCCGAACGTATCACTGACGCACGCAGCGCACACAACGTTGAAGATGCGCAACTGCAGCCGATCGAAGTGAAAGTCGATGTGATCGAGCCGACCGGGCCGGACACTTTGGTGTTTGCTCAGTTGAACGGCAAGCGCGTGGTCAGCCGCGTGCACCCCGCTTCGAATCCGCAGCCGCTGACTAATATGACGCTGCTGTTCGATGTGTCGAAGGCGGTGTTGTTTGATCCGGCTAATGAAGAGCGGATTGCTTAAGGGTTAGTTGCGGCAGGTTAGACGAAGATGAGAAGGCCCCATGCGTCGGAAGACGTGTGGGGCTTTTTGCTGTGCTCAGAAAAAATGCCGCAACCCCACGCTGCCCACGAACTGCGATCCGCCTGAAGACGGCGTCGTATTCTGCCCATCGCCCACTACCGCGACGGCATCGACAATCGAGGTCCCGTTAGCCGCAATGGCCTTTCCGCTCGCGTGCTGATAACCCTCAAGGAAGTAAATGGCGGTTCTCTTCGTCATTGAGTAACTCTGCTCAAGCGAGAACTGGTTGTAGCGCGCCGAATCCGCGATGCCGTTCGACTCGCTTGCCCGGGTGTAGCTGTACCCAGCCGCCACGTTGATGGCGGGCGTCACCTGATACGTCGAAATCACGCCATACGTATTGAAGACCGCGGTGTCCCGAAACGTCGACCCCGCGCCTGGCCGGTACAGCACGTTCGAATAGTTCGCGCCCACCATGAAATTGCCGGACTTGTACTGAGCCGCAGCCGCAATCATCTGGTTGGTGTGCGCGGTGGCGTAGGCCACGTTGACCGGCGAGTTGTCCGCGACTGTGGCCAGTGCATTGCTGGTCGCCAGATCGGCGAGCCGAACGTAGCCAACCGCGGCCCGGAAATTAGCGACGGCATATGTCAGCGCCGCGCTTAGCGTGTTGCCATGCGTGAAGTTGCCGGCCACGCCACCCAAACCGTACTGCGCGCTGGCCTGCAAGCCGCTGAGAACCGGTGACGTGTAGGTCAGCGAATTGTTGAATCGTAGTGTCGTGTCAAGCGCGTCGAGATCGCCAGGATGCGCGCCCGTGGCACCCGTCAGGTAACCGGTCGGACCCAGGGCGCCGACAAAATTGAAGTAAGGCGTGTACTGACGACCAATCGTCAACGTGCCGAATTGCTGATCGCTCAAACCGACATACGCCTGGCGGTTGAATTCCACGCCGGCCGAACTTTGGGCGCCCGTCAGCGAGTTAAAGCCTGATTCCAGCCGGAAGATGGTTTTCAGGCCACCGCCGAGATCCTCCGAGCCGAGCAAGCCAAATTTGCTCGCGTTCAGTTCGCCCTGGCTCAGATAGAAGTTGTGCTTGCCCTTTTGATTGCTGGTGTAGTTGATCGCGTTATCCACATCTCCATACAAGGTCACCGCGCTTTGAGCGTGGGCTGTCATCGGAGCCGAAGCCGACGCTGCTACCGCGATAAAAATACCGGAGACGATTGCCCGGCTGGCCTTGACTCGTTTCATCCACATCTTGTTGCCTCCTGCTAAGTAATGCTAATTATTTGATAAAGCGGTTTGTTTCCCTTTGAGCTGCCCAGGTACTCACGCGCTAGCCGGGCGGATTCGGCGGATTCCGCCCGGCGGCGTCACGCATCCAGATCGAGCGTGACACGTTGCCACGCCCCTTCCGGCTGGACGTTTGAGATGCGTCCTTGAGCGGCCGTAACGTTTCGCGTTTCGGCCGACGGCAGCAACAGGTCGATCGACGCTGCGCGCCACCTCACATCGCCTTCGAATTCCACTGAGAGCGTGATGGTTTCCGCCGTGCTATGAGCCGCGACATGCCAATGCCCATGCTCGCCGTTGCGCCATGCTTCGGATACGCCGTCGTCTTCCACGCAGCGACCCTGTGCCGAGCCATTGCCGTGAACCGGCGCGATCATAAAGCCGCGCTGGTCCGCGCGCTGGTCGAAAGTCTGGACGGCCAGATTGAGAGGGATTGCGTGTCCTTCGCGAATCAGCATGAAGGGCTGATCCAGCGGCGCCGGCAGTCGAACGGTTTGACCGCCATCGAAACTTTCGCCGCTCCAATAGCTTGTCCAGCGCGAGCCGGCGGGTAGATAAACGGCGCGCTCGGTCTGCCCGGCTTCCACAACTGGCGCGACCAGCAATGCGGAGCCGAGCATCATGTCGTCGTTTTCCTGGTAGCAGTTCGCGTCTTGCGGGAAATCGGCGAAAGTGGGCCGCAGGACGGGCTCGTATCGACTGCTCGACAGCCAAAGCAGATCGTACAAATACGGCATCAGGCGATAGCGCAGCTTGATCAGGTCGGATATATCCCGCGTGACCTCGGGATGCATCCACGGTTCGTTGACCGTGCCGTCGTCATTCCATGAATGGATGCTAAAGCGCGGCATGAAAACGCCGAACTGTACCCAGCGGGCTAGCATCTCAGCCGAAGGCGCGGGTCCTGAGAATCCGCCGATGTCATGGCCGATATTCGACACCCCTGACAATGCCAGCCCGAGCCCCATCTTCAGGTTGTAACGCAGCGTGTCCCACGAGGTGTAGTTGTCACCCGACCAGGTCTGGACGTACCGCTGCATGCCGGCGCCGCCCGAACGCGACACCAGAAACGGCCGCTGTTCCGGCGCGTGCTCGCGCTGCGCATCGCGCGACGCGCGGATCATCAGCATGGTCTGCAAAACTTTGGCTTCATGGGCGGGGAACGTGTTGCCAAAACCATGCGCAACCGCGTCGGGCGTCCAGATTTCGAATTCGTTGTTGTCATTCCAGGTCGCCGCGATGCCGTACCTGAGCAATGTCTGCTTGACCTTGTCTTTCCACCACGCCGTGGTCGCGGGGTTGGTGAAGTCCAGATACGCGCCCACTTCGTCCCAGAACTGCACCCACGCCGGCTCGCCGTTACTTGCGCGAATCAATAACCCCGCGTTGGACACGCTCTCGAACTCCGGGTGATCGCGCAGCAAACACGGCTTGATGTTGGCGCAAAGCCTGACGCCGTTGTCGAGATAGTTTTGGACGAAGCCGTGGACGTCGGGGAATTTGTCCTTGTTCCAGTTGAACACATAGCGTTTTGGGCCGATCGACGTATAACCTGAAGACAGGTGAAACGAATCGCACAGAATGTCGTGCTCGCGGCATCGGTGGATGAATTCGCCCATGCGGCGATGGGCGTCCGGCGCGTCGGTATAGCTCATCGTCGACCCCGAGTACCCTAAGCCCCACTTTGGCATCCACGCCGGGCGGCCTGTCAACCATGTGAAGCGCCTCACCGCGTCGAGCGGCGAATCGGGCGAAGCGATGAAGTAATAGTCGAGATCGCCGTGTTGCGCGACGAAGTAACGGTAGGGACCGTGATAGTTGTCCAGCTCGCGCCCCATGTCGAAACTGCAATCGGACACGGTGTCGTAGAACAGGCCATAGCCGGTCGTCGTCTCTTTCTGCCAGGTGATGTAAAACGGAATGTGCTTGTAAAGCGGATCGGTTTGGATGGCGTTGTAACCCATCGCGTCGATATTGCGCATTTCATAGCGCTGATGCGCGCGGTTCAGGGCGCCCGCACGCTCGCCGAGACCGAAGTACATTTCTCCAGCGTCGCGTCGCACGTAGTGATAGACGCGCGGGTCCCAGTAACCGAAGTTGTACGCCTGCGTGGCGCGATCCGCGAGGACGGCTCGCCACTCGCCTTGTGTTTTGACGAACCGCGAAAGCATGCCGCCGAGGAGCGTCACTTCAAGACGGATCTTTCGGGTTTCAATAGTTAGGACTACATCATTAATCTTTAGATCGAATTCCGGCTTCGAGTAGCCGCTCAGGTCGCGCCGCTCGCGGCCTTCGAGCGGTACATCGGCCTCGCCGGGGGCGATCGACCATGTGCGCGGCGTTTGTAACTGTCCGTTCGGAAGAACGAGCACGCGCACGACGTCGTCTTCCAATACGAAGAGCTCAAGCGTCGCGCCGGAACCGCTGGTGAGACGCAGATGATTGTCCGCATTCGCGACCAGCGCGAAGCGGGGGCTATGCAACAGGGACATACCGCTTTCCTTTTATTCGAACGGGCTGCTTACGCTAATTTGGTGGCTAAAGTCGCATGGGCGAGTTTCAGGTGGCCTCGCACCAGCAGGACCAGCAAGGCCGCGCCGACCAGATCGAAACATCCGAGCAGCGCAAAGAGTGGTCCGTAGCCGACGATATCGGCGAGGGCGCCGACCAGCAAAGAGAAACCCAGGCCGCCAATCCACGCTGCCATTCCTGCAAACCCGGCCACGGTGCCGACGTCGCTCGAATCGAAAAAGTCGGCGCTCAATGTGTTGACGAGGCCAGAAATCATCTGATGCGCAAACCCGCCGACGCAGAACAGCACGATTGCCATATACGGAGAGGCGACGAGGCCGATGCAGGCCGGCGCGATCATCATGAAGGCGCCGAGCACGACGCCGCAGACGCGTGACCAGATGAGCGGCACGCGAAAGTGCCTGGTCAGGAATGGCGACAGATAGCCGCCGAGCACGCCGCCCAGATCAGCGGCGAGAAAGGGCAGCCACGCATAGATGGCGATCTGTTTGAGGTCCATGTGGCGCGCGGTGGACAGGTACAGCGGAATCCAGAAGCTGAAGGTCTGCCAGGCCGGTTCGGCGAAGAACCGCGGCAGCGCGATCGCCCAGAACGTGCGGGTTCCGAGCAACTCGCGCAAGGAGCGCCGCGGACGCGCCGCAGTGGCTGAGAGACATTGCCCGGAAACGATCTTTTTGCGCTCGGCGGAGGACAGATTCTTGTGCTTCCGGGGCGAACGATAAAAGGCATACCACAGGACTGCCCAGAAGAAGCCAAGCGCGCTCGTCGCCACGAACGCCGTTCGCCAGCCGTAGTGCAGCGACACGAGGATTACCAGAGGCGGCGCCGCCAGCGCACCGAGCGAGGTGCCCGCATTGAAGTAACCCACCGCCACGGACTTTTCCTTATCCGGAAACCATTCGGCGACGGCCTTCATGCCCGCGGGAATCGCGGCTGCTTCGGTCAGTCCCATCAGCCCGCGCAGTCCGGCAAGCGAAAACCAGCTACCGATGCCGCCATGCAGACATCCGACCACAGACCACAGCACGGCGAACAGGGCGAAGCCGATGCGCAACCCGATCAGGTCGATGATCAGGCCGCATACCGGCTGCATGAGCGTGTAGCCAATCTGGAACGCACCGACTACATAGGAGTACTGCTGAGTGCTCATGTGCAATTGAGTCTTCAACTCGGGAGCCAATACCCCGAGCGAATTGCGCGAAATGTAGTTGATGATGGTTCCAAGGCACACGAGCGCGATGATCCACCAGCGCAGTCCTTTGATTGCTTTCAATGTCTCCTCCGGATGGCGCCTATTTGCTGCGCTCAGGGCCGGCAGCAAATTTATAGGCAGTCATCCTATGACTCGGAAGAGATAAAAGCAAACAGAATTGCCTCCGAGTTTACCCGCGATATTTTCGAGATAATCCTTATGAAATAAGGATTGGAGCCGGATGAGAATGGGCGGGATGGTGGTACGTGAAAAGAGGAAAATTTCTTGTCATCGTACAACTTGGGGGCTAACGAACGTCAATGTGGCAGGCGCACATCGAACTTAAACGTGGCCAGTCTCGCCAGAAGAATGAACCCGGTAGCAATCAGCACGCTATAGACGCTATCGAAGCTGAAGTAATCGAGCAGCAGATACAGCCAGCACCCAACGAACGCGCAGGTGGCATACGGCCGCGAGTCCTTCAGAATCAGCGGGACCTCATTACACAGGACGTCGCGGATCACGCCGCCGAACACGCCGGCCAGAACCCCGATCATCACCGACGTAAACCGCAGCATCTGCGCATCGAGCGCCATCGAGGTCCCGGAGATGCTGAAGAGCCCCAGCCCCACCGCATCCGCGACCAGCAAAACCCGCTCCGACAATAGCTTCGACGTCATCTTCAACAGCGTCGGCGCGAACAGCGACATCGTAAAGATGACGATCACATAACCCTGATGCTCGACCCAATAAAACGGCCGCCTCTCCAGCAGCACATCACGCAAGGTGCCGCCACCGAAAGCAGTCGCCATTGCCACGAGGAAGGTCCCGACTGCGTCGAGCCGTCGCGTCCTCGCCTCGATAAAACCGGAGATCGCGTAGGCGAAAATCGCCAGCCCTTCCATGATGGTCAGCGCAAGGGTGAGTCGCGGATGCATCAACCAGGCTCCGTCACGATTTGGGATGAACGACTTGCGCGCCCGGCTGCAGCAACACGAGCACGGCGCCCGCGCCGCCGTCGTGGGCTCTCGCCTGGCAGAACGCAATGACCTCTGCTTTCTGCACGAGCCACGCGCGAACCTTGCCCTTCAGCACGGGCTCCTTGCCGACCGACCCCAGCCCTTTGCCGTGAATCACGCGCAGGCAACGATAGCCGCGCTTGACCGACTCGCGGATAAATTCGGCGAGCGCCTCGCGCGCTTCTTCGCGCCGCATGCCGTGCAGATCCAGTTGAGCCTGCACGATCCACGCGCCGCGCCGTAACTTGCGCACCACCTCCTGACTTATGCCAGGCCGGCAATACGAAAGCGTCTCGTCGGTTTCGAGCAAGACCTCCGGGTCGAACTCGTCCGAAATCGCTTCATGCAATACGGCTTCTTCATCGAGCCGGGTCTGCACGGGGACCGGCGAGGGCGGCGTGCGCGCCGGCGGCATCCTTGGCGGCGCCGCGAGTGGCGCCACCGCGCCAATCTCACGCCGGAACAGATCCGCATCCGCCGATGCCTCGCGCTGAGCCTGCGCCGCCACGGCGCGTTCGCGCTCGCGACGTTCGGCGTCGCCCTTCAGCGCGGCACGCAAGGCGCCTAGGCCGGCAAGGCCGGCCGCCGGTTCGATCAGCGGTTTGGATGGCGTGGCCGGCGCCGGCGGCGGCTTCGCAGCCGCTGCACGGGGGCGTTTGGGTTCGCTCGGATGAGGCAGGTTCTTTGCCATAGCGGTGACACGTTGGAAAGTAGAACGCGGTGGCATGAGGCCATCGTCGGCCTTGCAATGCATTGACGGCAGGCCAAAACCGGCGAGCAGCCGGCAGTGACGGTTGGCGCGCAAAGCAAAAGGGCCGCCGGCTTGCCAGCCGCGGCCCTTCAGATGCTGCGTGCGGTAACCGGCAGGCTCGGGCCTCAGGCCCGAGCGCCATTTTACCTGTCCCGCTTCACCAGGCCGCCTTGGTGGCCGGCTCGCTCCGGTTGCCTGCTTAACGCTCGGCTTCGGCGCTCATCGCGTGCTCGCCGGCCATTTCATCAATGGTTTCGAGGTAGCGCTGGGCATCCAGCGCAGCCATACAACCCGTGCCGGCGCTGGTAATGGCTTGACGGTACACGTGATCCTGCACGTCGCCCGCGGCGAACACACCCGGGATGCTCGTGCCGGTTGCGTTGCCCGTCAGGCCGCCATTGGTGATGATGTAGCCGTTCTTCATCTCCAGTTGGCCTTCGAAGATATCCGTGTTCGGCTTGTGGCCGATCGCCACGAACAGGCCTTGCAGCGCGAGGTCCGTCGTTTCGCCGCTCTTCGTATCCTTGATGCGCAGACCTGTCACGCCGGACTGGTCGCCGGTCACTTCGTCGAGCACGTGGTTCCACTTGATGTCGACGATGCCTTCCTTCTGCTTGGCCAGCAGGCGGTCGATCAGGATCGGCTCGGCGCGGAACTTGTCGCGGCGATGGATCACCGTCACCTTCCTGGCGATACCGGAGAGGTAGAGGGCTTCTTCGACTGCGGTGTTGCCGCCACCGATCACCGCCACATGTTGCTGCTTGTAGAAGAAACCGTCGCAGGTTGCGCAGGCCGACACGCCCTTGCCCATGAACGCCTCTTCCGACGGCAGGCCGAGGTACTGCGCCGACGCGCCAGTTGCGATGATCAGCGAGTCGCAGGTGTACTCGCCCGAATCGCCAATCAGGCGGATGGGCTTCTCGTTGAGCTTGGCCGTATGGATGTGGTCGAAAATGATTTCGGTGTTGAAGCGCTCAGCGTGCTCCTGGAAACGCGCCATCAGTTCCGGGCCTTGCACGCCGTTCGCATCGGCCGGCCAGTTTTCGACGTCCGTCGTGGTCATCAGCTGGCCGCCCTGGGCGAGACCCGTGACAAGCACCGGATTCAGGTTGGCGCGCGCCGCGTAGACGGCGGCCGTGTAGCCTGCGGGACCTGAACCGAGAATGAGGACTTTGGCGTGTTTCGTGGTGGATGCGGGCATGATCGGAATCCGTAAAAAGCGCCCGGCTCGCCCATGCGAGGCCGTGCGGCTACAGCTGTTCTTGCACTGGGCTGTAGATGGGTATTAGTCCGCCATTATAAAGGCCGGCCGGCAGGCCTGCTTCATGAAGCTTCCTCATCGCCGCGATAGCCTGCGGCAGCAGTTTGGCCCGAAAACCACGCCGGCCGGACCCAGTTACCGTCATTTACAGCCTTGCGCGCGACACTACGTTTACAATAGCCCGGATCGATCGACCCGGCGGCCGCGACCGGGCGCCCAGCACCGTCTGGGGCCGCGAATTGGGCCGCTGATTGGCCACACCCGCAACAGGATCAATGGCAAAAGCTCCTTATTCCGCGAGCGCGCAGGCATTGCCGCACCGCATGTCGCGCCTCTTCACCGAAATCCGCTGGATCCTGCAGGTCGCGCTCGGCGTCTTTCTGCTGATGGCGCTCGTCAGCTACAGTCGGCACGACCCGAGCTGGACCCACGCCGCCCAGGTGGACCGCATTGCCAACTGGGCCGGCCGGGTCGGCGCCTGGACCTCCGACATCCTGCTGCTGCTATTCGGCCTGTCCGCCTACTGGTGGGTGGTGCTGCTCGGCCGCAGCATCTCGGCCAATTACCGCCGCATCACCCGCCACGAGACGGAGCCCGAGGACAAGCCGCGTGACGTAACCTGGCTCGCCGAGATTTTCGCTTTCGTGCTCGTGTTGCTGGCCAGCGACGGTATCGAGGCGCTGCGCATGTGGTCGCTCAAGGTTCAGTTGCCGCGCGCCCCGGGTGGCGTGATCGGCGAGGCGGTGGCGCGCGGCGTTTCGCACGCGCTCGGCTTCACGGGCGGCACGCTGGCGCTGCTGGTGGCATTGGCTATCGGGTTGTCGCTGTATTTCCGCTTTTCCTGGCTTTCCGTGGCTGAACGGGTCGGCGAATCGATCATTTCCGCCGTTACCTTTGCCCGTCTGCGCCGCGAAGCCGGCCGCGACCGCAAACTCGGCGAGGCCGCCGCCGTCAAGCGTGAAGGCAAGGTGGAGCAGGGCCGCGTGCGTATCGAAGAGCACGAACCGGTCATGATCGTGCCGCCGGTGGTCACGCCGGCCAAGTCCGAGCGCGTCGAGAAAGAACGCCAGGTGCCGCTTTTCACGGATCTGCCGGGCGATTCCACCTTGCCGCCCATCTCGCTGCTCGACGCCGCGCCCGCCGCGCAAGAGACCATTTCGCCCGACACGCTCGAATTTACCTCGCGGCTGATCGAGAAGAAGCTGAAGGATTTCGGCGTCGAAGTGAGCGTGGTCGCGGCTTATCCGGGTCCGGTCGTGACGCGCTACGAAATCGAGCCGGCCACTGGCGTGAAGGGTAGCCAGATTGTCGGGCTGGCCAAGGATCTGGCGCGTTCGTTGTCGCTGGTGTCGATTCGCGTCGTGGAAACCATTCCGGGCAAGAATTTCATGGCGCTGGAGTTGCCGAACCAGCGCCGCCAGACCGTCAGCCTCTCCGAGATTCTCGGCTCGGCCGTCTATGCCGACGCCGCCTCGCCGCTCACCATGGGCCTCGGCAAGGACATCGGCGGCAAACCGGTGTGCGCCGATCTCGCCAAGATGCCGCACCTGCTGGTGGCCGGCACGACCGGCTCGGGCAAATCCGTGGGCATCAACGCGATGATCCTGTCGCTGCTCTACAAGGCGAGCGCCGAACAGGTCCGCATGATCCTGATCGACCCGAAGATGCTCGAAATGAGCGTCTACGAGGGCATCCCGCATCTGCTGTGTCCGGTCGTCACCGATATGCGCCAGGCCGGCCACGCGCTGAACTGGGCGGTCGCCGAAATGGAGCGCCGCTACAAACTGATGAGCAAGCTTGGCGTGCGTAATCTCGCCGGCTACAACAACAAGATCGACGAAGCCGCCAAGCGCGAAGAAAAGCTGCCGAACCCGTTCAGCCTGACGCCGGAGGAACCGGAGCCGCTATCGCGTCTGCCGAACATCGTAATCGTGATCGACGAACTGGCCGACCTGATGATGGTGGTCGGCAAGAAGGTCGAAGAACTGATTGCGCGGATCGCGCAAAAGGCGCGGGCGGCGGGCATTCACCTGATTCTCGCCACGCAGCGGCCGTCGGTCGATGTCATCACCGGCCTGATCAAGGCCAACGTGCCCACGCGGATGGCTTTCCAGGTGTCCTCGAAGATCGACTCACGCACGATTCTCGACCAGCAGGGCGCGGAATCGCTGCTCGGCATGGGCGACATGCTCTATTTGCCGCCTGGCAGCGGCTTGCCGGTGCGGGTGCATGGCGCGTTCGTGTCGGACGAGGAAGTGCATCGCGTCGTCGAGAAACTCAGGGAGCAGGGCGAACCGAATTACATCGAGGGCATCCTCGAAGGCGGCGTCACCGGCGACGGCGACGAAGGTTCTGCTGGCGCTGAGGGAACCGGAGCGGGCGGCGGCGAGTCGGACCCTCTATACGATCAGGCGGTGGAAGTCGTCATCAAGAACCGCCGTGCGTCGATTTCACTGGTGCAGCGGCATTTGCGCATCGGCTACAACCGCGCCGCGCGTCTGCTCGAGCAAATGGAGCAGTCTGGGCTCGTGTCGGCGATGTCGTCGAACGGCAATCGCGAGATTCTCGCGCCGGCGCGCGAAACCGATTAGGCGGTCTGCGCTGCACGTCCCTTTGCTACTCGCGCTGACAGGCGACGGACGCCGACCGGCGTCCGTCGCCCCTGTCCCGAGTCCGATTCAATCCACGGAGAATGATATGCAGCAATACGCCGGGCACAGTGCCCATTCTGGCCGCTTCGGTCATCTGATTCGAATGCTGGCGCACGGGATGGGCAGCGTCGCGATCGGCGCGTCGTTGCTGGTCGCGCAACAGGCGTTTGCCAGCGGCACTGAACAGCTCAAGGCGTTCGTCGCCCAGGTGCATTCGGCGCGCGGCGACTTCGTGCAGCAGGAAGTGCGGGCGCCGAGCAAGGCGGCGCAAGCCGCCAGCGACGCCGCCCAGGTCATGCCGAAAAACACCACGTCGAGCGGGACGTTTGTCTTTGCGCGTCCGGGCAAGTTCATCTGGTCGTACCAGAAGCCGTATGAACAGGTGCTGCAGGCCGACGGCGACAAGCTCTATGTGTTCGACAAGGACCTGAACCAGGTGACGGTGCGCGCGCTCGGCGGCGCGTTGGGCGCGAGCCCGGCGGCGATCCTGTTCGGCAGCAACGATCTGGACAAAAACTTCACGCTCCACGACGCGGGTGTGAAGGGCGGCATCGACTGGCTTGAGCTGATTCCGAAGGCGAAAGACACGCAGTTCCAAAGCGTGGGGATCGGCTTTAAGGACGGTAATCTGCAAGCCATGGAGTTGCACGATGTGTTCGGCAACGTGACTTTGCTGACGTTCTCGAACATTCAGAAGAACCCGTCGCTGCCGGCCGATGCATTCAAGTTCACGCTGCCGAAGGGCGCGGACGTGATTAACGGCTGAGCGAGCGCATAGCGGCCGCTTCTTTCTTGCCGGCTACGGCTACGGCTACGGCTACGGCTACGGCTACGGCTACGGCTACGGCTACGGCTACGGCTACGGCGTTCTGCCTGGCGTGAATACCGCGCGGCGGGACGCCGAACGCTGAGACGGAGGACTGAAGGGCTGAAGGAGCAAAGGGAGGCCTACGCAATGAGGTCTTCGAGCTGGCTACTGACCTGCGGCTCCAGTTCACGCGCCTCTTTCGCGAGGTTGACCTGCTTGGCCGATTTCGCCACTTCGAGCACGTGCGTCTTGATGTCGTAGCCGCCGCGCGTGTTCAACCATGCGAGAACGTCCCACAGATGCCACACAGACGGATTGCCTTCGTGGACCGGAATGGGGAAGTCGGCGGCGTGGCTCAGCATTAGCTTGCGCATGTTCTGGCGCGACACACCCGCGACGTCGGCCACGTCGGTGAGGCCCACGAAGTCTGGCGCTGCCTCGACCAGGCGCGCGGACGGCACCGCGCTTTTCACCTCTTCGAGTGCACTCATCAACGCGCCAAATGCGCTGGAGTCTTCGCGGACGAAGACGAGCGCGATGCGCCCCGGCTGCCCGATGCCGACGGTCGCGTCGTCGCACCCGGCTTCAGCGAGGCGCTCCACGATCTCGTCGAGGTCGCAGTCGTCTGCTGCGAGCTGGTATTTCAGCGTGAATTCGTATTCCATGTGTTACTCCTGCGTTTCGGCCTGATTGCGAGTGCCTTGCGGCGCGTGCTTGTGCCGATGTGTCGTGCAATTGTCGATCACTCTTCTGAGCAGCCGAGCGTGATTCCCAGCGTTCTTGGGCGTGCTCCAGACACTGGTGATGCAGAACTCTCCGCACCGACATTCCGAGTCGTTGTACGGACAGTACATTTTTCCCCACGCGTGCCCTTTGCCGCCGCTTTTGACGCGCCAGCCGAGTGCTTCGGCATAGGCCAGTGCGTCTTCTACTTCCTTCTTTGAATGCGTCCCTCGACTCATCAATGGCCTCATCTTAAGTTCGTGGATCAAAGTTGTCAAGTGACAACCTGTTTCTCTGAGGACACGCACGAAATGCAGCAGCGATTCGGTTTCGGAAGTGAGGGAAAGTGAGTGAATCTGTCTCGCAAGCGTGCATGCCAGACAGCAACTACATCATGCGGGGAGGCTTTACGCACCCTGGCCGGAAGCCATAGGACGAACGGAATGATGGAGGACGCATGCCATGCGGAAAGGCGAGCGCGCGCCCGGAAATGCAGTCGGAGACGGCCCGCGTTGCACGGGCCGTCGAGGCGAGTGTCGGGTTACGCGTAGGCGGTCTTGCGCGCCGACACCAGGACGAAATAGCAGACGGCGCCGATCGCCAGCGCCGGCAGCGTCGCGCCCAGGTTCGGCAACCATTGGTTGATCACCTGATATGCGACGATTCCAACCGCCCACGAGATAAAGGCGCTCAGATGCCAGCCGCCGGTGAAGCCGTAGCGGCCTTGCAGATCGGCGAGGGCTGCGGCGTCGATGCGGCGCTTGCGCAGGATGAAGTGATCCACCAGCACCACGCCGAACAGCGGCGCGAACACCGAGCCGATCAGCAGCAGGAAGTTCTGATACTTCGCCATCGGCACGAGCAGGGCGATCGCCGTGCATAGCGCGCCGAACGCCGCCGACAGCATTGGCACCGTGGCTCGCGTCCAGAACGTGCCGGTCGAGACCGCGGCGGAATGGATGTCGGCGAAGGCGTTGTCGACTTCATCGATCAGGATCAGCAGCAGCGCGAAGCCGCCGCCCGCCTGCGCGAGCGCGCCGGTCAGGAGTGCATCGCCGCCGCCCGCGGCCAGCCCGTAGATCGCGCCGAGCGCATAGAACCAGATGTTGGCGATGCCATAGCCCAGCAGCGTGCCGCGGAACGACTCGCCGGCGCGGCGGCCGAAGCGCGTGTAATCCGCGATCAGCGGCAACCACGATAACGGCATGGCGACCACCAGATCGATCGCGCCGCCGAACGACATGTCGCCGGTGCCTGGACGGCGCATGAGTGCAGCCAGCTCGTGCCGTGCCAATAGATTCCACGTCAGCCACGCCGCGCCGGCCAGCAGCAGCCAGATGCCCCAGGTCCGCAGAAAGCGGCGCACGAACGAGAGCGGGCCGCTGATTGCGAGCAGTGTCGCCAGCAGGCCGAAGACGAGGGTCCAGATGAGCGGAATCGACAGGCCGAAGGCCTGCCTGGCGAGCGCGTCGGCGGAATCGCGCATCACGATCACTTCGAACGAGCCCCAGCCGACCAGTTGCACGGCGTTGAGGACCGCGGGCACCGAAGCGCCGCGCACCCCGAGCGTGGGCCGCAACGACGACATCGCCGCGAGCCCCGTATCCGTGCCGATTACCCCAGCCAGCGCCAGCAGCACGACGCCGATCACGCTGCCGATGCCAATCGCCGCCAGCGCATGCGGCAGCGACAGCCCCGGCACCAGCAAGGCGCCCGCCTGGGCGACCAGCAGGCCAATGCCGAGCGAGAACCACAGCGCGAAGGCGTCGCCGGTGCGGAACGCGCGCCGCGCGTCGGGCACCGGCGTGAGCGGTGCGTAGGTGGAACCGGCGTTGCCGGCGAGTGGATCTTGTGCCATCTGGTGTTGTCCCTGTTAGTCGTCTTCACGCGCTCCGGGCTCGCCGCGGCGTGGTCACTGTCATAATGCAGGACCGGGCCGCAGACTGCGCGCCGGCGCTATCGCTGGCCAGGCGCGTCGTGTGCTGGGTCTGCGTCATGTGCCGAGCCAAGCCCGGAAAGCCGAGATTATCCACAAAACGCCATGTTTGAAGAAACCCGTGCCAATGTCCCGCTCGCTGAGCGGCTGCGTCCCCGCACTATCGACGAGGTGATCGGGCAGAAGCATCTGCTCGGTCCGAACAAGCCGTTGCGGGTCGCGTTCGAGTCGGGCGAGGCCCATTCGATGATCCTTTGGGGGCCGCCCGGCGTCGGCAAGACTACGCTCGCGCGCCTGATGGCCGACGCTTTTCACGCCGAATTCATCGCCCTTTCAGCGGTGCTCTCAGGCGTCAAGGATATCCGCGAAGCCGTCGAGACTGCGCAGGTGCATCGCGCGCACGGGCATCAGACGCTGGTGTTCGTCGATGAAGTGCATCGTTTCAACAAGAGCCAGCAGGACGCGTTCCTTCCGCACGTCGAGTCGGGGCTGTTCGTGTTTGTAGGGGCGACAACGGAAAATCCGTCGTTCGAGGTGAACAGCGCGTTGCTCTCGCGGGCCGCGGTCTACGTGCTGAAGAGTCTGGACGACGACGAGCAGGGCGAGCTGCTCGAACGCGCGCAACAGGAGCTCGGCGGCCTGACGTTCACCGACGAAGCCCGCGACGCGCTGATCGGCTCGGCCGACGGCGACGGCCGCAAGTTGCTCAACAATCTCGAAATCGTCGCGCGGGCCGCCGCGCAGCAGAAGACCCGCGAGATCGACGGCACGCTGCTGGGCAGCGCGCTGGCCGAAAACCTGCGCCGCTTCGACAAGGGCGGCGACGCGTTCTACGACCAGATCAGCGCGCTGCACAAGTCCGTGCGGGGCAGCAATCCGGATGGCGCGCTCTACTGGTTCTGCCGGATGCTCGACGGCGGCGCCGATGCGCGCTATCTGGCGCGCCGCATCGTGCGGATGGCCTGGGAAGACATTGGTCTCGCCGACCCGCGCGCCGCCCGCATCGCCCTCGACGCCGCCGAAACCTATGAGCGGCTCGGCACGCCCGAAGGCGAGCTCGCGCTGGCGCAGGCCATCATTTATCTGGCGGTGGCGCCGAAGTCGAACGCCGGCTACATGGCGTACAACGAGGCGCGGCGCTTCGTCAGCAAGGACCAGTCGCGCGGCGTACCGGTGCATCTGCGCAACGCGCCCACCAAGCTGATGAAGGAACTCGGCTACGGCCACGAGTACCGTTACGCGCACGACGAACCGGACGCTTACGCGGCCGGCGAGACCTATTTGCCGGACGGCATGCGCGAGCCGCATTGGTACGAGCCGACGCCGCGCGGCCTCGAAGGCAGGATCGGCGAGAAGCTCGCGCGTCTGTCCGAACTCGACGCGCAATGGCGCAGCGAAAACAAGCCGAAAAAGAACTGAGCCGCGGATGCACCGGCAGTCCGCGCCGGTGCGCTAAAATCCCAGATTCAACCAACGAATCCCCGCCCCATCCCATGCTCGACATCCAGCTGCTGCGCAAAGACCTCGACGGCGTCGCCAGACGCCTCGCCGACCGCGGCTATACCCTCGACGTGGCGGCTTTCACCGCCCTCGAAGCGGAACGCCGTGCCGTTCAAACCCGCACCGAAGAGCTGCAGGCCCGCCGCAACAGCCTGTCCAAGCAGATCGGCGCCATGAAAGGGCGGGGCGAGGACACTTCGGCGGTGATGGCCGAAGTGGGCGGCCTCGGCGACGAGATGAAGGCGTCGGGCGTGCAGCTCGAAGACATCCAGAACCGTCTGTCCGATCTGATGCTCGGCATGCCGAACCTGCCGCACGAAAGTGTGCCGGCCGGCAAGAGCGAGGCGGACAACGTCGAAGTGCGCCGCTGGGGCACGCCGCGCCAGTTCGACTTCGACGTGAAGGATCACGTGGATGTCGGCACGCCGCTCGGCCTCGATTTCGAAACGGGCGCGAAGCTCTCCGGCGCACGCTTCACGATGCTGCGCGGGCAGATCGCGCGGCTGCATCGCGCGCTCGCCCAGTTCATGATCGACACGCACACGCAGCAGCACGGCTACACGGAAATCTACACGCCCTACATCGTCAATCCGGAGATTCTGTACGGCACCAGCCAGTTGCCGAAGTTCGCCGACGACATGTTCCGCGTCGAGAAGGGCGGCGCCGAGAATACGGTGACGCAATACCTGATTTCCACGTCGGAAATTTCGCTAACCAACACGGTGCGCGAGAGCATCGTCGAAGCGGACGCGCTGCCGATCAAGCTGACCGCGCATTCGCCGTGCTTCCGTTCGGAAGCGGGTTCGTATGGACGCGATACGCGCGGGATGATCCGCCAGCATCAGTTCGACAAGGTCGAGATGGTGCAGATCGTCGCGCCGGAAACGTCGTATGACGTGCTCGATCAGATGGTCGGCCATGCCGAGGCGATTCTGCAGAAGCTCGAGTTGCCGTACCGCGTGATCACGCTGTGCACTGGCGACATGGGCTTCTCGGCGACCAAGACCTATGACCTCGAAGTCTGGCTACCGGCGCAGAACACTTATCGCGAAATCTCGAGTTGCTCGAATACCGAAACGTTCCAGGCGCGCCGGATGCAAGCCCGCTACCGCAACGCGCAGGGCAAGCCGGAACTCGTCCACACGCTCAATGGTTCGGGGTTGGCCGTGGGCCGTACACTCGTCGCTGTGCTGGAGAACTTCCAGAACGCGGATGGCTCGGTGACGGTGCCTGAAGTGCTGCGTCCGTACATGGGCGGCGTGGCCCGCCTCGAAGCGGGATTCTGAACGGAGCCTTGCCTGCAACGCAGGAGATGTGAATTTTCCGGCTCCGAAATTTGTTCGGAGGAGGGCTTGTAAAATTCAAAAAATCTTCTATAATCTTCGCTTCTCCGGTCGCCGACCAATGCCGGAGAGGTGGTAACAAGGCAGTATCCCGGAGAGGTGGCAGAGTGGTCGAATGTACCTGACTCGAAATCAGGCGTACGGTTTCCCCGTACCGTGGGTTCGAATCCCACCCTCTCCGCCAAAGAATTGAGAAAAACCCCGTAAAGTCAAAGGCTTGCGGGGTTTTTGTTTTTCTGGCCCATCAATCAGCCCATCATCGGGCGCAAACTGGCGTTCGTTCTGTGTTTGGCGGCGCTTCGCGTTTCGTGTTTTGCTACCGCAACACTCCGTTAGAATCCGGTTATGTCCGGTATGCGCGAGTTTGTCTATGGCGGCAAGATCGTCGGTCCGACCGGAAGGCTTCGGGAGGCAATGTGAACGACCCGTATGCGTACAAGGAAATCAATCCACTGTGGAGTCTGGTCGATCCTGTTAGCGTCGAGGACGCTGCTGCGCTGATCGCCGGCTTTGACCCGCACTCCATTGATGAGTCCCGCCAGTTCTTCAGGAACCCCGAAACCAACCTGACCGATAGTGACGGCATCACGTGGGTGCATACGGCGCAAACTGCCCTTGAAAATGCGGTCATGGCCAAGCTGCTGAAAGCGACGATACGTCGCTCGGCCTGGGAACGGGGTTGGGACGAAGAGCCGGGAGACGGTGAAGCGTATGCACAGAAAGTCAGGGTCAGGGACGATGACGCCGCCGAGGCGTGGGACGTTGCCGAGCCCCATGCGATCAGGGCGCGTACTCTTATTTATCGCGTCTCGCCTAATTGGGCTCTGACAACCGTCGCTATTGCCGACGTTCGTGACTGGCTTGCGTCACGTGGGGTAACAACGGGATTCTTCTTTCCCGGTGCGACGGATGCGCCGGACTCAACCCCAAACACCCACGCTACGCGCCGAAGCTCGCCGCAGCCGTCAATGCGTGGCTGGCAGTCACGCAGGCCAGCGGCAAGAGCGTGAAGGACGCGATCAGGAAATGGCTTCGCGAGCACGCGGCAGAGTTCGACCTGACCAACGAGGACGGCAACCCGAACGAGACCGGCATCGATGAAGTTGCCAAGGTCGCCAACTGGCAACCGTCGGGCGGCGCGCCGAAGACTCCCAGCCAGTAACCTACCCACCCCCTGAAGCCCTGCCAGTATTGGGTTTCCACGTGGGGTGCGCCCAAACCCACCCACCCCTTCGGCACAAACCTACCCACCCCTTTGGCCTTTAGCAGGGGTGGGTTTTCTGAACCCGCCCAGCTATTCACGGCCCGGTTGCGCCAATTTAATACCGACATGCCGCGCCACTCCGGCGCGCGCCTTTCGTTTAGAAGGTGAAGCATGGCGGATATCTCAAAAACATGGATGTTCGGTAATCTGCTAGGTTTACTCCGCCATGATTGAATCGGCTCTGAACGGTGTTGACGCAACAAGCCGGGTTTGGTATTGCCAGTCACAACGACCCGAAAATTAAACTTTCTTCACAAATGCGCTCGGAAATACGACGTACGCTGGAAGCACATACACATAACTGGAAACAGAATGGCCGATATTTTTATCAAGATTGACGGAATCGCAGGCGAATCGCAGGACGCCACCCACGCGGACGAAATCGAAGTTAATAGCTGGCGTTGGAATATGTCCCAACAGTCATCCATGATGTCAGGATCGGGCGGCGGCGCGGGCAAGGCCACCATTAAAGACCTTGAATTCATCCATCAGATAGACCGTGCGAGCCCGAATCTCATGCGCTACTGCCTGACCGGTCGCCACATTCCCAAGGTCGTTCTATCGACGCGCAAAGCGGGAGGCGTACCGCTCGACTTCCTGAAAATCACGATGGGCGATGTCGTTATCACGGGAGTCGAGCCGATCGTAACTGGCGGAAATTATTACGAGCATGTCACGCTGTCCTTTGCTCGGGTAAAGAACGAGTACACGCTACAGAGTCCGATTGGTGGAAGCGCGGGCACCGTCACAGCTAGCTTCGACATAAAAGAGAACCTTGAACGGTGAAACGTCCAAACTATCTCGCGCTCGCGATAGGGGGTTGCGCCTCTGTCGCAGCCGCAATTTTAATATATTCGGCCGTCGATTTCCACCTGTCGTCGAGCGTGACGACAGGCACGGTAGTTCGTTCGAATGGTGGCGGACATCATCCGCGAATCGCCTTCGATGCGCCCAATGGGCAGCATTATGAGCGGCCTACTGGCACGCTTCGATCATTCGAGATCGGTCAATCCGTATTGATTCGATATAGGCCAAGTGATCCAGGTGGCTCCGCTGTGATTGATAGCGCGCTTGATCTATGGGCTCCTTCAGCCTTCATATTGATCTTGGCGATTGGTTTTCTAGACGCGGGGCTAAGAGGCGAGCGACTTAGGAAGGGGCTTCGATGATAGTTTTAAGAAAAAGCAAATGGAATTTCGACACTAGCGCTGGGGCCGGAATCGGCTTCGGCGCATTCAATTCCGAAGGTGGAATGTTCGCCCTTGACGCGCCAACTGGGCAAACACATGAGTACACCTACAGCGGCTTCGGAATGGGTATTTCTCGCGGACTTTCTTCATTGCTGCGCGTTCCACGATTTGCACTGCCGAAGGTTATTGTTAACAAGGGTGAATTAAGTGGATCGGGGTCTACTACCGATTTTACGAGTACCGGATGGCTTTATTTAACAGATTCTTTTAAGGGCGCAGATATCGTTAATCCGAAAAACCTTGAGGGCGGGACAATTTACCTTGAGGGTGCGGCAGGTTATCTGTTTGGCGGGACAGGTTCATTTATGCTTTTAGGTATAAATGTTGACCTTCTTCTCTTCGGCATAACAAAGCCAGATTTAATTGGCATGGCAATTCGGAGCGCGCCAGCGGCTTTAATAATGACAGGAGTAAATGAGGGGTTGCAGGATGCGACCGGATTTGCATTTATGCTCGGACAAATAAAGTACAAAGGGCTTTACGCGGACGATTAGGCGAGGCCCGTGAGCGCAATGCCGACACTTATCCGAGCGAAAGGGGGCTGTGTATGCCGTGGAGCCAATCGAAGTACCACTTGAAACCGGGTGACAACGTACGCTTATGCCCAGACTGCAATATGACGGGATGATGCGGTGAGGTCGATGCCATCGTCGGCCGCCACAAGCAGCGATGCCCGCGATGGGCACCTCTCGCCGGACAGAAAGCGTTCGTAGGTTCGCGCCGCCGCTGCACATCCACCGGCCAGCGACCAGAGTTCACTGCGACGCCGCTCGAGTTGCAGGATTCGTTGCCGCACGTCGATCATTGTTTTCTTGTTTTCAGGCATTGTCAGTACCTCGATCAGGAGGTGTTAAACAGCGTGATAGATGGCATATCTAGATAACAGTACGCCTGCCGTGATAGAGAGATCGCCAGAAGCACGCCCTAGTGTCACGGCAGCCGTGACAGAGCACGCGGCCCTTATCACGCCTCCCGTGACACTAGGGCCTCCTGATCCCCGCCAGCCGTGTTTTTTATCAGGACCAATCGGCGGTACGCTCCCCGAGGGAAAGCTCTGGCGTCGATGTGCATGCCGTCGATCTTATCGAGCGCCAGCCATGTGACGCCGTACCAAGACGCCCGGCTCGGTCGCGCGCCCTTGCGCGTCTCGGCGATCAATTGCGCGGTAAGCAATTCCGCCTTGGCGTTTGCCAAGGTTTCGCGGGACCGTCACCCTCGTCGGCTCATCAAATCCCAAGTGCAGACCAGCCGTCCGTTGTTGTCGCCTTTGAACTGGAACGCGAAGTCCCATAGAAGCGACCGTGCATAGTGCGACAGGCCCAGGAATGCATCCGACTCGTACACGGCATTCGGGATGGCCTGGAAGCCGCCAGAACCGCGTTTCGCGGCGGCTCCCTTGTACCGGGAGCGGCTCATGCATGTTCGCGTTCATGCGCTGAGGCTTCGATCTCTCCGCCGACGCCGCCAGCAGTACGGCCAATCGACGCGAGCGCGGCAATTTTGAAGTCGCTATTTTCACCCGTGCCTGTGTCCAGGATGGCACCCTTCGGCAGCTCACGACGACCCAACAATCCTGAACTACCGTAGGGCAGCGCGAGGGGAAGTGGCACAATCGCCCAACCGGGCTCGTCTGGGCGCACGCTGCGCTCAGCGATCAAAAGACGAGCGTCAAGGAGCGTAGCCTCGGGTGGCCAATAGGCTGTGCCCTCCGGTGCGTACACAACGAATTGCGTCTGATCGTGCCTAACAAGCCAAGCCGAAATGCTCGGCATGGCATCGTTCCACGCCGCTTGGTCCTTCGCACACAAATGTCCGTGTTCCACAGCGAAGGGGAGCGCCTCTGAAATCCGCTGATATCCGGACTGGTCGATTTGATTGATGACGGCCAGCGCATCTTCGAGAGATACCATTTGGGAATGGCCGTTGCCATCGCCGAGGTTGATGTACGTCGGCGAATCATTGAGTCCGATGTCATCACCAAGCCATGTGAGCGGACCAGTCATATCCATGCCATAGGGGCGGTGCAATTCGGAAACAACACCGACCACTTCTGCTTCGACCGCCCTCAGAGTATCTGGCCATGCCGGATTCAGATACCGAAAGAGGCGTTCGCCATCCGAGATAACCATTTGCATGAGCGACATAGCGTCACCATGCTCAACAATCACGAAATCGCCATCTTCTGCTTCCCGATTCGCGTTGACAACGACCTTATCGCCGAGGATAAAGCTGTCGTGAGGATGCGCCGGATCGAACATGCTGTTGTTAGTGATGCGCAACGACTGCTTCGAGAAATCGATCTTAGCCATTCTTTATCTCCAGTTCGGTTGCATTGCAGGCCATATGGACAAGCGCACGATCGAGCCGGCCTGCCAGCTCGTGCGCGATGCTGAGGCCGATATCGGCGAGTCCCGAGATCGTTGTGATGTTGTGCGGTTCGTCAGCCAGCCGATCGATTGCGCTGAGCAGGCTTTCGAGTCGATAGAAGGCATCGAGAGCTGCATTGACGCTTTGATGGCCGACGCGCAGAGTTGGCCGATCTTGAACTGGGTGGTCTTCATGGCTGGCTCCTTTGGGGTTGGCACTGTTTCGAGTGCATGGCCCAGTATGAACCACCGTGGTCCATTATTATTTGGCTATGACCCGTGAAGATCCCCAGATGAAACTACGCCTGCCGGTCGAATTGAAAGACGTGCTCACCGAAGCAGCTCTTGAGAACAATCGCTCGCTAAATGCGGAGGTCGTTAAACGCCTCGAGGAAAGCGTGGCAGGCGCGACCGGCCCGATAGACGAGCACACGTTCGACCTGTTCGCCGAGAAGGTGGGGCAGGTGCTGGATGAGCGGGAAAAGAAGCGCGGCAAGCGCTAACCAGCATGCGCCACGCCACAAGAGCGTCCGCTATCGATTTCTTTACATCTGTTGTCAGGCCAACGGCAGAGGAATATCTAAGCGATCACCTGAACGTGCGGAGAGGTAGGCTTGCTGCAATCGTCCTGTACCACATGGCCGATCATATCGCGCTCGAAGGTTACATCGGGGGAGATCGCAAAGTGATGGATGGGCTCGTCGATCAGGTCCGCGCCGAATTGATCAGCGCCTGTCCTGACTTCGCCCTGATACGCGATATCGCCGACGCGTCGAAGCACGCCAAACTGTCAACCGCGAAAAAGGCACCCCGCCAAGTATCGAAGGCGGGACAGATCCGGCGCATTGGGGGTGCCTACATGGGTGCGGCTTATGCCACGGCGCCTTACAACACGGGAACAGTGATTACGGTGACCTTCGATTCCGGCCAATCGCGCCCGCTCTCCGGTATCGTCCGCTCCGTATTGGTGTGGGAAGCGAAGCTCTGCCCCGTCGGTCCTCATCGCCCAACCAGCCAATGAACATCACCAAAGCTTTGAACATGGCGAGTGCCGCCATCGGCGTCGCAGGTACAGCTGATGTACAAAGGGACGTTCGGGCTTGTTGTCCCTGGTTTCTATTTCATGGACGCGCCGGGAACGACGCCATTAAAAAGGCCAACGACCGTCGACATTTGCTCCAGAGACTGGGGCTCGCGTTGTTGACGATCAGTTTTCTTCTGCAAGGAGTTGCGCAGTTCATACCCGAATAGCGGGAGAATTTGGCGGGTCGATGGCGGGTATATCCAGGCCGGGTGCTTAGGGCCTTGAACTGATTAGTGCCGCGGCGGAAGCAAGGTCCGCACGGCTATTTGATCTCGCCTACGAGGCGTGGCCATCGGATCTGATGGAAGTTATCGAACGTCACAACGTCTTTTGGTATGGCCTCGATGAATGAGAGGCCGTAGTCGCGCGAGACACGTCGCCCGACAGATCGTTTCGCGAGCTTTACAACGCGATTGATGGCCTTAAGAACACGCCGCGGCTCTTCTGTGTTCCCCGCAATTTCTTCGATATAAGCGCGAGCAACGGAAATGGCCAGCTTTGCTTGCATGACTCCTTGTTCGTCCTGCTTTGACGCGAGTGTAGCAAGGTTGCTGACTTTGCTGGCAAGAACGTCGAGAGGATGCATTACGCAGAACTCGATATCGTCGTACTCGATTTCTGACGCGTGCTCTCTTACATCGGCTGCCTCTACGCCCACGAGGCGCCAGATAACGTCGACATTGGCAAACCCATCATCGACAGGTATCTTAACCATGCCTACCAACGCTGTAATGCTGCGCTTATCTGGGAATTCAGGCACGCCGCCGGTGGTTCTTGCAATTGACTTGACGTCTTCGCGCGTGCCAAGCAAATCGGCGTCGTCTGTTATAGCGCCGACGCCATCAGCGAACGAAGAATTGATGCCATAGTGAAGAAGCCAAAAGGCCAAAGCTTGGCCGCCAACCAAAACTGAGTCCGCAGTGGCACCATCGAGTATTCTTCTCAGGAGTTCCCCTGTCACAGGGACTTCGCGGCCAATCAAAAGCTTTTCGTCCGATGTCGAACGACGGCGTTCCGAGCTATTGCAGCGGGGATCAGAAACATCGATTCTTGCGATCTGGCACCGCTTCTGACCAGCTGACGCGACCGCTCTTGGCGCTCGCTTTTTGCGGCACGCAAGATATCATCACTGGACACCGAGGACGCGCGGGTGGTCATTGCCGTTTCCGCACAGGCGTGCGGACCAATTCATAAGGGAATGCAGAAAGTATAAGTCAAAAGCCTTTGATCTGCACCGATTTGTCGCCACGGGGTCAATCTAACGCATGTGTTAGTCCGTCTGGACTGATGGAGTCCGAAAATGGACTTAGGAATCACGCAAGTCCATATTTTAGCCTTGCAGGCGGCAAGATCTCCGCTATGCAGCCATCAACCGTGCGGTCGCCAGCCTTACAAGACGATCCCACGCGCCTTCACCCCCAGTAGCGGCGGTCTATTCTGCCCATTCCTTGGCTTTGTCGGAAATGTTTGCCTATGATGAATCCAGAAAACGGGGACACATCATGACGAATAAATTGGAGTTCAATCTAGAATCGGCGATCCCGCCAAATGCAATCACCGCGACGATCACATACAAGTCGCCTCCGGGGGCGAAAGCACTTTTGTACCGTTTCGATGGCGATCAAAGTCCAGCAGTCTTAAATGGGCCTAGCGGACAGTTCGAAGTGAATGTATCGCAGAGCCGGAAGTTATATCTCGAACGATTAGACGGCGCGGACTGGGAAGTCGGCTGCAACGGCTACAGGTTTTGACACTCAGCGAGTAAGGCGGGCAGGTTGGCGGTAAATGACTAGCGCCGGCTGAGAGTGGCGCTAGTCGTGTCGATCTAACGGAACATCCCTCCGCCAAGAACATAAAAAAGCCCCACAGAAGAAATTCTGTGGGGCTTTTTGCTTGATGCGTCGTTGCCGTTGCCTCGAAGATAGATCGCGCACCTGCTTGCTGCTTGTCTGTCGGAGTAAAATTACTCCCTGTCACCCGCAACAAGCCCTCTGATACTGCGATGAAAACCTCTCCTCCCGATCGGCGGCCGCGCAAGCAACCGTCCAGACGGACGCTGACCGTCCTGACGTGGCTGGTCGCGATCGCAACGCTTGGCGCGGGTGTGGGGTGGCTGGTCTATAGCTACTACGTCGATCTCGAAGTGCCGTACTTCGCCATTCCGCTGGTCCTGTGCGTGCCGGTCATCGTGGCCGTCGCATTTCGGAACATGTGGGATTAGGGCGTTGCTTTAGGGCGTTGCTTTAGGCAACTCAACCCACCGCACTTCCACCGCTTCCCCGGCTCAACGCTTCAACTGCCCGCTGCGACGCGAACATCGCCGCAGCGCGATACCCTGCTTGGGGTACCTCGGCCCACTCGGTTTCGGCTCCCATCCGAAAACCCCGGCTCTCGCATCCAGCGACGACCAAGCCGCATGAAACGCCCTTGTCCCACCGACTTGGCGGCCCTCCCTGCATCCGATCCCGCACCCGCTGCGTAATTCGATCATGGACGCGCAAATCCAGCCAATCCCCCGTCTCGCGCGCCCGCTTCATGCCGGAGACCAAGGTTATGAGTTACCCCGTTTCGAACCCGCAGCCACGCGGACAACGGATTGCTGTGGTCGGCGCCGGCATCTCGGGACTGGCGAGCGCCTACCTGCTGTCGAAGCATCATCAGGTGACGCTGTTCGAAGCAGGCTCCTATCCCGGCGGTCACACGAACACGGTGGATGTGTCGCTCGAAGGGCACACCCATCCGGTCGATACGGGCTTTCTCGTCTTCAATGACCGCACTTATCCGAATCTGATCGCGCTGTTCGATGAACTGGGCGTGCAGGCCCACCCGAGCGAAATGACGTTTTCGGTGTCGCTCGACGCAGGCCGTCTCGAATGGGCGGGCACCAATCTCAACACCGTTTTCGCGCAACGAAGCAACATGTTCTCGCCGAGCTTCCTCGGCATGCTGCGCGACATCATGCGGTTTAACGGCAGTGCCGAGCGCAATCTGGACGTCGCGACGCAAACCGGCGCGTCGATGGGCGATTTGCTCGCCGCAGGCGGTTATGGCGGCGCATTCCAGCAGCACTACCTGTTGCCGATGGCCGCCGCCATCTGGTCCAGCGCCACCGCGGACATTCTCAGCTTCCCAGCGACGACGTTCCTGCGCTTCTGTCTGAATCATGCGCTGCTGCAGATCAATCGCCGTCCGCAATGGAAGACGGTGATCGGCGGCGGCCGCGAGTACGTGCGCAAGATCGTGCAGCGGCTCGACGACGTGCGCATCGAAACGACGGTACGCGGCGTGCGGCGCGACGCGGATGGCGTGGACGTATGGACCGATACCGGTCCGCAGCGGTTCGACACGCTGGTGCTGGCCACCCACGCGCCGGACACGCTCGCCATGCTCGATGACGCGGACGATGCCGAGCGCGGCGTGCTGGGCGCCGTGCGCTATCAGCCGAATGTCGCCGTGCTGCATACGGATACCAATCTGCTGCCGCACCGGCGTCGGGTCTGGTCGGCATGGAATTATCTGGGCGCGCGTCATCTTGACGGCACGCGTCCGGTCTGCGTCAGCTATCTGGTCAATCAGTTGCAGCCGCTGCCGTTCGATACGCCTGTCGTCGTCACGCTTAACCCGGTGACCGAACCGGCGCCGGGCACCGAGTTGCGCCGTTTCGTCTACGACCATCCGCTGTTCGATCTCGCCGCTATCGATGCGCAGCGCCGCCTGCCGTCGCTGCAAGGGCGTCGTCGCACGTGGTTTGCGGGTGCATGGACGGGCTACGGTTTCCACGAAGATGGCCTCAAATCGGCGCTGCGCGTCGCCGCCGATTTCGACGCGCTGCCAGGCTGGGCCACGCTATGAGGCGCGCGCCGACGCAACCGCGCGATGTCGTCGCGGCATGGCTGATGGTGGGCCGGGTGATGCACGAGCGACTACGGCCGCGGCCGCATCGCTTTGCGTATCCGGTGTTCTACGTGCGCTGCAATCTCGCACATCTCGCCTCGCTCGATAGCGGATGGTTCGGCATCAACCGCTGGGCTCCGCTTAGCCTCTTCGCACGCGATCACGGTCCATGCGACGGCAGCGACCTGGATGCATGGATGCGCATGCAGCTCATCGAGGCAGGCATGCCCGCCGATGGCGAGATCTGGTTGCAGGCATTTCCGCGCGTATTCGGCTATGCCTTCAATCCGGTCAGCTTCTGGTTTTGTCACGATCGCGACGGCGCGTTGCGCGCTCTGCTCGCCGAGGTGCGCAACACGTTCGGCGCTCGCCACAGTTATCTGTTGACCGCTGCCGACGGCGCGGCGATCGGCGCAACAACCGAGCTGGTTTGCGCAAAAGTGCTGCACGTGTCGCCGTTTTGTCAGGTTGAGGGCTGCTATCGGTTCCGCGTGCGCGAGACGCCTGAGGCCTCCTCGGTGGCAATTGACTATCACGATGCCGACGGCCTCCTGATCCACACCGTGCTCGGCGGTCGCTTGCGTCCCTTGACGCGTGCTGCCGCGCTCGGCGCGCTGGCGCGACAACCGTTGCTCACGCTCGGCGTGGTCGCGCGCATTCACTGGCAAGCGCTGCAGCTGTTTCTGAAGAAAGTGCCGTTCTACGGCAAACATCCCGCGCCGGGCCGCACTGTCGGCGTCTCTACCCATCATCGTGGAGCGGCGCAGCAGCCGGGTTCCACGCGTCGTTCTTCGTCGATCGAGGAGATTCAGCCATGACGCTTTCAAGGACCCTGAGCGGATCTCGAGCCGCTCCTGCGTCGGGCCGTCTGTTTTTGTCGTTGCTCGAGCGGATTCGCGTCGGACACCTGGTGCTCATCACGCCCGACGGTCAGCCGCGCGTGTTCGGCGATCCGCATGCGTCGCCTGGCGCACGTCTCGAGTTACGCGACTGGCGTGCGTGCGGCGCGATCCTGCGTAAGGGCGACATCGGTTTCGCCGATGCCTGGCGCGCCTTCTGGGTCGACACGCCCGACCTCGCCGCGTTGCTGCGCGTGGCGATCCGCAATGAACGCGCTTTGCAACGCACGGTGTATGGCGGCTGGCTCGCGCAACTCTGGTACGGGTTGCGTCATCGTCTGCGCCGCAACACGCGTTCGGGCAGCCGCCGCAACATTCACGCGCATTACGACATTGGCAATGCTTTTTACGGGCGCTGGCTGGATCCGAGTTTTACCTATTCGAGCGCGGTATTCGATGGCAAATTCGACACCTCGCTCGAAGCGGCGCAGCACGCGAAATATCAGCGCATCATCGACACGCTCGGCCTGCGCGCCGGCATGCGAATTCTGGAGATCGGCTGCGGGTGGGGTGGTTTTGCGATCTACGCAGCGCGTCAGGGCATCCACGTGCATGGCGTCACCATTTCGTTGCCCCAGCTCGAATTAGCCCAGCAGCGTGTGCACGAACAGCGCCTCACCGGTCTTATCAAGCTCGAACTGCGCGACTATCGCACGCTGACCGGCCGGTACGACGGCATCGTTTCCATCGAGATGTTCGAGGCGGTGGGGGAGAAATTCTGGTCTACTTACTTTCATATTCTGCGTGAGCGGCTCGCGCCCGGAGCTCGCGCGCTGGTGCAGACCATCGCGATCGACGATTCGCATTTCGCCGCCTATCGCGCTACCAGCGACTTCATCCGCGAGTTTATTTTCCCCGGCGGCATGTTGCCGAGTCCGGAGCGTTTCATCGCGGTGGCAAAGCGCGCGAAGCTGGCGGGGCGCGTTTCGTTGGCGTTCGGCCGTGACTATGCGGAGACGCTGCGTCGTTGGCGCAGTGCCTTCGAATCGCAACTCGACGCGATTCGCGCCCAGGGCTTCGATGAAACCTTCATACGCACCTGGCGTCTGTATCTCGCGTATTGCGAGGCCGGTTTCGACGAAGGCCGCACCGACGTGATGCAATTCGTGCTTGCCGCGAGCCACTGAGATGCGGGCCGTTGCCGCACTGATGGTGCTGTTGTGGGCCGTGTCGGCGCATGCGGACTGGCGTGACGACGTGCAATCTGCGCGGCTCGTCGGTGAGGGCGATTTCAGCGTGTTCGGCTTCAGGCTGTATCGCGCGCAGTTGTGGAGCGAACGCGTGCCGCTTGACTACCACGCGCGTTTCGCGCTGCATCTGACCTACGCGCGCAGCATCAAGGGCAAGCGCCTTGCGGATACCGGCATCGATGAAATCAGGCGCCAGGCTGCAGCGCCGATTGCATCCGATACGCTCGAACGTTGGCACGACGAGATGCTACAGGTGTTCGGCGACGTCGAACCCGGCGACGAGTTGAGCGCCGTGTTTTTGCCGGGCAGGGGCGTGCGGTTTTATTCCGGCGAACGGGAGACAGGCGAATTCGACGATCCGGTATTCGCGCGGGCATTTTTTGGCATCTGGCTCGATCCGTCGACGCGCGCGCCGTCGTTGCGCAAGCATTTGCTCGGTGAGGACGATTGAGCGAGTGCCGCGTCAGTCTTTACCGGACGCAGCGGATAAACATTGCTGGGAGCCGCTGCGGCTGTCTGCGAGTCGTCATGATGTTGTTCCGCCTCGCGTGCGGCCGCGCTCGAATCGATGAACCGCGCGCTATCTGCCAACACCGGCGCGAAGACACGCAACGGCGCGGCGAGCGCCGCAACCAGCAACGCGTGCCCCACTAACGGATAGTGCTTCACTTCCACGCTGTCGCCAGCCGCCCGCAGCTTTGCGGCGAGCCGGTCGGTGTTGCCGGGGTCGACGGTGGTGTCGCGCTTGCCGGCGGCGAGGAACATCGGCGGTTCGTCGCCGCTTACGAAGTTGATCGGTTGGCTCGCCGCGCGCAGCGGGGCCGGAAACACTTCCTTTAAAACCGGGTCGGTGAGCGGTAAAAAGTCATACGGTCCCGCCAAGCCGATTACGCCGCACAGGTCACGCTTACTCATTTGCTGTGCGCCGAGGTAATGCCCATCAGTGGCGAGCAGGACGGCAATGTGGGCGCCGGCGGAATGTCCCATGAGAAAGATGCGCGATGGATCGCCGTCGAATTCAGCGGCGTGGTCGCGAGCCCAGCGTACCGCGGCGGCGGCGTCGTCCATAAAGGCGGGGAATGGCGCGTCCGGCCAGGTTCGATAATCGGGCAACACGGCGACGAAGCCGCGTGAAGCCAGCGCCTCGCCCGCGAACAGATAATCGCCGCGATTGCCGTTCTGCCAGCTCCCGCCATAGAAGAACACCACCACAGGTCGGCCGTGCGAAGCCGCCGGTGTCGCCACGTGATCGGGTTCGTACACATCGAGTTTCTGGCGGGCGTCGGGGCCATACGGAATGGCGGTGCTGGCGCGGAACGTGCGATGCGGCACGCTGGCGTTGAGCAGCGCCGTACCGCTGCAGCCGCCCAGCGTGGCGAGCGTCAGCCCGAAGCCGAGCGCGGCGGTCAAGGTAAGCAGGCGTCGAGGCATAGAGGATTGCATCAGTCGATAGGGTGGGCTCGTGCTATTTACGCACGGCACGCGTCGACGGATGCAGGCGGGCGCTTGCGTGTCACATTCCGCATCTCTTCTGCTTCAGAATGAAAGCCCCGCGGTTTGCAGCAACAGCACGCCATTCAACGCCAGCACGGCACCTGCACCGGCGACGGCGGCGATATTCGTCAGGCGGCGGTTGCGGTACGCGCCCATCAGATCGGCGCGTGAAGTGAACCAGACCAGCGCGATCATCGGCATCGGCAGTGCAATGCTCAGGACCACCTGGCTCATCACCAGCGCACGGGTGGCGTCGACGCCCCAGGCGACCACGGCGAACGCAGGCGCCATGGTGATCAGGCGGCGTGCGCCGACCGGAATGCGAAAGCCCACGAAGCCCTGCATGATCATCTGCCCGGCCATGGTGCCCACCACTGAACTGGAAACGCCGGACGCGATCAGCGCGGCAAGGAACAATCCGGCTGCGGCGGGGCCGAGCAGCGGCGTCAGCGTATGCCACGCCGTTTCGATGCTGGCGATATCCGGATGACCTTGATGGAAAGCGCCGGAGGCCATGACCACCATCGCCATATTGATCAGGCCGGCGACACCGAGCGCGGCGATCACCTCGATGTTGGAAAACTTCAGCAGTTTGGCCCGTTCGCGCTCGTTATGCGGCGTGACGCGGCTTTGCGTGAGGCCAGAATGCAGGAACAGGACATGCGGCATCACGGTCGCGCCGATGATGCCCACGGAAAGGGTCAATGCATTGCTATCCGGGATGCTCGGCTTGACGGTGTGCAGCAAAACCGCGGACCAATGCACCGGCGCGATCAGCAATTCGGCCAGATACGAAAGGCCGATCACGCCCACCAGCGCCGCTATCACCAGTTCCAGCGGGCGAAAGCCTTTCTTCTCGAACTGTAGGAGTCCATATGTAACGGCGCCGGTGACGAGCATGCTCGCCAGCACGGGCAAATGCAGCAGCAACGATACGCCGATCGCGCCGCCGACGAATTCGGCGAGATCCGTCGCCATTGCGGCGATTTCGCTCAAGCCCCACATCGCATACACATAACGACGCGGCAGCGAAGCGCGGCACAGCTCTGCGAGATTGCGTCCGGTGACGAGGCCGAGCTTGGCGGATAACGACTGAAACAGCATGGCGACGACATTCGCGACGGCCACCACCCACAACAGCGTATAGCCGTAACCGGCGCCCGCCTGGATGTTGGTCGCGAAGTTGCCCGGGTCCATGTAAGCGATCGACGCAACGACCGCCGGTCCCGCAAACGACAACATCACGCGCGCGCCGCGGCGGCGCCCGGCGAGTGCCTCGCGCACATGGAAACACGTCTGCTCGGTGAGCGTGGGCGGCGCAACCGCCTGACTCATGGCTTCGTTCATGACCTCTCCTGTGTGTCGTCAAGCCGGGTCGAGTTGCTGCGCGGAAGAGGGCCGGACAACGGGACAGCGGGACCGCGAGCGCCGTCGCGGGTCCGTTGCCGGTGTTGCGTCAGATGCTGCTTTTGCATGGACGTCAGGCGAGCATCAGGCGCTCATGTTGAGCGCGCCATTCACGCCGTTCGGGAAGAAGCCGCCTTTCACGGCTGCCGTGCTGGTCAGATACACGATGTTAAGGACATCGGAATAAGTCCGGCCGAAGGCGAGGCCGTTGTTGTCGAGCGGCACGATGTTGGAGGTCCCCGCCGTTGCGCCCGAAATGCCCTGGTCGTCGTTGCCGACCTGGTCGAGGCTGTCGCGTGCAGCCGAGATGGCATTGGCCGCACTGATCAGGCTCGCCGTATCGAGGCCTTTCGCGTACAGCGTTGTGCGCACGAGACCCGCATGATAGGCCTCGGCGGCGAGAATGCCGGCCGCGGCGGTGAGGAACGTCTTGCTGGCGAGCAGCGGCGCGGCGCCTTTATACGCGGTGACGCCGACGTCTTCGAAGATGAACGCGCCGAGCAGGAAGTTGTTGTCGCTCGCATACGGGTTGAACGCCACCCCAGCCGCGACCAGACCCGCCGCGCGCGCCGCCACGGAGAATGCGCCGTTCGGATTGGTGCCGCTCACGTCGATGGACGGCATCGCAACTGCCGCCGATCCGAGCGCGCTGCGCAGGAAGGCGACGTGCTCGCGCTCGTCGTTGGCGATCTCGTTGGCGTAGGCCTGTACCACCGGATCCTGGAACGGCACTTGCGCACCGGCCGTGACGGTGCCTTGCGTGCCGACGCCAGTGAGCATGGCGGCGGGCAATCCGCTGCCGGTGGTGGCATAGGTATAGAACTGTGCTTCGAGATATTCGAGGTTGAGAGCGAAGTTGAGAATTTCTTCGTCGGTGGGCGCGGCGGTCTGCGCCATGGAGGGTTTGCCGGAACCGCCGCCGCACGCGCTGATCAGCGTACCGCCGACCAGACCGAGACTCAGACCGCCGGCATTGCGGAAGAACTGCCGGCGCTGCTGGCGCCGTTCGACCCGCCGATCGAACGTTTCTATTAGTTCTGCTGAATTACTTTGAACCTTTTCTGACTTTTCGGACATGACCGTGCTCCTCAGATAGATCGCAGGAAAGCTACGCCATTCACGACGCCAACGCGCACATAATATAGCCAGCAACGCGATGCACTGACGCAAATCGCGGACATGAAGACACATCGCTCTTCAGCAGAGACCTTCGTCGACGCGCTGAAGAAGCAAGTCCTCAACACGCTTTACGCTCCGAAGTTGCGCATGGATGCGTGGCGCGCAAAAGATATTTGCGTGCACTTGCAGCAATTTACGCTTGAGGCGGCTTTGTACAGGTCTTGCCGCCATCCTCTGTACAATTCCGGAATCGACGACCGGATCGGCCGCTTGTGCGAACGTTCAGCGCCGCACTTGCGCGCCAGCCGGTTCGCCCTCCGCACACGAATGCGGGCCGCCTCCGTTAGCCGCCGCGTATTCACCAACCGCATCTGATTCATGGCCATTACCTACAAGACTCCCGAGGACATTGCCGCGCTGCGTATTGCCGGCCGGCTCGCCGCCGACGTCCTCGCGATGATCGGCGAACACGTGCGGGCCGGCGTCTCCACGGACGAGCTCGACGCGCTGTGCAACGACTACATCGTCAATACCCAGAAAGCGATTCCGGCGAATGTCGGCTATCTCGGCTTTCCTAAGACCGTCTGCACCTCGGTGAACCAGGTGGTCTGCCACGGTATTCCGAGCCGGGCCGAAATCCTGAAAGACGGCGACATCGTCAATATCGACGTGGCCGTGATCAAGAACGGCTACTTCGGCGACACCAGCCGCATGTATTGCGTCGGCCAGTCGAGCACGGTGGCGCGGCAACTGATCGACACCACCTACGAGGCGATGCTGGCCGGCATCCGCGAGGTGAAGCCGGGCGCGACGCTTGGCGATGTCGGCCACGCCATCCAGAAGGTCGCGCAGCGCGACGGTTTTTCGATCGTGCGCGATTACTGCGGTCACGGCATCGGCAAGGTTTATCACGAAGACCCGCAGGTGCTGCATTACGGTCAGCCGGGGCAGGGCGTGCGTCTGAAGCCCGGCATGGTGTTCACGATCGAGCCCATGATCAACGCGGGGCGCGCCGGCACCACGGTCCTGCGCGACGGCTGGACGGTAGTTACCAAGGACCGTTCCCTGTCGGCTCAATGGGAGCATATGGTCGCCGTCACCGAAGACGGTTTCGAGCTCCTCACCCCCTGGCCGGACGGCACGGGCAGTTACGAAGCCCCTTGAGCGGCCGGTTAGGGGCCCGCCATAAGCGGTTGCCGTCAAGGTCGCCGGCGCACAAATCTGGAAAATAAGGATTTGACTCGCGCGCCGGTTCGGTTAAAGCTACGCCTTAGTGTTACAAGGGGTTTTCGTCTGCATGAGTCCGTCATTGACCGTTCGCCGCATCGCCGCTGATCAGGGCGCAGTTTTACGCGAACTCCGTACTGCGTCGCTGCGGGAGGCGCCCTATGCCTTCGGTGAGACGCTTGAGGACGCCCTCTCGGCCGACGCCGCCACTTTCGATGTCGCGGCCGCGGATCGCGCGATATCGGCGTCGGCCACGTCGTTCATCCTGTATACCGAAGGGCATCCCGCCGGGCTGATCGAAGCGCATTTCGAATACACCCTGGCGCGGCGTGCCTTCGTCGGCGAGTTGTGGGTGGCGCCGGCGGTGCGTCATCTGCGTGGCGGCGAACTGCTCGTCAACACCGCCAGCGACTGGTTAGCCGGGGCGGGCGCGGCAGAAATCTACGCCTGGGTGGCCGACGCCAACCGCAACGCCATGCGTTTTTACGAGCGACTCGGCTTCGGCCCGACTGGCGAGCATACCCGCACGGCGCGCGCGCCCGATCAGTCGGAAAGCCTGCTGGTGCGCCAGGTGCAGCGCGCCTCACAAGCCTCCTCCCAGTGATCCGGCGGGCGGTCCCGCCGGGTGCCGCTCCCTGTCTTCCCGTTCTGCCGCAGCGTCCGCCGCCTCTCGTTGGGGCGCGGCGTTCATTTCTGACGCGGAAAATACTGGCTCCACGCGTGGACGCCTGTAAAATACGCAAAATTTTTTGCCGAACGCTATGTCGCCCAAGAAATCGCCATTTTTCGAACTCCGCAGCGGCACTGTCGACACGCTCCTGTTCGTGGTCAAGACAACCGACCTCGACGCCATGCGTGCCGAACTGACGCGGCGCTTCGAGGCGACCCCCGAATTCTTCGCTAACGACGTCGTCGCGATCGACGTGCGCCGTCTCGCCGACGACGAACGCGTGCCGCTCGCCGAGATCGCCGCGCTGCTCGACAGCGTGCGGATGCGCCCGGTGGGCGTGGTGGCGAACCCGCAGCAGGGCTGGGCCGCCGAATCCGCCTTGCCGTTGCTGGAGGCGCGCGACCGGCGCGGCGCCGGCGCCAAACCGGCGGCGGAAGAGGAAGCGCCGAGTGGCGAGAATGGCGCGGGTGCCGATGGCACCGCGCCGGTGCAGGGCGAGTTGCCGATGGACGTACCGGCTGCGGCGGTCGAAGTCGTGGCGGCCGTGGCCGCCTCAGGCGCTCAGTCGGCTCAGGCAGCCGATTCGGCGAAGCTCGTCACTTCATCGCAGACCACGGTGGTCGACAAGCCGCTGCGCTCGGGGCAACGCATCTACGCCAAGGGCGACCTGGTAGTGCTCGGGCTCGTGAGCTACGGCGCGGAAGTGATCGCCGAAGGCAATATCCATATTTACGCGCCGTTGCGCGGCCGGGCTTTGGCCGGCGTACAGGGCAACCACGAGGCGCGCATTTTTTGCACGTGTCTGGAGCCGGAACTGATCTCGATTGCCGGTATCTACCGGACGACTGAAAACCCGCTGCCGCCCGACGTACTCGGCAAGCCGGTGCAGATCTGGCTGGATGAAGAAAAGCTGATGATTGAACCGCTGCGGCTGACCTGAGCACGCGTTGCGCGCGCCGGTTGCGGCGCGTGCCGCGGCAAGGGGCTAACCGCCGGACTTATTTGAACGAATCTGACGAACACAGGGTAAGGGTAATGGCAAAAATCATTGTGGTGACTTCGGGCAAGGGCGGCGTGGGCAAGACGACCACGAGCGCGAGTTTTGCATCGGCCCTCGCGTTGCGGGGCAGCAAGACCGCCGTGATCGACTTCGACGTCGGCCTGCGTAATCTCGACCTCATCATGGGCTGCGAGCGTCGTGTGGTGTATGACCTGATCAATGTGATCCAGGGCGAAGCCAACCTGAACCAGGCGCTGATCAAAGACAAGAAGTGCGAAAACCTGTTTATTCTCCCGGCCTCGCAGACGCGTGACAAGGACGCGCTGACCATGGAAGGCGTCGAAAAGGTCATCAACGACCTGATCGCGATGGACTTCGAGTACATCGTCTGCGATTCGCCGGCGGGTATCGAATCGGGCGCACTGCTGGCGATGCATTTCGCCGACGAAGCACTGATCGTGACGAATCCGGAAGTGTCGTCGGTGCGCGATTCGGACCGCATCCTCGGGATTCTGTCGTCGAAAACCAAGCGCGCGATCGAAGGCAAGGAGCCGATCAAGGAACACCTCCTGATCACGCGTTACAACCCGAAGCGCGTGAGCGAGGGCGAAATGCTCTCGCTGACCGACATCCAGGAAATCCTGCGTATCGATCTGATCGGCGTGATTCCGGAATCGGAAGCGGTGCTGCATGCGTCGAACCAGGGCCTGCCGGCCGTGCACCTCGATGGCACCGATGTCGCCGAAGCCTACAAGGATGTCGTATCGCGTTTCCTCGGCGAGCAGAAGTCGCTTCGCTTTACCGATTACCAGAAGCCAGGCCTCCTGCAGCGCCTCTTCGGCACCAAGTAAGGGGAGCGCACGTAATGTCGATTCTTTCGTTTTTGCTGGGCGAGAAGAAGAAGTCCGCGTCAATAGCGAAGGAACGCCTGCAGTTGATCATCGCGCATGAGCGCGCCGGCGGCCACCCGCCTGCCGATTATCTGCCGGCGTTGCAACGCGAACTCGTCGCCGTGATTTCGAAGTACGTGAAAATTTCCGATGAGGATATTCGCGTCAGTCTCGAGCGCCAGGACGACCTCGAAGTGCTCGAGGTCAAGATCGAAATTCCGCAGGCCTGATACCCGCGAGGGATCGTCTGTGTGATGTGGGTCGTGCACCCGTCGCCTCGATGGCGAGGGCGGGTGCCTGAGCGTGATATCGGTTGTCCGCTCCTGTCCTACTTTCTCTTCCCGGTTATTTCTCCCCGTCCTCGTTGTGTCCGCATGGTTTGCATGCATTGCCGCCGCGCTATTGCCGGCGTCGTGCGCGCGCGAAATATTCGGTTGCACTTGTGGACACTGCGTTACGTCTGGCGTGTCAGCCAAAACGTCGTCTCACGCATTAAACGGATAACGCCTTCAAAGGCGCTTTTACCAAGAGGAGAATATGAACAAAACTTTTCGCTTGCTGCTCGCCCAGACTGTTTTGATCGCCGCGGGTGCTGCCGTCGTCGGTTCGGCTTGTGCTGAAGAAGTCGTCGTGATCGCGCCGTCCGCGCCGCCGCCGGTTCGTTATGAAGCAGCGCCGGCGCCGCGTGCCGGCTATGTGTGGGATCACGGTCACTGGCGCTGGGACCACGGCCGCTATGTGTGGGTGGCGGGCCATTGGCAGCAGGAGCGCGTCGGCTATCACTGGGTGCCGGGCCACTGGGATGCGCACGGCGCGAACTACCATTGGGTCGAAGGGCACTGGGCCTGATAGCGGGCCGGGCCGCTTAGGTCTTCGCAAGGGCGTGTTGCTTTGTCGGCAACACGCCCTTGTTGTTGGTACTTTATGTTCGTACTTGATAGGGCGTGGCGTCGTGATGGCGCGTGTCGTGCGAGTCAATCGGCGAGGAAGTCTGTCAGCGCGGCGGAGTGTGAGCTGGAGCGGCTTCGTCTGCTGCGTCTGCTTCATCCGCTTCCGGCTCGTCATCGATTAAAGCCTCGGGCACTTCCGGGACCGGGGCGGGCGCCGGCTGCGGCAAGGGCGCCATATAGCGCTGCGAGAGCGCCTCGTACAGCGGCGGCGCGAACAGGCGCGACACGCGGCTTGCGATTAGCGCGGTCGCCATCAACGAGATCACCAGTGCGTGGCCGTTGATCATTTCCATCACGATCACGAACGACGTAATCGGCGCCTGGGTCACCGCGGCCAGATAACCCACCATGGCGAGCGCGATCAGCATCTGCAACTGCATGCTGCCGAACAGCATATGCAGCAGGTTGCCGAAGCCCGCGCCGATCGACAGGGACGGCGCGAAAATGCCGCCCGGAATGCCCGGTAGATAAGAGCCGACCATCGAGATCATTTTCAGGAACGGATAGAACACGGACAGATGCTCGCGGCCGTCGAGCAGACCGCGCGCCTCCGCGTAGCCGCTGCCGAAAGTCACGCCGCCGGAAATCAGGCCCACGAAGGCGATCACGAGCCCGCACAGCGCGGCAAACACAACCGGTCGCTCGCTGTGCAACTGACGCAGCGGCGCGGGAATCCAGCGCGCGGTATTGAGCAGCAGCCAGCAAAAGAAACCGCCGGCAATGCCGGTGACGATAGCCGTGAGCACGATGGCCACCGCCAGCAGATCCGGGAAGTGCGTGCCAATTTCGATCGTGCCGAAATACGTGTAATTGCCGTTCACCCCGAGCGCGATCACCCCCGCAATGATGATGGCGGTAATCAGCACGCCGCTCGCACGCGCCTCGAAGCTGCGGGTGAGTTCCTCGATGGCGAAGACGATCCCGGCAAGCGGCGTATTGAAGGCCGCGGACAGCCCCGCCGAGGCCCCGGCCAGCACGAGTTGCCGCTCGATCAGCGCATTCGAGCGCGGGTAGAGGCGCCGCAGGTTGAACATCAGCGCGGCGCCGACCTGCACGGTCGGTCCTTCGCGGCCAATCGTAAAGCCGCCGAGAATGGCGAGAAACGACACCAGCACCTTGCCGAACATGATGCGAAACGACAGCAGCCGCGCGCCGTATTCGCCGGGTTTGGCGTGCAAGGTGGCGATGACTTGCGGAATGCCGCTGCCCTCCGCGCCGCGAAAGAATTTACGCGTCAGCCAGACCGACAGGGCCGCGACTGCTGGCGTGACGAACAAGGGCAGCCAGGCGTGCCGCTGCTGCATGGCGCGGAATTCGTCGTAGCCGAAATCGATGAGCCGGGCGTAGAGGACCGCGATCAGGCCGACCGCGATGGCGCCGAGCCAGAACACACCGTACTGGCGCCACAGACGGCGCGTGCGTCGGGCGACGGCGGAAGACAGAGGTGGGAATGCCCGCATGAGATGGCCGCTTAGGCAAAGGCTAGATTATAGCGATCGACAGCGGAGCTAAAGCAGGCGAAAGCAGGCACGTGGAATCGACCGGCCCAAAGTATCTGATCGAAAGCAGATTGAAATAAATGTGACGGCCGGGCAATTGAGAGATAATCCGCCTCTCGCTCGCTTTTGCGGGCCGCGCCGCCGCGCATCCACCGTGGCGCGTCTAGGATAAAAGCACGGTCGGCGAACATGGCGCTGCGACCGATACTGTGACGGGCTATTTAATGAAGCGAATTCTTATCGTCAAGGTGACGTCACTAGGCGATATTGTGCAGGCACTGCCGGTCATTGCCGACATCAAACGGGCATTTCCGGGCGTCCAGGTGGACTGGGCCGCCGACGAGGCGTTTGCCGAAGTGGTCCACTGGAGCCAAAGCGTGGACCGCGTGCTGTGCGCGCCGCTGCGCCGCTTCAAGAAAGCGCGCCGCTGGGCCGATTTCAAGGCGATTGCGGCTTCTATCGGCGAATTGCGCGCGTTTCGCTACGATTACATCATCGATATTCAGGGCGTCTACAAGAGCGCGATCATCGCCTTTCTGGCGCGCGGGCGGCGCCGCATCGGCTATCGCAACAAGGATCTGGGCGAACTCGGCGCGGCGTTTGCCTACACCGGCCGCTTCGGTCCGCGTCCGCGCGGCAACGCCTGGCAGGGCATGCGCATCAGTACGGGCGAGGCGCTGGGATACCAGCCGCAGGGACCGTCCATCTACGACATGAAATTGCCGGCGCCGGCCAGCGCGCCTTTCGGGACCGATCAGGCGGCGGATCAGAAGCCGGTTGCGGCGCTGTTCCATGCCACGTCGAAAGACGACAAGAAATGGCCGGTCGCGCATTGGGCGGAAGTCGCCAATGAACTCGTGAGGCGCGGTTACCGCATCGTCCTGCCGTGGGGCTCGTCGGGCGAGCGTGAAGAGGCGTTAGCCATCGCGGCGCGGGTGCCGGGCGCCACCGTGCTGCCGCAGATGAGCGTGACCGAGATCGCGCAGATGATCGACGCGTGTTCGCTTGTCATCGGCACGGATACCGGCTTCGTACATGTCGCGCATGCACTGCAAAAGCGCACGGTGATGATTTTTGTCGCCACCTCGCCCTCGCATTTCGGCGTCGAGGCGCCGCATCGCTCCATCTCTATTGGCGACGGTCATTCAGTGCCGTCGGTGAGCGAGGCCCTGCAGGCCATCGACTATGTCCACAGCGAGCCGCAGGCCGCTGCCGCGCCGCATTCGGCCACTCTCATCTGATCTGTTTTTTTGCAGAGCTGCCAATCGGGGTGTCTGATTGACCTCGGCGAGCGGGGCGGCTTAAGTCTCATTAAAAGAAAAAAGGCGTGACGCACAGTCCGCCCAAATAAATGAGCGTTGCACGACACGCCTCTAAAAGCGCCCCCGTCGGGGAACGGCGGGCGCAGAGGATCCTGCAATGAACACAACGGAACTACCTCCATAGAGACTGCGTGCGGCACGTTGAGTTCAATCGCGGCTGCGCTGTCCTGGTGAGCCCGACTCGATGATTCATTTACTTGTCAGAACGGCGCTCCGGTCAGACGCGTTAATGCGCATTACATAGCTGTTAAAAGTGTCGCTTTTGATTGGTTACCTACGCGCGGCTTTCGGAACGCATCTGCTCGATGATTGAGCACGGTTGCGAGGATCGCTGGCCGTACTTTAGGCTATCTTCATCTGTCGGCTTATGCCGAACGGCTGCCAGCATGCCTCAGCGGGTGGGGCTTGCCGGGCGGCATGGCGTCGTGTTGTCGCGGGGAAGTCATGCGAGTCCGCGACGGCGTTTCCTGTTCAGTCTCCGTCGGTCTGACGCGTACAAAACCTGTAACGCCGTGCTCATCATCGCTTACAAAATGCAACGTCCTCACAGGGTCGCTTCGTGTCCAATCAACACCATTCGAGGCGCACTCGAATGACACCAAAACGACTGGAGAATGACGTGAAACGTTTGACGCTAACTTTGATTGCAGGTGTGGTGCTGGCCGCGTCGCTGGGTGGATGCGTGATCGCACCGGCGCCGGGTTACTACGGCGGCGGCTATCATCATGGGTACTACTATTGATCGGCGGGGGGAGTCGTGGCAGGCGGGTTTGCAACCGCTCAGCGGGCAAGCATTGCAGAAAGTGGCAGGAGACAGCGTGTCGCCCGGTCCGCATCGCCTCATCCGGCCCACTCATTCGTGGCCGCGCGCCGCTTGCCTTGCCAACTGAAATGGTGGGCGTGGCGGTGACTTTGAGTGCGAGCGAAGTGGGATCTAGCTCAGCATCAATTCGAACGCCACCACCGTAATAATGGCCGCGGCATTCGCGGCGAGCGCTTCCAGCACGATAGCTTTCCAGCTGGAAGGGCGGAAACGGATGGCCATCAGCAACGAGCACAGCAGCGCCAGCGCGATGATCACCACAATGTCTGAGTTCTGGAGATGTAGCCTCACGGTTGCCTCCTGGCTCAACGGGTATATGACCCGAGTATAGGCAAGCCAAAAAGCCGTGCAAGCGGGAAACAAATCAGACGATGAAGGCGCGAAAGACTGCCCGCGCATCCGCGGCGGGCAGCCGTGGCGAGGTCGCGCTTACATCAACGGGGTGTCGCGCGTCTCGCGCATGCACAGTACCCCGAACAAACTGACGGCCGCTGCGATCGACACGTATGCGCCGACCCATGTCAGGCCGCCGTGCGCGGCCAGCACCTGGGCAATGTACGGCGCCACCGATGCGCCGAGAATCCCGCCCAGGTTATACGACACGCCCGCGCCCGTATAGCGCACGTTGGTGGGAAACAGTTCCGGGAGCAGGGCGCCCATCGGGGCGAAGGTCACGCCCATCAGAAACAGCTCGATCACGAGGAACAGCAGCACGAGCGGCATGGAACCGCTGCCGAGCAACGGCGCCATCGTGAAGCCCGACAGGATCGCCGCGACGATGCCGACGATCAGCACCGGTTTGCGTCCATAGCGGTCGCTTGCCCACGCCGACAAAGGCGTGGCGAGCGCCATGAACAGCACCGCCACGCACAGCAAGCCGAGGAAGCTCTGCCGCGGAATGTGCAGCACCGACACGCCGTATGACAGCGAGAAAGTGGTCGCGTTATAGAACAGCGTGTAGCACACCACCATGGCGAGGGCGCCGAGTAGCGTCGGCCACCAGTATTGCGAGCAGAGCGTCGCGATCGGCACGCGCACGCGTTCCTGGCGTTCGACGGCGGCCCGGAAAGCGGGTGTCTCGGCGATCTTCAGACGTACATACAGGCCAAGCGCCACCAGCACCGCGCTGACGATGAACGGCACGCGCCAGCCCCAGCTACGGAACTGTTCGTCGGAGAGCGAAAGCGCCAGGCCGAAGAACAGCCCGTTGGAGGCGAGAAAACCGATCGACGGCCCGAGTTGCGGAAACATGCCGAACCAGCCGCGCTTGCCGGCCGGGGCGTTTTCGGTGGCGAGCAGCGCTGCGCCGCCCCATTCGCCGCCGAGGCCGATCCCCTGGCCGAAGCGCAGCACGCACAGCAGGACCGGCGCCAGACTGCCGATCGAGTTATAGCCGGGGACGAAGCCGATCAACGTAGTCGACAACCCCATCACCAGCAGCGAGGCGACGAGGGTCGACTTGCGGCCGATGCGGTCGCCGAAGTGGCCGAACAGGAACGAGCCGATCGGCCGCGCGACGAACGCGATGCCGAAGGTGACGAACGCGGACAGCGCCTGCGCAGTCGCCGAGCCATGCGGGAAGAACACCGGGCCGATGACGAGCGCGGCGGCCGTCGCGTAGACGTAGAAATCGTAGAACTCGATCGCGGTGCCGATGAAGCTCGCGAAGATGATCCGCGAACTGCTGTTCTGGCCGGCCGCGTCGGGCTGGGTCGCGGAAATCGGCGAAGTGGACATTCAAGGTCTCCAGTTGCATGACGCCGCGTGATACGGCCGCGGCGGGCGGCGCGCTTGCGGTGTCGTCTTTTGTTTGGCTGCGAGTGCACCGCGGCGTTCGACGGCGGCGATAACGGCCGGACAGCGTGATGCAAAGCGCGCGGGTGGCGCGGCGAGGGGCGGACTGTGGCGGCCCGGCGGGTGAGCGGGCGGCGGCAGCCCTGCCGGGGCGTCCGGCTTGGGGTGGGAAAATTATAACTTGTGCGGGCCGGGCTGCTGCCAGCGGGACGAGTGCTCGAAGCAGGGCGTTTAACGGCGGCACCGTGTGCGACCGCATGGCGTTGCCGCTGGCATCACGGCCGATGGTCGATCAGTGAATCAAAGAGTCAATCAATTGTCTGCGCTTGCGGCGAAGCAAACTCGCGGAGCTGGAACTTGCCGTTATCGTTGAACAGCCAATCTTCGAACAGTTCCACCTGGCCGCGCGTGTTGAGCAGCCGGGCGGGCGGTTGCGGCAGCGGCGACGCGCGGCGTAGTGTCGCAAGCGCGGTGCTTTCGGCTTCGTCATCGCCATTGGTGCGATACACGGCGGATTGCAGCACCTGGCCGTCGCGGTCGACGGTGAACGAGACCACCACGAGCGAACGCAGCATCGGCTGCAGCGTGCCTTGCAGCACGTAGGACGGGTTGCGCTCGAGAATGCGCCGTGCGACCGCGATGCGGTATTGATCGAGCGTGAGGCTATTGACCGCAGCCGGGGGCGTGGTGAGTGGCGGCCGACCCGGCGGCGTGAACGTGCAACCGCTTGCAACCAGCAGGATCGCGAGTGTCAGGAGCGCGCGGCGTGCTGATGTCGTGCAACGAAGGGGGCGAGCGCGGGTGAGCATGGCGGGAGACGCTCGAGAGCAGGACGTATGTTCATGGTAGTCAAAACCCGCCAGCTTGCAATGCGCATTGGCCCTGAATAATGGCGGTATGCAGCGAAGCCGTGCTTTCGTCGAACCTTACGGTCGCTTTCTTTGATATCGCGACCGCGACGCATTCAATACGTCAAAAATTGTGTCCGCGTAATCGTACGAAACAACTCCGTATCCACGTTGCAGCGCTGGCGCATTAGCATATGGATATGGCGCTTGCGTGTACCATATGGCGCGGAACAGATCCTGCTTTCCCTTTAATAACAAACACCTTGCAGTGTAATGTGCTGAAAAATAAGCGGGTTCTCAGGTAATTGTATTGCGGCGCAGACTGACATAGCGTTCAGTACTACTGTGGGACACCATGTCGGTGCCGTTTTCTGTCGTGGAGAATGTTGTGAAAAGGTTGAAAATTTTGCTCGGAGTGTCAGCCGCCTTGCTAGTCTGCACGAGCGGCGTCGCACATGCTTCACACGTCGGGGTGTACATCGGCGGTGGCGGCTATTACGACCCCTGGGGACCTGCGTATTATCCGTATCCGCCGGCGGTCGCCGTACCGGTGCCGGTTCCCGCGCAGCCGCAGGAATACGTGGAGCAAGGCCAGTCCGGTCCCGCGCCGGCGCAAGGCCCCGCGGCTTCTGGGCAGCAGGGTGGCACGTGGTACTACTGCGACGACTCCCGCACCTACTACCCGTATGTGAAGTCGTGCTCGTCGGGCTGGCGCCCGGTGCCGGCGCAGCAGTCGCAAGGCCCTGAAAATTAAATACGGTTTACCGCAAAGAGAAGGACATGAAATATTCCAGATTAGCTTTGATTGCCTCGCTGAGTTTGCTCGGCGCGTGTTCGGTTATGCCGCCTGGCCCTAGCGTCATGGCGTTGCCCGGCACCGGTAAGACTTTCGACCAGTTCCGCGCGGACGACAATTCCTGCCGGCAATTCGCGTTTCAGCAGGTGGGTGGTGCGACGACCAACCAGGCGGCCACCAACAGCGCGGTGGGTAGCGCAGTCGTGGGCACGGCAATTGGCGCCGCGGCCGGCGCGGCCTTCAACGGCGGCTCGGGTGCCGCAGTCGGCGCGGGTGCGGGTCTGCTGGCGGGTACCCTGTTCGGCGCCAATGCGTCGCAAGGTTCGGCTTACGACGTCCAGCGTCGCTACGACTATGCGTACCTGCAATGCATGTACGCGAACGGCGACCGGATTCCGGTGCAGGGCCGCATGCGCACGATCCAGCCGTCTGATGGCGGTGGCTACGTGACAGCACCGCCGCCTCCGCCGGGCTCGCCGCCGCCCCCGCCGCCCGGCGCGTATTGAGCGGAGTGAAGCTGTCGCAGGTTGTTGTATCCGAACGCGGCTGCCGTTGTTAAGGCAGCCGCGTTGTTTTTGGGACGGCGGCTGGGGCTGCTGGGACGGCGATTGGGGCCACGATTCGAAGATGCATTCGAAGGTGTCGAGGCCTCGGATGACAGGCCATGGTTGAGGTCACATCAGGCCACCGCTCTCCGCTGACCCCGCGCGCGAACCCACGACTGCAAACGGTCGACGTACAGATACACAACCGGCGTCGTATAAAGCGTGAGCAACTGGCTGACGAGCAGCCCGCCGACAATCGAAATTCCGAGCGGCCGCCGCAAATCCGCGCCCTCGCCGTGACCGAAAGCGAGCGGCAGTGCGCCGAGCAGCGCGGCGCAGGTGGTCATCATGATCGGCCGGAAGCGCATCAGGCTGGCGCGATGGATTGCGTCGCGCGGCGCCATGCCTTCGCGTTCGGCGTCGATCGCGAAGTCCACCATCATGATCGCGTTCTTCTTGACGATGCCGATCAGCAGAATCACGCCGATCAATGACATGACCGTGAATTCGACATGGAACGCCATCAGCGCGAGCAGCGCGCCGACGCCCGCCGATGGCAGCGTGGAGAGAATCGTCAGCGGATGGGCGTAGCTTTCGTAAAGGATGCCGAGCACGATATAAACGGCAGCCAAGGCCGCCAGAATCAGCAGCGGTTCGTCCGATAGCGATTGCTGGAAGGTGCGCGCCGTGCCCTGAAAGCCGCCGTGAATCGAGCCGGGCATGCGAATCTCGGCCATCGTCCGGTCGATGGCGGCGACCGCGGTGGAGAGCGGCTCGTTGGGCGGCAGATTAAAGGAGATCGTGGTGGCGACGAAGTTGCCCTGGTGATTGACGCCGAGCGGCGTATGGCCCGGATTCCAGCGGGCGAACGTGCTGAACGGAATCATGGTCTCCAGCGCGGTGCTGACCGACGTGCCCGCTGAGGCGCTCGAATGTCCGCTGGCGGCGAGCGAGTTGATGGCGAGATTGCGTGCCGAGTCGGCGGCGATCTGGGCCGCCGTCGTGGCAGTCGTGGTAGCCGCGGTCGCGGCGCTGGGTGTGCCGGCGCTGCCCGAGCCCCCGGCGCTGGGGGCGACAGTCGGACTGGTGCCCAAGGCAGCCGTCGCCGGATTCGACGCGCCGCCGCCCGCGTTGCCGGAAGCCGTTGCACTCGTGGACGCCGCCACCGTGCCCGCCACGGCATTGGTCGATTGCGTGCCGCTCGGCGAGCCGCCCGAGGTGCTGACATACAGCTCGTCGAGTGTCTCCGGATGTTGCCAGTAGCGCGGCGCCACTTCCATCACCACGTAATATTGGTTCAAGGGGTTGTAGATGGTCGAGACGAGCCGCTGGCCGTACGCGTCGTAGAGCGTGTTGTCGATCTGTGCCGGGGTGATGCCAAGCCGCGCGGCGGTGCCGCGATCGATATCTACATCGGCTTCGAGGCCGCCCTGTTGCTGGTCCGAGTTGACGTCCTCGAGTTCAGGCACGTTCTGCAGCGCCTGCGTGAGGCGCGGCGCCCAGGCGTATAGGTCGGTGGTGGAATCGGCAAGCAGGGTGAACTGATATTGCGCGTTGCTCTGCCGGCCGCCCACCCGGATGTCCTGCACCGATTGCAGATACAGCCGGCCGCCCGGCACGGCGTTGAGCTTCGGCCGCAGCCGCGCGATCACTTCGTCCGCGGTCTCGGCGCGTTGTGCCAGCGGTTTGAGCGCCACGTAGACGGAACCGGTATTGGTCTGTTTGCCGCCGGTGAAGCCGACCACGTTTTCGACGGCAGGATCGTCGCCGATGATTTTCATGACCTGGCGCAGCTTCGGTCCCATTGCCTGGAACGATGTACTTTGGTCGGCCTGGATGCCGCCTGTCAGACGTCCGGTGTCCTCTTGCGGGAAAAATCCCTTGGGGATCGTCACGTACAGGAACACATTGAGAGCCATGGTAGCGACCAGCGTCATCAGCAGGAGAAACGGGTGACGTAGCGACCACTCGAGCGAGCGCGCGTAGCCGTCGTTCAGACGTTGCAGCGGCGCGGCCAGCCAGCGTCCGATGCGGCTGCTCTGCTTCGGCGCGGCGGTGCGCAAGAGCCGCGAGCACATCACTGGCGTGGTGGTGAGCGAGACCACCAGCGACACCGCGATGGCAAGCGACAACGTCACCGCGAATTCGCGGAACAGGCGCCCGATGATGCCGCTCATCAACAGGATCGGAATGAACACCGCGACGAGCGAGATCGAAATCGACAGCACCGTGAAGCCCACCTCGCGCGCGCCAACTAACGCAGCCTGCATGCGCGGCATGCCGGCTTCCATGTGACGGGCGATGTTCTCCAGCACGACGATGGCGTCGTCGACGACAAAACCCGTGGCGATGGTCAGCGCCATCAGCGAGAGGTTGTCTATCGAATAGCCGAACAGATACATGAATGCAAAAGTGCCGACGATCGACACCGGCACGGCCGCGCTCGGAATCAGCGCCGCGCGGCCGCTGCCGAGGAACACGAATACCACGAGAATCACGAGGCCCACCGCGATGATCAGCGTCGCCTCCGTGTCGCGCAGCGAGGCGCGGATGGTCGTCGAGCGATCGGACGCTTCGATCACGTCGACGTCGGCGGGCAGCGCGGGCTTGAGCTGTTCGATCTGCTGGCGCACGCTGTCCACGGTGCTGATGATGTTGGCGCCCGGCTGGCGGTACAGCATCACCAGCACGGCCGGCTGGTTATTGCGCGCGAGGCCCAGGTTACGCAGATCCTCGACCGAATCGACGATTTCGCCGACATCCGAGAGCCTGACACCCGCGCCGTTGCGATACGCGATGACCAGATCCTTATATTGGTCGGCGATGCGCGCCTGGTCGTTGGCGTAGAGCTGATAGCGTTGGCCGCCACTTTCGATGATGCCTTTGGGGCTGTTGGCGTTCGCCGAGGCGAGCGCGGCGCGGACGTCTTCGAGACCAATGCCGTAGTGATACAGCGCCGTGGGATTTAACTCCACACGCACCGCCGGATTAGCCGAGCCGTTGACGTCCACTTCGCCGATACCAGGCAATTGCGATAGCGATTGCGCGAGAATCGTCGAGGCCAGGTCGTAGAGTTTCGCGCGCGGCAGCGTGTGCGAGGTGAGCGCGAGAATCAGGATCGGCGCGTCCGCGGGATTGACCTTGTGGTAAGTCGGATTGCTGCGCAGGCTGGTCGGCAGATCGGCGCGGGCGGCATTGATGGCCGCCTGCACGTCGCGCGCCGCGCCGTTGATGTCGCGATCGAGGCCGAACTGCAAGGTCACGCGCGCCGAACCCACCGTGCTTTGCGACGTCATCTCGGTGACGTCGGCAATCTGCCCGAGATGCCGTTCAAGCGGACTCGCGACGCTGTTGGCCACTGTGTCGGGACTCGCGCCCGGCAGGCTTGCCTGCACAGAGATGGTCGGGAAGTCGACTTGCGGCAAGGGCGCCACCGGCAGCCTGATAAACGCGAAGACACCGGCGAGCGCCACGCCCAACGAAAGCAGCGTGGTCGCAACGGGGCGTTCGATAAAGGGACGTGAGAGGTTCATCGACAGAAGGAGGGGGCTGGCGAGGCAGCGTCCGTCGATGCTAGAAGAGGAACGTCCTACCGACGTTACGTTCTTTTTTCCACAGGTTACCGCGTAACGTGCTGGAAATATTTGTCAGCTTTGAAGCCGCGCAATGAGGGGCGCGCAGGCTTCGATCACAAGCGGTAATTTATGTGCAGCGGCGTTGCGGCGCTTTGGTTGCGGCGCGGGGCGAGTCGCGCAATCGCCCCGCTCGTGCTGCATTGCCCCGATGTAATCGATCGAAACATAGCTGCAACACGGCGGCGCTCAATTCCTTCTACACTGCAATTGCCTCTCCCAAGGAGGCATCGGTGGAAGGTCTTATTTGCCCGCTTCGCGCGGGCATTCTTTTTTGCCTTGCCGCCGTGCTGAAAGAAGCGCAACACGGCGCTTCACCACGTGCCGTTGCGCGCGCTCGATGATCAGCGATGCCAGCCGCCGCCCCAACCACCGCCCACGCCGATGCTTACGGCAGGCGCTGCGTAGTATCCATAAGCCGGTGCCGGAGCATAGCCATAAGGTGTAGGTGCCACGACGCAGCCGCCGAGGCTGGCTGCCAGTGCGATAAGCGCGAGAAGTCTGAGCATGATGATTCCTCCTGTTGTAACTTGGAGCGAAGCATAACGGCGTCGTTCGGAGCAGTCGTAACTGTCGTGTGACTGTGCATTACGGGGCACATGGAGCGAATTCGGCGTGTAGGGCAGCGGCGCTGTGTGCGCTGCGCCATCGGAGGCGAGCCCTATTTACAGATGCTTACGTTATCCGTGGTCTGACGAATCAGCACGCCGGAGAACGCGTACTTTTTGCCTGAAAACACGCTGTGGAAAATCCCCGGTGTTGCGCGCGCGCGACCTTCCGGCGAGCGCCGCATTGCTATGATTGAGTCACTGTTGCTCGGAGCGGCAATCATGGCGATCAGAGATTTGACGATAAGCGAGCGGCAACATGCCGCCATCGCCGAAGCACGCAAACTGGCAGATAGCGGTGCATATCACGATTACACCGACATCGAATACGTGCTGCGTTTTGATCAGGGATTGTCGGATGTCACGGCCTTGCTTGACAGCCAGGCCATCCACCGCGATCTGAATCGACGTTGCGCCGATGCGCGCGAGAAACAGGGAAGGTCTGAACAAATCATTTTCAGCCTGACTGTTCGCCACATTCGAAATTGGCGGGTCTCGAAAGTCGTTTTCTTGTTGGGAACCGAATGAATACCGACCAGAAATTGATCTCGATGTTTGAA
>NZ_CAAJGM010000207.1 GCF_900996235.1 Paraburkholderia sp. BCC1885
TTCAAACATCGAGATCAATTTCTGGTCGGTATTCATTCGGTTCCCAACAAGAAAACGACTTTCGAGACCCGCCAATTTCGAATGTGGCGAACAGTCAGGCTGAAAATGATTTGTTCAGACCTTCCTTAGGCTTTACCGGGAGGGATTCGAACCCTCTGAACTCCAACAAGTGGTTTCCGCCAACTTCGGCTTCCCCCACTACCAGATTTATCCTGGCGCTATCAAATCAATCTTTAGCGCACCTCGTCGCCCGCAAAAATGCTGTGTTCCGGGCTCACGCATTCGGTGTCGACACATTGCACGTGCCAATGGCCGCTCATCAGCGTTCGGCCTTCATTGGCGCACCATTGCGCACGACCGGTTTCTCCTTCGAACGGACCGCCAGGCGTATTCAGATCGAGTCCTTCGAGCACGCAAAACGGCGCCGAAGCCTGCGGGCCGCACACGAGTGTGTTGCCGCAGTCGGCTCGCAGCGCACCCCAGCGGGGCAGATCGAGTCCGTGATGCCCTTCACGCGACCATTGGCACACTTCCTTGTCGAGCCAAAGGATGGCAAACGCCATTGGATTGACACGGTCGAAAGTGTCGAGGTGGATGGTGAGACGCATGAATTTCTCCTTGTGTACCGAGTTCGTTTGCCGCGAACGAAGCCACATACATTCGCGACCCACGCTCCAGCAGAGGCTCCAAGGTCAGTTTATGGCGAAGGACGACGCGGCGATTGACGCGCGTCAAGCTGATGTCTTTCCAGCGGAAATCGATGCTGAAAGCAGCCCGGCATGCTAGTTGGCATGCCGAACTTTCTTTCCGGGAGGAGGGTGAAATGCGCGGGATGGGAGGGTATTCGACAGCGATGACTCTTGAGACTACATGCGGGCGAGACCGTCCATATCGAGAATTCTGATCTGCTTGCCGTGCGTATCGACCAGTCCGTCTTTCTGGAGCTTCGACAACATGCGGCTGACGGTTTCGAGTTTCAGGCCGAGATAGCTGCCGATCTCTTCACGCGTCATGCGCAGATGGAACTCGGCCGGCGAGTAGCCGCGCGATTTGAGCTTACCCGACATGTTCAGCAGAAACGTGGCGACCCGCTGGTCGGCGGACATCGTGCCGAGCAGCATCATGAGGGTCGCCTCACGTACGATCTCGCTGCCCATCAGGCGATGCACATGCTGCTGCACCGCCTTGACGTCGCGGCACATAGCCTCGAGAAGATGGAACGGGATGATGCAGACCTTGCTGTCCTCGATGGCGAGCGCGTCGCAGCTATGCCGCCCGGAGCAGACGCCGTCGAGGCCAAGCACATCGCCGGCCAGATGGAAGCCCGTGACGTGTTCGCGGCCGTCGCGATGCATCACGACCGTTTTGAAGGAGCCCGCGCGAACGGCGTAGATGCTCTGGAAAGAGTCGCCCGCGCGGAACAGCGATTCACCGGTTTTGATCGTGCGCGAAGGACAGATCAGCGCTTCGATACGTTCGGTCTCGGCCGGCGTCAGCCCGTCGGGCATGCAGAGGGCCTGCATCGCGCAGCTCGAGCAATTGGCGCCGGTTCGCTTCACCGCGGGGGCCACAGGCGATGCGGCTCCCGGCGAGGACAACGGGGCTCGCGCGAGCGTCCGGATTTCGGAATATTCGGCAACGTCAGACATGATGTGCTCCCAGATGATGGAGACCACGTGCGCAGCGCTCGTGGGCAATCCGCTTGATCGTCTTGCAGGCAAGCTCGAATTCGCTCGTTTTGTCGAAGAAATACCGTGCGCCGTTGGCGAGGCACGCCTGGCGGAACCCGTTGCCCGAATGATTGGTCAGCACGATCGTGATGACCGCAGACCTGCTCTGCGAGAGACCCCGCAGCAGTTCCATGCCGGTGCCGCCGGTCAGATGGAGATCCATGACCACGACGTCGGCGCCGGTCGCAGTGATGCCGTCGAGCGCTGGGCCCGGTTCCTCGGCAACGCCCACGATCTCGACCCCTTCGATCGCGCCGAAGCGCGCCGCCATACGTTGTCGGATCGAAATCGTGTCCTCGACGAGGAAGACACGCAAAGCGGGCAGTGAAGGGCTTGAGTTCATGGCTCGAAGTATCGGCCGCGCCATCTCAAAATAAAATCGGCGGCGAACGAGCTTCGAGTAAGGGAGTGTGAAGGTTGTGTAGGGGATTTCCTACATACGTTATGCGAAGGCAACGCAGCCGTGCTAGATCTCGTCGTCCTCGCCGAGCAGCTTGTGACGCATCGCGTAGCGCACCAGGGCCGCTTCGTGCGGCATCTGCATTTTCTCGAGGATGCGCGTTTTATAGGTGCTCACGGTCTTGCTGCTGACACAAAGTTCGGTGGCAATCTCGCTGAGTGTCTGCCCCACGGCGATACGGCGGAACACATCGAATTCGCGATCGGACAGGCGCTGATGAGGGAGGGTATCGACGGGCTCGTTCAGGCTCTGGGCAAAGCGTTCGGCCATGGCGAGGCTGACGTAGACGCCGCCGGCGGCCACCTTGCTGACCGCCGAGACCAGTTCCGCGCTGGCGCTTTCCTTGGTGAGATAGCCTGAGGCACCGGCCTTGAAGGCGCGCACGGCGTACTGCTGCTCCGCGTGCATGGTGAGCACGAGAATGCGCAGGCCCGGTAGTTCGTCCTTGATCTGCTTGATCAGTTCAACGCCGTTGCGCCCCGGCATCGACAGGTCGAGCACGAGTACCTCGGCCCGATGGGAGCGAACCAACGCAATCGTGCTGACGCCGTCGCTGGCTTCACCGACCACTTCGAAGCCCTTTGCGTTCTGCAGGATATGTCGCAGACCATCGCGCACGAGCGCGTGGTCGTCGGCAATCAGCACTCGAATCATGTTTGCGACTCCTGCTGTTGCACGGCTGCTGCTGGAAACGTGACGATCAGCACGAAGCCATGGCCGCTGGACGTGTGAATTTCAACCGTGCCGCCCAGCATGTACGCGCGTTCACGGATGCCGAGCAAGCCGAAGGACTTTTCGGCGGGAGGCGTCGACGCGGCGGCCCCATGGCCGTTATCCGCGACCCGCACGACGCAGGCATCCGCCTCGATACGCACCGTCAGCTTCACGACGGTGGCATCCGCATGCCGGGCGACGTTGGTCAACGCCTCCTGGACGATACGGAACAGCGTGGTGGCGCCGGTGGGCGAAAAATGGGTGTCGCCGACTTCGATGTCGCGTTCCACGTCGATGCCGTAACGGTTCGTGAAGTCGTTCGCGAGCCATTCGATCGCCGGAATCAGACCGAGGTCGTCGAGCATGACCGGCCGCAGGTCGGCGGCGATACGGCGTACCGATGCGACAGTCACGTCGATCAACCGCCGCATGCCCTGCAGTTGCCGCAGAAGCCCGGGTTCGGCCGTGGCTTCCAGCGCCTGCTCGACCGAGGAAAGGTCCATTTTCAGCGCGGTCAACTGCTGTCCGAGATCGTCGTGCAACTCGTGGGCAATGCGGGTCTTCTCGTCCTCGCGAACCTTCTGCAGATTGGCCGACAGTTCGCGCAATTCCTCGCGCGACTTGCGCTGCTCGTTCTCCGCTTTGACCCGCGCGGTGATGTCGCGCAGCATGACGGTGTACAGCTTGCTGTCACCCTCGCGAACCTGGGAAATCGACGCTTCGACCGGAAACTCTTCGCCGTTGCTCCGCAGGCCGTACAGCACGCGCTGCGACTCGCCCATCTGACGCTCGGACACGCCCGTCACGCCGAACTGTTCGACATGGTGCGCGTGCGTCGCACGAAAACGTTCCGGAATAAAGCGCGAGAGCGAGCTACCGAGCGCCTCGGCCGCACTGCAGCCGAATACGCGTTCGGCCATGGGATTGAAGATGATGATGGTTTGCCGGTCGTCGACGGTAATGATCGCTTCCATCGACGAGCGGATGATGCCCATCAGGCGAGCCTCGTTGTCGCCCGACAGGCTACGCGCCTCGTGTGTGGCCGTAGAGGCGCCGTGTATCCGCGTTGACGGGCCGGCATGGAAGGGCGTTTTACCGTGATGGGGCATGTGCGCCTTTTTGGATGAGCGGCAATCCGCAGCACCGGGCGATGCCAGGTGCTGCGTGGATCGCGAGTCCTGCGATCACGTTCTGTTCGGTCGTGTTCGACCGTCAGGGAAGACGGCCGCTGGACCGCACGTGCCTCACATTTTGCGCGATTTGCATGGATTGCGCCAGTCGGCCGGGTCCAGAGGTGTGCGCAGGAAATGCAGCCGCTGAGGGCGCGCGCTTTCCGCTCAGTGCGACATCAGTACCGGGACCGTCATCGAATGGAGCATCGTGTCCGTGACGCCGCCCAGCAGCCTCTCCTGAATGCGCGGGTGGCCGTATGCGCCCATCACCAGCAGATCCGCGCGAAGGTCGGCGACCATGTTCAGCAGGACAGCGCCGGTCGAGACACCGTCGCCTGCGGCGGTGTCCGCAAAGCCTGCGTTGATGCCGTGCCGGTCGAGCCATCCGGCAATGTCGAGGCCGGCCGGTCCGCCGCTCGAAGGATGCTGCTGCACCGTCATCACGGTTACGAACTTCGCGGCTTTGATGACGGGCAGGGCGTCGGCCACGGAGCGGGCGCTCTCGCGGCTGCCGTCCCACGCAATCAGTACGCTTTGGGCAAACGAACGGACCGCTCCGGCAAAGGGCAGCACGATAGCCGGACGCCCCGAACTCATCACCACGTCCTCCACGAAGTGAAGGCTGACGTAGGACGAGGACTCCCACGGATCGTATTGGCCGAGAATCAGAAGGTCTGCGTGGCGGGCGTGAAGGATTGCCGTTTCGACAGCCGGGCCGGCCGGCGCACGCCACTCCACGGCAAGACCGGCCCGCTCCCCGGCCGCGAGAAACCGCGCCTCTGCAGTCTCGCGATTGACGTGACGCCGCCTCTCGGAGGTGGTGACCCAGGTGCCCTCGGCATGCAGGAAGATCGGCCGCGTGAGTTCCTGACACACCACGTACAAGCCGATCAGGTGGGCGCCGTACTGGCGGGCGAGGTCGAGCGCGAAGTCGGTGCGCGCGGCGCTATGGGGACTATCGTCCAGCTGCACGAGCAGGGTTTTGCAGGTCATGACGGTTCCTTGACGGTTTCAGACGGCGGCCCGATAAAGCGCCGGGGATAGTCAATGCGACATCAGCACGGGCAGCGTCATCGACTTCAGGATCGTGCGGGTCGCACCGCCCATCACGAGTTCCTGCCAGCGCGCGTGACCATAGGCGCCCATGACGAGCAGATCGGCGCCCAGGGTATTCGCTTGCGATAGCAGCATGTCGCCGACCGCTCTGCCGGCCGGCAAGTCGAGGTTCTTGACCTCGACACGGATGCCGTGCCGTGCGATCACCGTCGCGATATCGGCGCCGGGAATGCGCACACGCGATTGGCCTGGCTCGCCGTTGACCGACACGATCGTGGTGAGCCGGGCGGTGCGCATGAACGGCAACGCATCGTGGACCACGCGGGTGGCTTCGCGGCTGCCGTCCCAGCACACCATCACGTGACCGCCCGGAGCGGCGGCGTTAGCCGCGTACGGCGCCAGCAACACGGGCCGCCCCGCGGACATGACGAGCGATTCGGAGAAATAGTCGCCGACGTACGATTCCGGGTCGTGCGGGTCTTCCTGACCGGCAATGACCAGATCGGCGTAATGGCCCCGGTGCGGCACGGTGAGATTTGCGGCCTGATCGACGGCGACCCACTCGCCGGCCAGCTCCGCGCGCTTGAGCTCTGCGTGAAAGAGCCGTTCGAGCGCGCCACTCCGTTCAAGGCGCAAGTGGTCCTGAGCCGCGAAGTATTCGGCGGATCCGGCCATGACATAGAAAGCGCGCGGGTCGGGATTGAACACCGCAAACACGCCCACCAGATGCGCGCCGAAGTGCTTCGCCAGTTGCAGCGCCATTTCGAGCCGCGCATGAGCGTGCCGGCTGGTGTCCAGGTGAACGACGATGGTCTTGTAGCTCATGGCGGCTCTCCGGAGGAGGTCAGTGATGCGTGAATCGGTGATCTGAGTCTAGGTGTGAAAGCGTCCACCGCCTTGACTCAGATCAACGGCGGTCCGCGAACGTCGAGTACGCCTGGTAGACGACGCGCGGATCGTGCTGGCCTTTGTGTACCGCCGGCGGCGCAAGGTCGAGTCCGAGCAGCTTGTACACCGCGTTCTGCGCCGAACGCACCGAATATTCGACGGTGAAGACGACGTCATCGGGTAACTCGCAGAACTGTCCGATGAAGGCGAGATTGCCCCAGCCTTCGGGCACCACGGCCGGCCGGTCGCCGCGTCGGCGCGGCAGGAACTGGCTCGTGATGTAGGGCATCATGCAGGGGATGCAATTGGCGTGCGCCATGATCCGTTCGGCCTCTGCCTCGATCCTCAAATGCAACAGGATTTCCGTCAGGATTTCTCGGCCCGTGCACGCGTGCATGGGTTTGTCGATGAAATTTCCCGGTTCGTCGACTCGCAGGCCATAACCCCAGAACACCTGCACATCCGCGGGTTGGCCGATGAAATGCGGCTGATGCGGCAACACGATCGAGGCGAGCCAGTTCGATTCCGGAAACGTGATCAGACCGCCTTCGCCGGGCACGTTGCCGGTCAGGTCGCGGATGAGCCGAAACAGCGTCGGGTCGCGCAGCGTCGCGGTGAACGAGAGCCATTTGGATGCATCGCGATGATCGGCGAACACGGAGGGGTGGCCAAACTCGGGATGGCCCGCGGCGATGTTTTTCCAGAGGTTCCAGGCGCCTGTGCGGTCGACCGTATCCAGCGGGGCGGGATGGTCCATGCCGCCCATGCTCGAAGCGGCCGTCATCGAACCGAGCGTGACGATGACCTTGTCGGACGGACCCAGCGGCAGATCGAAGCGCCGCCGGGCCGTGTCGCAGACGAGGGCGCGCACCCGGTTGAGCGCGCCGGTTTCGTCGAACAGCAGATCGGTGACGCGGGTGTCCGGTTCGAACACGACGCCGTGATTGTCGAGCCAGCGGCGCAGCGGCTGGACCATCGAGTCGTACTGGTTGTAGACCGTGCGCATGATGCCGTGCAACTGGTTGAAACCCTCCGACATATGCGCGAAGCGCAGCAGATAACGCCGAAATTCAGCGGCACTGTGCCACGGCTGGAACGCGAACGTCGTACACCACATCAGCCAGAAATTGGTCTTGAAGAACGAGGCCTCGAAGTGATCCACGATCCGGCTGTCGCCGAGCATCGCCTCCGGTTCGATGGAAAGCCGGCCTAGCGTCAGCAGATGCGTTTCCGCGAGTCCATAGGCGGGTGCCGTTTCGCGCCGGCCGTTTCTCACGAGCCGCGCCGTGGAGGATGTTTGCAGCGTCTCGTTCCAGTCGAAGATCTCCTGCGTTACGCTTTTGCTGTCGTCGAGCGTCGGGATCGACGAGAAGAGATCGTAGGTGCACAGGTACTTGCTTTCGAGCATGCGGCCGCCGCGCACCACATAGCCGCTTTCCGCCGTTCCCGAGCCGTCCAGGCTTCCGCCGGGCCGGTCCAGCGCTTCGAGAATGACGATGTCGCAGCCGCGGACATGGCCATCGCGGATCAGAAAGGCCGCCGCCGCCAGCGAGGCGATGCCGCCGCCGACGAGATAGAACTTGCCGCTCTCTGCAGCGCCGCCGTCAAGACCGGTGTCTGCGTGCGGCGCCTGGACGCGATTCGGGTGGGGATTGTGCACGTTGTTGTCCTCTTCATGTTCGCCGCAATCGGGTTGCGGCCGGACCGCTCCAATGCATCGGGCGGACGTTGAGCCAACATACCCGTGGCTTTGACGCTGCGATTGCGTTGGATCAAGCGGCGTGCGGCCACGTTGTCGTGCGTTTGAAGAAACCGGTACCAGGTTGATGCAATGCTGCGCGCGAGCCTGGCGACCCGGAGGCATCTGGTCGCTGCGTGATCTGCATCAAGTTTTTCTGGCGCTTCGCTTGTACGCTGGATCGAAGATGGCTTGCGGTGCGAGCTATTCCAAAGAAACCCGCGAAAGATCAGGAGCGGCCCATGGCGATTTCCGGAAGAGTGAGCGATGGCAATTGGGTGGTATCGGCGGTAACGCATCAGATTGCAGGTGGTTTCGACTGCGCGATCACGTTGAGCTATACCGCGCCGGAAGGCGTTTTTACTCACGAGTTCAGTCACAGCAGCATTTTCCCGAGCGAGCGTGAGGCCGTGCTCGGCGGGCTGCTCGAAGGTATGGTTTGGGTCCAGCTCAAGATTTCGAAGACGTTATCGGTGTAGGTGGAACCACACGCTGCGCAGGCGGGTTCATGCGCTGCTTGATACAGATCAATCGTGGCTAGGCGAACTCTTTTATTCTCGATTGCGGTAGCCGGAGAGGCGCGAGTTTCAAGGCCGGTCATTACCATTCCAATCAGAATTCGCCGTGCCCGTGGTCGCGCACCTGCCCGGCACCAGGAGAGAAACCATGGATCAGTCGCATGGCGCTTTGAGCGGTGCTCAAGCGCAGCCGTCTGGCGCTTCGCAAGCCAGCAGCCGGAAGTTGGGCCTGCCGCTCCTCACGGGGGTCGTCATCGCTTCGATGATCGGCGGGGGCGCATTCAACCTGCCGCAGAACATGGCGCAAGGCGCGGGGCTTGCCGCAGTCGTCATTGCATGGGTCGTCACGCTGGTCGGCATGTTCTTTCTGTCGAATACGTTTCGCACCCTGGCCGACAAACGGCCGGACCTCAAGGCCGGGATTTATTCATATGCGAAGGAAGGCTTCGGTCCGCTGGCCGGCTTCGAAATGGCATGGGGGTACTGGTTGTCGGCCGCGTTCGGCAACGTCGCATTCGCGGTGCTGTTCATGCAGACCGTCGGCTATTTTTTCCCGATCTTCAAGAGCGGCAACAACTGGCCGTCGATCATCGGCGCGTCGCTGCTGATCTGGGTGATGAACTTCGTCGTGTTGTCCGGCGTGAAGCGCGCGGCGATCCTGAACGTGATTTCGAGCGTGCTGAATATCGGCACGATTGCGGTCGCCCTGTGCGCGATGGCGGTGGCGATCAAAGGCGGCATGTTCTCGTATGACTTCTGGGGACAGCAGCAGCACCTGGGCAGCCTGGTCGGTCAGGTCAAGAGCACGATGCTGGTCACGCTATGGGTTTTTATCGGTATCGAGGGTGCCGTTGTCGTCTCGGATCGCGCAGGCAAGACGTCGCAGGTGGGCGTCGCGACCTTTCTCGGTCTCCTCGTTTGCACGGTGCTGTACTTCCTGTTGTCGGCGTTGCCTTTCGGCGTGATGCATCAGGCGCAACTGGCGGGGCTCGCGTCGCCATCGGCCGCGTACGTGCTGAAAGCGGCAGTCGGCGATTGGGGCGCGGTCTTTATTTCGGTGGCGCTGATGTTGTCGCTGCTGAGCTGCTGGCTCGCATGGACGATTCTGGTGGCCGAATTGCCATACGAAGGTGCCAAGGACGGCGTATTTCCGAAGTTTCTGGCGCGCGAAAACCGCCACCACGCCGCCGCGCCGTCGCTGTGGATCTCCAGCGCAACGATGCAGCTCGCGGTGTTCGTCGTGCTCTTTGCCCATGACGCATGGAACTGGCTGATCTCGATCACCGGCGTCATGATCCTGCCGCCCTATCTCGCCAGCACCGCGTTCCTGTGGCGCTATGCATCGCAATCGAAGTACGAGGCGAGCTCCGGCGAAACCGTTCGCGAGTCGATCTGGACCGGCGTCCTGGGGACGGTCTATGCAGTCTGGCTGCTTTATGCGGCGGGCCCCCAGTTCGTTCTGATGTCGACCATTCTCTTCGCGATCGGATTCCCAGTGTTCTGGTGGGCCCGGCGCGAGCACGCACCCACTGAGCCGGTTTTCACTCGCCGTGAAACTGTCATCGCCGTGATTCTGGCCGTGGTCGCGATTGTCGCACTGGTGCTGTTCGCTCGCGGTACGGTCAAGCTGAGCTGAACCGTTTGGCGCGCGCGCCGAATCCGGTTCCATCGCGGTATTTTCATCAGGAATCACGATGCTATACGACCAGATGTTTGGTTTCCTGTTCTGCTGTGCGATGCCGTTGCCGCCGACATTGCCGTCTTCGCGGCTGCAGCGCATTATCGATGAGCTCGGCCGGCTCGGCTATGGGACGATGATCACCGCTGAACCCGCCGAAGCCTGTTCCGCGATCCGCAGTGACGCGTCGGTGGGATGCATTGTCGTCGAATGGTCGCTGACCGAACCGGAAAGCGACGTCGAGTCGTTTGTCCGGTTCGTGCGCGAGCGCGGCCTGGATGTGCCGGTTTTCATCCTGGTGGAGCGTCATCTGCTGGACGAAATTCCTGTGGCGGTGCTCGGTCAGGTGACGGGCTACATCTTCATCGAAGAAGACACGCCGGAATTCGTTGCCCGCAATCTGGTGAGTCATTTACAAAGCTATGCCGATTCGCTCAAGACGCCTTTCTTCGGCGCGATGGTGGACTACGCGGAGCAGGCCAACCAGATGTGGACCTGTCCAGGCCACAACGGCGGCGTGTTTTATCAGAAGAGCCCGATTGGGCGGGCGTTCGTCAAACATCTGGGCGAGGCCGTATTCCGCAATGACCTGGATAACTCGGTCATCGAGCTAGGCGATCTGCTCGTGCATGAGGGCCCGGCGTTGGCGGCGCAAAAGGCCGCGGCGCGCATCTTCGGCGCGGACCGGACGTATTTCGTACTCAACGGCACGTCGACGTCGAACAAGATTGCGTTGACCGCACTGGTGGCGCCGGGCGACCTCGTGCTGTTCGACCGCAATAACCATAAGGCCGCCCATCACGGTGCACTGCTGCTGGGCGGCGGCATTCCGATCTATCTGCCGACCGCGCGTAACGTCCACGGCATGATCGGGCCGATCGATTTCGACGCGCTCGACGAGGCGCGCATTCGCGACAGCATTCGGCGTAACCCGTTGATCGAGGACTCGCAGGCCTGGCAGCGGGAACGGCCATTCCGTGTCGCGATCATCGAACAGTGCACCTACGACGGCACGATTTACGACGCGCAAATGCTCATCGAAAAAATCGGGCCGCTGTGCGAGTACATCCTGTTCGACGAAGCGTGGGCCGGATTCATGAAATTCCACCCGTTGTTCAAAGGTCACTTTGCGATGGGTCTCGAAGGACTGGATGCGTCCGCGCCCGGCATTATCGCGACGCAGTCCACGCATAAGCAACTGGCGGGCTTTTCGCAGGCATCGCAGATTCACGTAAAGGATGCGCACCTGGATGGGCAGCGCAGACAGGTGAGCCATCGGCGCTTCAATGAAATGTTCATGCAGCATGCATCGACCTCGCCGTTCTATCCGCTGTTCGCGTCGCTCGATGTCGGTGCGCAGATGATGCGGGGCCGTTCCGGCGAAGTGCTGTGGGATGACACCATCCGGCTGGGCATTGAGATGCGCAAGAAGATTCGCGCGCTGCGCCGCGAGTACGAAACGACCGAAACAGACCCGGCGCGGCAATGGTTCTTCGATCCATTCGTGCCGGACGTGATTCAGTTCGAAGGCCGCACGGAACGCTGGGAAGACCTGCCCACCGATCGGCTGGCCACGAGCGCGCATTGCTGGGAGCTGATTCCCGACCAGGAATGGCATGGTTTCGGCTCGCTTGCGGCGGGCTATGCGATGACCGACCCGAACAAGCTGACGCTGCTCACGCCTGGCTTCGATCGCAGCACGTGCGAATACGCGGAGCACGGCATTCCGGCGGCGGTGCTCGCCGGGTTTCTCCGCGAAGTGCGGATCGTTCCCGAGAAAAACGACCTGAACAGCATTCTCTTTTTATTGACGCCGGGGCTGGAGTCGTCGAAGGCTGGCACGCTGCTTTCCGCGCTGGTGCGTTTCAAGCAACTGCACGACGATAACGCGCTGCTCGACGACGTCATTCCATCTTTCGTCGCGGCGCATCGCAAGCGTTACGCGGGTGTCGGGCTGCGTGACCTGTGCGCGCAGATGCACGGCTTCTATCGCGAGCACGACGCCAGCCGTCTGCAGCGCGAGCAGTTTCGCGTGGCGCATTTCCCTGAGGCCGCCATGCTCCCGCAGGAGGCGATGCACCAACTCGTGCGCAATAACGTGGAGCTATTGCCGATCGACCAGATCGGCGGCCGGATCGCGGCCACGCTCGCGCTGGTTTATCCACCCGGCATCGGCGTCATTGTGCCAGGCGAACGGTATGACGAACGGGCGTCGCCGATGCTCGACTACTTCCGGATGTTTGAGGAGGGCGGCAATCGCTTTCCCGGCTTCGAGAACGAGATTCAGGGCATCTATCGCAAGACGGAAAACGATGGCAGCACGCGGCTTCTTACCTACGTCGTAATCGAGTAACTACTTTCAAGAGGTAACGATGAGCTCAGGCGTTCATTCAGAGGCCGGCAAGCTGCGCACGGTGATGGTTTGCAGTCCCGGCCTCGCGCAGCGGCGGCTTACGCCCGCGAACCGCGAAGCGTTGCTGTTCGACGACGTGATCTGGGTCGACAGGGCAATCGAGGACCACAAGGTATTCACCGGTGCGCTGCGCGAGCGCGGCGTCGAGGTACTGGAATTCCACCACCTGCTGGCCGAAACGTGTCTGAACCCGGCGGCACGCGACTGGATTCTTGACCGGCGCATCGTCGAGGAAGAAGTCGGCACGGGGATGTTGCGTGAATTGCGGCTGTGGCTCGAAGAAATGCCCGCGCAGCAACTGGCTGACGTGCTGATCGGCGGCGTGGCGAAGGCCGAACTGCCGTTCGACGCTCGCGGGCTGTTCGGCGGTTACCTCGAGCGCTCTGAGTTCGTGATCCAGCCGCTCGTCAATCTGATCTTCCAGCGTGATCCGGGCGCGTGGGTGTATGGCGGCGTCACGCTGCATCCGATGTTCTGGCCCGCGCGCCGGAAAGAGACTTTGCTCCTCGCAGCCGTGTATGCCTTCCACCCGCGCTTTGCCGGCAAGGTCAAGACGTGGTGGGGCGGTTCCGACCAGAGCTATGGCGTCGAGACGCTCGAAGGCGGCGACGTGATGCCGATTGGCGGCGGCATCGTGCTGATCGGCATGGGGGAGCGTTCGAGCCCGCAGGCGGTTACGCAGGTCGCACGCGCATTGTTTGCGGGCAACGGCGCAAAAAGGGTGATCGCCTGCCAGTTGCCGAAAGCGCGCTCGTCCATGCATCTGGACACCGTGTTTTCGTTCATCGACGTCGACTTTGTCAGCATTTATCCGGATGTGGCTGATGCAATCCGGTGCACCAGCCTCTATCCGGGAGACGAATTCGGCAAGGTTCGCTACGAACGTCACGAGGAAAAATTCCTTGCCGTGGTGGCGAAGGCACTGGGTGTCGGCTCGCTGCGGGTATTGACTACGGGAGGCGATACCTATGAAACCGAACGCGAGCAATGGGATGACGGCAACAACGTGCTGGCGCTCGATCGCCGGGTGGTGCTGGCTTACGACCGCAATACCTACACCAACCGCAAGATGCGTCAGGCGGGCGTCGAGGTTATTGAAATCCCCGGTGGCGAGCTTGGACGAGGCCGGGGCGGCACGCACTGTCTGAGTTGCCCGATCGAGCGGGATGCCATCCCTGTCTGACGCCCCCGGAAACGACCGACTAACGGAAATCATCATGTTCAACGTCCATAACCGCAGCTATCTCACGCTGATCGAATACACTCCGCGGCAGATCCGCTACCTGCTCGATCTGTCGAGGGATCTGAAGCGGGCCAAATATGCCGGCACGGAAACACCGCGCCTGAACGGCAAGAATATCGCGCTGATTTTCGAAAAGACCTCGACGCGCACCCGTTGCGCATTCGAAGTCGCCGCCCACGACCAGGGTGCTCACGTCACCTATATCGATCCGACCGGCTCGCAGATCGGCCATAAGGAGTCGATGAAGGATACGGCCCGCGTGCTGGGCCGCATGTACGATGCGATCGAATACCGGGGCTACGGCCAGGAGATCGTCGAGGAACTCGCGAAGTATGCGGGCGTGCCGGTCTACAACGGTCTGACCGACGAGTTCCATCCGACACAGATGCTGGCCGACGTGCTGACGATGCACGAACACAGCGGCAAGCCTTTGCATCAGATCAGCTATTGCTACATGGGCGACGCACACAACAACACCGGCAATTCGCTGATGATCGTAGGTGCGAAGCTCGGCATGGACGTCCGCCTGTGCGCGCCGCGCCGCCTGTGGCCGCACGACGAACTGATCGCGCAGTGCCGGGCAATCGCGGCTACCACTGGCGCGCGCCTCACGCTGACCGAGAAACCCGACGAAGCGGTAAAGGGCGCTGACTTCATCTATACGGACGTATGGGTGTCGATGGGCGAGCCGTTCGATAAATGGGGTGAGCGGATCACGGAACTGTTGCCGTACCAGGTCAATGCAGCACTGTTGGCCGCGAGCGGCAATCCCCGGGTGAAATTCATGCACTGTCTGCCGGCGTTCCATGATGCGCATACTGAGGTCGGCAAGCAGATCGCAGACCAGTACGGTTTGGTCGACGGCGTAGAGGTCACGGATGAGGTGTTCGAGTCCGAGGCGTCCATCGTCTTTGATCAGGCCGAAAACCGCCTGCATACCATCAAGGCGATCCTGGTCGCCACGTTGACCGGATAAAGGGGAGACTCATGCGCATCGTCGTCGCTCTCGGCGGAAATGCACTGCTCAAACGCGGTGAAGCGGTCAGTGCCGATGCACAACAGCGCAACGTACAGACCGCTGCGACACAGTTGGCGGCACTCGCCGGCTCGAACGACCTCGTGATCGTGCACGGCAACGGGCCGCAGGTGGGTCTGCTAGCGGTGCAAAGCGAGAGTACGCCGCGTGCGGCACGCTTTCCGCTCGATGTCCTGGACGCAGAAACCGAAGGGATGATCGGCTACATTATCGAACTGGAACTGCGTAACCGGCTACCTGCAGAGCGCGCTTGCGCAACCTTGCTGACCATGGTGGAAGTCAGCGCGACGGATCCCGCCTTCGATCGCCCGGACAAGCCGATCGGGTCGATACTCACGCAAGGCGATGCAACGACGGTCGCCCGCGAGACCGGTTGGACAGTCGCGCCGGACGGTGCCGGGTGGCGGCGCGTGGTACCGAGTCCGAAACCGCTGCGCTTTCTCGAGATCCAGCCGGTGCGTGCGTTGCTCGCGGGCGGTACGATCGTGATTTGCGCGGGCGGCGGCGGCATTCCCGTTGTCGCCGGGCAGAGCGGCCGCTATCGCGGCGTCGAAGCAGTGGTCGACAAAGACCGCAGCGCCGCCTTGCTGGCGCGCGAAATCGATGCCGATCTGTTTGTGATCGCGACCGACGTGAGCGGCGTTTATCTCGACTGGGGCATGCCGGCTGCGAGGCTGATACGCCGCGCGAGCCCGGCGGCACTCGAAGGGATGGGCTTTGCCGCCGGGTCGATGGGGCCGAAGGTGGAAGCCACCTGTGAATTTGCGATGCGCACCGGACGCCGCGCCGTGATCGGCGCGTTAGCGGATATCGAGCAACTGGTTGCCGGGACGGCAGGCACGTCGATCACCCGTGACCAGGCGGGGATGGATGCGGGCGAACCCGTCGCAGTGGAAACACAACAGGGCCAACACCCTGAATCGAACACATCAATGGCCGTAAAAAATCAGTTATGAACGAAGAACTAATCGAGACGCCGCGCTATCGACCGTCGATTTACGCTGCGCCGTTTCGCAAGGACGGAGACGGCGCCGAAGTGGAACTGCTGTCGAAGTCCGAACAGGACTCACTGCTGGAAGTCTCCCAGCTCGTCAGCGTCCGGCGCCACACCGTGCTCTATCCGGAAGGTGGAGAGGCTCGCTTCGTGTACAACGTGGTGAGTGGGGTAGCGGAAACCTATCAGTTGCTCGCGAACGGCGAAAAGCGCATCACAGCATTCCTGTTCCCGCGCGATATCATGGGACTCAGCGAAAACGGCACTTACGTCGCCACCGCACAGTCGTTGACGGCGGTGACCGCTTTCAGGATTCCGTTCGACGCGCTCGAAGCCATTCTCGAGCGTGACCCCAGCCTCGATATCGGTCTGCTCTGCAAGCTGTGTCATGAACTGCGGCGCTCGCAGCATCACGCGATCACCGTCAGCAAGAATGAAGCGCCGGCGCGCCTCGCCAGTTTTCTGTTGTGGATCGATCACGCCTATGCGCCGCCAGGCCGGATCGCAGGAGAACTGAACTTGCCGATGGCGCGGCATGATATTGCCGACTACGTGGGCCTGTCGGTCGAATCGGTCAGCCGTGCGCTGCAGGTGCTCGAGACGCAGGGCATGATTCGCCGCAAAGGGCCGCGCTTCATTACCGTGCTCGATGCCGCGAAGCTGCGCAAGCTGGCGGGACAGGCATAGTCGCGCGTGCCGGTTGCGTGCAGGCTGCCTCGCGTACGTTCGCAGCCCGTGATCATGCCGTGATATGGAAGCCGGCGTCTGCGTAGATCGTCGAGCCAGTCAACGTCATCCCGGCATCGCTTGCCAGTACCGCGGCGATCCGCCCGATTTCCTCGATGGTGACAAGGTGCTGGGCCGGCGTGTGCGCGCGGACGTCGTCAAGCAACGCATCGAAATGCTCGATGCCTGACGCCGCGCGTGTCTTCACCGCGCCGGCGGAAATGGCATGGACGTGAATGCGGCGAGCGGCCAGATCGGCTGCCAGATAGCGCACGCTCGATTCGAGCGCCGCTTTCACCGGACCCATCACGTTGTAGTGATCGACGGCACGTTCGGCGCCGTAGAAGCTCACCGTCATCAGACTGCCGCCGTTGGTCATCAGCGGCAAAGCGAGCTTCGCCATGCGGATGAACGAGTGACACGACACCGCCATGGCGAGCGCGAAACCCTCGGCGGGGCAGTCGATCAGCTTTGCGTGCAGCGCATCGGCGGGCGCAAAGGCGATTGAATGGAGCACGAAGTCGAGCTGTCCCCAATCCTTCGCGATCTGCTCGAATACGGCTTCGAGCTGGCCCGCAACGGTGACGTCGCAAGGCAGGACAATGGACGATTCAAGCGCTTCTGCGACCGGCGCGACAAACGGTTTGGCCTTGTCGTTCAGATAGGTGACAGCCAGTTCGGCGCCAGCTGCGCGAAACAGTCTGGCACAGCCGGTGGCGATGCTGTGCTCGTTGGCGATGCCGACAACGAGGCCCCGCTTGCCGGAAAGATCGATAATCGGATTCACGATGTGGACTCCTCACGGTGATGGATCGCGACGGCTTCGTCGGCGATGATCTGTTCTTCGTCAGTGGGCAGCACGAGGACCGTCACCTGGCTGCGCGCGCTGCTGATCACGCGCGCGTTGTCGGTGTTCGCCTCGCGGTCGAGTTCGACGCCGAGCCACGCAAGCCGCTCGCAGACCGCGCTGCGCACCTCCGGCTGATGCTCGCCGATGCCGGCGGTAAACACGAGACTGTCGAGGCCGCCGAGGGTGGTGCCGAGCCGCGCCGCTTCACCGGCAACGCGAAAGGCGAACAGCTCCAGCGCTTCACGGGCCTCCGGCCGGTGGCTCGCCTGCAGCGTCCGGCTGTCCGCACTGATGCCCGACACGCCGAGAAGACCCGATTTCGTGTACAGCAGGTTCTCGATTTCGGCGGCGCTCATGCGCTGCTGCTCGAGCAGATGCAGCACGACGCCGGCATCGAGCGCACCGCAACGCGTCGCCATCGGAATGCCGTCGAGCGTCGAAAAGCCCATGCTGGTATCGCGGCTCCTGCCTGCATCGAAAGCCGCAAGGCTCGCGCCGCTACCAAGATGCGCCGCGACCACCTTGCCGTGCGCAAGCTGCGGGAACTGCTGCGTGAGTTGGCCGATGATGAACTGATAGGACAGGCCGTGAAAGCCGTAGCGCTTGACACCTTGATCGAAGAGTCGGCGCGGAATCGCGAAACGGCGCACGAGATCGGTCTGCGTACCGTGAAACGCGGTATCGAAGGAGGCCGACTGGATCAAATGAGGCCGCAGATGCCGGATTGCGCGGATCAGCCGCAGGCTTTGCGGCTGATGCAACGGCGCGAGCGGCACCAGGGCCGCAATCGCGGCAAGCGTGTCGTCGTCGATCGCCACCGGCCCCGTGAAGCGGTCGCCGCCATGCACGACGCGATGGCCGACCGAGACGAGATCGTCAAGCGGGAAGTGCGTGGCGAACCAGCCTAGCGTTTCGTCGATCACGTCGTGGAGATTTTCGGTCACGCCCGATACCAGCGCGATCTCTTTGGTCTCCCCGTCGCTGGCCAGATGCAGGCGCAACGGCTGCTGCCGGAAGTCGATCGTGCCCTGGCCTACTCTTACAGCCGCCTCCGGCGTGACGCGAAACAGGCCGATCTTGACCGACGACGAGCCGGGATTGAAGGTGAGCAACAGTGGGGCGTTCATGATGGCATCGGTGCTCCGTGGACGCGTTCGGCTGCGAGCTTGGCGAGCGCGGCAGACGCGAGGCGCACGCGCACGCTGTCGGCGCGGCTTGTCAGGATGATCGGCAGACGTGCGCCGAGCACGATGCCTGCTGCGTCGGCGCCGGCGAAGTACATCAGTTGCTTGGCCAGCATGTTGCCGGCCTCCAGATCGGGTACCAGCAGAATGTCCGCCTGACCTGCGACAGGAGACGCGATGCCCTTGGTTTGCGCCGCCGCCATGCTGATGGCGTTATCGAACGCGAGCGGGCCGTCCACCAGCGCGCCCGTGATCTGGCCGCGCGCGGCCATGACGGTCAGCGCGGCCGCGTCGAGCGTGGTCGGCATTCTCGGGTTGACGGTTTCCTCCGCTGCGAGGACGGCGACCCGCGGCACCTCGACCCCGAGCAGGTGCAGCAGGTCGATCGCGTTCTGGCAGATATCGCGCTTCTGGTCGAGCGTCGGTGCGATATTGACGGCGGCGTCGGTGACGAGCAGCGGTTTCGCGTAGGCCGGCACGTCCATCGCATAGACGTGGCTGATCCGGCGCGCGGTGCGCAGCCCCGACCCTGCCGCGACGACGGCGCAGAGCAGTTCGTCGGTGTGCAGGCTGCCTTTCATCAACGCGGCAACCTTGCCCGCCGCACCCAGTTCGACCGCGCGCGCGGCGGCCGCGTGGCTGTGCTCCGTCGATTCGATCTCCATGCCTTCGAGGCTGAGCCCGGCAGCGTCGGCGGCTGCGCGGATTTTGGCCTCCGGCCCGATCAGCAGCGGGTCGAGCAGTCCCTCGTCGCGAGCCGTGAGGGCCGCGCGGATGGCATCGGCCGAGCAGGGATGGACGATCGCGGTGCGCAGCGCCGGCCGCAGGCGCGCCTCGCGGATAAAGGCGTCGTACCGGTCGTGGCGACGGACGGCGGCCTCCGGGCGCGGCATCGCGGGCAAGACGATCGAGCTCGCCGGAGCGATCACAGTGGCGACGCCCAGTAAAACCACGTCGCCTTTCTGGTTGGTGCAAATCGTGTCGAACAGCACGATGCGCTTTTCTGGACGCTTTTCCTTCACGGTCACCGTGGCCGTGATGGCGTCGCCTGGCGTGACCGGACGACGGAACTGCAAGGTCTGGTCGAGGTAGATGGTGCCCGGTCCAGGCAAGCGGGTGCCGAGCAGCGCGGAGATCAGCGCGGCGGTCCACATGCCGTGCACCACGACGTGGCCGAACAGATCGGTCGCGGCGAAGACCGCATCCATATGCGCCGGGTTGACGTCGCCCGACATCGCGGCGAACAGATCGATGTCGTTTTGCCCGGCGATGCGCACGAGCGAGGCCGATTCGCCCACCGCGAGCTCGTCGAAGGTACGGTTGTGTAGCAGCATATCGTTCACGATGCGGCTCCTATGCCTGAAGGACGTAGGTGCCGGGCGCGTCGGCGAGTGCCTGGGCACCACCGGTTCCCGCCATCGCGGGCGGCGCGACGCGTTTGGCACCCGAATGGGCAGCAAGCCACTCGGTCCACGCGGGCCACCACGAACCTTCCTGCGGCGTCGCGGTGGCCACCCATGCATCGGGACCGACGCGCAGATCGTCGGCGGCCGTGTGCTTCAGGCTGAAGTGGCGATGGGGATGTCCAGGTTCGCTGACGATGCCGGCATTGTGGCCGCCGCTCGCCAGCACGAAGGTGATGTCGGTATCGGACAGATTGTGAATCTTGAACACGGAATGCCACGGCGCGATGTGATCGCGTTCCGTGCCGACCACGAACATCGGCACGCGGATATTGCGGATCGATACCGGCCGGCCGTCGACCTGATATCGTCCGCAAGCCAGATCGTTGTCGAGAAACAGGTGTCGCAGATATTCCGAATGCATGCGATACGGCATACGCGTGGCATCCGCGTTCCATGCCATCAGGTCGATCATCGGCGCGCGTTCGCCGAGCAGATAGTCGTGCACGACACGCGACCAGATCAGCTCGTTCGACTGCAGCAGCTGGAACGCACCCGCCATCTGGCTGGCCGCCAGGTAGCCCTGCGACCACATCATGCTTTCGAGGAAATAGACTTCGCTGTCGTCTATGAAGAGCTGCAACTCGCCCGGTTCGCTGAAATCCGTTTGCGCGGCGAAGAGCGAAACCGATGCAAGCCGGTTGTCACCGGCACCCGCCATGGCCGCGGCGGCGATCGACAACAGCGTGCCGCCGAGACAGTAGCCGGTTGCGTGAACCCGCTGGTCCGGCACGATCGTGGAGATGGCATCGAGCGCCGCCATGACGCCAAGCTGCCGATAGTCGTCGAGGCCCAGATCGCGGTCGTCCGCATCGACGTTGCGCCACGAAATGCAGAACACCGTGTGGCCCTGTTCGACCAGATAGCGGATCAGCGAATTGTGCGGCGACAGATCGAGGATGTAGTACTTCATGATCCATGCCGGCACGATTAGCACCGGCTCGGCCAACACCTTGGGGGTCGCGGGACTGTATTGAATCAGTTCGATCAGGCGGTTGCGAAACACCACCTTGCCGGGCGTCACGGCGAGATTGCCGCCTACCTTGAACTGATCGAGCCCGACCGGCGGTTCTCCGTGGGTCTGACGCCGGATATCTTCCAGCGCATTACCCATGCCCTGGGCGATGCTCGCGCCCAATGTGGCTGCGGCCCGCTGCGATACCTCGGGATTGGTCGCGAGAAAGTTCGTCGGCGCGACGACGTCGAGCCACTGGCGAGCGCCGAACGACACGACGTCCTCGTGATGCCGCGTGGTGCCGGGCACACCGCGTGTGGCCGCGTTCCACCATTGCTCGGTCAACAGGAAGGTCTGCTGCCAGAACCGGTATGGCTCGGTTCGCCACACCTCGGCGCGGAAACGTTCGTCCGCAGGCAACGGTTCGGCGAGTGGCGGGCGGTAATCGCCGCGGGCGGCTCCAGCCACGTAGCCTGCAATGCGTTTTACGCCCTGAATGCCAAGCGCTGCAAGTTCGAGCTGTTTACCAGGAGCAGCCGCGAGGTGGATAAGCCAGTCGGCCCAGGCTAGCGCGAGTGCAGCGGGAGACAGTCCGCCGCTCAGGCGGGCAATGAAGGCTTCTTTGGCGTGATCCAAAGCGCGGAACGATTCAGACGACGCGGGAACGGCTGGCGCATTCGGAGCGGTTTGAACCGCGGCGGAAACGGGGGTGAAGCGGGTGTTCATCTGGGATTCCTCGGCATAGGTTGGCGCGTCGCGTGATGCGGCCTGGCTATTTGCGGAACCCAGTGAACGGGCCGGCGGGGACACCGGCAGAAGCTGTTCGACCTGTGCAAATCACAACGCCTGGGCCGGTTTCCGAGCCCCGTTGTGCGGGGCAGCAAACATGGCACCAGACGACTGTAGCTGCCGGATCACTGGCTGCGGTTGATCTGGGTCAACCGCAGCCAGCGGACATTTTTTAACGCTATGGGGACGTATTACGACGACGGCCGGGCGCCGGGTGGAATGCTGATCGCAATGCGAAAACCGCTGCCCGGTGTGGTGTCGATCGAGAGCGTGCCGTTCAGGCGACGCACGCGCTCGCCCATTCCGAGTAGTCCGAACGACGTCTGTTTCGACAATGCGGTTCGTGCCGCACCGCGACCGTTATCGGCGATGCACAGAACACAGGTCTCGCCGCGTCTGCCGAACTCGATGGTCACCTTGTCGGCTTGCGCGTGACGGGCCACGTTGGTCAACGATTCCTGGACCATGTGGAAGAGGGCGGCTTCGGCGCCCTCGCTCAACGTCAGGTGGGCCATCTGGATGCTGGCTTCGACGTCGATCGCATAACGTTGCGCAAAATCGTCGATGAGCCATTCGAGTGCGGCGGCAAAACCCAATGTCTCCAGAGCGATGGGCCGCAGTCCGGTAGCGATCCGCCGCAACGACACCACGGTGGCGTCGATCAGCCGGTTCATGTCTTCGACGTGAGCCGGAATGCGCGCGGAGCCTGTCTCGCCGGCATGGAAATCGGTTTGCAGTTCGGCGAGCGCCATCTTGAGCGCGGTGAGCTGTTGCCCGAGATCGTCGTGAAGCTCATGCGCGATGCGGGCCTGCTCTTCCTCACGCGCGACCTGGATGTTCGCTGTCAGGCGGCTGATATTTTCGAGCTCGGCGAGACGCTTGCGCTCGGTGAGGTCCTGAGTGACCTTGGCGAAACCACGCAGCGCGCCCGCTTCATCGCGAATCGCGCTGATGACGACATTGGCCCAGAACGTCGATCCGTCCTTGCGGCGCCTCCAGCCCTCGTTTTCAGCGCGGCCGTTGGCTGCGGCGAACGTGAGCGCGGCGTCCGGCTCGCTTGCAGCGAGGTCTGTCGGCGTGTGAAAAGTGGAAATATGCTGGCCGATGATTTCCTCGGCCTCATAGCCTTTCATCTTTTGCGCGCCGGCGTTCCAGGTCATGACGCGTCCCGATGGATCGAGCATGAAGATCGCGTAGTCATTGACCGCATCGACGAGTAACCGGAAGCTTTCATCGGTCGGCAAACGTTCAGGCGGCGTCATAGGGCGTGCACGGTGATGGCCTCGTCCCTCGTTTTTTCAGGGTGAGATGCGGGATTGGTGTGGATGCGAATACCCGACGTGCGGCGGCCCGGGGGCGAGTTCGGTGTTGCGGAAGGCGAACGCGTCGCTTCATATGGCCGTTCTTCGACGCAATTATCGGTTGCTTGAACTTGAAGCAACATTGATCCGAATCAAAATCAACCCCTTGCGAGAAAGGGCTATTGGTGCGACGGGAGGTCGTTGCCGTCGAAAGACGCTCCGCAAAGCGACCATCGCTAGCCGCCGTGCGGCGATCAGCAACAGCAGAGCGCCCAGGAGTACGGCACTGGGGCACACGGAGCATCAAAAGATGGAGCCGGGTTAAACGACCCGTACCGTGAGTTTTCGTAGTGCGATCTGATCGAGCGGTTCCACGTGCCGACCACGCACGTGAATCAATTGCCGCTCTTCGAAGCCAGACAGACATCGGCTTACTGTTTCCAGCGTGAGCCCGAGGAGGCTTCCGATTTCCTGGCGGGTGACGTTCAGGGCGAAGTCAGGACCGGGATATCCGCGCTCGGCCAGACGTTCGAAGGTCGAGATCAGGAATCCGGCGACGCGCTGTTCCGCGTTTGTACTCGCTAGTGCATATGCGGCGCGTTGATGATAGACCAGCGTGCTCGCCATGACACCCAGAAGCTTCTCCCGTAACGCGGGCCGTTGTTGTGCGACATGCATCAGCCTGTCATATGGCAGGAAGCAGAAAGTCGAATTCTCCAGCGCCACCACGGAAGTGGTATGAATTCCTGCAGCAAGTCCCTCCAGCCCCAGCATGTCGCCGCCCAGATCTATCCGTACGATCTGCGAGTTTCCATTATCTGCGGTCACCGACGTTTTGGACGACCCGCGACGAAGCGCGAATACACCGGTAAATGGGGTGCTGACGGTAAATAGCACATCTTTCTTTGTGAGGCGCCGCTGTTCCGCAGCAGGTTGCCGCACGTGGGCGTGCGACGCGCTTACGCCCTCGGGAAAGCAGTATCTGTTCACGGCGCAAAGCGCGCAATGATCGCGTTCTGATACGCGATGACGATTGATGGGGCGGACGGGCTTCATACGATGACGGTTGTAGGGCATGCCATGTATTTCATCTGCATGTGTTCGCAGGTCAAGCAATGTCGGAAAGGATACGAAAGCGCTGGTTCGAATGTCAGCAGGTTAGCGAATCACGAGACGCAGAAAATTGATGTAGATCAAGAGAATGACCCTACATTCGCGTCGACGTTATGAATTGAATCGATAGTCCCTTAATATCCCTCAACGTTTTTGAAATGGCGCCCATGCCTCCATGAGCGTTCCTTTTTGGATGCAGTGACTGCCCTATTGCCGCTGCGAAGAACCGCATCATCCGAAGAACAGTATCAACCCGCTAACGGGAGATCCGAGTGCGATATCGCTTCAGGTGGCTAGTGGTTTTGCTGGCGATCGCGGCAGGCCATGCGCTGGCCCAGGACCAGAGCGGCGAGCATGCGCCGGACACCATGCAGGCTCGGGTATTGGCCTGTGCTGCCTGTCATGGCCAGCAGGGGCAGGGAACCGACAACGATTATTTCCCGCGGCTCGCCGGCAAACCGGCCGGCTACCTCTACAACCAGCTCGTCGCGTTCCGGGACGGTCACCGCAAGTATCCGCCGATGAACTACCTGCTCGCGTACCTGCCCGACCCATACCTGCGCCAGATCGCCACATACTTCGCGGCGGAGCGGCCTCCGTTTCCGGCACTGGCCGCATCATCAGCCGGCGTGGATGTGATGGCGAGCGGTCAGAAGCTTGTCACCCTCGGTGATCCGGGGCGCCACATTCCAGCCTGTGCGAGCTGCCACGGTTCGGCCCTGACAGGGATGGAGCCTGCCATTCCGGGCCTGCTAGGGCTGCACGCGGATTACATCAGCGCCCAGCTCGGCGCCTGGCGCTATGGCACCCGCACGGCAACCGCGCCCGACTGTATGCAGCAGGTCGCCGTGCGTCTGAGCGACGGCGACGTGACGGCTATCGCTGCATGGCTGTCGTCGCGACCCGCGCCGGCCGATCCGGTTCCGGTGCCGCACGGGACGCTGAAGATGCCGCTTGCGTGCGGCAGTGAACCGAAATGAGCGGGGTTCGAGTGCGTATCTTTCAGACTATCGGGCGCCGGGCGCTTGCGTCCCTGTGCGTGGCCGCGGTCCTGAGCGCGAGCGCTATCAGCAGTCGGGCCGCCGGCGCAATTGATGCGAACACGATCGCCCGCGGCGAGTATCTGGCAAGAGCCGGGGACTGCATCGCGTGCCATACGATGCCAGGCGGCAAACTGTTTGGGGGACAGCGGCCGATGGCTACGCCATTCGGCACCCTGTATTCGCCGAACATTTCTCCAGACAGGCAGACCGGCATCGGCAAATGGAGCGCAGACCAGTTCTACGCCATGATGCACACCGGTCATTCGTCGGACGGCAGCCTGCTGTATCCGGCCATGCCGTTTGCTGCCTATACGAAGGTCACGCGTGCAGACTCAGATGCGATCTTTGCCTATCTGAAGTCGGTGCCACCGGTCAGGCTTGCCAATCGTGCGCATGACATGCGCTTTCCTTATAACAACCGTTCGCTGCTGCTTGGCTGGCGGACGTTGTATTTCCGTGAGGGGGAGTTCCAGCCTGACACTGCGCAATCCGTCGAATGGAATCGCGGCGCCTATCTGGTTCAGGGCCTCGGCCACTGCTCGATGTGCCACACCGCGATCAATGCGCTCGGAGGCAGCTCCGAATCAAAGGCATTCGAAGGCGGGCTCATCCCGATGCAGGCCTGGTATGCCCCGTCGCTCACCTCCAACAGGGAGGCGGGGCTCGGCGAATGGAGCATTGAAGATATCACCAGTCTGCTGAGAACCGGCGTATCCCGGCGCGGTGCAGTCTACGGCCCGATGGCCGAGGTCGTGTACGACAGCCTCCAGTATCTTTCCGATGACGATATCCGCTCGATGGCCGTGTATCTGAAGAGCCTGCCGCCGCATGGCGGCGAAGCCACACCACCTTCCGCGACGGCGAGCGAAGAGAAGGACCGGCTTTTCCCGCCCGGCGGCAAGATCTATGACGCGCAATGCGCGACGTGCCACGGCGCAAAGGGCCTCGGCAAGTTGCCCGACTTCCCGCCGCTGGCGAACAACCAGTCCATCCAGATGACGTCGTCAGTAAACCCGATCCGGATGGTGCTGAACGGCGGTTACCCCCCGGGAACCGGCAGAAATCCGCAACCCTACGGCATGCCGCCGTTTGCCCAGTCGCTGTCGGACGAAGAGGTCGCGGCCGTGGTCACGTTCATCCGGACCGCGTGGGGCAACCACGGGACGGCCGTTTCAGCACGCGACGTGAGTGAATTGCGCTCCGCGCCGCTTGACTAGGAATACTCATGAATGATCCAACGTCACACGATTCTACCTTCGGGGCGTCAGAAGATGAGGACGTCGAGCGAATCGTGCGCAGCGGCCCACGCGGCGCGATCGCTGTCGCCGGGACTGCCACCGCGATCGTTATCGCGCTCTGGTTCGCGTTCTATTTTTTCGTGTTTCTGCCTCGTGGTGTTATTCACTGAGACTATCCATGTCCCTTTCTCCAGTTCCCGGCCACAAGGATGGCGCAGACGTGGCGGCTCGTGTCGAGTGGCGATGGGCCATGCTGGTGGTCAGTATCATCGCCGTGCTGGTCGCGATGGTCATTTTCATCGGCTTGCACTGGGCGATGATGCCGCCGTCCCGTGTCGAAACGGTCAATCCGACCACGTTGCACATCGCAGGCGAATTCATCGAGAGCAACCTTGGCAGCGCTGTCGAGCCCGACGGGTCGGTTACCGTGCGGATGATCGGCCAGCAATACTCCTTTACGCCGCAATGCATCCTCGTTCCCGCCGGCACTCCGATTACCTTTCGCGCGACCAGTGCCGACGACGTGCACGGTCTTTTAATCACAAACACGAATGTCAATTCGATGCTGGTCCCTGGCTACGTCTCGACGTTCAAGACCACCTTCGATAAACCGGGAGACCACCTGATGCCGTGTCACGAGTACTGCGGAGTAGGGCACGAAGGAATGTGGGCAAACGTGAAGGTGATCGACAAGGCAAGCTTTTTCAGGATGGCGTCGAACTCACGGAGGCTCAGCTGTGTTAAATAGCAAGCGACTGGTTCTCGCCCACTTCTGGCTGGCATTCGCCGTCTTTGGTCTGGCGTTGCTGCTCGGCGAATGGCAGATGTACATCCGCAGCCCGCTCCATGCGTGGCTGCAGAATCCGGACCTCTACTACCGCTCGGTGACCGCGCACGGCTCGGCGATGGGGTATGTCTTTCCGACGCTCATCGCGATGGGATTCGGTTACGCGATCACAGAGCTGGCGCTGAAGAAGCCACTGATCGGTCGCACCTGGGCGTGGGCCGGCTTCTGGCTCGTGGCGCTCGGGGCAGTCACGGCGATGGTGCCTGTGTCCATGGGGCTGGCATCGGTGCTCTACACCTTCTATCCGCCCATGATCGGCAATCCGTTCTACTACATTGGCGTCGTGCTGGTGGTAGTCGGTTCGTGGATATGGGTGGCGCTGATGTCGATCAACCTGCGGGTCTGGAAGCGCGAAAATCCCGGGTGTCCCGTGCCACTTGCGATGTTTGCGAACGTGGCCGGTTCTTACCTCTGGGGATGGACGGCCATTGGCGCGGCGATCGAGTTGCTGTTCCAGATCCTGCCGGTGGCACTCGGCTTCAGGTCGACCATCGACGCGGGGCTGGCCCGTGTGTTCTTTTCCTGGACGCTGCACGCGATCGTCTATTTCTGGTTGATGCCGGCGTACATCGCGTATTACACGATCATTCCCCGGGCGATCGGTGGCCGGCTCTATAGCGATTCGATGGCGCGCATCTCGTTCATCCTGTTCCTAGTCGGAGCGATGCCGATCGGGATTCACCACCTGTTTGCCGATCCGCAGGTGGGCTCGGGCTTCAAGGTGATCCATTCGGTGTTCACGGCGATCGTCTCGATTCCTACCTTGCTAACGGTATTCACGATCTGCGCGTCGGCCGAAATCGCCGCCCGTCTGCGCGGAGGAAAAGGCGCGTTCGGCTGGGTCAGGGCGCTGCCGTGGGACAACCCGATGATGCTCGCTCTGGCGTTTTCGTTCGTGATGCTCGGCTTCGGTGGGGCCGGTGGGATCATCAACATGAGTTATCAGCTGGATTCGACGATCCATAACACGCAATGGATTACCGGACATTTTCACCTTATCTTTGCCGGTGCGATTGTCATCATGTACTTCGCGATCGCCTATGATCTGTGGCCGCACCTGACTGGCAGGGCGCTCACCAGCGTGCGTATGATGAGAACGCAGTTGTGGCTCTGGTTCGTCGGGATGATCGCGACGACGTTTCCCTGGCACTACGTCGGTATTCTCGGCATGCCGCGCCGGATGGCCTTCTTCGATTACAGCAACCCCGCGCTCGCGCCTGAGGCTGTGTCCGTAATCATTTCCGTGATCGGAGGGGCGATGCTCGTGGTGTCGGCTGTACTGTTCTTTATCGTGCTGATCCGCGGACATCTGGGCAGGAAGATCGCCCCGGGCGAATACCGGTTCAGCTCACCGATTCACGAAGTCAGGTCCCTGCCGCTCGCGCTCAACGGTCTCGGTCTGTGGGTTGCGCTGATGATCGGACTGACAGTAGCGAACTATGCATTCCCCATTGCCAATCTCATGGTGTTGCGGGAAACGTCCGTGCCGGCGATTCGCGTGGGAGCACAATGATGAGCGACGAACGGCTGGTTTCGCTGCGTAATCAGTGGTTTGTCGCCAGCGTCGGCGCAACACTGGCTGTGTTCCTGTTCTCGGCATTCGTTGGTTTCATCTGGCTGCCATCGGTGCAGAAGGATGCCCAGTTTCAGGGACTGTGGAATGCGATCTGCAGCGCAGCGGGTGTGCCACGTACGTGGTATAGCGAAGCGCCGGTTGAGTCCACAGTGCGCACCAGTTCGGTTATCGTCACGCCGCAGATGCTGGAGCACTCAAGCCCGGTTTCAATTGGTCGCGGTGCAACGTTGGCAATGCGCTGCACGATGTGTCATGGCGTCCGGGGTTTAAGCGAGGCCAATTCACCGAATCTTGCCGGACAGTATGCCGCAGTCGTCTACAAGGAGTTGCAGGACTTCAGGAGTGGAGCAAGAACCAGTGCGATCATGACGCCGATGGTCGCCGGTCTGAGCGATCAGGATATGAAGGATCTGGCCGCGTACTATTCCTATCTTCCGCGCCTGCACGCGTATCACCCGGGTAGCGCAGGAGATGCGCCGCGTATTGTCATGAGCGGTGCGCCGATGCGAAATATCGCTCCCTGTGCGTCCTGTCATGGCGGTATTGCCAGCAAGGCAGGCGCTCCCTGGCTGGAAGGGCAACCTGCCGTTTATATCCGTACGCAACTGCAGGCCTTTGCGTCGGAAGAGCGGCGAAACGACATCAGCGAGCAGATGCGCAATGTGGCTCGTCAGATGACGCCGGCCGAGATCGAAGAAGCAGCCCGCTACTACTCGAGCCAACCGTAGCGCAATAGTGGCAAGCAGTCTTCACGGATTGGGACACGGGTCAGGCGGCGGCTGTTATTCATGCGGCCGTCGAAACCACCTGTGCTTCAGAGTGCGAGCGGCTTTTGTTTCAACCAGGGATGGGGCGGCGACGCAAGGCAGTCAGCGAACGTTTTATGCCGCCAGTCAGATTCTCCGCATCCACAACGTGGTGGTTGTCGACTGGCTACTGGGCGAAATCCGCAAGGTCGGTATTCAGGGGTGCAGTCGTCGCGGTCGCGGAAGGGATCGATACTCAAGGCGGATACCACGCGATCCGCTTCCTCGAACAGGACGAGCAATCCGTCGCATCGACCGTGGCTGGCGCTGCTGGGGAAATCGACGCACTGCTCGATATCGTCAGATGGGCAGACGTACGTCTCTTCTAGACGCGGTGTCCGGTTGAATACGGCGTGCTCGGCGCCGACCGTGAAGGTAGAACGGCAACCGGACTCGTAGCGCGAAAGGCCAATTAAAGAGGCAGCCGGTCGCTAACGCCTCCGCATTTTCTGACAGTTTTAGTACGCGTCCTTTTTCTTACGCCAATACGATGAGCAGATCAGTGATGTGCTGCTGGTTACTTAAGCATGGACTCATCGGGTTCGCAAGAGCTTCAGCAATGCGGCAAGCACGGGAGACACCTGCTTTCGCGAAGGATATAAAAGGAAAAGCCCTGCGAAGGGCGCGTACCAGTCCTCCAGTAATCGAGCCAGACGACCTGTTGCGATATAAGGCGCCGCTCCATGCTCCGGCACGTACAGAGCGCCTAGACCATCGATAGCGGCTTGCAGCATCAGTTGGGGCTCGTTGAAAGTCAGCAGTCCCGACAACGCTACCTTCAACTTACGACCGTCGGGTTCAAACTCCCACGAGTAGAGACTCCCTGTCGCTTCCGGTAATTGATGCACCGGTGAAACTGCAGATGTTCCGGGGTAGTGAGCGCGGGAGTTCGCGATGGATATTCTGGCGACGCAACGACGGCCATCCGGAGGGCCGGTCCGAGCGGAAGCGCTACCGTGTCCTGTTCGAGCTTTTCGCCGAACCGGATGCCGGCGTCGAACCGTCCGGATACGAGATCACGGAACGCGTAGTCAATGATGACTTCGATCGTTGCGTCCGGATACGTCGTGCAAAAGTCGTTCGGTACTGGACGGATGACCGTCTCATACCCCTGGCGCGTAGCAGTAGTTCGTAAGGTGCCCGAAATGCGGTCGCGGTCACGGCGGAGGTTCCGAGCGCGCCATCGATCGCTTCCAGCACCGGCTCCAGAGTCAACAGCAACGTCTCGCCTTCTGCGGTGGGTTCGACGCTGCGGTTCATTGGCCGGAGCAGCGCAAAGCCCAGGCGCGTTTCGAGACGCTTGATCGTGTAACTCAGCATCGAATTGGACACATTCAGTTCTGTCGCAGCGCGAGAAAGCTGCGCGTGCGTGCAATGGCAGCGAAGGCTGAAAGTTCATCCAGAACCCCACGCGACATTGTTTTATCAGGTTGCATGGCCCGTTCGAGTTATCCGTGATGATTGGATGAATCGTCTCACCTATCCGTTGTGAAGTCGACATTTCAAAACGAAACGGAGAAAAGATGATTGATGATCGTTCGGTATGGTTGATGACAGGGTGTTCTCCAGGTTTGGGCAGTGCACTGGCTGGAAAGGTACTTGAGGATGGCTGCGTGCTGTGGTTACGGCGCGCGATGTCAGCACGCTGCTCGACATTGTTCAGCGTTATGGCGACCATGCAATCGCAGTCGACCTCGACGTAACCAAACTGGCGCAAAGCAGCGCCGCCTTGAAGGCGGCGACTGACAGGTTTGGCCAGATTGATGCGCCCGCAATCGCGATCGAGTCCGACGTAAAGCCTGACCTTGTCCATGATTGTCTCCGCCGCTCCGTGAAGGTCTCCCGGTTATCGACCGCACGCCCATGCCGGGCTTCCCCGAAGGCCACCATGTCCTAATCAGGCGCACTCGGCAAGACAGGTGTGCTGAGTTGATTGACCGCACGTACGTGTCGCCGGTGAGCCGGCAGGCTATGCTGCTCGGCATCAGCCGTTCGAGCGTCTATTACGCGCCGCGTCCGGTGAGTGACGCCCATCTGGCGCGGAGGCGCCACATCGATGAATCGCATCGGGAGCATTCGTTTGCTGGCGCCGCATGGTGTGTCGGATACTTCGGCACGAGAGCTATGTCGTCGGGCGCAAGCGTTTGAGCACCTGAATGAAGCGTGGGCGTCGAAGGACTGAGTCACAAGCATGAGCGCCGTCGATAGCGCGCCGAACTCGGTATGGTGCTACAGGAGCGCTGCGACAAGACTACGGCGACGCAGTCTTTCAAACGCGTGCCTGCCTCGTGGGCCGAGGCGCCGCGCAACATCGTGACCAAGCAGTTGCGCAGCTATCCGTAGGTGAAAGCCAAGATTCCCATGTTCATGTCGAGCATGTCTGTGGCAAAGCCAGCGAAGCGCATTCACGGAGCAGTTTTGGGTAGGTGCAATAATTGCGTTAAGGGAAGGCGCGGTGTTCCAGTTCCTGTTTTTCGCTCGTGGAATCTGCTGGAAGGAATCCAAGATCCGTTGATGAAATTTTTGCAGTCGCAGTCAGTCGCTTGCGTCATACGGCGCAGATCCGGGATCAGAGACGCACGGTGAGTTGCGTTGACGCATATCAACAGAGCGTTTTGAAATGCGTTCACGATTGGCTTGGAGTCGTGCACCTGTAATCTGTCCCGAGGGCAAGGGCGGGCAGTGAAGCCGGTTTGCTGGCACCTTTGCAGGGAGCCCCGGCGCATTCCGCCTGATCTGTTGCGGCGAGAGTCTGGTGGTGGGGCTACTACTGGTGCAGTATCCGCGATCGTTACCGGGCGACGTGTTATTTCCGGACGCAAGACTCTTGAGGAGGCGATCGATGGGGATCGGAATGCAGGTCGAGTACATTGGCCTGGCCAAAACGGGTCATATGGAGGCGGAGGCGGGAGTTCAGCTCGTGCGGCTGGCGGAATTCGCGCGGCACATCGGCGACTGCCGTCTGGCCATCGCGGCGATCTACGACGGGCTGACGCATTTTGCCTACGAGGTGCGGCTTCATGTGGTGACACGGGCGGGTGAACTGATAGATGTGGGGAACTGCATGCACTCCGATTTTATCGAGGCGATGCGCGGCGCCTTCGATCTGGCCGTGAATGAACTGTCACGCTGGCCAGGCTAGCTACGCACTCCCTTGACTATCGGACGACCGCCCCTCGGTGCCGGGCAGTGGTTTTACGGAAAAACTTACCGCGCACATAGCTGACCCGACATACGGAGCACACTGCGAGACACCACCCCTGATAGCCGTCCGGTGTCGTATCAGTTGGCAACCGCTGAATTAAGTGTAACAAACAATGCTTGACGCCCGATTTCAGAGGCGCATTCTTTGGGGGTTTGTCCTTTCAAAGGGGTTACCATGATCAAGGTGGTGATCGCCGACGCTCATGCCGTAACGCGTAACGGCGTGCGCCACGCGCTCGAGAGCGCCGGTGGGTTTGAGGTGGTGGGGGAGGCCTGCGACGGTGAGAGCACCCTGACGCTTGTGTGCTCGACCGATGCCAGCATGCTGGTATTGGGGCTGACGATGCCTGGCATCCACGGTATCCCGCTCATCGGGCTGGTCAGGGAGAGGAATCCATCGTTACGCATCCTGGTCCTGACCAGGCACTCTGAGGCTGCTTATGCTGCCCGGGCGTTCAGGGCGGGAGCATCCGGATTTGTCAGCAAGCGCAGTCCGGCTGCAGATCTTGTCGTGGCTGCGGCAAAGGTTGCATCCGGCGGAATCTATATCAGCCTCGCGGTGGCCGAACAGCTCGCGCAGCGTTTTGACAGATCGGCGAATGCGTTGCCCCATCAACTGCTGTCCGACCGCGAACTCGACGTCTTTCTCCTCGTCGCAGTGGGGGAGGCGGTCAGCGCGATAGCCCAAACGCCTGGTGTGAGCGTAAAGACGGTCAGCACGCACAAGGCGCGTATTTTCGAGAAGACCGGCCTGCCAAATGACGCTGCGCTGGTGCGCTACGCATTCGACCATGAGCTGGTTGTCGACGATGGGAAGGGAGACCTGCCCGGTCGTTGACAGGTGCGCCGGCCGGACCTGTGAAAGTGACGCAGGTAGCGGCTAGAGCGAACTGAGCAAAAAGGCATTGTTTCTACGGAAAGGACATACTCCAGTCCCCTGGTTCTAGCATGCTTCCGCCTGAGCTAGAACTTTCAGCCGGCCCGCGCCGGCTTTTTTTTTCGTGTGCAGATGATTGCCAAGCCCGGAGTTGCACCGGGTGATGCTTACGAGGAACATGCCCCGGATCATGGCGCAGTTCTTATCCGAAAAGTCGAGCATACGGGCGCACGCTCACTGCCGTGCTCAACGGCCTGTACAAGCAGGCACTGATTCATCGTGCGCGCGTGACTGTCAAGCTGGCGACGCTGGAGTGAGCGGCCTGCTTCAACCATCATCGGTTGATGGAACGCTTGGCTATATCCTGCCCGCTGAAGCTGACGAAAACGTTTACCGCCAATTCAGTAATATTGCTGCTCTGTCGGTATCAACTTAAGCTAACCAACCTTCATGATCCCCGGGCGGTCCACGTAAATGTCGATTACACATAAGCCGATGAGCCGGATGTCCTCGCTCGCGTTGTGGTGGGCGATTCGGCGCAACGACGAATCGCCGCCGAGTGCAGCCATGTTGCCGGGAATCTCGCTGGCCGTGACCAGGTACATGCCTGACGGGCTAGGCGAATGCATCGTCGGGGAGCATTACTACGTGGCTTTGAACTAATAATTAGCTATCCTAATTATATTGCATTGGTGCCCGACTGTCAGTTTCGCGATCAGGGAGTCATGCTATCCTTAATCCTGCTGCATTTGATTTGGCTTTGACAGTTTATAGCGCCTCCCACTGTCTCTGGAAGAGACTCCCTAACGGCTTCGAGGTGTATCAAAGGAAAAGTCGCCTGGAGATCATTCAGCTATTGAGCCCCTTCTGTCGAGAAATCTTTTGAGGACAATCTGCATGGCGAAACAGATTGCTGGTGACATACAGGGAGACGCTTCTCGTCTGATCCTGACGGGCGCGTGCGCGTTTCTGCTTTTCATTTCAGGCTGCGCCGCCGAATTTCGCGATAAACAAACAGCGGCCAGTACGGTCATAAGCGCTGCGCCAGTCGACCTGCCTCGCTACATGGGGCGCTGGTACGTTATAGCGAACGTTTCATACCTGAACGAGCGCAATTACGTGGGGAGCTACGAGAGGTGGACACTTCTGCCCGACGGAAAAGTTGATGATGCTTATTTCGGTCGTCTCTTTGACTTCAACCACCCCGAAACCGGGGGTGCGCTGGACGCGATGGTTGTCAGCGGAACGCAGAATGCGGAATGGCGAATCCGGCTATTTTGGCCAATGGACGTGGATGTGGTGACGGTGTACGTTGATGCCGACTACCAATACACGATTCGTTGCCTTCCCGACAAGAGTCTGATATGGATCCTTTCACGAGACTCGAATATCAGCGATATAGCTTACGCTTCGCTGCTTTCGCGGTTAAGGGTGATGGGATTCGATACGTCCCGGATCAAGCGTGTGCCCCAGCGTCCTGAGCAAATCGGCAAACCAGGATTTCATGTGCCGCAGCATCGCGATGGCTTGGTCCAGTGAGGATCGGCCGGTAGGCATTGGGCGTCCGCTCGGTTCACGTCCCCGGATACGCGCCCGAATGGTACATACTGCGGCGACGCTGCGCGATCTGCTCACGATGTGTCCGCGCGAATGAATTTTGAGGCCTGAGATCGGCACGAGTTAGTCGGAGACAGTTTTCCCGCTGTTGATCGAGAAACCCGAACGGCTCGGTTTCGAGTGGCCGGTGGTAATGGCCCGCCCGCGGTGCTCACGCCCATGCTGCAGGTGATCTGGAGATGGATGACCAGCGACATCTCGATGAAGGCGCGGACCGGCGATAGGGCAAAGCCCACGCCTACCCCCAATGGCTGGCGCATTCGGGCTTACCCCCGGCTGCGCAGCCGCTGGTAACTGTGAAGCTGGCCTATGCCATGGCGATATGGGCGCGTGGTTGCCTCTGGTTGAAACTGGACACGGAGGCGATGCGCACGCTGCTGATCTTTTCTGAGCCTGGTGTTGGCCGGCCAGATAACCGGTCTTGTGCTGCGCGCGCGTAACCACGTCAGGCATTCGCGCGCAGAGCCCGTGCTGTGAGCGGCCTCAACGGCAGCGGCGGTGGCCTTCATCTTTGTTTGGATGGTTGGTTCATGACGTCGCAACTTGCCTGGATGATACTTATGCTCTGTGGCGGGCGCCTCAGCGCGAGCCCGACGCTGCACGCAGCGAAAGCCGCCATGCTGCGGGGCTACCCGTGGGCCACGGAGAAGAGTGCGCGGCCTGACAACCGGAAAGCTGGTCGGGAAGGGGTTTGATTACCGGGGCCGGCACGCTGATCCCCGCCGTGCCAATCTCATGGAAAGGCACGTCAGTTGCACGCAGGCCGCCTTCATCGCGAACACGCGGCAAAGACACACGCGGCGAAGACGGATCACAGACGTTGCCTATGTCGGACATCCGGATCTGCGTACCGCCTCCTTCCATACGTTTGTCGCGGCGGCCATCCTGGGTGCGATCCAGCATCTGGCCGGCATGAAGGACTCGAAGGTGATCCAGGCGATCAACAAGGACCCGGAAGCACCGGATTTCAGCGTCGCCGATCGCGGTCTGGTAGGCGGTTATCTCGCGCCGGAACCGGTTGCGGACTTGCCGCGATGGCGGCTGAGCGTATGCGCTTGATATGAACGATGGATAGCGCATCGAAAACGGCGCTCGGGAGAAGGAATATTGGACCGGGCAGGCCTGTCACGCAACGTGAGCTATAAACGCGCCGCGCGGTTGACCTTGGTCAATTCCGGAGACGAACCTGCACGTAAAGTGGCCCCACGAATTGTGCGCTGATCGAGCTGACATGAAACGTATCCGCCCGCCGATTGCTTTGACCATGACCGGGACCGTGTTCTTGCTGACGGCGGTCAGTCTTGCGTCCTGCACCACGGCAAACCAGATGATCGCGTTCCGGAATAGCGAAACGCAGCTTCAGGAGGCGCGAGAACAGGCTTGGGTGACCTGTAGTTCACGCGCGGTGTGCGATCAGATATGGAACCGTACGCGCCTTTACGTGGAGCGCTACTCGAGAACGCCGATCAGCCGCCTCAACGATTCGGTGACGGAGACAGAAACGCCCCACGAATTCGGTATCGCCTATTTCTGGGCCGAACGGGCCACCGATGATCGCGGCACAACGACAATCCGGTTGAAGGGCATATGCCGCGGCATGTACGCGAGCGATGGCGATCCGGCATGGATGTACGGAACGTGCGCAGACCAGATCAGGCGCGCGGAGATGAATTTTCGCAAGGTAGTCGGCGAAGTGGAGTGATGTCTATGGCGCCCCGGCGCGGCCGGTTACCCAGTCTAACTGGACGGGTGTGTTTCCTCCGGGCTGCTTACGATCTTGTTCTGCCGGCCAGGTCCGAGGTTGCCGCGCTTTGAATAGAGCCCTGAAGCCTGCGGCAATTGCGCTTGACCTATATCAAGCCAGCCCGCGCCGCGCCGCGTAGATTGGAGTTCGTGTTGTCATCTCTCATGTGGGGTCAGACGTTCTCATCAAGGACGGCATTGTGCATCTGTGGGGCGTAATCGAGTCAGAAGAAGGGCGGCGCACGATTTGGGTCACTGCGGAGAGCGTGCTGGGGGGCGAGGAAGTCAAGGTGGACGTCTGTTGTGGGATCGCTCGGGATGTGCAGGTTTGCACAGGATATGGTTACGCTCGGACAGATGACCGCTCGAAATGACAGGAGAGTGCAATGAAGACGGACCAGCAGTTGCAACAGGGCGTCAGAGACGAACTGGCATGGGATTCTGCCGTTACCGTCTCGGATATCGGCGTCGAAGTAAAGGACCGTATTGTCACGCTATCGGGGCATTGTGGGAGCTACGCGGAAAAGCTCGCCGCCGAGAAGGCCGCGCAAAGGGTTGCGGGCGTCAGGGCGGTGGTTGTCGAACTGGATGTTCGTTTCCCGCACGACGATGTACGAACCGACGAAGACGTTGCGACAACTATTCGCTCGATCCTGAAGTGGACGGTCGGACTATCGGAGGACGCCGTTCAGGTGCAGGTTGAACATGGGTGGATCACGTTGAGGGGAGAGGTTGACTCGGCTTATCAGCGTTATATCGCGGCCCGGACGATAAGCCACCTGCGCGGTGTGACGGGCGTATCGAATCTTATCGAGGTCCGTGGAGAAGCGGCAGGGGAGGAGATTGGGAACAAGATCCGCGGTGCATTAATGCGCCATGTCGAGCGAGAGGCAAATCATATTGCTGTGAGCGTGCGCGACGGCACGGTGACTTTGACGGGCAAGGTCGGATCGTACGCAGAGCGGAAAATCGCGCGTGGCGTGGCATGGTCGGCCCCCGGTGTGCGAGCAGTAGACGACGATCTGACGATCGGCTAGCAGTGCCGCTTGCACCATATGACGCATCGTGGAGGGTCTCTGATGTCCGACTCGCACGTCCAGACCCCACGCGACCTGGACCCCTTGCCTGAGGATCTGGACGGAAGCGGCCCAGGCGTCATCTACACTTGCCCGATGCACCCGCAGATACGGACGTCAGCGCCGGGTGACTGTCCAGTTTGCGGCATGGTGCTCGAGCCGGTCATCCCGCTCGTGAATGAAGAGCGGAATGTTGAACTCGAGTCGATGACGCGTCGCTTCTGGTTCGCGCTCGCTCTTTCTTTACCGTTGCTGGTGATGACCATGGGTCCCATGGTCTCGTCTTTCGACCTTGGCGTCATCGTGAACCGTATCGGTGACCACCTCGCTCTGCCACGCTGGATACACGCATCCTGGGCGCAATGCGTTCAGGCGGTACTTGCTACGCCGGTAGTCCTGTGGGCCGGCTGGCCGTTTCTCGAGCGGAGCTGGAAGTCGTTCCGGACATGGCAACTGAACATGTTCAGTCTTGTCGGACCAGGCATTTCCGCCGCTTATTTCTTTAGCCTGTTTGCATTGTTCTTCCCGAATACCTTACCGCAAGCGTTCCGTCGCGGGCATGAGTTGCCGCTCTATTTCGAAGCGGCGTCAGTGGTTGTCGCGCTGGTCCTGCTGGGGCAGGTGCTGGAGCTGCGTGCGCGTTCACGTACTTCCAGCGCCATCAAGGATTTGTTGAATCTGGCGCCGCATACGGCGGTCCGCGTGAAGGCCGATGGAATGGAAGAAACCGTGCCGCTCGAAACCGTTGTGATCGGCGATACGCTTCGTGTCAAGCCGGGTTCGAGGATTCCCGTCGACGGGGTTGTCATGCACGGGCGCTCGAGCGTGGACGAATCAATGATTACCGGGGAGTCCATTCCCCTGGAAAAAGTCGCAGGCAGCAAGGTGACGGGCGCCACAGTCAATCAGACCGGTACCTTCCTGATGCGTGCAGAAAAGGTGGGGGCCGATACGCTGCTGGCAACAATCGTCCGGATGGTCGCCGAAGCGGGGCGGTCTCGCGCCCCAATCCAGAAGCTGGCCGACCAGGTGTCGGGCTGGTTTGTGCTTGCCGTCATTGCCGCTGCCGCGGTTTCGTTTCTGGTCTGGGCATTAGTCGGACCTGTGCCTGCGCTTGCCAATGCGATGGTCGTTGCCATCAGTGTTCTCATCATCGCCTGTCCGTGTGCACTTGGACTGGCGACTCCGGTGTCCATCATCGTGGGGATTGGCCGAGGCGCGAGGGAAGGCGTTCTCGTCAAGGATGCGGAAGCACTCGAATTGATGGAGAAGGTCGATACCCTGCTGGTCGACAAGACGGGCACGCTGACTGAAGGAAGACCTCTTGTGCAAAGCGTCGTTGCTTTGTCCGGTCAGTTGGAATCTACGATTCTGGGTTATGCCGCCGGGTTGGAGAGAGCCAGCGAGCATCCTCTGGCACAGGCAATCATGACATATGCGCAAGGGAAAAAAGCCCAGACGAGGCCCGTTGAGGCGTTCCGTGCAATCGTCGGCAAAGGGGTAACTGGCCGGATTGACGGTCACGTCGCATTGCTGGGTAACACGGCCCTCATGGCCGATGCCAAAGTTGATTGCGCTGTCGCGACAGCAAACGTGAACCGGCTACGCGAAGCCGGCCAGACGATCATGTATCTTGCGATCGACGGGAGGCTTGCTGGTTACATCAGTGTGGCCGATCCGATCAAGGCAACCACACCGCAGGCCGTTCGGCAGCTACAGGCCTCGGGTTTGCGCATTATCATGCTGACAGGCGATAGCCCTGTCACTGCTAACGCCGTGGCCAGAACACTGGCGCTCGATGGCGTCAAAGCCAGCGTTCTCCCGCAGGACAAATACAGGCACGTTCAGGAACTTCAGCAACAAGGGCATATCGTTGCGATGGTCGGCGACGGCGTCAATGATGCGCCGGCACTTGCGCAGGCTAACGTGGGCATCGCAATGGGTACCGGAACCGATGTGGCCATGAACAGTGCGCGCGTGGTGCTCGTCAAGGGCGATCTGCGGGGTATCGCAAGAGCCCGTGCGCTGAGCATCGCGACGATGAAAAATATTCGCCAGAATCTGTTTTTTGCGTTCGCGTACAACCTCATTGGAATTCCTCTTGCAGCCGGGGTACTGTACCCGTGGCTGAGCATTTTGCTGAGCCCCGTTATCGCGGGTGCAGCAATGGCATTGAGTTCCGTGTCCGTCATAGGTAACGCTCTGCGCTTGCATGCCGTCAGGATATAGCAGCGCAAAGGCAAGCTCTTCCTCAAAACTGGAATGAACTCACTGCTGCCTTCCAGAGCGCGCTGCGAGACTATCTTGCCGATGGCGCCGACGTCTGGCGGGAAGGAATGGGACTCACGGCACAGAGTCAGAAAGATCTGGGCAGCAGCGTGCAAGATGGGCTTAAGGCCCGGCAACCGGGCTGGCAATCGGCATGGTTCGAGCAGTGGTAAAAGGTCGCCGGGACAAACCCGCTGGGTGCGCTGGTGCGCGACTGGATCAGCAGTTTCAGGCGTGCGGTAGCGGGTGTCGTGGACGGCAACACGATATCTCATCCTGCGACTCAGCCCGTTCGCGGCGGTTCGTCCGCGACAGATACTAAAGTACGTGTTGCCAAGGGAGACCAGCACGTCGCATGAACGCATCGCGGCGACCTGTCGTATGGAAGGCTTGGGCGCTTGCCAGGAGCGGCGCCTTCGCAACGCCAGGGTACACCTTTGAATAAGACATGAAACACGGGATGATGGGATGTTTGTTTTGCTGGGGCGCCAGGAGAAACGGCATCACCGTCTCGCGTGGTATAGCCGCATCGACCCGGAAAATCGCCTCTATTTCGACTTTCCGGTGTCCGGTGCTGGAAATGATGGCCTTACTGTGTCGCGACAAATGCCTGCTGCACGCTCGCCGGGGAGGTGACGCCATTGGCGATAAGCAACTGGGTCAGAATGCGTGCTTTCTGAGGATTCAGATCGAGCGAAACAACAAAGCCGTTCTTGTCGTCATCAACCTCTACGTTTCTGTTGACGAATCCTGATCCGACACGTGTTGAACGAACGACGACGATTCCTTTTTGAGCGGCCCGCGCAAGCGCATCCAAAGCCTCCTTCGATGTATTGCCGTCGCCGACGCCCGCCAGCACAATTCCGCGTGCCTTGTCGGAAATAGCGTGGTCAATCTGCAAGGCGTCCATATTGCTGTGTCCGTAGACCATTTCCACGCGCGGTAACTGGTCGCCGGCGGGTAGAGTCAGTGTCTGCGCGTGCTGCCCAGACTGTCCGGTTACGAAACGCACACTGGCCGGATCGACATAGCCGATCGGCCCTGTATCGGGCGAACGAATGGTTTCTACGCTAGTGGTATTGGTTTTCGTGGCCCAACGTGCGCTTTCGATCCTGTCGTCCATTACGATCATGACGCCGCGGCCCCGCGCCTGTGTGCTTGCGGCTACTTCGACCGCTTCATACAGATTGGCCGGCCCGTCTGCACTGATGGCCGTGGATGGCCGCATGGAACCTACCAGTATGATCGGCTTGTCGATGTGCAGGACCTTATCCAGAAAGAATGCTGTTTCTTCTATCGTATCGGTACCGTGCGTAATGACAATGGCATCTGCTTCATCGCGGTCGGATATCTGCTGGATCCGGCGTGCAAGCTGGAGCCATACCTTGTCATTCATGTCCTGCGACCCGATCGATGCAACCTGCTCGGTGCTCAGCCGTGCGAGTTTGTCGATACCGGGAACCGCCTGAACCAGTTGCTGTGCGCCTATGCTGCCTGCGTTATAGGCATTTGCAGCACGAGAATCGGCCTGCCCGGCGATGGTTCCACCGGTGGCGAGAACGATGACGCGAGGCAAGCCGGCGGTGGGGGCGGTTGCAACATCCGTGGCTACGGGCGTGGCGGATGCAGGTTCTGCCGCATGCGCAGGCGGACCATACAGGCATACGGCGGTCACCAGACTTCCGCCTATCAACATGGCTTTCATTTGCTGGTTTAAAAGCGCCTTGAAGCTGATCGCGTTTTGCATGATTGAATTCCTATTTTTAAAATAGTTAGTTATATTGATTATGTGATGAGCGCGCGGGTCAGAAAAATAGGTTCCCTGCTCGGAACATCGGTCCTTCCATGCGCGCCCTTCAATGGCGGATACCCTATTCGGGCGAACCGATTTTTTTGAAGTCCTGGTAATATTCGTCGAGAACCTGGCGCGTAAATTTCCCTATGGAGGCGTATTCACGGTCGGTAAGGTTCGCGAGCGATACACGCGCGGATGTATCGACCACTTCGAATCCGTTTCCAGGCAGTAGTACGACCCCGGTTTCCTGCGCGAGACGGAACAGGAAACTGGTTCCCAGGTCGCTTTTCGCGAACCATTTTTCGAATTCGGGCCCATAGAGCGTGCCGCCCAACTCCTGAAGATCGATCAGGGTGTAGTAGTCAACGTCGTTTGGTGCAGGCGCAACCTTGACACCCATATTTTTGTAGAGTGTGAGATACCGCTGTCGTATCAACTGCTTGGCGGCGTTCTTATAGCGATGCTCGCGGTCCATCAGGCCGTTCAATGCGAAAAGCGCCATTTGAAGCTGTTGCGGCACGGACAGTCCGGCTGTGTGGTTTAACGCTACCGCCCGGCTATCGGCAACCATGCGATCGATAAAACGCAGCTTGCGGGGTTCGGTCGTCAAGGATTCGTAACGCACATCAAGCAGCTTTTTTTGCTCTTCCGGCAACGCGGCCAGTGCCGCATCGAATACATTGTCTTCATGCAGTCCGATGGCGCCAAGACGCCATCCGGTAGCGCCGAAGAATTTGGAAAACGAATAGACGCAGAGCGTGTTGCGTGGACACTTTGCAAAGAGCGAGACGAAGTCGTCGGCAAAGGTGCCATATACGTCGTCGGTGACGATAAAGAGTCCCGGCTTGCGGGTGGCGATCAGGTTGGCCAACCGATCGAGGGTGGCATCGGACAGCTTGGTCGAAGGGGGATTGCTGGGGTTGACGAGACAGAATATCTTGACCGCAGGGTCCAGCAACTTCTCGATTTCCGCCTCGGGCAACTGCCAGTCGGCATGTTCGTCCATCCGGATATCGACGACGTCGAGCCCGTAGTCCGCGAGGACAGGAATCTCCAGATAGGGCGAGAAGATCGGCGTGGCAATCGCTATCTTGTCGCCCGGCTTGATCAGCCCATTTTCACGCAGACTCTGGAAAATGTACGTCATGGCCGCGGTGCCGCCTTCGGTGGCGAATACGGAAAAGTCGCCACTACGCGGTACCGAACCGAACATTTCCTGCGCAAGATAGGCTTTGACGATCTCCTCGGTATGTACGAGCATTCTCGGCGGGGTGGGGTAATTGCAGCCGAGAAAGGCGCTGACCATTTCGAAAAGAAAGGCATCCTGATCAAGTCCGAGTTGATCCTTGACATAGGAAATCGCCGAGCGCAGAAAGCCGATGCCGTCGGTTTTGTCATGGTTGCCGGCATAGGTTTCGAACCTCTGGACAATGCCTTCATGCTCGGGCAAGCCACCGAATCCGCTGTTCAGGTAGGAATATGAACGTTGCGCTTCGAGCAGCGCAAACTCACCCAGGCTCAGGAATGCCCAACGGGGTAGCGTAGCCAGAAAGTTGGGATTGCCTCGTCCTGCGTTCAACATCAATCGCTGGGCATCCGAAGATGCAATTTCTATTAGCTGATCCTTGAGTTCAAATGGGCTCAGATTGGCGAACTGACTGAAATCCTGCTCCGACATGATAGGCCTCGCGTGGGTAATGATTAAAGAATGGCGTTTTTGGTGATGATGCCGACAATGACCGGTCCCCAAAGCGTCAGGAACACGTTGGCGACGGCATAGGTAACGGTGAACGAGACAACCGGGGTGGCGTTGCCGGCCTTCGCCAGCAATGCGGCGAAGGCCGGATTTGCACTACGCCCGCCGGCAACGCACGCCAATGCTTCAATCGGGTTTTTGATACGGAGAACGTAATAAGAGAAGAAGAACGTGATGATCTGCGGAATCAGCGTGACGGCAACGCCGAGGAAAAACAGCGTCAGTCCATACTGCCGGATGGCGACCAGTGCTTGAGGCCCGGCTCCGATCCCTACTACGCCTACAAAGACGGCCAGCCCGAAGTCGCGCAGGAAGTTGGACGCACCCAGCGGTAGCGCTGCAAATTTCGGATGCACGCTACGCAACCAGCCGAACAGCAGGCCGGACAGCAGGCAGCCGCCGCCGCTGCCGATCGAAACCGGAACGCCAAACAGTTTGAATTCGATCATGCCGATCAGGATGCCGACCAGCATCCCTATACCGAAGAAAATGAAGTCGGTGACGGCAGCGGCGGTGATTTTGTACCCGATTTTCGATTGCACCCGGTCGAGGTCCACCGGGCTGCCCGTGAAGTGCAACTCATCGCCGGTTTTCAGTTTGAGCTTGTTCAGCAGCGGCAGATCCCGTCCCATCCGCTTCACGGCGGTCAAAAAGACGCCATGCCGCGTTTCGACGCCGACGTGATCGTGGATTTCGCCGATTTCGCGCTCGCCAAGGGAACGGTTAGTCAGGATGATTTCCCGGTTTTCCTGAACCAGTGAGAGACCCGTTGGCGCCGCGACCTCATGGCCGAAGAAATCGCTGGTGGACTTCATTACATCGACTTTGCCGGTGACCGCAATCTGGTCGCCTGCCTGAATCGTGGTGGCGTCGGTCAGATCGATTGTATTGCCGCCTCGAAAATCGGCTTCCACGGAGGCATCGCCAAGCTCCTTGTCGAGTGCCAGCGCCGTCTTGCCAACCGCCTTGCTATCCGGTGTGACTTCATAGATGCGGGTAGCAATATCCTTTACCGCATTGAACTGTCCGGGTTCGAGTTCCGCGCGGCCTCCGGACATGGCCTTGGCGAGTTTGACGGCCTCCTTGCGGATATCCCACTTCATGATCATCGGCAAGAACCAACTGACCATGATGATTGGTCCGAGCGAACCAAAGATGTAGCAAACGGCGTAGCCCACGGCCACGTTGGTCTGCATGGTCTTGACGAGTGCGGGCGATAGTCCCAGCCTTGCGATCGCGTCGCCGGCCGTGCCGAGAATGGCGGACTGTGTGAGGCCTCCCGCCGCGAGACCCGCGGCCATTCCGCGGTCCAGACCAAACATCCACGCTGCGGCCAGAACGCAGAGCAGGCCGGTCAGGCACATGACGAAGGAGGAAACCAGCTGGTTGAGCGAGCGGCGGTTCAGCGCGTGAAAGAACTGCGGGCCTCCCTGGAAGCCAACCGCGTAGATGAACAATGCAAAGAAGATGTTCTTGATTCCGCTATCGATGTTGACGCCGAGCTGGCCGATGATGACCCCCACCAGCAAGGTCCCGGCAATCCCTCCCAGTACGAAGTTTCCAATCTTGATCTTGCCGACAAGATAGCCCAGGGATATCGTCGCAAAGAGCGCAAGCAACGGCTGGTTGTCGAGTAACTGTCGTAAAAGTTCCATGCTGGTTCCTCAATTGATTTGACATCGTTCTTCTGGTCCATATTAGGCGTCCCAATAACTGGGGTTTGCAATATTAACCAGTCTGGTATTCATATATCGTATTGGTTGATAAATTGCGTTTCGAATGGCGACGATGAAGCTGGAGTTGCCTTATTTCCACAAAAAATAAATTCCTGTTGTTTAGGACGAGTTTCGGATAGGTGATCTGGAAGGCCCATACGGGAACGTTACGCAAACCCTGCTCTAAATGCTATGTCGCAGAATTCCGGCGACACCGGTTCATGAGATATAACCGTTCATGCAGGGAAAGTAAAAATCCTCCCAAACAAACCGTGAAGAAGAAAGTGATTTCACTGTAGGCGTCAACGTCATCTGAAACTTGATTCAGGTCAAATAGCTGTCTGTTGATCGATAAAGAGATGTCTGGTTAGATCTTGGTGTTATATTTAATTTCGTTGACCGGTTCGGGAAATTGGATTAATTCTGTAGTGTTTGGGTGTGGTTGAATTGACTGCGTCGGTATTCCTGTTTCGAATAACCTTTGGGGGAGGTGACGAAGGCCGCCGGGCAAAAGATGGCGAATTCGTGCCCGTTGTCCAGGAGGACCTGCAATGTGCAAATGAGGGAAATTCAACCCGACGAATACAGATGCGCGAGGCAGCGGAAGACGCCGCCTCGCGCGTCGTTCAGAAGCGATGGCGCAGTCCGACTGTTGCCGCAATCTGGTTGTCCGTCGATGAAGGTGCCAGTGTATTGATTACGGCGACGTTTGAGACGGGTACACCTGCGCTGCCGTAGCCAAGGTAACCGGACGCATGCTGGTAGACACCCGCGAGGTACACGTCGGTGCGTTTGCTGAGCGAATAATCGGCCGCGAGTACGAAGGTATGCCATTTCGGATCGGTTGACCCGTTGCCGCTGCCCGTCGCTTTTCCGTCGGTGAAGGTGTATGAGCCGACGAAAGCCACCGCTGGCGTCAGATTGTAGGCGCCGTTGATTTCATAGTTGTCCAGATGCAGATTCAGCCCCGCGACACCGGGAAGGGGTGAACCGCCGCTCGCCATGCTCTGCATGCCGTCGATCTGCGAGTGCGTCCAGACGAAACCGACTTGGGCCGGACCGTATACATAGTTTGCGCCGACGCCGTACGTACGCTGCAGACTCGCGGCGATGCCGATGTTATCGGGCACGGCCCCGCTGGAGTTGAATGTGCCGCCAGACTTGTTCAGTTGCAGGTAAGCAGCGGCGATCTTGAAGGGTCCGTTCTCGTAGGATGCACCGGTGCTCCACGCCCGGTTGTCCGCAAAGCCGTTGGCTTCATTGCTGAAACCATACAGGCCGCCGAAGCGGAAGCCCGCGTAGTCTTCGCTGGTGTATTTGACGGCATTCTTGATCGAGAATGTGGAAGACAGGTTGTCGTTGTCGAAGGGGTGGCCGGCGAGGTTATTACCGTAACCCGCTCCCGCTTCCGACAGCGGCCCCAGATAGTCGACTACTGAATCATACTGACGTCCGAGAGTAAGCGCACCAAACCGGTCGCTCTTCAGACCTACATATGCCTGCTGATTGAACATCGAACCGTCATTTGCGAAGCGGCCGTTATTGAGATTGAAGCCGCTTTCCAGGGTGAAAATCGCCTTCAGGCCACCGCCGAGGTCTTCAGTGCCTCTCAGACCGAAATACGTCTTCGATACTGCACCACTGCCTTGCAGCCAGTCGCTATGGCCAGCCATATTGTTGACGTACACGATGCCCGCATCGAGCGAGCCATACAGCGTCACGCTGCTTTGCGCATGGGCGCTCATGGCGAACGCGCCGATCACACCAGCGACGATAAGAGTCTTCTTCATTTTTAGCTCCGAGGTTTTAAGTAGAGAATCACATCAGTACTCGCGCTTTGCTTGTGCTGGCGGCCTGAATCTGCGACGTCGATCAAGGTTGCGCTATGGTGTCGCAAGGCAGCAGGACGCACGAAGAGTTGCACGGCCCTTGGTCGCCGAGTTCGTACTTACATCACTTGCTTTTTATTCTCGGGGTATCGTTTGGTGGCGCTCTTGACTTGTGTCAAGCAAGGAAAGCTTCCGTTTTTAAAGTGCGACATGTCCCAGACCTGCGCTCCGCGGAAGCAGCGGGCATGCAATCGAGCGGGGCAGGTGGGAGCCATCGCGGCGGCGTACCGGCGTTTTAGTGAGCCAGTCGTGTTGTTGAAACCGCCGGTTTGGCGCACTTACGACAACCAGTTAAACGAACTTGGTTCAGCGTGAATGTGGCACCCCGTGATTTCAACGCAGAGTACGACAGTAGCGAGTGGAATCGCACACCTCGAAGTGCTCGTGTGCCTCATACACGCCGCACGAATACATTATCGTGGGGCCGCCTCCCATCATCGCGGCAACGTCGACCGCTTCCAGAATCTCTTCGCCCGTAGCTCCGCTCTGCAACGCATCGTGCACGCGATCAAACAATCGTCGCATCGTTGGGAGCCCGCAATGGGCAGTGGGATCATTTTATGTGTTTCGACGAGATTGCGACGGGCGACCAGATAACGCACGACCGAGATCCTTCATGGTCGGTTGCAACCGACCATGGCGCTCTGGATAGTTCGCTTCCGTGATCGTCCTCCTTGAATGAATCGACAGGAATCTGGAGAGGTTCCACTCCAGAAGCCTGGCCGAGGGCCGCGTAATCGAGCTGCACCATGATTGCGTGCCCTGACCCGTACGAACAGATGTTATTGAAAAAGGCGTTGACGAATATGTGCGCGGACCAATTGGCATCGTGCAGGTAGCGTCGAAAGCCCTGATAATGTTAACGCTCCCTTGCGCAGGCGAGGATGGATGCACACGAGGCCGATTACGAGAAATGACCCCGGCAAAATAAATAGCGCAATCAATGCAGCGGTCTTGAGCATGATGTCTCCCAGATCATTGGTGAACTTTCGATGCTCCCAGAATAGGTTCAACAAGCCGGGGAAGATTGACGTGGGTCAACTGGAGGAAGTGCATTGGACAGGAAAGGCGTGCCGATCGCAGCTGGGTTGACAGTGCACGCCGGCGCGGCGTTGAGCCCGGGGGCGTGGTTTCCCGACGCTTCATACGCGCATCCGTTCGCGCCTGCTTCGATGTAGTGGAGTGGGCGGTATTGGTGGCCGTTCCAGTTCGGCGAAGACCGGTTTTTGCAGCGTCTTGAGCTTGCCGGGCGCGAGACAGAACGCAAACTCGCTCAGGCGCGCGTTGTAATACAACGCGATGTCGTCGTAGTGTTCGCGGGAGACCGTGATCTCGATTTCAACTGCACGGAGCTCTGTCTTGAGCGCAAGATAGCGTGGGGCATACGCCACCCGCGGATCGCGATCCGATGCATTCAGTAGGCGGGAAAGCGTGAGCTCCAGATAACTCTGTTCGGTGTCGTACCGCGCGAATGTTTCTCGCTGGCTCAACGCATGCACGTTATCAGGCAGAACCGCGACGCGCGCATTGGCATCGAGCGCGGTCGAGAGTAACTGTGCGTCTCGCCTTGCGCCATGCGAATAGCTCGGCAGCCAACGCCGAGCGCTCCCGGCATGCCTCTGCGACGGCAGCTATCGATGCATTGGCATCCGTCTCGTCGACCGGCGGCAACATATGGCTGTTGCCTGTCGCAAGCAACATCAACGCACCGAGTGCCGCGAGCACCGTCTTCATCATGGGTGCCCACCTGCCACAGTTGGTTGGCTTACGATCGATTCTGCAGCAGGCGCTGCGATTACACCGGGGCCTTCGAGAAATGCGTGCCTGTCAGCGACAGGTCAAACATTAGGCCCTCCTTGGTCTCGACGAAGCCTACGATGGAATGGCGAGCCGTATTGGTGTCGAACTTGCCGCTCTCGCCATTCTTGACGAAGGCTACGGATCCATCGACGCCGACCGTCCAGCCCTTGCTGTTGCGGAACCGGTCGAGAGCGTTCTGGGTGAGGAACACTAGAATCACGCTCTTCGATTCGAAACCGAGTTGCGCACCGACGGACGCGGTTCTCGCGTTGTAGTATGTGTTCGGGGTGCCGGGAACGTGCAGGACGCCGCGCCCATATTCGGCACCGAGTATCGCACCACCGGCACGAACGTCTGGAACAATCAGGACGCCCTTTGCGCTGGCAATCAGTTCACGGGTTTCGGGTGACTTGGCATAGAGGTTTTCGAGCGCCGCGCTTGCATCGGTATCTGTCTGCTGCAGCAGTGCTGCGGTGGTCAGTGGTGGTGCCTCGTCCTGCTGGGCGAAGGCGGTGGGTGTAATGGCAGCCGCAGCGACCAGTGCGAGGGCAGAGAGTGCGTGTTTATTGAACATGGCTTGTTCCTCATCGGGCAGAAGGATTGGAGAAGTGATGCGGCCCAGGTGCATCGAATCGAAGCGGACCGCATGTTGTGAGCGAACTCATGAGGGGATTATGTGTGGCGTGTACGGGCTCGCTTTTGACTCATGTCAACCGCGCCGGACGGATTGTCCGACACTACGATGAGTGCCGGTCGTGATAGGCGTCGGACGAACATAGGACCGACGAAACCCGCTGCGAATGTGATGATTGAATGGAGGGGGGCATAGCCCGCACGCTTCATCCGCAATGAGCCACCCATCGGGAGATGCGGCTGTCAAGCATCGATTGCGTACCCGAACGGGCCACACTGCCGACATCGGAGGCGGCCGGAATGGTTTCGACGTCGAACCGGTGCGTAACGATCACGCGATGTGTACCGGGTCAACGACTCGAACGTCGAGTCCTACGTGAACCGCTGGCTTGCCGTCACGATATTCAGCCTGGAACACATGAAGTTGCGCATCGAGTTAGAGGGTGGCGTGCAGCATTCCGACACGGCGCCAGCTAATGGCACAATAGTTGGCAAATCACGCCGACGCGCCGCTCGCTGCTCGTCGCAGGTTTCGACGCCGCAAATGAAAACGGGCGCGGACGAGGAGATCACGCACGGCAGCAGGTGCGGAGAATCCGGGAAATTTGGCCGTGCAATCCTTCTTACGACGCGGACCAGCGCACTGAACCGGACCTGTCCACGCTCGAGGCCGAGATGCATGGGTTAGTCGGGCACGGGATGCCGTGTCGGCGGCCGGATTCCAGACGCGCGGGCGACAATTCCGCGTGACAGTACGAATCCGGGTGCAGGCTGGGTGGCAAGTTGCACAAGCCGCTACGTATCTGCTATGCCCGAATTCTGCGAGACCTTTGGCGGAACGTACCCACTACAATGCCTCCAGGTTCAACGGGGGCAAAGAGGACAGCTTATGCTCTGGGAAGCGATGAGCTCAGTGCGCGACATGGGGCGTCTGCACGATATCGGTGCGATCCTCGTGCGATACGGCTTTGGCGACATGGTGCGCCGGATCGGCCTGGCCGATGCACTCGAGCGGGCCGGTCGCATTCTGCACTGGCGCGACACGAAAGCCTACGTGCACATGCCGCCGCCCGAGAGGGTGCGGCGGGCGCTCGAAGATCTCGGGCCGACGTTTGTCAAACTCGGCCAGGTTCTTGCAACCCGGGTCGACCTGTTCGAGCCGGAGTGGATCGCCGAATTCGGTAAGTTGCAAGACCACGCCACGCCGTCGCCGTGGGAGGACGTTCAGCAGCAACTCATCGAGGACCTAGGCGCGTCACCGGAGACGGTCTTCGCCGGCTTCGACCCGCAGCCGCTCGCTGCTGCATCGATTGCGCAGGTCTATAGCGCCAGCCTGGAAGACGGCACACACGTGGTGATCAAGGTGCGTCGCCCAGGCATTCGCGCTATAGTCGAATCCGATTTGCGCCTACTGGCGCGCGCAACGGAGATCGCCGAGGCGCAGAGCCCCGAGCTGCGAGCTGCGAGCCTTCCGCCCGCGAGAAGTGGTGCGTCAGTTCTCCCAGTCGCTGCGACGCGAACTCGACCTCGCCGAAGAGTGCCGCAATGCCGAGCGCATCGCCGAAAACTTTGTGGGCTACACAGATGTCGATACGCCAGCGACGATGGCGGCGGGGTCGACCTCAGCCACGCAGCCCGTAATTATCATCCCGCGCATTTACTGGTCATGGACCGCCGAACGGGTCTGCGTGCAAGACCGCATTGAAGGCATTCCCGCCAGCGATCTGCGCGCTGTCGAACAGGCCGGGTTGGACCGCAAGCTCCTGGCCCGGCGCGGAGCGTGCGCCGTGCTGAAAATGATCGTCGACGACGGCCTGTTTCACGCCGATCCGCATCCCGGCAATGTCTTCTACCTACCGGATGACCGCCTTGCCTTCATCGATTTTGGGATAGTCGGCCACCTCACCGAAGAGCGCCGCGACCAGTTGTTGAGCCTGCTTTTGGGTGTGTTCAAGAACCAGTCCCGACAGGTTGTCGATGTGTTGCTCGACTGGACTGGCGAGAACGTGACCGACGAGGCCGAACTGGTGCAGGACGTTGACGCGTTCGTCGACCGCTATCGCCACGCGCTGCTCAAACAACTCCACCTCACCGCCATGCTGACCGACCTGGTGGCGATCCTGCGCCAACACCACTTGACGCTACCCCCCGATCTGTCGTTGCTGGTAAAGGCCTTCATCAGTCTGGAGGGCATGGGGCGTGAGCTCGATCCGGAGTTCGATATGGGTCAGGAACTCCTGCCCGTGCTTGAACACGCGGCGCGCGCCCGCTTCATGCCGGCTGCCCTGCTGCGCCGCGGCTGGCGCATGGGTGGGGACACCCTTGCGCTGCTAGCGAGCTTGCCACAGGATCTGTCGCGGCTGCTGCGGGCGGCGCGCCGGGGGCGACTCGAAATCCACGTCGACGTGCCGCGCCTCGTGCAGGTGAGCAATCGGCTGGACCGTGCAGCCAGCCGGCTGACGATCGGCATCGTCGTCGCCGCTTTAATCGTCGGCTCGTCCATTGTAATGACCGTACCCGGTGGACCTACTTTGCTGGGCCTGCCGGTGTTCGGGCTGCTGGGCTTTGCCGGCGCGGTTCTGGGCGGTGTCTGGCTGGTGCTGTCGGCGTGGAGATCCGGTCGGGCGAGTGACGATGGCGCATGAAGCGCACGTCACCGTCGAACAGCGACAGTCATTTAGCGGGCAAAGCGGTGTGTTTGTCGTCACATCAGCAGTTGCGAGCCCGTTTCGAAGCGGTTCCAATACTCCTATCCAGCGTACGGAAAATCGTTGAACGCGAACAGCGACAAACCGCGCTGCGCCCGCTCACGGGTATGCCGGACGTATGGAGCCAGCTGACCGGCACGTCATCCATGCAACGACGCTTCACGGCTTCACAATGCTCCACGTCTGGTCGGGGTTATATTGCGTCATGTGGCGCGCGATGGTGGACGTATTGGGGCCGAGATTCTTTTCGAACACAATGCCGTGCTGGTTCACGACGAACGTCATTACGCCGGAATCTCCGTACTTCGCCGGAAACGCAACCAGCGCAAAGCCGCCGGTGAGATGTCCGTCGACCACGTAGTTGCGGGCGCCGCCGGGTACGTTCTTGCCCTGCCGGGTCAGGATCCTGTAGTAGTAGCCGTCGAAGGCTGCGCGGCCCGCGGCACTCGCCGGGCCGTAACCCTGCGCTTCGGCCTTGGCGACGAGCGGGCCGAGCGGACTTTCTTCGTCACCCGCCGAGCGTTGCCAGTAAAGTCCGTCGTGCATTCCTTCGGTGCTCGCGACACGCTGTGCGTATTCGTGTTGCCCGTTGTCCCGGTGACTCCCGAGTGCGTAATCCCGTTGTGCTTCGACGTAGGCGCGGCAGACCGCTATTGCATTTGTTTCGTTCCTGCCGACTCTGCGATCGACGATCTGTTGCCCGCCTGCCTTGACGTCGAAGGTCCAGTCGGTCCCCTGTCTGACGAGCGGAATCGGATAGGGCCATGCGTCCTTGCCGAGGACAATGACGACTTCCCGCGAGTTGACCGTTTCAAGGTGATGCTCATCGGCGTATGCCGAGGCCAGTTTTTCTCTGGCTACCCGTTCGGCCACTGGATCACCGGAACGGACGAGATTTTCCGCGCCGCGTCCGAATATCGCCAGAAGCGCATCCGGCTTGTCGCTTTGCCATGCAGCGGCCAGCGTGTCGGCGGCCTGTTCGGGCGAAGTGAACCTTCTTCCGTCAGCAAGGGCGTCGGGCGCGCACAGGACGCTGCCGGTCGATACGGCCGAGGCCACGATCAGACTGATCAATCGGCGCATGGATAACACCGGGGCATGGGTTCGGTTTGGGCTGGTCATTACATCCTCGCGGGGCTTGCGCCGGGTTTTGATTACGCTCATTAGCGCCTCCCTCCGCCGCCCGATGGCATCGATCTTGGCGCGGACGAGCGGCCCCCACCGAACGCCGGCATCGAGGACGAGCGGCCCCTACCGAACGCCGACATCGACATACGGCTGGCACGTCCACGGTCAGCGTCGCTCCGGACATCGGCGCCACGACCGAAGGATTCGAATGTCGACGGAAAGCGTGGCTCCGCTGGGGACATGCGGGTCAGCGGCGCCGTGGAGCGCTCGAAGTCGGAGACTGGCCCAACGCCCGTGGGCGGACGGAAATGAGCCTCGCTGTCGGCAGGATATCCACGGAAACTCCGGCGCGCATCGGGCGCACCCATGCTGCCTGCAAACCGGCTCCGCACGCCCGGATCGCGATACGGCACGCCAAGGCGGTGGGACGGGTCATGCGCCCACGCGGTCCCGCCTGGCGGACGATTGCCGTTGAGCCCGGCGAAACGGTCGCGGTCGAGGTCGATCCGGTGCCGCCCCCAGTCGCAGCGGTTCCAGCCCCAGAGCGGCCCGACGATCGCGACACCGACCCAGCCAAAACCGACACCGCCGACGATCACGCCGTCGAAGTAGCCAGGAAAATAGTAAGGCGGAAAAGCGGGATACGCCCACGCACCATAGACATACGCGGGATCGTAGACCGGCACATACACGGTCTCGGGATTGGCCGGTTCGATCGTAATCGCGGGGCCACTCGTTGTGACCACCTGCTGGGCGGTCGAATCCAGCTTGCCGGCTGCTTCAGCCTGCCGGCGAAGGCGCTGGACCGAATCCATGACCGCAGTCTGGTCGGCCAGGAAGGCGTCGCCAAGACGCTCTATCCAGTCGAGATTGCCGTCCATCATGTGCAGAATCTGGGGGAAGGGCACCAGTGATTTTACGCTGGGATCCCACGGCTGGGTTTCGAGCGCGGCCGCCAGTTGAATTCCCGACAGCGCCGCGTTTTGCGGATCCTGAAGCCAGCGATCGGCCTCGACCACTTCGAGCGGATAGGTTGCCGCCATCAGGATCTGGGCGACGAGGGGATCGGGATATAGCGCGATCGGCGCCAACATCTGGTCGAGTTGCGCGAGCGTAAATGGCGCCGTTTCTGGAACCGAAGGAGCCTGCGCCGACGCTAGGCTTTGCCCACGTGCTTCCAGTGCCCCGAAGGTTCCTACGGTCAGGGCCAAAGTTATGGCCAGGACCACTGTCGCCTTTACTTTCATGTTGTAACCCCTAAGCCTCGTCCAGCAACGTGTGCGGCATAACTTGTCATGTATGCCAGTAGGCGCCAGCCTGCCGGCCTCACACTTGATCTGCATCAACGATAGAATCTGATGTGGCGGCAAAGCAGCACCGGTTCAGTTGATAACTTGCGTGCTGCCTGTCCGAATGACACGAGTTCCGGGTTCGTTCCCAGCTATTGAGGTGAGGACGTGCCCTGTCTTTTGAGCAGAGTCGATGCAACGAAGATTGCGAACGTCCTGTTGATTAGATTAGGATAGCTTATTAAATTTAGTCGGGTCCGGCAGGGTGGTAGCATAGCAAGCAGGTGTCACGACGAAGATCGACTGCACGATGCCCGACGTCGTATGCTCTCTGCCCGACTGTGCGCTGCCGCTTGGCCCTTCGAGGCAACTGATACAGGCGATCAGAAACCCGAACACCGGCATCTTATCGATGCCGATGAAGAAATGCTATACGGGAATATCGAGGCGCAGGCGACTCACGAACATAGTCCGCGAAATGCCGAGGCGGCGGCATGCAGACCAGCGGGCTGCCAACCGGCCCTGACATCATCGGGCCCAGCGTGAGGGCCGGCAAAGCGAATACCATTGCGGAGGCGCGCGGCAGCAGCAGGAGTTCGACCGGGTTCAGGCCTGGTGCGCGAATCGCATCGACTTTCTCGTTGATTTTCATTGAGCCAATTTGCGCTGTAAGTGCACTAACGGTGCGGCCCGCAAGCAAGCTCGAAGCGCGCAGGATACCGAACTCGCGCAGGAATGAGAAGCGGACCAGATCGATCGTGTAGACACTCGCTCCGAATCCGTCGAGTGTCGTGCCGTCCGATGCATGAACGCTAACATATGCCAAACGTCGAACGAGTAGGCCGCGTCATCGCCGAGTGCACTGTCACTGCGGCGTTGCGAGCAGAACGTGCTGGCTGATTCCACCTCGATACGATCCACATTAAAGCCGAGCCGGAATCATCAGTGGTTCAATGAACGTCGGGGCGCACGCTTCCATTGACCTAGATCAAGACGGGCACTGTCGGGGAGGGGAAACTAAATAAACACATTCTTCCTCTTGCGACAGGTAAACAGGAACTGTCGTATCCATAACGGAGATCATTATGTCGTATGCGACCACAAATCCTTACACCGGTGAAGTGATTAAGACGTTTCCAGAAACAACGGATGCCGAAGTGATTGCGGCGATCGAAAACGCTCACGCCGCGTTCCTCTCCTGGAAGAAGACCTCATTTGTCGAACGCGCCAGGATCATGCAAAAGGCGGCCGACATTCTGCGCAAAGACATCGATGCCTATGCCAAGCTGCTCACCCTGGAAATGGGCAAGGTGATCGGCGAGGCGAAGGCGGAAGTGGAGTTGTCAGCCAATATTTTCGAATATTACGCGAGGAACGCCAGAGCGCTGCTCGCACCGGAAAGACTGCCCGTCGAGGATATCGCCGAAGGCGAGGCAGTGATTGTGCACGACCCGCTCGGCGTATTGCTGGCGGTTGAGCCATGGAACTTCCCGTATTACCAGGTTGCTCGAATCATCGCGCCGCAATTGTCCGCGGGCAACACGATACTGCTTAAGCACGCCGGCATCGTTCCACAGAGCGCGGCGGCGTGTGAGAAGCTCATGCTGGAGGCAGGTCTGCCGAAGGGGGTATTCCAGAACCTTTATACGGCACATTCACAGATCGAGCTCATCCTCAATCACCCCCTGGTGCGGGGTGTGGCTCTCACCGGCTCCGAAGGCGCTGGCGCCGTGGTGGCTTCGCTGGCAGGCAAGGCAATGAAGAAGTCGACGCTGGAACTCGGCGGCGCGGATGCGTTCGTGGTGCTCGCCGATGCCGATCTTGAAAAGACGGTCAAGTGGGGGGTCTTCGGCCGCCACTGGAATGGCGGACAGGTCTGCGTTTCTTCCAAGCGGATGATCATCGTCAAAGAGCTCTACGATCAGTACCTTGAGCGCTATACCGCTGGCGTGGCCGGTCTGCATGCGGGCGACCCGTTCGATCCGGCGACGACGTTGGCGCCCATGTCATCGCAGGGCGCGGCCGACGAACTCAAGGACAAGATCCGCCAGGCCGTCGCTCACGGCGCCACGGCGACGGAGGTTGGGCCCAAGGTTCCCGGGCAGGGCGCGTTCGTACAGCCGACGATTCTGACCAACGTCGCCGAAGACAATCCGGCTCGTTATTGGGAATTCTTCGGGCCGGTCTCGATGTTGTTCCGCGCGAATGACGAGGACGACGCCGTCCGGATCGCCAACGACTCCCCGTTCGGTCTCGGCGGCTCGGTGTTCACCTCAGATCTCAAGCACGGCGCGAAGGTTGCCCAGCGGATTTCGACTGGCATGGTCTTCGTCAATCACCCGACGATGGTCAAGGCGGATCTGCCTTTTGGGGGCATCCGTCACTCCGGCTATGGCCGCGAACTGCTCGGCCTCGGCATCAAGGAGTTCGTCAACCACAAACTCATCGACGTGGTCGACATCAACGCCGCATTCTGACGAAAGCGACCGCGGGCTGCGGTCCAGAAGGCTGCGGCCCGTGAGCTACCTTTCCTGGCGATCCTGCCGCTACGGCGCCCGGATACTTACCTTTTCGCGTCGCGGGGTTTTCGATGGCGATCAAGATTGCGGTTCTCAAAGAGACTCGGCCCGACGAAACGCGTGTGGCGCTCGTGCCCAGCGTCGTCGACAAGTTGATCAAACTTGGCGCGCAGGTCTTTATGCAATCGGGCGCGGGTGGCGCCGTCAAGCTGCCCGATGCCGTTTTCAACAATGTGACCTTCGTCCCGGTTGTCGAGGATCTTGTGCGGGATGCGGACATCGTTCTGGCCGTTCAACCGCCGAGCCTGGAGGCAGTGGGTGCGATGCGAGAGGGCGCGACGCTGATCTCCTTCGTCTACGCGGACAAGGAGCCGGCGCTAGTGAAGCTGCTTGGCGACAAGAAGATCACCTGCTTCGCCATGGAGCGTATTCCGCGCATCACCCGCGCTCAGGCGATGGATGCCCTGTCGAGCCAGGCGACCCTTTCCGGATACTATGCCGCCCTCCTGGGTGCCACCCATCTTGCGCGTATTCTGCCCCGGATGACCACGGCTGTTGGCGCGCTCCGCCCTGCCACCGTTCTGGTCATGGGACTGGGCGTTGCGGGCCTGCAGGCGCTGGCCACCGCCCATCGTCTCGGTGCCGTCGTGGAGGGCTACGATGTGCGGCCGGAGACCAGAGAGGAGGCGGTCTCCGTCGGGGCCAGGTTTGTCGACACCGGCGTCGACGCCCGCGGCGAGGGCGGCTATGCCCGCGAACTGACCGAGGATGAGAAGGCCAAGGTCGCCGCAGTGGTCACCGCTCATATCCAGCAGGCCGATATCATCATCACCACCGCGTCGGTGCCCGGCAAGGCGGCACCCAAACTGATCAGCAAGGCCCAGGTGGAGGGTATGAAGTTGGGCTCGGTCATCATCGATCTGGCCGCCGAAAGCGGCGGCAACTGCGAACTGACGCAGCCTGGCCAGACCATTCGCGCCGGTCAGGTGACCATCGTCGCCCCGCTCAATGTGCCCGCCATGCTCGGAGAGCACGCAAGCGAACTCTACGCCAAGAACCTGCTCAACCTGCTCAACCTGCTCATTCACGACCAGCAGGTCAAGCCCGATTGGACCGACGAGGTCGTCGCAAAGACCGCCTTGACCAGCAACAATCGGCCGACCGACGCGGCGCCGGACCGGACGACGGCGATCGCCGTTTAGGAGAGGGTATCAATGGATACGCACATCGCAATCACGGGCTTTGTCGCCGTGTACATTTTCGTTCTGGCAGCCTTCACCGGCTATGAGGTGATCTCGCGCGTACCGGCGATCCTGCACACCCCGCTTATGTCGGGCTCCAACTTCATCCACGGCATCGTTGTGGTCGGCGCGCTCTACGCGCTTCTCAACGCGACCTCCTGGCCCGAGCAGGCGATCGGTTTCGTCGGCGTGCTGCTTGGTGCCGCCAACGCGGGCGGCGGCTACGTGGTCACCGAGCGGATGCTCGCGATGTTCAAACCCAGCGGCACCCGCAAAGCGAAAGGGGACCTGTCATGATCTTCGAGTGGATCATCGGCGCGAGCGATTTCCTGGCCGCCATCCTGTTCATCTTGGGCCTCAAGCGGATGTCGTCGCCGCTGACGGCTACTTCGGGTATCGTGACCGCCGGGATCGGCATGCTGGTGGCGGTACTCGCTTCGTTTCTCTACGCCTTTTCGGTCGTTCCTGCCGCCAGGGCCCACGTACCGGTCAATTTCGCGCTCGCCGTCCTGGCGCTTGCCTTGGGATTGGGTTGGGCCTGGTGGCGGGGCCGGAGCGTCGCGATCACGGCGATGCCGCAGATGGTCGCCCTTTATAATGGCATGGGCGGCGGCGCGGCCGCGGCGATCGCGGCCGTGGAGCTGTTCGGCGGACGAAATCACGATTTAACGCTCCTCGGCATCACGGCGCTGGGCGCTCTGATCGGCTCGGTCTCGCTGTCCGGGTCGGTCATTGCCTGGGCCAAGCTGGATGGGCGGATCAACAAGCCATGGCGCTTCAAGGGGCAGCAGGTCTGCAACGGCCTCGTCTTTTTGATCGCCGTGGGACTTGGTCTGTATCTGGCGATCGCGCCGCAGGGCGCTGAGCGTCTGCCGCTTGTCGGCATCTTCTTCGCCGCCGCCCTGCTGTTCGGCGCGCTGATGACGGTGCCCATCGGCGGCGCCGACATGCCAGTGGTTATCTCCCTCTACAACGCCTTCACTGGCCTCGCGGTCGGTCTTGAGGGATACGTACTGCAAAACCCCGCGCTGATGATCGCGGGGATGGTTGTCGGTTCGGCCGGTACCCTGCTGACGCTGCTCATGGCCAAGGCGATGAACCGTTCGGTCAGTAATGTCCTGTTCAGCAATTTCGGCGATGTAAGCATCGAGCAGCAGGGCGAGATCAAGGGCAGCCTCAAGCCTGTCGAAGCGAGCGACGCGGCCATCGCCATGCGATACGCCGGCAAGGTGATCATCGCGCCGGGCTACGGCCTCGCCGCCGCGCAGGCGCAGCAAAAGCTCTATGAGTTCGTCAAGCTGCTTCAGGCGGCCGGGGTCGAAGTCAAATTCGCGATGCATCCCGTCGCTGGCCGCATGCCTGGCCACATGGACGTGCTGCTCGCCGAGGCCGGGGTTCCCTACGACCTGCTCGAAGAGATCGACGAAGCCAATGAGGAGTTCAGCACCGCTGACGTCGCGCTCGTCATCGGCGCCAACGACGTCGTCAACCCGGCGGCACGCACCAACAAATCATCTCCGATCTACGGCATGCCGATCCTCAATGTCGATCAGGCCCATCAGATCTACGTGGTCAAGCGCGGGCAGGGAAAGGGTTATGCCGGCATCGAGAACGAGCTGTTCTACGCGGAAAACTGCAACATGGTCTATGGGGACGCGCAGGCCGTGCTCGCCAGGATGGCCCAGGCGGTGAAGGACCTGGCACCGTCAACTGGGGCGCTACCCCAGGCCGTGCCGGCGGTCGTCTAGGTCAGAAGCGAATCCAACTGAGGAACACATCATGAAAACGCAAATGCAAGCCGCTGTGGTTGAAGAGTTCGGCAAGCCGCTGGTGCTGAAGGAACTCGACATTCCGACACCGGGCCCGGGCCAGATTCTGGTCAAGACCGAAGCCTGCGGCGTATGCCACACCGATTTGCACGCTGCGAATGGGGACTGGCCGTTAAAGCCAGCGTTGCCGTTCACGCCGGGCCATGAGGGTATCGGTATTGTCACCGCCCTCGGCGCGGGTGTGACGGCAGTGAAGGAGGGCGACCGTGTCGGCGTGCCCTGGCTGTATTCCGCCTGCGGACACTGCGAGTTTTGCCTCGCGGCACGCGAGCCCGTGTGCGCCGAAGCACAGTTCGGCGGCTACACGAAAAACGGTGGATTTGCCGAATACATCGTGGCGGACCCGAGCTACGTCGCCCACATCCCGGCAGGTCTGGCAGCGCGCGAAGCCGCACCGCTGATCTGCGCAGGCATCACTTCGTACAAGGGCATCAAGGAGACCCAGGCGCGGCCCGGTGAATGGGTCGTGGTCTCCGGCGTTGGCGGACTGGGCCATCTAGGTATTCAGTATGCCAAAGCAATGGGCTTGCACGTGTGCGCGGTCGATATCGACGACGGCAAGCTAGCCCATGCGAAACGCCTCGGCGCCGATGCCGTGGTCAACGCGAAGGACGGCGACCCGATTGCCGCCGTAAGAAAGGCCACTGGCGGCGGCGCGCATGGCGTGCTGATTACGGCGCCGTCTCTTGGGGCGTTCAAACAGGGCGTCGGCATGACGCGCAAATGCGGTACGTGCGTGCTGGTAGGACTGCCGCCGGGCGAATTTCCCACGCCGCTGTTCGATGTCGTCGCCAACTGCATCACGATTCGCGGCTCCTTCGTCGGCAATCGCCGCGATATGGCGGAAGCGCTGGCTTTTGCTGCCGACGGCAAGGTCAAGGCCGACATCGAACTGCAGCCGCTGTCGGCGATCAACAACGTGTTTCATCGCCTGGCACACGGCGATGTGCCGTCGCGCGTGGTGCTCGAGTTCGCGAGCCGTTGACCGTAGAGGCGCCGAGCGCGCAAGGGAGAGCTAACGTGGCTGCGGTACCCGATCCTCAGTCCAGCCCCGGACCTGCCAGTCTGGAATCCGGGTCCGTCGACGTTCTGCTGTTGCGCGCGGGGCATGATCCCCATGCGCTGGTCCAGATTCTTCGCGAGGCGCAAGCACGGCACACGTGGCTGTCACGCGATCTGCTTGGCTATATCGCCGGCGCGCTTGGCCTGACACTCGCACATGTGGAAGGCGTCGCAACGTTCTATCGCTTTTTCCATACGAGCCCTGCCGGCGAATACCGCGTGCTGTTCAGCGACAACATCACCGACCGCATGCAGGGTAACGCGGCCTTGCTGGATGATCTCTGCCGGCGCCTTGGCGTCGAGCGCGGGCAGATGCGCGAGGATGGCCGGGTCAGCGTCGATTTCTGTTCCTGCACGGGTCTCTGCGATCAGGGGCCGTCCCTGCTGATCAATCATCATCAGGTGGTCACGCGGCTCGACGCCGGGCGTATCGCGCAGCTTGCAGAGCTGATTGAATCGCGCGTGCCGGCAGCTCAATGGCCAGCGCACTGGTCCCGGGTAGACGATCACGTTCGTCGTGCCGATGTCCTGCTTGGCACGACGCTGATACCGGGTTCCGCGATTGCGGCCGCGCTGGCACGCGGCGTTCCCGCGCTGCTCGACGAGATGAACCGCTCGAATCTGCGCGGGCGTGGCGGCGCCGGCTTTGTCACCGCCATGAAATGGCAGCTCTGCCGCGACGCCAAAGGCTCTGAACATTACATCGTATGCAACGCGGACGAAGGCGAACCGGGCACGTTCAAGGACCGCGTATTGCTGACCCGTCACCCCGACCTGGTGTTCGAAGGGATGACGATCGGTGCGCTGGCGATCGGCGCGCGGCGCGGGATGCTGTATTTGCGCGGCGAATACCGCTACCTGCTCGAGTCGCTACTGGACGTGCTGCAGCGCCGCCGCGTTGCGCACTTGCTGGGGGATTCAATTCTGGGCCATGCAGGTTTCGATTTCGACATCGATATCCACGTCGGCGCCGGTGCCTATGTGTGCGGCGAGGAGTCGTCGCTGATCGAATCGCTGGAGGGCAAGCGCGGCACGCCGCGCATCCGCCCGCCGTTTCCGGCGGAACACGGCTATCTGGACCAGCCGACCGTGGTGGATAACGTCGAGACCCTGTGCGCTGCCACGCACGTCGCGTTGCAGGGCGGCGCGTGGTGGGCGGCCATTGGCACGCCGAAATCCACCGGCACCAGCCTGCATTCAGTCTCGGGCGACTGCGAGCGGCCGGGCATCTATGAATATCCGCTGGGCACCAGCGTGGACCGTATCCTCGAAGATTGCGGCGCGCGCGATACCCAGGCGGTACAGGTCGGCGGGCCGTCTGGGAAGTGCCTTTCGGCCATCGAGTTTGGCCACCGGATTGCGTTCGAAGACGTGCCCTCGGCGGGGGCCTTCATGGTATTCGACCGCTCGCGCGACATGTTCGAGGTGGCGCGCAACTATGCCGGCTTCTTCGCCGAAGAAAGCTGCGGGTTCTGCACGCCATGCCGGGTCGGCACCGCGCTGGTGGTGAAGAGCATGGACAAGCTCGCCGCAGGCCGGGGCTCGCGTCATGACGTGGACCTGCTGTCGGACATCGACAGCTTGATGCACGGCACCACTCATTGCGGGCTCGGCGGCTCAGCCTGTAATGCGTTGCACGACACGATTGTGAAGTTCCGGCCCGCCTATGAGCGGCGTCTGAAGTCGCTGGAATTCGAGCCTGCATTCGATCTCGTCGCCGAGATCGAGGCGGCACGCCGTGTGACCGCGCAGGATGACGGCACGGCCACGCAACGGGAGGGCGCAGCATGAGCACACCTGTCAACGCGGGCAGTACCAACGGTACCAGCCACGCTTTCTCGCTCGACGGTGAGGACGTCCCATTCGAGCCCGGCGACACCATCCTGCAGGCCGCGCGGCGGGCGGGCCGTTATATTCCGCACCTGTGCTGGCATCCGGACTTTCATCCGCAGGGTTCGTGCCGTGTGTGCACCGTGAAGGTCAAGGGCCGCCCTGGTTCGGCCTGCACGATGCACGCCGCTGACGGGCAAAAAGTCGAAAGCAATACCGACGAGCTGAACGCCGAGCGAAAGATGCTGTTGCAGATGCTATTCGTCGAGGGCAATCACTTTTGCCCCTCGTGCGAAAAAAGCGGCAACTGCCTGCTGCAGGCGACGGCCTACGAGATGAACATGGAGGGCGTGCTGTTCGACGAGTTCTATCCGCGCCGGCCGATCGACGCGAGCCACCCCGACGTCATGATCGACTTCAACCGCTGCATTCTGTGCGAGCTATGCGTGCGGGCGAGTAACGATATCGACGGCAAAGACGTTTTCGCCATCGCCGGGCACGGCATCGGCACACACCTGGTGGTCAACAGCGTCAGCGGAAAGCTCGTCGATACCGATATGGATCTCACCGACCGGGCCGCGACCATTTGCCCGGTTGGCGCGATTCTGCCCAAGCGGCGGGGCTTCGTGATTCCGATCGGCGAGCGCCGCTACGACCCGCAGACGGCTGCCGATCCCGACACGCAGGAGGCGTCATGAGTACGGCCACGAGCGCGGAGATGGGCGCGGCACTGGACGTCGATGCAGCCCACCGGCCTCGCAAGCTGAAGGTGGCGACGGTCTCGCTCGCCGGTTGCTTCGGCTGCCATACATCGTTCCTCGATATCGACGAGCGGCTGCTGGAACTGGTGCAACACATCGAGTTCGACCGCTCGCCGCTCACCGACATCAAGGAAGTCGGGGTGTGCGACATCGGTCTGATCGAAGGTGGTGTCTGCAATTCCGAGAACGTGGAGGTGCTGCGTGCTTTTCGCGCGCACTGCAAGACGCTGGTGGCCATGGGCGCCTGTGCGATCAACGGCGGCCTGCCGGCGGAGCGCAACCGGTTCGCGCTGGCGGACGTGCTCAACGAGGTCTACCGCGATCGCGCCGGCCTTCGCGAAGGCAGCGCGATTCCCAACGATCCGGAATTGCCGGTCCTGCTCCAGCAGGTGCGCCCGATTCACGCAGTGGTTCATGTCGACTACTTTTTGCCAGGTTGCCCGCCGTCGGCGGATGCGTTCTGGAGTTTCCTGAACGACCTGATGGCCGGACGCACGCCGCATCTCGGCCACGCCCTGATGCACTACGACTGACAACGGGAGAGCACTGCACCATGAGCTTCGACCTCGAAACGGCCGCCAATCCGAAAGGATTGCGGCGTGTGGCTATCGACCCGGTATCGCGCGTCGAAGGTCACGGCAAGGTGACGATCCTGCTGGACGAGCAGCAGCGCGTGCAGCAGGTGCGCCTGCATATCGTCGAGTTCCGCGGCTTCGAGAAGTTCATCGAAGGGCGGCCGTACTGGGAGGTCCCGGTGATGGTGCAGCGGCTGTGCGGCATCTGTCCGGTGTCGCACCAACTGGCGGCGTCCAAGGCGATGGATCAGGTGGTGGGCGCACGGCCGGTCACGCGCAGCGCGGAGAAAATCCGCCGGCTGATGCACTACGGTCAGGTCATGCAGTCGCATGCGCTGCACTTCTTCTACCTGGCTTCGCCCGATCTTCTGTTCGGCTTCGATTCGGAGGTCGACTTGCGCAATATCGTCGGGGTGGCACAGGCGCATCCCGACATCGCCAAAAAAGGCATCCTGTTGCGCAAATTCGGCCAGGAGCTGATCCGGGCCACGTCGGGGAAGCGTATCCACGGCACGGGCTCCGTGCCGGGTGGCATGAACCGGCATGTCAGCCAGGCCGATCGCGACATGCTCTATCGGGACGTGGATCAAATGATCGTGTGGGCGGCCGAAGCGGTGGACATCGCCAAACAGCTGCACGCGCAAAATCCGGCCCTCTACGACGGCTTCGGCAGCTTCCGTTCGAACATGCTGTCGCTGGTGCGCGCGGACGGCGCAATGGATCTCTACGACGGCGTACTGCGTGCCCGCGACGCCGACGGTGCGATCATCTTCGACGGTGCGAGCGACCAGGACTATATGAGCCTGATCGAAGAAGAAACGCGCCCCTGGACCTACATGAAGTTTCCGCATCTGCGCAGCCTCGGACGCGAGACTGGCTGGTATCGCGTCGGGCCGCTTGCGCGCGTGCAGAACTGCGATTTCATCCCCAGTCCGCTGGCCGAAGCGCAGCGCAAGGAGTTCGTCGACTGGGGCAAAGGCTCGCTGGTCCATGCGACGCTCGCGTACCACTGGGCGCGCATGATCGAGGTCTTGCACGCGGTGGAGGTCATCAAGGATCTGCTCGACGACCCCGATATCCTTCAGGGGGAGTTGATGGCGAGCGGCGAGCGCCGCGCAGGCGGGGTGGGCATCATCGAAGCGCCGCGCGGCACGCTGATTCACGACTATCGCGTGAATGCCGACGATCTCGTCACGCAATGCAACCTGATCGTCTCCACGACGCACAACAACCAGGCCATGAACGAGGCCGTGCGCTCGGTGGCACGCGAATACCTGGATGGCAAGACGTTGACGGAGGGGCTGCTCAACCGCGTCGAGGTCGCGATCCGCGCGTTCGACCCGTGCCTGTCCTGCGCCACGCATGCATTGGGACGGATGCCGCTGGACATCGTGCTGCTGGGACCGGGTGGCGAGCCGGTCGATCACATGACGAAGTCGCACGATGGCGAGGTGATGCGCCATTCGCTGGCGGGCATGGGAGCGATAGCATGAGCGCGCCGCTGCTGGTATTCGGATGGGGCAATCTGAGCCGCGGGGACGATGCGCTCGGTCCATTATTCGTGCAGCAACTGCGCGTGCTGGCTGGAGCCGAGGCCGGCAGCCGCGTGGACTTCCTTGAGGACTATCAGCTTCAGGTCGAGCACGCACTCGACCTGGCTTCCCGCGAGCGCGTGCTGTTCGTGGACGGCAGCGTGAATTGCGCGACGCCTTTCGAGGTCGCCACGCTGCGCCCATCGCGCGACACCAGTTTTACGACACACGCGATCTCGCCGCAAGCAGTGATGCACGTGTATCGGGACCTGTACCACGCCGCACCTCCTGCGTGCACGCTGCTGGCTATACGCGGCATGCATTTCGAATTAGGGGCGCCCCCCGGTGCCCTCGCACTCGATCATCTGGCACGGGCGTTGGCATGGGGGCAGTCCTGGATCGAAGGGCGCGCGGTGGCGCCTTTCGGCTTGGCCGAGACCGCCCATGCATGAACTCAGCCTTGCTGGCGGCATCGTGAGCATGGTCGAAGCAGCCGCCGTGCGCGAACACTTCCGGCGGGTTGCCCAACTGCGTGTGGAGATTGGCGCACTCGCCGGTGTCGAGCCCCAGGCCTTGCGTTTCGCGCTGACCGCCATAATGCCCGGCACTTGCCTCGCGGGCGGCGAGATCATGATCGACGAGATTCCTGGTATCGCCTCGTGCCTGAACTGCGGCGCCAGCGTGGAGATAGCAAGCCACACCGAAGCGTGCTCGCAGTGCGGCCAGTTCACGCTGAAGGCCACGGCTGGCACCGACCTGCGCGTAGTCGACATCCTTGTGTTCGACGATTGAAATTTCTCAGGAGAGGTCCATGTGTGTCGTCTGTGGTTGTGAAAGCGGGGCTGGCCCCGAACCCACTCATACCGATGATGAGGCGCCCGGCGCTTCGCATGTCGCACTGACGTCTGCCAATGGCGACCTGCATTACGGCACCGGCGTTGCGCGCTTGTCGGTGCCCGGCATGAGCGAGGCGCGGGCGATTCGCATGGAAGCCGACGTGCTGGACGAAAACCGGCGTCACGCTAACCGCAATCGGGCCCATTTCGCCTCGCACGGTGTGACGGCACTGAACCTTGTGTCCAGCCCGGGTTCGGGCAAGACAACATTGCTTTGCGCCAGCATCGAAGCGCTGAAGATGCGTCGGCCACGCCTTGCCGTCGCGGTGATCGAGGGCGACCAGCAGACCAGCGTCGATGCCGAGCGGATTCGCGCCACCGGCGCGCCGGCCATTCAGGTCAACACCGGACGCGGATGTCATCTGGATGCGCAAATGGTAGGTGAAGCCTTTGCGCACCTCGATCTTCACGCCGCCGCGCATCACGTGCGTCACGCCGGAGCGATGCTGTTCATCGAAAACGTCGGCAATCTGGTCTGCCCCGCGCTATGGGATCTGGGCGAGGCTGCCAAGGTCGTGGTTCTGTCGGTGACCGAAGGCGACGACAAGCCGCTCAAGTATCCGGACATGTTCGCCGCCGCGACGCTGATGGTCATCAACAAGATCGATCTGTTGCCCTACGTTAGCTTCGATGTGACCCGATGCATCGAGTATGCGCGGCAGGTCAATCCCACCATCGATGTGATTCGCGTCTCGGCTACGCGCGGCGACGGCATGGACGACTGGCTGAACTGGTTGCTGCCGCCACGCGCCGATGAGCATCTCCGACCCCGGAAGCAGTCCTTCCAGCGGCGCACTGGGCTGCAACAGGTCATGTGATGGAAATGCCTCTCTGCCTGCACGCCGTTCGCGATGACGACCCGCTGGTAAGCCAGCGGGGCGGCGAGGCGATTCGTGTGCGCGGCCTCGTGCAGGGCGTTGGCTTCCGGCCCGCTGTCTGGCGTCTCGCGCACGATTGCGGCGTGAGCGGCACGGTCTGCAACGACACCGAAGGCGTGCTGATTCATGCGTGGGCGGATATGCCGGTGCTTGACCGCTTCGTCGCGGGCTTGCATGGCCGCTGTCCGCCGCTTGGGCGGATTGACTCGGTGGAGCGGCGTGCGGTTTCCGATACGTCGCCATCGCCCGGCGTATTCAGGATCGTTGCGAGCGGTGGTGGTCTTGCCCATACGGGCGTGGCTCCCGACGCGGTGACTTGCCGGGCCTGTCTTGACGAGACGCTTGATCCATCGGGTCGCCGCTATCGCTATCCGTTCACAAACTGCACGCATTGCGGACCGCGCCTGTCGATTGTCGGCGCGATCCCCTACGATCGTTGCGCTACGACGATGGCTGCATTCCCGCTGTGCGCCGCCTGTCGCCGGGAATATGACGATCCCGCAGACCGGCGCTTTCATGCGCAAGCGATGGCCTGTCCGGTGTGCGGGCCACGGGTATGGATCGAGCGGGCCGATGGCTCGGGGGAACGAGGCGATCCGCTTGAGACCGCGTGTCGTTATCTCCGGCTCGGCGGCATCGTGGCGATCAAGGGGCTGGGTGGTTTTCAGCTTGCGTGCATGGCGACTGCGCAGGCGACGGTGACGAAATTGCGCGTGCTGAAGCGCCGTGCGCGCAAACCGTTCGCGTTGCTGGCGCGAAACATGACGATGATCGAACGGTATTGCGTCGTGAGCAATGCAGACGCGGCGCTGCTGCAGAGCGCCGCGGGGCCTATCGTCATCATGCCGGCGATCGGGCAGCTAACGGGCGGCGAGCTTTCCGGCGTGGCGCCGGGCACCGCGACGTTAGGCTTCATGCTGCCATCGACACCGTTGCATCATCTGATCATGCGTGCGCTCGACGTCCCACTTGTGCTCACTAGCGGCAACGTCGCGGACGAACCGCAATGCACCGCGAACGACGATGCTCGCGTCCGGCTCGCGAGTATCGCCGATGCATTTCTGATGCACGATCGCGACGTTGCCTCACGCATTGACGATTCAGTGGCGAGAGTGCTGCACGGCGTGCCGCGCCTGCTGCGCCGCTCGCGTGGCTACGCGCCTGCGCCGCTGCGACTGCCGCATGATTTCGCCGCCGCGCCACCGGTGCTTGCGATGGGCGCGCAACAGAAAAACGCATTCTGCCTTCTGCGCGAAGGCGAAGCGATCCTCTCGCATCACATCGGCGAGCTTGAAAACGGCGAGACCTATCGCGATTACAAGGCGTCGCTCGAGCGATATGAAAAGCTGTTCGGACGCGACGCGCGCATTGTCGCGGTCGATCTGCACCCCGAGTATCTGTCGCGCAAACTCGGGATAGACATCGCGCGGCAACGGAGTCTGCCGCTTGCCGGGATCCAGCACCATCACGCGCATTTCGCTGCATGTCTCGCGGAAAACGATATCGGCCTCGCTTCGAATGTTCTCGGCGTCGTCCTCGACGGCCTTGGTATGGGCGTTGGGCATGGCCTCTGGGGCGGTGAATTCCTGCTGGGTGGATATGTCGACTGCGCGCGCGTGGCCAGCTTGATGCCGGTGGCGTTGCCGGGCGGCGCGCGCGCAGTCCTCGAACCGTGGCGCAATACCTACGCCCATTTGCGCGCCAGCCTGGGGTGGGCATGGGTCTCGCAGCGATACGCCAGGCTCGAGCTCGTTCGCTTTCTTGCCGGCAGGCCGCTAGCGCTGCTTGAACAGATGATCGAACGCGGAGTGAACAGTCCGGTCGCGAGTTCGGCTGGGCGTCTGTTCGACGCGGTCGCCGCCGCAAGCGGCGTATGCCGCGAGCGGGCGCAGTACGAAGGGCAGGCCGCAATCGAATTCGAGGCGCTGATCGACCGGCGGACGCTGCACGACGAAGATGATGCACTGGCTTATCGGTTCCGCATCGGGGAAGCGTCGGACGCCGGAGACCCGCTTCTGATCGACGCGAAGCCGATGTGGATTGCGCTGCTCGACGACCTGATGCGCGCTACGCCGGCGCCGGTGATCGCCGCGCGCTTTCATAAGGGGTTCGCGATCGCGATCGTGCAGATGGTCGAGCGTGCGCTTGAGTCGAGGCCGCGTGGATCGGAGCTTTCAGTGCGCACGGTCGCGCTGTCCGGGGGCGTCATGCAAAACGCAGTGCTTTTCGAACAGCTTTCGCAACGGCTTGCCGCATGCGGCGTGGTGGTGCTGGCTCATCGCATGGTGCCCGCGAATGATGGCGGCATTGGGCTGGGGCAAGCCGCGATTGCCGCCGCGCGTGCGGTTGCAGGCATAGAGCAAAGGAACCCGTCATGTGCCTAGGCATTCCCGGACAGATCATCGCCATCCACGATGCGGTCAATAACCTGGCGCTGGTTGAGGTGAGTGGGGTACGGCGGTTGATCAACATCGCGTTCATTGTCGACGAAGAGCTGCCGCCGGCTGCGTGTGTCGGTGACTGGGTCCTTGTCCATGTCGGTTTCGCCATGAGCCGTCTCGACGAGGCAGAGGCGATGCACACACTCGCGTTGCTGCGCGAACTCGGTGAAATGGATGAGGCGGGAGAATTGGACGAGTTGGACGATCTGCGGAGCGCGACAGATACTTTCAGCGCGACAGGAAGCACACCATGAAATACGTCGACGAATTCCGCGATCCGGACAGAGCCCGTGCACTGACGCTCGAGATTCATCGGCTAGTCGAACGGATCGACCGCACACGCGGTGGTCTGGAGCGGTCGTTGCAGATCATGGAGGTGTGCGGTGGTCACACGCATTCTATTTTTCGCTACGGGATTCACCAGATGCTGCCGCCGGAGGTCGAGTTCGTGCATGGTCCCGGTTGCCCCGTCTGCGTGCTGCCGATGGGACGCGTCGATGACTGTGTGGCGCTCGCTGAGCGGCCCGAAGTGATCTTCACGACCTTCGGCGACGCCATGCGCGTACCAGGCTCCCGCACGAGTTTGCTTAAGGCCAAGGCCGACGGCGCTGACGTGCGGATGGTTTATTCTCCACTCGACGCGCTGGAGATTGCGCGTGCGAACCCGCATCGCGAAGTGATCTTCTTTGGGCTCGGCTTTGAAACCACGATGCCGAGCACGGCAATGACGGTGCTTCAGGCGCATGCGGGGCATATCGAAAATTTTTCGCTGTTTTGCAACCACATCACCATCATTCCAACGCTCAAGGCTATTCTCGATTCGCCGGACCTGCGCCTCGACGGATTTCTCGGCCCGGGACACGTCAGCATGGTGATCGGAACCCGTGTGTATCGCTTCATTGCGGAGCAGTACCGGCGACCGATTACCGTCGCCGGATTCGAGCCGCTCGATGTGTTGCATTCGGTTTTCATGGTGTTGCGCCAGATTGCAGAGGGCCGCTGCGAAGTGGAAAACCAGTATGCCCGCATCGTGCCCGAGGATGGCAATGCGCAGGCGCTGTCGGCGATCCAGCAAGTATTCGAGCCGCGCGAGTTCTTTGAATGGCGCGGGCTTGGATCGATTGAACACTCCGGTGTGCGGATTCGCGATACGTTTGCCGCGTTCGACGCCGAGCGTAAGTTTCCTGTAGCCAACCTGCAGTTTTCCGATCCGCAGGCGTGCCAGTGCGGAGAGGTCCTGAAAGGTCTCATTAAACCGCATCAGTGCAAGGTGTTTGGCACTGCGTGTACACCAGACCGGCCACTTGGCGCCTTGATGGTTTCGAGCGAAGGCGCGTGCGCGGCGCACTATCGCTACGCACGCATCGATACCTCGGCGCTGACCGGACGCGCCGTTGTTCGGACTGGATCCGCTCCGGCGGCGCTGCGAGTGCAAGCATGAATGACAGGATCAACAAACTGCGGGACGTGACGATCAATCTCGGGCACGGTGGTGGCGGCCGGGCGATGCGCGATCTGATCGAAGACGTATTCGTCGCTACATTCGACAATCCTGCACTCGCGGCGCTGGAGGACCAGGCGGTGTTTCCGCTTGCCGAACTTGCGCGACACGGCGACCGCCTTGCATTTACCACCGATAGTTATGTCGTCGATCCGCTGTTCTTTCCCGGGGGCGACATCGGCGCGCTGGCGGTATCGGGCACCGTCAATGATCTCGCGATGTCGGGTGCAAAGCCGCTCTTCCTTTCATGTGGGATGGTGATAGAAGAGGGGTTTGCTGTCGATACACTGCGTCGCGTCGCGGCCAGTATGCAGCGGGTGGCGATCGAGGCGGGCGTATCGATTGTGACCGGCGACACCAAGGTGGTCGAGCGTGGCAGCGCGGACAAGCTGTTCATCAACACGGCCGGGATCGGCATCGTACCGGCGGGAGTGAATATTTCCGCCCGCCGCGCCCAGGTGGGGGACGCCGTAATCGTGAACGGCTTTCTTGGGGACCACGGCGTGGCGATCCTGATTGCAAGGCAGCAACTCGCCTTGCAGGCCGACGTTGCCAGCGACTGCGGGCCGCTGGGCTCGCTGGTAGCGACGATGCTCGGCGCGTGCGACGACATTCATTGCATGCGGGACGCGACGCGCGGCGGTATGGCGACTGTGTTGAACGAATTCGCGACTTCGTCGGACGTTGCGATCCATATACAGGAGACCGCGATACCGGTACGGGAAGAGGTCAGGGGCGCATGTGAACTTCTCGGGCTCGATCCGCTCTATCTGGCCAACGAGGGCAAACTGATTGCGCTCGTACCCGCGCGCTGCGCACAGCGGCTACTTGCAGCAATGCGCCGCCATCCGGCTGGAACACACGCGGCCATCATCGGCGAGGTGGTCGCGCAGCCCGCAGGGATTGTGATCCTGCAAACGGAGTTCGGCGGTCAGCGAATTGTAGACATGCTGGTCGGCGAACAGCTGCCGCGCATCTGCTAGCGCGGTCATCATTGCGATGTCCTGCGGGGCAGCAGCGATTTACCTGGAAGAGAACCACTAGGAGAAGCAATGATTACGTTTTATGAGTTCGACGACCAACAGTCCCAATCCGACGCCTTGGCGAAGGCGGTAGGCGACGCTTTACAGACGTCCCTCGCCGCTCGGGCAGCTTCGGCCGCAAATGGTCCGGGCCACGTCACGCTTGCGGTGTCTGGCGGCAGTAGTCCGCGTCCATTTCTGCAAACATTGTCCACTCAACCGTTCGACTGGGCGCGCATTGACGTGACGCTGGTCGACGACCGCTGGGTTCCCGAAACGGATAGCGACAGCAATTCGCGTTTTGCGCACGAGACGCTGTTGCAGAATGCCGCGCAAGCCGCTGCGTTCTGGCCGCTAGTCGATACCAGCGAATCGCTCGACGCGCATGTCGCCGCGCTAAATACCGACGCCGCTCGCGTGGTGCCGGACGTCGCGGTCCTGGGCATGGGCGAAGACGGCCACACCGCATCGATCTTCGCGGATTCGCCAGAATGGGACGACGCGATCACCACGACCGCACGCTTCATTGCTGTGCACCCGGGCAGCGCGCAGCATGCCCGGGTGAGCATGTCGTTATCCGCACTGAAACAGGTAGCCCATCTGTTTTTGCTGATTGCCGGCCCTGCCAAGCGCGACGTGCTGAACGCGGCGACCGCTACACTCCAAAGGAATGCCATTTCCCAGTTGATCAATGCCGCGGACGTGAAATTAAACGTCTACTGGTCTGCAAGTTAGCGATATCACGCGCGAGTCGACACGCAGGCACAATCGGATTGCTCTTTATCGACCTGGACAATTTCAAACGGGTCAATGACAGTCTCGGCCATCAGTAGGGTGACTCGCTGCTGGTTGCGACGGCGAACCGTCTCAACGGATGCGTTCGACCTGCGGACACGGTTGCGCGCCAGGGCGGCGACGAGTTCGTCATCCTGTTAGATCACCTCACCAGCGATGCGGCCGCCGAGGCGACCGTGATGGCTCAAAGAATACTCAAACTGTTCGAGCAGTCGTTTTCATTGGCGGGAAAGGAGTATGTCATCTCTGTCAGCGTTGGTATTGCGTTTGCCGACGCGACGGACAAAATGCCCGATGGGGACGCGTTGTTATTAGACGCAGTTATCGCGATGTATCGGGCCAAATCGGGCGGAAAGGCCCACTATGCCGTATTTGACTCAGACATGCGACCAATGCCGTCCTCCGGCTGGAACTTGAAAGCGCTCTCCGCGATGAGATCGCCCGGGAGCAAATGCACATGTACTTTCAACCGATCGTACAGTTGGCGTCCAGGAGCTTCAAAGAGGTCGAGGCGCTGGAGCGTTGGCAACATCCGACTTTCGGAGTGGTTGCACCTGCCGACTTCAGCCCCATTGCGGAAGAAACAGGCCTCATCATTCCACTAGTTCCACTGTGTTAACAAATTATTCGATTTTCCGGCCGCAGCACGGGCACCGCTCGAGACGGGCAAGCAGCGCGGCAGCAAGTTCCAGTCGCAGCGTTGTAATGGAGTCCGGCACATGGCGTTGCTTACGCAGGGGCGCCCCGGGGCCGGAAGCCTTCGGGTAAGGAAGACACTTTGCCGGGTAACCGATGAGCTGGAGTTTTTTTTTGCGCCACCAGGCGCTCGGTGACGAGAAAGCTGTATGCCGCTATGCACAGCGTCGCGTGGTGATGAAAGCCGCGCCAACTGCGTCCCTCGAAATGCCCCAGGCCAAGTTCCTGCTTGAGCTCCTGGTAATCACGCTCAATGCGCCAGCGCAGTTTTGCGAGTCCCACGAGCTCCTTGATTGGTGTATCAGCCGGCAACGTACTGAGGAAGTACCTGGTCGGCTCGACTTCTTCCCTGGGCCACTCGACGAGCAGCCATTGCTCCTCGAGGGTGTCAGCTGGCTGGGCTGCGCGGGAGGTGCAGTGCACCCGTATTGCCGCAAAGCGCGACGACAGGGCGGCGTTGGTGCCTTCACGCCATGTGAGCGTGCGAAAGCGCCGCGACGGTAGCTGCATGGCCAACTCTTTCGCCTGCAATGGCGCTTGAGCTTGCATCTGCAGGCTGACCGCGCCTGTCACCCCGACCACATACGTGAAGCCCATCGCTGTGAGCTGCTCGCGGAACTCGGTGCCTGCCCCGTAACCGGCGTCGGCGATAACCAGTTCGGGCAACGATTGCACCTCGGCGAGATTTTCGAGCAGTTGCAGCGCGAGCATCGGCTTGGTGACGAACTCAAACGCCTCGGGCACTTTGGCAGCCTTACGACGGTCTGCGTCATCGGCCCAGCTTTGCGGCAAATACAGCTGATAGCGCACCGGCAGACTGAAGCGTTCATTTGCGAGCGAGACGCTGACTGCGACCTGGCAATTGTCCTGTTTCCCGAGCTGGCCACAATATTGCCGAGCGACCCCGACCGAGTGCTTACCCTTCTTCGGAAAGCCGGTATCGTCAATAATCAGCGCCTCAGGCGAACCCGCTCGCCGGCTTACTCGCTCAAGTACGTAACCGCGCACCGTATCAAGCACCGCCTGATCAGACCACGGTGCATCGGCTACAAAGTGATGCAGGCGCTGGTGTTCCGAGCGCACCCGGTCCGGTGACAGATGAGCAGCCATGGGCTCAACGCTCTTGCGCTTGACCGGCAACATCAAGCCCGTACAGTAGCCACGAAAAGGCTCGACACGATCAGCGTGCCCAAGCGACTGAGCCATCAGGGACACATACTCCTCGAATCTCTTCGAAGTAGTTTCCATCGCTCTCCTCACAATGTGCTTGAAGATAAGCGAATCATGCCTTATTTTGTAACACAGTGGTACTAGGGCAGTGGATACTCGATGAGTCGTGCCGTCAGGTAGCGGTCTGGCAAAAGCAATTCCCATCCGAGCCGCCCCTGCAGGTCAGCGTCAATCTGTCGCCGCGCCAGTTCGAGCATCCGGATCTGGTCTATTGTCCGAGCCATTATATCGATGTCCGCCTCGCTGGGACTAACCGTGACGGCCAAGGGGGAGACCGAGGAGCAGGCGACGCTCCTGCGGGAATGGTCGTGCGACACGGCCCAAGGCTACTTGTTCGCGCGGTCCCTCGATGCGCAACATCTAGCTGATCTTCTGGGAGCACCGGAAGGCATCGAGGTGGCGGCCGGCACAGCGTGGCTCCGTTTGTGATGCGATCTTCGGATGTTGACTGTTGATGACCTGTCAGCAAGCAGCATGAATTGCAAAGTTTGACGACGGACTGAAGATCACCGAATCATTTTCGATATCGTCCCGGCATCGAGCGGGCGGCGATCGGCCCCCGGTGTCATAGTAGTTGTCGCCTCTGAATTTTTTTAATTTGAAGAAATCAGAGGTGTAGGTTGAAGACGAAACAAACGTATTCTGTCGAGTTCAAAGAGCAAGCGCTGTCGAAGGTCTTGC
>NZ_CAAJGM010000208.1 GCF_900996235.1 Paraburkholderia sp. BCC1885
ACTCCCGCTTGCGCGTTCGTTTGGTCGTCAAATCCAATCCCAGATTAGCTTGTCTCATGCCCAAATCGTCGCAGTCGACGGCATATTTGGCAACTCAATTCCTGCATGATTTATGCAGACCTTCCCTAACTCGGCAAGGAAGAAAAATGACAGCGCACCCCTTCAGGCAATCACTGCTTCTTAAAGGCGTCACCCATGGCGCAGCGCCCATCCCTCTCGCTACTCGAATCGGAAATATGATTTTTTCTTCCGGTGTAATGGGCAAAGATCCCGCAACCGACAAGGTCGCGCCAGAACTAGATGCTCAAGTCCGTTTTGCGTTCCAGCATATGAAGCATCTGGTAGAACTTGGGGGAGGTACGCTCGCGAACATCGCCCACGTGACGGTGTTCGTGACAGACGACGGGCCGCGAAAGCTGATCAATGACGAGTGGATTCGATTGTTTCCCGATGAGAACGATCGTCCGGCCAGGCATATGCTCGTCTATGAACTCCAGCATGGCATGCAATTGCAGTTGGAGTTCATCGCCGTTCTCGGCGAAATCGAGGATTGAGGGGATGATTGATCAGCGATCGCCAAAAAACAGGAGTGGACCGCTGGGCGGCAGGCGATAGAAGACGCCCCCCGGCGCGCTAACCATCTTGCCCTTTCGGACGACCGGTTCTTACCTGAGCAAACTCGGATATGGCGTCGGTCGAGTGGCGCACGAGCGGCCTCCGTGATCAGCCCGATCTGGGTTTCGCATTTGCCAATAGTTCCAGCATCTGATGTGTCGTCCTCACGTCAGCGAAAACAGACGCGAGGCTGGTCAGAGCCCCGGTATGCTCGGCGTCCGTTAGGGCTGCCGTAGCATCAGACACAAAGAAAACCCGGTAGCCCTGCGTCGCTGCATCACGGGCCGTTGACTCGCAGCAGATGTTGGTTAGCGCACCTGCGATAACCACCGTGTCCACGTCGCGAGCCCGTAAGATATCCGGAAGGTCGCTCGATCCCGGTGCCATGGCACTAAAGAGGGATTTTGTCAGGCAGAGATCCTCCCGCCGCTTGCAAATACCGTGCGCAATGTGAGACTGTGTGCCGTTATCACCTAGCCTATCGAGCAGAAGCTGTGTTGTCGCCGCCGAGAGAAAGTGCCGGTAGTATGCACTCCGCTCCTCCACGTCCTTCGCATTCACACGATGCTTCGTGAAGATTATTGGAACGCTGGCTTGCCGCATCACCGCGGTCAAACGGTTGATGGTCGGCACAATCTCGATAGCAGATTCGACATTCGCACCGGTGGCGGAAAGAAAAAATTCCTGCATGTCGATAACGAGCATTGCCGTTTTTGCGGTGTCGATCCGCGAGAATGGATGCAGACGCCCTCGCGACTTCTCAATACGCCGTACGATGGCATCAGGAATACTAGAGGAATGCATCGGATTGCCTCCACTTATTAGAATTGGCTTGGGACATCAACGCTGATCCATTGTGCAGGACCAGGCGCATAACGATATATACGCCCGGCTTCTCTTCGCTACCGCGCTACTGCCGGCGACGCTTCACGCCTTTTTGTCTTCAGGTTCGAAGCGAGCAGATAAGACGCGGCAAAGGCGATGAAAGCGGGAACTGCACCGAGAAAGAGAATCTCGTGTGGCTGGAAGCGATTCTGCAGCAGCACACCACTGATAATTGGTCCGAGCGCTCCACCCAGACGTCCTATAGATACCGCCCATGCAATCCCGGTGGCACGGATTGCAGGCGGATATATGATGGTGGCAACACCGTTCAATGCTATCTGACCGCCCAGGACGCACAGACCGAGCGCAAGAATGGACGCCATCGCCCAGATCATCGATCCGCGGGCCAGTCCCAATGAAACGAAGGACAACCCGCCTACCGCAAAAAGCACCATGAAAAGAGGAAATGGCTTGCCCCACCTGTCAATAATCCGGCTATATGCGAGCGCCCCGACGATAGCGCCGGTCTGCAGTACCGCGCCGGCTGACACCGAAGACTGAACCCCGATGCCGGTCTCGTGGATGATGGTTGGCAACCATTGCTGGATACTGAAGAGCTCCAGCAGATTCATAAAAAATATTATCCAAAGCAAGAGCGTCTGGGCAATCCTGTCCCCAGAGAAAAGCTCTCGCACTGTGCCCTTGCGCTCTGGCGATGTTGCGGCGATGAACCGGATATGCTGATGGTTGACGAACATGTCAGGTCGGATCCGTCTCAATGCCTTCCTGATACGCTGTTCCGGAGCACCCGACGACAGGAGAAATTCAAACGATTCTGGCATCGCTACAATCAGCAGGAGCGCCAGTATCGCGGCGAGGGCTGCCCCAGTGTAGAAGATGGAGCGCCATCCATATGCTGCGATCAGCCAGCTCGCAAGGATTCCCCCCGCACCCGCACCGGCTGAATAACCTATCGTGACCATCGCAATTGCAAACACTCGCAAGCGGGTCGGAACAAACTCCGAAACCATGGTGTACGCAAGCGTAATACCGAGCCCGAGTCCAAATCCCGCGGCAAACCGGTAGGCGAGCAGTTCACTCGACCCGGCTGCACGACCCGAGAGGTATGTGAATATCGCAAAGATAACCACTTGGGCAATCAGTACAGGGCGACGTCCCACTCGATCGGCTAACGGGCCACCGACAAGCATGCCGAACATCCCACCTATCAGCGCGATGGAAAACACCCATCCGAGCAATGCCGGGGCGATGCCAAGCGCCACTCGCATAACCGGCGCCGCATAGGCGGCGGCAAGCGTATCGTACCCGTCAACTGCGCCGATCAACACGCAAAGAACAACAACCACATAGCGCATGAATGTCATGCTGCCATCCTTAATGGCAGCAACGTCAACCCGTGTCTCTTCCATATTTCCTCCTTTATCTCTGAGCGATATTTATTTATGTTCAAAACGGTCGCAATGCAGGCATCGTTACGCCCAACACCAGGTTTGCGAAAGCGCCTCTAACAGACTAGTCTGGTTTGGCTCAAGACATGAGATCCGATCTCGTAGCCACCGGCAACTCGCCATCAGGGCGCTGTCTCAGAATCGATTCATCCCTAGAACGACGTACGAACGCCGATTGCCGCAGCAAACTGATTGATACCCGGGCCTCCACTCGGCGCGGCGTTCTGCAAACCGAGTGTGCCTGCACTTGCGTTCAAGGTATAGCCGAGGTCAGCATAGATGGTGGTGCGTTTCGAAAGAAGATAGTTCGCCCCGATCTTAAACGAGTTGCCGCTTCTGTGACTATCTTGCCTGTCCTGCAGGCGAAGATAAGCGAAAGTAAGCGCCACATCAGCGGCGACACCATACTGCCCCGTAATAGCGATCCAATCCTGGCTTTCGCCTGTCGACGGATTTCGCAAAGCGGTAAATGCAGCACCGACTGCGGTCAAAGCCGAGAGACGATAGACGCCGCCGAGATTGAAAGAGCGTCGCACCAGATTGTCGGTGAGTCCAGACGGGTCGTTTGCGTCGAGGTAGGCAGCAGTAAGCGCGACTGGACCTGAAACATAGTTAAGCGAGGCCGACCGTTCTCTCTGGTTCTGGATGTCACCGGCTTTCCCCCCCTCGCTATACATCGCGCTTGCGGTAAGTCCGTGGATCCGAGGCGAAACGTACTTGACGGCATTATTCGCCCAATAGCATTGCCAGCCCGAAAAGCCACTCGCACCCTGCCAGCAAACAGTGTTCATAGAACCGAAATTAGAGAATCCAGACGCGTCGCTTGCGACAAGCGATAGTTGGAAAGGGGTATAGAGCCGTCCGAAGGTCACCTCTCCGTACCTGTCAGAGCTCAGACCTACGAGCGCACCGCGATCGAACAGCACAGATGATGTAGCAGCCGGCACGCCGCCATTTGTTCCCACGCCAGTCGTGTTCAGGAAACCCGTTTCGAGCTGGAATATCGCTTTGAAGCCACCGCCCAAGTCTTCAACACCTTTGAAGCCTAGCCGGTCGGACTGATCGATGCCAGAGCTTGTCGAGATCACATGCTGCCCTGTCTTATTTGCGCCCGTTTTATAGATCACCCCCGTATCGACGATGCCGTACAGGATCACGCTGGACTGCGAATACGCAACAAGCGGAGTCAGCGCAAAGAGCGACGCCGCCATGAGCTTTCTCAAAGCCATTCATGTCTCCAATTTTTTTATATGTAATGCGAAATAATATGAACAAATTACTGAGATTCGAAACACCTCGAAGCAGGCCACTGCAGATCCCTGCGGGTTCGTCCAGTCCGGGACATCCGGAAGCAATTGGCCCCCCCGGCTATCCGTCACACCGTGGTCCGCAACCGAAGCATAGATCAATTATTTGAAAAATGGAAATAGCTTCCATATAATTGAGTGCAGACCACTTTTCCCGAGCACGGGAGAAGCCGGACCCCAGAAGTCCTACCTCAGGAGATACCCTTATGTTGACCGCTTCAGACAACCGCTTGCTGACCCTCGTAGAAGGCGATGCGCCGATGGGGGCGATGCTTCGCTCTCACTATTGGGTGCCGGCGGCGATCTCGGAGAAACTTGTTTCTGACGGCGCTCCGCTCCGAGTACGTCTTGTCGGGCGCGACTACGTGGTTTTCAGATCGACGGACGGTCGAGTTGGCTGCTTTGACGAGCGCTGCCCCCATAGAAGCGCGTCCTTGGCGCTCGCAAGAAATGAGGACAACGCCTTGCGTTGCATTTTTCACGGCTGGAAGTTCAGTGTCGATGGCAAATGCGTTGAAGTCCCCACTGAAGTGAGTGACCAGAAGCGGTTTTGCGAGTCTGTACCGATCAAGGCGCATCCGACCCGCGAAGCGTCAGGAATTGTATGGGTGTGGTTGGGCGACAGCGACCCGGCCGTCTTCCCGTCCTTTGAGTTCATGGGACTACCTGAGTGTCAGCGGGTTCCGATGCGGCAGGCTCTTCACTACAACTGGCTGCAAGGCGTCGAAGGAACGATGGATTCCGCTCACGTAGGGGTGCTCCACACATCCTGGCTACGGGAGATTGCCCGTGGCAGTGGACACGCACACGCGGCCGGCGAGAATCGGGCACCTCGATATGAAATTGATGAGCAACCTTACGGGTTTCGCTATGCAGCCCACCGATCGCTTGAAGAGGGCGGCATCTATACCCGGGTGAATGTTTTTGTCATGCCGTGGTTCGGATTCATCTGCCCCGGCGACAAGCCTGACGGCGACCGCACTGCAATCTTCTCGGTGCCCGCCGATAACGAGCATTCCGTACATTGGATGGTGAAGTACAACCCCTACCGCGAACTCAGCTCTCCGTATCAGACGATGTTTTCAGATCCGGCCAACTGGCCGCCAGCGCCCGGAACGCCTGAAAATGTGTGGGGGCAAGATCGTGAATTGATGCGCCACGGCAGTTTCACCGGTTTCACTCATGTGACGACAGAGGATTTTGCAGTCGCGTCAAGCGCGGGTCCTATCGCAGACCGGACCAACGAATTTCTGAACTCGGGTGACCTCGCAATCGTGCGACTGCGCCGACAACTCTTGAATGCCGTTCGGGAGTTCGAAGACGGTAGGCAGCCAACCCTCGCCGATCACGCGGCGATCGACTACGGCAGCATTCGACCCGTAGCTGACAAGATCGCGAAAGAGTCCGACTGGCGCTCAATCACTGCCTAGCACTCGGGCGCTGGACGCTTGAACCGGCCGAGCGCCACCAAGAATTTCGATTGGTCGAGATCCTTTTCGCGCTTCGCCTTCACCACGATCTCATTAGAAAGGAAATTTCTCAGATGCCGGATGCGAAAACACACGTTCAGGCAACACCCAGAATCGCTTTGGTTCACGCACTGCGTGAGTCGATGGACCCATGCATCCAGGCCTTTGCGCGAGATTGGCCGGAAGCAAACATCGTGAGCCTGCTGGACGACTCACTTCCTCAGGACTTTGCCGACGGAGCCTCCGCCTCTGACCTTAATGGGCGCTTCGCGCGATTGACCGACTACGCTGCCACCGGAATGTCGACTGATAGCGCGCGAGTCAGCGGGATCCTCTTTACTTGCTCCGCTTTCGGGGAGTCAATCGAGCTCTCGAAGAAGCTTGTCCAGATACCGGTGCTCAGTCCGTTCGAAGCTGCGTTCGAAGAAGCCATCGCGATGAACTGCTCAGTGGGCCTCGTTGCTTCGTTTAGTCCCGCGCTTGCCGTCCTACACGCGGACTTCAAGCGAATCGCGACCTCAATGAACTACAAACCACGTGTTTCGGGGATTTCGGCGGATCGCGCACTCGATGCGCTTAAGGGAGGTCATCCCGAAGAACATGATCAGATGGTCGCCGAGGCGGCAACTTCTCTCAAGGATGCAGATGTGTTGATTCTTTGCCAGTTTTCTCTTGCACGAGCGACTGGCCTGACAGAGCAGGCAACTGGCAAGAAGGTGCTCAGCACGCCGGCCAGCGCCGTACGGCGGCTTCGTGATTTGACCGGTCGGTTTGTTTGAACCCGGTCACTTTCTGGACGTCGCCCGGTAGCGCAAATGTATGCGCCAAAAAAATGGAAATGACAGGCGTAAAGAAAGCGGCTGCCGGTGGATGAAGCGAGAGGAACGCTCTATCCGCTAGCAACACATGTAGCCGTTAATCAGTCAATCGGAGTATAGGAGGCTTTATGATCATCGACGTGCATGGACACGTTTGCGCATCTCCCCGGCTTTACAACTGGTTAGTGCTTCAGCTTGCAAGTCGCTCGACCTACGGTACGCCACCACCGACTTTCTCCGACGACGAGTTCCGCGATCTGCCGGATACGAAACGGAATATCGCGGCCCTTGACAAGGTTGGAACCGACATTCAGTTGCTCTCCCCGCGGCCCTTCTCGATGTTTCATGCAGAGAAGCCAGCGCGCATTGTTCATCGGTGGATAGGTGCGGTAAATTCATACATTGCCCAGAGTTGTCGTGTTCATCCGACCCGCTTCGCAGGAGTAGCAGGCCTCCCACAACCGACCGGGGAGCCGATTCAGACTTCGCTGCCAGAACTCGAGCGTTGCGTGAACGAATTTGGCTTTGTTGGATGCCTGCTGGATCCAGACCCGGGCGAAGGCGACAATTCAACGCCGACGCTTGGCGACGAGTATTGGTACCCGCTCTGGGAAAAGCTAGTGGAACTGAATATTCCAGCGCATATTCACTCCTCCGGAAATCGATATGGACGCGAGACCTATAGCCAGCACTTCATCAGCGAAGAAAGCCTGGCGATACTGTCTCTCGTCAATTCCCGGGTCTTCCTTGACTTCCCAGCGCTCAAGATTGTCGTCTCCCACGGCGGCGGCTCTGTTCCCTACCAAGTTGGACGCTGGCGTGCAGAACGCCTACATCCTGTCATGGCCAAAGACATTCCGCTGAAAGAGAGCTTCGATGAGAGCCTCAAGCGACTGTACTTCGATACGGTACTCCACTCAAAGGAAGCATTGCAGCTCCTGATCAATCTTGTGGGTCCCGAAAGGGTTATTTTTGGCACGGAAAATCCGGGCTCCGGAACCGCACCGAATCCTGACACAGGGCGGAACTTCGACGACATCAAACCGTTGCTCGAACTGGTGGTTGGCATTAGCCAAAGCGACCGCGAAAACATTTTGTCGGCTAACGCCTTGCGTGTCTATCCACGGCTTCAACGCGTTGTCGAGGCTGCCTGAAATTGTAAGCGCGTCGCGTCGTTCGCGTTATGAACGCGGCGCCCTACGGGCGCGACGAGGGGTTTGGGCACCGGGCCGAAAGTGGCCCGGCTGCGAACTATCTACAAGAACAGAAGAGAGTGAAATCATGAGATTGAAGGGAAAGACAGTCCTCGTAACGGGCTGCGGCTCTGCGGAGCCCGGCTGGGGAAATGGCAAAACAATCGCCGTGCTTTTCGCCAGGGAGGGCGCAAACGTCTTCGGTATTGACTTAAACTTGGAAAGTGCGAATGAAACTAAAACCCTGATCGAGTCCGAAGGAAACCAGATGTCAGTGGCCAGTTGCGACATGGTCGACACGATCGCGGTTGCCGGGATGGTCGATGCCTGCGTCGCAAAGTACGGCCGCATCGATGTACTCGTCAATAATGTGGGGAGGTCGGAGCCTGGCGGCCCAGTCGAGATGTCCGATGCGATCTGGGACTCGCAACTCGACATTAATCTGAAAAGCGCGTTCCTTGGCTGCAAGCACGTATTGCCGATAATGGAGCGCCAAGGCGCCGGGTCGATCATCAATATTTCATCGGTCGCAGGGCTGAGGTACGTGGGCAAACCACAGGTGGCCTACAGTGCTGCGAAAGCGGGGTTAATGCAATTCGCGAGGGTCACTGCCGTGCTCTATGCCTCGCGAGGAATTCGCATTAACAGCGTCATCCCAGGTCTCATGCAAACGCCGATGCTGCAGCGGCTCGCCGAGAAATATGCTGGGGGCGATGTTGAAGCCTTTGCGGCGACGCGCAATGCCCAGGTACCCGCGGGTCGGATGGGCGATGCATGGGACGTAGCAAAAGCCGCGCTTTTCCTTGCCTCCGACGATAGCTCATATATCACGGGAACAGAATTGCTAGTGGATGGCGGACTTACCGCAGCGACCCGTTAGTATGCGGCAACAACACGGCCAAGCTCGATATGGCCGTGACGGGGTCGCTGCTGCGCTCACTGCTCTGAAGGCGGACACAGCACGTGCGGCGAAACTGCCTCACGCACTTTCTTGAGCTATTCCTTCAAGCGGATAGATCTGCTGCTCCGCAAGCTCGGCCATTCGCCGGAGCGCCGGCCCCCAGCGGTCAACCAAAGCGTCTTTGGACAGGATTGCAGACGGAGCCGTGCAATTGATTGCGAAGTGATATCGCTTCATGCGCGTCAAAAAGGGGACGCTGACGGCATTGATCGAAGTCGCGTATTCGCTAATGTTGATACAAAACCCGTCTTTGTCGACCTGACGCCACGCACGCTTGATACGGCGGTTCAAATCCGGCCAAGCAGGGCTATTCGCAGCCTCCAAAGCGTCCATTGTCCGCAGCCGCTCATCTTTGTCCATGCCCCAGAGGCAGCACCAGCCGATACTCGTGCGTGCAACAGGAATTTTCAATCCGACAGATATGTTTCGGGTCATTGCCGCGACACCTCGAGCAACCTCCAGGTAGATCATGTCTTGCCCATCAAGGGCAGCGAGGCTGACCACACCCCCGCTTTCGGCGGCGAGTCGGGTCATCAGGGGACGCACTGCTGCAATCGCTCGTATGTTCGACAGGAACCCGTAGCCGAGATCCAGAACGCTGGAACCCAACTGATATCGTCCGAAACTCGGGATGTAATGGAGATACCCCAGCTTTTGTAACGTGAATGTGAGCCTCGAAATGGTCGAGTTCGGAATGCCCGTACGTTCCGCCAGTTCAGCATTGCCAAGATATACTTCGCCTTGGCGAAAAGCCCGCAGTACTGCAAGTCCGCGCGCTAGCGCTGTGCTCGTACCTGCTTCAAGTTCTTCATCCGCCGCTTCGCTTTCTGTAGCGACGCCGGCAGGAACTGTACGTTGCAACTTTGGGCGTGCCATGTTTAGGTATAGTAGTTCGTTCGACATCTTGAGATTCGGTCAGATTATATCGCACAGAAATCGTCCGAAACTCATACTGGGGTACACCACCTGGCTGCTTCGAGGTCTTCATCTACATGCCCTGTCGAGCTGCTGTGAACGATACCATCGCCTTTCATCCAGCCTGGTCATGTGCCCTCGCCACGCTGGAATCATCGGCGACCGGTTCGCCTGGTCGGCCACTGCAGCGTCGAGATCCTTGGGCAACTCTACACGGCATGCTGGCTCAGCCAGAGCCATCTGGCCCGGGTCACCCAATCCGAAAGCGCTTCGGAATAGCTGCGACTGGAGCGAGAACCATTGCTAGGCTCCCGACATTGCCGAACCATACCCATATATCCGGTGTTCGAGTCAAGCAACTTGGCGGAGCACTGAGGTTGGTCGGAAACAATCGATACCAACGTGATAGTCAGCGACCTGATTCAGATAGTAGCGCTGCGTCAGCGCAACGGGCGACAGGCAGTCGAGACGGGTCTACGTAAGTAGGGCGATTCCAAAGTAGTTCGATTTATTCGCTGACAACGCGTCCTGTCTGTTCAGACTTGATTCGGAGTATTGACGGAGAAATCCTGAATCAACAGGTTCGGCCCCACCAGCAGATTGTGTTCCGCTTGGTGGTCGCCTTGGGTTAGCGTTTCTGTTTGCAGCATTGCCCGGACTTTTCGCACACCCGTTTATGCGGTCAACCGGGCATAGTTGACGCCCGGGCCGCAACCGCGGCTGCTGAGGTCAAGCTACCTGGGTCGCCATCGCGGGGAGGAAAAATCCGGCTGAGCGCCGCGCAGGCAGAGTTCGCTGCCACGAAGCCGACACTGACGCCAGAACGCGCCGCCGCGAGCGGCAGGCCCTGCAGTTGCAAGCTGAGCTGCACCAGCCTAGCCCCACGCTGATCGTGTGACGGAACGCGATGACGCGTTTGAACCGGGACAACGCCCGGCTGCTCGCGGAAGGTCTCGCTGCGACCGCACGGACGAGAGAACTCGTGATGCTCGCCAATCGGCTACAGACCGCCCTTGAACGGGTGCGCGGCGCTATCCGTTTCGCTGAAGGGATACCTTCGGAGAAGTTAAGTGGCCGGCCGCGCCGATCGCAGGGAACGCGCGGCAGTTAGATTTGCGGAGCGCTGCTGGGTAGGACACCTTGAAGAGCGGAAGAGGAATCACGGCAAGTGACGACGACGGTATTGCTCGTAGGGGGTAGTGGGGGCTGACTGTTAGTTGCGTTTAACAACCCAACCACGAAGGGATACATGGGCCGGATCGTGCCCGGACTCATTTGACTTCGTAATCGGTCCGTACTCACTGCGACTGAAGCCCGAGATCACCCTCACTTATCCGATCAAGCCGATCTGCTACCTAAAAGCTAGACGGAAGATCGCCGATGCTATCCCGGGAAGCCAGCGGCCACGGCCAACCGCCAGAATGGGGAAGGCACCATTGTGCTTATGGACATGCGAGGTTAGGGGCGCTGGAGCAGATCCGCGCCCTGCTTAAGATCGTGGCAACACGTTGCTTGTGACAGCCTTCGCCAGAGCCGCTACCCCGACTGGCCATGATCCACCTAATCGCACGGGGAATACGCGGATACTGCAAAGTTAAGAAAACATCGATCGACGATTACGTCGTCCTGCAGTAGCAAATCGTCCCGGTCAAACTTGTTTAGAAGACCGCGGGGAACTCTGAACCCTGGAGTCAGTGACATGCTGCGTTTACTCAGAGTCCGTATGGCACGCGCACGCCGGGTTCATCCGCAGGAAAATCCTTCGTGTTGCGCGAAACCAGCAGCAGCGAATTTACCTGAGCTGATGCCCACACAATTGCATCGGGAAGCCGGATCCGCGTGTACTTGCGAATTTCAACCGCCCGGTTCGCGATCGCAGTGTCTAGTGCGATCACGTCGAATGATCCAAGCCACGCACGAATCGCCGTGTCGTCGTCCGGCGCTGTTCCAACGAGTACCTCCATCCAGGTAATCGTGCTGATCGCCTTGTACTCGTATCGTGAAAGCTCTTTTTTTGCTGAGCTGATGCCACCGAGATAGTCGATCAGAATGTTGGTGTCGAAAAGCGCCTTTACCATTCCGAGCGCAGCTCCTGTTGGTATTCGAGACCATCGACCTCTTTGCCCTTCCACAGGCCGAAAACGTCAGTCCCGAGGGCTGCCTTATGTTGCAAGATATACGCCTCGATCGCATCACGGATTACAGCGGCGCGTGGGCGTTGTTCAGCCTCCACGAGCACTGCCAACTCTTCAACCTGCGAGTCGGGCAAGTCAATCAGAATTCGACTCATTAGAATCTCCGTTTCATGATATACATATCGTATATCATGAAACGGAGATTCTGCAAGCAGAATTGCGGATTCGTGCGACCTCCAGATACCCTGTTACCGACGTCGTCCGCAACAGACTTAAAGGACCCGGCCGGAAATCAGATGCCCTGCACCATGATGGCGCCGAGGCACACCGGGTTAACTCGACGTGCTTAACTCCAGAGACGCTGCATAGCCCCGAGAAGGCCTCGAGTGCCGTGAGCTCTACGCCATTAGGTCGCAGGTCACGGCCAGCGCGCATTGGACTGCCTTTATGCAGTCCATTCTCGATTCCCGCTTACTGATGCAGACATCGAGAACTTGCCCCCAAGCTCTCGCACGACTAGCTGACGCGGCCCGTTGACGTGTAATACGTGCGCAACCAGGGCCTCGTACTCTGCGTCAACCTGACGTGCATGGCCTTCGCAAGCTTGAGAATCGCCCAGCACCAGTGGATAGCGCAGAACTTCCTCCAGCGGTAAACGCTTATAGGCCAGCAGCGGATGCCGCGCCGGTACCGCCACCATCAATGGATCGTCCCAGACGGGTTCAGCGATGATTCCATCGCCTGCATCGTCCGATTGCGCAAATCCCACGTCATACAGGTCGTTGCACAACCCTTTGATCTGTTGCGACAGTGGAACCTCAGACAGCCGTATCTCGATTTCCGGTTCCTCCTGACGGCACAACGCCAAGAAGGTGGAGAAGCGCGACGTCGTGATGCCGTCTGAGAGTGCGATCCGCAACTGGCCGTGAAATCCGTTGGCTACGGCTTTTACGCTGTCACGTGCCTGTTGCAAGGCAGTAAAGACACGTGGCACGTGCTCCATAAACAACTTTCCCGCACGAGTCAGGCGTGTGTTGCGCGTAGTGCGAACAAAAAGGTCAACGCCGAGGTCTTCTTCCAGCTCTTTGATCGCTCTCGATAGGGGGGGGACTGCTCGATATGCAGTCGCTCTGCCGCACGTGCGAAGTGAAGCTCTTCCGCGACCGCCATAAAACATCGTAGATGCCGGAATTCCATGGCGTCACCGAATAATCAGAGTTTGGAAATACAGCCTCGCTCAGGCTGTAAGGGCCGCTGCGACGATGAGTACGCAAAAAATGCCGACGGCGAGTTTTGGCTCCCAGTAATCCATGAAGAGGAAGGTAATTGCTAGCCAGGCAAATGCCACCGCAACAGACAAGACTAGCGCAGGGGTCTCGCTAAGCAGGCCGATGGCTCGCCAGGCCACCCAAAGTCCAAGCAACCCGAACGCCACCTGTCCTAACGAGAAGGCAGAGTTCAGCCCGTAATACAGCGTCGTCTCCACACTGGCAGCGCGTTTGCCTCGCAGGTACTGGGAAACTACATCAATGATGAAGTGCAACGTGCCGCTTAGGGCCAGCCAGCCATAGGCCGTATAGACAATGTATTTGTGCATGATTAGGTCTCAGGTAGGTCGGAGAGTACCCGCCGCCGCATCGTTGCAAGGGCTGACTCCATGAAATGACGATAATCGGTTTGAACGAACGATCTGATGAACCAACCATCTGGCCAAGCTCTGGGCCGAAATGAGTACGTCCATCGGACGTGCGTGTTTTGTTGATTTCCTGAGAACGCGAATTCACCGACGGCATAGGACGTGTAGCGGCCGATTTTATTGGTGAGGTTCCAGACCTCATACTGAAAGAGGTTCGGCATCTGATCCACGATAATTTCCTCGACCGCACTGTTGCCATCGGTGAATTCGATGCGCCTCCGATCTCCTGGTTTGGCCCACATCCCGGTTAGGGACTCGGTACGTGCCACCCCTGGTACCCCGGGCGTCCCGACGAGGTACGGGGCCACCTCAGGCGCACCGCTGGCAGCGAACCACCGCGTGAACACTGCAAGCGGTACCGGAAGATCGGATTCGACAGTCACGGACTCATAGCTCGCGCCAACCTCGACGGGCGGACGCGGCATGTCACGCTGCACCTGATTCCTCTGTTCGGCCGGAAGCCCTGAATCGACGCCGGCGAGCGTAGAGCATCCGGCCAGAAACGCGGAACCGATCATCGCTGCATTGACGAACCAGGTGTGGCCGTGGCACCGAGACATGGCAATCAATCTTGCGATGCGACAGGATTTGCAATCGGGGGCTTAGGTGCGGCCTCGCGGGTTCGGAAGAACCAAGCTGGATATTCCTTGGGCAATTCGCTTACCGCATTGAGTTGGGTCAGTTCGTCGGCCGAAAGGGTGATCTCGGTTGCGCCCACGTTGTCATCCAATTGTTCGATACGCTTGGCGCCGACGATCACACTACTGACCTGCGGCTGGTGTAGCAGCCAGGCGAGTGCTATCTGAGCTACCGTCGCGCCTTTGGACTGCGCGATGGTTTCAAGAACGTCGATCACGTCATACGCTTTCTCTACGTTGACCGGCGGGAAGTCAAAAGTCTTGCGGCGGCTGCCGTCTTGCGCTTCCTTGGCGCGACCGAATTTGCCGCTCAGCAATCCTCCAGCGAGCGGGCTCCACACGAGAAGGCCCAATTTTTCGGCTTTCGCGAGTGGCACGATTTCCCGCTCGACATCCCGTCCCGCGACGGTGTAGTAGTTCTGAGATGTGACGATCTTGGCGAGGTTGAGACGCTCCGATATCCCAAGCGCGCGGGCCATCTGCCAGGCTGCCCAGTTGGAGACACCTACATAACGGACGAGGCCCTGACGGACGAGTGTATCGAGAGCCGATAGGCTTTCCTCGATCGGCGTTGCTGTGTCGAAACCGTGAAGCTGATAGAGATCGATATGGTCGATCTGAAGCCGCTTCAGACTGCCCTTCACGCTATCGAGGATGTGAGCACGCGAATTGCCGTTGTCGTTAGGGCCAGCGCCCATAGGCCCGTAAACCTTAGTGGCGATGACCACATCCTCGCGCTTGACGCCAAGGTTCTTCAGCGATTGTCCGACCATCTCCTCCGCCGCACCTGTGGAGTAGATGTCTGCCGTGTCGATGAAGTTGATTCCATGCTCTAACGCGCGTCCAATTAGCCCTTGTGCCTCGACTTGCGAAAGTGCCCCCATGTTGGCCCATATGCCCTGTCCGCCGAAGGTCATGGTGCCAAGGCAGAGTTCCGAGACGAATAGGCCGGTGTTGCCGAGTGTGTTGTATTTCATGATGTCTTTTCTCCAAAAAAGTTCTGCGATTCGAACTCAGGCGGTTTTGGTTGAAACGCCTTGGCTGCGATGTTCACGAGAGATAGGAAAAGCGATTGCGGGTAGAAAGCTTGCCGGCTTTTAAGCCTGCCCTCCGCCACTGAGTAACAAATGTTGGCCACTTACAAAGGCTGCCAGATCACTGGCGAGATATTCGGCAGCGTTAGCAACGTCTTCGACCCGGCCCATGCGGCCCATTGGTCGGGAGGACTCGACGTAGTCTCGGAATTTCTGATCCACGCTATCCGTGAAAACGCCGGCACCTTCGATTGCCGTGGGAATAATCGAGTTGACGGCGACGCCCCGGTGACCAATCTCCATTGCCAGGACTTCGACGAGATGGCGAGCCGCCATCTTGCTGCCGCTATACAGCCCCGTTCCCGGCACCGGCATCGAAGTGCTGCTCGAACCGATGTAGATAATCCGGCCATGGTCGACGATGCGTCTGGCCGCCATTTGAAGGGTAAAGAAAGCGCCCTTCGTGTTGATTGCGAACAGCCTGTCGAAATCTTCTTCGGTGAAATCCACGATTGGCTGATCGACGATCTCGACGCCGGCGTTGGCAACGACGATGTCGATCACACCGAAATGGTCGATTGACGCATCAAAGAGACGCTCGATATCTGCGACCTTGGACACGTCGGCCTGGATTGCAATAGCAGCGGAGCCTGAGCGCTCAATTGCTGCCACTGTGTCTAGAGCGTTTTTCTCGTCGCGCGAATAGTTCACCACCACCTTGGCGCCCAGCGAGCCATATCGCTCAGCAATCGCGCGTCCAATGCCACGGGCTGCGCCGGTGATTAGTGCTACCTTGTTCTCAAGTGTTGTCATTATCTGCTTTCCTTCTAGGGACTTTCCGGAGCGCTGGCGCAATCCCGGGTGCATTTGCCATCCTGCCAAGTCAATCTGTGGCCACGGTCAGCCGTGATTGTGGCGTGGCGTCTGGATTACTGATCGTTATGCGTCTCAGGCAGAATCATGAGACGGCCTGTCGGGAAAACGGGTGCACATTGGAGAGATCCACACTATCCGCACCGAATGTCATCCCCGTCAGTTCTTCGGAGACATCCCAAAGCCGAGCGGCCATGTGTTGCAAGTGTTGCAGGCGACCGAGTGGCTTTTGCCGCTGACGTTGCAGCCAGGTTCGGCGAAGCGTTCGATGCGCACCGGGTCATCGTCGCAGGCCTCGCGTGCACGGTGCGACCCAAGCCCGTCGTCGCGCTGCATCGCGCGCTGGATCTCCAATTCGGTACGCGGCCCCAGCCATTCGGTCGCCAGCTACGATACGCAATAGCCCATTCCCTCGGCGATGTGGTCGCGGGGTCTCCTTACCACGTAGGACGACGTGCATGTGCGGGTTAAAGGTGTTCCGGTGATCGACGGCGACCCAGGAAACCCCGACGCCCTGGCAGTGGACAACCGCATCAGGTGCAGATTCAACGCCCCTAAATCGCCCGCCCATCACGACTCGCGCGCGGTCACACTCGCTCGGACACGCGGTGGATTTACTGGGCGACGACGTCAACTAGCCTTGAGGCGCCGCCCGTCAACCCAAGGTCGTTTCAATGAATCAGCCCATCCCGACGATCAGAGATACATGCCCCCCGATACCTCGATCCGCTGGGCAGTCACCCAGCGATTTGCATCCGAAAGCAGCGCGGCGATCATCGGTCCGATGTCCTCCGGAAGACCAGCCCGACCGAGTGCGGTACTTGCGGCCACAGCCTTGTTGAACTGGGGATTGTCCCGGACAAGGCCACCGCCGAAATCCGTCTCGATCGCGCCCGGCGCAACCACGTTGACGGTGATTCCGCGACTGGAGAGTTCCTTCGCCATGTAGCGCGTCAACACTTCGACGGCCCCCTTCAGCGACGCATACACGGCGCTACCGGGCCCCGTGAAGCGGGCCAGTCCGCTGGAAAGATTGACGACCCGGCCGCCGTCCGCAATCACGGGAAGAAGCTGTTGCGTCAGGAACAGCACGCCCTTGAAGTGAATATTGCAAAGCTGGTCGAAATCCGTCTCGGTGACCTGGCCGATCGGCGCGGGATGAAAGGTGCCTGCGTTGTTCACGAGAAAGTCGAAGTGCTCGCGCGACCATTCGCGCCGCAGCGCATCCTGCACCTCCGTAACAAACGTTCCGAACGACGCGATATTGCCGGCGTCGAGCTGGATTGCGGCAGCGTTGCGGCCCAGTGCACGGATTTCGGCCACCACACTATCGGCCTGAGCCTGATTGCTATGGTAAGTAATGATCGAATCCGTACCTGCTGCAGCCAGCGCTAGCGCCGTCGCCCGCCCGAGGCCGCGGCTGCTACCCGTGATGATGGCGACCTTTCCCGTTGCCTTGACCTGAATCTGTTCCGACATCTGATCCTCCGAATTAGTGAGTTCCATGGATAGGCAGTATGGCCAGTCCCACGGAACATCGCTTGCCGGAATTCGCATATTTTTTGCCTAATACTCCACAGGCGCTCACCAGCCAGATTTCCGGGAATAGAATCCATTTGCACTATCCCATCCGGCTCCCCGCTCCCGAGACCGCCATGCCGACCAGCCTGACAGATACGCTGAACCGTTATATCGACACCAGTACCGGCGACGACGAAGCCGTCGTCACGCCCGTCGAGGGGCTTTACCTGATGCGTTCGCGTAACGAGTACCTGCCCCGGCACGTGGTGTACAAGCCTGCCCTCTGCCTGACGGTACAGGGAGCGAAGCAGGTATTGTTTGGCGACCGGCTGTTCGATTACGGGCAAATGCAGGCGCTGGTTGTCAGCGTGGAACTGCCGGGGATCGGTCGGGTTACCCGCGCCAGCACAGCCAAACCTTATCTGGGCATCATTCTGGAGTTTGACCTGGGAGTGCTACGCGAGGTCCTCAGGCTGCTCAACCCGCCGCCCAGACCCGCCGGGGGCAGCAGCCTCGGAGTTTTCGTCATGGATATCCAGGGGTCACTGGCCAACTGCATCGAGCGACTGGTGCAACTGTTGGTCACACCGCAAGCAACGCCCATCCTGTACCCGGCGATCATGCGGGAGATGTCGTACTGGCTGCTGACAGGCAACCATGCCGGCGAGATCTGCAAGCTCGCATCACCGAACGGCTATACCCAGCGAATCGCTGACACGATTGCGCGCCTGCACAACGACATCACCCGTTCCGTGCGCATCGAGGAACTGGCCGAGACGGCGCAAATGAGCCCTTCGGCCTACTATCAGCACTTCAAGTCGCTGACGTCCCTCACGCCGATCCAGTATCAGAAGCAGTTGCGCCTGCTCGAAGCTCGCCGGCTCATGGTGGCGGAAGGTGCCAACGTGACGAGCGCGGCCTATCAGGTTGGCTATGAAAGCATCTCGCAGTTCAGCCGCGAATACGCGCGGATGTTCGGCATACCGCCCAAACGCGACGTGGCCGAACTTCAGGCTGCCGAGAGCTAGTATTGTCGAAGCAGCGCGCACGCTCCACCCTGCAGACCTCCCCTTATCACACGCACGGCCTCACTGGGATACCGACATGTACAGATGGTTGACGATCGCTGCTTACGGCTGGCTCGCACTCGGCGGCACAAGTGATGCGCAGCAGGTCGAAGGGAGACGCCGAGGAGTCTGATCGGCTCGATGGGCATGCCACATGTGGCCGGGGCGCCATTTCGGATCGAGAATTATAAGAGCATTCAAAGCACGGAATTCCGCCCTCCCGTACGCGACACGACTTCGCTGAGCGTCGCACGTCGGTATCGGTTTCGGCCGATGCCAACGCAACGGCGCCTCAACGCGCCCTTGGGGGCTGAATCCGTTATGTATGTCCTTAGGACCGCCCAGCCGCGCCTGAATGAGCCATCTTCAATTCGAAAGTGCTACCGTGAGTTCCGCCACGACCATCAACAGATCGCCGACGAAACCGTAACCGGCCACGTTGAAGATCTGCGCTTCCTCGTCCTTGTTAATCGCGACGATGACCTTCGTGGCCAGATGCTGGATCGCACCCGAAATGCATCACCGCGATGCGGTGTATAACTGCGGCGCTACGGTCTTGGACCCGATAATCGTTCGACACATAGCCCGCGTCCACTCCCGAGCGAGGCGCCGAGTGCCGCGTCGAACTTGTCCGCCAGCGACTCCAGCACCTTCTTGTAGTTTTCGCCGGTGCCCAGACCGCAACCACCAGAAACGATGATTGACGCGCTCGTGAGTTCCGGGCGGTCGAACTTCGTGACTTCGCGGCCGACGAACTGCAAAAGACCGCTGCCTGCTGCCCCCTCAATATTCTCCACCGATGCGCTACCATCTTCTGCCGCGACCCGATCGAAGCCCGTCGCGCGAACTGTAATGACCTTGATCGGGCCTTGTGATTGCACGGTTGCGATAGCGTTGCCTACGTAGCGGGCACTCGAACGTATCGGCGCTGTTTACCACAATGATATCGCTGATCCGCGCGACATCAAGCGTCGCTGAGACTACGGTATTGCCTGTGTTTCACAGGCACCCACCGCTTAAAAGCCGCGCGTCGTATTTTCGTTCTGTGCATGTTTCCACATACCCTGGGTCGGTAACCAACGGATGTTCCGCAGATTTCTGCGATGCCTGATTTCGCAATGCAGCATGCACGGCGAACGTCCACCGTCGAATCCGAATACCCAAAAAGCGAGACGCCGATGTATCTGGGTATCTCAAAATTCGAGGACGATGCAATCATTCAGGGTGCAGTGCGGCCACTGACGCGGGAAGACAAATCTGCGTCGATGGCGCCGCGACACCGGTGTCGGTGCCGTTACTCCGCCTTTACCCTGACAACGCGACCGCCATCGGTATAGACGACATCGAAGAACAAATACGGCAAAACATCCGCAGAAATAAACGGTTCACTTTCCCTGGGAAAATGCCGCTCGCCAACCAGTGCTGGCGAACCCACTCCCCCGGTCTTGAAGCGGATAGCCGAACCGGTTGGTCATACCGGGGATGGATTACGCTCAGCCGTCCCGCGCTGATGCCAGTACGGATAGATCGGCGTGACCGCACTCGCTTCGTCGAGACGCCTTTTCTGGTCATCGGTGAGCATCCAGCCCACCGCACCGAGGTTGTCCCTCAACTGCGCTTCGTTACGCGCGCCGATAATCACACTCGCCACTGTCGGCCTCTGCAATACCCAGTTCAGAGCGATCTGTGGCAGGGTCTTGCCCGTTTCGGCAGAGATTGCGTCCATAACGTCGATCACCCGGTACATCAGCTCATCATCAACCGGCGGCCCAAACCTCGCGGTTTCGTGCAGGCGACTGACAGCAGGAATGGGCTGTCCACGCCGGATCCTGCCGGTCAGACGCCCCCAGCCCAATGGACTCCAGACAATGGCCGACACCTGATGCCTCAGACCCAGCGGCATCAGCTCCCACTCGTATTCCCTTCCGATCAGCGAGTAGTAAGCCTGATGCGCCACATAGCGCGGCAACCCGTATTTCTCCGAGACGGCCAGCGACGATGCCAGATGCCAGCCGGAGAAGTTCGAGACGCCGACGTAACGGATCTTTCCAGCCTTGACCAGGTCATCCAGTACCCCGAGCGTTTCCTCGACAGGCGTAAGCGCATCGAAATTGTGAAGCTGGTACAGGTCGATATAGTCTGTGCCAAGACGTTTGAGTTGCGCTTCTACCGCCCTGATCAGGTGGAAACGGGACGCCCCGACATCGTTGGGGCCCGTACCGGAACGGTCGGCTCCCTTGGTCGAGATGATGACCTGATCGCGACGGCCCGCGATCGCGCTGCCAAGAATCCGTTCGGACAGGCCGCCGTTGTAGACGTCGGCGCTGTCGAACATCGTGACGCCGGCTTCGATGCAGATATCGAGCAGCCGCCTTGCCTCTGACTCGTCGGTATTACCCCAGTGGTTGTCGCCGAATGTTCCGGTTCCGAAACTCAATGCCGGAACCTTGAAACCACAACCGCCAAGTAATCTGTTTTCCATGCTGTCTTCTCACGAATGTTGAATGCTGTCTTCCCTGCCTCCACGGTGCGGCCCGCCCGATGCCGCTCACTACTCAGGCTGTGCGAAGGCAAGCGGCACTCTGGCTTCCCGCTGGAGCGACCGATGCGCCGCCTCGATGATGGCGCGAACACTCAGGGCGTCCTCCAGACTGGATAGCGGGGGTACATCATTCGCCAGGCATTCGTCGAAAAAATACCGCTGTGTATGATAAAAGCTGTTCTCATACGCGAAATCCTGCACGCCCGCAACATCGTCCTCTCGCCGCACGCTCCCCCATGCCGACGCGCCCGTGCCTTCCGCGCCATATGTCTTGATCAACAGGCTCCACGGCTCACGGCCAATATCTTCCGTCGCCCACGACGCCCAAAGATGACCTACCGTGCCATTTGCATAAGCCAGCGTCAATCCGACCTGATCGTCCACACCATTTTCAAAATGCACGTTCGATGCCGTCGCCATGACCTTTTGAGGCGTCCCACAGAAAAACAGGCTTGAATAGACAAGATGGACCATCATGTCGTCAAGCACGATGCCCGGAATCGCCATGGATTGCGGCTGCCGCATGTGGCTGAGCATCCAGAAGCTCTGGGGCCGCCCCAGCTTCCCGGACACAAACTGCTGCCGCATGCGTACAACATCGGGGGCATAGATATAGTTGTGAAACGGCATGCAGGTTCGCCCCCGCCTTGCAGCAACCTCCATGAGCCTGCGGATTTCATCCGCATCCTGCCCTACAGGCTTTTCGACCAGCACATGCTTTCCCGCTTCAAGCGCCCGCACGGAATACTCCAGATGGGTCTGCGATGCAGAAAGCACGAAAATGGCGTCGATGTCAGGATCCGACAGGAGCGCCTCCACGCTGCGATAGGCCTTTACTCCATGCGCCGCGGCAAATGCCGCGCAGTGTTTCTCCGTTCGTGACCAGACACCCGCGAGATGGGCGTTACGGATTTCCGCCAGCGCCGTGGCATGACGCCTCGCGCTATTTCCTGAACCGATAAAACCGACTTTGTACACTGTTTACCCTCGCATTTTCCGCGCCATTCTTCTATCGCAAGATGACGCAGATTCTCAATTCAGCCTTGCCTCACGCCGGAAGACGATGTCCGAATCTGCCTGTCCGTACCGTGTTCATGACCCTGCGATTTTGCCCGTCACACTGGGACGACCCAAGACGTACTGTAGGACACTCCGAAAATTGCTGCATCGATGCTATTCTGTTTGCCGTCAAACGAAGACTGCCTGATTGGCGGCCAGGAAAAAGCGACGGGCAAAGTCGCTCCGACGATCAACGTCCTTTTCAGCCAGTTCGTCCATACACTGACAGATCGCGATGTTCTTTTCTGCTTCGCTGGGCGTCATTTCCGCGGTGCTCCAGTCATTCATTTTCATCGTCTACGACCTTGCGGGGAAGCGTCTTCGCGAACACGGCGTGGCCGCACTCGAGTTGTCGTCCCTGCTGAGGCTCGCACTGCTGCCTTCGTTGTGCCTGCTCGCGGCCACCTGGCAGACGGCCGACATCAAGTTGATCATCGCCAACCGGGCTTCCTTATGGTCCTTTTACGGCTACCTGACGGCTTCATTGCTGTTCCAATGGGTGTACTTCCAATATCTGCACGTTTCCCACTCCCTTGCTGTCGCGAGCGTCACGCGCAACGCGATCGGTCTGCCGCTGCTCATGATATGTGGGGTAGTAATCAACCGAGATAATCCGACGGTGTGGGGAATCGCGGGACTCGGATTCATGATCGCCGCCTCGCTCGTTCGTCCCGGGCGGGCCAGAACCGATTCCAGTCAATACATTGAATCGGCCAGAACCGTCGTCGCGCTTGCTACCGCATTCGTCATCCTGGTGGCAATCAAGGATCCGCTCTATCGTTTCTGGCTGCAAAGATCAGGATCGCTCCTTCTGGCGACGGCGCTGTACATGACTGCGTTCACGGCAGCGCTGAACCTCTACTTCTGGGCTCGTCCACCAAAACGGACGATTACCTGGAAATCCTCGACACCAAAGATACGATGGCTTCTACTCGCCGTCCCCATGCTCTGGTTCGCCGGAACTATTCCGGAGGGCGTTGCATTCGGCCTGTTGCCGGCCTATTCGGCCATCGCGATCGGCAGTGTCGCATGGCTGTTCACGATGGCCAGCGACATTTATTTCGGCCGCCTCGCCATGACGGCAAGATGTGCACTCTTCGGCGGCCTCGTAACACTCGGAGTGTTGCTTCAGATCCTCGATCGAAGCAGCTCGTAACCGGTCGTCACTGCGCCTGTTACCCTGTCGGTGCCGGTTAAGCGGGCTTCTGCATGGCACGGCTTCATGCTAGGTGCCAGCGCCAAAGCACAACACGATAACAACCCATCTCCATGGGTCCATGCCAAACAGGACCAGGAAGAATTGAGCAGCGGCCGGGGAGCGTAAAATTACGTCGGATATGCGCGCCCACGTCGATCGTCATGGAAAGCAGCCGCCGCAGCGCCACATCATCCCAGGTAGCCGCCTCCGGATGCTCCTTCGCCATCAGCGCGAAACGCTCGATTGCAATCGACGCATTCGATGCGTGATAGCTCGTGATCGACCCCGAGTGCCCCGTTGTCAGCAGCTTCAGGAAGTCATACGCTTCACTGCCACGCAGCTCGGCAAGCAGCACGCAATCAGGACGCGTACGCATCGTGCTTGCGATGAGATCCGCCGGTGTCACCCGGGCCTGACCGCGGCCCCCCTTGCTGTAGAGAAGATGAACGCAGTTCTCGATGTGATGGATGGTCGTGCCCCACTGCGCAGTGGAAGAAGCACCCGCCGGGGCTAGTGCGACACCCGCGTTCGCGGCCGCCGTCTGGATAGTCTGCGCGAGTCCGGTTGTTGCCCCCTCGATCACTGTCACCACCTGCGACTGATAGATACCGGCACCCAACGCAAAGGCGAGAATGATGACAACCTTCAGGCCGCGCCATGCAAATGCCGGAACCGACTCATGAGCCTCGCCGCGTACCACCGCGAAGCCATACGCGATGACCCAGATCGTCACGGCTGTCGTCACCACAGGCACCAGCGCACTGGACAGCGCCGACGACACCCTGGTCACATAGGTCAACATGCCGTTCTCGAGCGTGCCGCCGACCGCTGAAAAAAGGCCGCTCATCGCGCCCCCTTCCCGACGTACGCGGAGTACGCGAGGGCAGCGCGTTCAACGCGCCTGAGCCCGCGCGACGCTTCGTCAGTCGCTCATGAAACACCGGCAGCCATGCTGCAGGATCATCGCCAACCTCGGCACGGATCCCGTCGAGCAGCTCGACGTTGTCCGTCGTCCCCGACAGCACGTCGAGCACGTCGCCCAGTCCCGCGAGGTCCAGCCTGCCAATCGCTGAGTGATGGCCCTGCTTGACGAGGAACAGGCGGCTGTTCTCACCCAGGGTACGGACAATATTGAATTCAGCCTCGGTCAACTTGAAGCCATACACGTAGTCGTCGTAATCGGCACGCGGGTTCGGCAGGAAGAAGAACGTCGCGGTCTGCTCGATCAATGCGCGCGCGATGTCGCTGCGCAATACGTCGGCCGGCGACTGCGTATCGAAGATGCCCAGGCCATTCTGCTTGCGGATCGTCTTCTGTTTGTTGTTCGCGAAGTCGGAAAACACCGGGTCACCCAGGCGCTTCCAGAATTCGGTCATCACGTAGACGAAGCGCCGGCCATCGATCAGGCTTTCGGTCAGGTGCAGCAGGTACATCGTGACCGACACACCCAGCCCCTGTGCCCGCGCAATGACCTCACGTTGCGGAAGGTGCAGATAGCCGTGCCTGTCGCGTGGGTCAGGAATCAGCCAGCCACTCAACCTCGCCTGAAGCCACCTGCCCTGTGCCTGCTGCAGCGGCGTGGACTGAACCATGACCGGCAGCAGTCCGATCAGGCGCAGTTGCGAATTGAGCCGCGCGCGGATATTACGGATGCCGTAGGTGCCGTTGATCAGTTCCGCCACGCTGTCGATGCATTCCGGCGAAAGCACGACCGGGCTGACCACTGCATCGACCAGCGCCGCTGCGCACACGGCACGCAGGTCAGGCAACACCGGACAGTCGATCAGGCACACATCGGACCAGGGCGATGCGATCGCGAGGAGGTGACGCAGATTCGCGTAATAGCGCGCCCGGACCGGGTCGTCGCACGAAACCAGGCCCGCGATTTCGCCGGCACACGGCACCTGAATGCTGCCGGTGCGTTCCGTCGCACCCGGACGGCGCCGATCCATTGCCTGGGCATCGCCCGCGACGTCAGCCTGACCGCCCCGGCCCAGCAGTTGTGCGCTGCAGGCAGGCTCGGCAAGATCGAGCACCAGCACCCGCTTGCGCGACACACGTCGCAGGTAATGGGCGAACTGGCAGGTCAGCATGGTCCTGCCGGTGCCACCCTTCGCAGAAACGATCAGAAGTGACTTCATGGTCCATCGTCCTAAGCAACACCCGCTGCTATCGATGGACCTGCGATAAAAAAGAACCCGCGGCGCCGGAGGGGTTGACCGCAGGCTCAACGGGGGATCATTGCACCAGAAAGCGCAAAGCCTGCGAATGCAGGCTTTTGCGATTGCGTCACGGCACACCACGTCGTCGCACAGACATCGATACTGCGGGGCCGCTAACGCGTACTCGGTCGTGCATCGCACGTCGACCGGATCAGATTGTCGACTTCACTGTAGGCAGCAACGGAGCCTCATGCAAGAGGGTCTGGCCGGTCGCAGGAGAACCTGATGTCCACCGTGTTCCACTGCGGTCCACCGTGTTCCTGAATTTTTTTATCCGCATGCTACGTGTCCCCGGATTGACCATGTACCGGAACGCCGGACTCACGGTCAGACCCGCGTCGGCCTGTTCAAGTCGACATCGCCAGGGAGGCATCGATTCCCGCACAAGCATCCAATGCCCTCGCCGTGTTCGCCGAACAGGCTGCGCTGATCACGAACGAAGACTGCAGCCTGCTTTTTGAATGGGTTGAACCTGAATCAACTCCACACGACATCCGGTTCTGCGATTGCCCTACTCCCGCTCGTCCTGGCCTTCCTCGCAGCTGCCCTTCAACTCCTTGATATCCAGCTCCCTGGCCAGCACGCGACGCGCCCCAGACAGTTCCAGTTCGTACAGACTCGCCGGGCGTCGGGGTATGCGTAGCCGGCGGCACACGACCTCACGACTCACGCGCCACAAATAGACCATCCTGAGCATCTCCCGATGCCGAGGTAACAGCCGCTCCCATGCCTGCGTTACGATCAGGGCATCCGCAGGGTCGTACGGCCCTCGGCCAGCGTTCCCCCAGTTCCACAGTCGGGCATCGAATGCCGGCTTGCGATCATTCGTCGGCATGGCCGTCTTCTTCCGGGCCGGGGTCACTTACCATCTTTTCTGCGCGGTATCTGGCGGGATCGGCCAGAAAGACCTTGATGTCCTTGAGCCGCCATCCAACGCTACGCCCGCCTAGCGACACAGACCGCGGAAATCGCCCCACGCGCATACGCTTGGAGATGCTGGATCGAGACAGACCCGTTTCCCGCTCCACCTCACCTCGACGCAGGATTGCCTGCTCGCTTCTCTGCCGCTCGTCCATGTCCGCTCCTGCCGTGGCCGACTCGATACAGCAGGAATTCAAGCAAAGCGAATCCCGGCAGGCAAACCCGCCATTCCGTCAGAGGCACCGTCAGGAGATACCGTCAGGCGGTATCGTCCGGATTCCGGTCATGGTGATGCCGCCGGTCCGCATCTCGGAGTTTCTCCGGCCGGATGGCGGCGGCGTACGTCTGCCCGGTACGCGATGGCTCATGCCCGGGCTGCTCGCGGTAGTTCAGCCTGCGATCGATCGCGCGCGCAACTTCAGTCGACTTCGGCGGATGCCGTTCGTCAAAATCCGCGTAGTAGGTATTCATTGCCTCGATGAGCACCCGGAGCTCACGCGTCAGATACGGCAACGTAATGACCACCGCGTTCGGGGAACTTGAGGAAGCAGTGACGACACCGACATGTGATGTCATCGCATCCTGGTTGGCGTTCCTGGATTCCAGTTCCAGCTCGAGCTTTTCCTTGACCGCCTGATAAAGCGATGCAGTATCGATCAGCGTGTTACGAAGGTGCGCGATCTGCTGCTCACGTACCTTCAACCGCTCAGAGAGTCGACGGACCTCACTCTCCGCCTGTCGTGCGCGAAGCTGCGATCCGCTATCAGATGTGGGCTCTGATGAAACGCTCAGGATGGCCCAAGACTCATTTTGGTTGTTGACGTCTTCCACGATACATCTCTCATGATCTGCCGTGCAGCGTTGCACGGACTTCTCGGTCGGCCTGCTCCCGGCTTGTGGCGCGATGCAGGACAGCGACCAGAGAAAGATCCGCATGTACCCCGTGGTGATGCTCGATTGGTCATGTTGAAAGGAAATGACTGTGACGCAAAATCACTATGTGCATCTCTACATGACAATTGGTATGAATTAAATATACACATATAGGGCGGCGACCTTTATGTGTCAACCATCGTGCGCGACCAATCAAGCATCTTGAAAGCGTCGATTACGGACAAAGGAGTCAATTACGGACGCTGGATCGGCAGCAGCCCAGATTCGGGAATCTCGCGTACCGCCGCGACGAACCGAGTAGTCCATGCGTCGCCATGCTAATTCGAGCGCACCGTAACAAATGCGGTCAGCCCAAGATTGAGCTTGGTCAGATCGCAAAGCACGACCTGCCGATAAATGACTCCACCCTCCTGCAGCTTCTGCAACTGACGCCAGCAAGGTATCGGCGACAGGCTGACGATTTTCGCCAGATCATTAAGCCCGATCGTCGCGTCGTCCTGAAGCAGCGCAAGCAGTTGGGCATCACGTTTGCCCATATCGCCAGAAAGTTAGAAAATATTTTCAATGATGTCCCTCATCCCAGTATTTTTTGGAAGCAAATTCCCCGGCCTTGACGATAGTCTTGCAGCATCAAATGACTTCAATCGAGAGCATGAGCGAACATAGCGACCTGCATTACTTCGACTACGCCGCAACCACCCCGGCCGACCCACGGGTCATCGAGTCGATGTTCGACTGTCTGGGCGCCGATGGCGTGTTTGGCAATCCCGCTTCGAGTTCGCATGCCGCGGGTATTGCCGCACGCGACAAGGTCGAGCACGCGCGACAGCAGGTTGCCGATCTGATCGGCGCAGACGTGCAGGAAATCGTCTGGACATCCGGTGCGACCGAGTCGAACAACCTGACGCTGAAAGGTTATGCCGACATGGCCACGGCGCGCCGGCATCTGGTCACGAGTCAGATCGAGCACAAGGCGATTCTCGATACGATGGCCAGCCTCGAGAAGCGCGGTATGACCGTCACGTACCTTCATCCGGCGGACGGAGGTGAAATTACCGCCGAGGCGGTCGCGCAGGCGATCGGGCCGCAAACAGGTCTGGTGTCCCTGATGCTCGTCAATAACGAGATCGGCACGCTGACCGACATTGCCACCATCGCCCCCATCGTTCACGCAGCAGGCGCGCTGCTGCACGTCGACGCCGCGCAGGCACTCGGCAAGACGCCGATCAATGTCAAGGCGCTCGGCATCGATTTGATGTCCATGTCCGCGCACAAGCTGTACGGACCGAAAGGCATCGGCGCCTTGTACGTCAGCCGCGAGGTCGCCGAACGAATTGCACCGCAGATGCATGGCGGCGGTCATGAGCTCGGCCTGCGGTCGGGCACGCTTGCGACGCACCAGATCGTCGGCATGGGCGTGGCGTGCGAGCTGGCTGCGGAAAAAATGGCCAGCGACAACGAACGGATTGCGGGACTGAGCGAGTACCTGCTGGATGCCGTACTGGCGCTTGGGGATATCACGCAGAATGCGCGCCTTGCGCGCCGCATTCCCCACACGCTGAGCCTGACCGTTAATTTGCCCGGTTTCCAGACGACCATGCTTGGCGAGAAACTGGCGGTGTCGTCGACTTCGGCATGTAACTCGGCCGCGGGCAAGCCTTCCCATGTCCTGACCTCGATCGGCCTCGATGCCAATGCCGCCGGCCGTACCGTCCGTCTGAGTTTTGGCCGTTATACCGCCCGGGAGAACGTCGACTACGCAATCGAATGTTTTCGGCACGCTGTGGAGACCTGCCGTTCGAAGGCCGTCGGCACAAGGATCTCTCCCGAATTTGCGATCGCACCTCAATTGACGCTCGACGATCTCCAGGCTGTACGCAATCAGGGTTTCAGGACCATTATCTGCAACCGGCCGGATGGCGAAGAGCCGGGGCAGCCGACGTTTTCCGATATTGCAGAAGCCGCTGGCCGGCTCGGCATCGAGGCGCGCTATCTCCCGGTTGTGAGTGGCAAGATCGGCGAGGACGATCTCGCCTCGTTTGCGGGGTACATCGAGAGTTTGCCCGCGCCTGTGCTGGCCTATTGCAGCACGGGAACCCGGTCCGGAATGCTCTGGAACATGTCGGAACCACGGCGGAAATGACGACCGGGCAGTCAAATCCAGATCGAAGGCGTCCAATGAGCACGGCATCAAGCATGTTGGTTGAAGGTTTTTTCGACCCGGCAACCAGCACCGTCAGCTACATCCTGCTCGATACGGCGAGCCGCGACTGCGCACTGATCGACAGCGTACTCGACTACGATCCGAAGTCGGGACGAACGCGTACCGAAAGCGCGGACCGCCTGATCATGCGTGTGACCGAGCTAGGCGCGACCGCACGCTGGTTGCTGGAAACGCATGTCCATGCGGACCATCTTTCGGCGGCGCAGTATCTGAAGTCGCGCGTGGGTGGCTCGATTGCGATCGGCGCCCGGGTACGGCGCGTGCAGGACGTCTTTGGCGGGATGTTCAACATCGGGCACGGGATTTTTACCAGCAGTTGTCCGTTCGACCGGTTGCTCGATGACGGCGATACCTTGCCTCTTGGCACCTTGTCGATTCGCGCCCTCGATACGCCAGGCCATACCCCTGCCTGTATGACTTATGTCGGTGACGATGGTGATGAACGCGTGGCATTTGTTGGCGACACGCTATTCATGCCTGATTACGGTACAGCGCGCTGCGATTTTCCAGGTGGAGACGCACGTGCACTGTACAGATCAATTATGCGAGTACTAGACCTCCCGCCCGACACACGCCTCTACACATGCCACGACTACCAGCCTGGCGGGCGCGACGTGGCATACATGAGCACGGTCGCCGAGCAGAGACTCGCGAACGTGCATGTACGCGATGGCGTTACCGAAGACGGTTTCGTTGCGATGCGCAGCGCGCGCGACGCGACCCTCGACATGCCGGTGCTGATGTTGCCGTCGGTGCAGGTCAATATCTGCGCGGGACATTTACCCGACCCCGAAGGCAATGGCGTGCGCTATCTGAAGATTCCGCTCGACGCGATCTGAACGGTTACGACGCTTGAATAACCTATGCTGATCTCCTTGATACTCGGCAGCTTAGTCGGCGCAGTACTTGGATTGACCGGTGCAGGAGGCGGTATTCTCGCTGTCCCGGTCCTTGTCATCGGCATGGGGTTGCCCATGCAGCAAGCGACACCGGTGGCACTTATCGCGGTTGCGGGCAGCGCGGCAATTGGAGCACTGGAAGGGTTTCGCCAGGGACTGGTCCGCTATCGCGCGGCTCTTCTGATGGCAGTGGCCGGCGTGCCGCTCACGTCGCTTGGCGTGAAGCTCGCGCATATTCTGCCGCAACGGGTATTGCTCACGCTATTCGCTCTGACGATGCTTGTCGTCGCGGGTCGATTGTTGCGGCAAGCATTGGGTGCAAAGCGCGGTGTAGCGCGCACCTCGTCATTGTGGGTGGGCCGGGTCAATCCAGAGACTGGGAGATTGGTATGGTCCTGGCGGGTAGGTCTGGCGCTCGCATCGACGGGTGCGGTAACAGGTTTGCTGACCGGACTGCTCGGTGTCGGAGGGGGCTTTGTGATTGTTCCCATGCTCCGCAAATTCACCGACGTGTCGATGCACGGTATTGTTGCGACGTCGCTCATGGTAATTGCGCTTGTGGGCACCTGCGGGATGCTTGTCGCGCTGGCCGCCGGAGCGCGGACACCGTTTGAGTTGACGCTATGGTTTAGCGCGACGACGGCGCTTGGGATGGCAGGCGGGCGTTGCGCATCACGCTCTCTCTCCGCTCGCCACGTACAGATCGTGTTTGGATCAGCGCTCGTGTGCGTCGCGCTTGGTCTGCTTGTGAAGGCGAGACTTGGAGCCTGATGGCTCAATGCTCAATTCCGGCGCGTGTCAGGAATACTTTTCTGAGACGGCTGAAGTTCTAGTCGCGTTGCGCCTGGCAAATGGGAGTGTCTGAATTTTTGTGTGCAAGGCAGATAAAAGCCTGCCGTCTGGCAGGTCGTCAATTGCATTCTACAAATGAATCCTGGTGAAGCGATCCTCGTAGAGGATCGCGAACTGGTTCATCGCGGCCTTCCAGTCGTGAGCCGCCCGGCTCCAGTCAGCCGTGATATTACGTAACGCCAGCCACAGCAATTTGGTCGCGGCCTCGTCCGTCGGGAAGTGGCCACGTGTCTTGACGATCTTGCGCAGCTGGGCATTTACACTTTCAATGGCATTCGTAACCGGCATGATATAGCCGGTGCCTCACGGTCCCGCGCCGTGCATTTCTGGCGTATGGTGTGACCATCCGGGACAAGGGGCACCGGGGAGCACTTCGGGTGGGCAGGCCGTTGTTATACGATGAGCCGCGAGCTCGTGTTAGTAGTTGGCCGCCCCTGCGACCCGCCCGGTTGCGCTGCGAGCGCGAATCCGTAGTTGTCGTGCTGTCCCACCGGCTCCCAACATTCATCTGAATGGGAGAACGGTTATGCGAATCGTAGGACTGGATGTTTCGCGCTCCGTGGCCGAGATCGCGTATCTGGAGGACGGCGTGCTGCATGCTGGTGGCCGTGCCGGGCTCAGACGCGACGAACTGGAGCGCTTTGCCGCAAGCCTGCGCAGCACCGATCATGTGGTGCTCGAAGCGACGGGCAATACCGCCGCCATCGTCAACGTACTGCGCCCTCGCGTCGCGCGTGTCGCAATTGCGAATCCACTGCTGGTACGGCTCATCGCCGAGGCACGCGTCAAGACGGACAAGATTGATGCGGCAGTGCTGGCCCAACTGTACGCAAGCCATTTCCTGCCGGAAGTCTGGATGCCCGACGAGAGCACCCTGGCGCTACGCCGACAGGTCTCGCGCCGGTCACAACTCGTGCGGCAACGCACGAGGCTGAAGAACGAAGTTCATGCGGTGCTGGCTGCGCATCTGATCGAGCGGTGCCCCGCTACTGATCTGTTCGGCAGGAAGGGACGCGTATGGCTCACGGCCCAACCGCTGCCGATGGACGAGCGTCTGGGCGTCGAGCAACGCTTGCGGGAGCTGGACCGTCTTGGGGAGGATCTGCACGAGGTCGACAAGGCCCTGGCGCAAGCCAGTATCGGCGACGAGCGGTTGCGCAGGCTGCTGACCATCACCGGCGTCAATGCCACTGTGGCAATCGGCCTGCTGTCGGCAATCCGCGCCGTTGAACGGTTTCCCAATCCGGAGAAGCTGGTGAGCTACTTCGGGCTGAACCCGTCGGTCTATCAGTCGGGCCCAACGCCCGCCAGGCACGGTCACATCACCAAGCGGGGACGTTCGTACGCGCGAGGATTGCTCGTCGAGGCAGCCTGGGGCGCAGCACAGGCGCCCGGCCCTCTGCGCGCTTTCTTCCTGCGCGTACGCGACCGTCGCGGCCAGCAGGTCGCCATTGTCGCGACGGCACGCAAACTGGCGGTCATCGTGTGGTACGTGCTCACGCGCAATGAGCCGTTCGCCTGGGATCGTCCAGCCCTGACCGCACACAAGCTGCGCGCCCTGGAGTTGCAGTCCGGCATGCCGGCACAACACGGCTCGCGCAAAGGATCGGCTGCCGCTTACAGCCTGAAGAGCGTACGCGACCAGGAACGGGCCATAGCCGAGCAGGCCGAGCGCACCTATCAACGCCTGTTCTCACGATGGAAGCAGACGCGTCCCAACAAACGCGAGGTACCACTGGTGTGGCCGGGAACGCCGACCTCATAAAAATATCAAGCAGGGGCTTGTCGATTTCATCCGTGGTGTAAATCACTTTGCGCACCGCAGGCGGAAACGCAAAGAAGGGAATCACGCGATCCCAGGCCCGACGCCAGGCGGCTACTACCGTCGGGAATCGCTTACCCCATTCGCCCTGTTCGAACGCGTCCAGTTCGGCTTGTGCGGCTTCAGCCCCTGCAGCTGTGTAGATCGGTTTGATGGCAGCCGCCAGCCCCCTTCGATCCTTCCAGCTCGCGTAGTCCAGCGAGTTGCGGATCAGGTGCACGATGCACGTCTGCAGGGTGGTGGCTGGAAACACCGCACCCAGCGCTTCAGGCATGCCCTTCAGTCCATCGGTGACCGCGATCAGGATGTCCTGCACGCCACGCACCTTCAGGTCGCTGAACACCTTCATCCAGAACTTCGCGCCTTCCGTATTCTCGATCCACAGCCCCAGGATGTCCCGTGTGCCGTCAGGCAGGATGCCCAGCGCCAGATAGATCGCCTTGTTGCGCACCAGTCCTTCCTCGCGGATCTTCACGCGCAGTGCGTCGAAGAACACCACCGGGTACATCGGCTCGAGCGGGCGTGCCTGCCAGGCACCCACCTCGTCCATCACCGCATCGGTCACCGAGCTGATGAATTCCGGTGACACTTCCGTACCGTACTGCTCGACCAGAAACCCCTGGATCTCGCGCACCGTCATGCCGCGCGCGTACATCGCGATGATCTTGTCGTCAAAGCCCGTAAAACGCCGCTCGTGCTTCGGAATCAGGATCGGGGCAAAGCTGCCGTCGCGGTCGCGCGGTATCTCCAGGCGTAGCGGACCGTCGTCGGTCAGCACCGTCTTGCCGCTCTTGCCGTTGCGCTGGTTGGTCGCATCTTCGGGCCGCACGGCGCCGGCCGGATAGCCCAGATGGTGTCCGAGTTCGGCACCCAGTGCGCGCTCGATCAGTGCCTTCTTGAACGCGGCTGAAGCGGCGTGCACCGCCTCGGCCGTCATCGGCCCCTTCACGAACTGGTCAATCAATTCCTTCGGAATCGACGGCAACGCCGTCTGGGCCTCGGTGGCCGTCTTCGGTTTGCGTGGCATACATGCTCCTTGAGCTACATGTTATGCCTTACACACAAAATTTATGACAGGCCCTGGCAAATTCATAGGCTTCGCGGCAACTACCACTATCGCTCGATGCATAGCCGTCACCACAGGCATTCGTCGCACAAAATCGGCGATGCTCTTCGCCAACCATCGATCATCAGCGTTAGACGATTCGGCCAGAATGACTCCCACCGCACACCCTTCGGACAAAGTAGGCAGATATACATCGAATGCCGCCGATCAATCAGGGCCCGGCCGCGACCTCCCGCGAATCTCCACACCTCACACACATACTCGCCATGTCGGATGGTCGCCGACACACTACGTCATACGAGAACAAAAGATGCCGACAGATCAGGCCGACTGGGTTGCCGGTTGATGCGCGGGATCTGCCGCTTGCCCGTCGAGTACCGGATCTTGTGGCGCTTCACCACCGTACTGAGCGGTCCACAACCGCGAATACACGCCATCGCGTTTCAGCAGCGTCGCATGGCTGCCGTCCTCGACGATGCGCCCGTTGTCGAACACCAGGATGCGATCAAGATGTGCGATCGTGGACAGACGGTGCGCGATGACGATCACGGTACGCGCCCCGGACAGGTCGTCGATGGTTTCCTGGATCGCACGCTCGGTCACCGAATCGAGGCTCGAAGTGGCTTCGTCAAGGATCAGGATCGGCGCATTCTTGGCGATCACGCGCGCAATCGCGATACGCTGGCGCTGGCCCCCCGACAGGGTCACGCCCCGCTCGCCGACCAACGAATCGTAGTTCTGGTCCAGCGACTGGATGAAACCGTCGGCATGCGAGCGCCGCGCGGCATCCCGAATGACAGCATCCGATGCCTCGATATCGCCGTAGCCGATGTTCTCGGCCAGACTCCGGTGAAACAAGCCCGGGTCCTGCGGAATCAGTCCGATCTGCTCACGTAAGGAGTCCTGTGTGACGTGGCGGATATCCTGTCCATCGATCTCGATTCTGCCGGACTGCAGGTCGTACAGACGCAGGATAAGATTGATCAGCGTCGATTTTCCTGAACCAGAGAATCCCACCAAACCCACTCGCTGACCTGCCTCGATAGTCAGGTTCAAATGCTGGAAGATCGGCCTTTCCGGCTTGTAGCCGAAACTCACGTCGCGCAGAACGACCCTGCCCTCTTTGATGACAGCCGCCTTGGCATCAAGCCTGTCCGTGACTTCGATCGGCCGGACAATAGTCCGCACACCGTTTTCGACGTTGCCAGCAAACTCGAAAAATTCCAGGAAGCGGCGGCTCAGATTGCGCGTGTCACTGATCACGAGCAGCGACAGACTGGTCGCCGTCACGAATCCGCCAACCCCGATATGACCGTCGCGCCACAGCGTCACGGAGAAATAAAGTGTGGCGATCTTCAGCAGCATTGCCGCCAGAAACTGGAACCAGCGCACCAGTTCCATACGCCAGCCGCTCGCATGGGAAATCCGCATCTCGCGATCAAGGAAACGGCCAAGATACGAGATTTCGTACGTGAAGCGTGAGAACAGTCGCACGCTCGCGAGATTCGATACCACATCGACAATCTTGCCATTGGTTTCGCTGCGTGCCGCCGCGCTTTTCCGTGCATAAGGCTGGCAACGCTTCGCGAGGAAATAGGAAATCGCGACGAATACGATCGACCAGCCCAGCATCAGGACCGCGAGGGCGATCGAGGTGTGATACAGCAACACGGTCGACACACTCAGGGTCACGAAAATCGGCAGGAAATCAAACAGCACCGCCCACAGCGTCTGGCTCACGCCCATGCTCGTTTCCGAGATCCGATGTGCAAGCGATCCCGCAAAATGATTGCTGAAGAAACGGTGCGAATGGTTCTGAAGATACGCGTACATATCGCTAGCCACCGCTGCGCGTAAACGCGGGCCCACCCATATCTGGCAGGCGCCGCCGACACGCGCGAACACGACCTCACCAAACGCGAGTGCGCAGAACAATGCAAGAGGGCCATGCAGGATCTGCGAGAACAGATCCTGCGTCGCGTGTGCGCCGAGCGGCGTGAGCACATGAGAGACCGTCTTCACAATCGTTCCAATTGCATAAGGAATCAGAATGGACGTCGCGGCCGCACCAATTTCAACCAGCACGATAATCGTGTACCAGATGCGGAAACGCCATACGAAATGAAGAATGAAGCGAAACGGCTCACTCGGTAACGGCGGCGTGTTCTGCGTAAATAAATTCTGACCTGCCATCCCGGATATCTGCCTTCTGGTCGCTGAAGCGAAATATAAAAAATGAAGTGTACGGTTCCGAAACGATCGAACCGCGCCGGGCGGCGTCAGTCGGTACCATTGCCATGCCGGGATATTTTTCAGACGATTCCCGTGCAAGCCCTCTACGCAAATCACCACCGATCCTCAGTAAATGCATGGCCAGAACGCCACACCAAAAGCCGCAGGCCGCGTGTATCAGGAACAACATGCTGTCGTCTCCATAGGACAAACGCCCTCAACCGGACAAGGCCCGCCATATGACCGCGCGGCTCGCCATCAGGCGAATGCCGCCAACATCGAAACCGCGCTCCATCGCAGTGAGTCTACGAGTCCATATAGAAAAAATGTTTCCAATCTTCGCAGGCATATCAGTCGGTATGGGAAAATAATTGCAGAAACGAAGCCTCTACGGAAAACGCATCCGCCACATGTGTCATCGCCCGCTTAAGCGGGCGACAAAAGAGGTCCATCTCACAAGGCGGATAGGGTTCAGCCGGCAGCGATCCGGATCAGATAGTCGGTGTGATAGGTCACCGTCACGGGAAGCGTTTGAGCGATCTGCCTGATGGCAGCATTAGCGTCATCCAGCAGGAATAGTCCGCTCACTTTCAACGCGGCTGCGTCGTCCGACAGCAGGATCAGCCCTCGAAAATACGGCTTGAGCGCGCCGATGACTTCACTCAGCGGCCGATTCACGGCCGTTACATAACCATTGGTCCAGGTGATTTCCGCATCGGCCTGGACGGTATCGAGCAGGCACACGGACTCGCGCCGCATCCGCGCGACTGAACCTTCGCGGACAATCAGGGAATCGCCCGACGCCGATTGCACGCGTACTTTCGAATGCGTGACGGCAACGGTGCTTCCAGCGTCAGACAGGCGTACACAAAACGCCGTACCCAATGCACAGGCAGATCCATCGCGCGTATAGACGACCAATGGGCGATCAACATCCTGCGCCACCTGCACAAACAGCTGACCGCGCAGCAGTCTGACTGCCCGCTCGGTCGAGCTGGAATTGACATCAACGGCGGAGTGGGCGTCCAGCATCATCGTCGACCCGTCAGCCAGCGCGACATGTTGCCGGCGGCCGATGCCTGTCGCGAAATCAGGATCAAGCGAATCGAGCAGGCCAGTCTGCCTGACGAGGTAAGCGGCGAATCCGATAGTGACTATCGCGCCCAACGAGCCTTGCAGCAATTTGCGGCGTGACTCGTTGGGCGCCGTCAGCACCTTACGCGCCACCGCGCCACCGCGTTCTCGCACGGTGGCGAAAAGATGTAGCTGTTGCTCGACGTTTTCCCATGCACGTCGATGTAGCGGGTCGGCACCGCGCCAGCTTTCGAACTGGCGCAAATCTTCGTCGCTCGATGTCCCGGCAGACAGGCGCACGGCCCACTCGATAGCGGCACGATGCGCGATATCTGTTGTCTCTGACTGCTTCATGAAGATTGCACTTGAAGACAATGCGTCAATGCCTTCGTCATGTATTGACCCACCATGCTGATGGACACGCCGAGTTTAGTCGCAATCTCCGCGTACGTCATTCCCTCAAGCTGGCTGTAGATGAATGCGAGCTTCACTTTAGAGGGCAGCCCGGAGAGTCGCCTGTCAATCTCAATCAGCATCTGCAACATCTGATACTTTTCTTCTTCCGACTGGACGGCATGCTCCGGTACGTGCGCAAGTTCGCGCAGGTAAGCATTTTCGAGGTCGCGACGACGCCAGAAATCGAACACAAGCCGTTGGGAGATAGTCGTGAGCAGCGCCCTCGGCTCACGCACCGTCTGCGTGTCCTGCATCGAAACGAGTTGAACGAACGCCTCCGAGCTCAAGTCTTCGGCGACAAACTGGCATCCGGTCTTTCGCCATAGCCGTGCTTTCAGCCAGCCATAACTACGCCGAAATTCTTCGCCGAGCAGCCGCGACGCGTCGCTAGCTGTCGTGCTGAACTCGCCCTGTCCCTGCTGCGCATTTCCCATACATCGTCCATATCCTGCCGTGCAAGACCGCCGAGACCCGAACCCAAACGCCTGTCGAACGACACCATTCCAGTCGCACCTGCGAGTAAAAATAGCATTTCAAAATATATCCGTAAGCCAATTTTTTCACGGATAGATATGTGAAAAACAACGGTTCGTTCGCGGCAACCTTCGGAAATACAGCACCGGATGCATTTTGCTTTCAATACGCCTACATGCTGCCAGGTCGATCCGGATTCCGTCTGTCCTCGAATGCCTCGGTCAACCACCGGGCATGTCCGCACGATGCAGCCGGAAAAAATTTATCGTTTGTACTGGAAAAACCGCACGCCCGATTCACAAAGTGATCGGGGCGCGCAATGCTCGCATCGCATGATGCGATGGACCGATGCCATGCGTACCTATCGCCAATTGAGGGACGCACGCATGCTAGACAAGACCGACAAACGCCTGCTCGCGATGTTGCAGGAAGATGGCACCTTATCGGTGGCCGAGATGGCTGCCCACATCCCTTTGTCAGTGACGCCATGCTGGCGTCGCATCCAGCGCCTCGAGAAAGAAGGGTATATCCGCCGCCGCGTCGCGCTCCTGGAGCCCTCGCTGCTGAATCTCGGCGTGACCGTCTTTATCGAGATCCGTATCTCGCAGCACTCTCCGTCATGGCTCGCGCACTTCTCGGCGACGATTCAGCAGATTCACGAAATCGTCGAGGTGTATCGCCTGAGCGGTCACGCCGACTATCTGCTGAAGGCGCTGGTACCCGATATTTCGACCTATGACGGCGTCTACAAGCAGTTGATCGCCGGTCTCGAACTGGTAGACGTGCGCTCGTCTTTCGCAATGGAGACCATGAAGTGGTCTACCGCTTTGCCCCTTGACTATGCCATGTAAAAACTTGGCGTCCATACGCTCCGATCGTGGAAATTTTTTGCGCGACGGGTAGAAATCGCTCCCATGTTTAAAAACCTATTCCCGAATTGGCTTCATACACTGGGACCGTGCCCTCTCCCTCGGTCATCCGAGCGTAGTCGGCAAGACCTTTTAAAGCATCGGCGCGACTTTACCGCAGCGTAGTTCCGAATCGAGCATGAAATGAATTCCAATATGGCAAAGCCGAACCACGTACCGCAAGCAGGCCGCTCATTCATGCCGCCCACCATGGTCGAACCAGTCCATCGGGTCGCGGCACACTATTCGTCCTCGACCGACGCGGCCAATCGCAATGAGAGGCGTCGCAGTGCCGTCGCAATTGCGATCGCGATCGCATTGCATCTCGTTGCGCTCTATTATCTGACCGCACACACCGTACCTATCGAATTAACGAACATGCCCGGCGGCGGCACGCCGTCAATCAGCGTGTCGCTGGTCGCCGCACCGCCAGTTCCTGCGGTCGCCAGGCCAGTCGCGCCAGAGGTGCCGAAGCCGGTCGCGCCACCTGTGCCTCGTCCGGTCAAATCGAAACCGGTGCTCGCCACACATCGTGAGTCGCCGCGCGTCGTCACGCAACAGGACAAGCCGGATCCGCAACCCGAGCCGCATGAAGCACAGCCGGCGGCACAGCAGGCCCAAGCCACACCGCCAGCAGCTGTTTCGACCGCTACACCAACGGCTGCCGCGGCCAGCGACAACAGCAAGATGATGGCCTTGCCCAAGGCCATCGACTCTGCCGCCTTGCACCAGTTGCAGTGCCGGATCCCCGCACCCTCCTATCCGCCTCGAGCAAAGCGGCTCGGGGAAGCAGGCACCGTCCAGGTAAGGGTCACGATAGGAACGGATGGGCGCTTCTCGGATGCCCGTGTCGTGGCGAGCAGCAGTTACGAGGATCTGGATAACGCCGCCATTCAAGCGATTTCCAGCGGAACATGTCAGCCATATCGTCAAAACGGGACCGCAATGGCCGTCACCGCAGTACAGCCCGTCTCTTTCAATCTCGACGACTGAGCAAAACCTGTTCGTTCGTCGCAACCTGTCACAACGTTTTGGAGCTTCGCTATGCAACACTACGGAATTAGTAACGTCTGGCTCGGCGGCGACTTTGTCACCCGGGCCATCGTCATCGTGCTGACAACCATGTCAGTGCTGTCCTGGGCGGTGATATTTGCCAAGGGATTCGGACTCTCCCGTTTGCGCGGTCAAAGCCTCGTTGCGCAGCGCAAGTTCTGGACGGCCGCCAGCTACGACGAAGGCATCATGTTACTGGATTCGCACACTGAGAATCCCTACCGCGAACTCGCGCTCGCCGGGCGCGAGGCGAGCGAACAACTGTTCGACGAACAGCAACTGCTGATCGGCAATCTCAACCGTAACGAATGGGTCGCACGCTGCCTGAAGATTGCGCTGGACGATTATGTCGCGCGCGTGCAGCGCGGCACCGCGATTCTTGCGTCCATTGGCAGCACGGCGCCGTTTGTCGGTCTGTTCGGCACTGTTTGGGGCATCTACCACGCACTGATGGCAATCGGCATGTCCGGGCAGGCAAGCCTCGATCACGTCGCGGCTCCGGTCGGCGAGTCGTTGATCATGACGGCCTTCGGTCTGTTTGTCGCGATTCCCGCCGTCCTTGGCTATAACGCCGTAGCGCGCGGCAATAAAAGCGCCGTGCATAAGGTCGTTCGCTTCATGCACGAGTTGCACAGCTATTACGTCACGGGCGGCAAGACAAACAACAAGACAACCGACCCGACCCGACAGCAAACAGGTGCGCCGCGAGTCGCGCTAGCCGGCGGACACGCCGGTGCACGCTGATTTTCCAACAGACAACCGAGCGGAGCATACGCATGTCCATGTTTCTGGAGGACGGTCCAGACGAAGGCATGATGAACGATATCAACATGACACCGTTAATCGACGTCATGCTGGTCCTGCTCATCATCTTCATCGTGACGCTGCCGGCCATGAATCGCGCCATCAAGGTAGATCTGCCACAGGTCGCCACGACTCACGACATATCGCACGAGCAAAACGTCGATATCTCGGTCGATGCGTCGGGCACGATTTCCTGGAACAGGGTTCCGGTCGACGATGCGCAACTGAACGCAGACGTGGCTCAGGCGGCTTCTGCCGCGACGCAGCCGACCGTGCGCATCTACGCAGACCGGCGAGTCGCCTATGACCGCGTGGCGCACGTACTGGCAGCGGCGCAGACAGGCGGGCTGACAAAGCTCGACTTCGTGACCGATCCAGTTGCGCAACCCGCCGGAGCGAGCAAGTGACTTTGTACACACACAACACCGTGAGCAACGGGCAAGCCGGGCTGGCAGACGCGGACTTTGGCCTGGAGTTTTCCGGCGCCCAGCTCGCGGCGCTCTGCGAAGACGTGATTCAATTGTCTCGTCGGCATGGCGCCACGGATGCCAGTGTCAACGTGGTCGAGCACACGGGTCGATCGATTGGCGTGCGCGATGCGCAGGTCACCGAACGCACCACGCATTCGGCCCGGCGCATCTCCGTCGTGACATGGCTGGGTCATCAGGAAGGGCGTGCCTCATCGGCCGATCTCTCCGCCGCCGGGCTCGCTGCAATGGTAAAGGCGGCATGCGCCGGTGCTCGGCATGCCGCCGCAGACCCATGTTCTCAAGTTCCTGAAGGAAACCGTGCAGCAAGCGCGATCCTGGATCTGCATCTGGCCTATCCATGGCATGTACCCACGGATGTGCTCGTCCAGCATGCTCTCGATATCGAACGCGCCGGGTTCGATGCTTCGACCCACACCCTGCAATCCGAAGGCGTTGCGATTCGCAGCAACGTGTCGCAGACCTGGATCGCGACCACGCGCGACTTTTCGGACGGGTATATACAGTCGACGCACTCCGCCAGTGCGACTTTCCTGGCCGTTGACGAACACGGCAAACAACGCGCCAGCTGGTCGCTGACGCACCGCAACCCGCTGAAATTCGGCGACTTCGCGCCGATCGGCAGAGAAGCCGCCCTGCGGAGTATCTCGCGACTCGGAGGAAAGACGATCTCGAGCCGAAAATGTCCGGTCGTGTTCGACAGTACGGTTGCCGGCAGCTTGCTCTCGGCCTTCGCGCGCGCTGCCGCTGGCACAGCCTTATATCGCCGGATGTCTTTTCTGGAACGCAGGCTGGGCACTCGCATAGCGGCCGCCCATCTATCGATCGTCGAACAGCCTTTTCTGCAGGATGGCTTGCGCTCGCAACCGTTCGACAGCGAGGGAGTCGCCGGAAGCGAGCGCCACGTCGTACGCGACGGCATGCTCGAAGGCTATTTTCTCTCGGCTTATTCGGCAAGACGGCTCGATCTGAAGCCCACGGGCAACGCGGATGGGCCACACAACCTGCGGTTCGACAGTACTGCGAGGATAACCGGCGGCCTCGCGTCGCTGTTACGCAAGATGGGATCCGGGCTGCTGGTCACAGGCATGATCGGCGAAAGCCTGAATCCTTTGACCGGTGACTATTCGCGAGGGGCATTTGGCTTCTGGGTCGAGAAAGGAGAAGTCGTCGCGCCGGTGGAACGCGTCACGATCGCGGGCAATCTGTGGGACATGCTGGGCGATCTTGTCGCCGTAAGCGACGACGATTTCGACAACGGTGGCCTCATCAGCGGCTCCGTTCTTCTTGCGGAGATGGCCGTCGGTGGACAGTAGGAAGCGGGCCGTACCGCCTTACCGCTGACCCGATCATCCAGTTTGTTACTCACGATCGAAATATAAGAATCCATGCAAAAAATCGATGTCCTGCTGAACCGCTTTGAACTCCATAAAGCGCAACTAAGTACCGCGCTCGGTCAGGCAATGACGACTGCGTCGGATTTCGGCGATCTGTATCTGCAAACGTCAACGCACACAACCTTGTCCCTGGAAAATGGCGACGTAAAAGCCACTACGTTTGATCGCAAACACGGCTTCGGGCTGCGTGTCGTTCAAGGAGAACGTACAGCGTTCGCCCACTCCAGCAGATCGGACGATGTTTCATTGCGTGAGGCATCGGCGATCGTGCGAGCGGCGACTGCCGCGGGTGGCTCGACACAACCGATCGTCGTCGCCTGCTATGCGGCCCCAAGCCGATACGACTCGCCAGATCACGACGCGTCGACGGACACCGAGGCGCAGGTGCGCCTGCTGCGCCAGCTCGAGAAGATCGCACGCGCATCCGATGAACGCGTGGATCAGGTCTTTACGACGCTGACGAATACCTGCGAAGAGGTTCTCGTTCTGCGCAGCGACGGCAGGTTATGTGCCGATATCCGCCCGATGGCCATGCTCGGACTCACGGTCGTCGTCCGCGAGGGCGCCCGCAGCGAACGTGCCAGCAGCACGGTCGGCGGCCGTCGCGATCCTTCGTCGTTCGACGAGGCCGCGCTGGAGTCGCTTGCCCGCAGCGTCATCGAATGTGCGGTCGTCAATCTGGGCGCACAGAGTATTACCGGTGGCGAGATGACTGTCGTCATCGGTCCAGGTTGGCCCGGTGTCTTGCTGCACGAAGCAGTCGGACACGGGCTGGAGAGCGATCAGACACGTCGCGGTGCATCCGTGTTCTCCAATCGGGTCGGCGAGCGTGTGGCCGCGCCCGGCGTCACAGTGGTCGACGATGGCACGATCGCCCATGCCCGCGGCGCCTTGTCGGTCGATGACGAGGGTAACCCCTCAAGGCACAACGTCCTGATTGAAGACGGCATTCTGCGAGGCTACATGCACGACGAGCTGAATGCCAGGTTGATGGGGGTGGCGGCTACCGGCAACGGCCGACGCGAGTCGTACGCGCATTTGCCAAAGCCCCGCATGACCACGACGTTCATGCAACAGGGTGCGCTCCACGCGGAGGAAATCATTGGTTCGGTCAAAAAGGGCTTGTATGTGGCCGATATGCAGGGGGGTCAGGTCGACACCATCAGCGGCAATTTCGTGTTCGCGACTGCAAAGGCATTTCTGATCGAGGCAGGCAAGCTCACGCACCCGGTGAAAGGCGCGACGATTATCGGCAATGGTCCCAAGGCCATCATGAACATTTCAAAGATCGGCCGGGATTTCGCCTTCGATCCGGGACGTGGGGTATGCACTAAAGCAGGCCAGAGCGTGCCGGTCGGCGTCGGCCAGCCCACGCTAAAGATAACGGGGTTGACCGTGGGTGGCAGTGCGTAATGCTGATTGGACGTAGAGATCAGCCTTCCTGAAGGGATGTTCCGAAACTAAATATTCTTGTGCACTGGAAATATGACCTCACCGATCGACAAAGTATCGTAGTCGAAGTATCGAGATCTCGCTTTCTGCTCAAGCAGCGATTCATTGCGCTCCTGAGTCGAAATCTCAAGCCGACCGCAGGGTTTTTCAAAGCATCGTAACTGGGCAATCAAACATTAAATTTTGTAAGGATTCCAAATGAAAATATTCGGGGGAAGCAATTGGAACCGTGCATCGCTGGGTCTCGCGCTGCTGGTCGCCTGCCAGGTTCCATTGATCTGTCAATCGGCCTATGCCCAATCGCCAGCGACCGCGCCGATGGCAACGTTGAGTTACGACATTCCGGCGGGACCGCTGGACAAGGTGCTCGTCGCCGTGGCGTCGGTCAGCCGGCATCCGATCTCGTTCGACCCAACCCTGACAAGCAACTACAAGGGCGGCGCCGTCAAGGGAAATCTCACCGTGGAACAGGCCGTCGACAGGGCCCTGGCCGGCACAGGTCTCGAGCGCGCAACAACCCCCGACGGTGCGCTGACTGTGCGTGCGAAAGCTACCGCCGCGGCTGCCGGTGTTGCCGCAGCCCCAACGCCAGATGGAGCACAAATGGCGGTGCTTCCACAGATTAACGTGACAGATACGTCCGCGAAGGAAAGCGTCACCACTTATACGGCCGCCAACAGCAGTTCGGCAACGCTCACGGACACACCGACGAGCGAGACACCGATGGCTGTACAGACCGTTACGCAGGCTGTGATGCGCAGCCAGCAGGCAACCAGCGTGGCAGACGCGCTGCGCAATGTCAGCGGTGTAAGTATTGATCCGGGCCAGGCTGCGCAGTCGACCATTATCCTACGGGGCTTTGCGGCGCCCGTGTCAACCGACGGCCTGGTTACCAATAACGCGAACGGGACTGGATATCAGAACGGGCTGGATATTCCGCTGATTGGAGTAGAACGGATCGATGTCGTTAAAGGCGCCGATTCGATTATCAGCGGAGGCACGAACCCGGGCGGCGCAGTCAACGTCGTGCGCAAGCAGCCACAAGCTGATCCCGTCTATGAGTTTGAGACGCAGGTCGGATCGTACGGTGACGTTCTGATCGGCGGCGACGCCGGCGGTGCGATCTCAAAGGATAACAACCTCAACTACCGGTTTATCGTGAACGGAGAGCGGACCGGGGAATCGTATGGTGGAACGGTGGGAAGCCGCAATCTGTACATCGCGCCATCCATCGGGTACCAGACGGCCGACACCAATTTCGTCGTCGGCTTCGAACAGAACACGCAACACCAGCCGCTGCCCTACTACACGGTATTTCTTGACGGGGAACCGGCGCCCATCACCCACGCGTTTGGAGACGAAAACGATCACATTCGCACCAATTCCAGTACGGTCTACTACGATTTTTCGCAACGTCTCTCGTCAGCCTGGTCGGTCAAGAGCAAGGCCTCCTATAACGCAACGGTCACCTCCTTCTACTACACGGAGGGCAGCGTCCTGGACGATCTCGGCGATGCACTGTTTCTCCCGGTCTCTTCATCGGCTCATCAACGCGCATGGAGCTTACAGGAAAGTCTGGAGGGGAAATTCCACACCGGACCGATCAGCCACGACTTGGTCGTCGGTTTCAACTACCAGAGAAGCATCACGACTACCGCAGCCGGGGTCGATCTGACTGGCATTTTTCCTGGCAGCATATTTACAAGTACGCCGCCGGAGGATGCGGTTCCTACCGGTAACGGCGGGACTGCTGCCCAATTCGGGTATTCCAACCAGTTCTACCTCCAGGATCAGTTGAAGTACGAAAGATTCCACCTCCTCGCAAGCATTTCGCATGGACAGTCGTGGTCTAACACCTCGACGAGTTCCTCCACCAGTAGTGCATGGAGCCCAAATGTCGGAGCGCTATACCAACTGACTGGTGACATAGCTGCCTATGCGAGCTATCAGAAGACCTTTACCCCTTTAGGTCAGGTCGTTTTGGTGGGCGGTGCAGCGCCTCCTGCCGCAGAACAGGGTAAGAATGTTGAGGTCGGTCTGAAAGGGAATTTTCTCGACGACAGGGTAACCGCATCGGTAGCGCTGTATCGAGCCGCGCAAACGAATGTCGCCCTCCAGGATGGGGCCCTACCGGGTTTTAGTCTGATCGATCCCGCCGGCTATGTCACAAAAGGCGTTGAACTGGACATCAGTGGTCAGATTACCAATGGACTCAAGATCATAGCGAACTACACGTACAACGCTCAACAGAACCCGGCGAGTTCTTCCTTCCTGGAAGCCGCCCAGGAAGCAAGACACAAGGCTTCCCTGTGGATGGAATACGCATTTCAATCGTCGGCCCTGCAGGGATTCGGTCTCAGCGGCGGCATCACCGCAAGATCGTCATACCAGGCGGGCCAGACGATTCTTACCAACCCGATCGTTCGTGTCCCAGGCCAAGCGATCACCGACGCCAGTGTTTTTTACAGGTCGAAGAAATGGACCACGACGTTCGGGGTCAAGAATATTTTTAACCGCTTGCAATACGACGCCAATGGAGAAGATGAGTTTCTCGACATCCTTCCGGGCCGGACGTTTGTGCTCACCAGCATCTACCAGTTTTAGCTCGCTCGAAGGCGTCCCGGAAACGGATCCCGCTTTCCTGACGGCTAGCCCAATCATCGAGGCCTGCGTCCCCTAGCATGATCAAGCAAAACCCCACCGTCGTGCCTCAACCCGCAACGCTCAAGGCGTGGTGGGCACTTCTGCGCCCATATTGGACGTCCGACAGAAAACGGGGGGCAATGGCATTGTTCGCCACCCTGTTGATCCTGACATTTTCGCTAACGTATGTCCGGCTCGCATTGACAGTCTGGATGGGCCACTATCAGCAGACAGTCATCAAATACGACGCTGCCGCGGTACCTTCGCTGCTCCTTGGCTTCCTGGCAATTCTGGGGCTGGACATCGGGGTGAACGTCGCGGTCAACTTCGTCAATCTGGCGCTCGGGATCAACTGGCGTAGCTGGCTGACCAAACGCTTCCTGCAACGCTGGATGGGCGGCAAAGCCTTCTACTGGATCGAGCAGGAGCAACTGGTCGACAACCCCGACCAGCGCATAACCGAGGATATCGATCAGTTCGTTACCGCTTCGTTGACGCTTTCTCTCGGTCTCTTCGGAACGGCCACACAGCTGGTCGTATTCACAAAGGTGCTCTGGATCAAGTCCGGCCCATTGGCGTTTTCGCTATTCGGTAGCGTCATCCAGGTCCCCCATTACATGGTCTGGCTGGCAATCGTCTACGCCTTGATCACGTCGTTCATTGTCCAATTCGCGGGACGTCGACTGCAACCTCTAACGTTCCAGAAGCAGCAGGCGGAAGCAAACTTCCGTTTCACGATGACCGGTGTGCGCGAGCACGTCGAACAGATCGCCCTGCTTGGCGGTGGCCCGATGGAAATCGAACGCGCCGGACAAGCGTTCGACAAGGTTCGTTCAAACTTCTGGCGCATCCTCATGTTCAATCTGCGCTTTGAACCGGTTACGTTGGGCATTGCTTTTGTCTCAGGTTCATTCGCGAGCTTCGCTTTGCTGCCTCGTTACCTGAACCACCAAATCTCATTCGGCGACATGACGCAACTCGCCGCAACGTTTGGTCTGGTCGCCGCGTCACTGCAATGGTTCATCCATAATTTCGTCGCGCTCCAGCAATATCGGGTCGTCGTATCGCGTCTCGCGGGCCTCGACGGGGCAATCAATCTGGGTGGCCACCCTAGGGGACCACACTACGATCGCTCGGTGTCGGATGCCATTTCAGTGAGCGACCTTGATCTTCAGACGCCGCAGGGGCGCACGCTCGTTTCAGGTCTGACACTGACCTTGCGTCCTGGCGAGCGATGGATGGTTAGCGGTCCCTCGGGGGCAGGAAAAAGCACGCTGTTGCGCGCGCTGGCGGGGATTTGGCACTACGGGGCGGGACAGGTCACGTTACCGGCGAACGCCAAACTTTTCTTTCTGCCGCAAAAAAACTATATTCCGCCCGGGACCTTCAGGGCGGCATTGTGCTATCCGGCACAGCCACATGCATTCGACGACGAAACCTGCCGACGCGCGCTGATCGACTGCCAGCTCGGTCAATACAGCGACGTCCTTGATGAGGTCGCGCGTTGGGGTAACAACCTGTCTCCGGGCGAACAACAGCGACTCGGGTTCGCACGCGCGCTGTTGCAGCAACCGGACTACCTCTTGCTCGATGAATCGACCAGCGCATTGGACGAGGACAACGAGTCGAAGATGTACCAGTTGATCACACAACGGCTACCCGAAGCGGCCATCATCAGCGTGTCCCACCATTCGTCACTCGAACGTTTTCATACCCATGCGCTGCGAATCGAAAATGGGCAAGCACAGCAAACAAACCCAATCGTCGTCGCCTGATTCAAACTCAGGTGCAAACGAAGGAAGGACTCGATGCAAAAAACCTATCTGACAGCCACGACCGAAACGTTCGACGCAGTCGTTCTTCAGGCCACGCTCCCCGTCCTGCTCGACTTCTGGGCACCATGGTGTGCACCCTGCCTGTCGCTCGGCCGTGTCATCGAACAGATCATTCCCGAGTATGCTGACAAGGTTCTCGTGGTCAAGATCAATGCGGACGAAAATCCTGAATTATGCCAACGGCATGGATTAAGGAGTCTCCCGCGCCTGAGCCTTTACCAACATGGACAGGAAATCGAGATCATCGAGGAACGCACGCGCGCGCGACTCGAGCGCTATCTGGAGAGCCGCTTCTAGCTCAACGTCACGTCGCACTCGAATTCGGAAAGATTCTTGATTCAGCGCACGCCGACGCAGCGCATGCTGGATTGATCACTCAAAAACACCACCCATGACCACACTCCTGATCGATACAACCGACGCGACCTTCGACAACGATGTCCTCCGATCGACACTGCCCGTCCTGTTGGATTTCTGGGCACCGTGGTGTGGGCCGTGCAAGGCGCTCGCGCCAATATTGGAGCGCATCGCCATTCAGCACGAAGGCAAACTCAGGATCGTCAAGTACGACGTCGATCAGAACAAGGACAGCATGCATCGTTTCAAGCTGCGTGGCGTGCCGACACTGATCGCCTATCGTGCCGGCGAAGAAATTGGCCGCCATGCCGGCGGTAATGCTTCCGGCCTGAAGCTGTTGCTCGAGGCTCTGCTTGCAGGACCAGAACCGCAGATGGATCCTGGCACCAACACGTTCGGCAACGATCCGGATCGCAAAGCGCGTTGCATTGCCCGTATCGAGCAAGCCATCGCCGAGGGACGCCTTGGCGGTTCATCGCAGAAACATGGTAGCGACGACCTGCCTTCGACGATCGCCATCGGCCAGACATCTGACAGTGGCGACCCCGACGTGCTTGGCCTGCCGCCCGTGATCGATGCCCTCTACAATTACTTTTACGAGATGCTTGCCGCGGACCCGGGTGGCCGTCAATTCACCGCAGATTTTCTCCGTTCCATACCGGTCGGGGTGAACCTGAGCTCGGCCCCTCGCGACTACCTGCTCTGGATACTCAACGATGTGATGGGCCAGGTTCCCGCTGAAAGCGAAGCGGCGCCGTTGCTGGCCGATCTGCTCAATCTACATCGACACGATGCGCTGTCAGGCACTGTCCCGCCCGCTCAATGGGAGGCTTTGCAGGCACGCATCGAAGAAAAAGGCCCTGCAACCGGCAAACAAGACGCACTCATTCTGGCCGCCATCGCTGCGCTCGCGATGCCGGCCGCGAGCATTCCTGCCACCGCGTTTTTCTTGCTAATCCGGGTAGCTGTCTCGCTTCCTGTGCAGCAGATCGCATCCACATGGTGGACCGCAGAAGAGGCTGAGATTTTCGATCGGACGAATCGTTCGATGGCGCCGTTCATGCAGGCCCTTGGGCCCCGTCCAGAGGAGCCGCAAGCGCATACCGAGTACGAACGGAAGAAGCAGCAATTCATCGACGATGCGTGGGCCAAAGCTTATTCGATCTGTCCGACATTGGAAAAGCAACGGCAATTACGAATGGAGGCCATCGAAAAAGCCGGGCATCAGGCGCGAACCTCTCATGCGCAATACCTGCTCGAGCGCCTCGCCAACTCCTAATCGGTCAATCCGACATTTCCATTCCCATGCACCTCTCATCCCCGAAAATCTATAGCGCGTTTCCTGCCACTGACGTCGAGACCGGTGACGCGTCCAGGCAACGCTACATCGACAATCTTGAACGGGAGCTCCCACTCGCCACCCAGCGTCGCGCGGATAAACGAAAACGATATATCGATGCAATGAGGGCGCATATCCAGGCGGGCAACGATCCCAAGCAATTCGGGATACTGCATCCACAATTTCATCTTCCCGATCCGGACACAGCGTTGTTGTATTGCCTGTTCGGCAAGCCAAGCGACGTCGAATATGGCGCGTCGACACTTGGCGTACCGGAATCCGTTCTCCAGCTCTACTGCTTCATCCATGAAGAAAAGATGCATCAGCAGCAGGTCTTTGTCCAAAATGGTGTGCCTATCGATGCTGAAGAGAGCGCCGAGCGCTTCGGCGTCGAGTGGATAAGCGCCATTGATCCGGGCGACAATCTCTATCTCGTACCGGCGCGCCTCGTTCACTGGTTACTCAGTGATCCGGGCATTGGTATGGACGGCCTGGCGGTGAACCCGGAATTGCGTCTGGCAGTCGAGCACGTTGCGGCACTGCATCTGCGAGCGATTCAGCGCAATTCTCCAACCCGCGAAGAGTGGAAAAGCGTCCGGAGAGTACTGATGGAATTCGCGGATCGCGCACAGTCATCGTCCGAGTTTGGAGAAATTGATCGGCTGATCACGCAAATCGCTGAAAACTCCGCAACGGATTGCGCGGATTCGAATGTGATCGGAGAGGAAATTGTCATGCCCATCGCTCAACTGCACGCACAGATGCAAGCACCCGGTCTCGTCTATACCGCCGAGGAAATCGCTCTTAAAGAGCATATTGAGAAGCTCAGGGATGCACATTCCGAATCGCTTGCTGGGGAGCGCGCGCGTCCAGAGGTCAAAGCGCTCTATGCGAAGATGAATCTTCATCATAGTCAGGTCTTTGCGCTACGGGCCAAAATGGTCGGACACATCGCCGCCCGGTTTATAGGTATGACACGCGGCGTGTATGCGAATGCGTAGCAATGGACTCATGCTCCACATCGAACCCGCGCGAAGTAGACCTCATTCGAGTCTAGAAGACCGCACGCCGGATGAGGCATACTTCGCGACGCTGCCTGCGATCAAATTGGCAGCATGACTGCCCTGGACGTTCCACTTAAAAATCTCAGAAGACTGTCCGAACGATTGAGGCCACCTCCCCACTTCAGCATCTACTGCCGGTAGAGCCACGTTGTACTTCATTACTATGCTCCCGAGCCATGCCGCCGAGCAGAGTCCGTCCGATCGTTTGGTCATGACTAACAATTTCATCGACAACTTTCTGAAGATCTGGCATCGAGGGGTAGCCGGCGTCGCCGCGCATGATGCTCTGTTGGGCCAGACGACGCACGAGCTCTTTCATGAATGCGGCGCTCACGCCCTCGGTTTGCGCCACCGCCGCTTCGGCAACATCGCTGGGTATTTCGAGCGCTTTGCCATATAGCTTGAGCAACCGGATGCGACACTCCGCATCAGGAGGCGGCACTTCGATCGCCTGATCGATGCGACCAGGGCGATTGGAGATTGCCTCTTCAATGTCTGCTGGCCGGTTCGTTGTTAGGATGAAGAAAATCTGCGATGAAGGATTTAGGCCGTCCATTTCGTTCAGTAGGCGATTGAGCAGCGCCTCTTCTTTGGCCTCGCGCATTTGCGTGCGGTCGCGGCCGATGAGATCGACGTCCTCAATAACTATCGTGGCCGGTTGCAGCAGTCTTGCCATCTCGATATATTCGCGAAGCTTGCCGACCTGATTTGCGGTAATCAGAAATGTCGTGTGATTCTCAAGGTTCGACGCGAGATAACGGATGGTATGTGTCTTGCCTGTGCCAGGCGGCCCGTAAAGCAGAATGCCCTTTTGCAGCGACTGACCAAGAGTTGCAAGAGCGGCCCGCGTTTTCGCGAACTCGAACACGTGGAGGTCAAGCGAGTCCATCGTCGCTTTGGAAAGGATCACGTCCTCACGCCTGACCTTTTCCAGCCGGTGAACTGTGATACCCCTCGCTTCGCCGGCAAACTGCTCTTTGTCTTCGAAAGACAGAATCTTGTTGCGGTAGTATCGCGTGTTCGCGATCGCATCCGCTACGGCGGAAAAGGTCTGATCCACGAACACGGCGGTGTCTGGCGAAGGCCTAAATGCGATTTCAATCGACGCCGTCGGAGAGCCTTGTATTGGCCGATGCCGTGAGAAGTATATTGCCGCTCGCAAACCCTGTTCGTTCTTAATTAGCCAAAGCGTGTTGCCGAACACTGTCACAGATTCGTCCTCGCCGACATCGATCGAGTCATATCCTAGGGGTGTCAGCGCGAAGTCGGGAACTGCCATACCGGCCGGCTGGACAAAAAGTCCTGAGATCCTTGTCGGAGTTGGCCTAAAGCCTTCTAACTGATTGATTCCGAGCGGTTGGCTCTGAAAATCAACGACACATGCACTCAACGCGGCCTGAATGTCCGGGCGCATATAGTCCGGGTAGGTACGTATCGACGATGACAGTTCGCCAGCCGGGATACCGTCAAAGTGATCCCGTAGACTTTGCCACGCGTGCGTCTGTATAGCGGTGCTCTCAGCCACAAAGGCATCTGTGCCTTGCTTACCCATAGCTGCCCCATTATTGTTAGCGAATGGATAAAAGTGTACCGACAATCGAAGGAAATTTTTTTCTAAAATATTTTCGGAGAGTTAAAGGACGGTCTGCACAACCCGCTTTGAAGCGTTACGCTTCGTATCGAGCGCGGCGTTGGCGTTCAGATCTTTGTTGGCGAGTTGATCGTCAGGGTTTATCCGCGTCCCCGGAGCGCGCCAACCAGATATATGGACTTCTTCGGTCCGGTGTTTCAAGTTTTGCGCAAAGCTCTACGAGCCATCCATAAATGGCCAAGCAAACAGCGTCGTAATCTGGGCGGTGTTGTTCATCAAACCTCCATATCGGGTCTTCGGGTAGCCGAACTGCCTCTTGAGGATGCGAAGCGGGTGTTCGACCGTGGCCCGAATACCCGCCTTCAGGCGCTCGATCTGATCGAATATCGCGTCCAACGAATCACCCGGATCCAGTCTCCTGCGCTTTGCCGGTCGCATTGCAACATGCCAACGAACCGCGTCAGCCTCACAACGCTTTTCGATACCCTGATATTCGGCATCCGCGTACACAGCCGTTTCTTCACCATGCAGCAACGCCTGCGCATGCGCTTCGTTGACAGCTCGATGCCACTTGAACAACAGATTCGTATTGAGCCCGTGTTCCAGAGCCAGTCGGGCTACCGAGACGCCCGGTTCACATGCCTGCTTTGCGAGCTCTCGCCGAAACTCGATGGGGTAGTTGGGGGTACCTTTACGCGTTCGTCTCATTGCTGTCGCTATCTCGGGTGACAGTAGTCTCCACCATCGTTGGTGGGGCCTACTGTGTCCACTTTGGCGTTATCGGTCTAGAGGGAATGGCACTTACTTAAGCCCGAGGAGCGTGCCCATATTTTCGGACGCGCTCGCGTGCGATGTGACGAGGCTCTTTCAGCCATGGATAAGACTTCGGTCTTCGTTTTCGCATTCGTGGTTCGATACGACCGGGGCGATTCCCAACGCGAGACTGCGCGATCAGCCTGAACAGGAGACTCTGGCCGTGAGTTGCCGTCAGCCCCCTGGCCAGCCATTCAGTCCATAGCTGCACGGCGTGCTTGAAACTCAGTGTTCGCGGATCGGTGGCGTAGTGGCTGGCAGCCTGGGCCATTAGCAGCCGAATCACGTTGTAGGCCAGCAGATGGACCCAGATCTCCTTCTCGTTCATGTGGGCAGTTTGGCAATGCAGCACATCCATGCCCATCGTCGTCTTGATGTTACGTAGATCCAGTTCCACGTTCCAACGCCTGGCATACAACTGCGAGAGGTCCTGTTTGCTGGTCTTGCGTGCATCAAGCATCGTGGTGACCAGCACCCGGTGATGCAGTCTGCATTCGCGCACCATCAGTTCATCGGGGAAGGCCTGGTACTGATCACGCGTCATCCAGGCGGGGCACTGCCGGGGTTTGGGCCACGTCACAATGTGATCGCGCGTGCCCAGGGACTTGCCTCGCCGAAAGTCGGTGCGGCGCGCCCCATGCTGTTCCATCACGACATCTACTCCGGCGGCGATCATTGAGGCCATCAGAAAGTAGTGGCAGTACAAGGCATCGGCGACGATCACATCACCTTTGCGAAACGTGTCTTGCAGCATGCGAAACGCCGTCAGCTCCCCGCCGCCTTTGCCCGCGTACGTTCCGATACCCGCCTCCAGCACCGCGCCGCTTGCCAGACAGATCACCGCGACCAGACAGGCTAACGGAAATCCCACTCCTTCGGCCTGAGAACTGGACTGCGGGAAGCGGGCCTGGTTCGACGGCGTATCGGGCATCGAGATCCCTGTACCGTCAACCAGCTTGACCGGGCGCCCGCGCCACTTCCAGGTCGCTCTGGCCTGCTGGTGCAGTTGACGTCCTGTCTCGCGCGTCAACTCCCGCACCATCGTCAGCGGCAGTCTCTGGCGAGCGCGGCAGTAGCCTCCCGTACCCACACTCATGGGTCGCAGCCCGTCGGCAGCTCGCTGCGCGGCCCACCCGTTGACCGCCTTCTGACAGGAGGCGTCCTCTTCCAGCGCCTGGCGCATGAACATCGACAGTGTCACCGTCGGCGGATACAGCCGTTCCCGATGTTCTGGCAAATGCGCTTCCGTTATGTCCAGCAGCCCAGGGCTCGTCAGTATGTTGAAGTAGTCAACCGCCTGGGCCCTGCGTGCCCGGCTTTGAACGCCGCCTCGTGTTTGCCTCTGATGACTTCGTGCATTACGATCCATGGGGGCCGGTCCTTGGAATGAGACGGGTGTTTGCCTGGTAACAACCATCCTATCAATCCCTGGATCAGCCTCCTCCGTTTCTCTTCAAGTACTTACCCCCGTCTTCTCCTCCAGGCTGGCTTAAGTAAGTGCCATTTGGTCTAGAGGGTTCTCGTGCAACGCGTATCAACCTGCAGCACGTTACCGTTGGCACGTGAATCCGACGTATTGACAAAGTCCCCACCACAACGATAACGCCGTCGTTGCACCGCTGTTCTGTCTGCTGGACCTTGCGACGTACGCTACTGAAACCTTTGATCGGGGGTGATGGCGCGAAATAAGGCAGGTTCTGTTAGCCAGTCATTGCCTAGCCTGCGGGAGTCTCATGATCAACCTACTTCATCTGCCCACCGGCCGTCAGGCGGCTTGTGCGAAAGCAGCCGCGGGTACGCCCCCGCTCACGCCCGGCCTTTCGCGTTACTACCATAGCGGGTCTGCCAGCGCGCCGGGTCGCCGCGGCTGTGCAGAAAATATAGGCAGGCGAGCGTGACGGGTGCGATGAAAATCGCATCTCCCCAGCACAGCGCCATGATGCCCGCCTTCACGACGAGCATCACCAGCAGCGGTACTGCCACGACCATGCGTCCGAACAGAAAACCTGCCGCACACTCAAAGGCAAAACGCGCATACGGATACAGCAGCGAATTCACGACCAGCAGGCAGATCATCCAGAACGGAAGACGTGTAGGGTGCTCGATAAACACGCGCGCTATCACCGCCGGGATGACCAGTCCAAACAGAAATTGCCGCACGTAATACTCGCGCGACAGACCACCGAAAGTTCTTTCAAGCACGGGATGCATCGCATGCCTCTCTCTACTGCAGGGAACGCTTCACTCATATTAGTACACACGCGCCGGATGTCCATAGCTGTCTCGTCACGCAAAACGGCTTTCCGTATCTGACGCGAAAATGGCATCGCACTGAATGCCGATCAACCGGATCTGAGGGTGAAATCCTCCCGCAGCGTGGCGTGGCGGGCACCGTTCTGTACCCAGGAGTAATCGACCGCCAGCTCGACAACCGAGGCCCGAACACTACGCCACAGGATCCGGTTCACGGCCCGTCAACCCGAGCACCTCGCTTTCTCGCAATCGGCGACCTGGGCGGCCGTGTGCTCGGCTATTACTCGCTTGCGCCGACGTCGGCCAATTATGAACAGACACCGGACAGCGCCCGCAGGGGCCTGCCGCGCCCCGCAGTGCCGGGGTTTCGCCTCGGCCGCCTCGCAACGGACCGATATCAGCATGGCGCAGGCTTTGCACACAGTTGCTGCCGCAGCGGCCCTGCGATGCATCAAGGTGCCGGCGAAGTCGGCAGCGTTGCGCTGTTCATCGACGCCAAAACTGAGCGCGCCGCAAAGTGGTATGAAGACAGAGGGGCCGAACGGTTGACCGGCATACCAGAAGGCTTTCCCATCCCGATGGTCATTCCTCTTAAGTCGCTCGAAAACGCGCTGAGGGCTGCGGGCAAGCTGTAGCATCCCATCCACATCGTCGGCTCGAAAAGAGAGGTGTCGGACAGGCGTGCTTTTGGGTGCCGGGTTCGGAAGGCTGCGTACCGTGCGCGCGTCGCAACACGTCCTCACATTCGCTCGCGAGCGCCTTAATCTGCGTTCGGAGGTAAGCTCGAAAGTCCTGCATCTCCGGCGACAAGAAGCCGTCTTTTTCGATGCCTGTCATGGAGATTTTCCGTTACCTGGTGCGCGAGCATTGCGCCGAGATGGAGTTCATCCGCAACCTTCTTCAAGCGTGTGTCGCGAGTCCAGATGGTGATGCCAGGTTGCAGGCGCGCCGACACTGGCAGTGACGTGTCCACGTATCAGATCACACGATTGGACAACCCTTCGCGCTCGATCAGACAGAACGCCTCTTCCGGCGTTGCAACTGATGAGCGCGGCAGATCGAGCAGCGCGCCAAACACAAAATCACGGCCACGCAAACTACCGAGCAAAATCTCTCCTATCACGAACGGATGAGCCAACATGCGCTCCTCGGCGAGCAGGGCCATCAGCATAGGTTAGGAAACATTGAGATGGTCAATCCAGACCGACGTATCTACGAGAATCATTCAACGCCCTGCCGGCGGCGAGGTGCCCCCTTGATGCCCGGCTGGCTACCGCCGAGGTTCGCGAGCCGCTTCGCGGCTTCACGCTGGATCAAGGCCCTTAAAGCTTCGCGCACGAGTGCCGATTTTTCCTCGATACCCGTATAGGCTTAAGCCTTGGCGATCAAGTCGTCATCAAGCGAAATAGTCGTCCGCATGGGGAACTCACGTAACCGTGACCATTGGTTATCGCACCATTTGATGCCCGAAAAAGTGACTGAAGTCGTCTCGGAATACGCGTGCTTCGTCACAATATTCCGAGGCGGTTGCACACAGGGATTGCGGAAATAGCGCACGAACAGAGACCTGATATCGATTCCTCGGAAATTCGGGGCCGCCGGCAACCCCTCATCCGTGCGCCAGGCGCCCGTCCGTGGTGCCGGGATGTTCTAGGTCACTGCGCTCGCCGACGGAAAGGGCTTGTTGGCCGCGTATTGTGACAAGTTAAATGCAGTCCGGCTGATCTCTCCCGTCGGAGCGGCAAGCGCCAAATTCCGTATCGGCGCCACACCGCCTGAAGACTTGGCCGCAATTGGCCTGAGAGCGGCCAGATTGATACAATCGCCCTGTTGATAGCGGCATCAAAACAAATGAAGACAGGCAGTTCATTTGCAGTATCAAACAAAACCGCAAGGCATTCAGCATGAATCCTTTCTGCCTGACATGAAGCGGAGTGATTGATGGCGACTTATCTGGAGCTCAAGGCCCAGGCCGAAGAATTTGCGGCAAAAGCGGAACAGGCCCGCCTGTCAGAACTGCAGACCGTGCTTGACGAGGTTCGGGCACGGGTGAAGGAATATGGACTGACGCCTGAGCAGGTATTCGGCCGCAAACGGGCCACATCCAACCGGGCATCCAATGGCGCGTCCTCCCCAACCGCCAGGAATGGCACACCTCTGCCGCCCGTGTATCGGGACCCAAAAACCGGCAAGACCTGGAGCGGCCGAGGTCGCGAGCCATCCTAGATCAAGGGCAAGAAGCGCGACCGGTTCCTGATCGCGACGTGAGCCAGGACCTTGTCGGCGCGGAGTCTCGCGAGCGCTCATTGACATCGGCTCAGGTGCGGACGAAAACGCTGCCGCCGTCTGACGGCCTGACGATCTCGCCCCGCATCACCGCCTCGCGTCGGCGCAAACCTGCCAAACGGCGCACCAACCCAGTCTGCCCACCAATCCGGTCGCTGATGCGCTATCAGGACCGGATTGTCCGTGTCGTCGCGGAAGCACGCGGGCAACGCGTTATCATCGAATCCATCGACGACACGGGGCGCCTGCACAAGAGCCCTGTCAAATGGACAAGCCTTGAACCGTGTGGAGAGCAGCTATTCTGAGGCACTGTCATGGACCAACTGGATATCTTCGATAACAGCCGGGACGTGATGCTGCGTAACGATGTCATCGGCGCGCTGCAGCACGACGAGACAGCCGCTGCCGGGCGGTTGCTGCTTGCGCTCGTTGCGGAGTATCCGGATGACCGCAGTATTGCCTCGCTGCGAACGATGCTGTGCGCGCTCGAAGAAAAAGCCACCGCATCATTTGCGGATCACGATGCCGCAGTTGCCGCGCGCGACCAGTTGCTCTCCCGGCTTGAGCCCGCCGCCGTTGAACTGCTCGGACAACGCGAGGCGAGTGCATGGCTTGCGAGGCGCTGGAAGGAGATGGCATGCCGTGCAGCTTCGCTTTCCTTCCGGCCTGAGCACGGCGACTGCCATGCCGCGCCCTTCTGGCTTCGAGCCGGAGACTGGGCTTCGGCGATCGATGCGGTCGGGCGTATTGAATCGTGGAGGCGCATCCCCGCGCCGCTCGCCTGGATGAGCGAGGCCACCTACCGGCTCAGTGGCATGGAAGCCGCGTGGCCCATGATGGCCGAACTCGCATGGCTGTCACCGGAGCGCCTTGACTCGCTGGCAAGGTCCCTTGCTGACCCATCACTCGACGCGCTTCTCGCGCGGTTCAATGCCACTTTCGACGGCAACGGCGACACGTCCGATCTCTGCTGGTTTCCGGCCTGGGCACTCGTGGAAAAGACCGGCCTCGCGCGATGGCTTGCACAAGCGCAGCCATCTCGACAACTCCCGCCTGAGCGGGCAATGCACCTCATCCTCGATCTGCTGAACCTCGAACGCCAGGGCCGTCATCACGAACTGGTCGAGCGACGCAAGGTGCTGCGCGATCTCAGCCCCCCGCTCTATGCGACGTACATGAAGACCCGATAGAGACCTCGATAGACGCCGCGATCGACGGCACGCTACCACATCCTTCTGTGCGGGTCACACCACGACTTCGCAAACGCCCCAACGGGTGTCGATCAACGACCCAGCTGCAAGCGCGCCTCTGCCGGCCAGACGAGCCCGGAAGCGGGCCGGCGCCTCACCGACCGCGAGTGGAAACGGTCCGATTTCCACCACATCAAGCTCAATGCCCTGATGGCTGATGCGTGAACCCACGAACGCGCTCGTACGGGTACGCACGCCTGCCGGGAGATCTCGTTCGCCGAACACCGGATCGCGCGCATTCATGCGAGAACCACCCTGACGACAACAATGCCGCCGGCCACGAACGAAACGAGACAGGGCAAATCGAGACTGTGCAAATTCATAGGTATTTCACTCCGTCACGAGGACGGCCATTTTACCCGGCGGGCGGCCCGCACGAAAATGCGCGCCGCCCGCCCTGCAACTTGCCTTGTCATCTTGCCGGCTACCGGTTCCCGTTCATGCGGCGCTGGACGCTGCGGTCACGGCGAAAAATTCAACCTGTTCCCATAGGTTTTTGGGAGATGCGTTGCGGGTCCTGGCGTCGATCCCAGCTGTAGATGATGAGTTCCGTGCGACGCACACTGCTGCCCCGCCCGCCTGCCGTATATCTGACGTCGACCGTTTCCTGCGGGAAGTCCGTAAAAAGCCGCCTCATCTCCGGGTGGTCATTCAGGCTCACGATGGCACGTCCCTTGAGCCGTTTCAGAATCTCGGCCATCTGGCCATATTCCTCGAAAGCAAAGGGCCGACTGTAGCCCCCGGTTTCCCAGAAAGGAGGGTCAAGATACATGAAAGTATGGGCCCGATCGTACTTAGCCACGCAGGTCTGCCAGTCGAGGTTTTCGACATAAGCGCCCGAGAGCCGCAGGTGCGCGGCCGACAGCGTTTCTTCGAGCCTCAGCAGGTTAAGGCTCGGTGGACTGGTGGTCCTCGTGCCGAACGTGCGGCTCTTCACGCGACCGCCAAAGCCGTTCGTCTGCAGGTAGTAAAAACGCGCCGCGCGCTGGATATCGGTCAACGTATGGGTCGGCGTGTCGCTGAGCCATCCGAAAACCTGCCGGCTGCTGAGCGCCCAGCGAAACTGCCTCACAAACTCTTCCAGGTGATGCTGAACCACACGATAAAGGTTGATTACGTCACCGTCCAGGTCATTCAGGACTTCCACCTTGGCGGGCTCGCGCAGAAAGAACAACGCGGCGGCTCCCGCGAATACCTCAACGTAGCAGCTGTGCTCCGGGAAGCGCGACAACAGGATCGGCGCGAGACGGCGCTTGCCGCCGATCCACGGAAAAATCGGTTGTGCCATAAGCTCATCCTCCTGCAGGGGTTCAACGCTGCGGATCGGACTCAACCCGACCTGGGTCCGGCTCGACGGGGCGCGGCGCATCTGCCCTGTCCGCACCGGGGTCATGCCGTGGATCGCTGCGCTTCGGTGGCCGCCCGCGAGCTTCCTCTGGCAGCGGCACGGATGCTTCACGCACGATTGCCATCCTTCTCACGAAGTCCGCCACATCAATCGCGAGGCGACGATCCTGCGCACTCGAAGACCCTGCCAGTGCCTGTCCGATTTCCCGCCATGCGACGAGTGCCCCTTCGTGCGCGCCGAGCATGGCCGTTCGATCGGCGTCATCGCGTTCGACGGCACGCTGGTCATATTCCGGCACCACACCACGTGCACGCATGTGCACCACCGCCTGCTTCGGATAGCGGTGTGTCACGCCGCGCGTGCGCCGCGGTGTCGCATTCGCGTCCACGCCGTGTTTGCGCAACTGCGCAGCGAAGGTCTCGCGCCACCCTTGCAGATCCGCCTTGCGCGGATTCAGTCGCCGGCCATCGCCGCCCCTCGCCTGCACGCTCAGATGCACATGCGGATGCGCCTCGTCGTTATGGGCCGCGAACACATAGGCATGGTTGTCGCCGAATTCGATACGCGCGAACTCACGTGCCGCGTCGCGCACCGCCTGGCGGTCCGTTCCAGGCGGCATTGACAGCAGGATATTGAAGGTTTCGCGGCGCCGGCTTTCAGCGGGAATACCCCAGCCGCCCCGGCGCCATTCCTCGACCAGATCGCCCAGCGCACCGGCACCAGAAATCGACTGGCCGTCCTGGTCTTCCAGCTCGACCTTGCCGTTGCGCGAGATATAGTCCAGATGGCGCCGAATGGCCCCGATCCCGTTACTGCCACTGGCCTTATTGGTGATCTTGACCATCACCTCGGGCACACGGCGAACCGTGCGTGCCAGTTCCGCGCGCAACCGCGCGGCGTCCTGCGCACCCGCAGATAACTTCGCACCACCCATGCGTGGTGCACGACGCCGGCGCAGCGGCTCGTAGAAGAGGCGGTCGCCCCAGTTCAGCAGCACGCCGTCGATAAAGCGTTTGGGAAACGGCATGATCAGCGACTCCACCGTGCGACATTCGCGCGGATGAGTCCACCCACGCGGTCGAGATGGCGGTCCACGTCCGCTCTCAGCGCATCCAGCGCGTCCAACGTGCCCAGCCTCTGACCTGCGGATCTGTCCGGTGCCATATTCAGGGCGCGTGCTATCTGGTTCAGGTTGCGGCCAAGCGCCGCCAGTTGGTGGTTGGAGTCCGCCAGCACCGTCAGTTCACGATCGCCGAACTGGGGCTCTCCGGTGATCTGCGCCCGGATCGCCGCCACGATCCAGCGGTTCACTGACATGCCGGCCTGCTGCGAAACTTTCTCCACGGCATCGAACTCCGCCGCGCTCAGACGGACTTCCACCCGCAGGCGCGGACCACTGTCATCGACGGGCAGCGCGACTCTTGCAGACTGGTCGGTGACTGCGAGTTGCCCGAGCGCGTCCAATATCAGTTGTCGAAGACGCCCCGCGGATGCGATCCCGGTGGATCGGCAATAGTCATCCCATCGCGGCTTTAACGCCCCCAGCTCGATCGAGACGCGCGCGCGTGGTCGCCGGACCAAAGCCCGGGAAGCGCCCACATTCGGATTCGCGTCCATCGTCACAGCCCCGGCATGGAGCGATCGGAGGCAGCCGGCGCGCGCTCCCTGTCCCGCGTGCGCTGCGGTTCCGCCTTGCGCACCGTGCGCGCACGTTCTGACGGCGCCTTGGGATCGAAGGCGCGAGGCGCGGGCACCGTGACGCCCTGCGACGCCAGGGTATCCAGCACGCGGCCGGCCCGGGCCTGGACCTTGGCGACCGACTTCTCGCTGAAGCCCTGCTCCCGCATTGCCGCCATGATCACCGCAAGCTGCAGCGCCCTGTCGACGGCTGGTGGGTCGCTGCCTTCGGGCACCGGCGGGCCACCCGCCCTGTCACCCTCCTTGCCCCTGCGCTGGACTGTGCCATCACGCATCCGGCCAGCGGCAACCCGCGTCACATCGGGCGCATCGTCGCCCGCGTCGCCAATATCGGCCTCGCGATCCGGTACCGGTTGTGCGCCCTGCGGTGCGTCCCTGGGTGCGTCCCTCGTCGTCGTACGTTCGAGCACATCGACCCGCCACGTGTTGCGATAAACCTCCTTTTCCTCGACATCGACCACCTTGCCTGCGGCATCCCGCACCGGAATTTCCACGGTGACCCAGCGCTTGCCAAGATTCTCCAGCGACACCGTATCGCCAATGTTGGCGTTGCTCTCTTCGATCGCCCGCTCGAGATCCACGCCCCATACGATGCGCTCCTTGCCTGTCCGGTTGAGGACCACCGCGTAATATGAGTCGCTGTTTTCACGATCGTTCTGATACGGCGCCGGACCGTGATCCAGCAACTGGCCGACGCGCACGGTTTCCCGCGCCTGCCGCTCCGCATCGACCGCATCCCGCCCCTCACGGCTGACCGGCCGCACCGCGTCCAGCGGATCCTGCGGTGCCGGCATCGGCGCCGGCGGCTGCACAGAAGGCCTGCGCTCCTGTCGCGCCCCTCGAGATGGCCCGCGAGGCGACCCGGTCGGCACAGGCATGGGACCCGGCGCATCCGGAGCGGGCTCACGCGGGTAGCGGCTGTCGGTCTGCGCGCCACGTGGCTGACTCGCTGTTTGAGGCTGCGGCTCAGGCTCGATCCGGTTGTGCATCCAGGACCTGCGCAGTTCGTCCAGACGCGCCCGGTCGACCGCCTTCGGCTCATAACCGCGAACCTCAATGCCGCGCAGCGACGCCTGAAGCCACACCTCACGCCGGAATTCCTCGTGGCCCGACACGCGGATACGGTGCCAGCCCTTCGCAGCCGTCATCTCCACCATCGACTCGACGATGTCCGCCCGGTTGTGCCCCGTGACCAGTCGCATGCCCCAGTCTTCAAACGCCAGGTGATGCGGCTCGTCCTTCAGGAAATACTGATGGCCCGCACGCAGATATCGCTTCTTCACGAGTTCGGGAGGATCGTCCAGTACCCCGGCAGCACGCGCGGCAGCGTCCTGATCGGGTGGGCCGCCCGGACGCCGGGTGTCCCCCGCCTGCGGTGGGGCGGCCTGCGAAGCTGATGGTGGTCCCGACTGCTGGTCCCAGCCTCGCGCATCCGTTCCCAGATGCGCACGCGCCGCATCAGCATCACGCCGGCGGCGCGCGGCGAGCGCTTCGAGCGTTGCAGGGTCCAGCCCTTCGGCCACAGGATCATCCTCGCGCTCCGGGGCCGCGGATCCCGGATCAGACGCGTCATCATCGCGCTCGATCACATTGGCCGGAATCACATCCGGTGGCGGCGCGCCGTGCGCGGGCTCAGACTCAGGTGCCTCGGCGTCTGCGGAAGAAAGGTTGTCTGCCATCACGATACCTCGTCGGTGCAAGTGCCTGCGATGCGCAGGCCGTCAACGCTGCGGGCCGTCATCAGACCGGTCCGCGCGGCCCTGACCAGTGGGTTCACTGCGGGGTTCATTGCGGGGTTCATTGCGGGGATCACTGCGCTCCTTCGCACGAGAGAGCACAGCCCGGCGCGCGTCCTTCACCCGCGACCAGGACTGTGTCTGCAGACGGTCGAGCGTCTGCACGACCTCGTCGCCCAGCCCCAGCTCCTTTGCCGATTTCTTCAGCGATGCGACGGCCCGGTCGAGATGGTCCCGCGCCCGGTCCCACGGGTACACTTTCGGTACGTCGCCGTCATACCCGATCTGGATATCCATGCCGTTCAGACGCTGATGGTCCGCAGCCCACTTCAGACGCTCGGACACAAAGTCGGCTCTCTCCTTCGAGTGAAACACCACGCTGCGCAGCGCAACCTCCTGGATCAGGTACCCATCGGTATCGAAGACCTCGCCGCGGTACGGTCCACCGTTCTCCCGTGGCGTGCCCATCCGGATGTCCGCACCGAACCGGTGTTTCCCCAATGCCTTGATCTCGTCCGGCACGTCAGCGAGCATATAAAGCGGCTCACCAACCTGACGACGCGATGCCGACGCAGCCGCCTGGGTTCCGGCAACTGCCAGCTCCGCATTCCGTTCGTTATCCTGATCACTTCCTTGCACCGCATCACGCACATCCTGCGGTCTCGATCCTTCCATTGCTGCTTTTACCTTTCCCATGATGCGGTCCTCCTCCGGACTCCCAGATATAACGGCGAATCCCGCCTCGCCGTCGTCGCTCCCCACGCCGTCAATTCCTATGTCCCCGGCATCCCGCCGGTTGGACACACCGTCCTGTTCCGCATCCGCTGTGACTCGCGGGGACATCTTCGCAACCGGCCCGTCCAGGACATGAGTCAGCGCACCCCTGACCGCTTCGGGGCCGGCCAGCACCGCCAGATCGTTAAAGTCGGTCGGCAGCTCCTCGTTCAGACGCGCTTCGGATGCAAACACCGGAATGGCCAGACGCCCATTGATGTCGTGCGCAGCACGCTGTGCGAATTCCTCTCCGCGTCCCCGGTCGCCGAGGATCACAATTTCCGCATCAGGGTACCGATCGCGCCAGACCTGTGCGACCTTCGGCAGGTTTCCGGCGGAAAGCGCCGCGAGCGCGAACCATCCGGTGGCAAGGTGGACGGAAAGCGCGGTCGCCATACCTTCCGCGACCACGATCGGTCCCGGCTCGTCGTGAGAAGGCGGCAAGACACCCGTCGCCCAGTAACCGTCCGCTTTAGCACCGCCTGCCAGCGTCGACTTGCGACCCGCTTCGTCGATAAATTCCACGGTCGAGATTGCGTCATCGATATATACGGGCACCAGCAGAACCCGCCCCGTTAGCACATCGCCCTCACTATGAGGTGTGTAACCGGCAAGACGCTGCAGATCGGGCGCATCCAGTTCGCGCAATGTCGTGGCCGCGGGTAGACCCTTGCGCACCAGATACGGATGGTCCGCCTCCGCGCCCCAGGCCTCTTCCCATAGCCTCCGTGCCAGCGTCCCTGCCGCCCGATGACGCGCGTCGAGATCGGCTTGCGCGCGACGCCGGCGCTCCTCCAGTGCCGCCGCTTCGTGCTCACGATGGGCTGGACTCACCGGCGCGGGCCGCCCGCTTCTCCACGCTGCCGGATCGAATCCGTACTGGCGCGCGAGCCAGAAGAGCGACGCAAGTGTCTTGCCGCCTTCCTCACGTACCGACTTCCAGGTGGTGCGAGCGCTGCGCTCGTCATAGTTGGCGGCGGTACGGCTCCACGTGTCCCACAGATCGAAACCCGCCTCGCCCAGGCCGCTTTTCACCGCGAAGGCCATGTCGACCCACGTCTCGTAGTCCTCGGCGGGAATGACCGACAGCGCGGCCCGCACACGGTCGGCCTCGGTTGCGAATGGCGTGTTCATGGGCGTGTTCATGGCCGCACTCCGTCATTGCCCGTCCCGGCAGCGCGCTTGCCCTTCGTGCGCTTCGGCTGATCGGGCTGCTGGTCCGGTTGCTGGTCCGGTTGCCTTCGGCCGGCCGCACCCGCGCTCTTGCGTGGACCACGCTTGCGCGACGTCTTGCCCTGTTCGCCCGCCGGTGTGGAACCGTCACCGGTGTCAACCCTATCGCCTCCAACCTGGGAGAACAGCCCGTCCACCACGGCCGCCGCAGCCGCGGGCGCCAGTGTCGGCTCGGCCTGAAGTTCACCGCCCTCCAGTTCGGCCAGCGACAGTGCACGCTCGGCCTCAGCGATGGCCGGCTGCGGCACACCGATGAACGCAAGATGGCGATTTACGTACACGCTTGCTGCCTGCTCGCTGATGTCCGCCATGTCGGCCGGCAGATCGCGCTCATCCCACGCCGCCAGCACTTCAAGGTAATCAGCCGGCGTGCCCGTGAGACGCTGCGTTGCGGTATCGACGTCTTCGATACCCAGCGCACGCACGCGCCGCTCCAGCCTCGCCCGGAAAAGTGCCACGTCGAGCACGGGGATCGCCGGCGCCGGCCGCAGTCTTTCGATGAACACCGGGTCTTTCCAGTAGCAGATCTTCTCGGCCAGGATCGGCCGGGTGTTTTCCATAAGGATGATTTCCTTCGTCTGCCCGATCTCCTTCAACTCCTGGGGCAGCAGCAACGCCCGACGCTGGTCCGAAACGCTTTCGCTCCCTCCGCGACCACCGAACCAGCCGCTCGGGCGGCTCACGCTGCGCGATTTTTCCGTGAAGGTGCCCAGCATCTCCGAATACTCGTTCGCATCCTTCTGCTCGCGCGGCGCGTACAGGATCTGCATCGCGTGATTGGTCACGAAGGTGCGTGCGTCGGCGCGCCCGTACACCGACTCAAGTTGCGACACAGACTGGATGATCGGCAGCAGGCGCAGGTTATAGCCCGCCATGTACGACACCGCTTTCGCGATGATGTCCACCTTGCCAATCGCCGTGAACTCGTCCATCAGCAACAGGCACTGATAGCGAAGCTCGGCGTTATCCTGCGGCAGTTGCTTCGTGTTCAGGTTGACGAGTTGCGAGAACAGGAGGTTGACGAGCAACGCCGCCTCAGGCAGGTGATCCGGCGTGATGCCGATATACACCGTCATGCGCTTCATGCGCACCTGGCGCAGATCAAAATCGTTGGCGCTCGTCGCCGCATCGACGATCGGGTTGGCCCAGATCGTCAGCGGCGCATTGAATGTCGCCAGAATGCTCGCGAGCACCTTGTCGTCATTCGAGAGGAAGCGATTCAGCGCGTCGACGCAGGCGCCGGACAGGTGCTGGTCGAACTGCCGCAGGGTCATCTGCAGATACCGCCTGAGCGGCATGCCGTTGCCCGACGACTGGCGCAGCACTTCGCCCATTGTCACCGGATAGTCGGGCACATCCGGTGTCGTCCCTTTCCGTCTCGCCGGTTGCCCGCTCTCCCCTGCCCCATCACGTACCGAGTCACCTATCGATTCACGGACGGACTCACGCACCGAGTCATGCACATCCCGCAGTTCGCACAGCAGCAGCACCAACCCGAGAAAGAGGTTGCGTGCCTGGTCCTTCCAGAAATCATCGTGACCACCCGCCGGATACAGGGCATAGCCGATGGCGAGGATGTCGCCCACCCGGAACACGCCATCGGAGATCGCGGACAACGGGTTGTAGCGATGAGTGCGGAAATCCTCCGCGAACGGGTTGAACAGAAAAACCTGCTGCCCGTGTGCCGCACGAAAGCCTGCCGTGATCCGAAAGTTCTCCTGCTTGATGTCCAGCACCACCGCCGAGTCGGGGTAACTCAACAGATTCGGCACCACAATGCCGACGCCCTTGCCCGAGCGCGCGGGTGCCGCCAGCAGCACGAACTGCTGCCCGGTAAAGCGAAGATAGCGGCCCCGCCAAAGCCCGACGACGATCGCGGGCAGCTGTCCGGGTGCGGCGCCGGCGGCTTTGCCCGTAGTTACGCGTGCCGTGTTCACCGTCGCTTTCACTGTCGCATTCACAGCAGCCCCGCGCGGCGGATGTCCGCTTCGGTCGCGAACTGCGCGCTGCCGTGCAACTCGCGCCGCCCGCTTCCGTTGCGGATCGCCCACCATGCAAAGAGAGGCCCACCGAAAGCCATCAGGCAACCCAGCACCGCGGCACCGACCACCTTCCGCCCCGCCTTAGGCAGCCTGCCGTCGTGCCACGCCGACATCGCATCCCACCAGCCCCACAGACCCGCGTGCAGCGGATTGTGATGCTGGCTCGCCACGAGCAGGAACGACGCAAGCCAGAATGCCCCCACCGTTGCGCACCCCAGCGCGGCAACCACTGCGACCGTCACCAGCGCCGGATACAGATGACGCCATGCATGCCGCACGAGCAGTACCCCGCGGTATAAAATGGATGCATTCATATGTACTCCTTTCAATGTAGAAAGTAATTCGGCATTCCAAATGGCCTTCTTCCTACCCGAAGGCGCTCTCCGACTTTCGGGTCGGATCGAACCAGATTTCCGTCATTGCCCAGCGTTTGCCTGTCTGGACACCCTGTTCATTGCGTACCGGCATCGCCTCCAGGTGCGCGACCACGTCGATGGTGAGGAACAGCAAGCGCTTTAACGCTGCATCCTGATAGACCGCGGCCTCGGGGTGCTCCTTGGCCATCAGCGCAAACCGTTCGATCGCCACCGCGGCGTTCTGCGCGTGATAGCTCGTAATCGACCCCGCGTGTCCCGTCGTGAGCAATTTCAGGAAGTCGTACGCCTCGGCGCCACGCAACTCGGCGAGCAGTACCCGGTCCGGCTTCATGCGCATACAACTCGCAATCAGGTCGGCCGGCGTGACACGCGCCTGGCCCTGGCCGCCCTTGCTATAGAGGAGGTGGACGCTGTTTTCGATATGCGGAATAAAGAGCTCACGCACATCCTCGATCGTGACCACGCGGTCGGTCGCCGGAATGTGCTGGCACAGCGTCTTCATGAAACTCGTCTTGCCCGAGCCCGTGTCACCGACCGTCACGAGGTTTCTGCGGCCCTCGACCGCGCGCCGGAAGAAGCCCGCAAAATCGCCCGCCGAGAGCAGCCGCACAAGCTGCTGGTCGAGCACGCCTAACCGGTCCATCACGGCGTCCAGCCGGGCGGGCCGCTGCCAGAGTGTCCCGTCGAAGAGACCTTCGCTCGCATACGTGTCGAGTGCGCGTTCGCGCGAGGACGGTCGGCGGATCGTGATCGACACGGTGCGCGGCGGGACCACCGGCGGCACCACGATCTGGATACGCTCGTCATCGGGCAGCAGCGCCGAGAGGATCGGATGCTGCGCCGAGATCTCCTGGCTCGTGAGGGTCGCGATGGCGACCGCGAACGACATCAGCCGCTCGAAGTCCAGTCCAGCCAGTTCATGCTCGTGCCATCCCGTGTGAGTCTCGGTCAACGCCCGCTCCGGCCGGTTGATCACGAGTTCGGTCACCTCAGGATCGCGCAGCAGCGGGGCGAACGGACGCATCAGTTCACGCACCGACGCGTCGTCTGCCAGCCGTTCGTCGAAGTGGGGATCGTCAGGGGCTGTCATGGCGGTTCTCCTCCATCTGTACCGGTTGCAGGGCATAGACGGAACTGAAATCCAAATCCCGCGCGATCACGATCGTGAATTCCGCCGCCTGGTTCTGCGTAAGCGTCGGCGGGATATTGATCGTGCTGTCGAGCACGCGCGTTGCCATGTCATTGCCGCTTTGCTGCGTGTTCTCGAACTCGATCGAACCGTTATCGTTGCCTCCGCGCGTGGCAAGATAGCCGATCGAGTCCTGGACAAGTCCGAGCAGCAGGGCCGCGCCAATGCGCTCGCCCCAGTGGTTGTTGACGTATCCCCCGACGCCCATTCGGCCCAGTGCGTCGGCGGCTGGTGAATCGATCTCTACCGTCACGCCCGTCGGCGTCTTGATGCGCGCCGACAGGATGAACACACGCCGCTGCCCCTGCCCGAGGTTCGCCCGGTACTCGGTGTTCACCTGAGAGCCGCGTTCGATAAGCAGCACGTGCCCGTTGTCCGAGTAGACGTTCTTCGTCACCGTGCAGGTCGATATCCCTGCTTCGGTCGAATCAAACGCGGTGTCGCCCACGCAGTCGATCTTCGCGCCCTGGGCCAGGATCAGGTTCCGGTCACCCAAGAGCGATGCGCTCGCGCGCGGGGTCAGCGTCGGGCTCAAGGCCTGCGCAAGGGGACCGCCTGATGCTGATGCGGCAGTGAGCGCGCCGCGAGGAACACCCGCCTGGGCACCGCCCGCTGTCGTACCGGCGCCGCCTTCCGGGACCACCGGTGTCGATCCGTCTTTGCCGCCCGCGCCGCCGTCAAACAGTGGCGCGTCGTAATAGGTCCGGGCCGGCGCTACGGAGGCCGTACGGCTGACTGGCCTCGCTTCGACGGGCGCCGACGCCGCTACAGAAGACGTCGGGTGCGCGACGCCGGACGTATCCGACGCACCCGGGGCCATCGCCAGCGCGGATGAGGCATCATCGAAAGTCCGACCCTGCTGGCCCTGTTCCATGGCGTGGTCACGCCTCGCCCGAGCCTCGGCTTCGTGCCGCACCAGCATGCCGTGGACCGTCCACACGGCTCCCGCCACGGCCACCACGATGATCGTCAGCGGCGTGAGCCACCACGCACGGGGACGCCCCAGCGCGCGCCGTTGCCCCAGCTCCGGCAGTCCGCGATCGGTCGCTGCACCACCCGCTGCCCCATCGCCTGCCGCCACACCACCGGCCGCCCCGCCACCAGACGGGGGCGCCTCAGCCGGCGAAATCGTGTTGGGCGCCGCAGTTGCGCCGTTAGCCGGCATCCGGTCGGCGCCCCCCTGAGCGGCCCCGCCGATGCTGCCTTGAGTGCTCCCTTCAGCACGCCCCTGCCCGTTGCGCGCATCCTGTGCATCCGCTGCATCCTGAGCATCCCGCCGTGTCTGGTCAGTCATCGCCATGCTCCCCTGTCTGCCTGGGGACCCGCTTGACCCCATCGACCGTGGTGCCTCCCGCCGGCGGTACGCCGTTCACGTCGTAGGCGTCGTTCCACAGCCCCACCACCTCATCGGCCAGACGCAGCACGAACCGGCGACCCACTTCGTGCACCACGATCAGGTCGCCCTGCATGTGCCTGTCCACCACGCTCTCCGATCCGTCTTCGGCCACCCGGAAGACCGCGGGAATCCGCCGGTTATCCGGAATGCGGATATACGTAAAGCGACCGTCGTCCCACGCCGCGCCCGGTGTGATGTCGTCGGAATGGGGCATGACCTGCATCGAGTACGCCGTATTACGGATGAGCGGCGGCGCGTCGAGCCTCGCCTGCACGGCAGCAGCGTCCTGCCGCTGCCGCGCCTCGCTGCCGGCACCCTCGCCGCCTTCGCCGCCCTGATCAGCCGGATAGGTGAAGGTGACGCGGTACATCTCCTGCCTGTTGCCCAACCGGGTCGCAAGCGGCAACACCACCAGGTCGAAGCTGTAGCTGCGCCGGTCGGTACGGATTTCGAGGTTGGTGTCGTGCGCGGCAAGTTGCGGTTTCAGATACACGTCGTGATCGCCGCGCTTCGCCAGCACCTGCCAGCCATCCCGGTCACCGGGCGCCACCACCTCGATATGCTCTTTTGCGTCGAGCACGATGTGCGTGGCAAAACCGCGCTGTGCATCGATCCGGACCACCGCATCGGGCCGGTACAACACCTCGCGCACGCGCGAATCCCTTGACCAGTCAGGCAGATCCCAGGCCAGCGCCGGCACGCAACACACACCGAGCCAGGCACAGATAACGCAGACGAGCCACATGGCCGGTTTCATTGCGCCCCTCCGCCCGATGTGACGCCCGCCTTCCCCGCGCCACTCGTGGACGCCCCCGGTGGTGTGTATTCCGGATCACGGCTGTAGGCCGTCACCCGAAACCCCAGCGGATTGCTGATCGCAACGCTCTCCCGGGTGAACACCGGCGGCCGGTAGGTGTAGGCCAGCGTGATCACGAAACGCACAGGCGGCTCGGCGTTGTCGATCCCGTGCTTGCGGGTCGTGCGCTCGATGTGCACGACGGCGTGGCCGGGCTCGTCGGGTGGCAGCGTCGTAGACAGGATGCGGATATGTCGCTCCGTGTCTGGGCCGAGCTGACGGTCAAGCGCATCGGGTCCGCCATAGATCTGCCGGTAATCCCGTGCGACCGCGTCATCACTCATGTTCAGCACGCTGTCGTAGTCCATCTGCAGCAGCCCCCACACATACCGTTCACGGGACTGGACGTATGCATCGACCCAGTGCTTGTCCTGGATCTCGCCCGCGTGAACGTGCTTCGCGTCGAGCACGTCGATGACCTGCGCCTCGCCGGTGAGCCGGTCCACCTCGATCGGCAGTGGCACAACCCGGTAGAACGGTGCCATGATCGCAAGCCCCGCCGCGCACAGCGCCGCCACGCCACACGCCACGTACGCGACGTGCCAGGCGCGGCGCTCCGAACGCTCCGTCAGGTCGGTGAGCGATGCCTCCGTGTCCAGCACGCGGCGATAGTCGCGCGTGGTCTTGTCTGGCTTCATGGCGTGCCCCTGTCCTGCGGGGTCACCTGCACCGGCAGGGTGTTCACCAGCACGCGGTGCGATCCGTCCGGTAGAACCGGTTTGGGCGGAGTACTGCTGCATGATGAAATAAGGATGACTAATTGAATAATCAGCACCATGTAAGAAAATCTATTCATGACCGTGCCTTTTCAGTTACCGAAGGTGACCGGGACCATCTGGTCCTGCGGGCGGGCGGTGTTGCCCGCGCGGCTCATCACCAGTTCCTCGTTCTGCTCCGCAATGAGCCTGTCCTCAGCATCGGCCAGCATCCTGAAGAGCTGCAGCTTCGTCATCTCGTTGCCAACAGTTGTGCTCTCTGTCTGGATACGCGCCTGCAGTTCGGCAACCCCTTTCGGATCCTGCGTCACATCGATCTGCTGCATCAGGCTCTGGATCTGGTTCAGTTCCTGCAACTCCGTCTGGTAGGCCTGCGTGCCGAACGCCTTGTCCTGGAACGGCTTGTTCAGCTGGCGCTGGCAGAGCTGCTGGTCGGTTCCGGTCTGGTCCTCGCAGTTATAGATTTCGCTCGCCGAGCGCAACGCCTGTGCGCTACCCGTGAGCCCCGCGTAGCCGCCGTGCTGGATCGCCGTGTAGACGCTCTGCCAGTTCGACGGCAGTGAATTCGCCACCACCGGGTTGCTCAGCAGCGCGCCGAAGCCGCGACTGCCGTTAAGCGAATTGAACAGCTGGATCTCCTGCTGGACCTGCTGCTCCAGTTGCATGAGTTGCGAAATCGCCTGCGCGACACTGGCCGCGTCGAACACGGGAATGCCCTGGGCGTGAGCGGACTGTGCGAAGGGCACCGTCCCGGTCATCGCGAGGAGCAAGCCCGTACGGCACAGAATGGATTTCAAGAGTCGCTTCATGACAATCACCTGCCTGTTGGTCACTCACCTGTTGGTCATCTACTGCCAGTCATCTGCCTGTTACTCGTGGGTCCCATTCGTCGTCGCCCCGTTCGTCGTCAACCTGCTAGCCGCCGTCCCGGCCGAGGTGGTCGCGAGCAGCGCGCTGGTAGGCCGGAATTGATCCCGCAGAGCCATTCCCGCCGGCCCCGCCGGCCCCGCCGGAGCGGCCGGAAGCGTTATCGATGGTTCCACCCGGCTGTCCACCGCGACCTCCGCGTGCACCGCGCAAGGCCTTGCCCAGTGAATCGACGAATGAGCGCGACGCGACGCCGGCCATGAACGAACCGAAGCCCGAGAGGGTGGCGCCACCAGCGAGCCCCGATGCAACAGCAGGCAGTTGCCAGCCGACCATCGTGAGGAACACCGCGGTCATGAAGAGACCGAGTGCAGTCGCGATGTCCGAGGCGCCGTCGAGCGTCGTCTGTACCTGCGCCTCGAGCGCAGCGGCATTCGTCGCTGGGGATGAACCCGTCACGCCCAGCGTCGTGAGGTCCGCCGAGAAGGCAGACAGCGCCATCCCGAGGAACGCGGCCACCAGCACCTGCAGCAGGGCGTAGTTGGCGACCTTTGCCGTCCACGCCTCAAAGAACCTCGCGCTCGGCGCGAACGCGGCACACGCGATGAAGATCGGACCCAGTCCCAGCACGAGATCGAGCAGCATCCTCGCCATCACCACCTCGACCCCCAGCACAATCAGGAAGATCGCCCCTCCGATCGCCGCCACCACGCCGCAGATGAGATCCCCGATCGACGCGCCGATCATCGAAAAGCCCACACTCTCGTGCGCCGCCTTCTTGAAATAGGCACCCGCCACCAGCGCCACCTGCTGGTCGTAACAGTCGAGCGTCTGGTAGATACCGGTGTCGCTTCCACCCGCGCTGCCGCCGCTCACCGCGCTGGCATTGACCGCCCCGCACCCGGGGTTGCCCGCACCGTTGCTGGCGGCTGCGTTCTGGATCGTCTGCGCGAGCCCGGTCGTCGCGCCGTTCACCGCCGAGATCACCTGGCTTTGGTAAATCCCGCTGCCGAGCGCAAACGCTAAGATCAGCGCGACCTTGAGCCCTCGCCAGGCAAACGCGGGAACCGCTTCGTGCGATTCGCCGCGAATGACCGCCAGCCCGTACGTGATGATCCAGATCGTCACCGCGGTGGTCACCACCGGCACCAGCGCACTGGACAGTGCAGCCGACGTGCTGGTGACGTATGTCGCGGTCCCGTTCTCGAGGGTCCCGCCGATCGAGGTAAAGAGGCCGCTCATGCTGCATCTCCCTTCTCTGTCGCCAAGCCCTTTGCTGCCGCCACACTCGCCACACGTCGCGCAAGGCCCTGCCGCACTGCCCTTGCCGCAGCCCGGCGCTCTGCAAGCCTTGCGTGGAAAATCGGGAGCCAGCGCGCTGGGGCATCCCCCGTTTCCGCCCGGATCTCGTCAAGCAGTTCGACGTTGTCGGTCGTCCCCGAAAGCACATCGAGGACATCACCGAGCCCGCCAAGATCCAGCTTGCCGATCGCCGAGCGGTGTCCCTGCTTGACCAGAAACATCCGGCTGTTTTCGCCAAGACTGCGCACGATGCCGAATTCGGCTTCAGTGAGCTTGAGGCCGTGCACGTAGTCGTCGTAGTCCGCACGCGGGTTCGCGAGGAAGAAGAACGTGGCCGTCTGCTCGACGAGCGCCCGGGCGATGTCGCTGCCGAGCACGTCTTCGGGCGACTGCGTGTCGAAGATGCCCAGGCCGTTCTGCTTGCGGATCGTCTTCTGCTTGTTCTTCGCAAAATCCGCGAACACCGGATCGCCCAGGCGCTTCCAGAACTCCGTCATCACATACACGAACCGGCGCCCATCGATGAGGCTTTCGGTCCGGTGCAACAGGTACATCGTGACCGGCGTTGACACCTCAGGGTCGTCCAGCAGTTCCGTGTCGTCGAACGCGAAAAGAGACCCGGCGGCGAAATCGCACCGGTCGGCCGGATTGTCGAATACCCATCCGAGCCGGCCGCCCGCGCACCATTTCGTGAGGCGCGCATACAGGCTGTTTTCGCCAACGTTGGGCAGCAGTTGCCGCACCGTCGACAGCCGCCGCAACGCCGGCGCCATCCGGGCGACTTCGCGCACCGCGCGCGAAATCTCCAGTTCCTCCTTGGCCGACAGGGGAGCACCGATATCCACGAGCTTGCGCACGAGCCGCTCCCAGAAATCAATGTTCGCCGCTGTCGGCTCCATCTGAAATGGATTGAATCCGGTCGGCTCGCCGCGCCTGATCTGCATATAGACGCCGCCCATCGCCCGGATCGCGATCTCCGTGCCCCGATCCTTGTCGAACACCACTGCAGTGATGCCGTACTTGGTCGCCATCGCGAGCAGCAGCATTTCGAGCGCGGTCTTGCCGCCCCCCGAGGGCCCGATGATCTGCACGTTGGCGAGCGCCTTCTCATCCGCCGAATCGACCTTCTCCGATGTCGCATGAAAGTTCAGATACAGCGGCTGGCCGCTTGGCGTCTTGACGATCGTGATCGCCTCGCCCCAGGGATTACCATCGCGCTTGCCCGTGGCAAAGTTGTGCAGGCTAGCGAGTCCACAGAAGTTGCGTGATGTCAGCTTTGCCTCACGCGGCCGGTAGCGCCAGTTGGCCGGTAGCTGCGCGAACCATGCCGCGTCTGCCACGAGGTCGATCAACGCGCTCTGGAATCCCGCGTCGGCGAGCTGGGTGCGCGCCGTTGCGACGTGTTTGCCCACCTGGGCGGCACTCTCGCCGAGGACCGCGAGCGAATAGTGATATTCCCCGAGCACGAAATCGCCGTTCACGAGATCATTGAGCGCGTGGTCCATCGCCGCGATCTGCATGCCCGCGACATCTTCGCCCGCGATCAACTGGTTGCGCTGACGCTCCAGCGCTTCCTTGGCCGATGGCCGGTCGAGGATCGTGAAACTCTGGGTTTCGATATATTCGTAGTCGCCGTAGAGCAGCCCGTTGAGCATCCCGGGCTCGGACTCGTCCGGATAATCCTTGATGTCGAGCAGCGCACCGTGCCGAGTCGCCGCGGGTGCGCGGATCTCAACCTTCTCGGCGCCAAAGAACAGGCGCGAGGTCGGCAGTGCCTCCCGGATCGGACCGGTGGGCACGGGCACCGGCTCCCATGTGCCATTGACGATAAACCCAAGGAATTCCAGTGCGCGCGAATAACGCACGACCGCCCGGCCGTTGCTTCGCGCCCGTTCATACACCCCGAGCACCTCGGGATCGTAGGGCTTGAGCCCCGCGTCGATCTGGTTGCCGAGTTCGGCCATGACACGCAACGCATCGGTCTGCGCCTGGCGGATTTCCGCGAGCGTGCGCCGTGCCGCCCTGCTGAAGAGCCGTCCGAGCCGGGTCCGGCTGGGCCTGTACACGACCGTGAGATACAGTTCATTGGCCATCATCCGGTATCCGTCGAAACTGCCGTAGTACCGCTCGGCCAGGTCCTGGCAAAACGCATTCTCATAACGCGTGCTGAACCGGTCGGTCACACGCCGGCGCACACGGTGCACCCACAGCGCCACATGTCCGCCTTCCAGGCCGCGAACGAGCTGGTTGAAGCCGTTGTGGCGAACCAGGATCTCCACCGGGTCCGTTGCCTCGAATGCGATGCCACCGATCTTCCTGATCGCCACGTAGTCGTCCTCGCGTGTCCGGATGACGGTGTCACTGATATGCGACGAGTAGGGAATGAAATCCGCGACGAACACCTCGCGATTCGCCACCTCCGCGAACTGGGATCTGGCCTGCATGTCACCCTCTCCTCTTGAACCGCACCGGCGCATACGCGTGTGCACCCCAGAACCGCAGGTTGCGCTGCAGGATCCTCATGCGAAGCCGCAGCGCGAGTTGCGCAAGGCGCTGGTCATCGCGCTTCGTCACCGTACGCATCGTGATGAACACGGGGATCATCAGGAAGAGAAGCCCTACGCCCAGCGGCGGGCTTGCCAGCAGCGCCCAGATCGCCGGCAGCAGCATGCCGCCGCCAATCAGCAGAAACGCGACCAGCGGTACGCCCCACAGCATCGCGGGCCGTGTGCAGCCCTTGAATACCGGGTCCCTCAGTGAGTCCTGACGTGTTTTCATGTCGCGCTCCGCTCAGCTCGTGGGAATCAGCATGGCGGCGATCACCGTCGCGCAGCCGACAAAGAGCCCACCAATGAATACGTTGGCGATGTCGCCGAAGCGGGCGTGCTGGAACATCATCCTGAAGCCCGCCCAGATAATCGCGATCGAGCAGATCACCCCACCGACACCGAGCAGCGTGGTCTGGATGGTGGTGAGCAGCGTATTGACCTGGGATAACTGCGCGTAAGCGGGCGAAGCCGCCGACAACATCAGCACTGCACCGGTCACGAGCCGCCCATACCGTCGCCGGCCGCCTGAACCTCGCGCCCACAGCGATGCCAGATGGATATTGAAAAATTCATATCTGATTCGTACTACTGATTTCATGGTCTGCTCCTGTACCGCCATTGCTCATCGCGATCTCTCGCAACTGCTCAGAACACCACCGCGCTCCCGTCCGCCGGTTCCTGCCCGCGCTCTTCGGATCGCCCCGGCTGTCCGCTACCCGGCGGATCCGTCGCACTGCCCGCTCTCCCGACATCAGCATGCCCATCGCCGCCGCTCACCGGTGCCGGCGGCCCCATGTCCTGACCCGCTGCGTCCAGTGGTAGGACGCGAATCGGCGTAACCCGTGGATCGATCGCTGGCACGACCGGTATGGCGTGCATAGCAGCGTTGTCCACAACACGCTGCACATAGCCTGTGCGATACCCTGTCACGAAGTCGCCCGCCGTATAGCACGACAGGCTGTTGCGCAGCGCCACCTGGCTGTCACGCGAGCGCGTGCGTGCCTTCGCGAAACACCCCGCCAGGATCGCCACACCCGCGGCGACATTCCGGCAGGGCTCGAACGCGGTATCCGGGCCCAGCCCATAGCGGCTGAAGTTGGACCGGTTTACCTGCGCAAGACCGACGCTGTAGTTCCAGCCCTGGCGCTCAAGTTCGCGGGCAGTCGCCACCGCCTCGGCAGCGGACGCGGGTTGTCGCACAAGACGCCCGCCGACCACCCCGATCGCGTACGGGTTGAAGCCCGATTCGGTGCGAACGATCGCGGCGAGCGTCATGGGGGCCACCTGTGGTGCGCATTGCCGCGCAAGCATGCTGAAGTCGACCGGTGCCATCATTGCCCGCCTCCGCCGCCTTCGTTGTTCCACCGGTACTGCTGCTCGAGAAATTCCCGCGCGGCCTGGGTCGGGTCATAACGCATCTGGGTACTGCCCGCGCCGTAGTATTCGGTAAGCGTTGAGCTTTCGCCTGGCGCAGCCACGCCCACGCCGCCGCCCGTGTCCCACCACACCCTTGTATAGAGCTGGCCGTTGATTTCGACGTTGATCGCGCCGGCCGCGCCACACAGCAGTTCGCTGTCTTCCGGTCCACCACAGTGCAGCAGATCCTCGCGGCAATACCCGGCGCTCGCAAACGTGTTCGATGCGGACGTGCCCGCATTGGCTTGACTCCCTTCTGCACCTCCGCTGCCGAAGTCGCATGTCGGGAATGGATCTCCGTGCCTGAGTGCGCTCCAGAGTCTTTCGATCGGCGGCACGCACTCGCTGTACTGCTCCGGGCCGCCTGGGTTCGCGAGGCACAACAGTACCTGGCAACCCCAGTCGTCTGCGTGCGCGAGCGTCGGCGTGAGAACCGAGCACGCTGTCATCAGACCCAGCGCGAGCAGGGATTGCTGCACAACCCTTTGCATGACGTGATGCAGATCGCGTTTCATGTCAGGTCTCGTTCTCCGTGAGCACCAGATCCGACAGCGCGGCCAGTTCGACATCCTCCGCATGACCGTCATCCGTCGTCACGAACACGCGACCTGGCGCGAGGGGTCGTCTGAACAACTGCACCGTAACCCCGCGACCCGCAAGCATTGCGCGCAACAGCGGTCTGTCGATCCGGTCACGCTCGAGGGTGCCAGCAGACCCATCGTTACGCCCACCTCGCGCGCCCGGCGCAGTGACCTTACGTAGCCCAGGCCGGCGCTCATCCTCCGCGCTCCGCGTCCCATCCGGCGCCGCATTGCCCGACTCCCCGGCCACCGGCCCAGCGGCGCCGGCCGTATCGGCCTTCCCGTCGATATCCGCAGCGAGGTCGGTAATCATGCGCTGCGTGATCTCAGCCGACGACGCAAGGAGTGCCTGCACCCTGTCGGGAGCGCGCTCATGCAGCAGATTCAGCCGGTACACCTGCTGCGCTCCCGTAACGCGTCCCTCATGGAAGGCTGTCAGCACCGGGGCCGGCGCCGCAAAGAGCGCCACGTGCCATGTGACAAACTCGGGGCGCACGCCCAGTCGCCGGGCAATTTCACCGTTGCGGTCCCCCGCTGCCTGGCGCCTTCCGATGAATTCCGCGATCTCGATCGGCTTCAGGTCCTCGCGCTGCAGATTCTCGATGACCTGCGAATACTCGTCGAAGCGTCGCGTATCGGCCTGAACGATGGCGGGTATGGTGGCAGCGCCCGCAAGTTTTGATGCGCGATAACGACGCGCGCCATGGATGATCCGGTGCATGCCGCCTCCTGCTGCGCTTGGACGCACGACGATCGGTGTCTGCACGCCACGTTCGCGAATTGAGTCAGACAGTTGCTCCAGTTCCGGACGATTGAAAATCTGCCTTGGCTGGCCAGGATCTTCTTCGATCTGGTCGAGCGGCAGCGCGACCACGATCCCGATCTGGTTCGCGGCGACCATGCCACGGGGCGCGTGGTCCAGTACGGAAAGATCCAGTGCGGAAAGATCAAGCGCCATGGACGACCTCCCCGGGTGCCCCATCACGCACCTGGTCCGCTACCTCCCCGGAAGCGGTTGACGACGAACCCGACTGCAGGTGCCGCACGATAGCTTCAAAACACGGGCGCACCTCGCGCCAGGCATCGCGCGCAGCGGTCTTGGTCTTGCCCAGTTCCCAGAGAGGGACGCCTTCCGCCTGCGCTTCGGCAATCGCCGAGCGCCGCGGAATCACGAGGAGTCGTTCCGGCGCGGCCGGATCGCGCACGAGGTATTGCGCAAAGTGCGTCGCGACCTCGCGGCCATTGGTCTGCTGCAGCGGAGTCTGCTCGACCATGTTGGGCAGGATGCCGATGAAGCGCAGCGCCGGATTGAAGCTCGCCTGGATGCGCCGCACGCCTCGCCGGCCATTGATGGTTTCCGTCACACCTTCCACCGCTTCCTGATTCAGCTGGATCGGGCTCAGCATGAAGTCCGCCACGGACTGCGCATACACGGTGCGCAGATCCGATGTCGGCGCGCAGTCGATCAGGCACACGTCGAATGAGGGCGACACGGTGACGAGGAAGCGCTTCAGGTTCGCGTGATAGCGGCTGAGCTCTTCGGGCTGCTCGACGAGGCGCCGCAGCACATCGTCGGCCTTCACGAGCGCAAAAGGGGCGAGGTCGGCCCCGACATCCGGATCGTCGTTCATGAACAGCGTCGACGCGGTGACACCCAGGGCGCTCGCCTTGTGCGCGCGCTCCAGTGACCGGCTGCTGTTGGCCTGGTCATCCAGGTCGATCACCAGCACACGCCACTGCACGATGAAATGCAGATAGTGAGCCAGTTGGCAGAGCAGTGCCGACTTGCCGACACCGCCCTTTTGTGTCGCGATGAGAAGGGTTTTCATAACCGTCGCTTCCATAGGTCCGGTCCATTCGGTACCGGGCAGGCAGAGACGGTAAAAAGGAACCCGCGACTGCAGTGATTGCCAGCCGCGGGTTCAACGGGGACCGTACAGGGTCAGTCAAACCACAAATGCGAAATCCTTTCTGCAAAACACAAAGCCCGCCTGCATTGATTGCCAGGCGGGCGTGTGACTGCCCTACAGATTCGCACCAGATCTACACCGGTACTTCATGGGCCGCTAACGCGTACTCGGTAGCGTCAAACGCTTTAACCGGAACAGATTGTTGAATTCACTCTAGAACACAATATTTAGGAATGCAATATATTTTTTCTGAAAAAATCAGAATCGTTCCCGGTCACTATCCGAAGAGCGCCTGGATGTTCCCATCAGGCCTCGACCGTGTCACCGCGTGTCCTCGAGCAGCCTGCTGATCGCGACCTTTGCTGCCGCGAGTTCCAGCTCGAAGAAGTGCGGTGGATGCCGCCGGATCTTCAGACGCCGGCAGGCTACCTCTCGCCCTGCTTTCCATACATAGATCAATCTCAACAGTTCCCGGTGACGCGGATCAAGTCGTCGCCACGCGGCATCGAGCCGCCGGGCGTCCTCCGGATCGTGCACGCCGCGCCGCTCACGTCCCCAGTTGCGCAGACGCTCCTCGAGGCTCCGGTGCATCACGGTGCTCATCACGCCCCCACGCCAGAGCATGGCGGTGACGATGCGCCTTGCGGCGCGCGATAGCTCATGGGGTCCGACAGAAACTGTTCGATGTCCGCCACCCGCCAGCCCACCGAACGCAAACCCAGTTGCACAGGTATGGGAAATGTTCCCGCATGCATGCGCCGGTAGATGGACGAGCGGGACAGTCCCGTTTCGCGCTCGACCTGCTTGCGCCGCAGGATCGCGAGCGCAGTGCGTGGAGCGTCGCTCATCGCGCACCTCCGTCAGCTCGCGTAGCCGCAGCTCTCGAGCGCAAGCATGTCGTGGTGCATTCACATTGCGCTGTCTGGCAAGGCGGCGCCGGCCTGCCGGCACTGCCTTGATGTATTTCGTCAGAAGAGGCTCTCATTACCGTCACTTCCTTGTCGGGCCCATTCGGTATCGACGCAGAGCCAGCTGCAAAGGACAACGTCATGGCGGCTACGCCCGTCAGCCGTACAAAACAGAAAGCCCGCTTGCATGAACTGCCAAGCGGGCTTGCTGCTATGCTGACGAGCTTGCACCTGCGCTCTACATCGATACTTCGTGGGCCGCTAACGCGTACTCGGGAGCGTCAAACGCTTTAACCGGATCAGATTGTTGAAGTCACTTTAGTTCGGGATTCGCGCTACCGCAAGCGCTTTTTTGCACGCTACGGCGCATGTCATTGACGCCCATTGTCCCTTGAGGTTCCGTGTGTTCCCATGTGTTCTTGCGGCGCCATCATCTCTCAATGATGTTTTTTAACGCGGCCTTCGCTGCAGCCACTTCGAGTTCGAAAATCTGCGCAGGATGCCGCCGGATTTTAAGACGTCGGCACACGACCTCGCGGCCCGCCTTCCACAGGTAGATCATCTGCAACAGTTCACGGTGGCGCACATGGAGCCGTCGCCAAGCCGCATCGACAACCCTGGCATCGATCGGATCGTACGACCCGCGTCTTTCACGTCCCCAGTTACGAAGACGCTCCTCGAGACTCAATACGTGCATGGTTGCGGAGCGCGGCGCGGCCCTGTCCCGGTTCCGTGGCGATGTACTCCCGCTCGACTGAGCGCCCCGCTGCACAATGTCTTTGACATGGGTCGCCTGGCAGCACCCGCACAACTGCACCCGCGCCGGGGCCACTCCTGTATCGACATGTCGATGGTTGACCAGACCTGGGCGCACTGAACCACCCTGGCCCGGTTCGCGCCGCCGCATCGCCGACATCAACTCCTGTTTGACAGCCGTCATGTGGCACCTCCTGGACTCGTTGAAGGCCTCGACCACATGACCCATTCAAGCCTCGAACCGCCACCGCGGGCAACACCGTCATACCGCGGTGAAATTCCGTCGGAACAGCGCACTGCGATGCTCAACGGCGCCCACTCGGGTGGTCGCGCCGCCGCGTTGATCCGACCTGCCTCTGCGGGTCCGGCCGAATCAAGGAGGCGATGGCCTGCGCACTTCTCGACGCATCACCATTGCGGTGATGTCTCATGCCCAGACGATCGTCAATCGCGAGCGCAATAAGCGTCGATTTGGGTGGGTGTAGCCCGTCGTAATGCTTTGACACATCACGCATGACATCGAACACACCACATAGTGGATCCGTCATGTACGGCAAGCTAACGTCGACACTGTCCTCTGGCATCGACAGTGAACTACCGGAAGCGCGATGCGTGCGAAGCGCCGCAATCTCGCGCCGCAATTCCTTCATTTCGCTTTCCGCACTCGCTCGCCACGCGCCGTATATGGCGACGGTCAGCGCGATACCCTGTTCAAGCAGTTCGACCTGACGATTGCGCCCCTGCAGCCGTCGGGCTAGTCGCCTTGCCTGCTGCTCGGCCAGTTCCAGACGGTGTCGCAGGTCCTCGCCTTCTCTATCCGTTGCCCCGTCGCGTTGTGTGGTTTCAGCTTGCCATTTCTTTTCTTTGTCAGTCACGGTATTGCTCTCACTCAGGAAGTGCGGGGCGGCCACGTTGCTCCCTTTCGTGCCGCGCGTGAGCACGATCCTCGTCTGCTGGCGGGCATTCGCCCCGGACAGCGCCGCCAGCGTTTTTGTCGCACTGGACCCTACGGTTCAGTATCGTCTAAAATAGACGAAATGACTTTTATGTAAACGTATGATATATACCCGGCCGCCTATGTCAATGACCATTGAAGACCGGATCGTCCTGTTGCTGAAAGGGCTTCTGAACGATGACGAGCGTTGGCAGGAATTCGACACTCATGCTGCGGAGCCCATCAGGTCAATATGGACGGCAGTGGACGAATGCGGTCTTGGTGGACATGGTTTCTGGGAGCGCCTCCACGGGTTCACCGGGATTTCCGCTCAACGCTGGCGTAAGGCATTCACTCGCCGTCAGCGGGCCACACCTGACATGATCCAGGCAATGGCGCATGCTTTCCCCCAATATGCATTCTGGATCGCAACCGGGATCACCGACGCCTCCAACGGGCACGTCGCCCCGGCCAACGTCCAGGCATTTCCAGAACGCCTGCACATCGAAGACCCCGCATCGACCCGGTACTTTCGCAAGGCGCTCACCCTGATGCGTCGACTATGCACGGAAGGACGAACAGAAGCCGGCGATGCAGGCCCGCACATTTGTGCGCTGGAGCGCACGCGCGCTGCCGATCACTGGGGGGAAAGCGCGTGGTGCGATGCGGCGTACAGGGTCTCGCGCTCCGAGGAGTACGCCGGACTTGAGGTTCTGTGGCATGAACGCGAGAAGGCACGGCGCCGACGCCTCGTTTCGATCGTTGGCAGGAGGCGCGCGGCAGCACGCGCGACGGCTGCCAGCGGCACACCGCGACGCGCGGAGGCCGCCCTGCGCGCTGACCCGCGGTCATCCCATCAGGAGTGCCGGGACCTGTTCTACCGGCCACCGGCCGACTGCTATCACACACGGTTCGCCCTGGAGATCCTCAATACCGCGCCCTCGGAACTGTCCGTCAGGGAGATGGCCACACTCAAGCAGTGGCTGCAGGACATGCAGGACGATGATCGCCTCACGTTCACGCAATATCTGGAATTTCACGGGCTTGATTGCCATTCGATCACGCCGCCGGCGCCGGGACAAGACCGCTACGCCACGACCGGCCTGACCGACGATGAAATCCGTCGCTTCGTCAGACTGGTCCGTTCTTCCCGTCGGGCGGCCACCCGGGCGGAGACTGTGGCTGCGCGCACCTGACGTCTCTGGTGCCCCCTGGCTCACCTTCAACGCGAGTCACGCCTCAACCTGGCCAACGGGCTCGCTCGATGCAGCGTATCCGAGCTCCCTAAACAACGGCCGGCGTCGATTATGTTTTCTGACCTTGTCGCGAATGCCCGGTACCATCCAGCTTCAGATCACGATCCATCTGCAGGAGGTCGCGTGACGCGAGACGAGCAGTACGTTCAGGCACTCGGCAACATGGAGCGCACGGTCCACCATCTCGCTTCGCGCATCGACCCGCCCGAATGGAGGTTGCACTCCAGATCGGTCTACGGTTTTCGCTACGCTGAAAAAGGCGCCATTCAGGCGATCGTGCAAAAGATGGCCAGGGTGGTGAGCGGACTTCGGGCGGCGCATATCCTCCTCACGCAGGGCTACGCTCAGGAGCACGCCGCGCTCTGCAGAATGGTTGACGAGAGCAGCGAAGACATCACGTTCCTGTCGTTGGGCATGATTCACGGCGAAACGGATCTGCACAAAAGGTTTCTCGAAGATTTTTATCTGGAAGAGTTCGAAGACGCTTCGCGTCCCGCACAAACCAGGATCAAACGGCCGAACACGCCCCGTGACCGTATCCATGCCTACCTGACCTCGAACCCATCCGCCGGCCCCGATCCCAGCTCGTCCAAAGCTATGCTGCAAGCCATTCACAAAACGTTCTCGGGATTCGTGCATGGCGCATCTCCTCACATCATGGAGACGTACGGCGGCCCGCGATCGGCGCTTCGATTTCACATGACAGGGATGCTTGGTACACGACTCTGGCAAGGCTATGCAGACAGTTACTGGAGTTATCTGTACCGCGGCATGAGCTCGTTCCGCATGGTCGCAAAGGCCATCGGTGATGAGCCACGGTTCCGGACGATTCGGGACTACCTCAAAGAATTCGAGCAGACTGCTCCGCAGTAGGCTCGGGCACATGGATCAACCGCGGACATCAACATGATCACGAGCAGCTCGCGTGATGGTCCTCATCGGACTTCAGTTTGACCGCACCGGATGATGTCGCGATAGTGATTTCGTTTCATACTCCTGCAGTGGCTCGGAGCCGAGAGGACCTTGTCCGGAGTCGGGTCGGCGGCAAGGTTATTTTGACGTCCCCGTCAGGTTTGTGAGACCACAGCGCCCCAGTCCTTAAGACTGGCGCCTCCCGCCAACGCGAAGCATTGAAAAATGGGCCCACGTGACCCCAATGCAGGTTGACGGACAACAACCGGATTCGCCTACCCTCAAAAAAAGAGAAGCACTGCTAATCTTCTAGGGCCATGGTGCAAATGACATCGTCCATGTCAGCGCGCTAATGGCCGTCGGAGGGATAAAACATGAGATCCGCGGCGTGGCTGGAACAGCTTGATCCGTTCGACCGGGAAAAGAACCTCCATCTCCTCCAGAAGAAATTTGGCAACCTCGAATTCGGCCGACCCACCGATCCATCTCGTACCGTACGGACCAATCGAAGACGCCGTCCGTCAATGGAAGCTCTGCGAGCATGTGACGTCAGAAACTCGTGACTCTCGTTCCGACGTAAAGATTAGTCGGTGCGCATGAACGCGCCCGAAGTCGCAGCGGGCAAAGCAAGCTTACAGTGGATCGACCACGCAATCTGTCGAACGCATGGCCCGTGATGGGTGGGATGATGGGTGGAAAAAACAAAACCCCCGTAAAACCTTGATTTTACGGGGGTTTTTTCCATCAAATGGCGGAGACGGAGGGATTCGAACCCTCGATCCAGGTTTTGGCCCAGATGCTCCCTTAGCAGGGGAGTGCCTTCGACCTCTCGGCCACGTCTCCCAAACTTTCGGTCGCGCAGGGAGTCAGCGCAACGAAGCCAAGATAATAGCGGCCCGAACCGCGAAGGTCAATGTCTGCGGCACATTTTTTGTGCCAGATTTCTCACCGACGCCGCAATTTGTTCACATTGGCCGCATGGCGCGCCATCGTCGTGCATCGGGCGGCGCGTGGAGCACCGCGTCAGCGCAAACGGGGCACCCTGCACCGCCCTGTTTTGCAAGGGCCCTTATGCGAGGCCCCTTACGGAGACCCATTACGCCTGATCGAGTTCGAAGGCCTTATGCAGCGCGCGCACGGCGAGCTCCATGTACTTCTCGTCGATCAGCACGGAGATCTTGATTTCGGAGGTGGAGATCATCTGGATGTTGATGCCCTCTTCCGACAGCGTGCGGAACATCGTGCTCGCGATACCCACATGCGAGCGCATGCCGACGCCGACCACCGACACCTTCGACACCTTCGGGTCGCCGAGCACCTGCTCGGCCTTCACGTGATCTTTCACCTGACCCGAGAGAATCTCCATGGCGCGCTGATAATCGCCGCGGCCCACGGTGAACGTGAAGGCCGTTTTGCCTTCGACGCTCTGGTTCTGGATGATCATGTCGACGTCGATATTCGCATCCGCCACCGGTCCGAGAATCTGGTAGGCGATGCCCGGCTTGTCGGGTACACCCATCACGGCGATACGTGCTTCGTCGCGCTGAAACGCGATGCCCGAGATGACTGCTTTTTCCATGGTCTCGTCTTCTTCAAAAGTAATCAGGGTGCCCGAAGTCATTTCGGCTTCGAGCGGGATCAGCGGATCGGTCAGGCTCGACAGGACACGCGTCTTCACCTGATATTTGCCGGCGAATTCCACCGAGCGGATCTGCAACACCTTCGACCCCAGGCTGGCCATTTCCAGCATTTCTTCGAACGTCACGCGGTCGAGCCGGCGCGCGCCGTCGACCACGCGCGGGTCGGTGGTGTAGACACCGTCCACGTCGGTATAGATCAAACACTCGTCCGCTTTCAGCGCGGCCGCGACGGCCACAGCCGAGGTGTCCGAACCGCCCCGGCCGAGCGTGGTGATATGGCCGTCCGGATCGATACCCTGGAAGCCGGTGATCACCACTACCTTGCCGGCGTCGAGATCGCGCAACACGCGCTCGCCGTCGATTTCGCTAATGCGCGCCTTGGTGAACGCGCTGTCCGTTTTGATGGGCACTTGCCAGCCGGCGTAGCTGACTGCGTCGACGCCCGCCTCCTGCAGCGCGATGGCCAGCAGCCCCGAGCTGACCTGCTCGCCGGTGGAGGCAATCATGTCGAGCTCGCGTGGGCTCGGCTGGGCCGAAATGTCTTTCGCGAGGCCGAGCAAGCGGTTCGTTTCGCCGGACATCGCCGAAGGCACGACGACCATCTTGTGACCGGCCTTGTGCCATTTCGCGACGCGCTTCGCGACGTTCTTGATGCGCTCGACCGAGCCCATCGAAGTACCGCCGTATTTATGTACGATGAGTGCCATTGTCGTTCTGAACTGGAGAGGTAACCGCGCCGCCGCGCTGGAGACGACCGCACCAAAGCACAAGAGCTCAACGTTTCAGGAACGACGGCGAAGTGTGAAGGATGGCGGCGTAGATGCAGCGCACGTGCAGCACGCGCGGATTTGCCCGCGAGGAATCGCCAAAGGCCGCTGGCTGGCGGCTCCCCGGTGGCTTATGGTCGCCGGGAAACACAGGAAACGGCCGGAAAACAGCAAAAGCGCATCAAAATGACGGCAATAGCGGCTTCGGGCAAACAAGTTAAATTACCCGATCGGACGCAAAAAGACAAGCCGCAATCCCGGCAATGCGTGTTGCAAAGGCTTGTGCGCAAAGGCGTTGCGCGCGGATTCGAGGTTTCGTCGTTTGTCGCGCGGCGGCGTTTCAGGGCGAACTTGCCGGTGTCCGACCGGTCGGTCAGCCACGCGACCCGATTCGAAGCGGAGCAAGCCGGACCAGTTCAGGCGAGCAGCAGATCTTCGCGCCAATCGATTCGTACAAAGCGCGCGTGCGGCGCCAGGGCTTGCGCCGCCCCCTCCTCCATCAGGACCGCCCGGTTCACGCCGAGCAGCGGCACAAACAGTAGCGTATCGCCGGCGAAGAGCAGCGGCACGTCGCGCTTCCAGGCCGGCACGCCTCTTTCCTGGAAGAGGTTTTTCAATGTCCGCGCAGGCCCCTCGGCGCGCGTATGCATGCGCTCGCCGCCGCCGCGCGAGCGGGCAGTGAGAAGCGCTGTGCTGAGAAGCGTAACCGGAACGGTGTCCGGATCGCCCGCGGCTGCCTCGGCAAACACGAAGGTGCCACGCCATTGCGGCAAGCGCCAGATTGATTCGCCGTGCCAGGCAAGCTGGCTGACGGCACGCGCGACGAGCGCGGTTTCGTCGGCGGGTTCAGCGCTGTCGCCCGCTTCCCAATAGATCTCGTCCCGATAGCTGCGCAGCGCCTCGCCCGCATGATCGACGCGCAGGTTGTGAGCGTCGCTTACTTCGCGCAGTTGCCGCAAGGCGTCGGTGAGGCGCGCGGTGGATGCCGCAGGCAAGCCCAGTGAACGCATCCAGAAACGCAACAGGTTCAGCGCGCGCTCGTCGTCGAGTACGAGCAGGGCCGCACGCGAAAGCACGCGGCCCGCGTCGCGCGCGGCGGTTTGCATGTCGAGGCGCGCGAGGTCGTCCAGCAGCCGTTGCGCTGATGCCGCGTGGCCCGCGGTGCGCGCCAGGGCGTCACGAAAGCCTGGAAAATGGACTGCCAGCGCCGGCATCACATCATGACGCAATGCGTTGCGCGCATAGCGGGTGTCCGCGTTCGATTCGTCGTCGACCCACGTCAGTTTTCGCTCTGCCGCGTACTGCTCGAGCTGGGCGCGCAACAGATGCAGCAGTGGCCGCACGCGCGTCACGGTAGCGCCGGCCGGCAAGTACCCGGCGGCCATCGCCGCGAGACCGGCGAGCCCCGCGCCGCGCAGTAATTGCAGCAGAACCGTTTCGGCCTGGTCGTCGGCATGTTGCGCGAGCCAGAGCGTGGTTGCGCCGTGCTGCGCGCACAACGCGTCGAGCGCGCGGTAACGCGCTTCGCGCGCGGCGGCCTCCACGCTCACGCCTCGCTCGCGCACGACTTCCACGCGCTGCGCCGCGAACGCAATGCCACGCACGCGCGCAAACGCCTCGCAATGCGCGAGCCATTCGTCAGCATGAGGACTGAGACCGTGATGAACATGCAGCGCAATGCAACGCGACGGCCCCGCGACGCGAGCCGCGGCGTCGAGCAGAACGCTGGAATCGATGCCGCCGCTGAACGCGACCGCAATGCGCGCGTCTGTCGCGTGACCAGAAAGAGCCGCGCGCGAAGGCGAGGAAGATGCAGCAGACGCCGCGGACAACGCCGCGCCGACCGCGTCGAGAACGAGGCGGTCGGCGGAAGAGTCGGCGGTGTGAGTCACGATGACGAGGCGCGGAGCGCCCTTGAGTAGAGAAAACGCGCCGGCTTATGCGCCCGGCGTGGTTTCCTTGAACTTGCCGTATGCCATCAACCGTTCGAAACGGCGTTGGCGCAGATCCGGAATGCTCATGCCCTGGAACTGACGCAGCGAATCGGCCAGCGCACGGCGCAGCATGGCCGCCATGCCCTTCGGATCGCGATGCGCGCCGCCGAGCGGCTCGTTGACGATCTTGTCGATCAGGCCGAGCGCCTTCAGACGATGCGCCGTGAGACCGAGCGCTTCAGCTGCTTCCGGCGCCTTCGCGGCGCTCTTCCACAGGATCGATGCGCAGCCTTCCGGCGAGATCACCGAATAGGTCGAGAATTGCAGCATCAACACGCTGTCGCCCACGGCGATGGCGAGCGCGCCGCCCGAGCCGCCTTCGCCGATGATCGTGGAAATGATCGGCGTCTTCAGTTCGGCCATCACGTACAGATTGCGGCCAATGGCTTCCGACTGACCGCGTTCTTCCGCGCCGATGCCAGGATAAGCGCCCGGCGTATCGATAAACGTGAAGATCGGCAGGCCAAACTTCTCGGCGAGGCGCATCAGCCGTTCGGCCTTGCGATAGCCTTCCGGACGCGGCATGCCGAAGTTGCGCAGCGACCGTTCCTTGGTGTCGCGCCCCTTCTGATGGCCGATCACCATGCAGGACTGGCCGTTGAAACGCGCAAAGCCGCCGACGATCGCGAGGTCGTCCGCGAAGGACCGGTCGCCATGCAGTTCGTGGAAATCGGTGAACAGTTCGGCCACGTAATCGAACGTGTACGGACGCTGCGGATGACGGGCAATTTGCGAAACCTGCCACGGGCTCAGGTTGGCGTACAGATCTTTAGTGAGCTGCTGACTCTTCTTGGACAACCGCTCGATTTCTTCCGAGATATCGACGGCCGAATCGTCCTGCACGAAGCGCAATTCTTCGATCTTCGCTTCGAGTTCAGCGATTGGCTGCTCGAAATCCAGAAAAGTGGTCTTCATTGGTTTTAATCCTTGGACTTACCAGGCAGCGCGTATTCTAACCGCGACCGCCGCTGTCAAAACCCCCTCAAAACTATCGGATGATCAAAACCGATAGTCTCAAAGCAGCATCACATCAGACGTGGTCAGTAATCGACCGGCAACGGATCCAGACTACGCCACATATACCAGGTTGCGACCGTTCGCCACGGCTCCCAGTTCGCGGCCACTTCGCGTGCTTCGCTGCGCGTCACCGGTTCGCCGCTGAAATAATTGACGCTGATGGCGCGGATCAGGCCGAGGTCGTCGAGCGGCAGGACGTCCGGCCGCGACAGATTGAAGATGAGAAACATCTCCGCGGTCCAGCGGCCGATGCCGCGAATCTGCGTGAGCTCGGCAATCACCGCCTCGTCTTCCATCGAGGTCCACTTGCCCACGTGCAAGGCGCCGGAGACGAAGTGCTCGGCGAGATCGAGGATGTACTCGGCCTTGCGTTTGGACAGACCGCACGCCATCAGCTTGTCCTGACCGAGCTTGATGAACTGCTGCGGCACGAGCTTCGGACAGGCGCTTTCCACCCGCCGCCACGCCGCCTGCGCCGACGGCACGGAGACCTGCTGCCCCACCACGGAACGCGCGAGCGTGACGAACGGATCGCCGCGGCTCATCAGATGCACCGGACCGAATTTCGGAATCAGTTTCTTGAGGATGCGGTCGCGCTTGACGAGATCGGCGCAGGCCTTGTCCCAGTAGTCCGGGCGCATGACTTCCGGCGCGAGGCCGCCAACCTGCGCCGCCACGGGTGCATCGGCGTCGTCGAGTACCCGCGTTTTGCGGACGACTTCGCCTTCATGCAGATCGTCGCGCGCGAGTTCCTGCGCATCGTCGGTCAGTTCGGCCGGCACCGCACCATTGCCGGTATGACTTTTCTGCCGCGCGACACGCGAGACGCGCGCCACGCGCGATGCCTTGGCGCCCTTCACCAGCTTCGGCGCATGCGCGGAAGCACCGTTGAGCGCGCGCTGCACGGTGGACTTTTTTGCGGTACTGCCCGTCTTGCCGGCGGCCTCGGCCGTTGCCGGCGACGCTTTTGCGGCGCTACCGCCCTTCGCGCGCGTCGATTTCACTGCGGCTGCCGCGCCTGTTTTAGACGCGGCGCGTTTAGCCGGCGTCTTCGTGGCCGTTGCCATCCTGCCTCCTGCCTGGCGAGTCGATCAAAGGGAAATACGAGGTGCGCTCACACGCGCCGCCACTCGGTCAACCCGCCGGGTTTGTCTTCAAGTGCAACGCCAGCCTCGAGCAATTCGGCCCGAATCCGGTCTGCTGCCGCATAGTCCTTCGCCTGCTTGGCGGCCACGCGCGCGGCGATCTGCGCTTCGATCGCGGCGGCATCGAGCGCGCCTTCACTTGCGCTGCCCGCAGCCTGTTGCAGGAACGCACGCGGCTCACGGCCGAGCAGTCCGATGATGCGCGCAAGCGCGCGCAGTTGCCGGGCCAGCGCGGCATCGCGCGTGCGGTTCACCTCACTTGCCAACTCAAACAGCACCGCCACTGCGACGGGCGTGTTGAAGTCGTCGTTCATCGCTGCCCGAAAACGTTGCGCGTGCGCCTCGTTCCAGTCGAGTCCGGCCGCGTCCGGCGTCACGTCTTTTAACGACGTGTACAGGCGCGTGAGCGCGTTGCGGGCGTCGTCGATATGCGTGTCGCTATAGTTCAGCGGCGAGCGATAATGCGCGCGCGCGATAAAAAAGCGCACCACTTCGGCGTCGTACTGCGCGAGCACTTCGCGGATCGTAAAGAAGTTGCCGAGCGACTTCGACATCTTCTCATTGTCGATCTGCACGTAGCCGTTGTGCATCCAGTAATTGACAAACGTTTGACCTGTCGCACCTTCGCTTTGCGCGATTTCGTTTTCGTGGTGCGGAAACTGCAGGTCTTGCCCGCCGCCATGAATGTCGAAATGCTCGCCGAGCAATGTGCAGCCCATGGCCGAGCATTCGATGTGCCAACCCGGACGCCCGCGGCCGTACTTCGAGTCCCAACCCGTGTCTGCAGGCTCATCGGGCTTGGCCTGTTTCCACAGGACAAAATCGAGCGGATCCTGCTTGGCGTCGTTGGCCGCCACGCGCTCGCCGGCGCGCAGGTCTTCGAGCGACTTACCCGACAGCTTGCCGTAGCCAGAAAATTTGCGCACGGCATAATTCACGTCGCCGTCGCTGCCCTGATAAGCGTAGCCATTCGCCTCAAGGGCCTCGATCATGCCGAGCATCTGCGGAATGTAGTCCGTGGCGCGCGGTTCGAGATCGGGGCGTTCGATGCCGAGCGCGTCCGCGTCTTCATGCATCGCCTTGATGAAACGATCGGTTAGCGACTTGATCGTCTCACCGTTTTCGACGGCGCGGCGAATGATCTTGTCGTCGATATCGGTAATATTGCGCACGTACGTCACGTTGTAGCCGAGCGTGCGCAGCCAGCGTTGCGCGATGTCGAACACAACCATCACGCGTGCATGACCGATATGACAATAGTCGTACACCGTCATGCCGCAGACGTACATCCGCACGACGCCTTCTTGCAGCGGCACGAAAGTTTGCTTGTCACGCGCGAGCGTGTTGTAGATGCGCAGTGATTCCATAGAGACGATGCGTGGGCCGAAAGAAACCGCAATGTGTTTCGTGCGCGCCGTGCCCGCTGCAGACAAAACGGCGATGGCGGGTATGGCGCATACAACGGCAGCAAACCGGCGCATCTGGTGCGGCGGTCAGGCTGCGATCATGGCGGAGACGACCACGAGTGGCGAAAAGACAGTCTGTGGTTCAACGGAACGCGCAGACCTTTTGTTAGAATGGGTCGGAGTATAACATCCAGACCTGAGCCTATGAAACCTTCCAGCGGCCGCGCGCGAAGCGCCGCGACCCTCGCCGCGACGGCCCTGTGCGGCCTCGCCGTCACGCTGATGCCGGGCGTCGCCGCCTACGCGCAAAAGGCGCCCGTCATCGCGCAAGGCCCCGCCGTGCGTGACGACACGCCGGAAATCGACAGTTCGATCGCGCAGAAAAACTGGAACGCCGCGCTCAAGCAACTCGACACCCGCATTGCCGCGAATCCACGCGACGCGCAGGCGCAATTCAAGCGCGCCACGGTGCTCGCGCACCTGAATCGCGACGACGAAGCGATCAGCGCGTTCGTGGCGCTCACGCAAACCTATCCGGAATTGCCCGAGCCGTACAACAACCTGGCGGCGCTCTACGCGAAGCACGGCCGCTATACGGAAGCACGCGAAGCGCTCGAAACGGCCACCAAGGCGAATCCCAACTACGGCCTCGCTTACGAAAATCTCGGCGACCTGTATCTGCGCCTTGCCGACTCGGCCTACCAGCGCGCGCACGATCTCGGCCAGGCCACCGGCCCAACGCAGCAGCGCCTCGACGACATCCAGAAAATCATCTCGCCGCCGAAAAGCGCCGGGAAGCCGGTGAAAAAAGTCGCCGCGCCGGAGGATGACTACACGAACCGCGCCACCTCGAACCTCACCACTTCACCGAACTTCCAGTTCGGTGGTCCGACCGGTTCGCTTGCCGTGCCGCCGTATATGGCGCCGTCGCAATAAGCTCGCTCATCGTTCACGTTTTTTTCCACCCTGAGGATCTTCATGAAATGGTTGATGCTGGCGCTCGGTAGCGCCGCCCTGATCGCGAACGCACCCGCATTTGCACAGTCCGCCACGCCGGCGACGCACCCGTCCGTCCTCTTCAAGACCACGGACGGCGACATCCGCGTCGAGCTGTATCCCGAGAAGGCTCCGAAGACCGTCGCGAACTTCCTCGACTACGTGAAATCCGGCCAGTACAGCGGCACGATTTTTCACCGCGTCATCCCCGGCTTCATGATCCAGGGCGGCGGCTTCACGCAGACCTACGCGGAAAAGCCGACGCGCGCGCCGATCCCGCTTGAGAGCCGTAACGGCCTGAAGAACGAAGTGGGCGCCATTGCGATGGCGCGCACGAGCGATCCGGATTCGGCGACGGCGCAATTCTTCATCAACACGGCGAACAACGTGGGCCTCGACTATCCAGGCCAGGACGGCAACGGTTACGCCGTGTTCGGCAAGGTGACGTCGGGCCTCGACGTCGTGAAGAAGATCGAAGCCACGCCGACCACCACGCGTGGCCCGATGGCCGACGTGCCGCAAACGCCGATCGTGATCGAATCGGCCACCATCGTCAGCAAGTAAACTAGCAGGTGCACGCCCCGGCGATCCAGGCGGTCGCCGCCCCTTGCACCTTCATGCCCCAGCGCGGCCCCATCCATGCGATGCGCCGCGCCTTCCACCCACCTGTCCCGCAAAGGATTCCATCATGGTCGAACTGCACACGAATCACGGCGTCATCAAACTCGAACTCGACGCTGAGAAAGCGCCGAAGTCGGTTGAGAATTTCCTCAACTACGTGAAGGCCGGTCACTACGACAACACGGTGTTCCACCGCGTGATCGACGGCTTCATGATCCAGGGCGGCGGTTTCGAACCCGGCATGAAGCAAAAGCCGACCGAAGCGCCGATCACCAACGAAGCGAACAATGGCTTGAAGAACGTCAACGGTTCCGTCGCCATGGCGCGCACCAACGACCCGCATTCGGCGACCGCGCAATTCTTCATCAACGTCAACGACAACGACTTCCTGAACCACTCGTCGCCGACGCCGCAAGGCTGGGGTTACGCCGTGTTCGGCAAGGTGGTCGAGGGTCTCGACATCGTCGAAAAAATCAAGAAGGTGAAGACCGGTTCGAAGGGCTTCCATCAGGACGTGCCGGCCGACGACGTGATCATCGAAAAAGCGGTGATCGTCGAGTAATCAGGCCTTCTTCGATGCTGCAAGAAACGCCGCTGCGAAGCGTCGCTGCGGGCGTGCCGGGTGAGGGCAAACGCCCGCACGGGGCACGCCCGTGGTTTTTTATCTCGGACCTGCATCTGAGCGAGGCGATCCCGCATACGGTCGCCGCGTTCGAACACTTCATCCGCGTCACCGCTGAAGAGGCCGATTCCGTTTTCATTCTCGGCGATCTGTTCGAGTACTGGATCGGCGACGACATGCTCGGCGAGCCGTTCGTCGCGCGCATGGCGGCCTTACTGCATACGCTGTCCGAGCGCGGCATCGCGCTTTACATCATGCATGGCAACCGCGACTTTCTTCTCGGCAAGCGCTTCATGAAAGCGGCCGGGGCGATCTGGTTACCCGATCCGTTTGTCATCACCGCATTCGGCATGCGCATCACCCTCGCGCACGGCGACGCGCTCTGCACCGCGGACCGCGCGTACCTGCGCTTTCGCCGTTTCGCGCGCCTTCGTCTCGCCCAGATGCTGTTTCTCGCCTGGCCGTTCAGATGGCGCCAGGCATTGGCTCAACGGATGCGTTCGGCAAGCCAGGAAGGCCGCTCGCGGCCGGTCTCGCCCAAGTATGACGCGACGCCTGAAGGGATCGCTGCATTGTTCAGGGATAGCGGCACCATGACGATCGTGCACGGCCACACGCACCGGCCGGCCCGTCATCGCGAACCCGGCGGCACGCGTTGGGTCCTGCCCGACTGGGATCTCGACCACGGCGAGCACCGTGGCGGCTATCTGCGCGTCGATGCCGAAGGGCTCAGGGCTCTGCCGCTCGACTAACGGGCTAGCCGATTAACCAGCCTCAAACAGCTGCGCCTAGCGTTCGACCGCGACCTCTTCCACTTTTCCCGCAATCGCCGCCGACAAACGACGCAAATCGAGCAGCGCCGCGTCCGCGCCTTGCAGCGCTTCGAGACTGGTGCCGAGCCGCTCGAACGCGGCGACGATTTCGTCGATGCGCTGCGACTGCGTCGCGGCATGATCGATCAAACCATGGATGGCGAGCGACACCGGATCGTCCGCATTCGGCGTAATGCCATACGCGCAGAAACCGCTGCGCTGCGGCGCGCGCTTCGCATCGCAACCGGCCGTTGAGGTTGGCGTGACGGACGCCGCCGCCGGCACGATCACGCGCGCCGGATTGCCCACCGCCGTGCCGCCCGCCGGCACCGGCTTGACGACCACCGCGTTCGAACCGATCTTGGCCTCCGCGCCGATCGTGAAGCCGCCGAGCACCTTGGCGCCCGCGCCGACGATCACACCGCGTTCGAGCGTGGGATGCCGCTTGGCCCCGCGCGTAAGCGAGGTGCCGCCGAGCGTGACCCCCTGGTAGATGGTGCAATCGTCACCGATTTCCGCGGTCTCGCCGACAACCACGCCCATGCCGTGATCGATAAACACGCGGCGGCCGACCGTTGCGCCCGGATGGATCTCGATGCCGGTCAGAAAGCGCGCCAGTTGCGACACGAAACGCGCAAGCCAGCGGCGTTTGGCGCGCCACAAGGCATGCGCGAGCCGATGCAGGACCAGCGCGTGCAGGCCCGGATAGCACGTGAGCACTTCCCAGGCGCTGCGGGCGGCGGGATCGCGCTCGCGGATCGTGGCGATGTCTTCGCGAAGTCTCGTGAACATGGCAGTGACGCTTTGATAGGGACGGAAAACCGCCGCAGCCTCGCGGCGCACGGCGGCAGGCCGCCGGTTAGCAGACCGGCAGCTTTGCTTATGAGGTTTCGAGGAATTGTAGGGCGATTGCGGCAAACCTGCCGGATGCCCCCGTTACCGGCAAGGTCGTCGCAGCGAGGAGCGAAGATGAGGCGCCCGGCCGGCCAGCGCGTCACCGGGGCGGCAAGTCCGGCAGATGGCGCGCGGGACCCAGGCTCAGGGCGTGCCGTCGCCCGATTGCCTGAGCTTCAGCAGAATGTGCTTGGCAATGCCGCGCACGATATTGACCTCTTCGCGCTCCAGCCCGGAACGGGCGAACAGGCGCCGCAGACGCGACATCAGCTTCTTCGGGTTGGCCGGATCGAGAAACTCGAGTGCCACCAGCGCGCTTTCCAGATGCGCATACATGCCTTCGATATCGTCGCTCGGCGCGAGCGACCCGGCCGCCGCGCCCTGCCCCTCGACGCCGCCACTGCCGCCCGCGGAAGGGCTCGCCGCGACGCCAAGACCGAGATACGCCATGCGCAGCTCGTATGCCAGCACCTGCACGGCCTGCGCCAGATTGAGCGAACTGTAGGCCGGATTGGCCGGAATATGCGCGAGCACACTGCAGCGCTCGACGTCCTCGTTCGACAAGCCGGTGCGCTCGTTGCCGAACACCAGTGCGATATCGCCATGCACCGCGTGCTCGCGCGCATGCGTGGCCGCGGCACGCGGCACGAGCTGGGGCGGCCCATATTCACGCGAGCGCGCCGTCAGCGCCACCGACCACGCCACGCCGTTGAGCGCGTCCGCCAGGGTCGGCACGATGTGGGCGCCGGCCAGCACGTCGTCGGCGCCGCTCGCCATGGCGAGCGCTTCGGGATCGGACTGGACGTGCGGCACGCGCGGCGCGACCAGCACGAGACGCGAAAAACCCATGGTCTTCACCGCGCGCGCAGCCGCCCCGACATTGCCGGGATGACTGGGCTCGACGAGCACGAAGCGGGTCGACGTAAAGCCGCCGCGCACGGGCGCCGCGCTGTCCGGCCCGCAGGTTTCAGAGGAAGACGCGGAGGACGAAGCCGGCGAATCGGGATTGTGGGGGTTGGCCACGATAAAAATAGGGAGCTAAAGAACCCCTATGTTAGCGCCAACCGCGCCGGTCATCCTAACCGCCTAGCACGGCGCGCTGCCGGAGAAGCCCGGAGTCGGGTAAAATCACGCCTATTCGCGCCGTTTTCGGACGAGCGCCTCGTTCTTATTCAATTCGTCTCCGTCGACGGAACGCCTGTCAAGCGGTCGTTCCGTGTTGTTTCAGCTGCGCTGTCGCAACTGTTCAGCTTATTTTCAGCTCATTACCGGTAAGCAGCCGCGCTGCCCCGGCACAAGGATCCAGGCTCATGCATCCCATGCTCAACATCGCCGTCAAGGCCGCCCGCCGCGCCGCGCAGATCATCAACCGGGCGTCGCTCGACCTCGATCTCGTCCAGGTCAGCAAGAAACAGCACAACGATTTCGTCACGGAGGTCGACAAGGCATCGGAAGCCGCGATCATCGACACGCTGAAGACCGCCTATCCCGATCATGCCATCCTCGCCGAAGAATCCGGCAAGTCGGACAACGAGTCCGAATACCAGTGGATCATCGACCCGCTCGACGGCACCACCAACTTCATCCACGGCTTCCAGTATTACTGCGTCTCCATCGCGCTGGCCCATAAGGGCATCGTGACGCAGGCCGTCGTGTACGACCCGAACCGCAACGACCTGTTCACCGCCTCGCGCGGCCGCGGCGCGTTCCTGAACGACCGCCGCATCCGCGTGGGCCGCCGTGACCGTCTCGCCGACGGCCTGATCGGCACGGGCTTCCCGTTCCGCGAAACCGACGGCCTCGAAGCCTACGGGCGTCTGTTCAAGGAAATGACCGAAGCCTGCGCCGGCCTGCGCCGCCCAGGCGCCGCCGCGCTCGATCTGGCGAACGTCGCCGCGGGCCGTCTGGACGGCTTCTTCGAACAGGGCCTGCACGCATGGGACATGGCCGCCGGCAGCCTGCTGATCACCGAAGCGGGCGGCCTGGTGGGCAACTACACGGGCGATTCGGACTTCCTGCACATCGGCGAGATCGTGGCGGGCAATCCGAAGCTGTACGCCCAGATGGTGCCGATCCTGTCGCGCTACAGCCGCACGAAGCAAGCGGCGGCGTAAGACTGCCTCGGGTAGCAAGCGGCTTCGGCCGCTTTTTTATTGGCTTCGACGTGTGGCGCGATGCGCCGCCAGCAGACAGTCTGCAGCGCCGCATGCCCGGGCAGCGACACACCGCCTCTGCATGCGCCGCCGCTTCATGCTACAAAGCGACAGGCCGCGCGCGATCCTCCTGTGCCATCTTCGCCGCGCCGCTCGTCCACGCTGTCATCCTTTCCAGATTTCCGGCGCGAGATCCCGCGCAGCATCCCGAACTGCTTAATGAAAAAAGGCTTCTATACGATCATCGCAGCGCAGTTCGTGTCGTCGCTGGCCGACAATGCCCTGCTGATCGCGGCAATCGCCCTGCTCTCGGTCATCCGCTCCGCTGCCTGGGTCACGCCACTGCTGCAGATCTTCTTCACGGTCTCCTACGTGCTGCTGGCGCCGTTCGTCGGCGCGTTCGCGGACGCGCTGCAAAAACGCCATGTGATGTTCGTCTCGAACGCGCTGAAGGCAAGCGGCTGCCTGATGATGATTGCCGGCGTGCATCCGATGATCGCCTACGGCGTGGTCGGCTTCGGCGCGGCGGCGTATTCGCCTGCCAAATACGGCATCCTGACCGAATTGCTGCCGGCCGACCGGCTGGTCGCGGCCAACGCGTGGCTCGAATCGGCTACGGTGCTCTCCACCATCGTCGGCACCATGATCGGCGGCGCGCTCATCAGCACTTACGCGGCCAACTTCGTCGCCCACGCGCATCTGCCATTGATCCGCTCCGCAGCCGATCTGGCGATGCTCGCCGTGATGCTCACCTATGCGATCGCGGCCGCCATCAACGTGGGGATTCCCGATACCGGCGCACGCTATCCGAACCGTCTCAAGGAGCCGAAGAAACTGGTCGGCGATTTCACGCATTGCTTCAACGTGTTGTGGTCCGACAAGCTCGCACAGATCGCGCTATGGGTCACCACGCTGATGTGGGGCGGCGCGGTGACGCTGCAACTGTTGGTGCTCAAATGGGCCGACGTGAACCTCGGCCTGTCGCTCTCGAAAGCGGCGGTCATGCAGGGCATCACGGGACTTGGCATCGCGGTCGGCGCGGCGGCGGCCGCGACGCTGGTGCCGCTGCGCAGTTCGCTGAAAGTGCTGCCAATCGGCATCATTACGGGCGCGGTCGCGATCGGCATGGCGTTTTATAACAAGGGGCTGTTTCCGGCGGGCATGGGCATTCGGGTCGGCCCGCTCGTGGCGCCCATCTATATCGTGCTGGCCTATCCGCTGATGATCCTGCTCGGCGCGCTATCGGGCTTTTTCATCGTGCCGATGAATGCGCTGTTGCAGCATCGCGGCGCCACGCTGCTTTCGGCCGGCCACTCCATCGCGGTGCAAAACTTCAACCAGAATCTCGCAGTACTGCTGATGCTGGGACTGTACGCGCTGATGCTCACGGCCAGGCTGCCGGTGCCGTGGATCATCGTCGTGTTCGGGTCCTTCATTACCTTCATGATGTGGATGGCGCAGCGCCGCAGCCAGACGAATGCGCGCACCGTCAACGTCGACGCCATGCTCAAGGAATAAGCACGCGGGCGAGTGCGGGCCTGGCCGGATGGACAATCGGCGCGGATTGGCCATCCGGCCAGGTTCGCGGCGCGCGGCAACGGGTTAAACTCACGCCCTGAACAGCTAACGCAAGAAGACACTCAGGATGGGCATTCAAACCGCAGCGGCCAGCGACGTCGCACAGCACACGCCGATGATGCAGCAGTATTTGCGCATTAAAGCGGATCATCCGGGCACGCTCGTGTTCTACCGGATGGGCGATTTCTACGAGCTGTTTTTCGACGACGCGGAAAAAGCCGCGCGCCTGCTCGATCTCACGCTGACGCAGCGTGGCGCGTCGGCCGGCAACCCGATCAAGATGGCGGGCGTGCCGCATCACGCAGTCGAACAATATCTCGCCAAGCTCGTGAAGCTCGGCGAGTCGGTCGCAATCTGCGAACAGATCGGCGACCCGGCTACATCGAAAGGACCGGTCGAACGCAAGGTCGTGCGCGTCGTCACGCCAGGCACTCTGACAGACGCCGCGCTGCTGTCCGACAAGAACGACGTCTATCTGCTCGCGGTGTGCGTCGGCCATAACCGGCGCGGCGTCGCCACCAACGTCGGCCTCGCGTGGCTCAACCTGGCAAGCGGCGCCCTGCGTCTCGCGGAAGTCGCGCCTGACCAGGCTGCCGCCGCGCTGGAACGGATCCGCCCGGCCGAAATTCTCGTCGCCGACGTGAATGCCGACGCCGCCACGTGGTCGCCGCCCGCCAATTCCGGCGCGCTGACCCGCGTGCCCGTGTGGCACTTCGACGTCGCCTCCGGCACGCAACGCCTGTGCGATCAGATGGATGTGGCCAGCCTCGACGGTTTCGGCGCGCACTCGCTGTCAAGCGCGTGCGGCGCCGCCGGCGCCCTGCTGCTGTACGCGGCCGCGACGCAGGGGCAGCAATTGCGCCACGTGCGCAGCCTCAAGGTGGAGTACGAATCCGAATATATTGGGCTCGACCCCGCCACGCGCCGCAACCTCGAACTCACCGAGACGCTGCGCGGCACCGAAAGCCCCACGCTGTGCTCGCTGCTCGACACCTGCTGCACCACCATGGGCAGCCGCCTGCTGCGCCACTGGCTGCATCATCCGCCACGTGAGGCCGCGTTTGCCCAGGCGCGCCAGCAAGCCATCGGCGCATTGCTCGACGCGCCGCCTGCGGCGAGCGTCGACACCTTGCGCAGCGCGCTGCGGCAGATCTCCGACATCGAACGGATCACCGGGCGTCTCGCCTTGCTGTCCGCACGTCCGCGCGACCTGTCGAGCCTGCGCGATACCTTCATCGCATTGCCCGAATTGCGCACGCTGCTGTCCGCCGTGACCGGCGCGGCCGATTCCCTCGCGCGCATCGACGCGGCACTCGAGCCGCCCGCGCCCTGCGTCGACCTGCTGAAGCTGGCGGTGGCGCCGGAACCGGCGGCGATGGTGCGCGACGGCGGCGTGATCGCCCGCGGCTACGACGCCGAACTCGACGAATTGCGCGACATCTCCGAGAACTGCGGGCAGTTCCTGATCGACCTGGAAACGCGCGAGCGGGCCCGCACCGGCATTGGCAATCTGCGGGTCGAATACAACAAGGTGCATGGCTTCTATATCGAAGTCACGCGCGGCCAGACCGACAAGGTGCCGGACGACTATCGGCGCCGTCAGACCTTGAAAAACGCCGAGCGCTATATCACACCGGAGTTGAAGACCTTCGAGGACAAGGCCCTGTCGGCGCAGGAACGGGCGCTGGCACGCGAACGCCTGCTCTACGACGCGTTGCTGCAGGCGCTGCTGCCCTTCCTCGCCGACTGCCAGCGGGTGGCAACCGCGCTCGCGGAACTGGATCTGCTGGCCGCGTTCGCCGAGCGGGCGCGGGCGCTCGACTGGGTCGCGCCGTCGTTCTCTCCGGATGGCGGCATCGAGATCGAACAGGGACGGCATCCGGTAGTGGAGGCGCAGGTCGAACAGTTCATCGCCAACGACTGCACGCTGAGCCCCGAGCGCAAGCTGCTGTTGATCACCGGTCCGAACATGGGCGGCAAGTCCACCTTCATGCGCCAGACCGCCCTGATCGCATTGATGGCTTATGTGGGCAGCTACGTGCCGGCGCGGCGCGCCTCGTTCGGCCCGATCGATCGCATCTTCACGCGGATCGGCGCCGCCGACGATCTGGCCGGCGGCCGTTCCACCTTTATGGTGGAAATGACGGAAGCCGCCGCGATCCTCAACGACGCGACGCCGCAAAGCCTCGTGCTGATGGACGAGATCGGCCGGGGCACGTCGACCTTCGACGGCCTCGCGCTTGCATGGGCCATCGCGCGTCATCTGCTCTCGCATAACGGCTGCCATACGCTGTTCGCCACGCACTACTTTGAGCTGACGCAACTGCCGGCGGAATTTCCGCAAGCGGCTAACGTGCATCTCTCGGCGGTCGAGCATGGTCACGGCATCGTGTTTCTGCATGCGGTCAACGAGGGACCGGCGAACCAGAGTTATGGCTTGCAGGTGGCGCAACTCGCCGGTGTGCCGACTGCCGTGATCCGCGCGGCGCGCAAGCATCTGGCGCATCTCGAACAGCAATCGGCAGGGCAGCCCGCGCCGCAGCTCGATCTGTTCTCGGCGCCCCTGATGCTGCAGGACGCCGAGGACGATCACGACGGCGCCCCGGCCGCCCCCGCCTTGAGCGCGTCCGAAGAGACGCTGCTCACACGTCTGCGCGCGCTCGATCCCAACGAGTTACGGCCGCGCGATGCGCTGGACCTGCTCTATGAGCTACACAACCTGGCCACTGCGCAGGATGCAGATCATTGACCGGCACCGCAACCCACAATCGCCGCGCAGGCTGTGCGCGGTGCTCGTGTGCGTGCTCGTTCAGGCGCTGACGGCAGGGATCTCACAACAGGCGCAGGCTGCGCCGGCCGCGCGCTATACCTTCGCGGTCATCGCCGGCACCTTGCAAAGCCCCGCTGACGAGGCGCCCACCCAGCGCCTGATCGACGCGATCGGCCGTAGCCGCAACGTGTCGTTCATCGTCTACGACGGCAATCTGCGGGGCGCGAAGGAAACCTGCGGCGACGCGCTGTACGAGCGGCGTCAATCGCTGCTCGAAGCGGCACGTCCGGCTCTGATCTTCATTCCAGGCCAGCACGACTGGACCGATTGCGGTACGGCTGAAGCGGGCAGCTTCGACGCGGTGGAACGGCTCGATCAGTTGCGGCAGACGCTGTTCGCGGATCCGTCCTCGCTGGGACAAAACCCGCTCTCACTCACGCGCGAGAGTGAAGTGTCGCGCTTTCGGCCGTATCGGGAAAACGTGCGCTGGCAACTCGGCGACACGGTGTTCATCGGCCTGAACGCGCCGGACCCGAACAATCATTATCTAACCGCCGGTGGCCGCAACGGCGAGTTCGAAGACCGCGTCGTCGCCAATGCATTCTGGCTCGAACATGCGGCGGAATATGCGAAGCGGCGCGACGCGCGCGCGATCGTGATTTTTATTCAGGGCGACCTCGACCCCGAACGCTATGAACGACCGGATCGTTTCGCCTGGCTGCGCTTCGCGCGCAACTCGCGTCGCGACGGCTTTCTGGAACTCAAGCGCAGCCTCGTCAAGGTTGCGCAGATATTTCACGGCCCGGTGGTGCTGATTCATTGCGACGACCAGCGTGCAACCGGTGGCTTCGTAATCGACCAGCCGTTACGCAATGACAAAGGGGAAGTGGTGACGAATCTCACGCGGATCGCCATTGCGCCGCGTGACCGTCTTGATCAATGGATTCAGATTGAAGCGGATATGGCGCGCCGGCCGCCGTTTCGCGTCAGTGTGCGCGACGTACCGAAGAACCTGCCGCTCCTGCCGGTGCAATTGAATCCGGCGGCGCAGCCAGCCGTACAACCCACGCCGGCATCGGACGAGAACCCGCCCGCGTTGTCCGCGCCGCCTGCGCTGAATCAGTCGCTGAACCCGGCGTCGAATCTGCCGCCATTGCTGCCCGCCATGCCGCAACCGGAAACGCCCTCTGATGGACTGTCCAGCACGCCGGTTGAAGGCGGCGCGGCGCCGTCCACGAATAGCGCGCCAGCCACGCCCAACAGCCCAGCCAGTTCAGTGCAGCGTGGGCCCTGAGGGTTCTTCGTCGCCTTCGTCGTCATCCTCGTCGAGCACTTCCAGACCATCCGCGCCGTGGGCGTGTTCGTGCTGGATTTCGTCTTCGGTGGCCGGGCGCACGTCTTTGACCGTCAGTGCAAAACGCAGCGCCATGCCGGCGAGAGGATGGTTGCCGTCGAGCACGACCTTGTCTTCCGCAACGTCCGTCACGACGTAGACCAGCGAATCGATGTCCTCGTCGCCCTCTTCCGGCGTGCCTTCGAATTGCATGCCGACTTCGAGCGGCTCCGGGAAACGGGTACGCGGCTCGATCTTCACCAGGTCGGGATCGTATTCGCCGAACGCGTCCTGCGGTTCCAGCTGGATCTGGGTCTCGAAACCAGCCTCATGGCCGTCGAGCTCTTCCTCGATCTTGGGGAACGTGCCATCATAGCCGCCGTGCAGATAGACCATCGGCTCGTCGCTTTCTTCAATCAGGTTGCCCTGCGCATCCGACAGCTTGTAAGCGACCGACACGACGGTGTTCTTTGCAATTTTCATTCGATTCTCCAGAATACAACTCACATTATACGATGCCCAAGCGGCCCCTTGACCACCCGGCGCACGCAGCTTCTGCGCGGATTTCTCCGCCGGTTCCGCCACCCTCGCCCGACGTACCCACGCCGTTGCTCGGCAATCTCACTCCGTCGCAATTCATGCGCCGGTACTGGCAAAAAAAGCCGCTGCTGATCCGTCAGGCCATCCCGAACGTGGCCGCACCGCTGTCACGCGACGAGCTGTTCGAGCTGGCCGACCAGGACGAAGTGGAAGCCCGCCTGATCACACACTTTCGCAACAAATGGCAACTCGAACACGGTCCGTTTGCAGCTGACGAGTTGCCGACGCTGAAGCAGCGCGCGTGGACCCTTCTCGTGCAAGGCGTCGACCTTCACGACGACCGTGCCCGCGCCTTGCTCGACCGCTTCCGCTTCGTACCCGACGCGCGTCTCGACGACCTGATGATTTCCTACGCCACCGACGGCGGCGGCGTCGGTCCGCATTTCGATTCGTACGACGTATTTTTGCTGCAGGTGCACGGCAAGCGCCGCTGGCGTATCAGCGCGCAGCGCGACCTGTCGCTGCAACCGGGCATGCCGTTGAAAGTTTTACAACATTTCGTGCCCGAAGAGGAATGGGTACTCGAACCAGGTGACATGCTGTATCTTCCGCCGCACATCGCTCATGACGGCGTGGCCGAAGGCGAATGCATGACCTGTTCGATCGGCTTCCGTGCGCCATCTTCGAGCGAATTGACGGCGCAGTTTCTGTATCATCTCGCCGAGCGCGGCGAAGACCGCGGCGAGGAGCGCGCGCCGAAGCTGTATCGCGACCCGCAGCAGCCCGCCGTCGAGCATCCGGCGGAGTTGCCGCAGGCGCTGGTCGACCGGGTAGGCGCGATCCTTGCTCAAGTCAGATGGAACGAGAAAGACATTGCGTCTTTTCTCGGTACGTATCTGAGCGAACCGAAGCCGAGTGTCGTCTTCGATCCGCCGAAACAGCCGCTTAACGAAGCGCGTTTCATCCAGCGCGCTTCGAACTTCGGGCTGCGGCTCGACCGAAAGACGGTTTTGCTGTACAACAGCCGCTTTTTCTTCTTGAATGGAGAAGAAAATCGGCTCGCTGGCCTGAAAAAGTGGCTAATTGAATTCGCTGATAGCCGGTGTCTGAGTGCGAAACGCTTTGTAACACTCTCAGGCGATTCATCGGTGACAGCATTGCTGCACGAGTGGTATTGTGCGGGCTGGATACAAGTGGGCGAGCCTGCGTAGGCTCGTCTGCCTGTTAGTATGTACCGTGATATTTTGTATGAGAAAGACAACGTATTGACCCCGGATTTGTCGACGGTCAGTACGAAAGTGCATATAATTTCCGCCCAAGCCGTAGGGAAGATACACGCTCTTGTGAAGTGCGTCTCCACCAGCGGCCCAGGTCGGTGTTGGAGCACATTACCGGTATTATTTTGCGCTGTTGCTTACCTTTAACCATAAAAGGACGTGATCATGAAGAAATCCCTCCTCGTAGCATCCCTGTTGGCAGCTGTGGCACTGGCTGCATGCAACAAGAGCAGCGACCAGGCAGCTGCCCCGGCTAGCGATGCATCGGCTGCTTCGGCACCTGCTGCTGCTTCGGATGCAGGCGCTGCTGCTTCGAGCGCTGCTGCTGCGAGCGACGCTGCTGCTTCGGCTACTACCGCTGCTTCGGACGCAGGCGCTGCAGCTTCGGATGCTGCTGCTTCGGCTGCTGCTCCGGCTTCGGGCGCAAGCCAGTAAGCTGTCGTACAGGGTTCGCCTCTGGGCGAAAGCTACCCCGGCGGATCCACCCGATCTGCTGGTGTGGTAAAGCAAAACGCCACGGATTCACATCCGTGGCGTTTTGCCATTCCGAGCCTGCTTTTTACGCTTTCTTCCTGACGGTTTCGTTAAGCCAGTGAGCTGCGCCGGTAAGTTGCCCCGGCGAATTTCTAACCTTCTTCAACGTTCTTCGATCTTCAATCCAGATTCGCCGCAGGCGCCGCGCCTTCCTCGAAGAACTCGCGCACCACGTCGATCTCTCTCGTGCGCTTGAAGGGTGGCAGGCTCTGCCATATACGGCGCCCATAGGGTTTGTCGACGAGACGTGTGTCGCAGATCATCAGCACGCCGCGATCGGTCTCAGCGCGAATCAGACGCCCTGCGCCCTGCTTGAGCGTAATCACTGCCTGAGGCAACTGATGAACCGCGAACGGACTCAAGCCCTTCTTGGTCAAGGCATCGAGACGGGCCGCCAGCACCGGGTCGTCGGGCGGCGCGAACGGCAGCTTGTCGATCACCACTAGCGAGAGTGCATCGCCGCGCACGTCCACGCCTTCCCAGAAACTCTGACTGCCCACCAGGATCGCATTGCCATAGGCACGGAAGCGATCCAGCAGCTCGGTACGGCTCGCGTCGCCCTGCACCAGCAGCGGATAGTCCCAGCCGCGCTTTTCGATCGTCTCGCGCAGCTTGTTGGCGATGCGGTCGACGGCGCGCAAGGTCGTACAAAGCATGAACACGCCGCCGCCCGATGCTTCGATGGCCGGTAGCGCGGCTTCGAAGACCGCGTCGGTGAACGTGGGCGAGGACGGTTGCGGCAGGTTGCGCGGCACGTAGAGCAGGCCTTGCGCGGGGTAATCGAAGGGGCTTGGCAGGGTCATCGAACGGCGCGCGTTCAGCCCCATCTGCGCCGCGTAGTGGGTGAAGTCGCCGCGCACCGAAAGCGTTGCCGAAGTGAAGATCCATGCCCGCGGCACGCCCGCGCGCTGCTTCGCAAAGATCGGCGCCACCGAGAGCGGCGTTTCGTGCAACTGCACGGTATGCGAGAACACTTCGATCCAGCGCACCTTTTCGTTCGGATCGGCGGCCACGGCCTTGCCGTCCGTATTCGCGGCGTCGCGTTCGGTTTCGGTGGGCGGCGTGGTCCAGCCTGCGAGGATGCCTTGCAGCTCGCGGGCACGCCGCAGACAGGCGCCAATCGATTCGGCGCGCTCCGCCTGGCTCGACAACGCGTCGGCGAGCGCGGTCAGTTCCGTTTCCAGTGCTTCGAGCGCGGGAAAGAGCGGATGGTCGTCCGGCAACTGGCCGATCGAGAGGCGCACCGAATCTTCCCTGAAGGCGAGCCGCACGTCGCGCGCCGAGCGTTCGAGCGCCGCGCCGAGCTTGACCCAGTCGACCACTTCGCGCGCATGGCCGAGCCCTTCGGCCACCGAATCGCGCGCCAGTTCGAGAAACTGCGCGGTCGAGAGCGTCTCGCCAAAAAACAGCGTGGCGGTCTCCGGCAACTGATGCGCCTCGTCGAAGATGATCGTATTCGCGGTGGGCAGCAGTTCGGCCATGCCGGTGTCGCGCAACATGATGTCGGCGAAAAACAGATGGTGGTTGACCACCACGATATCGGCCTGCTGCGCCTCGCGGCGCGCCTGCATCACGAAGCAGTCCTTGTAGTGCGGACACTCCTGGCCGAGACAGTTTTCGCGCGTCGAGGTGACCATCGACCACACCGCGGCCGTCTCCGGCACGCTCGCGAGTTCGGCTTTGTCGCCGGTGCGCGTGATCTTCGCAAAGCGGACGATATCCTGCAGATACGAGGTTTCCTGGCGCGACGGCAAACGGCCGTTGTCCGCGGTGCGCTGCAGGTAGTAGTGACACAGATAGTTGGCGCGCCCCTTGAGCATTGCCACCGAGACCGGCACCGCGAGCGCGTCGCGCACGGTCGGGATATCGCGCTGGAACAACTGGTCCTGCAAGTGCTTGGTGCCCGTCGAGACGATCACCTTGCCGCCCCACAGCATGGCCGGCACAAGGTACGCATAGGTCTTGCCGGTGCCCGTGCCCGCCTCCACGATCAGCGTGTTCTCGCTGCCGTCGAGACCGCCGGCGGCGTCGTTTGCTTCGGTTTCCGAAGCGGCGCCCGCAGCATTCGCCTGCGCATCGGAGCCGGGTGACGGCAACCGCCGCGCGGGCCGCTTTTGCGCTTCGAACATCGCCGGCTCCGGCATGGCCCGGCCCGACGCTTCCATCGCCGCGGCGACGGCGCGCGCCATCTCGATCTGCGAGGCCCGCGAACGGTAACCGTCGATCTGCCGCGCCAGCAGACCGTCAGCGGCGAAGATATCGTCGAGTTCGGTCTTGCGGCGCGGGTTCAGCGCGGACGCGAGCGCGCTGCCGGCGGCGCGCGGCTCGCGTGCGGGCGCTGCGTCGTCCGACGGGTTGGGCGAAGAAGTGACAAGCGGTGAATTCAAGGCAAGCGTTTCCTGCAAAGTCCGGTGCGCGCGTGGCGACCCGGCGCCTGCCAGGCCGCGAGCCTAAGCGCGCGCGTCCGGTTCGAGCTGCAATTGCAGCAAGATGATGGTGTCCTTGACCTTGAGCTTGCGCTTTTTCAGGCGCTGCAACTCGAGGTCGTCGAAGCCGGGCTCATCCGACATTTTGTCGATCAGACGGTCCAGTCCACTGTGTTCCGATTCCAGTTGCAGAATGCGGTCTTGTAGTGCGTTCGCGTCGATGACGTGATGATGGTCGCGCATGCTCGCCTCCTCCCAATGCGGCGGCGCGGGCTGCCTCGTGCAGCCCAGACGCCTGAGGTTGCTGTCCGGCTTAAAACGCGTTACTGCTGTTGCTGCTGCTTTTGCTGTTCAAGCTGTTGTTGCTGTTCCTGCAACTGTTGCTGCTGCTTTTGCGCCGCCTTGTCGGCCGCCTGCTTCTGGCGGGCCTCGACGTCCTGCTTGTGCTGCGCGGCCGTCTCCTGCTTGCGCTGGTAGCTCTCGGCCTTTTCGGTACGCTCCTTAGCCTTCTGCGCACCCTGCTGACGAGCCTGCTCGAGCTGCGTCTGGAAGTTCGCCTGTTTCTGGTCATATGCCTGCTGGTTGGCCGCCGCCTGCGGCGCGCTGATGCCGCGTTGCGCCTGGTCCAGCGCGTGTTGCTGCACCTTCTGCTGATACGCCTGCGCATTGGCCGCGCGCTGCGGCGCCTCGGCGGCGCGCTGGGCCGCATCCAGCTGATGCTGTTGCTGCTTCTGCTCGTAAGTCTGCGCGTTGCGGGCGTCGTCCGCGGCACGCTGCGGCGCGTTGGCTTCGTCCTGCGCGCGCTGGATCGCCAGTTGCTCGTCGCGCTGCTGGGCGCGCGCCGCGCGCTGTTCCGCGTCGAGCGCGAGCTGCTCACGGCGGATATCGGCCTGCACGGTGCGCATCTTGTCACGCGCCTTGTCGATACAGTAGTTCACCAAAAACTTGCTGTAGCAGTCGTGGACCGCCACGCCATAGTTATAGTTGTTTTCCGCGCTGCGGTGATTCAGGACCGCCTGCCGCGCATCGAAGCCGTTATCAGGCGTCGTGCTGGTTGCCGAATCCATCAGGCCATCACTGCCGCCCGCCGAAAATGAGGCCGCAGAAGACGCTGCGGACGCGGCCGCCGGCATGGAAGCGGCCTCGGTCGCCACCGGCTGGTCTTGCGCGAACGCCGGTGCGGACACGGCGAAACAGGCGGCGGCAACGCCAGCCGCAGCGCGGCTAAACAGCGGCGCGGCCAGCATGGCGATGAACGAAGCAAGTGGGAAACGGGAGATCGGCAACGTCGTAGATGGGCAACGGAACATGCCCGAAATTCTATCACCCCGCGGTTGAGCCCTTTTGCATTTATGGCAAAATGCCCCGCTTCAGCAACCCGGTCGCCGCGCGCACGCCTCCCGCGTGCCGCCTCGTGCGGCCCTAGATTGAGTCCGGCAGGAACACCAAGACCCTATGACGGAAACCGTAGCACTCAAGATCGTACAGCGCATCGCCAGCGAACTCTCCGTCCAGCCGCGCCAGGTCGCAGCGGCGGTGCAACTTCTCGACGAAGGCGCGACTGTTCCGTTTATCGCGCGTTACCGCAAGGAAGTGACCGATAACCTCGACGATACGCAATTGCGTAACCTCGAGGAACGGCTTTTGTATCTGCGTGAACTGGAAGACCGGCGCGCCTCGATCCTTGCCAGCATCGAGGAACAGGGCAAGATGACCGACGAGTTGCGCGCCGCCATCGAAGGCGCGGACAGCAAACAGGTGCTCGAAGACCTCTATCTGCCGTACAAGCCGAAGCGCCGCACGCGCGCCCAGATCGCCCGCGAGGCCGGGCTCCAGCCATTGGCCGACGCGCTGCTCGGCAATCCCCTGCTCGATCCGCAGACCGAAGCCGCGCAATACGTGGACGCCGAAAAGGGCGTCGCCGACGTGAAAGCCGCTCTGGACGGCGCGCGCGACATCCTCTCCGAGCAATTCGGCGAAACCGCCGAACTGCTCGGCAAACTGCGCGAATACCTGTTCAGCCAGGGCGTGGTGTCGTCGAAAGTGGTGGAAGGCAAGGAAAACGCGGAAGAAGAGAAATTTCGCGATTACTACGACTACTCGGAGACCCTCCGCACGGTGCCGTCGCATCGCGCGCTGGCGCTTTTCCGCGGCCGCAATGCCGGCGTGCTGATGGTCAAGCTGGGGCTCGGCGAAGATCTGGACGCGCAGGTGCCGCATCCGGGCGAAGCGCTGATTGCGCGCCACTTCGGCATTGCCAATCAGAACCGTCCCGCCGACAAATGGCTCGCCGACGTCTGCCGCTGGTGCTGGCGTGTCAAGGTGCAGCCGCATATCGAAAACGAACTGCTGACCAATCTGCGCGAAGAAGCCGAGCATGAGGCGATCCGCGTGTTTGCGCGCAACCTGAAGGATCTGCTGCTGGCGGCGCCCGCTGGTCCGAAAGCCGTGATCGGTCTCGATCCGGGTATGCGTACCGGCGTGAAGGTCGCCGTGGTCGATCGCACCGGCAAGGTGCTCACCACCGACGTGATTTATCCGCACGAGCCGCGCCGCGACTGGGACGGTTCCATCGCCAAGCTCGCGCGTATCTGCGCGCAGACCCAGGCCGAGCTGATCAGCATCGGCAACGGCACCGCTTCGCGCGAAACCGACAAGCTGGCGAGCGAACTGATCGCGCGTCATCCGGAATTCAAGCTGCAGAAGATCGTCGTGTCCGAAGCGGGCGCGTCGGTGTATTCGGCGTCGGAACTGGCGGCGAAGGAATTCCCCGACATGGACGTGTCGCTGCGCGGCGCGGTGTCGATTGCGCGGCGTTTGCAGGATCCGCTCGCCGAGCTGGTGAAGATCGAGCCGAAGGCCATCGGCGTCGGCCAGTATCAGCACGACGTGAATCAGCGCGAGCTGGCGCGCTCGCTCGACGCGGTGGTCGAGGACTGCGTGAACGCGGTGGGCGTGGATGCGAATACGGCGTCCGTGGCGCTGCTCGCGCGGGTCTCCGGGCTGAACGCGACGCTCGCGCGCAATATCGTGGACTTCCGCGATGCCAACGGTCCGTTCCCTTCGCGTGAACATCTGCGCAAGGTGCCACGTCTCGGTGACAAGACCTTCGAGCAGGCCGCGGGCTTTCTGCGCATCAACAACGGCGAGAATCCGCTCGACCGCTCCTCGGTGCACCCGGAAGCGTATCCGGTGGTCGAGCGCATGCTCGCGAAGATCAACAAGCACGTGGGCGACGTGCTCGGCAATCGTGAGGCGCTGTCGGGCCTGTCGCCGGCCGAGTTCGTCGACGATCGCTTCGGCCTGCCGACCGTGCGCGACATTCTCACCGAACTCGAAAAGCCGGGCCGTGATCCGCGCCCCGAGTTCAAGACGGCCACCTTCCGCGAAGGCGTCGAAAAGGTCTCCGACCTGTCGCCGGGCATGGTGCTCGAAGGCGTCGTGACCAATGTGGCGGCGTTCGGTGCGTTCATCGATATCGGCGTGCATCAGGATGGTCTGGTCCACGTGTCGGCCATGTCGACGAAATTCATCAAGGACCCACACGAAGTCGTGAAGGCCGGCCAGATCGTCAAGGTGAAGGTGCTCGAAGTGGACGTGAAGCGTCAGCGTATTGCGCTGACCATGCGGCTCGCCGACGAGTTCGGCGCAGCGGCGAGCGGCGCGGCGCGCAGCGGCGGTCAACAGGAACGTGGCGGCGCCCGTCCGGGCGGCAATGGGCGCAACGGCGGCGCACCGCAGCGTTCACGCGAGCCGGAACCGGGTGGCGCGATGGCTGCGGCGTTTGCCAAGCTCAAGCGGTAAGAAGGCGGCGCGCGGCAACAGGCTTCATAAAACGAAAAGCCCACGCGAAAACGCGTGGGCTTTTTGCTTTTGTTCGACCCGCCCGTTGCCTCCACCGCCCCGCCGCACACGCAACGTGGCCGCGGCGAGCGGCGCCGGCACAAATTCAAATCTCGATCTTGGTCCCCAACTCGACCACCCGATTGGCCGGAATGCTGAAGAAATCGGTCGGCTTGGCGGCGTTCTGATGCATCCACGCGAACACCCGCTCGCGCCACACGGACATGCCGGGCAACTGCGTCGGCACCACGGTTTCGCGTGCGAGGAAGAACGACGTGTCCATCAATTCGAAGGTCATGTCGTGCGAGCGGCCCACATCGGTTAGCACCGCTTTCACGTCAGGCGTCTCGTTGAAACCGTAGGCCGCCTTCACCAGGAACAGGCCGCCGCCGATCTCTTTCATCGAGACACGGTCGGCGTCGTTCACGTAGGGAATGTCGAGCGTCGAGAAGGTCAGGAAAATGGTCCGCTCGTGCAGCACCTTGTTGTGCTTCAGATTGTGCAGCAGACTCACCGGCACCAAAGTGTCGCTGCCGGTCAGATAGATCGCCGTACCCGACACCCGATGCGGCGGATGGGCTAGCAGGCCCTGCAGGAACGGCATCAACGGAATACCGTCGGCGGCCGTGCGTTCCTTGACGATCATCCTGCCCTTGAACCACGTCATCAGCAGGAAGAACAGCAGCGCGCCGATGCCAAGCGGCAGCCAGCCGCCCTCCGCGACCTTCAGCAGGTTGGCGCCGAAAAAGCCGAGGTCGACCACCAGCAGGCCGGCGATGATCAGCCCCACCAGCACCTTGTTCCACTTCCACACGTTCACCATCACGACGCAGGCGAGAATGGTGGTGATCACCATGGTGGCCGTCACGGCGATACCGTAGGCCGCGGCAAGATTGTCCGAACTCTTGAAGGCCACCACGATGCACAGGATGATGAACAGCAGCAGCCAGTTCACCACCGGCACGTAGATTTGCCCAATCGCCAGGTCAGAGGTGTGGAGGATCTTCATGCGCGGCACGTAGCCGAGCTGGATGGCCTGGCTCGTCAGCGAATAGGCGCCGGAAATCACCGCCTGCGAGGCGATCACAGTCGCCACCGTCGACAGCACCACCAGCGGCAGCAGCGCCCAGTCGGGCGCGAGCAGGAAGAACGGGTTTTCGATGGCCTTCGGGTCGTGCATCAGCAGCGCGCCCTGGCCGAAGTAGTTCATCACCAGCGACGGCATCACCAGCGCGTACCAGGCCATGCGGATGGGCCTGGCGCCGAAGTGGCCCATGTCGGCATAGAGGGCTTCCGCGCCGGTCAGCACCAGCACCACCGAGCCGAGCACCACATAGGCCTGCAGCACATGCGCGGCCATGAACGAATACGCGTAATACGGATTGAGCGCGCGGATCACATTGGGCGACTGCACGATATGCGCAAGCCCGAGCACGCCGATCACCACGAACCAGAGCACCATGATCGGCCCGAACAGACGCCCGACCAGCGCGGTGCCGTGCCGCTGGATCCAGAACAGCACGATGAGTATGACGATGGTGAGCGGCAGCACCAGATGCGACAGATTGGGCGCCGCGATCTCCAGCCCTTCGACCGCGGAGATCACCGAGATAGCGGGTGTAATCACCGCGTCGCCGTAGAACATGCAGGCGCCGAAGATGCCCAGCATCACCAGCAGACCGGCCAGCTTCTTTCTTGGATCCACCGAGCGCAGTGCCAGCGCCATCAGCGCCAGCACCCCGCCCTCGCCGTTGTTGTCGGCGCGCATGACGAACATCACATACTTGACGCTGACCACGATCACGATGGCCCAGAACAGCAGCGAGATCACCCCGAGGATGGACTGCTCGGTCAGCGGAATACCATGCGCCGGGCTGAACGCCTCTTTGAGCGAATACAACGGGCTCGTGCCGATATCACCGAACACCACTCCGATCGCAGCCAGTGCGAGCGAGGGCAGAGGCTGTTTGTGCAAGTGATGAGTATCTGTCATAAACGCGAAGGATCCGTTCCTGATCGGAAAAACGAGCGCTATTCTAAACTGCCTGTAAGGTAGCACTCCGGCCTGTTGTGCCTACACCACTGCATGCAGCAGCACTCATTCCACGTATGTTGTCCATACAGTGTAGTCGCTGGATTCGGGTCTGACAGAAGCTGGAGGCGCCTTCATGTACAGCCATCAGAACGACCAACACGTTGCCCGCATGCACGTTGCATTGCCCTACACGAACAGCCTGCCAAGGCCGTCGCGCACGAAAAAAAACGGAGCCGCAAAGGGCTCCGTTTTGACGGATTTGGCACGACACGCGAATCGTGTCCATTTGCATCACTGATCCGATCGTTCCTGCGCGGTACCGCGCTTGATCCACGCGCCGAGGTTATGCGGACGCACCGTGTCCCATTCCTCGAACGGTTGATGAATCCACGGATTGGTGGGCAGGAACTGCACGTGATAATCGGGCGTCACCTTCGAGCAGCCCTTGTACCAGAGCACCGCCGAACGCACCGCCGTGATGGCCGGATAGCGGTCCTTCAGATGCTGCTGCACGCGTGCCAGCGTCACGCCCGAGTCCACCAGGTCGTCGACCAGCAATACGTTGCCCGACAGCTCACCGCGCGTCATGGTGATGTATTGCGCGATGTCGAGCTCGCCCTGCTCCGTGCCGGCCGCTTCGCGGTACGAACTGGTGGCGAGAATCGCCAGCGGCAGATCGTAAATGCGCGAGAGCTGGTCGCCTACGCGCAGACCGCCGCGCGCGAGGCACAGGATCTTGTCGAACTTCCAGCCCGACTCATGCACCGCCAGCGCCAGCAGTTCGATCAGACGGTGATATTCGTCCCAGCCCACCCACAGGTTCTTGTCGTCATTGCGCGGGTCTTTCATCGCAATCATCGGTACACCCTGCGTCATGAGTTAAACCTTGAACGGGTGACGAAGCAGAATCGTCTCGTCACGATCCGGACCGGTCGAAACCATGTCGATCGGCACGCCCGCCACTTCCTGCACGCGCGTCAGATAAGCGCGCGCATTCGCCGGCAACTGATCCCACTCCTTGATGCCGACGGTGCTTTCCTTCCAGCCGCCGAAGGTCTCGTAGACCGGTACGCAACGCTCCACTTCCGTGGCGCCGCGCGGCAGGATATCGCAGTCCTTGCCGTCCACCGTGTAGCCGACGCACAGCTTCACTTCGTCGAGACCGTCGAGCACGTCGAGCTTGGTCATGCACAGGCCCGAGATGCCGTTGATCTGGATCGAGCGGCGCAACGCAGCGGCGTCGAGCCAGCCGGTGCGGCGCGGACGGCCGGTGACCGAGCCGAATTCCTTGCCGACCGTGGCGAGCGTCAGGCCCACCTGTTCCTGGCGGCTGGCGTTATCCGCATCGTACAGTTCGCTCGGGAACGGGCCCGAACCGACGCGCGTGCAGTACGCCTTGGTGATGCCGAGAATGTAGTTCAGCTTTTGCGGACCGACGCCCGCGCCCGCGGAGGCCGCACCGGCCACGCAGTTGCTCGAGGTGACGAACGGATAGGTGCCGTGGTCGATGTCGAGCAGCGTGCCTTGCGCGCCTTCGAACAGCAGGTTGCTGCCTTTGGCGTTCGCGTCGTACAGGCGGCGCGAAACGTCCGTGACCATCGGCTTCAGACGGTCGGCGTAGCTCAGCATCGTGTCGAGCGTTTGCTGGAAGTCGACCGCGTCGACGCCCAGGTATTTCGTCAGCACGAAGTTGTGATAATCGAGATTTTCGCGCAGGCGTTCAGCGAAACTTTCCGGATCGAACAGGTCCTGCACGCGCAGGCCGCGGCGCGCCACCTTGTCTTCGTAAGCCGGCCCGATGCCGCGGCCGGTGGTGCCGATCTTGGCCGCGCCACGGCGCTTTTCGCGGCCCTGGTCGATGGCGATGTGATACGGCAGGATCAGGGTGGTGGCTTCGGAAATGAACAGGCGCTTTTGCACATCCACGCCGGCGGCTTCGAGCTCGCCAATTTCCTTGAACAGCGCTTCCGGCGACAACACGACGCCATTGCCGATGTAGCACGCGACGCCGGGATGCATGATGCCCGACGGAATCAGACGCAAGATGGTTTTCTTGCCGCCGATGATGAGCGTGTGGCCGGCGTTGTGACCGCCCTGGAAGCGAACGACGCCGTGGGCGTGGTCCGTCAGCCAGTCGACGATCTTGCCCTTGCCCTCATCACCCCATTGGGTCCCCACGACGACGACGTTACGTCCGGGGTTCACATTCACAGCGCTGGCAGACATGTTGTTTCGTATGCTGGTTAAAAACGTATTCTACCTATGTTCGCGGAAGCTACCGAATTTTTCCGTTTCCGCTCAACGGTATGGACGTTATTCTGGGTATAGGTAAACGACGCGGCTTTCTCGCCGCGCCGCACTTTGCAGTGCTCAGGAACGCGGCTCGCTGGGTTCCACCACCCACGCGCCGTTGCGCTCGACGAGCACGCGGTCGCAGGCAAATTCGTCGAGCGCGTGATCGTGACCGGGCAACGCCTGGATCACCACTTCGCCCGCGTCGCGCAAGGCGGCGACGCTCGCTCGCAGCGCGTCGTCGTGTTGCCACGGCGCGAGAATCGCGCTGCTGCGCCCTTCGACCGGCGAAATACGCGCCACTTCGCGCAAGTCGAGCGAGAAGCCGGTGGCTGCCCGCGCGCGGCCGTAGGCCTGACCCACGTGATCGTAACGGCCGCCGCGCGCCACCGCGTTCGGCACGCCGTCCACATAGGCGGAAAACATCACGCCGCTGTGGTATGCGTAGCCGCGCAAATCGGCCAGATCGATCATCACTTCCGCGCCTTCCACCTGATTGGCAAGGAACGCGAGGTCGTCGAGCGCGCGGGCGATTTGCGGCGTGTTGGGCAAACGCGCTCGCGCGTCGGCGAGCACCGAGGCATCGCCATACAGCGACGGCAAGGCGCGCAATGCATCGCGCGTCACCGGCGTGAGCTTCGCGCTCAGTTCGGCCAGACGCGGCACGTCCTTGCCAGCAAGCGCTTCATACAGCGACTCGCCGAGCGCCGCCGCCGCGGGCTCGGCGTCGACCAGCGCCGCCAGCACGCCCGCGTGGCAGAGGTCCAGACGCACCTTGGCGAGCCCCGCGAGACGCAGCGCGTCGAGCATCAGTTGCTGGATTTCGAGGTCCGCTTCGAGCCCGGCGTGCCCGTAGATTTCCGCGCCGATCTGGATCTGCTCGCGGGTAGCGTGCAGGCCGCGCGGACGCGTGTGCAGCACGTTGCCGGCGTAGCACAGGCGCGTCACGCCCTGACGGTTCAGCAGGTGCGCGTCGATGCGCGCCACCTGCGGCGTCATGTCGGCGCGCAGGCCGAGGGTGCGGCCCGACAACTGATCGACCAGCTTGAAGGTACGCAGATTCAGGTCGTGGCCCCCGCCCGTCAGCAGCGACTCGAGGTATTCGAGCAGCGGCGGCATGACCATCTCGTAGCCGTAGACGCGAAAGCGGTCCAGCAGATGGCGCCGCAGCTCTTCGATCTTGCGGGCTTCCGACGGCAGCACGTCGGCAATATTCTCGGGAAGTAACCAGGTCGACATCGATACAGTCCTACGACGGTGAACACGGCGTCTGGGCGCCGGCCAATAAGGGTGAACGGCCCCGCCGGGCCATGCATATGTGCATCTGCGCGCCGGCCTGCTCGCCCCGGATGGGGGCGCGCGCATGCGTGACATGCGCGGGGCGGCGACGATGGACCACGCGCGCCGGGGCAGATCGTGCCCCGGGCTCAAACGCGTCCTCGGTCGCGAATTCAGGTCGCGATAAACAGCAGCAGCAGCCCGAGCGCCATGACGATCAGCCCGCCAATGCGGATCTGTTGCGGCGAACGCTGCGCTATTTTACGAAACGTGTCGCTCCAGGCGCTCGGAAAAATGAAGGGGAACATTCCCTCGATGATCAGCATCAGTGCGATCGCGAGCAACAACGAGCCGGCTATATCCATGCGAGTGAGGGTGCCGCGATACACACGCCGCGGCGCTCCGGTAATCAGTGTTTGCGCGGTGCCGCGACGGCGTCCGGCGACAGGTCACCGGTCGGGCTACGCATGAAGCGGAAAAACTCGCTGCTCGAATCGACCACGATCACATCGTTCGGCTTGAAGGTGTTCCGGTAGGCCAGCATGCTCTGGTAGAACTGGTAGAACTGCGGGTCGCGGCTGTAGGCGTCGGCGGCGATCGAGGCGGCTTTGCCGTCACCCTCGCCCTTGATGGTCTGCGCCTGCATGTAGGCGTCCGCCAGCAGCGCCTGCTGCTGGGTGGCCGCCTCCGCCTTGATCTGGTCGGCTTCGGCCACGCCCTTGGCGCGCTCCTGGTTGGCGGCCTGCTCACGCGCCGCGCTCATGCGCTTGTAGACCGAGTCGGCCATTGCCGCCGGAAAGTCGACGCGGGCGAGCTGAATGTCGATCACTTCGACCCCCAGCGAGTCCGCCGCAGCCGACATCGTGGCGCGCGCTTCATCCGCGAGTGCCTGCTGTTTGCCGAGCGCGTCGGCCAGCGTCACCTTGGCGAACGCGTCGCCCAGCGCGCTGCGCGAGAGCAGCGCGAGCCGGTCCGGCAGGCTCTGGTCGTCGCCTTTGGTCTGCGCGAACAGCTTGAGCGGATCAGTCACGCGAAACTTGATGACCGGGTCGACCAGCAGGTCGGTTTTGTCGGACGTGACGTAGCGGTCTTCGTCCGGCGTATCCAGCGTCTGGATCCGGCTGTCGACCAGCATCACGCTTTGCAGCGGCGGCGGCAGCCTGACGTGCAGGCCGGGGCCGAGCAGCTCCGGCGTTGCATCGCCACGCCCGGACAGCACCGCCATATGACGCTGGTCCACCACGAACACGGTCGACGACGCCGCAAACAGCAGCAGGACGACAACCACGACGAGCGCAATGATCCGATTCATGTTCGCGCTCCTCATTGGATGTCGTCTTCGCGGCCGCGGCTGCGGAACGCATCGCGCGAACGCAGCGGGTCGCTGGCGGCGTCGGGGTCGCTCGCCGGCCCCGCCGGGCTCGCTGCGGTGGCGGCGGATGCTGCCGCCGAGGCTACGGCGCTGCTCGCCGCCTGCGGCACGAGGGCGGCTGGCACCGAACCCGTCGCGCCGGCTGCTGCGCCGGACGCCTCGCTGGCGGCGGCCGCGTCGGCGGCATGCTGGCGGGTGGCGTCGACCAGCTTGTCGAGCGGCAGATACATCACGTTGTTGCCGGCCTTGCTGTCGACAAAGACCTTCGTCGAATTCGAATAGATGTGCTGCATGGTGTCCAGGTACATGCGCTCGCGGATCACAGCCGGCGCTTTGGAGTACTGCTCGTAGACCTGCTTGAAACGCTCGGCGTCGCCTTGCGCCTGCGCCACCACCTGGTCGCTATACGACCTGGCCTCGTCGACGAGGCGTGCCGCGTCGGCCTGGGCGTGCGGCAGCAGATCGTTGGCATAGGCCTGCGCGTCGGCTTTCGCACGTTCGCGGTCCTGATGCGCTTTCGCTGCGTCGTCGAAGGCGGCCTGCACCTGGTCGGGCGCCTGCACGCCCTGGATCGTCACGCCGGTCACGACCAGACCCGTTTGCGATTCGTCCAGGGAATGCTGGATCGCATCGGACAGTTGCTGGCGAATTGCTTCGCGATCCTGATAGAGGATGTCGTCCGTGCTGCGCCCGCCGACGATGCCCCGCACCGCCGCCTGCGCGGCCAGCGTCACGCTCTGATCGGGGTCGACGCTGCGGAACAGATAGTCGGTGGCGCTGCGCACCTGATACTGCACGGCAAAGCGCACGTCGACGATGTCCGCGTCGTGCGTGAGCAGCGAGGAATCCTTGACGTTGGCAAGCCGCACGACATTGTTGCGGCCAATTTCCACCTGCCGCACGTCGCCGATATTGACGAGCTCATGCGCCTCGAACGGATACGGCAGACGCCAATGCACGCCCTGGGTCGCGGTATAGCGATACTTGCCGAACTGCGTGACGACACCCGCCTGGCCGTCCTGCACGACGAACACGCCGCTGCCGAGATAAATGGCGACCAGCACGCCGATCACGATGCCCACGCCGATGCGCGCGCCGCGGCCGTTGTCGGGACGGCCTGCGCCGCCGCCCGTGCCTTTGCGGCCGAACATGCTGCTCAGGCGGCGATTGAAGTCGCGCCACATCTCGTCGAGATCGGGCGGCCCGTCGCTGTCCTTGCCGTTCGGTGGACGCTTCGAATCGTTTGGCCGTTGCCGTGCGCCATTGCCGTCACCCCGGCCCCAGCGCGGATCGTTCATCGAAAGAATGGCGCGCAGGCGCAGCCAGATACTCCGCTCGTTGTAATCGTTCACCTGTGTTCGTTCACCAGAGTAGACAGCGGGTCAGTGCAATTTGGCACGGGTCGGTTCAGTGCCCGAGTTCTGGGACCTTGCGGTCGTCGCGCGGTTCTGCAAGCCGGTGATCTTCTTCCGGCCCCACGCGCGGCTCGTCGGAGAGAGTTTCGGCAGCCGCGATTTCGGCGATGGCAGCGCGCAGTGTGTCCAGCCCCTGCCCGGTGCGCGCGCTCAAAAAGACGCGCGAAATATTACCATACTCGTCCCGCTCGACCGCCTCGCCGCGGGCCGCCAACTCAGGCACCGCGTCGATCTTGTTGAAGACCAGAACCTGGCGGATCGTGTCGGCGCCGATTTCGTGCAGCACCTCGTTGACCTGATCGATCTGGTCGAGGCGCACGGCGCTCGATGCATCCACCACGTGCAGCAGCAGGTCGGCGTGAATGGTTTCTTCGAGCGTGGCGCGGAAAGCGGCCACCAGTTGGTGAGGCAATTCGCGGATGAAGCCGACCGTGTCGGACACCACCACCTGCCCCACCTCGTCGCCGAGATAGACGCGCCGCGAAGTGGTGTCGAGCGTGGCGAAGAGCTGGTCCGCCGCATACGCCTGGGCTTTCGTCAGGGCATTGAAAAGCGTCGACTTGCCGGCATTGGTATAGCCGACCAGCGACACCGACATGGTGCGGTTGCGTTCGCGCGCGCGCCGCTGCGTGCCGTGCTGGCGGCGCAGTTTTTCGAGCCGTGCCTTGAGCGCCTTGATGCGCTCGCCAATCAGCCGGCGGTCGGTTTCAAGCTGGGTTTCACCCGGACCGCGCAAACCGATACCGCCTTTTTGCCGTTCCAGGTGGGTCCATGCGCGGATCAGCCGCGTGGACAGGTACTGCAATTGTGCGAGTTCGACCTGCAGCTTGCCTTCATGGCTGCGGGCGCGCTGCGCGAAGATATCGAGGATCAGACTCGTGCGGTCGATCACACGCCTGTTAAGCGCTTGCTCCAGATTACGCTGCTGGGCAGGCGCGAGCGCGTGATTGAAGATGACGAGTTCGATGTCGTTGGCCTCGCACGCAAGACGCAGTTCTTCGACCTTGCCGCTGCCGACGAACATCTTGGCATCGGGGCTGGACCGGCGTCCGGTGAGGGTAACGATGGGATTCGCGCCCGCGCTTTGCGCGAGCAGGCTGAGTTCTTCGAGACTGGCTTCGAAATCGATCTTACCGAAGTCGATGCCGACAAGCGCTGCGTTGGTCAAATTGGAGGGTATCAAAATGAAGCGGCCGGGAGAGATCGCCAACGGGCGACGCTACGCCGGCCGCGACGAGAGGTTAGGACTGTTCGGAATCCGGGTGGAAATTCACCGGACGGGCAGGCACGACAGTCGAGATTGCGTGCTTGTAGACCATCTGGGTGACCGTATTCCGGAGCAACACGACGTACTGGTCGAACGATTCGATGTTCCCTTGAAGCTTGATGCCGTTGACCAGGTAGATCGACACCGGCACATGCTCTTTACGCAGTGCGTTCAAAAACGGGTCTTGTAACAATTGCCCTTTGTTGCTCATAGCAAACTCCGTATTTTTTTGCAGGTTGACTAAATTGACGACGAAGAAAAAGAAATCCGTCGTCAACCGCTACACTATAGCCGATTTTCGTTTTTGCGCGCGTGGCCTGGCCATCCGGCCAAACCCAGCACACACGCGGGTTTCAGCCTTTGTCCGCGTAAGGGTTCGTGGATGATCTGAACTCTATGCGCAATGGAGTCCCGGTCAGGCCGAAAGTTTCCCTAAAGCGGTTTTCAAGGTAGCGTTTATACGTTTCCGTGATCGCGTCGAGCGCGTTGCCGTGAATCACGATGATCGGCGGATTCTGCCCCCCCTGGTGGGCGTAACGCAGTTTCGGACGCACCGGACCCCGGCGGCGCGGCTGCTGGAATTCCACCGCGTCGATCAGGGCGCGCGTCAGTTTCGGCGTGGGCAGCTTCGACATTGCGGCGGCATAAGCGTCGTCCACCGAGCGCATCAATGCGCCAATTCCGGTTTTTTCCGCCGCCGAAATGAAGTGGAATTTGGCGAAGTCGAGAAATTTTAGTTTGCGCTCGAGATCCGCCTTGGTGCGCTCGCGCACATGCGGGTCGAGACCATCCCATTTGTTTACGCCAACCACTAGCGCGCGGCCCTGCTCCACCACGAAACCGGCAATATGCGCGTCCTGATCGGAGATGTCCTGACGGGCGTCGAGCAGCAGGATCACCACGTTGGCATCGGAAATGGACTGCAGCGTCTTCACCACCGAGAACTTCTCGATGGCTTCGAAAACCTTGCCGCGCCGGCGCAGGCCGGCCGTGTCGATCAGCGTGTAGGGCTTGCCCTGACGCTCGAAGTCGACGTAGATCGAATCGCGTGTCGTACCGGGCATGTCGAACGCGATCACGCGTTCCTCGCCCACCAGTGCATTGATCAGCGTCGACTTGCCGACATTCGGACGGCCAACGATGGCGATCTTGATGCCACGCGCAGCCTTTTCCTCATCGCTCTCTTCCGGCTGGCCCGCGTAGGCCACTTCCAGCGCCTCGTTGATCATCTCCGTCACACCGTCGCCGTGCGCCGCCGAAATGGCGCGCGGGTCGCCGAGACCGAGTTCGTAGAAATCCGCGGCCACGGCGCTGTACTTCATCCCCTCGGCCTTGTTGACGACGAGGAAGATCGGCCGGCCAACCTTGCGCAGGTAGTCGGCAATCGACTTGTCCTGGGGCGCGAGACCGTTGCGGCCATCGACGATGAACACGACGATGTCCGATTCCTCGACCGCCTGACGCGTCTGACGCGCCATCTCATGGAGAATGCCGTCCTTCGCGACCGGCTCGAAACCGCCCGTGTCGACGACGAGGTACGGCCGCTCGCCCGTGCGCCCCTCGCCGTAGTGACGATCGCGCGTGAGGCCAGGCAGGTCGGCAACCAGCGCATCGCGCGAGCGCGTGAGACGGTTGAATAGCGTGGATTTCCCCACATTGGGGCGCCCCACAAGGGCAATAACGGGTTTCATCAGATGTTGTTCACGGTGAAACGCGAGGCCGAAATCGACCACCCCGCGCGCGACGCCATGCGGCCGCGTCGCGGCTGCGTTTGACGCAAATTATCACGAATTCGGCCGGCCCCGGATACGCCGCATCTATGCGCATCCAGGCGGACGTTGGACTGGTTGTATGGACGGCGCCGCTGCGCCGCCGGGTTCCGGGCTGCGGACGGCTCCGCTCCCGTACCACCATTCAATGGCCCGGCGCCTGGATGGATCAGGCGGTTCGGGCGCCGCCGCACCACCCTGCAAGGCGTTGCGGCCAAAACGCACGCGGCCGGCTAAGCCGGCCTGCGCGCCTCGCGGCCAGCCTGCGCCGCGCTTATATGCCGCAATTAGCGCGGACGGAAGCCGTACAGATCGCCGTCGTGCGTCTGCACGACGAGCGTTTCGCCGGCCAGCACCGGCGCGGCGGTGATCGCACTGCCGTCGGTCGGCATGCGCGCGACGAATGTGCCGTTGTCACGCGACAGGAAATGCACGTAGCCCTGGAAATCGCCCAATACGGCAGCGTGGCCCAGCAGATACGGCACGCTCACTTGACGGTTCTTCAGCTTGTCGTTGGTCCAGAGCTGGTTGCCGTTGGTCGCGTCATACGCGCTCACTACCGACCAGTCGTCGCCGCCCACCACCGTGTTCTCGTCCTGCGCGACGCCCGTCGTGCTCGAGAACGGCTTTTGCCATACCGGGCGGCCCGAGTTGGCGTCGAAGCAGGCCATCTGCCCCTGGAACGTCACCGCGCAGGTCTCGGCGCCGACCAGCGTGGGCGGTCCGGTCACGTCATTGATACGCTCGACCTCGGTGACGCCCTTCGGATACGACACCGGCGTTTCCCAGAAGCTGTCGCCCGTTTGCAGGTTGATGGCCGCGAAGGTGCCGCCCGGGAAACCGGCCAGCACGGCCTGAGCACCCGCGAACGTCATGCCCGAGGACACGCGCAGATTGAGCGGCACCGCGCGGTTGCGGTACACCCATCGCTGCTCGCCGGTTTGCGCGTTGAAGGCCGTGATCTGGCCGTCGACGGTACGCACGATCACGTAGTCGTTGCCCACCAGCGGCGGCGAGATGATTTCGCCAGGCGCCGTGTTCTTCCACAACAGCTTGCCGTCCTCGCCGAGCACGAAGACTTCGCCCTTGAGGCCGCCGACCGCGGTCAGCGTGCCGTCGCTACCCACACCGGCGGACAGGTCGCTGCCGACCTTGATGCGCCAGACGTCCTTGCCGGTTTGCGCGTCGATCTTCGCGACCGAGCCATTCGCACCCGCGGCGAAAACGAAGTTGCCGACCGCCACCGGCGAGAACAGGTAACGCCCTGCCTTGCCGACGCTGGACTTCCAGGCCTGCTGTACGTTCAGCACGGATTTGAACTCGGTGAGCGGCGTCGGCTCGCGGCGCTCGTCTTTCGTGGCGCAAGCCGCCATCATGAGGACGGTCATCGCACAGGCAACGGGCACAGCGTAGCGTTTCAGCAGATTCATCGATTGACGTTGCATTTAGGAAGATTAATCAAATGGGACTGGTTGAGCTTCGTATGACGCTCAACCGCCCAGCGCGTCCAGCTTGAACTGGATCAACTGGCGCGAGGATGCATCGGACTTCGACAGGGAATCGAGAGCGAGCTGATAGGCCGCCCGCGCGTCGGCACGCTTGCCTTGCGCTGCCAGCAGATCGCCGCGGCCGTTCGCCACCGCGCCCTTGAAAGCGTCGGATTGCGGCTCGCCCAACAGCGCGAGACCCTGGTCGTAAGCCTTGTCGTCGAGCAGCAGCGAGGCGAGGCGCAGCTTCGCGATCTGCTTGAATTCGTCGTCCTTGGCGTGGTCGATGGTCCATTGCAACTGGGCCTTCGCACCGGCTTCGTCACCGGCTGCGTAGAGCGCCTTTGCGGCGAGCAGCGCGCTCATCTGCGCATAGGCGGTGCCGCCGAACTTGTCTTCCATGTCGCCGGCCACGCGCGCGACCAGCGCCTTGTCGCTGCCGTTGACAGCCTGTTGCACCTGGTCGAACAGCACCGCGGCTTCCGCCGCCTGATGCCGCTGCCAGTAGTTCCAGCCGTTCCAGCCGGCGGACGCGAGCAGCGCCACCAGCACGATCCACGTGGTGGAGTTGCCCCACTGGGCCCACCAGGCTTTCAGACCTTCAATTGATTCTTGTTCGTCGTGGTAACTCATCGCCAGGCGATTCCTTCTCTTTATTACCTTGTATGTGTCGGACCGCATGGCCGACGACATTGCATTTAGTCGTCGCCGTCTTCGGCGGATGCAACCATCGCATTGATTAGAAATTCGGTCAAGTCTTCGGCCGGCACGTTCTGTTGCTCGCTCTTACCGCCGTCCTGGCTCACATTGCGCAGCGGCTTCACGCCCACCGTGGCGTTGGCGATCTCGTCCTCGCCGAGGATCACCGCGAACGCCGCACCGCTTGCGTCGGCCCGCTTCATCTGCGACTTGAAGCTGGCCGGCTGGCCGTCAGCGCTGCAATGCAGGATCACGTCGAGACCGGTATCGCGCAGGCGCTCGGCAATGATGAAGGCCTGTTCGCGCGCGGCCTCGCCCTGATGAACCAGGTAGACGTCGCAGCCTTCGTCTTCCGGCACGAGATTCTCTTCCTTCAGCAATTCGAGAATGCGCTCGATGCCCATGGCCCAGCCGCATGCCGCCGTCGGCTTGCCGCCCAGTTGCTCGATCAGCGGGTCATAGCGGCCGCCGGCGGCCACCGTGCCTTGCGCGCCGAGCTTGTCAGTCACCCATTCGAACACGGTCTGATTGTAATAATCGAGACCGCGCACGAGACGCGGATTGATCTTGAACGGCAGGTTGTTTGCCTTCAGCAAACGCTGCAGCCCTTCGAAGTGCGCGCGCGATGCCTCGCCGAGGAAGTCGATCAGCTTCGGTGCATTCTGCGCGACTTCCTGCATGGCCGGGTTCTTCGTATCCAGCACGCGCAACGGGTTCGTATACAGGCGACGCTTCGCTTCTTCGTCGAGCACGTCCATGTGCTTTTCGAGATACGCGATCAGTTCGACGCGGTGCGCCGCGCGTTCTTCGGCCAGCCCCAGCGAATTGATTTCGAGACGAATCCCGGTCAAGCCCAGGTCGTCCCACAGACGCTGGCACATCATGATGATTTCAGCGTCCGTATCCGGGCCGGCAAAACCCAGCGCCTCGACACCCACCTGATGAAACTGGCGATAACGGCCGCGCTGCGGACGCTCGTGGCGGAACATCGGCCCGATGTACCACAGACGCTTTGGGCCGTCGTACAGCATGTTGTGTTCGATCGAAGCGCGCACGACCGCTGCGGTATTTTCCGGACGCATCGTCAGATTCTCGCCGTTCAGCGCGTCGGTAAAGCTGTACATCTCCTTCTCGACGATGTCCGTCACTTCGCCGATACCGCGCGTGAACAGTTGCGTATGCTCGACGATCGGCGTGCGGATATTCTGGTATCCGTAAGAACGGAGCATCGACTTGACGGTTGTCTCGAAAAACTCCCACAGACCTGCTTCCTGCGGGAGGATGTCGTTCATGCCCTTCACACCGGACAATTTCTCGAGCTTTTTCTTCTGTTCAGTCATCTGTGTTCGCTTGATACTTCTCAGTTGAGCGCAGTCACGCGGCCGTAGGTCCGCTCGACGTAATCGCTCACGATTTGCTGGAATTCTTCGGCGATATGCTCGCCGCGCAGCGTCTTGACCTTCTCGCCGTCGATGAACACCGGCGCGGCCGGATTCTCGCCCGAGCCCGGCAGACTGATACCGATATTGGCCTGCTTCGATTCACCCGGCCCGTTGACGATGCAACCCATCACCGCGACGTGCATCTTTTCGACGCCAGGATACTGGTCGCGCCACACCGGCATCTGCAACCGCAGATACGTCTGGATCTGCGAGGCGAGTTCCTGGAACAGCGTGCTGGTGGTCCGGCCACAACCGGGGCAGGCAATCACCATCGGCGTGAACGAACGCAGACCCATGGTCTGCAGGATTTCCTGACCGACGATCACCTCGCCGGTGCGCGGGCCGCCCGGCTCCGGCGTGAGCGAGATGCGGATGGTATCGCCAATGCCTTGCTGCAAGAGCACCGACAGCGCCGCCGTCGACGCCACGATGCCCTTCGAACCCATGCCGGCTTCGGTCAGGCCCAGGTGCAGCGCGAATTCGCAACGGCGCGCGAGTTCGCGGTAGACCGCGATCAGATCCTGCACGCCGCTCACCTTGCACGACAGGATGATCTTGTCGCGCCCCAGGCCCAACTCCACGGCGCGCTCGGCCGAGCCGATGGCCGACTGGATCAGCGCTTCGTACATCACGCTCTGCGCTTCCCACGGCGTGGCCCGCGCGGCGTTTTCGTCCATCATCTTCGCGAGCAGGTCCTGATCGAGACTGCCCCAGTTGACGCCGATACGCACCGGCTTGTCATACTGGACCGCGGCTTCGATCATCTGTGCGAACTGCGTGTCACGCTTCGCGCCATGGCCGACATTGCCCGGATTGATCCGGTACTTCGACAGCGCTTCCGCGCACGCGGGGTAATCGCGCAGCAGCAGATGGCCGTTGTAGTGGAAGTCGCCCACCAGCGGCACCGACACGCCCATGCGGTCGAGCTGGTCGCGCACGGCCGGCACGGCCGCAGCCGCCTCCGGCGTGTTGACGGTGATACGCACCAGTTCCGAACCCGCCTGGGCCAGTTCCTTGATCTGGATGGCCGTGCCGATTGCATCCGCGGTATCGGTATTGGTCATCGACTGGACCCGCACCGGCGCATCGCCGCCAATGGTCACCAGATTGCCGCCCCAACGGACATCGACAGCATGCGACTTGCGCCGCGCCGCCTGGCCGCCGAAAACCGGCTCGTTCGAACTAATCTGACTTGCAGACTGAATGCTGGATTGGGATTGAGCTTCGGAGTGCATCGAAAAACCCATTTACGCCGCATGCGCTGCGCCACGCGCATGCCGCATGAATTGAAAAAGCGCCGCGTTCCGGCTGGAACGCGACGCGTACCGTGTATCAAGGCAGCGTCAAGCGCGCCACATTGCCCTTGGCAGAAGCATATTTTGCCGGGTCGACCGGCTGGCCGTCGAGCGACATCGATTCAAGCCCGGCCTTGTTGCCGACCGTGACCTTGAAAGGTCCCACGCCGGTGACTTCCTTGCTGTCGCCCGCGTGCACGAGGCCGGAGAAGATCTCCTTGCCATCGCTCTGACGCACGCTGAACCAGCTATCCTGCGTCACGCGCACCGCGACGATCGACTCGCCCGCCGCCGCCTCGGCTTCGCCCGACGCGCCGTTGGCCGCGGTCGCCACGACCGGCGCACTGGCAGCCTTGGCCACGGCCGGCGTTGCGGTCTGTGGCGCTGCTGTTTGCGCATTAGCCTGGGACGCCGCCTTCGGCGCCGCCGTCACAGCCGCTGCCGAGCTGGCCGCGTCGACCGTCGGCAACGGCGCCGGCAGTGCTGCCGCCGATGCCGCGTTATCCGTTGCGGCCTGGCCCGCGTCCGGCGCCGACGCACCCGGCGCCGCTTCGTCCGCGACAGCTTCCGAACCGCCCGCCTGCCCTTGCGCCACGGCGCCCGACGCACCGCTCGCGTTGCCTGCCGCACTATTGGCGCTCGCCCGCAGACGGGCCAGCCACGCCGACGATTCGCCGCCATTGGTATGCCACATGCCGAGCGCGATCACCGCGACGATCACCGCCGCGATACCCCACAGCCACGAACGATGTTTCTGGCCACCGCTGCCGCCCAGCGACAGCGATACGCGACCGCGCGGCAGATCGCGCCCCGACGAAGCCGGCATCGACAGATCCGGCGCCGGCACGCCTTTCTCACGCCGCAGCGCCTGGGTGAAGGGCGCCGGATCGGCGCCGAGCATCTTGGCGTAGCTGCGCACCACACCGAGCGCGAACGTGGTGTCGGGCAACTGGCTGATGTCGCCCGACTCGAGCGCCCGCAGTTTGGCCGCCGATACCTTCAGACGGGCCGATACGTCGTCGATCGACCAGTTCTTCGATTCACGGAGTTGCGTCAGTCGCGCCCCGACCGCCGCCAGCGAGTCCAATCCCGTCTGCAATGCAGGCTGCACCACAGGCCGCGCGGCGGCCGGCGCCGGATGGCCTGCGTGGGTCCCTGTGTCCTCCGGGTGCGGGTGCTGCGGCTCACTCATCCCAAATCCTTTCGCGTCGATTCTTTTTCACGTGCGCACCACCGAGGCGCCATGCCTCGAGTCGCCTGCGCAAACCGTTTATAACAAAATGTGCGGCCTCATGTGCCGCTTCCGATCGCTTCTGCAAACTTTCTTTTCAATTCTGCATCGCACGGCAGGTTTTTTGCGCTTCGCGAAAAACTCGCAAAGCGCACTCCCCGCCACCGTGCTCACACCGCGCGGACCTCGATGATCTTGCCCGCCTTGCCTGTGCGTTCGGCCAGACGGGTGCGGTCCTTGACCGCGCCCGCCAGTTGCCCGCACGCCGCGTCGATGTCGTCGCCGCGCGTCTTGCGCACGGTGGTGACCACGCCCGCGTCCATCAGCACTTGTGCAAAGCGCTTGATCTGTTCGTTCTTCGAGCGGATCAGGCCCGACTCCGGGAACGGATTGAAAGGAATCAGGTTGAACTTGCACGGCACGTCGCGCGTCACGGCCAGCAGTTCGCGCGCTTGCGCTTCGCTGTCGTTGACGCCGTCCAGCATGCAGTATTCAAACGTAATGAAATCGCGCGGCGCAACTTTCAGATAACGCTGGCACGCCGCCATCAATTCGCGCAACGGATACTTCTTGTTCAGCGGCACCAGCATGTCGCGCAGCGGATCCGTAGGCGCATGCAGCGACACCGCCAGCGCCACCGGCAGATCCGCGCCGAGCCGGTCCATCATGGGCACCACGCCCGAGGTAGACAGCGTGACACGCCGGCGCGACAGGCCGTAGGCGTTGTCGTCGAGCATCAGGCGCATGGCCGGCACCACCGCGTCGTAATTCAGGAGCGGCTCGCCCATGCCCATCATCACGACATTCGTGACGACCCGCTCGCCCTTGCCTTCGCCCCCCGCCGCCCGGCCGCCCGCGACACCCAGCGAGGCGCGCAGCGCGAATTCAGCCATGCGCAACTGGCCGATGATTTCGCCGGTGGTGAGATTGCGTGAGAAACCTTGTTTGCCGGTGGAACAGAAGCGGCAGTTGACCGCGCACCCGGCCTGCGACGACACGCACAGCGTGCCGCGGGTTTCTTCCGGGATGAAGACGGTTTCAACCGCATTGCTGTTGCCGACGTCGATCAGCCACTTGCGTGTGCCGTCGGTAGAGATGTGATCGCTGACGATGCCCGGCATCGTCATGGTTGCACGGCCCTTGAGCTTTTCGCGCAACGACTTCGCCAGATCGGTCATGCCGTCGAAGTCTGCAGCGTTGTACTGGTGAATCCAGCGCTGCAATTGTTTGGCGCGAAACGGCTTCTCGCCCAGGCTGTCGCAATATGCGACGAGCCCCTGGGCGTCGAGATCGAGAAGGTTGACGGTTGGACTGCTCGTCATATCGAATCCTGCCATTTCAGTGCGAGACTTTCGTTCATGCAACAAGCTGCATGAACGCTTTGGCCGTTCGCGCCCGTTCCTGCTGCTTTACCTTACTACTTCGCCGAGCGATTAGCGCGAGTAAACGTTGACTTCCGGGAAGAAGAACGCGATCTCGACCTTGGCCGTTTCCGGTGCATCCGAACCGTGCACGGCGTTTGCGTCGATGCTGTCTGCGAAGTCAGCGCGAATCGTGCCCTTTTCGGCCTTCTTCGGATCCGTTGCGCCCATCAGGTCGCGGTGCTTCAGGATAGCGTTTTCACCTTCCAGCGCCTGCACGACCACCGGGCCGGAGATCATGAAATCGACGAGGTCCTTGAAGAACGGACGTGCAGCATGCACAGCGTAGAACTTCTCTGCGTCAGCACGCGACAGATGAACCATGCGCGAAGCGATGATCTTCAGACCAGCGTTTTCGAAACGGCTGTAGATCTGCCCGATCACGTTCTTGGCCACTGCGTCCGGCTTGATAATCGACAGGGTGCGTTCGATCGCCATAAAAACTCCAGAAAATTAAGAGGTTACAGATTCAAATGAATCCGCTATTGTAGCATGTTCCCATGTATGATTGCGATTGAACCCTTACGGCACTGAAAGACTCCAACGAGGGCTTGTATTTGTCCGTAACAGAGCGCAGCCGGGGATTGAAACTCCTTAAGTCGGCGCTAATCTTAGGGTTGTACAGTACAGTCAAGCGACCGGCGGCGAACTTGCTGGCCGGCGCGGCATAAACCACGGCGAGTCATTTGCCTGATGCAAGGAGAAACCATGAACGACCATCCCTATAGCTTCGGCCGCAACGGTGCGGTCAGCACGGCCGAAACCCGCAACCGCGTGCTACGCAATACCTACTGGCTGCTGGCGCTGTCCATGGTGCCAACGGTGCTGGGCGCATGGGTGGGTGTCGCTACGGGTTTCTCGCTGTTCGCGGCTACCAGCCCGGCCATGAGCATGCTGGCGTTCTTCGCCATCGCGTTCGGCTTCATGTTCGCCATCCAGCGCACCAAAGACAGCGCGGTCGGCGTGTTCGTGCTGCTCGGCTTCACGTTCTTCATGGGCCTGATGCTGTCGCGCATGCTGAGCTTCATCCTCGGCTTCTCGAACGGTCCGTCGCTGATCATGATGGCGTTCGGCGGCACGGGCGTGATCTTCACCGCCATGGCCACGATTGCCACGGTCAGCAAGCGTGACTTCTCGGGCCTCAGCAAGTGGCTGTTCATGGGCGTGATCGTGCTGATCCTCGCTTCGGTCGCCAATATCTTCCTGCATCTGCCGGCGCTGATGCTGACGGTGTCGGTGCTGGCCATCGTGATCTTCTCGGCGTACATGCTGTTCGACGTGCAGCGCGTCGTGAACGGCGGCGAGACAAACTACATCACCGCGACGCTCGCCATCTACCTCGATCTGTATAACGTGTTCGTGAACCTGCTGGCGATCCTCGGCATCTTCGGCGGCAACCGCAACTAAACGTAGAGCCAGGCGCGTAGCCGGCCACAAACCGGCGCGCCGAACAAAAAACGCCCATGACAGTTGTCTGTCATGGGCGTTTTCTTTTGCGCTCGCGCAGCCGCTGCGACAAGCCGCTAGCCGCTAGCCGCTACATCGCTACAGGGCCGCTACAGCTGCAGTCTCACGCCGCCTCAAAGGGTCAGCCAGTCGAATCCATCGTCCTGCGACGCCACCACCACCTCGGTCGCCGCGGCGCCCAGCACGCCCGCCATTGCCGCCTGCGCGAGTTCCGGCGAATTGTTCTGCTGACTCAGATGCGCCGCCACCAGATGACGCAGCCGCGAACGATCGAGCGAAGCAAGGATCTCCGCCGCCGCCTCGTTGTTCAGATGGCCATGATTGCCGCCGATGCGCGCCTTCAGCGACTGCGGATAGCGGCTCGCCGCCAGCATCCGCACGTCGTGATTGCATTCGAGCACCAGCGCGTCGCAGCCGCTCAGCACATTGCTGATATGCGGCGTCGACGTGCCGACGTCGGTCAGCACGCCCAGCCGGCTCGCGCCGTCGGACATCACATATTGCAAAGGCTCGCGGGCGTCGTGCGGAACGGTATAAGGCAGCACGCTAAGATCGCCGATCGCAACCGCCTCGTCGCCCCACAGGACATGCAGCTCGACCTCGGCCTCGTCGGCGCCGACTGCGCGCGCCGTGCCCCAGCTCATGTGCAGGGGAATCGACCACTTGCGCGCCAGCGTCAAGGCGCTGCCGATGTGGTCGCTGTGTTCGTGGGTAATGAGAATGGCGTCGAGGCCCTCGACGCCCAAGCCGAGCCGCGCAAGACGGCGCTCGACTTCTTTCGCCGAAAAGCCGCAGTCCAGCAATACGCGCGTGGTGGTCGCGCCGCTTTGCACTTCCACGAGCAAGGCATTGCCTTCACTGCCGCTTCCCAGGCTGGCGAACCGCACGGCTCGCCTTAGTTCAGTTGCGCATGCAGCAACGAAACGATGCGCTGCGCGTCCGACGAGGTGTCCACCTGACCATTGGCGTCGACCACCGCCACCTGGCTTTGCGTGTCACCCTTCGGACGCACGTTCACGAGGAATTCCTGCGCCGGCTTCTTCGAATTGCCGCTGTAGAACAGCTTGCCGAACAGGCCGTCTTTCTTCAGCTCCTGCGCCGAATCCGCGTAACGCACGTAGTAGATGCCCTTTTCGCGATCGCGGTTGTCGACAGCAAAGTTGGTGCGGTCGAGCGCGAGGCCCACACGCAGCCAGGCGCGGTCGAACGATTCCTGCAGGTCGAGCGTGGCGGCGCCGCCGGCGGCCAGGTCCACCGTGACCGGCGCGGTAGCCGGACGGGCGTCCGTGATCAGTTGCTTCGACTGCGCGTCGGTCAGACCGAATTTCTGCATCAGCTTGGCGAGGAACAGCGCTTCCAGCGCCGGATCGCGCGGACGCTCCACCCAACGCGACGAAGTCTTGTCCTGGCCCGTCAGCATTTCTTCCATCGCGCTATGCGTGATGGAAATGTCGGTGACGTCGTTCGAACCGCGCGAAACCAGCGTGCGGAAGCTGTCACGAGTTCCCGACGAGTACGCGAAGTCCACCACCTTGCCGATGGTTTTGCGGAACCAGTCGTCCGGAATATTGGCGCGGTTCTCGGCCCAGTCGGTGGTCATGATGCCGGTGGTCGGCGCGTCGGTCTTCAGGACAAAGCCATTGTCCTGCCAGAACTCCTGCAACTGCGGCCACAGTTGTTCCGGCGTGCGGCCGTCGACCACCAGCCAGCGATGATCGCCGTCGCGCTCGATGTGCATGCCGAGCGGGTCTTGCGCATTCGGCACGCCTTCGGTCGCGTTGCCGGCGGCCGTCACGTTACGCGTGGGCGCGCCGCCGAGCGCCAGGTTGGTGGGCGGCGCCACGTAGATCTGCGTGGTCGGCGTGGCCTGCAGGTCGCTCGGGACGTTGAGCGGCGGAGCTGTGCCCGCGCCCTTGTAGTTGACGCGGTCGGAGGCAAACCAGTCGTTCAGCGTGTCACAGCCGGCGAGCGTCACCAGGGCAAGCGCCAGCGCCGCCATGCGGGTTGCGTGGAGGGAAAGTGCGGAACGTTTCATGAGGTCCTTCGTGAAGCTGGAACGCGGTGCCTGGTTCAATGCCGGGAACGCGGGCGATGTCGACGTCGGTTAAGGAAATGCCGGTGACGGGCTGCTCGATGCTGAAACTCTCAGCCGAGCAGGCCCGCTTCGCGCAGCGCAGCACGCACCACTTCGTGGTAGCGCGCATCGAGCGGGGTGAGTGGCAGGCGGATACCGCCCTGCACCCGCCCCAGTTGCTGCAACGCCCACTTCGCAGGAATCGGGTTCGATTCGATGAAGAGGTTCTTGTGCAGCGACAGGAGTTTCAGGTGAATCTCGCGCGCGGTTTTCGCGTCGGCCGCCAGCGCGGCCTTGCACAGCTCGCTCATATCGCGCGGCGCAACGTTCGCCGTGACCGAAATATTGCCGTGGCCGCCCAGCAGCATCAGGGCGATCGCGGTCGGATCGTCACCGCTGTAAATGCCGAAATGCGCGGGCGCGGACTTGATCAGGTGCGCGGCGCGGTCGATACTGCCCGTCGCTTCCTTCACGCCCACGATGCCCGGCACCTGCGCGCAACGCAGAATCGTCTCGTTCGACATATCCGCGACCGTGCGGCCGGGGACGTTATACAAAATCACCGGCAGGTCGACCGTTTCCGCGATTTTGGCGAAATGGCGGTAGATGCCTTCCTGGGTCGGCTTGTTGTAGTACGGCACCACCTGCAGGGTCGCATCCGCGCCCACCGCCTTGGCCTGCTGGGTCAGCTCGACCGCCTCGGTAGTGGAATTGCCGCCCGAACCGGCGATCACCGGGATCCGGCCAGCCGTGTGTTCCACGGCGGTTTTGACCATCAGCACATGTTCTTCGACCGACAGGGTGGCCGATTCGCCGCTCGTGCCGACCACCACGAGCGCGTTCGTGCCCTCTTCGATATGCCAGTCGATCAGCTTGCGAAACGCCGGCAGATCGAGGCTGCCGTCTTCGAGCATCGGGGTGATGATGGCGGGAATGCTGCCGCGAATCCGCGGACCGTCGCTGGGGTTGCCGCCGTGAGTGCCGTTAGTCATGAAACGCCATGAATTTAATCAGTAAACCGCGATTGTAGCGGATTAGCCAGCCAGTTCGTAACAAGGCGGGGGTAATGCCTGAGTGTCACCGGAAGCTGGCTCCGCCTCCAGAATTGCGCAGATCCGCTGGACGTAAGCCGGACGCGGCTGCGCAAGAAAACCATCCTGAAACGCCACCACCCGCAGACGCGGACGAACCGTGTCGAGCAACTCGCCCGGCGCCAGCAGGAACGCCGGATTGGACGGCTTGCCGACCGTCTGGTTGCCGTGCGCGAAAGTCTCGTAAATCAGCACGCCGCCGGGCGCGAGCGCCGCGAGCAGTTGCGGGAACAACGGGCGATGCAGGTAATTCGTCACCACCACCGCGGCGAATTTCGCCTCGCCGGGCAATGGCCAGGGCGCGCCTTCGAGGTCGGCCGCGAGCGTCGTGATCAGCGGCTCGTCATGCATGGCGGCAAGCGCTGCCGCGTCGCGATCGAGCGCGGTAACTGGATGACCGTGGCCGGCAAACCAGCGCGCGTGCCGCCCCGCACCCGAGGCGACATCGAGCACCGCGCCGCCGGCCGCCACGAGGTGCGTCCAGCGGCGCACCCAGCGCGACGGCTCGCCGGGCGGCGCGTGAGAAACGGACATAACGGGTTCGCTCATGGCCTGCAAAAAGCGCTGCGCGCGGTAGGTGCCGGACGCCTCGGAAGCGCCAAAGGCATCAATTGTACGAGAGGCCCATTGCCTCACGCACATCGCGCATCGTTTCGGTGGCGAACCGGCGCGCCTTGTCGCAGCCGTCGGCGACGATCGCGCGCAACAGCGACGGGTCGTCCATGTATTTCTGCGCGCGTTCGAGCATGGGCTGCTGTTCGCGCAGGATGCCTTCGATCACCGGCTGCTTGCAATCCAGACAGCCAATGCCGGCCGAGCGGCAGCCCTTTTGCACCCACTCGTGGGTGGTTTCGTCCGTGTAGACCTGGTGCAGTTGCCATACCGGACACTTGTCCGGGTCGCCCGGATCGGTGCGGCGCACGCGCGCGGGATCGGTCGGCATGGTGCGGACTTTCTTGCCGATGGTCTCCGCGTCTTCGCGCAGGCCGATCGTATTGCCGTAAGACTTCGACATCTTCTGGCCGTCGAGTCCGGGCATGCGCGACGCTTCCGTCAGCATGGCCTGCGGCTCGACGAGGATGATCTTGCGCGAGCCTTCGAGGTAACCAAACAGGCGCTCGCGGTCGTTCATCGACAGGCTCTGCGACTCCTGCAACATCGCCCGCGCCTGTTCGAGCGCTTCGTCGTCGCCTTCCTGCTGATAGGCATTGCGCAACTCGTGATAGAGCTTCGAGCGCTTGCCGCCCAGCTTCCGGGCGGCTTCGTTAGCCTTCTCTTCGAAGCCCGGCTCACGGCCGTACAGGTAGTTAAAGCGGCGGGCGATTTCACGCGTCATTTCGACGTGCGGCACCTGGTCTTCGCCGACCGGCACGAGCGAGCCGCGATACAGCAGAATGTCCGCCGCCATCAGCACCGGATAGCCGAGGAAGCCGTAGGTCGAAAGATCCTTATCCTTCAGCTTCTCCATTTGCTCCTTGTAGGTCGGCACGCGTTCCAGCCAACCCAGCGGCGTGCTCATGCCGAGCAGCAGCGCCAGTTCCGCATGCTCGGGCACCTTGCTCTGGATGAAGAGCGTCGCCTGAGCCGGATCGATGCCCGACGCGAGCCAGTCGATCAGCACTTCCCAGACGTTCTTTTCGATGACCTCGGGCGTTTCGTAATGCGTGGTGAGCGCGTGCCAGTCGACCACACAGAAAAAGCACGGATACTCGGACTGCAGCCGGACCCAGTTTTTCAGCACGCCGTGATAGTGGCCGAGGTGCAGGGAGCCGGTAGGCCGCATGCCGGAGAAGATACGGTCAGGGAACATGGTTTTATTGAAAAAGCGAAGCGATAGGGGTCAGGACGGCGGTCACGGCGTCATAACCGAGACTGACGAGCGGGCTCAGCCAGAAGCGGGTCAACAGGCCGGTGAACAGCAGCGCCATCACGATAAAAAAACCATACGGCTCGAGGCGCGCCAGTGCAATCGCCTGACGCGGCGGCAACAGCGCGGTCAGCACACGCCCGCCGTCGAGCGGCGGCAGCGGAAACAGGTTGATCACGCCAAGCACCAGATTGACGCCGACACCGGCCGCCGCCATGCGCGTGAAAAACGGCTCGTCGACGCCGGCCACGCCGAGCGCCACGCTGAACACGCCCCACAGAAGCGCCTGCACGAAATTGCACAGCGGCCCGGCGAGTGCGACCCACAGGCTACCCCAGCGCGGATTGCGCAGATTGCCGAAGGCGACCGGCACCGGTTTCGCGTAACCGAACATGAAGGCGCCGCTGGTGGCGAAGTACAGCAGAAGCGGAATGGCGATGGTCCCGAGCGGGTCGATGTGCCGCATCGGATTGAACGAAACGCGCCCGAGCGCGTAAGCGGTATTGTCGCCGAGCATGCGCGCAACATAGCCGTGAGCGGCCTCGTGCAGCGTAATGGCAAAAATCACCGGCAACGCGTAGACCGCGATTGTCTGTATCAGGGAAGATTCCATAGCCTGCTATTGTAACAACGCCATTGCGTGCGTCTGTCCGCTTTCGCTCATGCAGGCGCCCCTGCGACTGGCCGTCCTGCTGCAGGCACAACCCTGCGGCCCTTCATGCCGGCTGTTCGAGTCCAAAGGGTGCGAGGCTGCCGCGCCCTGCCCGCACCAGTACCGGTTCTGCGCCCGTCAGATCGACGATGGTCGACGGCTCGCAAGGGCATGCGCCGCCGTCTATCACCAGATCGAGCTGTTTTTCAAGGCGCGCGCGAATTTCTTCCGCGTCGTTGAGCGGCTGGCTTTCGCCCGGCATGATCAGCGTCGTGCCGAGCAGCGGCTGGCCGAGTTCTTCGAGAATCGCCAGCGTGATGGCGTGATCCGGCACCCGCAGCCCGATGGTCTTGCGCGACGGATGCGACAGCCGGCGCGGCACTTCCCGGGTGGCTTCGAGCACGAACACGTAAGGCCCCGGTGTGACCGACTTGATCAGGCGGAATTGCCGGTTGTCGACCATCGCGAAATTGGCCAGCTCCGACAGGTCGCGCACCAGCAGCGACAGCAACTGCCGCTCGTCGAGGCCGCGAATCCGCCGCAGCCGTTCCACGGCGTTTTTGTCGTCGAGATGGCAGGCGAGCGCGTAGCTCGAATCGGTCGGCATGGCAACCACGCCGCCGTCGTTGATGATCTGCACGGCCTGCTTGATCAGGCGTGGCTGCGGATTATCCGGGTGGATCCGAAAAAATTGGGACATGGTCGTTATGGCGAGAATCGGGGCCGTGCGCCGCGCAGGCTCACAGCCAGCGTTCCCAGACAGGCGTCAGATCGGACGGCAGTTGCGGCAAGCCGCCTAGCTCGACCCGGCCCTCGCCCGCCGCGTGGAAATCCGAACCGCGCGAGGCTTCGAAACCGAAGCGGCGCGCCACCTCCGCATATTCGCGATACTGGTCCGGCGTATGGCTGCCGGTCACGACTTCGATGGCCTTGCCGCCGAGATCGATGAACTCGCCGAACAGGGCGTCGAATTCCACCTGGGTGTATTCGTAGCGCCCCGGATGGGCGATCACCGCTTCACCGCCCGCTGCCTGAATCCAGCTTACCGCGTCGGCCAGTTTCGACCAGCGGTGGGAAATGTAGGCCGGCTTGCCGTCGCCGAGAAAACGGGTGAACGCGTCCTGGGTCGATCTGGCATAACCGGCGTCCACCATGAAGCGCGCGAAATGGGTGCGCGACATCATGTCGGGATTCGAGACGTACTTCAGCGCGCCTTCGTAGGCATCCGGCACACCGAGCGTGGCGAGTTTCTCGCCGATCGCTTCGGCGCGCGCGGCGCGGCCGTTACGGGTTCGCTCGAGACCGTCGATCAGCGTCTGGCAGGCCGGATCGATATTCAGTCCGACGACGTGCACCGTGCGCGACGCCCATGTCACCGAAATCTCCACGCCGCTCAGATAGCGCATGCCGAGCGCCTCGGCGGTCTGGCGCGCTTCCGCCTGGCCGCCGAGTTCGTCGTGGTCGGTCAACGCCCACAGCGTGACGCCGCCGGCAAGCGCGCGGCGCGCGACGTCGGCGGGCGCGAACTGGCCGTCGGAAACAGTGGAATGGCAGTGGAGATCGGCGTTCATCTGGGTCTTAAGAGGGTTCTGCGTTCATTTTACTGCAACGCAGTAAGCCCAGCAGACGATTCGCCGACGCGCAAGCCTTCGCCGAAAAATCCTCAGAAGAAAAATATTATGCGCAAAAGGCCTCGATCAGCGCAGCAACCTGCTCCGGCTGATCGTGATGGACCATGTGGCCGGCGTCCTCGATGATTTTTTCGCGCCAGTCGGGAAAGGCGCTGAAGCGGGCCTTGAACTCGTCGAGCGACACCTCGCCGGCGATCTGCGCGAGGGTCGGCGAGCCGGCGGCTTCGACATGCAACACCCTGGCGCGGACGTTCGCCCACACCGCCATGATCTCGTCGAGACGGTACAGCAGCGGGCTGCGCAGCTTGTGCGCCGGATCGGCCTGCAGCATGAAGCGGCCCTCGCCGTCGGGCATGGACCAGTGCCCGGCGAGATAGCGGGCGCGTGACGGCGCGAGGCGCGGGTTGGTCCTGGTCAGACGCGCGGCGACCTCGTCGAGCGAGGCGTAGTGCTTCAATTGGGGCGGTTCGCGCAACTCGTCGAGCCAGCCGCGCAGGCGTTTCGGCGACTGACCCGGATGGGCGGCAGCGAGGCCGAAGCCTTCCAGATCCACCACCCGTCGAACCCGCTCCGGGCGCACGCCCGCATACAGGCACACGACGTTCGCGCCCATGCTGTGCCCGACCAGGTTGACCTCGCCGGACGGCGCGTAATGGTCGAGCAGCGCGTCGAGATCGGACAGATACTCCTGAAACCAGTAGCTGCCGCCGCCGCGCTCGGCGACCGGCCAGTCGGACAGACCGAAACCGCGCGCGTCTGGCGCGATTACCTGCCAGTCGCCGCCGAGCGCGTCCACCACGAACTGGAACGACGCTGCGACATCCATCCAGCCGTGCAGCATGAACAGCGTCGGGGCGGTCGGGTTGCCCCAGCGCCGCACGTGCAGGCGCACGCCGCGCACGGTGATGAAATCGGACTCTGGAGTGTTCATGAGCAAACCGCGCCTAAAAAAGAATGGTCGTTCGATTATAACGAGATGGGCGCCAAACGGAAGGCGCGGCGCCGGCGTGGCCTGTCGAGGAAAGACTCAGACTGTCGACGGCGGCGGCTCTTCGAGACCCGCGAGCGCGGCCAGTTCCGCCTCGTCGAAACCGGCGTCGCGGCGCGCCGCGAAATTGAACGGACCGCGTAATTTCGGAGCGTGATACTGCCCGGCAAGACGGACGTAGGTGGTATGTGGGTCCAGACCGCCCGTTTCGCACAGGTGACGGAACCAGCGGTTGCCGATCAGCACGTGGCCGATCTCGTCGCGCAGGATCACGTCGAGAATCGCCGCGGAGGCATGATCGCCCGCCTGCTGGAGCCGCGCGCGGATCGGCGGCGAGGCGTCGAGGCCGCGCGCCTCCAGCGTGCGCGGCACCAGCGCCATGCGCGCCAGCACGTCGCCGCGTGTGCGCTCGCACATATCCCACAGGCCGTCATGAGCGGGAAAATCGCCGTATGCATGATCGAATTCGGCCAGACGGGCGACCAGCAGCGAGAAGTGATGCGCTTCTTCGGCCGCCACCTTGAGCCAGTCGGTGTAGAAGGCGGCGGGCATGCCGTCGAAGCGCCAGACGGCGTCCAGCGCAAGATTGATGGCGTTGAACTCGATATGCGCCAGCGCATGCAGCAGGACCGCGCGACCCTCGGGAGATTGCATGCCGCGGCGGCCGAGCTTGCGCGGCTCGACCAGCTCCGGACGCTCGGGTCGCCCTGGCAAGCCGGACGGTTCATCGATCGATGCGCCCGGCGAGCAGCTCGCGCGGCCTTGCTGGACGCTGGCGTAGAGCGCGCGCACCGCGTCGGCCTTGGCGCGCGGATCGCGCTCGCATAGTGCGTGGAGCGCCGCGGTGCGAGCACAGGCCGGCGGATGGTCCGTGGGACCAGAGACAGCGGGGACGGCGGAGACAGCAGAATTCATCGTGGCGGAACGGAAAAACGGCTAAGGGAGGCAACGGCAAGCGGACGAATGGACGCGCGGGTTGGCAGCTCGCCGCACACCGCGGCACCGGACGGGCGGCGCGCCGCGGTCCATCCACACAACCGTTTACAATACGCCATTCGACCTTACGGCGCGGGCTTTGGCAGCACGCCCGCACGAACTAACCGCAATATCGTTGCATGGGATCGGAGACACTGTGGCAATTTACAAGCTCGGCGATACAGCCCCCAACATCCATGAAAGCGTATTCGTGGCGGACACCGCGACCATCATCGGCAAGGTGTCGCTCGAGGAAAATTCCAGCGTCTGGTTCGGCGCGGCGATCCGCGGCGATAACGAGCTGATTTCGGTCGGTCCGGGCAGCAACGTCCAGGAAAACGCCGTCCTGCATACCGACCCCGGCTACCCGCTGACCATCGAAGCCAATGTGACGATCGGCCATCAGGCCATGCTGCATGGCTGCACCATCAAGGAAGGCACGCTGGTCGGAATTCAGGCGGTGGTCTTGAATGGAGCGGTAATCGGCCGCAACTGTCTGGTCGGAGCAGGCGCCATCGTCACCGAGGGCAAGGTATTTCCTGACAATTCGCTGATTCTGGGCGCGCCGGCCAAGGTTGTGCGCGAACTGACGGAAGCCGACATCGCCGGCATGCATCGAAGCGCGGCCAAATACGCTGAAAGGCGCGCATATTTCAAGGCGCAGCTCGTGCGTATCGGCTAGCAGGCCGCACACGTAGCATCGAGTTGTGCCATTAGACCGAGGAAAAGTTGTGAACGACCAGTTGCAAAAATTCATGTTCAGCGCGGCGCCGGTGCGCGGCGAAATCGTTTCGCTGCGCAACACGTGGCAAGAAGTGCTGACCCGCCGCGATTATCCGGCGCCGGTGCGCACCATACTCGGCGAAATGATGGCGGCGTGCGCGCTGCTGTCGGCGAACCTGAAGTTCGACGGCACGCTCATCATGCAGATTTTCGGCGACGGCCCGGTCAAGATGCTGGTGGTGCAATGCAGCTCGGATCTGTCGATGCGCGCCACCGCCAAGTTTTCCGGCGAAGCGGATACCACCATCGCCGACGACACCACGCTCGTCGAACTGGTCAACGCCAGCGGCCATGGCCGCTGCGTGATCACGCTCGATCCGCGCGTCAAGCAGCCGGGCCAGCAGCCGTATCAGGGCATCGCGCCGCTGTCGGGTATCGACGGCCCGCTCAAGTCGATGGCGGAAGTGCTCGAACACTACATGCATCACTCGGAGCAGCTCGACACGCGGCTGTGGCTCGCGGCCAATACCGAGCGCGCCGTCGGCCTGCTATTGCAGAAGCTGCCGGGCGACGGCGGCATCGTCCCGCATCCGGGCGAGCTCGACGCGGATACGTGGGAGCGGGTCTGCACGCTGGGCGGCACGCTGTCGCAGGACGAACTGTTGAAAGAAGAGCCCGAGACCGTGTTCCGGCGTCTCTTCTGGCAGGAGAACGTGCAGCATTTCGAACCGGCGCCGGCGCGTTTCGAATGCAGTTGTTCGCGCGAGAAAGTCGGCGCGATGCTGAAAATGCTCGGCCGCGAAGAGGTGGACAGCGTGATCGAGGAACGTGGCCACGTCGAGATTCATTGCGAGTTCTGCAACCAGCGCTATGAGTTCGATCCGGTCGATGTGGCGCAACTTTTTGTCGCCGCCGAGCTTTCACAGGGCGTCTCGCCCGCGGCGGACCAACGGCATTGAGAGACTGACGCGGCGGCGAGCGCGGTGCGCGGAATCGGAACAGTCAGCCGCCCTGCTCCGTTGAAAGCCGCCGCCCGCGCCAATGCGATGCCGCCGGGCGTCGCCTCACCGCAGCGCATTGCGTAACCTCAATGCGCCGGCTTCTTCTCTTTCGAACCCTTGTCTTTTGCGTCCTTGCCGCCGTGCTTGCGATCCGGCTTCGCGCGCGATTCCGGATTCGGCACCACCCGCACCGGCGCGGCCGATACCTCGCCGCGTGTCGAGGTGGTCGTGGCGGTGTTATTCGTCGGCGCCGGCAGTGGCGCATTCGGCGCGACGAACTGCACGAACACTTCGCCGTCCTTGACCATACCCATCTCATAACGGGCACGCTCCTCGACCGCGGCCGTGCCGTTCTGCAGATCCTGCACTTCGCCCGCAATGCGTTCGTTGCGCAATTTCTCGTCGGCGTTCTTCTGCGCCTGCTGCGCCAGTTCGCCTTGCAGTTCGTGCACGCGCAACCAGCCACCATGCCCCCACCAAAGCGGGTACTGGATCAGCGCCAGCAGAATGATCAGGACAGCAGTGACGAGCCGCATGAAGTAAGCACAATAAATACACGCCGCCCTGCGCTATACGCAGGGCGGCGTGCTGAATCGGAAACGAAAGAGAACCGGCTCAAGGTTCAAGCCTGATGGTCAGGTCCGGTGTTCAACGCAGATTGTAGAACGCCGACTTGCCCGGATAGCTGGCGATATCGCCCAGGTCCTCTTCAATACGCAGCAACTGGTTGTACTTCGAGATGCGGTCGCTGCGCGACAGCGAACCCGTCTTGATCTGACCGGCGTTCAGGCCGACGGCGATATCGGCAATCGTCGAATCTTCCGTTTCGCCCGAGCGGTGCGAGATCACCGCCGTGTAGCCGGCGCGCTTGGCCATTTCGATGGCCGCGAAGGTTTCCGTCAGCGTACCGATCTGGTTGATCTTGATCAGGATCGAGTTGGCGATGCCCTTCTCGATGCCTTCCTTCAGGATGCGCGTGTTGGTGACGAACAGGTCGTCGCCCACCAGCTGGATCTTCTTGCCGAGCTTGTCGGTGAGGGTCTTCCAGCCGGCCCAGTCGCTTTCGTGCATGCCGTCTTCGATCGAGACGATCGGGAACTTGTCGGCCAGATTCGCCAGATAGTCCGCGAATTCCGTCGACGACAGTTGCAGGCCTTCGCCCGCCAACTGGTACTTGCCGTCGTGGTAGAACTCGCTCGCGGCGCAGTCCAGTGCCAGCAGCACGTCTTCGCCAGCGCGGTAGCCGGCTTTCTCGATGGCTTGCAGGATCGTCGACAGGCATTCGTCGTTGCTGCCGAAGTTCGGCGCGAAGCCGCCTTCGTCGCCCACGGCCGTGCTCATGCCGCGGTCGCTCAGGATCTTCTTCAGCGCGTGGAACACTTCGGCGCCGCAGCGCAGTGCTTCGCGGAAGGTCGGCTGGCTGACCGGCACGATCATGAATTCCTGGATGTCCAGGCTGTTGTTGGCGTGTGCGCCACCGTTGACGATGTTCATCATCGGCACCGGCAGTTGCATGGCGCCCGAGCCGCCGAAGTAGCGGTACAGCGGCAGACCGGCTTCTTCAGCCGCGGCCTTGGCCACCGCCATCGACACCGCCAGCATCGCGTTCGCGCCGAGACGCGACTTGTTGTCGGTGCCGTCGAGTTCCAGCAGGGTCTTGTCGAGGAAGGCTTGCTCGGAAGCGTCGAGGCCCATGATCGCTTCGGAGATCTCGGTGTTGATGTGCTCGACAGCCTTCAGCACACCCTTGCCGCCGTAGCGGCCGGCTTCGCCGTCGCGCAATTCGATCGCTTCGCGCGAACCCGTCGATGCACCCGACGGGACCGCAGCGCGGCCCATCGTGCCCGATTCGAGCAGCACGTCGCATTCGACGGTGGGGTTGCCTCGCGAATCGAGAATCTCTCGACCGATGATATCTACGATAGCACTCATGGTTTCCTCAAGAAATGACGTTGGATTCTTAGGTTGAAACAGTGTCTGACGCGCGGGGCGCCGCCCCTGACCAGACACTTTGGACGACCATTGGGTTCAACTCGGGGTTCAATTCGGGGTTCAACACGCATTCAGACGCGCCGCGCCGGCTCATGAGTCGACCCGGCGCGCGCACCTGCATCAGTTGAAATCGCTTTCGAGAAACGGCGCGCGCTTCACGGCCTGATCGAGCGTAACCAGCGTCTCCAGCAGATCGGCCATACGATGCAGCGGCACGGCGTTGGGACCGTCCGACATCGCCTTCGCCGGATCCGGGTGCGTTTCCATGAAAAGACCAGCCACGCCGACCGCCACCGCGGCACGCGCCAGCACCGGCACGAATTCGCGCTGGCCGCCGGAACTGGTGCCCTGGCCGCCCGGCAACTGTACCGAGTGAGTGGCGTCGAACACGACCGGCGCACTGGTTTCGCGCATGATCGCGAGCGAGCGCATATCGGAGACGAGGTTGTTATAACCGAACGACACACCGCGCTCGCAGGCCATGAAGCGGTCTTCCGAGAGGCCGGCTTCACGTGCGGCGTCGCGCGCCTTGTCGATCACGTTCTTCATGTCGTGCGGCGCGAGAAACTGGCCCTTCTTGATGTTGACCGGTTTGCCCGAGCGCGCGCAGGCGTGGATGAAGTCCGTCTGACGGCACAGGAAGGCCGGCGTCTGCAGCACGTCGACCACCGAGGCGACCTGCTCGATCTCGTGTTCCGAGTGCACGTCGGTCAGCACCGGCAGGCCGAGCTGGCGTTTCACTTCGGACAGGATGCGCAGGCCTTCGTCCATGCCCAGACCGCGAAACGACTTGCCGCTACTGCGATTGGCCTTGTCGTAAGACGATTTGTAGATGAACGGGACGTTCAGCTTCGCGCAGATTTCCTTGAGCCGGCCGGCCACGTCGATCGTCATCTGTTCGGATTCGACGACGCAGGTGCCCGCGATCAGGAAAAACGGCTTGTCCAGCCCGATTTCGAAATCGCCCAGTTTCATGCTTTCTCCTCGACGAGCGACTGCTGATGCGCCAGCGCCGCCTCGACGAACGATTTGAACAGCGGATGCCCGTCACGCGGCGTGGACGTGAATTCCGGGTGGAACTGCACGCCGACGAACCACGGGTGCATGCTGCGCGGCAATTCCATCATTTCCGGCAGATCTTCGCTCGGAGTACGGGCGCTGATGATAAGACCGCCGCCTTCGAGCTGGGGCACGAAGCGATTATTGACTTCATAACGGTGACGGTGGCGCTCGTTGACGTCCTTGCCGTAGATCTCTTCGGCCATCGTGCCGGGTTTGATCGGGCAACGTTGCGAACCGAGGCGCATGGTGCCGCCCAGGTCCGACTCTTCGGTGCGCTTTTCGACCCGGCCGTCACGGTCGTACCACTCGGTGATCAGCGCGACCACGCGGTTCGGCGTGCCCGGATCGAACTCGGTGCTGTTCGCGTCCTTCAGGCCGACCACGTCGCGGGCGAATTCGATCACCGCGAGCTGCATGCCGAGGCAGATGCCGAGGTACGGCACCTTCGCTTCACGCGCATAACGGATGGCTGCGATCTTGCCTTCGGTACCGCGCCGGCCGAAGCCGCCCGGCACCAGCACGGCGTCGAGATGCTTGAGGCTTTCGACGCCCTGCGTTTCGATCTCTTCCGAGTCGATGTATTCGATGTTGACCTTGGTCGACGTGTGGATCGACGCATGGCGCAGCGCTTCGATCAGCGACTTGTACGACTCCGTCAGGTCGACGTACTTGCCGACCATGCCGATGGTGACTTCGTGCTGCGGATGTTCGAGCTTCTCGACCATGGCCGACCACATGGAGAGATCGGCGGGCTTCGGCGTGAGCTTGAGCTCGTCGCAGACGATCGCGTCCATGCCCTGGTCGTGCAGCATTTGCGGAATCTTGTAGATGCTGTCCGCGTCCCACACCGAGATCACGGCGTCTTCCGGCACGTTGGAGAACATCGAGATCTTCGCGCGCTCGTCGTCCGGAATCGGACGGTCGGCGCGGCACAGCAGCACGTGCGGCGAGATGCCGATTTCGCGCAGCTTCTGCACGCTGTGCTGGGTGGGCTTGGTCTTCAGTTCGCCGGCCGTGGCGACCCAGGGCACCAGCGTCAGGTGCACGAAGCACGCGCTGTTGCGGCCGAGGCGCAGGCTCATCTGACGCGCCGCTTCGAGGAACGGCAGCGATTCGATATCGCCCACCGTACCGCCGACTTCGACGATGGCCACATCCGGCTCGCCGCACGTCGCAGACGCTGCGCCGCGTTCGACGAAAGCCTGGATTTCGTTTGTGATGTGCGGGATCACCTGCACGGTTTTGCCCAGATAATCGCCGCGGCGTTCCTTGCGGATCACCGATTCGTAAATCTGGCCCGTGGTGAAGTTATTGGCCTTGCGCATCTTCGTGCTGATGAAGCGCTCATAGTGGCCAAGGTCGAGGTCAGTCTCCGCTCCATCTTCTGTCACGAACACTTCGCCGTGTTGAAACGGGCTCATCGTGCCGGGGTCGACATTGATGTAGGGATCGAGTTTGAGGAGGGTGACTTTCAGACCGCGCGATTCGAGGATCGCGGCGAGGGAAGCGGCGGCAATACCCTTGCCGAGGGAAGAAACTACGCCGCCGGTGACGAAAACATATTTGGTCATCGCTGGATGCTCGCGGGAAAAACGGATTATACCGTAAAGCAGGGTCTCAACCCAGCGAATTGCGCTTGCCCCGCGACGATCCCGCACCGATTTTCGCGCCGCCCGCTGCTCAGGCGCGCTGCTCCAGTTCGCGCAACATCCGCTGCACTGCCCGCGCGGTTTCCAGCGGCTTCTCCATTGGATACAGATGGCTGCCCTCGATCCATTCCAGGTGGCCGCCGGTTGCACGGCGCGTCGCATCCAGCCCGACCTGGCGAATTTCGCGGGAATGCGTGCCGGCGATGAAACCCACCGGCACCGGCGCGCCGCGTGCGAGCCGCGAGCCGAGCGTGTGCGGCAAGGTCTTGTAAATCCGGTACTCGACAAGGCGGTCGAAGGCGAGCGTGCGCGTGCCGTCAGGCGAAGTCTGCGGAATGCCGAACTCGATGTAGTCAGACAGCATGCGCTCGTCCCAGCGCGCGAAGGCCGGCTTCGAGTGGAAGTGCCGCCAGGCTTCGTCGCGGCTCGCCCATTGGGTGCGGCGCGTGCGCGTGGCGGCCGCGGGCGAGAGGCGCTCGTCAAGACCGGTCCATTGCGAGACGCGCAGCACGCTGCTGCGCCAGCCGGCCAGCACCGGCGAATCGAGCATCACCACCCCTTTCACCCACTGCGGCTTTTTCAGCGCGGCCATCAACGAGAGATAACCGCCGAGCGAATGGCCGACCAGCCAGACCGGCTGCTCATAGGAGCGGCTGATGTCGTCGAGCAATTGTTCGACCAGATGCGGCCAGTCCTGCGTCACCGGAAAGCGCGCATCGTGACCGATACGCTCGATGAAACGCACGTCGTAATCGTCGGCAAGCTCGGCGAAAATGGTCCGGTAGGTCGAGGCGGGAAAACCGTTCGCGTGCGAGAAGTGAATGATGTTTTTCAAGTGCGGCTGTCTCCGTTCCTGATTCTGTGTGGCGAGGCATGCACGGCTGGTTGCAACGCGCACGGCCTTCATTGATCCATCCAGTACCGGTGCTGCGAGGTGCGGTAGCGGTCGACCCAGAGCGTCGGGCGCGTGGCCTCGTCGTCCGGCGCCGGCGCGGCCTGCGCTGCTCGCGCCGTTGCCGGCCCGTAGCCCGCCAGAATCTGCACTGCGCCGTCCTCGTCGCTGCGCGCCAGTTCGATGTGGCGCGCCAGATAGCGTTCGAAGACGCCCGGATTGGGATGGTGAAAACGGTTGCGATAGCCTACCTGAAATACCGCGACAAGCGGCTCGATAGAGTCGAGGAACGGCTCGGTCGACGAAGTCTTGCTGCCGTGGTGCGGCACGAGCAGGATCTGCGCGCCCAGAGCGGCACGGTCGCGGGCGAGCAGGATGCGCTCGACGGGCGCTTCGATGTCAGCGGCGAGCAGTGCGGCGAGGCGGGGCTGCGGGGCGGACGTGGACGTGGTCACGTGGTTGGCCGCGTTAGTCGCGTTGCTCGCGTTCACTGCATTGGCCGCGTCGACTGCGGGCGTTGCAGCGTCATTCGAAGGACGTGCTCCCGCCGTGCTGACCCGCAGCACGCAACAATGGTCATTCGGCTTGCCCTCTAGCGGACCCGGATCCGGCCAGAGCATGCTGAACTCGACGCCGTCCCATTGCCAGCGCTGCCCAGCCGCACAGCGCAGCGTCTCGGCCCCAACCGCGCGAGCTTTGTCCCACAACCCGTTCGACGGCTCCAGTCCGGCCAGCAACTGGCGCACTTCCACTCCATCGAGCACGGCCGGCGCGCCGCCCGCGTGATCGGAGTCGGAATGGCTGATCACCATCGCATCCAGTCGATAAACGCCGTTGGCCTGCAGATAAGGCACAACGACCCGCTCGCCGGCATGCGTCGACTCCGGTCCAGGCCCCGCGTCGAACAGCAGCGCGTGATGCGCGGTTTCCACCAAGATCGATGAGCCTTGGCCGATGTCGAGCGCGGTCAGCCTGAACGTGCCCGGCGCCGGACCGGGCGGCGCCGGCAGGAGGAGCGGCAGCCAGGTGAGCGGCGCCGCCCAGCGCAGCGGCCAGCCGCGCGGCGCCAGACACCACGCGACACCGGCCGCCGCCGCGGCCAGCGCCCAGCCGTTCGGCTGCGGTAGACGCCATAGCGCCCAACTGAAGCCCGACAACATCTGCAAGCCGGCGCAGAGCAGTTCGAGCAGGCTGTGAGCGGTGCGAAAGGCATAGGCATCCAAAGGCGCCGGTAACGCGACGCCCGCCAATACCGCGGGTGTCACGAACAGGCTCACCCACGGAATCGCAAATGCATTGGCAAGCGGCCCGATCAGTGGAATCTGCGAGAACCAGTAAACGGTCAGCGGCGCGAGCGCGATCGTCACTGCCCACTGCACCTGCACCGCGCTGCGCAGGCGCGCGATCAATGACCTGACGCGAACACGCAGCGCGGCAAGCATTCGCGTGGCGACGACGCGTGGGCGCGACAGCCGGCGCGGCGACACAGCCGCAGAGGCATCCACGGACGGGTCCAGAACCACCTCCACCGCTTCACCCTCTTTCTCTTCGCGCCGCCGTTCGTCGCGCAGACGAGGCCGTCCCGACATGGCATACACGATCGCCGCCACCGCGCAAAACGACAGCCAGAACCCGGCCGACACCACCGCCCACGGATCGAGCAGCAGCACCAGACCCAAGGCCCACGCCAGCACCCACGACGGCGCGACGCTGCGGCCGCTGACGAACGCCAGCGCCACCGCGCCGGCCATCCATAGCGCGCGCTGCGCCGGCACGTTGAAGCCGGCGAGCGCGGCGTGCATCGCGGCGAACAGCACGCCCGCGCCGACCGCGACTTTCTGCGCCGGGATCTTGAGCGGCCAGTTGCGCCCCACGAAACAGGAGCGCCGCCATAACGCCCCGGCCAGCCACGCGGCGAGTCCGGCGACGAAACCGATATGCAGCCCGGAGATCGCCACCAGATGACTCGTGCCGGTCGCGCGCAGCAGCGCCCAATCGGCGGCGCTGACCTCATCCTGCGCGCCGACGGCAAGCGCCACCACGACGCCGCGATGCGGCGCGTCGGCCAGTACCGAATCGATGCGGGCTCGCAGCGCGGCACGCCAGCGGTCGACGCCGACGCCGACGACACCCACGCCGCTCGCCAGCCCCGCCAGCCGATGCGCCGTCTCCGGTTTGCTGACGTAACCGGTCGCCCGGACATTGCGCGCCAGCAAGCCCGCTTCGGCATCGCGCACGCCGTAATTGGCATTGCCATGCGGGCGCTTGAGGCGCACCGTCAGATGCCAGCGCGCGCCGGGTTCCAGCAGCGGCGGTGGCGGCCCTTTTTGATCGATCCACGAAAGTTGAATGGTGCGGGGAAAATGCGCGATCGGCGCAGCGACGGAAGCGACGTCGAACAGGAAGCGCACGCCCTTGTCGTCGCGATTCGGCAAGCCGCGCACGCTGCCTTCCACCTCGAGGTCACGCCCCTCCCATGCAACGGGCAGGCTCACAGCAAGACGCCACTCCGCACGCCACGCCGCATAGCCAAAACCCACGCAAGCGGCCGCCAGCCAGACCGCGCACCAGCCGCCGCGCGTGCGCCAATGCCGCGACTCGTCACACCGCAAACCCCAGACGGCCCACGCAAGCGTGCCGCACAAGATCAACCACAGCACCAGCCAGCCACGCCATCCAGGCAACGCCGCCTGCTGCTGCAAAGCGATCACGCCCAACCCAAATCCACCCCACACTGCCCGCATTCGCCCTCCACCCTGACTTGCCGAACGCAGCCCGGCGCGCCGCCCGGCTGCCGCCGGGCATCGCCATCAGACACAGGTCAGAACGCTATTTCAGACGAACGGCCGGACGCGGATTCGGCCCGGCGCGAATCCCTCTGGAGATTATGCAGACGAAAGCGCGAGCCGCGGCAACGCAGCGTGAGCGTTAGCCGTTGTGCCTATGGCAAGCTCGTCGATATCGATGCCGCGCAGTTGCGCGAGTCCCGCGCCGATGGCGGGAATCTGGTCGGGCGTATTGCGTTGGCGGTAAAGCCAGGAGGGAGCAATATCGGGCGCGTCGGTTTCGACGACGAGCGCGTCGAGCGGCAATTGCGCGGCGAGACGGCGAATCTGCAAGGCGCGCTCGAACGTCAGATTGCCGCCGAAGCCCAGATGCATGCCGTGATCGATAAATGCCTGCGCCTGCTGAAAACTGCCGTTGAATGCGTGCGCAATGCCGCGATGCACGCGCTGCCGGCGCAACCCCTTGAGCACCTGATCCTGCGACTTGCGCACGTGGCAGATCACCGGCAGATCGAATTCATGGGCGAGCTTCAGTTGCTCGTTGTAGAAGAACTGCTGGCGCGCATCGTCGAGGCCAGGCACGAAGTAATCGAGGCCGATTTCGCCTAAGCCGACGAACAGCGGATCGTCGAGACTCGCTTCGATTTCCATGCGCAGGGCGTCGAGATCGGCGTCCTGCGCATGGGGCGTGAAGAGCGGATGAATCCCGAGCGCATACGCCCCGCCCGTCACGCGATGCGCGAGTTCACGCACCCGCGCGAAGTTCATGCGCGCCACGCCCGGAATCACGATGCGCCCCACCCCGCACGTATGGGCCGCGGCCGCCACGGCGTCGCGGTCCGCGTCGAATTCCGACGCGTCGAGGTGGCAGTGCGTATCGATCCACATGCTCGCGGCCCCGCGCGGAAAGTGCGTTACACCGCCAGCGGCGGCTCTTCGTACAGCACGCCGTCGCGCAGACGCATGGTGCGGTCGCAGCGCGCCGCGAGGTCCGGATCGTGAGTGACGATCACGAAGCTGGTGTCGAAGGTTTGCGACAGTTCGAGCATCAGATTGAACACGGTGTCGGCGGTGCCGCCGTCGAGGTTGCCGGTGGGTTCGTCGGCCAGCACGCAGGCCGGGTTGGTCACCAGCGCCCGTGCAATCGCCACCCGCTGGCGCTCGCCGCCCGACAGTTCGCCCGGACGATGTTTCGCGCGATGCGACAGGCCCACGCGCTCGAGCGTCTGCAGCGCGGTACGGCGTGCTTCGTCGGTGGGCATGCGGCGGATGCGCAGCGGCATCGCGACATTGTCGAGCGCCGTAAACTCCGCCAGCAGATGATGGAACTGATAGACGAAACCGAGCGCGCGATTGCGTAGCTCGTTGCGCTCGCGTTCCGACAGTTTCGTGAACGGCTTGCCGAGCACCGACACTTCGCCCGTGCTCGGATCGTCGAGGCCGCCCAGCACGTGCAGCAAGGTGCTTTTGCCCGACCCGGAGGCACCGACAATCGCGAGCTTCTCGCCACGCCGCACCGAAAGTTGCGTGTTGTTCAGCACCTGCACGTTCAGGCCGCCCTGCACGAACGACTTGGAAATGCCGGTCGCTTCGAGGACGTAGGGATGCAACGCGCTGTCAGAGGGCATGGATTGGGGAATCGAACGGTCATTCATAGCGCAGCGCCTCCGCCGGACGAACCTTGGCGCCGCGCCAGCTCGGATACAGCGTGGCGAGCGAAGCCAGCACGAAGGCGATCACGCCGATTTTGGCGACGTCGCCCGGCACCAGCTCCGACGGCAACTCACTGATGAAATACACCGACGGCGGCAGAAACTGCACGCCGAGCAGATGCTCGATCATCGGCACCAGCCACGGAATGCTCCACGCAATCAGACAGCCGAGCGCCACGCCCGTCGCCGTGCCGATAAAACCGATGGTCACGCCCTGCACCACGAAAATCTTCATGATCGAGCCCGGCTGCGCGCCGAGCGTGCGCAGAATTGCGATGTCCGCCTGCTTGTTGGTCACCGTCATCACCAGCGACGACACCAGATTGAACGCCGCCACCGCGATGATCAGCGTCAGGATGATGAACATCATGCGCTTTTCGATCTGCACGGCCGAAAACCAGGTCTTGTTCTGCTGGGTCCAGTCGCGGATATAGAGGTCGCCCGACAGGGTGCGCGCCAACTGGTGCGCGACCTCCGGCGCGCGCTGCATGTCTTTCAGGCGCAGACGCACGCCGGTCGGCGCGGGCAGCCGGAACAATACCTGCGCGTCCTGAATGTTGATGAGCGCAAGCGTGCTGTCGTATTCGTAGTGTCCCGATTCGAAGATGCCCACTACCGTGAACTGCTTCAGACGCGGCAGCATCCCGGCCGGCGTGATGGTGCCTTCGGGCGCCACCAGGGTGATCTTGTCGCCGATCATGACGCCGAGATTGGCCGCGAGATCGGTGCCGAGCACGATGCCGAAATCGCCCGCCTTCAGATCGGACAACTGGCCGCCGCCCTTCATCTCCTTATAGATATCGGAGACCTGCGGTTCGAGCGTGGGATCGACACCGCGCAGCGCCACGCCGCTCACGGCGTCCTGACGCGTGAGCAGCGCCTGGGCGTCGACATACGGCGCCGCGCCGATCACTTCCTTGTTCTGATGCGCCTCTTTCGCCGTCAATTGCCAGTTCGGCATGGAACCGGTAGGCGAAAAGATTTCGACGTGCGCCAGCACCGACAGCATGCGATCGCGCACCTCTTTCTGGAAGCCGTTCATCACCGACAGCACGACGATCAGCGCCGCGACGCCGAGCGCGATGCCCGACATCGAAACGAGCGCGATGAAGGAGATGAAGCCGTTACCGGTCGTGCGTTTGCCGGCGCGGGTGTAGCGCCAGCCGATGGTCCATTCGTAGGGAAATTTCAAGCGAGTCCTTTTCTGCGTTCTTCGGCCTCTTGCCGCGGCGGCAACAATCGAATCTGCCACCGATCAAGCGCGAAGTTTGCCATATAACGGGCGTAAGCTCCCCGAACTGCTGCGGCCGCTCAGGCTTGCGCCGGGCTGGCGTGCAACTCCAGACCCAGCGCCCGGATCACCTTGATGATGGTCGCAAAGCTCGGGTTGCCATCTTCGGAAAGCGCTTTATAGAGCCCCTCGCGCGACATGCCGGTGTCACGGGCAAGCTGAGCCATGCCCCGGGCGCGGGCAATGACGCCCAGCGCGTGGGCGAGATAAGCCGGGTCGTCGCCCCCTTCCAGAAGGCAGGCTTCGAAATATTCGGCCATGCCGGTTTCGGTCTTCAGGTGTTCTGCCGCATCCCACAGGCGCGTTTTGATCTTTTCCATCGGTCACCGGTTGTACGGATAATCAGCAGGGACAAATGTAATCCATGGTTGACGCATCGTCAACCATGGTTCACGGCTCGCGATCGGCTGCGGGTCGGTGTGCGTGACTCCCTGCAACGCCCCGCATCGGGAATCGAAACACCCGCAGCGTTTGCCCTACAATGCGCAGCATCATGCTCGCCAACCGTCTTCACCTCCTCCTGCCTTTCGCGCTGCCCGCCGCGGCCGACGCCTCCACCGCGCTCCACGACATCCAAAGCCCCGCCCTCGACAAACTGCTCGCCCGCGCCACGCTAGTCGAGCGCGTCGTCGGCGAGGACTTTCAGCGCACGCTGCCGCATGAACGCTGGGTGGCGCGTCAGTTCGGCACGGTGCCCAGCGGCGCGGGAGCCGCGGACGAGGCGCCGCTCGCGCCCTACATGCTGCGCGCGGATGGCGGCGAGCCCGGCACAGCGACGTGGGCATGCGTGCAGCCTGTGCACGTGCGCATCGCCCATGACCATCTGGTGCTGATCGACCCGGCCTCGCTTGCGATCACCGACGCCGAAGCCACCACCCTGCTCGAGGTGGCCCGGCCGCTGATCGAAGAACTCGGCGTGCGCATCGAAGCGCCCCGACCCGCGCGCTGGTATCTCGCGAGCGACGCCTTCGGCACGCTGGCCGGCGCTTCGCCGCTGCGCGCCAGCGGCCGCAACATCGAAATCTGGCTGCCGCACGAAGCCCACACCGGCGAGCGTTCCCGGGCGTGGATGAAGCTGCAGAACGAAGTGCAGATGGCGTGGTTCGAACATCCGCTCAACGAGGCGCGCGAAGCGCGCGGCTTGCCCGCGATCAATTCCATCTGGTTTCACGCGCAAGGCGCGGCGCAACCGGTGCAAAGCCCATTCGCGCGCGTACTGTCGGACGCGGCGGCCACGCGTGGGCTTGCCCTTACGGCTGGAGTGGAGACCGGCGCGCCGCCGGCTTCGTTTGCCGCTCTCGTCTCCGGCGCAAACGATGTAAACGACGCCACCCGCGCGGGTGGCAACAGCGCGGCCGGCGCCACGCTCGTCGAGCTCGATCCGTTTTCCGCGCCCTATATCGAACAGGACTGGGCGCGCTGGAACGAGGCCTTCGCCGCACTCGAAACCGACTGGTTCGCCCCCGCCCTCGCCGCCCTGCAGACCGGCCGGCTCGGCGAACTCGGCCTCACGCTGTGCGGCGACACCGGCTCGGTAACGCTCACCGTCACGCGCGGCGATCTGCGCAAATTCTGGCGGCGGCGCCTGCTCGCCTCGCTTTTCATCGAATGATTCCGCGAATGTTCCATCGCATGTTTTCCGGCCTTTCTGCATGACTCGAATCGTTACGCGCGCCTCATCTCCCGTCGACGCCGAAGTGTTGACCCGTCACGGCCTGCATCCGGTGCTGGCCCGTCTGTATGCCGCGCGCGGCGTCTGCCAGCCGGATGAAATCGAAACCGGCCTCGCGCGCCTCGTGCCGCCCGCGCAACTGAAAGGCTGCGAAGACGCGGCGGCGCTGCTGGCCGACTCGATCGAAGGAAAGCGCCGCATGCTGGTGGTGGCCGATTACGACTGCGACGGCGCCACCGCCTGCGCCGTCGCCGTGCGTGGCCTGCGCATGTTCGGCGCGCAGATCGACTATCTGGTGCCGAACCGCTTCGAATATGGCTATGGCCTCACGCCCGAAATCGTCGCGCTGGCGGCCCGCAACCCATCCGGCCAGCCCGAGCTGCTGATTACGGTGGATAACGGCATCGCCAGCGTCGACGGCGTCGCGGCCGCCAACGCGCTCGGCATCGACGTGCTCGTCACCGACCACCATCTGCCCGGCGACGAACTGCCGGCCGCGCGCGCCATCGTCAATCCGAACCAGCCGGGCTGTACCTTTCCGAGCAAGTGCATCGCCGGAGTCGGCGTGATGTTCTACGTGCTGCTCGCGCTGCGCGCCGAACTGCGCAAACGCGGCGCTTTCACCGACGCGCGCCCCGAGCCGCGTCTGGACGGCCTGCTCGATCTGGTCGCGCTCGGCACGGTGGCGGACGTCGTCAAGCTCGACGGCAACAATCGCGTGCTGGTGGCGCAGGGCCTGCAACGGATCCGCAAGGGCAAGATGCAGCCTGGCATCGCGGCGCTGTTCCGGGCCGCGGCGCGCGACGCCCGCAATGCCTCCGGTTTCGATCTGGGCTTCGCGCTCGGGCCACGGCTGAACGCGGCGGGACGGCTCTCGGACATGTCGCTCGGCATCGAATGCCTCACCACCGACGACATCGGCCGCGCCTGGGAACTGGCGCAGCAGCTCGATTCGATCAACCGCGAGCGGCGCGAGATCGAAGCCGGCATGCAGCAGCAGGCGCTCGAAGACCTGTCCACGGTCGATCCGGCCGGCTCGGCCACCATCGTGCTGTTCAACGAAAGCTGGCATCAGGGCGTGATCGGCATTGTCGCGGGGCGGCTCAAGGAGAAATTTCACCGGCCCGCTTTCACGTTTGCGCCCGCCGACGAAAGCGGCGTCCTCGTCAAAGGCTCGGGCCGCTCGATCGCCGGATTCCATCTGCGCGACGCGCTCGACCTGATCTCGAAACGAGAACCCGGCATGATCGTCAAGTTCGGCGGTCACGCCATGGCGGCCGGCATGACGCTCGGCGCCGCGGACGTGCCGCGCTTTACCGCCGCGTTCGAAGCGGTGGGCCGCGAGTGGCTGTCCGCCGAGGCGCTCGCGCGGGTGGTCGAAACCGACGGCGATCTCGAAGAGGCCTATTTCACGCCGCAATTTGTCGAGATGCTCGATGCCGCGGTGTGGGGCCAGGGGTTTCCGGCGCCGGTGTTTTCCGGCGAGTTCGAAGTGGCCTCGCAGGCGCTGGTGAAGGACAAGCATCTGAAGCTGCAACTGCTGCGCGGCCGCCAGCGCTTTAACGCGATCTGGTTCAATCACACCGATTCGCTGCCCGCGCGCACCACCATCGCGTATCGCCTCGCGAGCGATACGTGGAACGGCGTGTCGCGGGTGCAATTGATCGTCGAACATGCGCTGAGCTGAGCCGCAATCCCCGCCAAACTGCCCCAAACGCCCGCCGCGTCGCGCATTAGCCTCCGGCGGGCAGCCTCGATCGGCTATAATTTCCCCTTTTTACGAAGCTATAAAAGATCGACATGGAAGCGGAACGTCTCAACGCGATCGAAGCCTCTCTGGCCGACCTGCGCCGTCGCGCGGGCGAGCTACGGGGGTATCTTTGACTACGACGACAAAGCACTGCGTCTAATCGAAGTCAACCGGGAACTCGAAGACCCGAACGTCTGGAACGACTCGAAGCACGCCCAGGCCCTCGGCCGGGAAAAGAAGCTGCTCGACGACGTCGTCGGCAAACTCACCGCGCTCGACAACGACCTGCGCGACGCGCAGGACCTGTTCGACATGGCACGCGAAGAAAATGACGAGGAAACCCTCCTCGCCTGCGAAAGCGATGCAGCCGGCCTCGAACAGCGCGTCGCGGACATGGAATTCCGCCGCATGTTCTCGAATGCGGCCGACCCGAACAACGCCTTCCTCGACATTCAGGCCGGCGCCGGCGGCACCGAAGCGTGCGACTGGGCCGCAATGCTGCTGCGCCAGTACCTGCGCTACTGCGAGCGCAAGGGCTTCAAGACCGAAGTGCTCGAACAGACCGACGGCGACGTCGCCGGCATCAAGAACGCCACCATCAAGATCGAAGGCGAATACGCCTACGGCTTTTTGCGCACCGAAACGGGCGTGCACCGGCTCGTGCGCAAGTCGCCGTTCGATTCGTCGGGCGGCCGTCACACGTCGTTCTCGTCGGTGTTCGTATATCCGGAAATCGACGATTCGATCGAAGTGGACATCAACCCGGCCGACCTGCGTATCGACACCTACCGCGCGTCCGGCGCGGGCGGTCAGCACATCAACAAGACCGACTCCGCCGTGCGGATTACGCACATGCCGTCGGGCATCGTCGTGCAGTGCCAGAACGACCGCTCGCAGCACCGTAACCGCGCCGAAGCCATGGCCATGCTGAAATCGCGTCTGTACGAAGCGGAAATCCGCAAACGTCAGGCCGAGCAGGACAAGCTCGAAGCCGGCAAGACCGATGTCGGCTGGGGCCACCAGATCCGTTCGTATGTGCTGGACAACAGCCGCATCAAGGATCTGCGTACCAACGTCGAAATCAGCAATACCAAGAGCGTGCTCGATGGCGACCTCGATCCGTTCATTAGCGCCAGCCTGAAACAGGGCATCTAAAGTAAGCGCATCCGGCGCGGCGAAGCCTGCCGCGCCGCATCTTTCAAGCGCCTGCCACAGGCAGGCCACCCCGAATACCGACCCATCATGACCGAACCGATCCAGACCAACGCCGCGCCCGAGGGGGACGAAAACAAGATCATCGCCGAGCGCCGCGAAAAGCTGCGCGAGCTGCGTGAGCACGGCATCGCTTACCCGAACGACTTCCGCCCCACGCATCACGCCGAGGATCTGCAGACGCAATACGCCGACACCGACAAGGAAGCGCTCGAAGCCAATCCGCTCGAAGTCGCCGTGGCCGGCCGCATGATGCTGAAACGCGTGATGGGCAAGGCCAGCTTCGCCACCGTGCGCGACGGTTCGGGTCAGATCCAGTTCTTCATCACGCCGGCCGACGTCGGCCAGGAAACCTACGACGCGTTCAAGAAGTGGGACATGGGCGACATCGTCGCGGCGCGCGGCGTGCTGTTCCGCACCAACAAGGGCGAGCTGTCGGTGCGTTGTACCGAACTGCGGCTGCTGTCGAAGTCGCTGCGTCCGCTGCCGGACAAGTTCCACGGTCTCGCCGACCAGGAAATGAAGTACCGTCAGCGTTACGTCGACCTGATCGTCACGCCGGAAACGCGCAAGACTTTCGTGGCGCGCACCAAGGCGATGTCGTCGATCCGCAAGTTCATGGCGGATGCCGACTTCATGGAAGTCGAAACGCCGATGCTGCATCCGATCCCGGGCGGCGCGGCGGCCAAGCCTTTCGTCACGCACCACAACGCGCTGGATATGCAGATGTTCCTGCGCATCGCGCCTGAGCTGTACCTGAAGCGGCTGGTGGTGGGCGGCTTCGAGCGCGTGTTCGAGATCAACCGGAATTTCCGTAACGAGGGCGTCTCGGTGCGCCACAATCCGGAATTCACGATGATCGAGTTCTACGCCGCGTACACCGATTATCAGTGGCTGATGGACTTCACCGAACAGTTGATCCGCCAGGCTGCGATCGACTCGCTCGGCACCGCGACCATCAGCTATCAGGGCCGTGAGCTGGATCTCGCCAAGCCGTTCCATCGTCTGACGATCACCCAGGCCATCCAGAAATACGCGCCGCAATACACCGACGCGCAGCTCGCCGATGCCGATTTCCTGCGCCCGGAACTGAAGAAGTTCGGCGTGGACGCCTCGCAGCCGCAGTTCCTGAACGCAGGCGTGGGCGCGCTGCAACTGGCGCTCTTCGAAGAAACCGCCGAGTCGCAACTGTGGGAGCCGACGTACATCATCGACTACCCGGTCGAAGTGTCGCCGCTTGCGCGTGCATCGGACAAGGTGCCGGGCATTACCGAGCGCTTCGAGCTGTTCATCACCGGCCGCGAAATCGCCAATGGCTTTTCGGAGCTGAACGATCCGGAAGACCAGGCCGCGCGTTTCAAGAAACAGGTCGACCAGAAGGATGCCGGCGACGAAGAAGCCATGTTCTACGACGCCGACTACATCCGCGCGCTGGAATACGGCATGCCGCCGGCGGGCGGTTGCGGTATCGGCATCGACCGGCTGGTCATGCTGCTAACCGACAGCCCGAGCATCCGCGACGTGATTCTGTTCCCGCATCTGCGCCGCGAAGACTGATCCGGCGGCGCTAGCCGGACGACCGAGGCCAGCGCGCCCGTCGCACCGGCAGTCATCAACAGAAACGCCCGGCAGAACATGCCGGGCGTTTTTCTTTGCGGCGCGCTCCGAGCTTGCCCGGCGTCCTGCCTCGATAGCCGCAGCGAGCTTGATGGTTTGTAACTATCGGTAAAAGCTGCGCCGCGCGGGCTCGCTCACCCTGCCTTTCCCGGCGTGTTTTCGCCCGCCCAGCCGGACCTTGCGCCGCTATTGATCACGCTTTGCGGACGATGCCCGCATCACGCCTGCGGATTTGGTTACAACTTGAAACCTCGGCCCGGCCTAGCTGTCGGACACTGTGTCTCAATAAAGTCGACTCTGCTTGAGACGGAGGCCCAAATGAACAGTCCAGACACCACTCGTACCCGTCGTATCCACCCGCTCGTCGCGACCGCGGCCGGCGCGGTCATCATCGCCAGCCTCGCTGCCACGGCAGCCGTGACGGGCCTGTTCCCGAAAGCGTCGAGCAACAGCGCGCAAAACGATCAGACCCAGTCGGCCCAGGTCGCCGCGCAGGCGGCCTCCCAGCCGGTGGTGGATTCGGCGCAACCGGCGAACCCCGCCACTTACGCGCAGCAGGATCAACCAGCCCAACAGTCTGCGCAGGCCGCTGCGCCCGTACCCGTGCCTGCGCCGACGCAGCAACAGTACGCCGCGCAGCAGCAGGCCCAGGCGCCTCAGCCGGCGCAGGGGCAATACGCGCAACAGCCGCCGCCGCAACCTGCTTATTGCGCGAGTTGCGGCACAGTGGTCGCGATTTCGGAAGTGCGTCAGGAAGGTCATGGCACCGGTGTCGGCGCCGTCGGCGGGGCGGTGGTCGGCGGCCTCGTGGGTAACCAGTTCGGCGGCGGCGTCGGCCGTGGCGCGATGACGGTGCTCGGCGCGGTCGGCGGCGGCTTCGCCGGCAATTCGGTCGAGAAACACATCCGCAGCACCACCGCGTACTCGGTACACGTGCGCATGGAAAGCGGCAAGAGCCGCTATTTCACGTACCATGACGCGCCGCCGTTCCAGCAGGGCGAGCACGTACATATCGAAAACGGCACGCTTGCCGCGGGTTAAGCTGCGGGCGGCTGTAGCAAGCGCGGCAAACCGCGCCAAAAACAAAAAGGCGATTCCAATGGAATCGCCTTTTTGCCTGATCGAGCCACTTATATCAGCCAGGCCGCTTAAACCGCCACCCGCTCAGTAATCCGCATCCTCGATCCACGCCGTCTGGATCGCCTCGAGAATCTTCTCGTTGGACCGGTTCGGGTCGTCGTCGAAGCCTTCCAGTTCCGTCACCCAGCGATGCAGATCGGTGAACCGTATCTGCTGCGGGTCCACTTCCGGATGTTTGTCGGTGAGGGCCATCGCGATATCTTGCGTGTCGGTCCACTTCATGGCTGCGCGCTCCTGTTAGTGATTTTCCTTCGCGTGGTTGATCGAGTAACGCGGGATCTCCACCACGAGATCCTGATCGGCCGGCACCAGGGCCTGGCACGACAGACGCGATTCGGGTTCGAGCCCCCACGCCTTGTCGAGCAGATCGTCTTCGTCCTCTTCCGACGGCGTGAGCGCATTGAATCCTTCACGCACGACCACATGGCAAGTCGTGCACGCGCACGATTTCTCGCAGGCGTGCTCGATTTCAATGCCGTGTTCCAGCAGACTGTCGCAGATGCTCTTGCCCGGCACGGCGTCGATCACCGCGCCTTCCGGGCACAGTTCGACATGGGGCAGCACAACGATTTGAGGCATACGATTTCCGTTTGGTCTGGGGCACGGACGCCGACGAACGGCTCCGTGCCATTTTACTGGTGGCGCGTGCTTTTTTGACACGCGCCACGTGATTCGTTGAAGTTCGCCGCAGACGCCGGACGAGCCGGCGGCCCTGTCGGGTGTCCGTCCGCTCAGATGTCGTCGAGCTTGCGGCCCGCGAGCGCGCGGCGAATGCCCTTGTTCATGCGGCGGGCAGCGAATTCGTCGGTGCCTTCGGCCACGGTTTTGGTGGCGGCTTCGATCGCGTCGGCGTCGTCGCTTTGCGCCACATTGCGCAGGCCGTTGAGCAGCGCGTCGAGTTCGGCGCGTTCGGCCTCGTCGAGCAGCTCGGCGTCCGCTGCCAGCGCAGCTTCGGTTGCTTCGATCAGGCGTTGCGCTTCCACCTGCGCCTCGCGCAGCGCGCGGGCACGCATGTCGACTTCGGCGGTGTTGAAGCTGTCTTCAAGCATGCGCGCGACGTCGTCGTCGGCGAGACCATACGACGGCTTCACGACCACCGACGCCTCCACGCCCGAATGCTGCTCGCGCGCGAACACCGACAGCAGGCCGTCCGCGTCGACCTGGTAAGTCACGCGAATGCGCGCCGCGCCGGCCGCCATCGGCGGAATGCCGCGCAATTCGAAGCGCGCGAGCGAACGGCAATCCGATACCAGTTCGCGCTCGCCCTGCACGACGTGGATCGCCATCGCCGTCTGGCCGTCCTTGAAAGTGGTGAAATCCTGTGCACGCGCGACCGGAATCGTCGAATTACGCGGGATGATCTTCTCGGTCAGCCCGCCCATCGTCTCCACGCCCAGCGACAGCGGGATGACGTCGAGCAGCAGCCAGTCATCGCCTTCGGCGCCACGGTTGCCGGCCAGCAGATCGGCCTGGATCGCCGCGCCGAGCGCGACCACCTGGTCGGGGTTGAGATTGGTCAGCGGCGGCTGGCCGAAGAGCCCTTCCACCGCGCGGCGGATCACCGGCATGCGGGTCGCGCCGCCCACCAGCACCACGCCCTTGATTTCCTTCGTGGTGACCTTGGCATCGCGCAGCGCTTTCCTGGTCGGCCCGAGCGTGCGCTGCACCAGCGCCTGCGTGATGGCCTCGAAAGTGGGCTCGTCGATGGTCAGATCGAGCCGGGTGCCGTTCGAAAGCGTCGCCTGCAAGCTGGCCAGCGGCGCGTCCGACAACGCCTCCTTGGCCACCCGCACGCTGTCCAGCAGCATGCGCACGTCTTCCGGCGCGAGTGTCTGCGGTGCAATGCCGGCCTGCTCGAGTACGTGACGGTACAGCGCGTGGTCGAAGTCGTCGCCGCCGAGCGCGGAATCGCCGCCCGCCGCGAGCACTTCGAAGACGCCTTTGGTGAGCTTGAGGATCGACAGGTCGAAGGTGCCGCCGCCGAGGTCGTACACGGCGTAGAGGCCTTCGGAGCCGTTATCGAGGCCGTAGGCAATCGCCGCCGCCGTCGGCTCGTTGAGCAGGCGCAGCACGTTCAGGCCAGCGAGGCGCGCGGCGTCCTTGGTGGCCTGGCGCTGCGCTTCGTCGAAATAGGCCGGCACGGTGATCACGGCGCCCACCAGGTCGTCGCCAAGCGTGTCTTCGGCGCGTTGCCGCAAGGTGGCGAGAATCTCCGCCGACACCTCCACCGGGCTCTTCACGCCGTCGACGGTACGGATCTGCACCATGCCCGGCGCGTCGACGAAATCGTAGGGCGCGTTTTCGGCGCCTTCCACTTCCGCCTTGCCGCGTCCCATGAAGCGCTTGACCGAGACGATGGTGTTGCGCGGATCGCTCGCCGCTTCCGCCTTGGCCGTGCGACCGATGCGGCGGCCGCCCTTCTCCAGATAACGCACCACCGAGGGCAGCAGCACATGGCCGTCGTCGTCAGGCAGGACGTCGGGCACGCCGCTGCGCACGGCTGCGACGAGGGAATTGGTGGTGCCGAGATCGATACCGACCGCGAGACGCCGCTGATGCGGCGCGGGCGCCATGCCGGGTTCGGAGATTTGCAGTAAAGCCATCTGAGATCTTCTTCGGGGAGCGTGCTACCCCGTCCTGAATGGTTCGCGTTGCTGGGTTGAGCGGGCCCGTCGACGTGACGCGCGCGTCAGGTGTCGAGCCGCTCGATCTGCGTGACGATTTCCGCCGCCACCCGCTCGATAAACATCAACTGCCGCACCGCCTCGCTTGCCGCCTGGTCCACGCCGCTGTCGAGCAAGGCGCCGAGCCTGGCGAAACGGACCCGCTCTTCGTCGCGCAGTTCGTTAAGCAAGGCGTCGAGCGCGTCGACGTTCTTTGCCGCCGCGGCGTCTTCGATGCCTTCGCGCCATTCCATCTGCTGCATCAGGAACGCCGGCTCCATGGCCGTATTGTTCTCCGCGCCGACATCGATGCCGCGCAGCGCCAGCAGATACGTGGCGCGCTTTAACGGATCGCGCAAGGTCTGGTACGCCTCGTTGGCGCGCGTCGCCCATTGCATGGCAATGCGCTTTTGCGCGTCGCCCGCCGCGGCGAAGCGGTCGGGATGCACCTGCGACTGCACCGTGCGATAGGCGTGATCGAGCACGCCGGCGTCGAGCGTGTATTGCGCCGGCAGGTCGAACAGGTCGAAGTGGCTGTCGTTCAGCGAGGCCATCGAATCAGATGTGGTCCGTTCAAGAGGCGCGTCCCTGCAAAGTCAACCGCCGGGACCGCGCGAAACAAGGTGCGACAAATTAAAAAGGCGGCCCACGCCGCCTTTTTTCCGCTTCACGCGGACTGAAACCGTTCAGACGCGGAACGACTCGCCGCAGCCGCACTCGTCCTTCACGTTCGGATTATTGAACTTGAAGCCTTCGTTCAGCCCTTCGCGTGCGAAGTCGAGTTCCGTGCCGTCGATATAGGCGAGGCTCTTCGGATCGACGATGATCTTCACGCCGTTGCAGTCGAACACCTGGTCTTCCGGCGCGAGTTCATCCACGTACTCGAGCTTGTAAGCCAGCCCCGAGCATCCGGTGGTGCGCACGCCCAGGCGCAGACCGACGCCTTTGCCGCGCCGGACCAGATACTTCTGGACGTGCTGTGCTGCCTTTTCGGTCAACGTAATTGCCATAGCGTTTCTCGTTGCGGCCTTAAGCAGCGTGCTGCTTGTCGCCCGCTTCTGCCGCGCCACCGTGACGTTGCTTGTAGTCGGCCACCGCTGCCTTGATCGCGTCTTCCGCGAGGATCGAGCAGTGGATCTTGACCGGCGGCAGCGCGAGTTCTTCGGCGATGTGGGTGTTCTTGATTTCCATGGCCTGATCGAGCGTCTTGCCCTTCACCCATTCGGTGACGAGCGAGCTCGATGCGATGGCCGAACCGCAGCCATAGGTCTTGAACTTCGCGTCTTCGATAATGCCGTCCGCGCCCACGCGGATCTGCAGTTTCATCACGTCGCCGCAGGCCGGCGCGCCGACCATGCCGGTGCCGACTGCATCGTCGTCCTTGGCGAAGGAACCGACGTTGCGCGGATTTTCGTAATGGTCCAGAACCTTGTCGCTATAAGCCATGATTACACTCCTTGATTCGTTTCAACCTGCATTCGGTGCGATGTTTCGCCCGGTGGCGCGCTACGGCGCTGCTTAGTGCGCAGCCCACTGGATCGTCGAAATATCGACCCCGTCCTTGTACATTTCCCACAGCGGCGACAGATCGCGCAGCTTCGAAATTTTGGTCTTCAGCAGGTTGATGACGTAATCGACGTCCTGCTCCGTCGTGAAGCGGCCCACCGTGAAGCGGATCGAGCTGTGCGCCAGTTCGTCGTTGCGGCCCAGCGCGCGCAGCACATACGACGGCTCCAGCGACGCCGACGTGCACGCCGAACCCGACGACACGGCGACATCCTTCACCGCCATGATCAGCGACTCGCCTTCGACGAAATTGAAGCTGATGTTCAGGTTGTGCGGCACACGCTTTTCCATGTCGCCGTTCACGTAGGTTTCTTCCATGTCCTGCAGGCCGCGCAGCAGACGGTCGCGCAACATGCGGATGCGCTCGTTTTCCGTGGCCATTTCTTCACGCGCGATACGGAACGCTTCGCCCATGCCGACGATCTGGTGCGTCGCCAGCGTGCCCGAGCGCATGCCGCGCTCGTGACCGCCGCCGTGCATCTGCGCTTCGATACGGATACGCGGCTTGCGACGCACATACAGCGCGCCGATGCCCTTCGGGCCATAGGTCTTGTGGGCCGAGAACGACATCAGGTCGACCTTCAGCTTTTGCAGGTCGATCTCGATCTTGCCGGTGGCCTGAGCCGCATCGACGTGAAAAATAATGCCCTTTTCACGGGTGATCTCGCCAATCGCCTCGATGTCCTGGATCACGCCGATCTCATTGTTCACCGACATCACCGAGACCAGGATCGTGTCCGGGCGCAACGCTGCCTTGAACACGTCGAGGTCGATCAGGCCGTCATCCTTTACGTCCAGATAGGTGACTTCGAAACCTTCGCGCTCGAGTTCGCGGGTGGTGTCGAGCACGGCCTTGTGCTCGGTCTTCACCGTGATGATGTGCTTGCCCTTGCTCTTGTAGAAGTGCGCCGCGCCCTTGATGGCGAGGTTGTCCGACTCCGTGGCGCCCGAGGTCCAGATGATTTCGCGCGGATCGGCGTTCACCAAAGCCGCGACGTTCTCGCGCGCTTCTTCGACCGCACGTTCCGCATCCCAGCCATACGCGTGGCTGCGTGATGCCGGGTTGCCGAACTGCTCGCGCAGGTACGGAATCATCTTGTCCACCACGCGCGGGTCGACCGGAGTCGTGGCGCTGTAGTCCATGTAAATGGGCAGGTGGGGAATGTCGTTATTCATGAATCGCTCCGGGGAACATCATTGCTCTGGCTTCTGGGTTCTTCATCTGGGCTCGCCGCTAGACCACGGCGCCCTAGGAACCGGCCATGTTGAAAACGGAATTCGGTCCGCGCGGCGCGACGCGGGCGGGTTCGACCGCCGGCGCCTCGCTGCGGCGGTCGCGCAGCACGGCCGGCGCGCCTTCGCGCGAGCGTTGCTGATCGACCAGATCCTTTAGCGACACCGAATCCAGGTACTCGACCATCTTCTGGTTCAGGGTGGACCACAGTTCGTGCGTCATGCAGTGGCCGTCGTGCTGCTTGGTGCCTTCGCAGGTGCCCTTGCCGCCGCATTGGGTGGCGTCGAGCGGCTCGTCGACGGCAATGATGATGTCCGCGACGGTGACGTCTTCGGCGCGGCGGGCCAGATTGTAGCCACCACCCGGTCCGCGCACGGACTCGACGATTTCATGACGGCGCAGCTTGCCAAACAGCTGCTCGAGGTAGGACAGGGAAATGTGCTGGCGCTGGCTGATACCCGCAAGCGTCACCGGGCCCTGCTCCTGGCGCAGCGCCAGGTCAATCATCGCCGTGACGGCGAAACGGCCTTTCGTGGTGAGTCTCATGATGTGGGGATCGCAATTCTCGACAAGTTTGCTCAAGTATAAATACATGAGCAAATTAGTCAAGTATCCCTACCGCGATTTGGGTCATTTGCTTAATTGACGCGGCATGGACATGGCGCGTTTCGCAGCGCACGGAACCGACGCGGTCCACCTAAAACGCCAGTTGCGGCTGCAACGCCGCGATCAGCCCGCGGCAGGCGGCCTCGCACTGATCGAGCACCTGTTCGAAGCCGGCGGCGCCGCCGAAATACGGATCGCTGACTTCCCGCTCGCCCGACCAGCGGCCATCGGCTTGCGGCACGAATTCCATCAGCAGGCGAATCTTGTCGCGCTGGGCCGGCGGGCAGATCCGCTGCAGGGCGGCGACGTTGGCGTCGTCCATGGCGATCAGCAGATCGAAGCGCTCGAAGTCCGGCGCGCCAATCTGACGGCCGCGCAGTCCGGACAGATCGTAGCCGCGCTGGGCCGCCGCACGCTGCGCGCGCTCGTCGGGCGCCTCACCGACGTGCCAGTCGCCGGTGCCGGCCGAATCAATGACGATGCGCCGCTCCAGCCTCGCCTCGCTCAACTGATGCCGCATCACCCCTTCCGCAGTCGGGGAACGGCAGATGTTCCCGAGACACACAAAGCAGATGGAGATGGTTTTCATCAGGGCGCGGGATGCGATGCATCCGTTTTATTGGGTTAGCGAGCAGTGCCGCGATTATACAAAGGGGACAAAAAACGCGCCGGGGGCGTGTACCGCGCGTGCGGCGGCATCGCCACGGTGCCGGGTGTTGTGAAGCCGCGCGCTAACATGATTGGCTGTGCCGCGCATATTCCACCCGTGCCGTTGTCCGCATACATGGGCTCCCATCACGCGCTCACGACGCTTCCGAAGCCTGCATCGAAGCTACAGCGCGCACCGATTTGACCGGCAACGCGGGATCATTGCCCACCAGCCCATACGAAACCGTGCGCGCCAATTCCGCCGTAAGCTGGCTCGCGCCCAGCGGCGGCTGCGCGATCCGCGAGGCGGTCTCGCCGCCCACATACAGGCACGCCGCCGCTGCAAACGGCATAAACAAAGCCACTGGCCAATACATCGATATTGTCTTTTTCATGATGTCGTTTCTCTTCCGATTGAGGCATCGAGACCCTGTGGCCCACCATGCCCAGTCCAAATGGTATAGAAGAAATCAATCAGGATAAACCCGTCATAGCGGGATACAGAGTTGCGCTGGGGAGAACAGTGGCCCAGACAGCGGCCCAGAGCGACGCCGGAGAAAGGCGCCTCGGCTTGACCGAAGCGAGATTCTTACAAATCTCTACAGTTTTCTTTCGATTTACATTCAGAATGGCTACTTAACCTAACCGCAGCCCGAATCATGTCTCTTCGAATCAAACTGTTTGCCCCTGCTTGTGCCGCCTTGGCCTTCCTCGGCGGTTGCGCGGTCTATCCGGACGGCAGCCCGGCTTATGGGGGACCGGCCTATGGAGGACAAGCGTATGGCGGCGACTACTACGGATATGGGGGCGGACCCGCCGTGATTCAACCGGAGGTAGCGATCGGCATTGGCGGCTATTCCGGCTCCGGCTACTACGATCAGCGTCGCGGCTATGGACCGGGCTACCACGGCCAGTCGAACTGGGGCGAGCACTCGCGGCCGGACCACGGCGAGCACCCGCACGTTGGCGATGGCGGCCCGCATGGCGCGGCGCAGGGCGGCGGCCCAGGCGGACACCCGGGCGGGCCACCGCCACAGGCCGGCAGCAACGGTGGACAGCACGGCGGCGGCTACGGCGGCGGAACCAGCCGTGGCTCAGGCGGCGGCAATAACCGAGCAGACGGGTACGGCTACGGCCAGCATTCCAGTCAGCACTGAGCGGCGGCCAGCTCGCGCGGACAAGGGCGTGTGTCAAAGCCGCCCTGCCCCCCCTCAGAACAAACCATACGCACACGCACGCGCACTACCCGAGGTGACTGCGCTGCGCCGCGTATAGCTCGCGGAACGTGCGGCCCACCGGCGCCGGCATGTCACGGGTATCGGTCCAGCCCGCCGCGAGCGGCAGACGCCCGATCGCGCGCCGGCGTCCTCCCATTTGTTCGAGTACCCGCACCGCCAGCTTCGTAAAAAGCGCGTAGGCATCCGGATGGAGCGCGAGAAAGCCCCACACCTTCAGCCCCACGCGCTCGTGCCAAGGTCGCAGGTGCCGCTCCACCTGCTTTTCACGCAGCTTGCGCAGCAGGTCCGAAAGCGGAATTCCGACTGGACAGACGCTATTGCATTCGCCGCACAGCGTGGCGGCCTGCGGCAGATCGAGTGCCTTGTCGAGGCCCACATAGCTCGGCGTCAGCACCGACCCCATGGGCCCCGGATACACCCAGCCATAAGCATGGCCGCCAACTTTCTGATACACCGGGCAGTGATTCATGCAGGCGCCGCACCGGATACAGCGCAGCATCTCCTGAAAGTCGCCGCCGATCAGCCCGGTACGCCCGCCGTCGACCAGCACCACGTACATATGCTCCGGACCGTCCTGATCGCCGGGACCGCGTGGGCCGGTCAGCACCGAAAAATAGTTCGAGGTCGCCTGGCCGGTGGCTGAGCGCGGCAGCAGGCGCATCGCGGTCGCGAGGTCTTCGAGCGTCGGCAGAATCTTTTCGATACCGGTGACCGCCACGTGCACGCGCGGCATCACCGTACACATGCCCTCGTTGCCTTCGTTGGTCACGAGCGCGACCGAACCGGTCTGCGCCACCAGAAAATTGCCGCCCGTCACGCCCATGTCCGCAGTCATGAAATGCGGCCGCAGGACTTCGCGGGCCTCGCGCGTCATCTCCGTGATCTCGGTCAGGCGCGGCCGCTGGTGCGTTTTCGCGAACAGCTCGGCGATCTCGTCCTTATCCTTGTGGACGACCGGCGCGATGATATGGCTCGGCGGTTCGTTGTCGTTGATCTGCAGAATGTATTCGCCGAGATCGGTCTCGATCGACTGCACGCCCATCTGCCCGAGCACTTCGTTCAGGCGCATTTCCTCGGTGACCATCGATTTGGTCTTGATCACCTTCTTCACGTCGTGCCGGCGCGCGATGTCCGCGACAAGCCGCGCCGCGTCCTGGGTCGTTTCCGCGTACAGGACCGTGACGCCGCGCCGGGTCGCCTCGCGCTCGAACGTCTCCAGCCAGACGTCGAGGTTCTCCAGCGCGCGATTGCGGCGCTCCTTGAGCGCGGCGCGCGTGGCGGCGAAATCGATTGCGGTGATGGCGGCCGCCCGCGCCGAGACGAACTTGGTCGACAGCTTGGTGAGGTTCTGCTGCAGGCGCTGATCGGCGAGCTTCTGGCCCGCGCGGGCCTTGAACTGCATCGTTTGAACTTGCATGGCGGCCTTGGGATTTGCTGGTTGGGTCTACGCGTCGCCAGCCAACACCTGGGCGATGTGCAGCACGCGCGTCGCGGTGTCGCCCTTGCGGCGCAGACGGCCTTCGATATTGAGCATGCAGCCGAGATCGCCGAGCACCACCGCGCCCGCGCCGCTCGCACCGATATTGGCGCACTTCTCGTCGACGATCGCCGTCGAGATGTCGCCGTACTTCACCGCGAAGGTGCCGCCGAAACCGCAGCAATGCTCGCAATCCTTCATCTCGGTGACCGCCACGCCGGCCTGGGCGAGCAGCGCGCGCGGCTGTGTCTTCACGCCCAGCTCGCGCAAGCCCGAACAGGAATCGTGATATGTGACCGGTCCCGCGAACTCGCCCGGCGGCAATTCGACTTTGGCGACCTCGACGAGAAACTCGGTCAACTCGAACACCTTGGGGCGCAGCCGGCCGAAGCGGCTCATCAGGTCCGGATCGTCGCCGAACAGATCGCCATAATGCACGCGGATCATGCCGCCGCACGAGCCGGACGGCACGACGATGTAATCGAACTGCTCGAATTCGCGCAGTGTCTTCAGCGCCAGGTCGCGCGCGAGACCGCGCTCGCCGGAATTGTAGGCGGGCTGCCCGCAGCAGGTTTGCGCCGGCGGCACGACGACTTCGAAGCCGGCTCGCTCGATCAGCTTGATGACCGAAAAGCCGATTTCGGGCCGCATCAGGTCGATCAGGCAGGTGACGAACAATCCGACTCGCATGGGCGCTCCTTTGGGAAAACGTCCCTGATTATCCGCCGTTTGCCGCACAATACCAACGCCAAACCTGCCTGATGCGCGTTACGCTGCGGCGCGGCGAAGAATTGGAATCCGGCCTCGAACGGCGTTCGCTTTTTTCACATTACGATATACAATCAATTCTCCGCTGTTTGACGCGTCAACCGATTTCTCCCCATGAGCGACACGAACCCGGATCCCAAGACCTCGATCCAGGTGATCGAGCGCATGATGCGGCTGCTCGACGCCCTGGCTGCGCATAGCGACCCGGTCAGCCTGAAGGAACTCGCGCTGCGTACCGAGCTGCACCCTTCCACCGCCCACCGCATCCTGAACGACATGGTGACCTGCCGTCTGGTCGACCGGTCGGATCCGGGCACCTATCGACTCGGCATGCGTTTGCTCGAGCTCGGCAATCTGGTCAAGGCGCGCCTGTCGGTCCGCGATGCCGCCTTGACGCCGATGCGCGAATTACACCGTCTGACGGGCCAGACCGTGAATCTGTCGGTGCGCCAGGGCGACGAAATCGTCTATATCGAACGGGCTTATTCGGAACGCTCGGGCATGCAGGTGGTGCGAGCTATCGGCGGACGGGCGCCGCTGCATCTGACCTCGGTGGGCAAGCTGTTTCTCGCCGCGGACGAATCGACCCGCGTGCGCGCCTACGCAACCCGCACGGGTCTGTCAGGACACACGCAGAACAGCATCACCGATCTAGCCAAGCTCGAACGTGAACTGCTGCACGTGCGCCAGCAATCCTGCGCGCGCGATAACGAGGAACTGGAACTCGGCGTGCGCTGTATCGCCGCCGGCATCTATGACGATACGGGCAAGCTGGTCGCCGGTCTGTCGTTGTCGGCGCCGGCCGACCGGCTGCAGGACTCGTGGCTCGGGCAACTCAGCAACACGGCGCTGGTGATCTCCGCCGCGCTCGGCTATCAGGCCGAAACTCCGCCCGCCAGCCCGCATCATCAGCATGCCTGACTGAAGCGCTTTTCCAGACGTCACGGAAGTTGCAGGTGCAGCAGATGCAAAAAGCCCCGCACTTGCGGGGCTTTTCGTTGCGACTGCCTTGAAGCATCTGGCCGTGCGGTGCGTGGCGTTCAGGTGCCCGCGCCGCCCGCATCCGCGCTGGTGATGTGCTGCTCACCACCGTTGTCGAGCCATGTGCGCAGACGCGTCGCGTCCGCAAAGCGCGAGTACTTACCCGACGAATCGAGCAGCACCACCACCATCGGACGGCCGTGAATGGTGGTCTGCATCACCATGCATTCACCCGCCTCGTTGATGAAGCCGGTCTTCTGCAGGCCGATGTCCCACGTGGGGTTACGCACCAGCGCGTTCGTGCTGTTATAGGCGATGGAGCGCTTGCCGGTGTACACCTCGTAGCTGCGATCCGTCGAGAACTCGCGGATCATCGGGTACTGGTACGCCGCCTCGACCATCTTCACCAGATCACGCGCGCTCGACACGTTCTCGCTCGTCAAACCCGACGGGCTTTCGAAGTGCGTATCGGTCATGCCGAGTTGCTTCGCCTTGGCGTTCATGGCCGCGATGAAGGCCGGACGGCCGCCGGGGAAGTAACGCGACAGCGCGGCTGCGGCGCGGTTTTCCGAGGCCATCAGCGCGATATGCAGCATGTCTTCACGCGAGAGCACCGAGCCGACCGCGAGGCGCGAGCCGGTGTTCTTGATGTAATCGCGGTCTTCGTCGGTGACTTCGATCGGCTCGGTCAGCGGCGCCTTCGAATCCAGCACCACCATCGATGTCATCAGCTTGCTGATCGAAGCAATCGGCACCACTGCGCGCGAGTTCTTGTCGAACAGCGTCTCGCCGGTGTTCTGGTCGACCACGTAGGCGACGCTCGAGCGCAAGGCCAGCGCGTCCGGCGTGTCGTGCAGGCCGAACGCCTGGCCGACCGTGGGCTGGCGCGGTTCGAACGCGACCTGGCGCACGACCGTATGACGGCGGCCACTCATGGTGTACGAAACACGGTGACGGCGGCTCTCCACGCGCGGCGTTTCGTCTTCGGCCACGGTTTTCGCGGCCTTGGACGACTTCGCGGCAACGGTGGCGCCCGCTTTCTTCGACTTCGCGTTTCTGAGCGTTTTCTTACTGGCTTTGGCTTTGGCAGGGGCGGCAGCGGCCGTTGCCGTCGCCGCGAAAGCGTCGACAGGCGCGGCAAACGCGGCTGCGATGACCACCGAGGCGGCCACCGACACAGCGGTGCTGAGGGCCACGCCGTGAATCACTTTGAGCGACGAAAACATGTCGGTTTTCATTGGTGTTCTGTCAGGGGCGGCGGGAGTTTTACGCAAGTGTAGTAAAACCACGAAAAATTAGCAATATTAAGCACTTATCGATGCTCCTTAAACCGGCTTATAAGATCCGATTGCAAGAAGCCTATAAGGCTCGCAATCTCGATCGAAAAAAACGATCGCACTTGCGGCGGTTCGTCGGGGCTGTCAAGCGCCGAATTTCGGCGCATCCCAACAGCATAACGGCAATTTCGAGACAACCTTGATCGGGAAAAATACGGTCGTTTCGCGAACCGCAAAACGCCGCAGACCGTGGCCCAGTGGGCGTTCCTCAAGGGCTCCGGCCAATGCTCCAATCGTCAGACAGTTAAGTAACTGCTGTAGATCGGGCCATCGCGCATTCGACCGGGATGCGGGATTAACGTTCCTCGACAGATTCCGGTTTACATCAATTGTTGTTTTTTCGCATTCAAGCGTCAGATTTTTCTTGCACTGCGCAACCCCTCTTCCTTCACCGATATGCCCATGCGGCAGCGATTGGGTCGCCGGCGCAGCAAAATCTACCGTTGCAACACGCACCAGCGCTGTGCAGCGGTCAATCCGACATGCGTCAACGCTATGTCATATGCATTTCATAACGTCTTGTTTTATCAGCAGTTTCTTAAGATGGTGCGACGCACCAAAAGAGCTTGACATCCGCCGCCATCATCCTAAAATAGGTTCCATTGCTGCGATGCACAATACATCGCGGCGTAGCGAAATGCACCGTTTTGCCCATTTTTGTCATTAACCAACACGGTCCGCACCAGACGGGCCGTCCATCCAGGAGCGTAAACATGTCTCTGCTGACCCCTGAGCAAATTGCCGCAGCACAGAAGGCCAACCTTGAAACGCTGTTCGGCCTGACGACCAAGGCATTCGAAGGCGTCGAAAAGCTGGTTGAGCTGAACCTGCAAGTCGTGAAGTCGACGCTCGCGGAAAGCCAGGAAAATGCACAACGTGCGCTGTCGGTGAAAGACGCACAGGAATTCTTCGCACTGCAGGCTGGCCTCGCGCAGCCGGCATCGGAAAAGGCCTTGTCGTATGGCCGTCACGTGTATGAAATCGTCTCCGCCACGCAGGCTGAATTCGCCCGTGTTGCTGAAGCTCAGTACGAAGAGCAGAACCGCAAGGTGCAGTCGCTGGTCGAGAACGTCGCCAAGAATGCCCCGGCTGGTTCGGAAACCGCTGTCGCCGTGCTCAAGTCGGCCATCACCGCCGCCAATACGACTTACGAAACGGTTCACAAGGCCAGCAAGCAGGCAGTCGAAATCGCCGAAAGCAACTTCAACGCAGCCGCTACGGCCGCGTCGAAGGCCGCTTCGCAAGCCGCCGCTCAGGCTTCGCGCTCGGCCAAGAAGGCCGTCTAAGGCTTCGTTTCAGGCTGAAAGCCGAGACTTCTTCGGCCGCCAGGATTGAAAGCATGAGAAACAAGACGGGCTGAATGCCCCGCCCTGCTGAAAGAAAAACGGCGCGCCCTTTGCGGGGCGCGCCGTTTTTTTTCGCCGCCTGATCCCGCTTACTTCTTTTTCTGCGGCGGCAGATCGGTACAGACGCCTTCGTACAGCTCGGCCGCCATCCCAATCGATTCACCCAGGGTCGGGTGAGGATGGATGGTCTTGCCGATATCGGTTGCGTCCGCGCCCATTTCGACCGCCAGGCACACTTCGCTGATCAGATCGCCGGCATTCAGGCCGACGATACCGCCGCCGATCACGCGATGCGTGGCTTCGTCGAAAAGCAGCTTGGTGAAGCCCTCATCGCGGCCATTGGCGATCGCACGGCCCGAAGCGGCCCACGGGAAGACGGCCTTGCCATACTTGACGCCTTCCGCCTTCAACTGGTCTTCGGTCTTGCCCGCCCATGCGACTTCCGGATCGGTGTAAGCCACGGACGGAATCTGCAGCGCGTCGAAGTAGGCCTTCTCGCCGTGCGCCGCTTCGGCCGCGACGTGACCTTCATGCACGGCCTTGTGCGCGAGCATCGGCTGACCGACGATATCGCCGATCGCGAAGATATGCGGCACGTTGGTGCGCATCTGCTTGTCGACCTCGATGAAGCCGCGCTCCGTGACGGCCACGCCGGCCTTGTCGGCACCGATCTTCTTGCCGTTCGGACTGCGGCCGACGGCCACCAGCACGAGATCGTAGCGTTGCGGCTCAGCCGGAGCCTTCTCGCCTTCGAACGTCACGTAGATGCCGTCGTCTTTCGCTTCCGCTGCGGTGGTTTTGGTCTTCAGCATGACGTTGGCGAAACGCTTGCTGTTGTACTTCTCCCAGACCTTGACGAGATCGCGGTCGGCGCCGGCCATCAGACCGTCGCGCATTTCGACGACGTCGATCTGCGCGCCGAGCGTCGAGTAGACCGTCGCCATTTCCAGACCGATGATGCCGCCGCCGATCACCAGCATGCGCTGGGGAATCTGACGCAACTCGAGCGCGCCGGTCGAATCGACCACGCGCGGATCCTCGGGAATGAACGGCAGCTTCACCGCTTGCGAGCCGGCCGCAATGATGGCCTGCTTAAACTTGACGACCTTCTTGCCGCCGTCGGTGACGACTTCCATGTGATGGGGATCGACGAACGTGCCGGTCCCTGTCACGACTTCGACCTTGCGCGCCTTGGCCATGCCGGCGAGACCGCCGGTGAGCTTCTTGACGACGCCGGACTTGAAGTCGCGCAGCTTGTCGAGATCGACTTGCGGCTTGCCGAACGTAATGCCGTGAGCACCGAGCGCCGCGGCTTCGTCGATGACGAGCGCGGTATGCAGCAATGCCTTGGACGGAATGCAACCCACGTTCAGACACACGCCGCCAAGCGTCGCATAACGCTCGACCAGCACGGTCTTCATGCCGAGATCCGCAGCACGGAACGCGGCCGAATAACCACCGGGCCCCGAACCGAGCACGAGCATCTCGCATTCGATATCGGCGCTGCCGGAGAAACTGCCGGCCTGCGGCGCGGGCGCGGCGGCCTTGGGAGCCGCAGCCGGCGCAGACGCCGCTTGCGGCTTCGCTTCAGGGGCAGGCGCGGCAGCCTTTTCGGGCTCCCTGGCGGCGGCCTTGGGCGCATCTTTCGCCGGCGCGGCTTCAGCCGACGATTCGACGATGGCGATGACGGTGCCCTGAGACACCTTGTCGCCAGCCTTGACGCGGACTTCCTTGACGGTGCCGGCGGCATCGCTAGGCACTTCGATGGAAGCCTTATCCGACTCGAGCGTCATGAGCGCCTGCTCGTTCTCGATGACGTCGCCCGGCTTGATATTGACTTCGATGACATCGACATCCTTGAAATCACCGATGTCCGGCACCTTCACTTCGACGAGACTCATAGTGTCCCCTTCTCTTATTGATCGTTGACGAGAGAAGAACCCGAAACTTTCGATCTGACGGTCACCGTAAGCGCGGACAGAAACATCCTTTGCTGTCCGCCGAAGGACGCGCCTTTCTTTTGCCTACTTTTCTTGTCTTCCAAAGAAAAGTAGGTGCCGCCCCGCACAGGGGCGACACTAACAGACCGACACGAAAGCAGGTTCAACGACGAGCGCGGATAACCACCGAAAAACGCGCCGCCGGCATTCATCACCCGATCAAAGAATCACACGCCGAAAATCGGCAAGAATCGCACCCAGGTACGCATTGAACCGCGCCGCCTCGGCCCCGTCGATGACCCGATGGTCATACGACAACGACAGCGGCAGAGTGAGACGAGGCACGAATTGCTTGCCATCCCACACCGGCTTCATGGCGCCACGCGAGAGCCCAAGAATCGCGACTTCAGGCGCGTTGATAATCGGCGTGAAGTGCGTGCCGCCAATGCCGCCCAGCGAGGAGATCGAGAAGCAACCGCCTTGCATCTGATCCGGCTTGAGCTTGCCCTCGCGCGCAGCCTTGGACAGATCCGCCATCTCTTTGGCGATATCGACGAGGCCCTTCTTGTCCGCATCGCGGATGACCGGCACCATCAAGCCATTCGGCGTATCCGCGGCGAACCCGATGTTGTAGTACTGCTTGAAGACCAGGTTGTCGCCATCGAGGCTGGCGTTGAACGTCGGGAATTTCTTCAGGGCCGAGACCACCGCCTTGATCACGAACGCCAGCATGGTGAACTTCACACCCGCCTTCTCGTGTTCCTTGTTCAGTTGCACGCGCAGCGCTTCGAGCTCGGTGATGTCCGCTTCGTCATTGTTGGTGACGTGCGGAATCATGACCCAGTTGCGATGCAGGTTCGCGCCGGAAATCTTCTTGATGCGCGACAGCGGCTTCGGATCGACCGGACCGAATTTGGTGAAATCGACCTTCGGCCACGGCAGCAGATTCAGTTCGCCACCGCCAGCCGCCGCGGGTGCCGCAGCCGTAGGCGCACGCTGGCCCGTCATCACGCCCTTGACGAATGCAGTGATGTCGTCCTGGGTAATGCGGCCTTTCGGACCCGTACCCTGCACGCGCGACACGTCCACGCCCAGTTCGCGCGCGAACTTGCGCACGGACGGCGACGCGTGGCTCGACTTGCGCTCGCCGCCTTCGCCTGCCGGAATCAGCGGCGCCTGCGCCAGGGCGGACGGCGCCGCCGGCGCCGGGCTCGGCGTAGCCGGCGCATCGGACGGCTTTTCAGCGGCGGGCTTGGCCGCGGGAGCCGGCGCTGGGGCGGCCGCGCCGCCTTCCGCTTCGACCACCACGATCACGGAGCCTTCCGAGACCGTATCGCCCACCTTGACCTTCACTTCCTTGACGACACCGGTGGCCGAGCTCGGCACATCCATGGTCGCCTTGTCGGACTCGAGCGTAACCAGCGACTGTTCCTTCTCGACGCGGTCGCCCACCTTCACCGCGACCTCGATCACGGGAATGTCCTTGTAGTCGCCGATATCCGGCACCTTCACTTCCTGCACACCGCCGCCACTGGCAGCGGGCGCGGCAGCAGGTGCCGGCGCAGCGGCAGGTGCCGGTGCCGGCGCAGCGGCAGGTGCCGGTGCCGGAGCCGCGGCGGGTGCGGGAGCCGGAGCCGCCTTATCCGCAGCGGCGCCGCCTTCGGCGCCTTCCAGCACGACGATCAACGAGCCTTCCGACACGTTATCGCCCACCTTGACCTTCACTTCCTTGACGACGCCGGCAGCCGAGCTCGGCACGTCCATGGTCGCCTTGTCGGATTCCAGCGTGACGAGCGACTGCTCTTTCTCGACGGTATCACCCGCCTTCACCAGCACCTCGATCACAGGGATGTCCTTGTAATCGCCGATGTCCGGCACCTTGACTTCGATCGCTTGACTCATTGTGGGTGTCTCCTGGGCCGCGCACGCAGCCTGCTCCCTCTCAGGAGCAGGCGCGCACGCCGTGGCACACGGGGAATGATGCCTTAGACGGTCATCGGGTTAGGTTTGGCGGGATCAAGGTTGTACTTCTTGAGCGCCTCGGCGACGACCTTGCGTTCGATCGTGCCCTCATCTGCCAGTGCATTCAACGCGGCAACCGTGACCCAGTAGCGGTCCACTTCGAAGAAGTGACGCAGCTTTTCACGGGTATCCGAACGGCCGTAGCCGTCCGTGCCCAGCACGACGAATTTCTGCGGCACGAACGCGCGAATCTGCTCGGTCAGCGCGCGCACGTAGTCGGTCGATGCGATGACCGGGCCTTGCGCGTCCTTCAGCAGTTTCTCGACGTGCGAGACCTTCTTCTCTTCGGTCGGGTGCAGCAGGTTCCAGCGCTGCACTTCGTGGCCTTCGCGAGCCAGTTCCGTGAAGCTCGGCACGCTCCACAGATCGGCCGCGACGCCCCAGTCGTTCTTCAGCAGGTCGGCGGCGGCGATCACTTCATTGAAGATCGTGCCCGCGCCCATCAGTTGCACGCGCGGCGCCTTCTTGTCGGCCTCGGCCTTGCGGAACGAATACATGCCCTTGATGATGTCGGCGGCTACGCTATCGCCCTGCGGAATCGCCGGGTGCTCGTAGTTTTCGTTCATCACCGTGACGTAGTAATACACGTCTTCCTGATCCGCGACCATGCGGCGCAGACCGTCCTGCATGATGACGGCGAGTTCGTAACCGAAGGTCGGGTCGTAGCTGATGCAGTTCGGCACCGAAGCCGCCCACAGCAGCGAGTGGCCGTCTTCGTGCTGCAGGCCTTCGCCGTTCAGCGTCGTGCGGCCCGCCGTGCCGCCCAGCAGGAAACCGCGCGAACGCATGTCGCCCGCGGCCCATGCCAGATCGCCGATGCGCTGGAAACCGAACATCGAGTAGAAGATGTAGAACGGGATCATGATCTCGCCGTGCGTCGAGTACGACGTCGCGGCCGCGATCCAGTCCGACATACCGCCGGCTTCGTTAATCCCTTCCTGCAGGATCTGACCGGTTTCCGACTCACGGTAGAACATCAGCTGGTCGGAATCTTCCGGCACGTATTTCTGGCCTTGCTGATTCCAGATACCGATCTGACGGAACAGACCTTCCATACCGAAGGTACGCGATTCGTCCGGTACGATCGGCACGATGCGTTTGCCGAGCGCCTTGTCCTTCAACAGGATGTTGAGAATCCGCACGAACGCCATCGTCGTGGAGATCTCGCGGCCTTCGCCCGTGCCCTTGAGCAGCGGCTCGAAGGCGGCGAGTTCCGGCACCGGCAGCGACTCGGCCTTCTGACGGCGCGCCGGCAGATAGCCGCCGAGTTCCTGACGGCGAGCGCGCATGTACTCGAGTTCCTTCGAACCTTCTTCGAACTTGAGGTACGGCACGTTGACGATGTCTTCGTCGGAGATCGGCAGGCGGAACTGGTCGCGGAATTTCTTCAGCTGGTCCACGTGCAGCTTTTTCTGCTGGTGGGTGATGTTCATTGCCTGGCCGGCTTCGCCCATGCCATAGCCCTTGATCGTCTTCGCCAGAATGACGGTCGGCTGGCCCTGCGAATTCGACGCTTCCTGGAACGCCGCGTAGATCTTATGCGGATCGTGACCGCCGCGATTCAGGTTCCACACGTCCTCGTCGGACCAGTCGGCGACCAGCGCCTTCAGTTCCGGCGTATTGAAGAAGTGCTCGCGCACGTAGGCGCCCGATTCCGACTTGTAGGTCTGGTATTCGCCGTCCACGACTTCCATCATCCGGCGCATCAGCGCGCCCGACTTGTCGCGCTGGAACAGCGCATCCCAGCGGCTGCCCCAGATCACCTTGATGACGTTCCAGCCGGCGCCGCGGAATTCGCTTTCGAGTTCCTGGATGATCTTGCCGTTACCGCGCACCGGGCCATCGAGGCGCTGCAGGTTGCAGTTGATCACGAACACCAGGTTGTCGAGGCGTTCGCGGCCGGCCATGCCGATCGCGCCGAGCGATTCCGGCTCATCCGTTTCGCCGTCGCCGAGGAAGGCCCAGACCTTGCGGCCGTCGGTCTTCGCAATGCCGCGCGCCTGCATGTACTTCATGAAGCGGGCCTGATAGATCGCCATGATCGGGCCGAGGCCCATCGAGACGGTCGGGAACTGCCAGAAGTCCGGCATCAGCCACGGGTGCGGATACGAGGAGATGCCCTCGCCGCCTACTTCCTGACGGAAATTGTCGAGCTGGTTTTCGGACAGACGGCCGAGCAGGAACGCGCGCGAGTACACACCCGGCGACGAATGGCCCTGCACGAACACGAGGTCGCCGCCATGTTCAGCCGACGGGGCATGCCAGAAATGGTTGTAGCCGACGTCGTACAGCGTGGCAGCGGAGGCGAACGAGGCGATGTGGCCGCCGACGTTGGTGTCCTTGCCCGCGCGCAGCACCATGGCGATGGCGTTCCAGCGCGTGTACGAACGGATCCGGTGTTCGATATCCTGGTCGCCGGGAATCGGCGCCTGACGCGAGACAGGAATCGTATTGATGTAGGGGGTATTGGCGGAGAACGGCAGATGTTCGCCGTGCACGCGGGCAAATTCGATTTGCTTTTCGATCAGATAGTGGGCGCGGTCGGGGCCCACAGCAGAAATCACGCCATCCAGCGCTTCCAGCCATTCGCCGGTTTCCTGGGGATCTTCGTCTTTCTCGGCGGCGACATATTTCATGACTTCGTCGGGTACAGCGGACATGCTCGTCTCCTGGGGATAAGGAACGCTCTTTAAACAGACGACGCGGACGAGGCCCGGCCGCGGCAGCTTCGGGCCGATTGTAATAAGGCGCTCGCCGTCTGCGCAACAAAATTTTCGAATTACGAGATCGTTTCTCATAATGCGGAAAATTGTTGCGGCGCACCCTGGTTTCGCCGCGGATCAACGAATACGTCGGCTAGTTTGCGCCGATTGACGGGAGTTTCAGCGCTTTTTTGCGTCATTTGCCATGGGCACGCTGCGCTACAATGCCAGCCATGTTGACCGAACGGCTTTTCGCACGCTCGGCGCGGCCCGCCCGTTCGACGGCGGATTCGTCGCCGTCCCGCTGGCACCATGGACCATGGTGGTCGAATTCCTATTTGCTGACGCCGCTGCTGTCGATCCTGGTGTTCCTGGTCGTCATGAGCCTGATTCTGTGGAGCCTGAACCGGCGCGAGCAGCAGCAGCAGGAAGACACGCTCTACCGCAACGTCGCGTGGGCCCAGCAGCAGATCCGCCTGTCCATGACAGGCGCGCAGGAACAGATCCAGGCTCTCGCGCGCGACCTCGCCGCCGGCCACGCCGATCCCCATTCGTTCCAGGTGTCTACCACGGACATCCTGCAGGGGCATCCCGAAATCCTCTATCTGAACTGGTACACGCCGCAGCAGCAGCCGCGCTGGCCCAATACGGCGCAGCCGGTGTTCGGCCAGCGCCTCGCGCGGCCAAGCGACGTGCAGATGGACGAGGCCGTGAAGGCCGCCTTCGCCGATGCGCGCACCTCGCGCCGCCAGACCTATTCCCCGCTCATCTATGACGATCTCGGCAACGGCTATCTGACGCTGCAGACGCCGATCTATCGCGACCGCGAATTCCTCGGCTCGATCGCCGCGGTGTTTTCGATCGAAGGCGTGCTCAAGCACGACATTCCGCCCGAGCTGTCGGCGAAGTACAAGATCTCGATCATCGATCTGAACAACAAGGAACTGGCCACCACGTCCACCCGTCCGCGCCTGCCGCGCGACATGTTCTACGACCTGCCGCTCGACCCGCCGGGCCAGGGCGTCTCGGTGCGCGTCTACGCGTTCCCGCAGATGACCAACTTCACGAACAACACGCTCGTGTGGCTGGTCGCCGGCCTGTCGTGCTTCGTGCTGTGGAGTTTGTGGAGCCTGTGGAAGCACACGCGCCAGCGCTTCGAAGCGCAACAGGCGCTGTACGCCGAAGCGTTCTTCCGCCGCGCCATGGAAAACTCCGTGCTGATCGGCATGCGCGTGCTCGACATGCACGGCCGCATCACCCACGTCAATCCGGCCTTTTGCCGCATGACCGGCTGGGACGAAAGCGACCTCGTCGGCAAGCAGGCGCCGTTCCCCTACTGGCCGCGCGACGCCTATCCGGAGATGCAGCGCCAGCTCGACATGACGCTGCGCGGCAAGGCGCCTTCGTCCGGCTTCGAACTGCGCGTGCGCCGCAAGGACGGCTCGCTGTTCCACGCGCGCCTGTATGTATCGCCGCTGATCGATTCGTCGGGCCGCCAGACCGGCTGGATGTCGTCGATGACCGACATCACCGAGCCGAAACGCGCCCGCGAAGAACTCGCCGCCGCCCACGAGCGCTTCACCACCGTGCTCGAAAGCCTAGACGCCGCCGTCTCCGTGCTGGCCGCCGACGAAGCCGAGCTGCTGTTCGCCAACCGCTATTACCGCCATCTGTTCGGCATCCGTCCCGACGGCCACCTGGAACTCGCGGGCGGCGGCTTCGATAGCGGCGAGGCTTCGTCCGATTCGATCGACATGGTCGACGCTTATGCAGGCCTGCCCGCCGCCGCGCTCACCGAAAGCACCGCGGACGCCCAGGAAGTGTATGTGCAGAGCATCCAGAAGTGGTTCGAAGTGCGCCGCCAGTACATTCAGTGGGTGGACGGCCATCTGGCGCAGATGCAGATCGCGACCGACATCACCACCCGCAAGCAGGCCCAGGAACTCGCGCGTCAGCAGGACGAGAAGCTGCAGTTCACCAGCCGCCTGATGACGATGGGCGAAATGGCCTCGTCGCTCGCCCACGAACTGAACCAGCCGCTCGCCGCCATCAATAACTATTGCTCAGGAACCGTAGCGCTGGTTAAATCTGGGCGAACGACGCCTGACAATCTGCTGCCCGTCCTCGAAAAAACCGCGCAGCAGGCAGTACGGGCGGGCATGATCATCAAGCGGATCCGCGAGTTCGTGAAACGCAGCGAGCCGAAGCGCCAGGCCACGCGCGTCGCCGATATCGTGGCGGACGCGGTGGGCCTCGCCGAGATCGAGGCACGCAAGCGCCGCATTCGCATCGTCACCGACCTGCGCTCGCGCCTGCCGGTGATCTACGTGGACCCGGTGCTGATCGAGCAGGTGCTGGTGAACCTCCTGAAGAACGCCGCCGAAGCCATGCACGACGCGCGGCCCAATGCGGTGGATCCGGTGATCCGCGTGGTCGTGCGGCTGGAAAGCGGCTTCGTGTGCATCAGCGTGGTCGACCAGGGTCCGGGGGTCGACGAGGCCACGGCCGAGCGTCTGTTTGAACCGTTTTACAGCACCAAGTCCGATGGCATGGGCATGGGGTTGAACATCTGCCGTTCGATTATCGAATCGCATCGCGGCCGTCTGTGGGTGGTCAATAACGTCGAGTCCGACGGTCACATCACAGGCGCCACGTTCCATTGCAGTCTGCCTATTGGAGAGCCCGACGGCCCGAGCAACGGCGGGTCAGAGGCGCCGACACCACAAACCGTTACGGGAGAGCTATGAACAGCCCAGTCACCACTCAGGAAACAGTCTTTGTCGTCGATGACGACGAGGCCGTGCGAGATTCGCTGCGCTGGCTGCTGGAGGCAAACGGCTACCGCGTGCAGTGCTTCTCCAGCGCCGAGCAGTTCATCGACGCCTGGCAGCCGCACACGCATCCGGGCCAGATTGCCTGTCTGATCCTCGACGTGCGGATGTCCGGCATGAGCGGTCTCGAACTGCAGGAACGCCTGATCGCCGACAACGCCTCGCTGCCGATCATCTTCGTGACGGGCCACGGCGACGTGCCGATGGCGGTGTCGACGATGAAAAAAGGCGCGATGGACTTCATCGAAAAGCCGTTCGACGAAGCCGAACTGCGCAAGCTGGTCGAGCGCATGCTCGACAAGGCGCGCAGCGAAAGCACCAACGTGCAGCAGCAGCGCGCCGCGGCCGAACGCCTCGGCAAGCTGACCGCGCGTGAGCACCAGGTGCTCGAACGCATCATCGCCGGCCGTCTGAACAAGCAGATCGCCGACGACCTCGGCATCAGCATCAAGACCGTCGAGGCGCACCGCGCCAACATCATGGAAAAGCTCAACGTCAACACGGTCGCCGATCTGCTGCGACTGGCGCTGTCGAACAAGCCGCAACAGGCGTAGTCAATCACGCCGATAATCCTGCTGGCCCGACCTTGAGTCCGGCCAGCGATGGCTCTCACCACCTTGCAGAATAGGCCTTGGCGCTCGGCACAGACGACGATGCCAGGTCCGCTGAAGTTCACCTGGCTGCGTTCGCAAGCCGTCCACCCGCCTCGACCTCATGCGCCAGGCGCTTTCGCACAATAAACTCGATCGCAGACTCGCTAACCGGCGTCAACGTCTGATCCTCAAGCGGCAGCCGATAACGATAGCTTGAATCGAGCAACTCCGCTTTGAGCGGCTGCGCGGCCGGCCCTAACGTCTGTAGCAAATCAAACAGATTCAACGTGCGAGGGCTCCACGACCGTGCTTTCCATAGCGTAAAAGTCCATTGGTGGTACCTGTTGAACAACGATGGAAAGTGGCCTTGTTCATAAAGGTCCTCGTCGGGAACCAGGCACACGAGATGGCCGCCCGGCTTTAGAACCCTGAACCAGTGATGCAGTGCGACCGCAGGATCACACATGTGTTCGAGACAGTGGGAGGAGTGGACGAAGTCGAGACTCTCGTCGGGCACCCCTTCAAGGAATTGTGCATCGCCATCGGGCAGATCCCAGACGCGCAGTTCTCGCATGCCTGGGAACAGCTCCTGATAAAGGGAAACGGGATCGGCGCCCGCGCCCACGTCAATTCCATTCCCGACGAAATACCGGGTGGCAAATCGCACGTCATGCAAACGGCGGGCCATCGCCTTGCTGGCTTCATACATAAAAACGTTCCTCCAAAGCAACCGGCACCGGTGCTTGACATCGCATGCCTGAAGACGCTGAAAGGGACGCATCATAGCGCCGAGAACCCGCCCCCCATCTCACAAACGGTGCGGCTCCCGCCTTCACGCATCGCCTGCCGGCCTGGCTTCGTCTCGTGTACCCGGCTGAAGACGTCGGGCCGCGACGGTATAATCCCGTACTTCGTAGCAGCGCCCATTGCGCGCCGCACGCTTTTCGCAAGCCGACCGGCTCATGTCGAAAAGCGTTATCGACCGTATCTTGCGCGCCGCCTGTGTGGAATCCGCTGAATCCGCACCGCGAGACGCGCCGCTCGCCCCGCATTCCGAACCGCCCAACCTCGACCGACCATGACAGCCACCCTGATCGACGGCAACGCCCTCTCCAAGACCTTGCGCACCGACGTCGCCACGCGCGCCGCCGCCCTCACCGCCCGCGGCCACCAGCCGGGCCTCGCCGTCGTGCTGGTGGGCGACAATCCGGCCAGCGAAGTGTATGTGCGCAACAAGATCAAGGCCTGCGAGGACAACGGCCTGCATTCGTCCTACGACCGGTATCCGGCGACGCTCTCAGAAGCCGATCTGCTGGCGCGTATCGACGCACTGAACCACGATCCGAAGATCCACGGCATTCTGGTGCAGTTGCCGCTGCCAAAGCATATCGACAGCCATAAGGTGATCGAAGCCATCGCGCCGGAAAAGGACGTGGACGGCTTTCACGTCGCCAATGCGGGCGCACTGATGACCGGCAAGCCGCTGTTCCGTCCCTGCACGCCGTATGGTGTGATGAAGATGTTCGAGGCCTACGGCATCGATCTGAAGGGCGCCAACGCGGTGGTGATCGGCCGCTCGAATATCGTCGGCAAGCCGATGGCGCTGCTGCTGCTCGAAGCCGGCGCGACCGTCACGATCTGCCACAGCAAGACCCGCGATCTGGCCGCGCACACGCGCAACGCCGACGTGGTGGTGGCGGCCACCGGCCTGCGCAACCTCCTGAGCGCGGCGATGGTCAAGCCGGGCGCGGCTGTGATCGACGTGGGCATGAACCGCGACGAGGCCGGCAAGCTGTGCGGCGACGTCGATTTTGCCGGCGTCAAGGAAGTGGCCGGCTTTATCACGCCGGTGCCGGGCGGTGTCGGCCCGATGACGATCACCATGCTGCTCGTCAACACGATCGAAGCCGCCGAGCGCGCCGCCGGCCAACTCTGACCCAGCGCCGGTCTGGCACAAATAACGAAGCGGGCGCACGCCAGGCGAACTTCTGCTAATTTGTGCCGTAGCCCAATTGGAATCGCGGCACTGCGCCCCAATAGTGACGTTACCGGGCGCAGCCACGAGCCACGCCCGCCGATTTCCGCCTATTCACCCGCGTCAGACAGGAAGCCGCCTCATGTCCACTACTCGATCCACACACGACAACCCGCTGCTCGATTTCTCCGATCTGCCGCGCTTTGGCGACATCCGCCCTGAACACGTGACGCCGGCGCTCGACGTGCTGCTCGCCAACGCCACGGCCGCCGTCGAGCGCGCCGCCGAGCCGAGCACGCCCGCATCGTGGGCCGACGTGGTCGAGCCGGTCGAGCGCGTCACCGAGCCGCTATCGCGCGCGTGGGGCGTCATCGGCCACCTGAATGCGGTGGCGGACACGCCGGAACTGCGCGCCGCCTACGGCGAGAATCTGCCGCGCGTCACCGAATTCTGGTCGAGCGTCGGGCAAAATCTCGCGCTCTACGAAAAGTACAAGGCCCTCAGCGCCGCCAGCGACTTCGGCTCGCTCACCGGCGAACGCAAGAAAATCCTCAGCAATGCGCTGCGCGATTTCCGCCTGTCGGGCGCGGAATTGCCGGAAGCCGACAAGCCGCACTTCGCCGAATTGCAGGAACGCCAGGCGAATCTCTCGAAGTCGTTCTCCGATCATGTGCTGGACGCCACCAACGCCTATAGCTATCTGGTCGAGGACAAGGCGCAACTGGCAGGTCTGCCGGAAGACGTGATCGAAGCGGCGCAGGAAGCCGCCGAGCGCGACGGCAAGACCGGCTGGAAATTCACGCTGCATTTCCCGTCGTACTTCCCCGTCATGCAGTACTCGGAAAACCGCGCGATGCGCGAGACGATGTACCGCGCCTACGTCACGCGTGCTTCGGAACTGGGCGGCACATACGGCGGCGGCAAACCGGAGTGGGACAACACCGCCAACATCGCCGAGCAACTCAAGCTGCGCGCCGAAGAAGCGCACATGCTCGGCTACCGCAACTTCGCGGAAGTCTCGCTCGCGCCGAAGATGGCGGAGTCGCCCGCGCAGGTCATGGCCTTCCTCGAGGACCTCGCCACGCGCGCCCGTCCGCACGCGGAGCAGGACTGGAAAGAACTGCGTGAATTTGCCGCCAGCGAACTCGGCATGAGCGAACTGCAGCCGTGGGACATGACCTTCGCCGCCGAGCGCCTGCGTCAGAAGCGCTATTCGTTCTCGGAAAACGAGGTCAAGCAATACTTCCCGGAAGACGTCGTGTTCAAGGGCCTGTTCAAGGTCACGGAAACGCTGTTCGACGTGAAGATCCGCCGCGACGAAGCCGCCGTGTGGCACCCGGACGTGCGCTTTTTCCGCATCGAGAATCAGGACGGCAGTCTGGTCGCACAGTTCTACGTCGACCTGTACGCGCGCGAAGGCAAGCGCGGCGGCGCCTGGATGGACGACGCGCGGGCCCGTCACAGGCACGCGAACGGCGGCGTGCAAACCCCGGTCGCGTATCTGACGTGCAACTTCTCGGCGCCGGTCGGCGGCAAGCCGGCCTGCTTCACGCATGACGAAGTAATCACGCTGTTCCACGAGTTCGGCCACGGGCTGCATCACATGCTCACGCGGGTCGATGAGTTGGGCGTGTCGGGCATCAACGGCGTGGAATGGGATGCCGTCGAGCTGCCCTCGCAGTTCATGGAAAACTTCTGCTGGGAGTGGGACGTGCTAAGCGACATGAGCTCGCACGTCGAAACCGCCAAACCGCTGCCGCGCGATCTGTTCGACAAGATGCTGGCCGCGAAGAACTTCCAGAGCGGACTGGGTACGTTGCGCCAGATCGTGTTCTCGATGTTCGACATGAAGCTGCATACCGATTTCGACGCAAGCGGCCCGCAGAACGCCAACGACCTCGCCCGCGAGATCAACGAGCGCTTCCACGTGGTGCCGCAAGTGGCCTTTTCGCGCTGGCCGAACACGTTTAGCCACATCTTCGCGGGCGGCTACGCGGCGGGCTACTACAGCTACAAGTGGGCGGAGGTGCTGTCGGCGGACGCGTATGCGGCCTTCGAGGAAGCGGCGAGAAGCGCGAGCGGCAGTGTGCTCGATTCGGCCACCGGCACGCGCTATCGCAAGGAGATTCTCGAAGTGGGCGGCAGCCGCCCGGCGATGGAATCGTTCAAGGCGTTCCGCGGCCGTGAGCCGAACATCGACGCGCTGCTGCGTCATAACGGCATGACGCCGGCTACGACGCATTGAGCTTGATGCCTGCGGCGGCTTGAGCGCCGCAGGCATCCACCCGCTTACCCCGACACGCCGCGCGGCGTCGGCATACCTATCGCCTCTATCCGGTCTCCGCGCTGCAGTTTGAAATCGACCTGCGCGGGCCGCCCTTCCAGCGTCAGCGTCGCCCGCGCCGCCGGCGAGCTCGCCACCACCTTGCCGCGCCGGATCACCATCAGGCGCGCGGCGCGCAGACGGATGGCTTCAACCGCATCGCGCGCATCGAGCAGCACGAGATTCGCCTCGCATCCCGGCGCGATGCCATAGCCCTCCAGACCGAGGATGCGCGCCGCATTCACCGTCACCGCGTCGAAGCACGCATGCATCGCGTCGATGCCGGTCATCTGCGCCACGTGCAGTCCCATGTGCGCCACTTCGAGCATGTCGCCCGAGCCGAGGCTGTACCACGGGTCCATCACGCAGTCATGGCCGAACGCCACGTTGATGCCCGCGGCCATCATCTCCGGCACGCGCGTCATGCCGCGCCGCTTCGGATAGGTGTCGCTGCGGGCCTGCAGCGTGATGTTGATGAGCGGATTCGCAATCGCCGCCACGCCCGACTCGCGCATCAGCGGCAGGAGCTTGCTGACGTAGTAGTTGTCCATCGAGTGCATCGAGGTCAGATGCGAGCCGGTGACCCGCCCATGCAGACCCAGCCGATGCGTTTGTGCCGCCAGCGTTTCGATGTGGCGCGAGAGCGGGTCGTCGGATTCGTCGCAATGCATGTCGACGCGCAAACCCTGCTCTGCCGCATATTCGCACAGGATGCGCACCGACTCCGCGCCCTCCGCCATGGTCCGCTCGAAGTGCGGAATACCGCCGACCACATCGACGCCAAGCGCAATCGCGCGCTTCAGGTTGTCGAAGGCGCCGGGACTGCGCAGCACGCCATCCTGCGGAAACGCCACCAGTTGCAAGTCGAGGTAAGGTGCGACGCGCCGCTTCACTTCGAGCAAGGCCTCGACGGCCAACAGGCGCGGGTCGCACACATCGACGTGGCTGCGAATCGCCAGCAGGCCGCGCGCCACGGCCCAGTCGCAGTATTGCAGCGCGCGGTCGATCAGGGCTTGCTGGGTCAGTTCCGGCTTGAGTTCGCCCCACAGCGCGATGCCTTCCAGCAAGGTGCCGGACGCGTTGACGCGCGGCAAGCCGTAGGACAGCGTCGCGTCCATGTGGAAATGCGGGTCCACGAAGGGCGGCGTGACGAGCGAACCGGCGGCGTCGATTTCTTCGGCGGCACTCGCCGCCAGGCCGGCTTGCACGGCGACGATGCGCCCTGCTTCGATGCCGATATCGACGGGCTCCCTATGCGGTCCCGCGCTACGCGGCAGGCTGGCTCGGCGGATGATCAGGTCCATGTCTCGCTCCTTTGACTGTCATCGATTCTATCCGCGCCAGAAAGCGACGGGGAGCGGGAAGCAACAGGGGCAGCGCCATGCCGGTGCGCGAGACGAAAATACACTAGCATGGTCGGCAAGCCCACCTGTCTTGCAACGCCATGCCGTCCGCCATTCGCAACTCACTCGCCTGGATTCTCGACGCCTTCGAGCGCGAGCCCACCTTCATCAGCAAGCGCATGTTCGGCTGCGATGCCGCTTATCTCGACGGACTGATCTGTCTGGTCGCCGCCGATCGCACGCCACCGTGGAACGGCTTGCTGGTGTGTACGTCGAAGGAACGCCACGCGGCGCTCATCGAGGACGTACCCGGGTTGCGGCAACACCCGGATCTCGGCAAATGGCTGTATGTGCCGCAAGACGATCCGGCCTTCGAAGATACCGTCGAGCAGGTCACCGCGCTCGTACTCGCCCGCGATCCGCGAATCGGCGTGGAACCGAAGCCGCGCCGGCGGCGCGGCAAGTCGGAACTGCCGGGGGCGTGAATGAAACTTGACAGCGGGACCGCGATGAAATCCATCGGCATGCCGCGATACGTTCAGGACTCCACGTCTTCCAGACTGAACAGTTCGGTCTGGTCGTTATACGAGAAGATCTCCCCGTAGCGGCCCCAGTTGATGACCGTATCGAGCGTATCTTCCGCCGCGTTGTCCGAGAGAAAGTCCTCCAGCTCCTGCTCGAAACGCACGCGCGGCGCACGGTGACCCGGACGCTCGTTGAGCACCTTCTTGATCCGCGAAGCGAGCGGCACGTGACGCAGCAGATGCTCGGCAAACATCATCTTGCGGTCCTGCGTGCCGAGTTCGGCGAATACACGCGCCGGCGGCGTCAACATGATGTCGCCCTCGCGCACTTCGGCGAAACCCAGATGCTGCAGCACTTCGGCGACCGGGAACAGATCGTCCACCTCCAGATGCAGCGAGCGGGCGATTTCCGGCATGTCGGCACGGCCGTGGTACGGCGCGGCGGCCACCGTTTCGATCAGACCGGCCATCAGGTTGGTCGACACAGACGGCAGCCAGTTGCCCAGCTCCAGGCCCTTTCGGGTCGATTCGGTCTGGCGCGCCGTCATCTTGGCGTAGATCTCGTCCACGAGGCGGCGGAAAGCCGGATCGAGACGGTTACGCGGATGGTTGAACGGCACCTTGATCTCCGCGACCACCCGGCCCGGATTGGACGACAAAACCAGAATCCGGTCGCACATGAACACCGCTTCTTCAATGTTGTGCGTGACGATCAGCACCGACTTGATCGGCATGCGGCCTTGCGTCCACAGATCCAGCAGGTCGGTACGCAGCGTTTCGGCGGTCAGCACGTCGAGCGCGGAAAACGGCTCGTCCATCAACAGCAGCGTCGGGTCGACCACCAGCGCGCGGGCGAAGCCCACCCGCTGACGCATGCCGCCTGACAGCTCACGCGGATAGGCGTTTTCGAAGCCGTCCAGACCAATCAGGTCGATCGCGGCCAAGGCGCGTTCGCGGCGCTCTCGCGCGCCCACGCCCTGCGCTTCGAGACCCGCTTCCACGTTTTGCAGAACCGTCAGCCACGGAAACAGCGCGAAGGTCTGGAACACCATCGCCACGCCCTTGGCAGGACCGTCAAGCGGCTTGCCGAGGTATGAGACTTCGCCGTCGGTCGGCTCGATCAGGCCGGCGATGATCCGCAGCAAGGTGGACTTGCCCGAGCCCGAGCGGCCCAGCATGCCGACGATCTCGCCTTCGCGCAGCGACAGGTTCACGCCGTCGAGAACCAGCAGCTCGTCCTGGTTCTTGTCGAAGCCGCGACTGACGTCCTTCACGCGCAGCACTTCCGCCCCGAGGCGCGATGTCGTCGACGGCGCCGGGAACAGATCGGCAGATACAACTTTTGGATTTAGCATCGTGTTTTCTCTCAATCGAGCCGAAGCCGGGATTCGGCGAAGGCGTACATCGGACGCCACAACGTGCGGTTAAACAGAGTCACGAACAGCGACATCGTCGCAATGCCGAGAATGATCTTCGGGAAGTCGCCCGCAGCGGTAGTCTGCGCAATATACGAACCCAGCCCGTGGGCGACCACCCTGGTGTTGCCCCACTGAACGTACTCGGCCACGATGCTCGCATTCCACGCGCCGCCGGAGGCGGTGATCGCGCCCGTCACGTAGTACGGAAAAATGCCCGGCAGCATCACGTTGCGCCACCACTGCCAGCCGCGAATGCGGAAGTTGGTGGCCACCTCGCGGTAGTCGTTCGGATAGGCGCTGGCGCCCGCGATCACATTAAACAGGATGTACCACTGCGTGCCGAGCACGATCAGCGGCGAGAGCCAGATATCCGGGTTCAGATGAAAGCGCACGATGACGATCACGAACACCGGAAACAGCAGATTCGCCGGAAACGCCGCGAGGAACTGCGCGAGCGGCTGGATCTTCTCGGCGAGCGCCGGACGCAGTCCGATCAGCACGCCAAGCGGCACCCAGATCAGCGACGAAATCGCAATCAGCAAGGCCACCCGCAGCAATGTGATCAGGCCCAGCACCAGCACGTGTTCCACTTCAGCGAGATCGACGCCGGTGCGCACATAGCTCACGACGCGATAGACGACATACAGCGTCAAAGCGATCACGAGCGCGCCCCACACGATGTCGCCCAGCCGCGATGCCTTCGGCCGGCGCGGCAGGCTGAAGCGGATGCGGCTCACGCCCGGCAGGCGCACCGGCAGGCGCGCGGCGTTGGCGAACAAGGCGCCCAGCGGCACGAGGCCACGGTGAATCAGGCGCGTGCGGCGCACGAGGTCGAGCAGCCACGATTCCGGGGCATTTCCCGAGCTGGTGTTCTCCATGCGGAACTTGTCGGCCCACGCCACCAGCGGACGGAACAGCAACTGGTCGTAGGCGAGAATCACGACCGTCATGGTCAGGATCACCCAGCCGATCGCATGCATGTTCTTGTCGGCGATGGCCTGCGCCAGATAGGCGCCGATGCCCGGCAGCGTGATGGTGTTATTGCCCACAGTAATGGCCTCGGACGCCACCACGAAGAACCAGCCGCCCGACATCGACATCATCATGTTCCAGATCAGGCCCGGCATCGAATACGGCACTTCGAGCTTCCAGAAGCGCTGCCAGCCGGTCAGATGAAAGCCGCGCGAGACTTCGTCCAGATCGCGCGGCACCGTGCGCATCGACTGGTAGAAGCTGAACGTCATGTTCCAGGCCTGGCTCGTGAAGATGGCGAAGATCGCCGCCAGTTCGGCGCCCAGCACGCGCCCCGGAAATAGCCCGATAAAGAACGTGACCGTGAACGAAATGAAGCCCAGCACCGGCACCGATTGCAGGATGTCGAGAACCGGCACCAGCACCTTCTCGGCGCGGCGGCTCTTGGCGGCCAATGTGCCGTAGCTCAGCGTGAACACCAGCGAGGCCACCATCGCCGCCAGCATGCGCAGCGTGGTGCGTAGCGCGTACTCGGGCAGGCTCGCGGGGTCGAGCGAGATGACCTGGGTCTTGAGCGTCGACATCGGCGCGAGCGTCTGGTGAAAGCCGATCGCCGTGAGGGCGATCACGCAGATGATCAGCGGAAAGGCCACGAAGTCCCAGCCGTTGGGCAGCAAACGCCAGGCGGATGCATTGGCGGTGCGATTGAGATTGAAACTGAAATTCATCAGGCGTTTCCCCGGTTACGGGTTTTCAAAACATATAGAGCGACGCTGATGCAATGCGCGGCAGCGGAATTCAATACTCGCGGTGCAAAGCCGAAATAACGCATGGCTATACACAATCAAACAGACACCCGCCCGGGTCAGCCGCCGGCGCGTTTCATCGTCATGAATGAAAGCGTCGGCGGACGACAGAAGGCGGCAGGAACTCAGGAAACAAGCGATTTAAAGCGCTGCCAGGCGGCGATCAGCTGGTGCGGCGGATGAGGTTCTTGAGGCTCGCGGGTTTGCAGCGACAGCATGGCGTCGTAATGGACGCGCGATTCCTGCACGTGCGGCAGTTGCGACAGAAGGAGACCGAAATTCATGATGTTTCTCCGGGCGTTGGCTCAACGCCATTACTGGAAGCCAGCAGACCCGGAATGGCCGCGCGGCATGCGCGCAACGGCGAAGATCTACTCGCTTCCTTCAGGCAAACGGAAGGTACAGCGGCATATAGGACAGGTTGTGGGGTAACTGTCAGGGTCCGGCATGGGACACTCCTTATCGACGTCCACCGTGTGCATGGCGAATGCACGCGGCGTGGGTTTGTCTACACGCTTTAACGCACGCGGGAAACACCCGGCGCGCGCAAGAGCGCGGCCACGAGCAAGGCTCGCGACACGGAACCACACGAACGCGCGGCATTAACCGGTCGCAGCGTTGGTATGGCGCTGATAAGGTGCACGGAGAGATTAACTACGGCGCGCACCGTCTGCCTGCTGGCAAGACGGCGGCGTAAAGAATAAGGCGCGGACGTCCTGCCGGTCAGGCGGCGAATCTGATCGAAGATCGACTACTGCTACTGTCCAAGGCATTTGCCCCATTTGTGACGACGCGGAATTCTAGACATTTTGAGAACCAAAAGTCAACTTGAATCAATCAGCAGAGCCGACTCAATTGAGTTCGGTGGCTGAATGCTTTTGCAGGGATATTGAAGGAAAGCGAAGGAAAGCGGCGAGGCCTAAACCCCGCCGCTCGATCGACGCCTGCAAAGCGCGTCTACATATTGATCTGGCCACCCAGCTCGACCACGCGATTGGCCGGCAAACTATAGTATTCGGCGGCCTGCGCCGCATTGCGGCCGAGGAACGCGAACAGCTTCTCGCGCCACAGCGCCATGGCCTTGCTCTCCCCCGTTGCGAGCACCGTGTCGCGCGCGAGGAAAAAGGACGTGTCCTGCGGCTCGTAGTGCCAGTCGGGGATTTTTTTGGCGACCAGCGTCAGAATGGCCGGCACGTTGGGAATCTCCATGAAGCCGTTGCGCACGCTGACCGAATAGCAGCCGTAGCCGAGATCTTCCACGGTGAGCTTCTGATCGTCGTGGACGTGCGGCACGTTATCCGTCGTGCCCGCCATGAAGATGTTGATGCCGTGCATCACCCGGTTGTGCTTGAGGTTGTGCATGAAGGCCGACGGCGTCATGCCCGCTACGCCGCCCGGAAACACCGCCGTGCCTTCGACACGCGGCGGCGGATGCGAGCCGCCGCACAACGACTTGATCAGGCCGGCGAGCGGGATGTTGTCGGTCTTCATGCGCTCGACGACGATCTCGCGGCCCCTGTGCCAGGTGGTCATCACCGTGAACAGTGCACCGCCCGCGAGTAGCGGAAACCAGCCGCCCTCGAACACCTTGCTGACGTTACTCGAGACGAACACCGCGTCCACCAGCACCAGCGGACCGATGACGAGGACAGTCGAGAGCGTCTTCCACTTCCACAGGGAGTGCGTGATGAAATACATCAGCAGGGTGGTCAGCAGCATGGTCGAGGCGACGGCAATGCCGTATGCCGCGGCGAGATTGTCGGAGGACTTGAAGAACACCACCAGAAACACCACCGCCGCGTACAGCGACACGTTGATGAACGGCACGTAGACCTGGCCCACCTCATGCGTCGACGTATGAACCACCGGGATGCGCGGCAGAAAGCCGAGCTGGACCGCCTGCTTGGTCATCGAAAACGCGCCGGAGATCACCGCCTGCGAGGCGATGATGGTGGCCGCCGTGGCCAGCACGACCAGCGGCACGAGCGCCCAGCCGGGCGCCGATTCGAAGAACGGCTGCCCGATCGCCGCGGGCCGCGCCAGCACCAGCGCGCCCTGGCCGAAGTAGTTGAGCACGAGGCTCGGCAGCACCAGCATCAGCCAGGCGAAGCGAATTGGCTTCTTGCCGAAGTGTCCCATGTCCGCATAAAGCGCTTCGCCGCCGGTCAGCGCAAGGAATACCGAACCCAGCACCACGAAGGCGGTGCCCGGCGCGTGCGTCACGAAACGCACGGCGTAAAGCGGCGACACCGCCTTGATGATGGCCGGCCCGGTGACGATATGCAGCAGGCCCAGCGCGGCGAGCGTCACGAACCACACGATCATGATGGGCCCGAAGACCTTGCCGACGGTTCCCGTACCGCGTTTTTGCAGCTTGAACAGCCCCGTCAGGATGACGAGCGAGATAGGCACGATCCAGGCCGTCAGTTTAGGATCGACCAGGGTGACGCCTTCCACCGCCGAGATCACCGAAATGGCCGGCGTGATCATGGAGTCGCCGTAGAACATCGCCGCGCCGAACACGCCCAGCGTGAGCAGCACCTGGGACAGACGCTTGGGCGCCACCCGCGAAGCCAGTGCGGTGAGCGCGAGAATGCCGCCTTCGCCGTCGTTGTCCGCGCGCATCACGAAGCTCACATACTTCAGCGTGACCACCACGATGATCGACCAGAGAATCAACGACACGATGCCGAACACGTTCGCCTGGCTGATGCCGCCCGCGGCCTTCAGACATTCGCGCAACGTGTAGAGCGGGCTGGTGCCGATGTCGCCGAACACCACGCCGATGGCGCCCAGCACGAGGCTCGGCGCGGCGTTGACCGTATGGTTCGAGGGGCTGGTGACAGATGAGGACATAAAGTGTCGTAAGTTAAATGAAATTAACGGCATGCCTGGCCGTATTGGCGCCTGACGGAAATACGGCCCTCGCACCAGCAGAATAGCTAGCTTCTAGCAGGTTCCCGATACAGCGCGATGAAAATATCGCGCGGGCGCGGGAATGATTTCCCTTATGGCGGCCAGATAGGGCTTATCTGAGCTTCCAGATGCCCCAGATCGCGATTGCCAGCGCGAGACCAAAACCGCCGCCCAACAGGATGTAGGTATCCATTTCAACGCCCTGAAACTAGGTTTGCGGCGTGCGTCGTATGGGGTCGCCACACTGCCCGCTCAAACGGCGAATGGTACCTTTGCTTCCTTTCAGAAACTATTGGAAGACGGCCCGAGGCGCCGGCCCGCTACGAAGGCAACAGCATTCATGCAAGGGCCAATTCCTCAGGATTACGTATTAATAAAAAAAGGCCTGCACGGCGTGAATAACTGTTGCCCGTTTGTTGTGTTTTGCGCCGCCCAAAATTGAAAAAGCCCGCATGGCAATCGCCAGCGGGCTTTCCAAAATGCTTGGTTGCGGGGACAGGATTTGAACCTGTGACCTTCGGGTTATGAGCCCGACGAGCTGCCAGACTGCTCCACCCCGCGTCAGAGAAAACGGATTGTATAGAGATGTCGGCCGATCGTCAAACAATCGCGGCGATTATTTTTAGCCTCACAGATCGGCGACCGATGCACCCTCGACCTTGCCGTCGATGATGTCCGCACCGTACTGGCTGGCGCTGCGCTTGGCGATGCCGAAATCGGAGAACGTGGCAGGCCGCACGAGCCGAAACACCCGGCTCGCCTTCGAACCGCTGATCGCGCCTGGGCGGCAGACCCGCACCGCGACGTCATAACCTTCGGCATGGCGCTTGTGGCCGTCGAACTTGTCGAATTCCCGCGAGAACACCAGCGGATGCACTTCGAAGTCCTTATAGATAGCCGGATAAAGTTCTGCCATGACGATTCCCCCGATGCGTGAGTGTTGGCCCACTATACGCTGCGCAACGAAGGGGCCAGGTATTTATTTTGCGCGCGGCCGCCGCATCGCCGCCGCGGCTCGCCGTGCCGTTGCTGCTGGGCCGTGGTTGGGCCGCGGTTGGGCCATAGCCGGATCGCGGTAAGATTCGGGGCATCATCCCGCACGGGCATGTTGCGCCCCGCGTGCGCCGCCGGGCGTAGTCCCAGCACCTGACATCAAAGAGAAACGCCGATGAAAATCGCCACCTGGAACGTCAATTCGCTCAAAGTGCGCCAGCAGCACGTCATCGACTGGCTCGCGACGAGCCAGACCGACATCCTGTGCCTGCAGGAACTCAAACTGACCGACGACAAATTCCCGCGCGCCGAACTCGAGGAAAAGGGTTACCGGAGCTGGTTCGCCGGCCAGAAGACCTATAACGGTGTGGGCATTCTGGTACGCGACGGCCTCACTGTCGACGAAACCACCATCGTGCGCAATATTCCCGGCTTCGAAGATCCGCAGCAACGCGTGATTGCCGCGACCATCGAGGGCGTGCGCGTGATCTCGGCCTACTTCCCCAACGGCCAGGCGCCCGGCACCGACAAGTTCGCCTATAAATTGCGCTGGCTCGAAGCGCTGCACGACTGGCTCGCGGACGAACTCAAGCATTATCCCAAGCTCGCACTGCTCGGCGACTACAACATCGCCCCGGAAGACCGCGACGTCCACGACCCGAAGGCCTGGGAAGGACAGAACCTCGTGTCGCCCGAAGAGCGCGCCGAGTTCATCCGCCTCGTCGGGCTGGGGCTGGTCGATTCCTTCCGGATGTTCGAGCACCCGGAGAAAGTGTTCTCATGGTGGGACTACCGGATGATGGCGTTTCGCCGCAATGCGGGCCTGCGCATCGACCACATCCTGTTGTCCGAGCCGCTCGCCGCCATCTGTACCTCGTGTGAAGTAGACAAGGTGCCGCGCAAGTGGGAACAGCCGTCGGACCACGCACCGGTGGTCGCACAAGTCGGCTGATCAGCCGCCCACACAGCTCCACAAAAACTCATACACCATCGCATCATGAACGGCCTGCTCCAGTTCGTCGGAGCCGCCGCCGTGGCCGCCGTCGGTGTTCTCCCGATACCAGACGCGCTCCGCGCCCTGCGCCTGCATGCGCGCCACCATCTTGCGCGCGTGTCCGGGATGGACGCGGTCATCGCTCGTTGAAGTCGTGAACAGCACCGGCGGATACGTCACGCCGGCCCGCACCTGGTGATACGGCGAGTAAGCGGCGAGCACGCGTGCCTCGCCGGGTTCGTCCGGATCGCCATACTCGTCGATCCACGACGCGCCCGCATGCAGCAGGTGATAGCGGCTCATGTCGAGCAGCGGCACTTCGCACACTACGGCGCCGAACAGCTCGGGCCGCTGCACCATGCACGCCGCCACCAGCAGGCCGCCATTGCTGCCGCCCTTGATACCTAGCTGCGCGGCGGTAGTCATGCCATCGTCGATCAGCGCCTGCGCCACCGCGATGAAATCGTCGAAGGAGCGCTGGCGGTTTTCGCCCTGGGCCGCGAGATGCCACTCGGTGCCGAACTCTCCACCGCCGCGGATATGCGCGACCACGAACATACTGCCCTGCGCGAGCCAGCCGATGCCCGGCCCGGTCAGATAGCTCGGCGTGAGCGGAATCGCGAAACCGCCATAGCCGGTCAGAAGACACGGGCGCGCGCCGCTCGCCCGTTCCGCTTGCGACGATGCCTCGAGCAACGTGCACGGGCCGATCACCGTGTACGGCACGCGCGTGCCATCGGCGGAGCGCGCGTGGCTGCGCTTCACCGCGTAAGGCGTCGCGTCGAACTGGGTCGGCCAGCGATCGAGCAATTCCCACTCCGTGAGCGGCTCCTTCGCCAGATCGGCGAGCCAGTATTCGGGGGGCTGCAGATAATCGTCGACGTCGACAAACACCTCGTCGTTGAGCGTCGGCTCGATGGGCGACACATCGACCTGCGAAGTCGCACGCGCCGGAAACTCGCGCGACGACCACTGCCAGCCGCCCGCATCGGAAACAGAAGCAGAGGCAGCATCGGCGCGGCGCGCTTGCCACAGCACCGTCTTGCTCTGCACGTCATCCAGATACGAGACGATCAGATGGTTGCGCGTGTGGGTCCAATCGCATGCGGAGGTCTGCGCATTCGGCGTGAAGAGCGCGACAAAACGCCGGTCCCCCGCGAAAAAGGCCTGCTCGCGAATCGCCAGCAGCGCGCCGCCCGGATAGCGCGCGTCGCCGCATGCCCAGTCGAGACGCGGCTCGAACATCAGCCAGCCTTCCCAGCCGCTCACCGCGACATGCTCGGGCACGTCATAGCGCTGCCACGCGCCGGCGGCATCCAGGTAGAACGTTTCGGAATCGAAAAAGTCGACACTGCGCACGACCGTATGGCGCAGATCGATCGGATCGTAGTTCGCATCGACGCTGATGTCGTCGAACTCGCCGCGAAACACCACCGGCGCTGCGGTCAACGCCGTGCCGCGCGTCCAGCGTCGCACTTCACGCGGATAACCCGAGCGCGTCAGCGTCTTGCCGCCCTTGTCCCAGCCGGCATACACCGTGTCGCGGTCGATCCATGAGATCGTGTGCTTGCCGGCTTTGGGGATGGCAAAGCCCGCATCGACGAAACGCAGGGCGTCGATATCGAACTCCCGCACCACCACCGCATCCGAGCCGCCCGGCGAGAGCGTGACGAGCGCGCGGTCGCCGTCGGGATAGAGGATGTCGAGTTCGACGCAGACCCACGGCGTGCCCTCCGCCGCGCCGAGCGCATCGAAGTCGAGCAGGTTCTGCCAGGCCGGCGTGCCGTTGCGCCAGCTCGCCCACGACGTGCGGCGCCAGATGCCTTTGGGATTGTGCTCGTCCTGCCACAGGTCGTAAGCCCAGTCTTGCCAGCGGTCCGGAATCACCGGCCGCTCGCGCGGCAGATAAGCGGCGGCGAGTTTTTGCGTGAGCGACTCGCAGCGCGCTCCACTCGAAAATGCAGCGCGCGTGCGGGCGTTCTGCTGCTCGACCCAGGCCATCGCGGCCGGGTCGTCGAGCGACTCGAGCGACAGGAAAGGATCGGGAGATTGCGGCCAGAGCGGCCCGGAAAACGAACTCGAAGCGGAAGCTGGCATGGTAGGCGTCGTAACTGAACAAGGTCGATTATGCCTTGTTCAGTTACGACGCCCGCAAAGCGCCGATGACGCGCATCGTGCCTTCGTTCAAAACTCCTTCAGGGCTCGAGATTGAGTTCCTGAATCTTGCGCGTGATCGTGTTGCGGCCAATGCCCAGCCGCTCGGCGGCTTCGACCTTGCGCCCGCGCGTGAAATCGAGCGCCTCGCGAATCACCGCGGCTTCGAAACGCCGCGCGAGTTCGTCCATTACGTCAGCCGAGTTCTCGCGCAGCATGCGTGCGACCTCGGTGCGCAGCCCGTTTTCCCAGGCGCTGACAGCGCCCGCGACGGGCATGCCCGGCATCGCCGGCGCATGCGAGGCCAGCGCGGCGCCGTTCGCCGCGCCCTGCCCCGCCGCGCCGCCGGCCGTATCGACCGTCAACACGCCGCTGGCGGAAATGTCGGCGAGGCCTGCCTGCGCCGGCATCAGATCGGGCGGCAAATCCTTGATCTCGATGGTCTGCGCCGGCGCCATCACGGTCAGCCAGTTGGCGAGATTCTCCAGTTGCCGCACGTTGCCCTGAAACGGCAGCGAGGCGAGATACGTCAGCGCCTCTTCGGACACGCGCTTCGGTTCGACGCCGAGATCGCGCGCGCTCTTTTGCAGGAAGTGCCGCGTGAGCAACGGAATGTCCTCGCTGCGCTCGCGCAAGGCCGGCAGACGCAACCGGATCACGTTGAGGCGGTGATACAGGTCCTCGCGGAACAGACCCTGACGCACACGCGATTCGAGATTCTGGTGAGTCGCGGCAATCACCCGCACATTGGCGCGCAAGGGATTGTGCCCACCGACCCGATAGAACTGCCCATCCGACAGAACACGCAGCAAACGCGTCTGCAGATCGAACGGCATATCGCCGATTTCGTCGAGAAACAGCGTGCCGTTTTCGGCCTGCTCGAAGCGCCCCTGACGCATCGCCTGAGCACCGGTGAAGGCGCCGCGTTCGTGGCCGAATAGTTCGGACTCCAGCAGATCTTTCGGAATCGCCGCGGTGTTCAGCGCGATGAACGGACCGTTCGCGCGTGGGCTATGTCGGTGCAAGGCGCGCGCCACCAGTTCCTTACCGGTGCCTGATTCGCCGGTAATGAGCACGGTTGCCGCGGAATGGGACAGGCGGCCGATGGCGCGAAACATGTCCTGCATCGCCGGCGCCTGGCCGAGCATTTCCGGTGCATCGGCGACGCGTTCGTCCCACGTCTGCTCGCCGCGCATGCTTTCGTCGACGGCGCGGCGAATCAGTTCGACGGCCTTGTCGACGTCGAACGGCTTGGCGAGATATTCGAAGGCGCCGCCCTGAAACGCGGCCACGGCGCTGTCGAGATCCGAGAACGCGGTCATGATGATGACCGGCAGGCCCGGCAGCTTGTCGCGCACCGTCTGCAGCAATTCGAGGCCTGAACCGCCGGGCATGCGGATGTCGGAGACCAGCACCTGCGGGCTGTCATGATCGAGCGCGGCTGCCGCGTCGCGCACGTTCGCGAAGCTGCGCGTCGCGAAGTTTTCACGGGCGAGTGCCTTTTCGAGCACCCAGCGAATCGATTGATCGTCGTCTACTATCCAGATCGGCTTCATATGGTAGGTCAGAAGTCTTTAGGTGCGCTTGTGACGCATGTGGTATTAGCAGTCGAGCGGCAGCAAAATCTGAAACTCGGTGTGGCCCGGACGGCTCTCCACTTCGATCAGCCCGTCGTGCTGCTGCACGAAAGTCTGCGCGAGCGTGAGACCCAGACCGCTGCCATCGTCGCGCCCCGAAACGAGCGGATAAAAAATACGGTCGCGGATATCTTCTGGAATGCCGGGTCCGTTGTCGATGATATGCAAGTCCAATGCCAGCTTGCACAAACGTTTTGCAATGGTGATCTTGCGCGCCACGCGCGTGCGCAATTCGATGCGCGCATCCCCTTGCGAGATCCGTTCGCGCAGCGCTTCCGCTGCATTACGGACAATATTGAGGACGGCCTGAATCAGCTGTTCCTTGTCGCCGCGCAGATCCGGCACGCTCACGTCGTAGTCGCGCTCGACGGTCAGGCCGCGCGGAAACTCCGCGAGGATCACGGCGCGCACGCGCTCGCACACCTCGTGAATATTCACGTCGCCGACGATATGCGGATGACGGTGCGGCTCCAGCAAGCGGTCCACCAGCGTCTGCAGGCGGTCCGATTCCTTGATGATGACCTGGGTGTACTCGCGCAACTCGTCGCGCTCGCGCACACCCAGTTCGAACTCCAGCAATTGCGCCGCGCCGCGAATGCCGCCGAGCGGATTCTTGATTTCGTGCGCGAGATTGCGGATCAGTTGCTTGTTGACCGCGGTCAGGTCGTTGATGCGCTCTTCGCGGTCGGTGCGCATATGGCGTTCGTTTTCGAACAACTCCAGCAGCACATAGTCCGGCGCGCCTTCCAGATAACCGACGATCGCGTGCACATGCAGCGGCTCGTGGCCCTGACGTTCCAGCACCGCGTCGAGGTGAGTCGCGTGAAAACGCTGTTCGGCAATGGACGCGATGGTCGCGACCAGTTCGTCCGAATTCGCGAAGATTTCGGGCCACGCCATGTGCGTGAGTTGCCGGCGCGACAGATCGAGCATCGCTTCAGCCGAGGGGTTCGCAAACACGACGCGCAGCGTGCGCTTGTCGAGCACGAGCACGACCGTCGGCAAAGCCTCGAACCCCGTCAGCAAGCCGGAATCGACCAGCTGTGCGTTTTCCGACAGCGGCTCGGCATGCCCTTTTCTAGCTTTGATCAAATTCTTCAGAACCATCTTGCAGTCTGGCCGATGAGAGATGGTGGTAAGGCAGACCGCCTGCGCGTCATGAACAGCTTCGCAAACGGCATCGCAAACGTTGGCACTGCTCCAACAAAAAAGGGACGGCGCCGCCGTCCCTTTGTGACCCGCATTCAATCAGTCACGAGCGTCGGGCGTCGCGCCTCGCCACTCGCGCGACGAAGCGCCATCGCCGTTTACAGCGAGTAGTACAGTTCGAACTCGACCGGGTGCGTGGTCATGCGCACACGTTGCAGTTCGGCTTCCTTCAGGCCCAGGTATGCGTCGATCATCGCATCCGTGAACACGCCACCGCGCGTCAGGAACTCGCGGTCGCTGTTGAGCGCTTCGAGCGCCTGGTCGAGGCCGGCACACACGGTCGGGATCTTTGCATCCTCTTCCGGCGGCAGGTCGTACAGGTTCTTGTCAGCGGCTTCGCCCGGGTGGATCTTGTTCTGCACGCCGTCGAGACCTGCCATCATCAGTGCCGAGAAGCACAGGTACGGATTCGCCATCGGATCCGGAAAGCGCGTTTCGATACGGCGGCCCTTCGGATTGCTCACGTGCGGAATGCGGATCGAAGCCGAACGGTTGCGTGCCGAGTAAGCCAGCTTGACCGGTGCTTCGAAGTGCGGCACGAGACGCTTGTACGAGTTCGTCGTCGGGTTCGTGATGGCGTTCAGCGCGCGAGCGTGCTTGATGATGCCGCCAATGTAGAACAGCGCGAATTCCGACAGACCGGCGTAGCCATTGCCTGCGAACAGGTTCTGGCCGTCTTTCCAGATCGACTGGTGAACGTGCATGCCCGAACCGTTGTCGCCGACCACCGGCTTCGGCATGAAGGTCGCCGTCTTGCCGTAGGTGTGCGCGACGTTGTGGACGATGTACTTCAGTTGCTGCGTCCAGTCGGCGCGTTGCACCAGCGTCGAGAACTTGGTGCCGATTTCGTTCTGGCCCTGGCCTGCGACTTCGTGGTGATGCACTTCAACCGGAATGCCGATCTGTTCGAGCAGCAGACACATTTCCGAACGGATGTCCTGGAACGAGTCGACCGGCGCGACCGGGAAGTAGCCGCCCTTGATGCCCGGACGATGGCCGGTGTTGCCGCCTTCGAATTCCTTGCCTGCCGACCACGGTGCTTCTTCCGAGCCGATCTTCACGAAGCAGCCCGACATGTCCGTGTTCCACTGGACCGAGTCGAAAATGAAGAATTCGGGTTCCGGACCGAAGTAAGCGGTGTCGCCGAGGCCCGTGCTCTTCAGATAGGCTTCCGCGCGCTTTGCCAGCGAACGCGGGTCGCGCTCGTAGCCCTTGCCGTCGGCCGGTTCGACCACGTCGCAAGTCAGCACGAGGGTCGACTCTTCATAGAACGGGTCGATGAAGGCCGTGTCGGCGTCCGGCACGAGCAGCATGTCCGACGCTTCGATGCCCTTCCAGCCGGCAATCGATGAACCGTCAAACGCATGGCCGCTCTCGAACTTGTCTTCGTCGAATGCCGACACCGGCACCGAAACGTGTTGCTCTTTGCCGCGCGTGTCGGTGAAACGGAAGTCGACAAACTTGACGTCCTCGTCCTTGACGATTTGCATGACGTCGGCCACGGATTTACTCATAACCTATCTCCTGATTAACGAATTCGGCGGATTGAGCCGCCGCCCAAATCTAGCTGACCCGTCCCGGCACGTCTAGCTCGCATTTCCGCAAACCTTGGTGAAGTCTCGTCGGGAATCCCGAAGCAGACGCCAGAATGCCGGTGATCGAATCGATCGGCACCAAATAAGCAGCTTCTGTGCCATGTATGCGCCAACCCGGCGCAAAGGCTTATCGCCACGCGCGTTTGCGGGGAATCGCCGCACCCCGGACGGCGTGAACGGACCCCGTTTGTCGTCGCCGACGCACCATAATGGGGCGATCGCGAAATGCTCAGTTGGCCGAATCCCCGTATTGGGGCAGACGGTTCATTTTGCACTATTTTGGCGCATTCCGGCCTTGGCTGCTCAACCTGGCGCACGACCGCGGCGCGGCACGCGCGACGAGCCCGCCGCGCTAAAATGCTCATTTGGTCCCCAGGAGATTTGCTGTCATGAGCACGCTCGAACAGTTGTATGCCCAGGCCGAAAAGCGCCGCCTCGACAACCAGTTGCCCTACGCGGGCGCGCTGTCGCCCGCCGAGGCTTTCGAGCTTCTGCAACTGGACCCGGCTACCCGTCTCGTCGACGTGCGCACGCGCGCGGAACTGGATTGGGTCGGCCGGCCGGTGATCGGCGACGGCCAATATGCCCATGTCGAGTGGACCCGTTATCCGGGCGCGGTACCGAACCAGGAATTCATCCAGCAATTGAGCCAGGCCGCCGGCGCCGATACGCCGGTGCTGTTTCTGTGCCGCAGCGCCGCGCGCTCCAAGCTCGCCGCCGTGGCCGCGGCGCAGGCCGGTTTCACGAAGGCGTTCGATCTGCTGGAGGGCTTTGAAGGCGACAAGGACGGCCAGGGGCATCGGAAGACAGTCTCGGGCTGGTGTTTTCGCGGGTTGCCGTGGATCGGGGCTTAAGTCCGTCTGCTCCGAAGAAGATCGCTTCAGGGCGCGGCCCGGTAAGCGTCGTGCTGCGTCAGGGTGGCTGACGCATGCTTTCCTGAACAGACCGCGCCGGCGACACATTGACTGCATCGTCGGCGCGCGATGTGACATGGCGATGTCGCCACCTCGGCGCCGCGTTAGCGCCACCTGAGCGCCGTCAAAGCCTGCTTCAGCTGCGCGCCTTACCCGCCACGGCAGCAGCGGCAGCCGCTTCCGGCTCGACGATGTCGCCGCCCAGCAGATGCACGCCCTCGCGCAGCTTCACGAACGCGGCGGCCACGGCTTCGGGTTCACCCTTCACGCCCAGGTCGATGTGACGCCGCGCATAAATGCCGCCGCGCTCCGCGTCGCCGACGCTCGGCAAACTGAATACGCGCACGCTGGGGAAATCATGCTCGATCTTTTCCATCAGCGGCGTCAGCGTCGATTCCGGCAGCTCGAACACCAGCAGGGACTTTTCCGCGTGCGGCATGGCGTGATGCAGATGCGCGTATTTCGTGTCCAGCACCCATTCGATCATAGGCCACGCCATCACTGGAAAGCCCGGCACGAAATGATGGTCGCCCACCGAAAAGCCCGGAATCTTGTTGTAGCCGTTCGGAATGACGGACGCGCCCTGCGGATACGTTCCCATGTTGAGACGGTGCAGGTTATCCGGTGAATTGAAATCCACCGGGTTCGGGGAATTGACTGGATGCGTCTCGCGAATCCGCTCGCGGATCAGATCCGCCGCCTCGGGATGCAAGGCGAGTGGCACGCCGAGCGCGGCGGCGGCGCACTGGCGCGTGTGATCGTCCGGCGTCGCGCCGATGCCGCCCGTCGAGAACACGATGTCGCCCGAGGCAAAGGTGCGGCGCAAGGTGGCCGTAATGCGCTCCGGTTCGTCGCCGATGTACTCGGCCCAGCCAAGCGACAGACCGCGCGCGGTCAAAAGTTCGATGACCTTCGGCAGGTGCTTGTCGACACGTCTGCCCGAGAGGATTTCGTCGCCGATGATGATGACGCCAAATGCCATTGCGGCCTCGCAGATAAATTCAGTAGGGAACCACCGGCGCCGCGTGGCGGGCGCCTTGCTCTTCCGCGCGCATGCGCTGCAGCGCGCGCAAACAGTAATAGCCGAACCACAGCGCCGAAAAGACGAGGATGAACGCATAGATCCAGATCGTCACGGCGGTGATCACGGGGAACAGCACAATCAGCCAGACCGACGTGGCCCAGATCAGCGTCGGCAGCGAACCGAGCAAGCCGCTCGCGACGCCGATCAGGAGCAGCGGCAAACGGTAGCGCCGCACCAGCGCGCGCCGTTCGTCGCGGCTCGCGTGCAGCGCGAGGGCGTCGTAGGTCATCACGCGGTACGTGAGCCAGCCCCACAGCAGCGGCGGAATCAGCGCGAAGAACGGCGGAATCAGCCACAGCGGCAGCGTCACGACCAGCAGCACGAGGCAGATCAGCGTCGTCCATAGCGCTTGCGCCAGACTACCGTACCACGTTCCGCCGCGACGCATTTCCAGGCTGGCAAACTGCCGCGCGGACAAATGGCGGATCACGCCCGGCATGGACAAGGTGGCGATCAGCAACAGGATGGTGACGACGATCAGCGGAATCGCCACCGCAATCACGATGAAAGGCGCGAGCGCCGCATGCAGCGCGGAAAAGCCGAGCCAGTCGAACAGACGATAAAGCGTGGTAGTGAACGACCAGCTTTCGAGCCAGCCGCGCGTGGTGCCGATCAGCATCTGCCAGGAAAACCACAGGATCACGCCCCACACGACCGTGGCCGCAAAAAACGGCAGGAAGGTCAGCCAGAGCATCCGCGGATGAAGCGCGCTTGCGAGCGCGCGCCCAAATGAGCGCAACAGATCATTCATGCGAGCCAGTGCAAGTGAGCAAAACGATAAGACCAAACGAAACCGCCAAGCTGCGCCGGGAGCGGCGCCGGTGATGCGCGGAAGTCTGCACAGGATAAACCACGCGCGGGGTGGCCGGTAGGGGCGTCAGTGGCGGCCTGGGGCGTGACTCCCGCCGCGCTGCCGCAAAGCCGCAAAGCCACCCGCCGCCAGACGCGGCGGCGCGATGATTGGCCGCTCGATGGCGGTTCAGAGGGAAGCGGTGCCGCCGTCCGCAGTCTTGCGCGATTTGCGCGCTTTGTGCGACAGACGCCCGGCAATGCGTGCGAACGCCAGGCCATGCTGGGCCCAGAATCCTTCGCCATAGCGGCGGCCGTCGAGCTGGTCGCGAATGCCGGTCGGTTCCACCTCGCGATTCCACGAGACGCTGCCGAACAGCATGTCCCACCACGGAAACAGCACGCCGAAGTTGCAGCCGTACTTCAGGCCTTCGTGCCCGTAGCCCACCGCGTGGTGACGACGATGGAACGTGGGACTGACGACGAGACGTTCGCCCAGCCAGCCGAAATACAGCCGGATATTGGCATGCTGGACGCTCTGCGCAAGATTGGTGACGGCCACCAGCACGACGAACTGCGAAGGCGGCACACCGATCACCAGCGCAATCGCCGCGAAAAACGACGCCTGCAACAAGTCGTCGAGCAGATGGTTGCGGTCGTCGCACCACAGCGACATCTGCCGCTGGCTATGGTGCACGGCGTGCAGTTCCCACCACACGCCGATACGATGCTGCCAGCGGTGATACCAGTAGCCGGCGAAATCCAGCACCAGCAGATACATCAGGAACGTAACGATGGGCTGTGTGGTGACGCCGGGCCACAGATTGTCGAAGTCGAGATTCGCGATGTCGTGCAGGCGCAACCATGCCTGGACGTTGTCGAACAGCGGCCGCAGTGCAAAAAAGAACAGCAGGTTCAGGAGGCCGAGCTTGGCGATCCACGTGTAGAGCACGTCGACCCGTACCGACTTGCGGTCTGGCCACTTCTCGGCAGGACGCCACGCTTCGAGCGGCCGCAGCAGCGCGTACATGGCCAGCACCTCGAAGACGCCGACGATCACCCAGTAGAGGCTGTCGTAGGTGTCTTCGTCGTAACCCATCAGGTTGAAACGGAACAGCAGCGGCTGCACGAGGTCGACGTACAGCGTGGTCTGCACGGCCGAAACCAGGCCGTCGAGCAGGGAAACGATCATCTGAAACATACGGCCCGTCCCGCGTCGTGCGCAAACGCGTGCGGCCCGGTGAGATCCGATGGCTGCACGCCCATGATTATGCGCCGTTGGGCGCCGTGACCGGCGCGCGGTCGAAGAAGTAGATGCCGTGCGGCGAGCGGCCCACCGCGATGGTCTCGATCAGCTTGCGCGTGGTCAGGTCGATGATGCCGACATGCTTCGCAAAACGGAACGTGACCCACAGATAGCGCCTGTCGGCCGACAGCTCCATGTCGTCCGGCCCCGGCATGAGGCCGGTGATGTTGCCGACATTGGTGAGCGCGTCTTCGTCGATGATGCTGATGGTGCTGGCCACCCGGTTCGACACGGCGACGTGCTTGCCGTCGGCCAGCGAGCGGAAGTTGTGCGCGCCGTTGCCGGTCTGGATGGTCTTGACGACCTTCTGGTTGCGCCAGTCGACCACCGCGACGTAATCCGAGCCGGTCATGCCGACCAGCAGATATTTGTCGCCCGGCGTCATCCACAGGCCGGCCGGCACCTTGCCGACTTTCATCCGCCACTCGATCTGCTGGGTGGCGAGATCGACGGCCGCCAGTTCGCCCGACACCTGCAGCGTGACGAACACGGTCTTGTTATCGCTCGAGAACGCCATATGGCTCGGCATCACTGCGAGCGGCAGGCGCCTCGCGAGCGTCATGTCATGGCCGTCGTAGTGGTAGATGTCAAGACGGTCGAGCCGCAAGCCCGTTGTCACCACCCACTTTTTATCGGGCGAAAAACCGATCTGATACGGGTCTTCAATATTTTCGACCCAGCGTTGCACCTTGCCGGTTTTCGGGTCGACGTACATCAGGTTGTTGGATACCGAGTTGGCGACGATCAGCGAACTGTTGTCCGGCGTCGCCATCAGGTGATGCGGCTCCTTGCCGGTGGGCACCGTGCCGACCACCTGATGCGTGGCTTCGTCGATCAGGCTCAGCGTGGCTTCGCCCGAATTGAGCACGATCACATTGTTGGCGTGGGCGGCTTCAGAAAACAGGCCGGCGGCGGCGACCAGCGCCGCACCGGCAGCGAACCCGGCGGTCAGGCCCAGGCCGCGTAAAGAAAATTTGCGCATGAAAACTCGCTTCAGAGAACAACGGGCATTGTAGCCCGCCTGTAAGGACGCGCGGTTGACGTAGATCGTGGTGCCGGCGCTAGCAGACAGAAACAGGAATCGGGGCTTGATCGCGGACCATCCCTCCCTGCGATCCGGCAGGCCCTGACTCACCGACCCACGGCCGAATTCGAAAAACAACAAAAACAATCGCGGATGGTTTGCTTTTATAGCGCTCAGGTTAAAACCGGCGCATTCGACGTATTAACCGCATTTTCTTATTCACTCACAGATTCAATAAGAAGTGATGGGATGTTTCTTTATTTTTTCCTATTTTAAAACATGGATTTAATTTTTTAAAAACAAAATCAAGCCTGCTGACACGAATTAAGAGTTAACTCATATCAGGCCGGCGCCACCCGGCCTGAGAATGCCGTCGATCATCGCCCATGCCCTTAATCCCTGTGGAAACCAGAGCGTGTCGCATTCGATCTGGACGCTAAAAAACATCGGCAAGACCTCAACTAACGGAATAACCATGGTCCGCGTGCCAATTTTTGCGCGACCTATCAGGGCGGTGGCACCGTTACCAGATCAGATTGCAATGACGCCATCCACGCGAGTAACACCGCGGAGTTTGTTAGAGAATGAACAGAATTCATAAATCGGTTTGGAATGAGACGACGGGTGCCTGGGTCGCTACGTCGGAAACGGCACGCTCGAAGACGAAGCGCGGGATCTCGCGCAAGCTGGTGGTGGCGCAGGCCGTGCTGGCGGCGACGGTATTGATGGCGAACGGCTTGGCGCAGGCGCAAAACCCGCTCGCGCAGAACTATTTCGATGCGGCCCCGATCAGCGTTGGCGCTGACCGCGGCGCGCTCGCGAACGGCGCGGGCTCCATTGCCGAAGGCGTGGGAGCCGTTGCACAGGACTCCACTTCAATCGCCATTGGCAGCGCATCGTCGGCGGCAGGAACATCGTCGACGGCGATCGGCGCCGGAGCGACCACCAACGGTATCGGCGCGTTTGCGGGCGGCTCGTCCGCGTGGGCAAAAGCCGATTACGCCACCGCTGTGGGCAATCTGGCCACGGTGTATGGCGTCGGCGGCTCGGCTCTCGGCACACTGGCAGAAGCCGACGGAGCCAATTCGACTGCACTCGGCTACAAGGCAAGTGCTTCAAGCGCCAACAGCGTTGCGCTCGGCGCCAACTCGACCACGACCGCCGTGCTGAGCACGACGGCATACACGCCGAACGGCCCCGGCGCCACGGCAATCTCGGGCGCTACCGCGGCAGGCGAAGTATCGATCGGCTCTTCCGGAAACGAACGGCGACTGACGAACGTCGCCGCCGGCTCGGCCCCGACCGACGCGGTCAACGTCAGCCAGTTGAGCGCGGTCGACTCGGAGGTGAGCAACGTCAACGGCCAGGTCACGACCATCAGCGGGCAGGTTAATAACCTTGCTAACCAGGTGACCACGATCGGTGGCCAGGTGAACAGCATCAGCACCGAGGTGAACGACATCGCCCAAAGCGGCACGATGCACTACTTCAAGGCCAGCGGCCCCGCCGACGGCTCGGATGACGCCGTCGCCAGCGGCAGCCAGGCTGTCGCCATGGGCAGCAACGCCAATGCCTCGGCTACTGGGGCGCTCGCCACCGGCGCCTCCTCGTCGGCAACCAGCGCAATGGCAACCGCCGTCGGCACCGCCGCAACCGCTGCGGGCGACGGCTCGACGGCACTCGGCGCCAATTCCGTGGCTGCATCGACCGGCGACACCGCCGTCGGCTTCGGCGCTTCGGCTAGCGGGACGGCGTCCACCGCGATCGGCGTCAATGCCATGGCAACCGGCGCCGGCAGCGCCGCCATCGGTCAAGGCGCCAGCGCCGTTGCCGACAACTCCGTTGCATTGGGTCAGGGCTCCGTGGCCGACCGCGCCAACACCGTCTCCGTCGGCTCGGCCGGCAGCGAGCGGCAGATCACCAATGTCGCCGCCGGCACGCAAGCGACCGACGCCGTCAATTTAAGCCAGCTGAATGCCGCAACCGCCGGCACCGCAAGCGCCGTGCACTACTTCAAGGCCAGCGGCCCCGCCGACGGCTCGGACGACGCCGTCGCCAGTGGCGACCAGGCTGTCGCCATGGGCAGCAACGCCAATGCCTCGGCTACTGGGGCGCTCGCCACCGGCGCCTCCTCGTCGGCAACCAGCGCAATGGCAACCGCCGTCGGCACCGCCGCAACCGCTGCGGGCGACGGCTCGACGGCACTCGGCGCCAATTCCGTGGCTGCGTCGACTGGCGACACCGCCGTCGGCTTCGGCGCTTCGGCGAGCGGCTCTGCCTCCACCGCCATCGGCGTCAATGCCATGGCAACCGGCGCCGGCAGCGCCGCCATCGGTCAAGGCGCCAGCGCCGTTGCCGACAGCTCCGTTGCATTGGGCCAAGGCTCCGTAGCCGACCGCGCCAATACCGTCTCCGTCGGTTCGGCCGGCAGCGAGCGGCAGATCACTAATGTCGCTCCTGGTGTCCAAGGCACCGACGCGGTCAACGTCAACCAGTTGAACGCGGTCGCGAATCAGGCCGCCGCCACGGCCGCTGGCGCCGTCACATATGACAGCAACCCAGACGGCTCGGTCAACAAGAACAGCGTCACGCTGGGCGGCGATCCGGCAGCGGGCGGCACCGTGATCCATAACGTCGCCGACGGCGTAGCCGCCACCGACGCGGTCAATCTCGGCCAGATGGAAGCCGCCATCAGCGGTGCGGTCCAGAACATCGTGCCAGCCGCCGGCAATCCGTTCTTCAGCGCCGATGGCGACACCGCCACCGAAACCGCGCAATCGACAGGCACGCACTCGGTGGCCTCGGGCGCGAACGCCCTGGCAAGCGGCGCGAACGCGGTCGCAGTCGGCGCAAACTCGGTTGCAAGCGGTAGCGGCGCAGCGGCGATCGGCGCAGGCGCGAATGCCAGCGCCGACAACTCGGTGGCGCTGGGCCAAGGCTCGGTAGCGGATCGGGCGAACACGGTATCGGTCGGTGCAGCGGGTAGCGAACGTCAGATCACCAACGTCGCAGCCGGTGTGCAAGGCACGGATGCCGTCAACGTCAACCAGTTGAATTCGACCGTGAGCAATGCCGTTGGCCAGGCCAACAGCTATACCGATGACCAGATCCGCTCGGCACGCCGCGATTCCTACGGCGGCACGGCCTCGGCCTTGGCTGCGGCGGGTCTGCCGCAAGCTGTCCTGCCCGGTCATGGCCTGGTCGCGATCGCGGCCGGCACGTATGCCGGCCAGTCCGCGGTCGCGCTTGGCGTGTCGCAACTGTCGGAGACCGGCAAGTGGGTCTACAAGGTGCAAGGCACCAGTGATTCACGTGGTCAATTCGGCGCATCGATTGGCGCCGGGATGCACTGGTAAGCAACGGAACTTACCGGGACTTAAAGGGGCTCATTAGAGCTCATAGCGGGTAGCAGCGAGTGGATGCAGGTCTGGGCAGACCTGCATCTTTTGCGCGACGCCGATACCTCCAGTCGGCGTCGCGTTTTTTTACGTGCAGCGGGCGCAGCGAATTCTGCGCGGTGCAGCCTCCCCGCGCGGCGCTTAAGGCCAATATCACGCCAGCCTGTTGGGCTTGCGAGCCTCAGACGATTGGCCTGGCGGCTTCAGGTTCCGTCAACCATAATAAGAACAGTCCTAAATGCAGCCGGGCTCAAATTCGAGATAATCTGCTCCCATCGATTAACCCCGTCTATGAACGATTTCCTGCATCGAAGCGAGTCCTTGGATCTCGTACCAATCGCGCAGATTGTTTCGGAATCCGATTCACCCGCCGTCATTTATTCAACATGCGCTTGCAGTCGCACGAAGGCGCGCCAGTCACAATCGCCGCTATGAACACCGAACCCGAACGCACCGAATTTTCTATCGATCATTTCGAATCCGCCGTTCAATCGCGCGACTACGCCGCAGCGCATGAACAATTCGTCGCGTTGCTCAACACACTGGCGAGCAACCGCGGCACACTCGGCGACGAGCGGTTCGCGCGGACTGCACCCGACGATCCACGCAACGCTGCATCGGAGGCGTTCACCACCCGCATCTGCGACACCATCACCACGCTCCTCAGCGATCCGCATTTCAACTTCACGGACCATCAGTTTTCGCAGATTGCCGAGGCACGCTGGTGGCTGAGGAACCTGTTCGGCGCAACACACTACCGCAACACCGATCACATCGTTCGCGCGCTGATCGAGCGCGCGCCGGCCGAACCCACGCTCGTAGACACGCACAATCTGATCACCAAGCAGCTGTTGTTATACACGTCGGAGTCGACTTTCGACATCGATCTGGCCGCGCTTGCCAAGTCCGACCCGGTGTTCGCGATCAGCCTCGGCATGTCGTTGCTGGCGGCGGCCGTCGTCGTTTCGCCGGCCGCGCATGAAAAGCGTGAACGCATGATCGAATGGCTGCCGCGCGCGCTCGATGCGATCGAGGATCTCGACGACCTGCCGAGCCTCGCGGTCTGTGCGGCGTACATGTATTGCAGCTACGCGGAATCGCCGAAGCGGCACGACGTCAAGCGAGGCATCAACGCCCTCGTGCGCAGAAAAATGAAGTCGCTCGGCCTGATGGAACTCGAACCCGATTTCTCGACGTGGCCGAAGCGCGAGAAAGGAAAGAAGCCGCTGATGATAGTTGTGCTGGAATGGTTCACCGGTGGCCATTCGATCTATCGCACGCATTCGCGCACCATGCTCGCGGCCCGCGAGCATTTCGAAGTAGTCGCGTTCGGTGCGGCGGAGCATGTGGATGAAAAAGGCCGGGCCATCTTCGACCGATTCATTCCGTTCGAGCACGACGAGTTCGTCGGCGACTGCATGAAGCAGCTGTTCGATTTCGCCAACGAACATCATCCTGAAGTGTTGTACATGCCGAGTGTCGGCATGTTCACATACACCATCTTCGTCTCGAATCTGCGCTTCGCGCCGCTGCAGATCGCCGGCCTCGGCCACCCCGCAACAATGCATTCCGGCATGATCGATTACGTCAGTGTCGAAGACGATTTCGTCGGCGATCCCGCGTGCTTCAGCGAAAAATTGATGCGTCTGCCGAAAGACGGCCAGCCTTACGTGCCGTCCATGCTGATCAAAAGTGTCACGCCGTCCGTGCCGCCGCGCCGCGAAACCGTGCGGATCGCGGTGACCGCGAGCGCGATGAAGCTCAATCCGCGCTTTCTCGAAGCCTGCCACGAGATCGTGCGCAAGTCGCCCATGCCGGTGACGTTCCACTTCATGACGTCGTGGAGCGACGGCATCGAACTCGCCTATCTGCGACGGATGCTGCACCAGACGCTGCCGGAATCGTGCGCGTATGTTTACGGCTCGCTGGGCTATCCGGTCTATCTGGAAGTCGTCAACATGCTGGACATGTTCGTGAGCCCATTCCCGTTCGGCAACACGAATGGGATTGTCGATTCGTTCACGGTCGGTCTGCCAGGCATCAACCTATGCGGCCGCGAAGTCTTCGAGCATATCGACAGCGGTCTCTTCGCGCGCGCGGGTCTACCGTCGTGGCTGACCGCTCATTCGGTAGACGAATACGTGGAGGCCGCCGTGCGTCTTGCCAACAACCACGATGAGCGCGAAGCGCTGCGCCGCCAACTGATTGACACGCATGCCGTGAAACGCATTTTCGAAGGCCGTCCGGAAGCCTTCGGCGAGCAGGTCCTGAAGCTGGTGAAGCAGGGCAATAAAGCGTAAGTCAGCGCAGCAAAAGCCGCGCAGCGGCATTGCAGATAGCGCGCGCACCCAAAACGCCGCGACCGGCCTGAGATGTAATCCAGGTGCCGGTCGCGGCGTTTTCACATGCCATTTGTCGATGCGCTTACCGCTCGCGCTGCCGAACAACCTCGCCGCTGCCGTCGGCGAGCACTACCGGCCCAGGTTATTGCCCTGACCACGCCCCGCCTTCGGCTTTGCATCCTGATTCAGGAAGACCCGTATAAAAAAGGCCTGCTCGACGGCAGGCCTTCATGGTCAAACAATGCGTTGTTGCTTATTCGGTGAACACGCGGACATCGACGCGGCGGTTCTGCAAGCGGCCTTCGGCCGTCGCATTCGACGCGACCGGATCCGCACTGCCCAAGCCTCGAGCGACGAACTGATCGGCGTGGAGGCCGCCGTCGCGCAGATATTGCACGACTGCTGCAGCACGAGCCTCGGACAGTTTCAGGTTATGAGCTTCCGAACCTGTATTGTCGGTATACCCCATCACCGTCACGCGACGCAGATTGAGACCTTGGTCCACTTTCATAAAGTGATCGAGGTTGCTCTTTGCAATCGGGCTGAGCACGGCGCTATCGGTTGCGAAATTCGCGTTGCCTTGCAGCAGCAATTGACGCTGCGGCGCCGGCTGTTCTACTTGCGGCTGAGGAACCGGCTGCGGAACGGGTTGCGCGACAGGTTCCTGCACAACCGGCTTACCGCACATGAAGGTCATTTCACGCGGATTGTTCTTCGGTGCGGCGTCGCTCACACCGTCGATCGTTTGCAGCCACGTCACCGGCTGAGTCTTACAGGTTTCCTCGGCCACACGCACGCAACTGTTCGAGCTTTCGAAGAGACCCAGACAGCTCACCCGGTAAGTCGGCGCCTGCTGGTTCGGCGAATTAACCGCGTGAAGCGTATAAGTCGGTCCGGACTGCGTGGTACACGCAGCAAGGCCGGTCATAAATGCGCCGAGCAAGGGCGCGCGGAGATATTTAAAGAGAGTTGCTTTCATTTTCACAAATTCCGTCATCGAAGCGGCGCTCTTGCCACGTATGCCATGGACAAGAGCGTGCCTCCGGTTAAAGTCAAGGCATGTCCGGCTGACGGACGGGACTCACGCCCCATCCGTCGCGGCACTTACCCGCGCTCGCACCATTGCCCAGTGCGACTGCGTTGGTGGCGCTCGCCACCGCTGCCGGGCCTGCTGCCAGGCTGTTCGTACCCGTCGCCAACGAATCCGCCAGCGTCGAATTTGCGTGGAAGTACTTGATGCCACCACCGTTGGTGATGTTGTTCACCGTGTTGCTGATGTTGGTGACGTCGCCCGCGATGTTGGTGACGTTGCCCGCAATGTTGTTGACGTTGTTGCTCAGGTTGTTCACGTTGTTGTTGACCGTGTTCACCTTCGCGTCTTCCGACATCAGCTGGCTCACGTTCACTGCATCCGTGGGTGCCGCACCGGCTGCCACGTTCGTGATGCGACGTTCCTTGCCTGCCGAACCTACCGACACTTCACCATTGGCCGTCGAAGCCGTACCCGACAGCGTCGACGTACCCGGGTTGTAACCCGGTGCCGACAGGTTGGCCGTCGTGGTCGAGCCCGAGCCCAGGGCTACCGAGTTCGCTGCCGAGGCCGATGCTGCACCGCCAATCGCCACTGCATCCGTACCCGTCGCCGAGGAGTCCGCCAGCGTCGAGTTCGTGTGGAAGTACTTGATGCCACCACCGTTGGTGATGTTGTTCACCGTATTGTTGATGTTGGTGACATTACCAGCGATGTTGGTGACGTTGCCCGCAATGTTGTTGACATTGTTGCTCAGGTTGTTCACGTTGTTGTTAACCGTGTTCACCTTAGCGTCTTCCGACATCAGCTGGCTCACGTTCACTGCGTCCGTGGGCGCCGCGCCGGCTGCCACGTTCGTGATGCGACGCTCGGCGCCTGCCGAACCCACCGACACTTCACCGTTGGCCGTCGAAGCCGTACCCGACAGCGTGGACGTACCCGGGTTGTAACCCGGTGCCGACAGGTTTGCCGTCGTCGTCGAATACGCGCCCAGCGCCACCGAGTTCACCGCACTTGCCGTGGCATTATGGCCCAGCGCCAATGACGCGGTCGCGCTGGCGGTGGCAGTATTACCGAATGCGTCAGCGCCCGTCGCGCTCGCAACGGAATCACCGCCGATAGCATTGGAATTGTTCCCTGTCGCCTGGGCATTCGCACCGAATGCGTCGGCCGAAGTCCCGCTTGCCACCGTAGCGTTACCTTGCGCTATCGAGTTGGCGCCGCTTGCTGCCGCCGCGTTACCGAGCGCCATCGCACCCGACGCCGACGACGTCGCTGCATAACCAAGCGCCACCGCACTCGTCCCCGCCGACGTCGCTGCATAGCCGATCGCCAACGCACTATTTCCCCCCGACGACGCTGCATAGCCGAGCGCCACCGCATTATCCCCCGACGACATCGCTACATAGCCAATCGCCACGGAGCTCGCCCCCGAAGCCGTTGCGTTCGAGCCAACCGTCGCGGCGCCGCCGCCCGATGCGGACGAATAATCGCCAAGTACGACCGAACTCACGCCAGACGCTTTCGACTGTGAGCCCACCGCCGTAGCCCCGCTCCCTGTAACGCTTGTATTGAAGCCGATCGCAACGCCATTTATGGCACCACTCTGGACGTTGGCCCAGACGCCCAAGGCTGTACTCTGTCCGCCCGCAGCGAGGCTACCCCCGCCAATAGCAGTCGAATAGCTTCCGGACGAGGTCGCGTTACTCCCGATGGCGACGCCCGTCCCGTTATCGTTGGTGTTCGCCGTCACCGCGGCCCCGGTGCCAATGGCTTCCTGAGTCGACTTGACCACAGTCCCGCCATCGAGCGCACCCGCGTTTGCGTCGGCCATCCCGCCCACACCTGCTGCCAACAGCGCAAGCGCCAATACCTTCTTGCTCGTGCTCTTCTTCCCACGGCTCTTCGCCGTTTCCGACGCGGCCACATAAGTGCCGGTTGTTTCATTCCAAACGGTTTTGTAAGTCTTGTTCACGGTTTCATCCTGTAGAACGTTTGATAACAGTCTGATTTGCGGACGATTGGCGTTCGCGCAGCAAGCAGATCAGGGGGTTACCGAAGGATGAAAAAGCGCTCGTATGAACAGGAACTTGCGAACTATCTCACTAACCCTTCGGCCGATAATCCGAATATAGATTTGGCCGAGAGGTGCTTAAATGGGATGATTCTTAAAAGACCACAGACGCATCAAACCTCCCTACAGGCAGGCACCAATACCGGCGGGCGCAGGCACATTTCAGCAACATTTGGCGCCGTTCCGAGGATCACGATTTATTAACAAAAACCTTACAATCAAGGGACAAAACTGAGGTCAATCCGGCTGACGAATCCGCATTTAGGATTATTCCGACTGGACAAAACCACTAACCGGAGCCGATAAAAAATCGGTTGTATTAAACGGAAAAAACAATGGGATTTTTGACAATCTACTCAGGCATTTTTAAGAATAGTCTTATAGAGGAATTCGCGCGTCGCCGGGAAAATCCAGACTATCGCCTGAACCTGGTTTGCTTCAACGCGATGATGGAATAGACGTACCCGCCCCCGAGCGAAACACACGCTCAACCGTCCGTGACGTGTTGTCCGTTTGCATGCAAGAGCGCTCAGCAGATCCGGCGGCCCGGTACCGTGCCTGAATGAACTTTCAACAAGGAATAGTTATGAAACGCGCCACCATTCTGACCACTCTGGCTCTGCTTCTCTCGGCGGTCGTACCCTGTTCATATGCCGCCACGTCAGACGAAGCCGCCCTCGTCGCCCTCGAACAAGCCTGGGCCAGCGCCGCCTCCAGTCACAACACGGCCGTACTGGATAAAGTGCTTGACGACTCCTACGTCGAAGTCTCGCCCAACGGCATACGCCGCAGCAAAGCCGACGTCCTCGCGGCCCCCGGGTTGCCCGCTGGTGCGTCTCAGTCGCTTGATCAGGTCGAGGTCAGCGTGCACGACAATATCGCCGTCGTCACGGGCGTGAATTACTACTCGTCCGGTCCGGGCGCCTTAGCGACCAAGTTCGTCTTCACCGACATTTATGCAAAGCAGCCGGACGGTTGGCGCGCCATTTCATCGCACATGACGCGCAGGCCCATGTGATCACGGCGCATTGCTGAAGTTCAGGCGCATATCGCGTCCGCCGCGCAGGCCCTAACCCGCGCGGCTTCGGCAATTTCGCGACGGTTTCCGGCGTCGATCACGACACGCCGGCCGGCAGCATGAAGGCGAGCGATTAAAGAACCGCCCTTGCGTCAAGCATCCGACTCAAAACCCTCACCGCTGCATCGACTCCCACACCTTGTAGAGCCGCTTCACCGAAACCGGCATCGGCGTGCGCAACTCCTGCGCAAACAGCGAGATCCGCAACTCCTCCAGCAGCCAGCGGAATTCCAGCAGCCGCGCATCCATCACGCCGCCACGTTGCGCCAGCGCGCGCTGGTAGTTCTGCAGCAACGGGTGAAATTCGGCAAACTGGCGCGCGTCGCGGGCCGGGTCGGCCTTCAGCTTGTCGATCCGTAGCGCCATCCCTTTCAGGTAACGCGGGAAGTGCGCCAGTTGCGCATAGGGTGTGTCGATCACGAAGCGTTTGCCGATCAGCGCGTCGAGCTGGTTCTGCATGTCCGCATACGCCGCCGCGAACGGCTTCGCCTGCACCAGCTTCTTGCTGACGCTCGCGTATTCGCCGAGGATCTGTCCCACCAGGCGCGCAATTTCCTGCGCCAGCAGCGTCAGGCGGCTGCGCCCCTCATCGCGGCGCGTATGGAACGATACATCGTCCGCGGGCAAGGGGTCCTGCAGACAGGCACGGTCCAGCGCGGTGTCCACCAACTGATCGCGCAACTCTTCCTGAGTGCCGCGCGGCATGAACTGCATCGCCATCTCGCGCAAGCCCGGCAGATTCTTCTCCAGATACTTGATCGGCTCCTTCAACTGCAGCGCGAACAACCGGCGCAGCCCCGCCCGATGAATGCGCGCGGCTTCGTCGGGCGAATCGAACACCTCGACGTCGCAATGCGTGCCGCGATCCACCAGCGCCGGATAGCCGAACAGCGTCTGCCCACCACGACGAATCTCCAGCAACTCCGGGAGCTTGCCGAAGTTCCATGTTGTCAATTTCTCGTAGAGTGCGGTGCTCGTGGGCGCGTCTGCGGATATCGTCTGCGGCACGGGCGCGCCAGCCCGCCCGCGCGGCGCCGCGCCCGCAGCCTGAGCGCGTGAATTGCCGCCCTGCCCCTGCGCAGTCCCCCGCGCCAGCCCTTCTGCCGGGCCACCCTCATCGCTCGCACCGGCGCCGCTCGCCCCCGCCAGCGCCACACCTGCCGCGCCGGAAGCAATCTTCTGAAAATGCTGCTGCGCCTGGCCGCCCAATTCCGCGCGCAACTGCGCCAGATTGCGGCCCATGGCGAGTTGCCGTCCGTGCTCGTCGACGACCTTGAAGTTCATGAACAGATGCGCGGCCAAGGTCTCGAGTTTGAAGTCGGCCTGCTTCGTCGCCACCTGGGTCTGCTCGCGCACGTCGGCGATCAGCGACTCAAGCAAACCACCCGCGCCAAAGCGCGGCCCGCCGTGGCGATCCACAAATCCCGCGGCGTATTCCGGCAACGGCACGCAATGGCGGCGCAATTTCTGCGGCAAGGACTTGAGCAACAGTTGCGTCTTCTCCTTCAGCATGCCGGGCACGAGCCATTCGCAACGCCGCGCGTCCACCTGGTTCAGCGCGTACAGCGGCACCGCGAGCGTCACGCCGTCGCGCGGCGAACCGGGCTCGAAGTGATAAGTCAGCGCCATTTCGACGCCGGACATCGTCATGCGTTTCGGGAACAGATCCGTGGTGACGCCGGCGGCCTCGTGGCGCATCAGATCGTCGCGCGACAGATACAGCAGACGCAGCTTGTCTTCCGGCTGCCCGCTCTTTTTCACCTCGTCGCGATACCAGCGTTCGAACGACGCGCCCGTATAGATGCCTTTCGGCAGCGCCTGATCGTAGAACGCGTAAATCAGTTCGTCGTCGACCAGCACGTCCTGGCGGCGCGATTTGTGTTCGAGCTGTTCGATATCGGCGAGCAGCTTGCGGTTGTGCGCGAAGAAGGCCAGTTTGGTATCGAACTCGCCTTCCACCAGCGCGCCGCGAATGAACAGCTCGCGGGCCCGCGCCGGGTCCTGCTTGCCGAAGCTCACGCGTCTGCGGTGATAGATCGGCAGACCGTACAGCACTGCCCGCTCGAAGGCCGACACCTGCGCCGCACGCTTTTCCCAATGCGGCTCGGAAAGCGACTTCTTCAGCAGATGCGCGCCGATCTGTTCGATCCACTCCGGCTCGATCTTCGCGATACAGCGCGCGTACAGGCGGCTCGTCTCCACCAGTTCCGCGGCCATCACCCAGCGGCCGGCCTTCTTCACCAGCGCCGAACCCGGCCACAGATAAAACTTGATGGTGCGCGCGCCGAGGTAGTAAGGCTCGTCGTCGGCTTTCAGGCCGATATTGCCGAGCAGGCCCGTGAGCAGCGCGAGGTGAATCTGCTCGAAGGTCGCCTCGGCTTCGTTGATGCGCCAACCGTGCTCGCGCACTACCGTCAGCAATTGCGAATGCACGTCGCGCCATTCGCGCAGACGTAGCTGCGACAAAAAGTTAGCGCGGCACTCGTCCTGCAATTGACGGTTCGATTTCTTGTGCGCGATGGCTTCTTCGAACCAGTTCCAGATTTTCAGCCACTGGAGGAATTCGGAGCGCTCGTCGGCGAACCGGCGATGCGCCTGGTCGGCCTGCTCCTGCGCCTCGATCGGCCGGTCGCGCGGGTCCTGCACGGAAAGCGCGCTGGCGATGATCAGCACCTCGCGCAGCGCCTGCTGATCGCGCGCGGCGAGAATCATGCGGCCGACGCGCGGATCGAGCGGCAGGCGCGCCAGTTCGCGGCCGAGCGGCGTGAGCTCGTTGTCGTCGTCGACGGCGCCGAGTTCGTTCAGCAGTTGATAACCATCGGCGATCGCGCGGCCCGGCGGCGGCTCGATGAACGGGAAGGTTTCGATCGCGGTCAGATGCAGCGACTTCATGCGCAGAATCACGGACGCGAGCGACGAACGCAGAATCTCCGGATCGGTGAAGCGCACCCGCGACTGAAAATCGCTCTCTTCGTAGAGGCGAATGCACACGCCATCCGCGACCCGGCCGCAGCGACCGGCGCGCTGGTTGGCCGCCGCCTGCGAGATCGATTCCACCTGCAACTGCTCGACCTTGTTGCGATACGAATAGCGCTTCACGCGCGCGAGACCCGTATCGACGACATAGCGAATCCCCGGCACCGTCAGCGAGGTTTCCGCCACGTTGGTGGCCAGCACGATGCGCCGCGCGTTCGAGGCACGGAACACGCGCTCCTGCTCCGCCGCCGAGAGGCGCGCAAACAGCGGCAGGATTTCGGTATGCGGCGGATGGTGCTTGCGCAGCGCCTCGGCGGCATCGCGGATTTCACGCTCGCCGGGCAGGAACACCAGCACGTCGCCGGGGCCTTCGCGGCACAGTTCATCCACGGCGTCGATGATGGCGTCCATCAGATCGCGGTCGGTCTCGCGCTGGGTTTTGGGGCGTTCGCGCGATGCCGACGAAGATGACGAGCCTTCCGCCGATTTCACCGCCGGGCTGTCTTCCGCCACCGGCCGGTAACGCACCTCGACCGGATAGAGCCGCCCGCTCACCTCGATTACCGGCGCGGGCTTGTCTTCTGTGCCGAAGTGGCGCGCAAAACGGTCCGCGTCGATGGTCGCCGAAGTCACGATCAGTTTCAGATCGGGACGCTTGGGCAGAACCTCACGCAGATAGCCGAGCAGAAAATCGATGTTCAGGCTGCGCTCGTGCGCTTCGTCGATGATCAGCGTGTCGTAGGCTTTCAGCAGCGGATCGGTCTGCGTCTCGGCGAGCAGAATGCCGTCCGTCATCAGCTTGACGGACGCGCCCGGCGAGAGGTTGTCGGTGAAACGCACCTTGTAGCCGACCACTTCACCGAACGGCGTGCCGAGTTCCTCGGCGATGCGCCGGCCGGTCGCCGAGGCCGCGATCCGCCGCGGCTGGGTGTGGCCAATCAGACCCGGGCCGCCCGCGCCAAGCCCGCGCCCGAGTTCGAGACAGATCTTCGGCAACTGGGTGGTCTTGCCGGAGCCGGTTTCGCCGCAGACGATCACCACCTGATTTTCGGCGATCGCCCGTGCGATTTCCGCGCGGCGGCCGGAAACCGGCAGCGCCTCGGGAAAGGTGATGGGCGGAATCGGATTCGGCTCGACCGTGCGGGCGGGACGTGGTGGGCGTGGCGGCCGCGGCGCGCGTGCTTCGGGCTGATTGCGGCGCGCCTGATCCGGCCCTGGCTGGCCGGCTGGCGGCGGGTTTGCGCCGCCGGCGGCGCGCGCGCGCCGCTCCGCCCCGCCGCGCGACTCGCGCGCTGGGTTTGATCCGGCGCCCTGCGCCGTTTTCTCGTTCGCCGGAGCGGGACTTTTGGGTACATTCGACATGGGGGCGCATTATAATCCCGGGCATGAATTCCCAAACCGACCTCGTCCCCACGCCCGCGAGCGCTCCGGCCACGTCCGGCGCCACGGATTCCGACTCGCAACACGCGCAATTCGTCGACTGGATGCGCTCGGTTGCCCCGTATATCCACGCGTTCCGCAACAAGACGTTCGTCGTCGGGTTCGGCGGCGAGGTGGTGCATCAGGGGCTGCTGAATGCGCTCGTCTCCGACATCGCGCTGTTGCAGGCCATGGGCATCCAGATCGTGCTCGTGCACGGCTCGCGGCCGCAGGTCGAAGAGCAGATGAGCCTGCACGGCGTGGAGTCCGAGTTTTCGCACGGCATGCGCATCACCGACGCGCGCGCGTTGGAGTCCGCGAAAGAAGCGGCCGGCGAAGTGCGTCTGGACATCGAGGCGGCCATCAGCCAGGGCTTGCCGAACACGCCCATGGCGCACGCGCACATCAGCGTGGTGTCCGGCAACTTCGTGACGGCGCGGCCGGTCGGCATTCTGGACGGGGTCGACTTCGCCCATACCGGCGTGGTGCGCAAGATCGACGCGGATTCGATCCGCCATTCGCTCGCGAGCCGCAAGCTCGTGCTGCTGTCGCCGCTCGGCTTCTCGCCCACCGGCGAAGCGTTCAATCTGGCCATGGAAGACGTCGCCTCGGCGGCGGCTATCGCGCTGCGCGCCGACAAGATCGTGTTCCTCACCGAAACGCCGGGCCTGATGGAAAACGGCGAAGACGGTCCCGAGCTGATGCGCGAACTGTCGCTCGACGACGCCTACAAGCTGCATGAAAGCGGCGAAGTCACCGGCGACGCCGGTTTCTATCTGAAGCACTCGATTCGTGCCTGCCGCGGCGGCGTGGCGCGGGCGCACATCATCCCCTACGCGCTCGACGGCAGCCTGCTGCTCGAACTGTTCCTGCACGACGGCGTAGGCACGATGATCTCTTACGAGAACCTCGAAAGCCTGCGCGAAGCGACGCCGGACGACGTCGGCGGCATTCTGGCGCTGATCGAGCCGCTGGAATCCGACGGCACGCTAGTCCGGCGCGGCCGCCACCAGATCGAACGCGACATCGACCATTTCTCGGTGATCGAGCACGATGGCGTGCTGTTCGGCTGCGCGGCGCTGTATCCGTACACCCAGGAACGCATCGGCGAAATGGCGTGCCTGACGGTCGCGCCGGAAGCGCAAGGCACCGGCGACGGCGAGCGGCTTCTGAAGCGCATCGAGCAGCGCGCCCGCGCCCGCGGCCTCACGCGCATTTTCGTGCTGACGACGCGCACCGAACACTGGTTCCTCAAACGCGGCTTTGTGAAGGCAACGGTCGACGACCTGCCGGAAGATCGCCGCCGCCTCTATAACTGGCAGCGCAAGTCGCTCGTGCTGATGAAACAGCTCTGAGCGGCCCCATATAAAGCGACTGCCCAATAACGTAACAGCGCGCAATAGCGCCCCCACCGATTAAAGGAGAAGCACAGCATGGCTCGTATGGTTCAATGCGCGAAGCTCGGCAAGGAAGCCGAAGGCCTCGATTTTCCGCCGCTGCCGGGCGAACTCGGCAAGCGGATCTACGAAAGCATTTCGAAGGAAGCCTGGCAGGCATGGCTCAAGCAGCAGACCATGCTGATCAACGAAAACCGCCTGAACATGGCCGATCCGCGCGCACGCCAATATCTGATGAAGCAGACTGAGAAGTTCTTCTTCGGCGAAGGCGCGGACCAGGCAACGGGCTACGTGCCGCCGTCGCAAGGTTGAGGCGACGCCGTGAAGCGATAACGACGTAGCGGCCACGAGGGCCGATACGGCGGATACCGCAACATGCCGACGGCTGCCGTCGGACACCCGCGTCGACGGCGCATCTGCCGAAGAATCCGCGCCGTGTGCGCGGATTTTTTTCGCTCATTCCACGTGATTCAGACTGCTTGGGCAAGCACCTGCCGCCCCATTCCCAGCCCGCTTTTAAACCTTCGTTTCAAATTCTCACATTCTCCCCAATCCCCCGCCCCGCAAGGGATTCCAGCGCCCCGACGGGCCTCCCGCGGGCTGCCCGGTTTGCACGATCCTCTGTCATCGTGCTACTATGTGCCTCGTTCCAACAGCAATCCACCATCATTCGCGTTCAATCCACCGTGCGTAGCCATGCGCGGCGCACACCGGGTTGAGCAGTTTTTATACAAGAAGGCTTGTCGGTCACGTCGCGAGATTGTCGCGCTCATCACCGGCCTTTTTCGTGCCAAGCCTTTCAGTGGCGCACCGGCGGTTTCGAACCGTTGCCGCGTCCTCATGCATCTGCCCCCCTTCCACGGCCACGCAGGTGCAAACAATCAGCAGTACCTAGACCAGTGCAATTCCGCGACATGCGCGTTGAGCATGCGGGCACGGCGTTTCCTGTCTGCTTCGCCCTGCCCGGCCGTCACGGCCTTGCCACCCGCTCGCGCCCGTTTCGCGAAACTGCACTTTCCCCAGCACCCGTGGCGGAACGTTCATGCGCGTTTTCATGAGTTTCGTCGCAGTCATTGGAGTTTTCACCTTGACCGCTTCCAGCAACGGCTTCTGGCGACATAAAGAACAAGAACAACGCCTCACCCTCGACGACATCACGGTTGTCGACAAATCCCTCCTCAAACGCGCGGTCGGCGCGATGGCGCTCGGCAACGCGATGGAATGGTTCGACTTCGGCGTGTACAGCTACATCGCCGTCACGCTCGGCAAGGTGTTTTTCCCGTCGAGCAATCCGTCCGCGCAATTGATCGCCACCTTCGGCACCTTCGCCGCGGCCTTCCTCGTGCGGCCGATCGGCGGCATGGTGTTCGGGCCGCTGGGCGACCGCATCGGCCGGCAGCGCGTGCTCGCCATGACGATGATCATGATGGCGGCCGGCACCTTCGCCATTGGCCTGATTCCGAGCTACGGCTCGATCGGCATTCTGGCGCCGGTATTGCTGCTGGTCGCGCGTCTGGTGCAGGGCTTTTCCACTGGCGGCGAATACGGCGGCGCGGCGACCTTCATCGCCGAATTCTCCACCGACAAGCGGCGCGGCTTCATGGGCAGCTTCCTCGAGTTCGGCACGCTGATCGGCTACGTGCTCGGCGCCGGCACCGTCGCGGTGCTAACGGCCACGCTGTCGCACGACGCGCTGCTGTCGTGGGGCTGGCGTGTGCCGTTTCTGATCGCCGGGCCGCTGGGTCTGGTGGGCCTGTACATCCGGATGAAGCTCGAAGAAACGCCCGCGTTCAAAAAGCAGGCCGAAGCGCGCGAAGCGCAAGACAAGGCATTGCCGAAGCACGCGCTGCGCGAGCTGCTCGTAAAGCAATGGAAGCCGCTGCTGCTGTGCGTCGGCCTCGTGCTGATCTTCAATGTGACCGACTACATGGCGCTGTCGTATCTGCCGAGCTATCTGTCGTCGACGCTGCATTTCGACGAGACTCACGGCCTCTTCCTGGTGCTGCTCGTGATGGTGCTGATGATGCCGATGACGCTCGCCGCCGGCCGCCTGTCCGACACGATCGGCCGCAAGCCGGTGATGCTGGCCGGCTGCGTCGGCCTGTTCGCGCTGTCGATTCCAGCCCTGTTGCTGATCCGCACGGGCGCGATGCTGCCGGTGTTCAGCGGCCTGCTGATTCTCGGCGTGCTGCTGTCGTGCTTCACCGGCGTGATGCCCTCGGCGCTGCCGGCGCTGTTCCCCACACGCATCCGTTATGGCGCGCTGGCGATCGGCTTCAATATTTCGGTGTCGCTATTCGGCGGCACGACGCCGCTCGCCGCCGCGTGGCTGGTCGACCGTACCGGCAATCTGATGATGCCCGCGTACTATCTGATGGCCGCATCGCTGATCGGGATCGTCTCGGTGCTGGCCTTGCGCGAAACCGCGCGCAAGCCGCTGCTCGGCTCGGGGCCGTGCGTCGCCACGCGGGCTGAAGCACACGCCGTGCTGCGCGGCGAACGCGAAGCCGAGGAAATGGACGAACGTTACGCGGCCGGAGCAACGGCGCGGGCGTAAGCAGGCTTTCGGACTGGCGGCCTGCGAGGCGGCATGACGCGCCGCCTGCCAGGCTGCACGAGGCATAAATAACAAGGGCATCCGCAGCGGGCCGCACACATGAAGAACATCTTCATCTGTGCGGCCCGTTTTCTATTCCAGCAAGGAATGCCACGTGGCCGTCGCGCGCGCGCCCTCCACGCTCAGCAGACCCGCCGACACCGGCAGCCTGAAGCGTCGCGGACCGGCACTGCCCGGATTGACGAACAGCACGCCGTCGCGCTCGTCGATCAGCGGCTTGTGCGAATGTCCGGTGACGACGACGTGTATCCCCTGGCCATGCAGGTCGTCGTAGACCTCGGCAATGTCGTGCACCACCAGAATCCTCACCTGCTGCACCGTCAACACCGCGTGCGTGGGCAATGCGCGCGCCCACGCGCCCGTGTCGTTATTGCCGCGCACGGCGGTCACCGGCGCGATCTGCGTCAGCGCATCCAGCACGGCCTGCTCGCAGATATCGCCCGCATGAATGATGGCGTCGCAGCCCTGGAGATGTTGCAGCGCCTCCGGCCGCACCAGATTGTGGGTATCGGAAATCAGGCCGATGCGGGTGACGCCAGAGTGGACGGTCATGGCTTCGATCACTTCAGCGGCGCCAGACGGTCCAGCAGCGTGGGCACCAGCTCGCTGATGGTCGGATGGATATGCATGGCGTACTGCAGTGTCGGATACGGCGCGCCGGCCGTCATGATGTCGATGAAGGTATGAATCGCCTCGTCGCCCTCGATGCCGAGAATCGCCGCGCCGAGGATCTGTTTGGTCTGCGCGTCGGCCAGCACCTTCATGAAGCCGTCGGTTTCGCCGCGCTCGCGCGCGCGGCCGACCCGCGACATCGGCATGGTCGCGATCAGCGCGGCGCGGCCGGAGGCGCGTACCTCGGCCTCCGATAGACCGACCCGCGCCAGCGGCGGATCGACGAACACGGCATACGCCATGATGCGCGTGTCGGCGCTGCGCTGGCCGCCGTCGAAGAGATTCGCCGCGACGATCTGGTAGTCGTCGTAGGACGTATGTGTGAAGGCGCCGCGGCCGTTGACGTCGCCGATCGCCCAGATGCCCGGCACGCGGGTACGCAGCTCGCCGTCGACCGGAATCATGCCGTGCCCGTTCACCGCGAGGCCGGCGTGATCGAGGCCGAGGTCGTCGGTATTCGGTTTGCGGCCGGTGGCGAACAGCAGATGCGACGCATCGACGGCCGGCTCATCACCGCCGAAAGCAATCCGCACGCGCTCGCCGTCGAGCGGCTCGACATGCTGCGGCTGCGCGCCAAAGCGAAACTCGATGCCTTCGCGCGCCAGCACCTTTTGCACCGCCAGCGCGAAGTCAGCGTCCTCGCGGGCGAGCACGCGCTCACCACGCACGATCACCGTCACGCGGCTGCCGAAACGGCGAAAGATCTGCGCGAATTCGAGCGCGATATAGCTGCCGCCGACAATTGCCAGATGCTCCGGCAAGTCGGTCAGTTCAAGCAAGGTGGAATTGGTGTAGTAACGAATCCGTTCGAGGCCGTCGAGCGGCGGCACCACGGCACGTGTGCCGGTATTGATGAAAATTTCGCTGGCTTCGAGCTCATCGACGATCTGGCCATCCGGCCCGCTGATGCTCAGCGCATGCGCTCCGGTAAACCGCGCATGCCCCTGAAAAACCGTCAGATTCTCCGTGCCGCGCAGCCACTTTTCGACACCGCTGCGCGACTCGCCGATGATGCGGTCCTTGCGCGCCTTCACCTGCGCCAGGTCGACGCTCACCTCGCCCGCCACCTGCACGCCGTAAGCGGCCGCGTGACGCGCGACGTGCGCGACACGGGCGCTCGCGACGTAGCTTTTGGTGGGCGTGCAACCGACGTTCACACAGGTGCCGCCGAATGCACCGCGTTCGATCACGGCCGTCTTGCGGCCGCTCGTGGCAAGACGCGCGGCGAGTGGCGATCCGCCTTGTCCGGTACCGATCACGACTGCATCGAAGTGCTGTGGCATGACTTGTCTCCTGCGGGCTGGTGGCAACGTGGTGCCATCTTACGCCAGGGCTCGCGCAGGGATGCCGGTGATGTCTGAGGGGTGCTGATGGACCCGGGGGGTCGCGCTTCGGTCTGTATTACGTCCGATGAATCTGCTGCATTTCAACGATCCGTTGGGTTCCGGCCGCAGCAGCCGTGGCAACCTGGCTCAGACGTGGCAATGCCCGGCGCAGATCAACTCGCGCGAACGTTGCAAGGCCCGCTGGGCGCCTTTGGTCGCCACCATGAAACCCACCTGGCTCAGGTTGAAGTCCTGCGCCACCATCATTTGCATTAAGGCCACCATCGGCAGGACTACCGATGGATGGTAAAGCTGTCTTTCGATCAAGGCTCGCATTTCCGCTCCAACGCATCACGCCGCTTCGGCGAGACGCTACTTTCGTTTCGATGGTGGCATTCTAGGCATCCGTGCAGCGCGGATAAATAGCCCGAAAGCGAAGGGACTTGTCAAAGAAAGCGAACAATCCGCCGCGGCCCGCCGGACGGGGCGTAGCGCGGGAAGCGAGGTCCCGGGAGGGACACAAAGGCAGCGTGCCGGGAGAGCGGGCGCGCTTCGCAGACGCGTGAAATCGGCAAACGCGTGAAATCAATCGACGCGATAGCGTGGTTGCATCGAATCCAGATTCGGGCTCAAGTTCAAGCTCAGGCTCAAGCGCCCGCGCCATCCGCGAGCCGGCCCGGCGCCAGCAGATTGCGCGCATAGGCGCCGGCCGCCACCGGACGGCTGAACAGGTAGCCCTGCTGCTTGTCGCATTCGATCGAGCGCAGGAACGAGGCCTGTTCCGCGGTCTCCACTCCTTCGGCCGTAACGTTCATGCCGAGCGAATGCGCCATCGCCACCACGGCCTGAGTGATCGCAATGGAATCGCGATGGTCCGGCAAACCGGCGACGAACGAGCGGTCGATCTTCAGGTTATGCAACGGAAAACGCTTCAGATACGATAGCGACGAATAGCCGGTGCCGAAGTCGTCGACGGAAATTCGCACGCCCATGTTGCTCAGCGCGCTCAGAATCGGCAGCACGGTGTCGCTGTCGCTCATCAGCAGGCGCTCGGTGATCTCCAGTTCGAGCGCGTCGGGTCCGAGCCCGCAACGCGCGAGACACTGCTCGATCAACTCGACGAGCCCCTCGCTCACCTGGCGCGGCGAGAGATTCACCGCAATCACCAGATCCGGCGCGAGGGTGCGGCGCCATTCGGCCAGTTGCTCGCAGGCGCGCTCCAGCACCCAGGTGCCGATGGCGACGATCAGGCCCGTATCTTCCGCGACCGGAATGAACTCCACCGGCGACACGTCGCCCAGTTCGCTGCTGTACCAGCGCAAGAGCGCCTCCGCACCGACCGTGCGGCCGCGCCGGCTATCGACGATCGGCTGGTACACCAGACTCAGTTCGCCCGCCGTCAGCGCGCGGCGCAGCAACTGCTCGATGGCGAAGCGCCGTTGCAGGTGCTGGTTCAGTTCCGGCGTGAAAAACTGGAAGTTGTTGCGGCCGCGCTGCTTGGCCGAATACATCGCCGAATCGGCATTGCGCATCAAGGTCGGCACATCCTGGCCGTCCTCGGGAAACAGGCTGATGCCGATCGACGCCCCCAGGTAATACTCGTTGCCGGCCACCGCGAACGGCACGCCGACGGTTTCGAGAATCTGCCGCGCCAGCGCAATCAGGTCGCCCGTGTCGTCGTAGCCGCTCACGACGATCACGAATTCGTCGCCGCCCACCCGCGCGAGCGTGTCCTCCATCTGCACGCACGACGCGAGCCGGCGCGCCACGCTACAGAGCAGCGCGTCGCCCGCCTCGTGGCCGGCGGTATCGTTGACCTTCTTGAAGCCGTCCAGATCGACGAACAGCACGGCGACGCGCATCAGTTCGTCGTCAAGACCCGAGGGCTCGAACAGACCGCGCATCCGTTCAGTCAGATAAGCGCGGTTATAGAGGCCGGTGAGCGAATCGCGGGTGGCGAGATATTTGAGTTGCTGCTGGGCCTGGCGCACCGGGCCGATATCGGCGAACGAGACCAGCACCGAACCGGGCTCGCGCTCGCCGGGTTTGTGAATCGGCACTGCGTTGACGGTGATCCAGATGATCTCGCCATCCGTCAGCTCGACGCCGATGGTCACGCCAAGCAGCGGCTTGCCGCTGGCGATCGCGCGCACGGTGGGGCGCTCGGCTGGGGCGATCGGCGTGCCGTCTTCATGAAACGAACGCACGATCGCCGTCATGATGTCCTGGCCGATCAGATCCTCACGCGCATGCAGCATGCGCAGCGCGCTCGGATTGCACGCCAGCACCACGCCGTCGCGCGACTGCACGACGATGCCTTCGTTCAGATGATCGACGACCAGACGGTGGTGTTCCTCGCTCTGGGCGAGGCGTTGCGCAATGGCGTCCTGATGCACCGCGAGACCGACGCTGCGGCCGATGTTGCGCAGCATCGCCTCTTCGTCGAGACCGGGGCGGCGGCACGTGCGATGGTAGACCGCGAACGCGCCGAGCACTCGGCCCTCGTCGTTCTCGAACGGCACCGACCAGCACGCGCGCAGGCCGATCGGCAAGGCGAGCTGACGATAGTCCACCCACAGCGGATCGGTTTCGATGTCTTCGACCACCACCATGCGCCGCAGGTACATGGCCGTGCCGCACGAGCCGACTCGCGGCCCGATGACGGCGCCGTCGAGCGCGTCCGTGTACGACTTCGGCAACGACGGCGCACCGCCCGCGCGCACATGAATGCCATCGGGATCGAGCAGCAGGATCGAGCAACTCGCGCCTTCGCCGAGCAGGGCCTCGGCATAGCGGCACACCTCGTCGAGCAACTCCGGCAGCGGTGTATTGCGCGTGATCAGCCGCAGTACGCTGCGCTCGGAGGCCAGCAATTGCTCGGCCAGCCCCGACGGATAGCGGGCGCTATCAGACGCTGTTCCAACCGGGTCATCTGGTGTCACCTGGCAAGTCATAGCTGAGCCCCCCATCCCGACATCGGCAGGTTTGCACCCGCAGCGCACTGGGGTTTACGCCTGGACGCAGTAATTGATGCATCAGGCATGACATTACCCCAAGCCGGCAGCCTGGTTGTGCGTGCAAATCCGGATTTAGTTGCTCTCGGTTTCCCTCGGTTTCCCTTGGTTTCCCTCAGTTTCCCTTAGGCGGCCGGCCCTGGTTGCCTCCGCCCCCACCGCCTCCGCCGCCTCCGCCGCCACCTCCCGGCCGGCCGCCTCCCGGGGGGCGGCCGCCCGAACCGCCACCCGAGCCGCCGGGCCGCTGCCCGCCCGCACCCGGTCGCTGACCGCCGGGCGGACGTCCACCCGCGCCCGGTCCCGACCCACCGGGCGGCCGGCCACCCGCCCCCGGTCCCGGTCCGCCTGGCGGCCTGCCGCCTCCATTACCCGGAGGACGCCCACCTGGCGGTCTGCCGCCAGGTCCACCCGGACCACCGCCGTGCGGCGGTCCAGGCGGGCGTCCCGCGCCCGGACGATGCGGCGGCCGATGCGCCCAGCGCGACTGATCGCGATACCACGGCCGCCCACGGTAATAGTTGCCCCAGTAAGTGCCAATCGAGAAGGTGACGACAGGCAAGCCGATGGTCGCGCCATAGTTCAGCACCGGCACGGGATTGCCTTGATAAGGGTAGCTGATACGCCCGGCATAAACCCAACCGCGCAGATTCGGCAGCGCGACGTCGCGCCAGCTATAGCCGGCCACACAGCCCATCACCGTGACCGGCGCGCCGCCCGGCAATTGCGACACCACCGGATAGTCTCGTGCAGGACCCGCGCGCAAGTTCACCGGACCATTGGTGACGGCCGCTGTCTGCGCGAAGGCGGCGGGCACAAGCAACAGACTGGTCAACCCTGCATAACAGCACTGCACGAACTGTCTTCGCATTGCGGCCTCCTGGGGCGGGCGTTTTTTATCGCTGCTGGCTGATTTGTTAGTCGATTTGCTGCCTGATTCGTCGGGCTTTCTCGGCGGGCTTTAGCCCGGTGGCCTAGCGTACCGCATCCCGATGAACGCCGCAGGTCAAGCGCCGTCGCGTCGGGAACCTCAAGGCAACATTTGGTAAACAGGTCGCGAACTCGTCCCCTGTTTGAGGTCTGGACGATTGCAACTCCGACGATCATTCATCGCACACCCCGAACCCCTGTTTCGCCGGTACCGCCATGAAGATATCCCGCACCGCCCTGCTCGCGAGTCTGCTGCTCACCCATCTGCCGGCTCACGCCACCAGCTTCGATTGCAGCAAGGGGCGCTCGCGCCCGGAGCAGTTGATCTGCCATCAGCCCGACCTTTCCCGTCTCGACGACCAGCTCGGCAAGCTGTACTGGCAGGCGCGCCGCAGCGTCGCCGACCCGAAAGCCTTCCGTACCGACAGCGACAGCAAATGGGCCTGGCGCGAAGCGAACTGCACCGACGAAGCCTGCCTGAAGACCTGGTATAGCGGGCGAATCGCCGAATTGCAGCGATTGCTGGCCGGTCTGCCGCAGAGCGCGCCAGCCAGGCAAAGCAATCCCGATGACGCGCCGCCGCGCCCGCGCGAAATCACCCGCGATCCACAGCGGCGCGCCCTCGCGCGCGCCGCGCTGCAAAATGCCGACGACGCCGACGCCGCTGCAAACGTCAGCGCCACGGCGACGCTGCAATGCACCGCCGCCGAGCCGGGCATCGTCCTGCACGAGCAATGTGCAACGGTTCTGAAAGAGGACGCGCGCTGGCAATATCCAGCCCGTAACGGCGACTGGTTCTGCGGGCTGGCAAATCTGCCGCAAGCGCCGGCGGAACCCATCGCGCAGCAGTAGCCAAGGCAGGAACAGCCGGCGAGGCAGCGCCGGTACGCGCTACCTGCCCGCCGCCATGCCCGCCGGATAACCCCGCAGCGCCTCTACGACACCGAGTTCTATTCGAGCGCCGCTTGCGTCCCTCCTCAAACCACGGATTCCGCCGCGACCCGCTCGCACAGCGCGGTCAGGTCGATCAGCATGAGGGTGCCGCGTCCCGGCAATTCGACCGCCTCGGTCATGCCGTTGCCCCAGCCGTTGCCGAGCTGGCGCGTCAGCATGGCCGGGACCGGAATCCGGCTGCCGGAATCGATGGTGACGATGTTGTCCACCGCGTCGACCACCAGTCCGTATTTCTCGCCGTGGTGCTCGACAATCAGGATCTTCGCGTGCGTCGCGTCCTCGTAGGGAGGCATGCCGTACATCGCGCGCACGTCGATCACCGTCAGCAATTCGCGGCGCAGATGCAGCACGCCGCGCACAAAGCCGGGCGCGCCGGGCGTCACGACGATCTCGTCCGAGTAGTCGATCACCTCGCGTAACTGGCCGATCCGCACGCCCAGCAGATGGCCGAGCCGGAAGGTCACGTAGGTCTCGCGCGTGCCGCCGCCGCGTTTGTGCGCAACGGCGGTCTCGACCCGGTTGCGGTACAGCTCGCGGTGGCCCTGCGCGACGGCGGTAATCTGCGGATGCGTGCAGAGCGCTTCGGGGCTAAGCAGGATGATGCTGTCGCGCCCGTCGTTGCCGAGACAACCGGCGAACAGCGCGACGTGGCGGCGGCTATACGCGGGCATCACCATCAGTTCGTCGTCGCGATAGGCGACGATGCTGCGCACCTCGTCCACCATCAGGCCGACGTGCACGTCCTGCTGGTTGAGCACGACGATGCGCCGTTCGTCGGCGGTTGTCTCGCGGCCCGTTGTCTTGCGGCCCGTTGTCTCGCGGCCCGCCGTCTGTTGGCCGGATGCCGCCGTGTCCTCCCGTGCGAGTCCCATGAAGCGCGCGAAGTCGATCACCGGAACCGTCGTGCCGCGCAGGTTCAGCATGCCGATGCAGACCTCGTCCGCCAGCGGCGACGGATGCATGGCGGGCACGCGGATGATCTCCTGGATCGCGGCCATCGGCAGGGCGAGATGGGCCGCCGCGACCCGAAACGACACGGTCTGGCGGCGCTGCGCCAGTTGCGCGCGCCGCTCCGTCCCCGCAGCACGATGATGCATCTGCGGCACCTCCGGCAGCCCAAGCAGCGCCGCCGCCGAGAGAATCTGCAGGATCCGCTCGCCGCCATCGAGCTTGAGCGCGCCGCAGATGACAGGCGGCGCGCCGTCGGTGCGCTCGAAGGTGATCTTCTGCGCGGCCGGCACGCGCAGGATTTCGCCGGTGGTGTCGAATTGCAGTCCCACCCGCACGTCGCCCAGTTCGACAATCGCGATCTTGCTGGCGGCGCGCGCGGCGTCTTGCGGCAGATGCAGCAACTGCCGCAGGTCGACAATCGGAATCAGCGTGCCGCGCAGGTTGAAAAGCCCCAGCAGATGCGCGGGCGCGAGCGGCACCGGCGTAACGGCCGCGGGATAGTTGACCACCTCCTGCAAGGCCGCGACCGGCAGCGCGAGTTCCGTCTCACCGAGATGAAACGAGCCGAACAGTTCGACCGCGCGTTCAGCGGCGGCACTGCCGGTGGACGTGGCGTTGTTATCCATGCTTAGGACCCCGATCAAAGAGTGCGGGTAAACTTTCTCACCGCGAAAGCGTGCTCGTGACAATCGATCAGCAATTGCCTGCCGCATTCGCCGCCCACATCCACGTGCACGACCCGCACGCCGAGCGCTTCGAGCAACTGCTGCGCGGTACGGACATTCTGTTCGCCGATCGGCGCATGAGCCGGCCGACGCGCGTAATGGACCATATTCGCGCCGCCCGCCAGCACCGCCTCCAGGGCATCGTGCGAGGCGCGCTGCACCTGCATCAGGCTCAGCAGCGACGGAATCGCCTGCGTGACGTACTTGGCGCCGATGCCCTCGGGCCGGTTGGGCGCGTCGGGCAGCAGACAATGCGCGAGTCCGTAGATGGCGCGCTCGCGCCACAGCAGCCCGATGCCCACGCACGAGCCGAGCGTCGCGCGCAACACGTCATGTCCCTTGCCAATCCCGATCGCACACATATGCACCTGAATCTCGCGGGCGTCGTCGGTCACGGACGGCCCTCGTTGCGGTAGATCAGCGGCTGCTCGAACACGAAACCCATGTCGAAACGGCTCAACGATTCGGACTCCCCAACGATCAGCACGCCGTCCGGCGCCATCGCGCGGCGCACGTTTTCGAGCACGGCCTGCTGCCCTTGCGTGTCGAAATAGATCAGCACGTTGCGTAGCAGCGTGACGTCCATCGGGCCGATATCGCGCGGCAGTTCGTGCAGATTGTGCTTGCGAAAGCTCAGGTTGGCGCGCAGCGCCGGGCCGGCGCTAAAGCCGTCGTCCGCGGCGCTGAAATACTTCGCCAGCCAGTCGGGATGGGTCTGCTTCAGGCCCTCGATGCTGCGGCCCTGGTAGTGCGCGGCCGCCGCCTTGCGCAGGATCGCGTCGCCGATGTCGGTGGCGAGAATCCGGTAGCGAAACGCCGGATGCCGGCTGCGAAACTCCTCGCACAGCATCGCCACCGAATACGCCTCCTCGCCGCTCGACGCCGCCGCCGACCACACCCGCAAAGGCATGTCGCCATGCCGCTCGAACCAGCGCGGCAGAAACTGCAGGGCGAAGTAATCCCAGATGCGCGGCGTGCGAAAGAACGAGGTTTCGTTGGTGGTCACCAGATCGATGAAATCACGCACCTCGTCGGGCTTCGCTTCCAGCACATGCAGATAGTCCCGATAGCCGGACAGCGCCAGTTCGCGCAGCCGGCGTCGCAGACGCCCCTCCAGCAGGGTCCACTTGCGCTCGCTCATGGCAATGCCGGTATGCCGCCGCACCTGGTCGAAAAACGCCCGGCGGGTGGCCTGGTCGACCTCACGCTCCGTATCCACGGCGCCTCCTGGCCTAGACGACAAAACGCGCGACGGTCTGATCGAGCGTTTCCGCGCCCTGCATCAGGGTGGCGCTGGCGCGCGCAATCGTGTCGCAGGCGCCGGCGGATTTTTCGGTTTCCTCAGCAACCTGCTGGATCGCCGCGCTGACCTCGCGCGCCGCGATGAGCTGCTCGTCGGCGCCGCAGGAAATCTCCGAAATCGCATGCGTGGTGCGGCTCACGCCGCTCACGATCTTGTCGAACGCCTCGCCTGCCTGCTTCGAGATTTCACTGCCCTGGGTCACCCGTTTGACCGATTCGTTGATCAGCTTGGAGATTTCCTTGGTCGCCTGCGAGGACCGCTCGGCGAGCTTGCGCACCTCGTCGGCCACCACCGAGAAGCCGAGCCCGTGCTCGCCTGCCCGCGCCGCCTCGATAGCCGCGTTGAAGGCCAGCAGATTGGTCTGGCTGGCAATCTCGCCAATCACCTTGATGATCTCGCTGATGTCCTCGGAGGACTTGTTGATCAGCTCCATCGACTCGATCGAGCGCGCAATCGCCTTGGCGCCGCGTTCGGCTTCCTGCTGGGTGTCTTTGGCGAGGTTGTCGGCGCTGCGCGAATTGTCGGCAATCGAATTGATCGAGGCGGTCAGTTCCTCGATCGACGCGTTCATTTCTTCGACCGTGGCGCCGAGCAGTTGCGCGCCGCTCGCCACCGTGTTGGCGCGCCCGGCGATATCCTGCGACGAAGCGGTAAAACCACCCGCCGATTCGACCACCTTGCCGATCACGCTGCGCAGATCGTCCATCATGCGCTTGATGCCGGCGGCGAGCTGGTCGATGGGCTCGTTGCCGGAAACCTGCACCGAGCCCGTCAGGTCGCCCGCGGCGGCCTTGCTGACCACGGTGAGCAGCGCCGCCACCTTGCGCTGATCGTCGTCCGCGCGGCGCCGCACACGCTCTTCCAGTTCCACCTGGGCGGTGACGTCGGTGGCGAACTTGATGACCTTGTGGAGCTTGCCGCTGCCGTCGAAGATCGGGTTGTAGGTGGCCTGAATCCACACCACGCGGCCGCCTTTGGCAATGCGCTTGTAACGCCCGGCGTCGAACTCGCCGCGGTTGAGCTTGGCCCAGAAGTCGCGGTAATCGGCGCTCGCCGTGTAGGCGTCGTCGCAGAACATGCGGTGATGCTTGCCCTGGATCTCCTCGAGCCGGTAGCCGAGCGTGTCGAGGAAGTTCTGGTTGGCGAACAGCACGACGCCGGCCAGATCGAACTCGATCACGGCCTGGGCGCGGTCGAGCGCGCGCACCTTGCCTTCGTATTCGGCATTCTTCTGGCGCGCCGCGGTGATGTCGGTGGCGAACTTGATGACCTTGTACGGCTTACCCGCGGCATCCAGCACCGGGTTGTACGAGGCGTTGATCCAGACCTCCCGGCCGCCGCGCCCCACCCGCTGGTACTCGCCGTGATCGAATTCGCCGCGTGCGAGCTTTTCCCAGAACTGCCTGTACGCGACGCTCTCGGCGTAAGCGGGCTCGCAAAACATTCTGTGATGCTGGCCGCGCACTTCGTCGAGGGTATAACCGAGGGCCGCCAGAAAATTGTCGTTGGCGTGCAGGATAATGCCGTGCAGATCGAATTCGATGACTGCCTGAACACGATTTAGCGCCGCGCTCACCGCGCTAAGCTCGTTCATTTCCAGGTGCCGCGCGGGCGTTGAATGCTCCACTTCGTTCTCCTCGTTGAACGCACGTGAAAAACCAAAGCAAGCCGGCGCGCCGCTCTCGGCGAGGCGCCCGGTCATGCCTTCTCTCGGTTATGTAGTTGTTTGCCGTGCCCGGGAAGCGCCTCCCCGCAGACGATCTTCGGGTCGTCGGCCTTTGCGCTTCACTGGCACTGCATCCGGTATATCGGCTGCGAAACATGCAATCTTTATATCGGATTAACCCTGAATTTTTGCAGTCGCCATTTTTGCCTGATTCTCAACAATCGCCTGCGAGCGTTCATTCGTGGACGATTAATCTGTTGGCGATTAACTAGCCGAGTATTTATTCGAGCAGGATGGCTTTAAAAGTGGCGATCTGTTAAAGGCTTTAACCCCGCAGCGCCAGAGAGATTCGCTTTAATCCTGCCTCCAGTTCGGCACGCGTCGGCCAGCCATAGCCAAGCCTGAAATAAGCGTCTGACATCTCAAACCAGTGACCTGGGCCGACATACGTGCCCTGCGCATCGATTAGCCGCCGATAAAACGCCTCGGTGCCACCGGCAGGCTCCACGCGCATGCGCGGAAAGCAAACCACACCGCCCGAGGGCGCCACCCATTCGAGGTATTCCTCACGGGCAATCCACTCCGTGACGAGAGCCAGACGTGTGCGCATTTCCGCGAGCGTCGGCTCCAGAATGGCCGCGCGCCGGGCCAATATCTGCTCGCCCACCCATTCGTCGATCACGCTGCCGCAGATGCTGACCTGTTCTTTTGCCGCAAGAAAAAGCTGCTGCAGGCGCGCATCCTTCGTCACGATCCATCCCAGCCGGATGCCCGGGACGCCGTATGCCTTCGACAATGAGGACACGCTGATCACATGCGGGCCAAGCGATGCCGCCAGCGGCAATCTGTGCCCGAATGAAAGATCGCGATACGTTTCGTCCACCAGCAGATAGCAGCCGTGCCGGCGAGCGAGTTCCACCAGCCGCTGCAACTCGGCCTCGGAATACATCACGCCGGTGGGATTATGCGGACAGGTGACGCTAATGACTTTCGTGGACGGCGTGATCGCGGCGGCGAGTTTGTCGAAGTCGATCGCGAAGCCTTCCTCGAACAGCAGATCGACACACGTAACCCGGCAACCGATGGCTTTGGGCGTTTCCAGATTGGTCGCATAGTTCGGGCGCACGACGACCAGATGATCATACGAACCCAGCAGCGACGTCGCGATGATAAAGAGCGCCCCTGCGGCGCCGGTTGTGATCAGCACGTCGTCGACGCCTAGGCCCGTATTGTCGCCGGCAATCAAGGCGCGCAATGACGCCGCGCCGCGGTGTTCGCCGTACAGCAGTTTGAGGTCGGGAATCTGCAGATTCAGGCCTGCAAGCGTCTGGTCGGCAACCGAGCTTTCCGACAGGTTGTAGTGAATGCGCCCATAGCCGTACTCCTCGGGCGATTCTGTTTCGATGGGCATGCGGACGTATTTCATAAGTCTCTCCATAAAGATGAAGGGCTTATCGTGCCTGCACGTGAGGGTTGCCACCATCCCTCTCAAGAGGGGGGATATAAAGACGCGCCCGATCGCGTCAGTCGCGCTCGCGGTACAGCGCAAACAACTCGGCAAGCGTGCCAACGCCGAGCTTGCGGAATATCTGTTTGCGATGATCCTTGACGGTATGGCAACTGATGCCGAGACGCAGCGCGATGGCTTCGGAACCGCAACCGCTCAGAAGCAGTCCGGTTACTTCATGTTCACGGCGTGATAATTGCGGCTTTGGCTCCGCCCTGCTGCGCTGGGGCAAACGACCGAAGAGAGTCCATTGGCGCTCGAAAGCGGCCGCGATTGGCGCGCGCAGGACTTCCAGTTCATGAAGCCGGTTCGCGGACAACCCTCGTGCGCCACGTTCACGGTACACACCCAATTCCACCACACCGTGACAGGCCTCGAAATACAGGCCGATTTCTTCGAGCCTTTGCGGCCATCCGACGGTACGGTAGCCGAGTTCCTCGTCCGGGTTCTCAATCAGATACCGTCGCAAACCCGCGCCAATGCCTTGGCCGCCAATCCGAAAGTCTCGTGCGCGAAACACGCCTGGCCGATTGAAGAACTGCAGAACAGGATTCAGGCAATGAGTGACGCTCACGTAGTTCCGAACGCCCTGCGTTCCACCGGCCGAGTCGAAATTGTCGAACATCAAGGCAGGTTTTGCGTCCCGACGGTGCACGACAACCGTCGCCAGATCGAAGTCCAGCCAATCGAGCACTGAGCGCGCCGTAACCGCGGCAAAATCCGCTTCACCGATTGCACCGATCACGTGCCCGAGGACCGCTCCCTGAGTGTGCCGTGACATATGAATACGGCCTCCTAAGTGCCTTGATCTACGCGCCCGGCACAAGCGGTGCGCACGTTATGCCTGCAGCGTTCCGATTGCGTCGTCGTGGCGCAGCGCCCCGCTGTTGATGTTGACTTCCCGCCTGAAGACAACCTGCCGCTCATTGAACTCGCAAACGACTGTGTCGCGAAAGGCCGTTTCAGCGTATATCCACGTCATCTGCAGTCTTGATGAATCGAGCCAGCACGCTCGTGCGACCACGGGACTGCCGCGCAGATGATAGCCGTGGTGCAGGTCGCGGCCTGGCATCTCGTTTGCACGCTCAATCCAGCGGTCTAAGCCTGCCACGATTGCGTGCTGGCCTTCGGCATCGCTCAGGCGCAGTGCGCATTCATGCCCGGCAAACTCAAACTGCAATTCCTGAATGCCCTGCGCGTTCGGCTGCATGACAAATCGCCGTGTGCCCACGTTATGATGCACGCCACTGTTTTTTTCAGGGCGCTGGGCCGCGCGGAGGTAAGGCTCTTTCCACGCAACCGGCGCAGCTTCTTTTTGCCATTCGGCAATCCGGCCACTGAGTCGCGCGTCGGCAGCATCGGCGGCCGCGCCATCCGTTATCAGCGCATCGAAGGCCGCAGGAAAATACTGATCGATAAACGGCCAAAGTTTCGCACTGCCCTTGATCGCACCGGTCACGGCCAGCGTCGCACCGTGCTCGGGAAACACCACCGCCATCTGCACAAACTTGCCAATCGCGGCATACGTGCCATGAGCACGCGTCCACCAGTGGTATCCGTACCGGCCCGACTCGACATGCGCCCGGGTTGCGTCGGCCACCCACGTCTGCGGCAGCAACCGCTTGCCCTCCCACATGCCGTTCTGCGCGTGCAGAATGCCGAGTTTTAGCATGTCCGCCGTCTTCGCGATCAGTCCGTTGCCGCCAGGATTGATGCCATCGGGACCGATGTCCCACGTCTCGTGCGTAATGCCTAACGGTTCCAGCAGTCGCGGCTTCAGGTACGCGTGCAGCGTCTCGCCCGTGACGCGACTCAGGATCGCCGACAACATATAGCTAGCCGCGCTCGTGTACAGAAACGCGCCCCCTGGCTGATCGACGACAGGAATCCTGAAGAAGGCCTCAGTCCAGCTTGTGCCCAATGCTCGCCATTGTGCCCCCGAGGTCTCGCCCGCGTGGCCGAGGCGCATCGTCAGGAGATCCTCGATCGTCATCGCCGCGAGCGATTCGCTCACCTCTTGCGGCAGCGCCTCGGGGAAGAACGACACGACCTTGTCGTCCAGACGAAACAGCCCTTCTTCCAGTGCGAGACCCATCGCGCACGCAGTAAAGCTTTTCGCCACCGAATGCAGATTGCGCGGGCGGTCGGCGCGGTACGGCCAGCGCCAGGCCTCCGCTATCACATGGCCATTGCGATGGATCATCAGTGCGTGCAAGTCGAGATCCGCGGCTTCGACGGCGTCCAGAAAGCCGACGATGGCTTCGGCGTCCACACCCATGGATGATGGCGTGGCACGCGCCAAGCCATCCAGCTCAGTGCCGCTGAGGTGAGCTATCGGTTTCGCCTGGTGGTCGAGAGAAGAGTCTGACATGGTGTCTGAAGATCGAATGACGTTGGACAGCAGGCTAACATCCTAACCCGCCGTGCTTCACCTGCGCGGCGTTCGACGGGTTACCTCAATGTTCCTGTCAGGAAGCATTGTCGCGCAAGCAGACACACGCAGCGCCGATCAATCTCACCACGCCGACAGCGCAACCGGCCGCCCGGCAGCAGATGTCGACGTGGACGTAACGGCCGGTGTGACAGTCGCAGTGGCCGCAGCCGGCGCCACGAACTGATATAGATCCTTCGGATCCAACGGCGCGGGAATCAGTTCGATATGCTCACCAATATTGCGTGCATCCGTCACATCGCGCAAATAGCGCAGCGCCGAAAAATCCTCCAGGGCAAAGCCGACCGAGTCGAACACCGTCACCTGTGCCGCATCCTGGCGGCCCGCGACCTCGCCCGACAACACACGCCACAACTCCACCACCGGGAAATCCGCCGGAAGCTGCTGGATATCGCCCTCAATACGCGTTTGCGGTTCGAACTCCACAATCACGCGGGCGCCCTTCAATATGTCCGCGTGCAGTTCGGTCTTGCCGGGGCAATCGCCGCCTACTGCATTGATATGCATGCCGGGTTCGATCATCTCGGGAGTCAGGATCGTTGCATTGGTCTTGTCGGCGGTCGCTGTCGTGACGATATCCGCGCCGCGCACGGCCTCGGCCGCACTCGCGGCACGCACGATCTTAAGGTCCTTGAAGCCGGACATGTTGCGGATCAGCTTGTCGGTTGCCGCGGGATCGATATCGAACACGCGCACTTCGTTGATGCCGAGCATCGCCTTGAACGCGAGAATCTGGAATTCGCTTTGCGCGCCGTTGCCGATCAGCGCCATCGAACGTGCATCCGGGCGCGCCAGCACTTTTGCAACCAGCGCCGAAGTCGCCGCGGTACGCAGCGCGGTCATAATGGTGAATTCGCTAAACAGCACAGGAAAACCCGATTCCACTTCCGCCAGTACGCCGAACGCCATCACGGTCAGCATATTCACGTGGGTGTTCTTGGGATGACCGTTCACGTACTTGAAGCCATACAGCGTGCTATCCGAAGTGGGCATGAGTTCGATCACGCCACCGGGCACGTGATTGGCCACCCGCGCCGACTTTTCGAATTCGTTCCAGCGCAGATAGTCCGCGCGGATGTAGTCCGCCATCGTCGTGATGAACGTTTCCGCGCCAATCGACGTCACCAGTTTGCGGACATCGCTTACGTCAATATATCTCGTCATTTTGTGCTCAACCTTGTCAACATTCGAAGAATTTCACGCGCTGAGCAGATTGCCCGAGCGGATAACTTCGTGGCCCGACACCCGCCCAAGCGGATCGCCCTGCCGTACATATCTCACGTCTCTGCGCATATAGAAGAACCCTTCCGTGCGCGAGTGAATGGCGGTGCGCGTGCCGTCCGTCGTATCGACGATCACGAACATCTGTTGCCCGACCGTCACGTGTGCGCCTGGATTCACACCATGCAGCAGGATGCCCGCGCACGGAGCGTAAAACTGCTCGCTGCCGCCCAGCGGCGTGGCCGCACAAGTTAGCGGCGGCAACGGCGTGACCGGTGCGTCGATCGCGCCGCAATAGGTCAGATAATCGATGATCGCCGTTGCATCCTGTTGTGCCAGTTCATCGCTGACGTCGCGTTGTCCACGATGCTCGACCGTGACCGCGGCGCTGCCGTGCGGAATCGGAAAACGTTCGCCAAAGTGCTGCCGCAGTTGCCACCACGTCAGGCTATGCGCTTCGTCGAACGACTGGGCGCCTGAATCGAACGCGAGCAGGGAAGCGCGAGCGCCCAGATAGCGCGCGAGCGGTTCCACCTCCGGCCAGATAGCTTCACCGGTATACAAATGCACCGCCGCTTCGCGCGAGCAATGCAGATCGAGGATGATGTCCGCGTCGAGCGAGAGCAGCATCAAGGTGCGCTGCAGATCGTCGAACGCCTGGCGAGGCGGTTGCGCGAGCAACAAATCACGCCACGCCTCGTGGATGATCGCGCGGTTCGCGTCCGCGTTAGCACCCAGCTTGCCTTCCACCGCCTCGGCGATTTGCGGCGCAAGCAGCGCAAAGCCGCGATTGAAGTTTCGGCCGCTCGCCAGTTCGAAACGTCCGATCGCATAGCCGAGCACGTACTGGCTCAAGCCAATCGGATTCGCCGAATTGACCAGCACCACCTCGCAACGCAAGCGTCCCTGTTGCTCCAACTGTTGCAGCTTGTCCGCCACCGTCAGCGCGACCAGCATGCCGGGGATTTCGTCCGCGTGCAGGCCGGCCTGAATATAGATCTTCTTGCCGTGACCCTCGCCGCCAAAATGATGCGAGATCAACTGATGCGCAGTGCCATCGGAAGAGGCAAGCAGGCGGTGTTTAACGCTGTGCATGAAAAGAATGGGTCCTGTGGTTCGTCGGCTGGCCGCGACGGTTGTGGAACGCCAGAAACGTCGAAGCACAGGTGGGATGCTAAGCGCCCTGATAAACGGGCGGAAGCGTGCTCCGGGTTATCGTGATCGGCAATTTAGATCACCCGCACAGGACCGCGGTTGCGCGCATGCCTGCGCGCCCAATTGCTCAATCAGTCGCGCAGCCTCAGACGCTGCGGGTCACGCCGTGTTTCAGGCGTGCATAGGACACCAGCATGCTCGACAGTTCCTGCGCAATCGATGTCAGCGGTGAATTGGCGCGCCGGATCAGGCAGATATCGCGCGGCTGGAAGGTCTCACGAATCGGCACCCGCACGAGCGAGCCCGAAAACAGTTTGAAGTCGGCGAGCACGCCAGGATCCATCGTCAGGTAGTCGGTTTCGCAGACGAGAAACAGCGACTCCAATAGCGTCTCCGCGGTAATCACGATCTTCGGCATGCCTAACCCATTGGCGGCAAACATGCCCACCAGGCGGTTCGCCGCGATGCCGACCACACCCTCGCGCTTGAACCCCACCCATTCGGAATCCGCCAGTTCGGTAATGGAAGTGGCATGCGCCTTGGGGTGGCCGGCGCGCGCGAGGATGGCGGGAGCGGAGCGATAGAGCCGGTCGATGTGCAGGTCGACGTCGTCCAGTTCCGGCGCGAGCGGGCACAGTGCGAAATCGAGGCGGCCGTCACGAATCCGTTCAATCAGCATTTGCGCCGAGCCGTTCGACAGATGCACCAGCACGCGTGGGAACGCCTCGATAAAGCGCTTCAGCACCGGCACCAGCAATTCGGCCATCGGCTCGGAGGTGAGACCCAGCGCGATGCGTCCGGTCGGCTCCCCTTCCAGTTCACGCATGTCCTGATCGATACGCTCGCAATCCTTGAGGATCGACGAAGCCCGCGCGAGCAGCTTTTCGCCGAATGGCGTGAGGCTGATGCCCAGATGCGAGCGCGTCAGCAACGGCACCGCCAGTTCGGCTTCAAGACTCTGGATAGCGTGCGTCAACGCACTTTGCGCGATGTCGAGCGAGCGCGAGGCCGCACGAAAACTGCCCTGTTCGACAACGGCGCAAAACACTCTCAGCTGGCTCAACGTCATGTGATCACCTTAAGCGATTCCGGTTCCTAACATTTCTTTAACGCGCTGCAAATGCGGGTCTCTATTGTGATCTGCCGATTAGATCGCGATGCCAAGGATCGGTCTTCCGACCAAAAAAGTAGCCACATAGGATTTGACGCAACCCGTGCCTATCGCGCAGGTCCTGCCTCACCGCAGCTCGCTTCACTTCATATCACTTGCATCCGGCACATGCCGAGGATAAATACGATGAAAAAGACCATACCCATGCTCGCCGCGCTCCTCGCATTCTCGAGCGTCGCGCATGCACAGAGCAGCGTGACGCTCTACGGCCTTCTCGATACGGGTTTCGCGTTCAATTCGAACTCCAAAGGTGGCCGGCAGTACTCGATTGCTTCGGGCAACCTGCAGGGTGACCGCTGGGGCTTTCGCGGTATCGAGGACCTGGGCGGCGGCCTCAGCGCAATCTTCCGCCTCGAAGGCGGCTTCGCCATCAACAACGGCACGCTGGGCCAGGGCGGCGACCTGTTCGGACGCAAGGCCTACGTCGGCCTCGCGAGTCCCTATGGTACCGTCACGCTCGGCCGCCAGTACGACCCGCTCGGCGACTACGTCGGCAGCTTCGAATCCGGCAATGCCGAAGAGCTCGTGAAAGCCACGGAATGGGGCAGTATCTACGGCTCTCACCCGGGCGACATGGACAACCTCGACAACTCCGACCGCATCAACAACTCCATCAAATACGCGAGCCAGAACTACGGCGGCTTCACGTTCGGCGGCATGTACAGCCTCGGCGGCAAGGCCGGCGATTTCACCGAAGACCAGTTGTACGGCGTGGGCGCCGGTTATCACAACGGCACGTTGAGCCTCGGACTTGTATACGAAAAGGCCAAGGACCCGAACTACTCCGTGTTCGGCACCAACCCGAACGCCAACAGCTCGACCTCGACCAGCTCGCTCAACATGTCGAGCCCGGTGTACAGCGGTTTCGCTTCCGCCGGTGCATGGCAGGTGATCTCGGCAGGCGCGGCTTACCGGATCGGCAATGCGACGATCGGTGGCGTCTACAGCAATGTGGCGTTCCAGAATCTCGGCACCGAAGCCGGCGCCGGCCTGAACCCGAAACATCTGACCGGTACGGCGTCCTTTAACATCGGCGAACTGAACTTTGCGTATCTGGTCACGCCTGCGCTGCAACTCGGCGTGGCTTATACCTACACGCGTGGCGATTCGGTGGGCAGCATCTCCGGTGCGACGTACAGCCAGGTCAACCTCGCCGCCAATTACTTCCTGTCGAAACGCACCGACCTGTATCTGGTCGGCATCTACGAACACGCGAGCGGCGAGGACTCGACCGGCAAGCCGGCCGTGGCGGCGATTGCCAATCTGTCGAATTCGTCGACCGACGTGCAGACTGCGGTAGTGGTCGGGATCCGGCATCGGTTCTAACGGTTCCTTTATCCGGACGAAGTCGAAAAGGTGCCACGTGGCACCTTTTTTGTTGCTGCTGTTTCTGCTACCTCGGTTCTGCTACCTCGTTTCTGCCGCGTCGCGCAAGTGCCGGGCACAACGGCCCGGCTCGAGCCTTAATAAAGCACCACGTCCACTTTCAGGCGGCCGCCTGCAACGCAACGCGATGCCCTGCCGCACCTTGAGCAATCTCGGTCAGACGCGGCGCAATGGCGTGCCCAATTTGCCCGGTGCCCTGCTGCGCACTCTCTGGATCGAAATACGCGGCGTCGTCCAGACGTTGCGCAGGCACTTCACGCGACAGCACCTTGAAGCCGTCAGCACGATTACCCCGTAACTCCGGAACGGCCTGCAGCAAGCGACGTGTGTAGGGATGGCACGGGTCGTCGAAAACCGCATCACGGCTGCCCTCCTCGACAATGTGTCCGCGCAACATCACCAGCACGCGGTCGGCAATCTGTTCGACCACACCGAGGTCGTGCGAGATCAGCAGGCACGCAAAGCCGTAGCGCGCCTGCAACGACACCAGCATGTCGAGCACCTGTTTCTGCACCGTTACGTCGAGCGCGGAAACCGGTTCGTCGGCGATGATCACGGCCGGGCGGCTCGCCAGCGCGCGGGCAATCGCCACACGCTGGCGCTGACCGCCGGACAGCTCGTGGACGAAGCGCCGTGCGTGATCGGCGAGGCTCACATCGGCCAGCGCGGTGCTCACCCGCTCGCGTCGCTGCGCAGCCGTAAGACGCTTGTCGGCGCGCAGCCCCTCGGCCACTAGCGCACCAACGCGCATGCGCGGGTCGAGCGAGGAATACGGATCCTGAAAGACGATCTGGATTGCACGGCGCGCGGCTTGCAACTGCTTCGCGCCGGTGCCCAGAAAACGCTCGCCGCTCAGCAGCACGTCGCCCTCTGCCGGCTCGACCAGACCGAGCACGACCTTGGTCAAACTCGTCTTGCCGCTGCCCGATTCGCCGACAATCGCCAGCGTCTCACCGGCCCGCAGGCTGAACGACGTGCGATGCACCGCACGCACGCTGCGCTTGCCGCCAAACCAGGCGGCCATGCCGCTGCGTGCGGCCTGATAGTCGATCACCACATCACGCACTTCGAGAACGGGCGGCTGAAGCGGCATAGCGGATTTACCCGACACATCGGGCGATTCGACATCGGCCGAAACCGCGGGCAAACGTCGCGGCAACGCATCGAGCAACGCCAGGGTGTAATCATGCGACGGCTTCGACAGCACTCGCACCGCCGGCCCTGTCTCCACCGCAACGCCCGCGCGCATCACCAGCACCTGCTCGGTATACGCGGCCACCAGCGCAAGGTTATGACTGATGAAAATCAGCGCCGTACCCTCTTCGCGAGTGAGTTCCGTCATCAGATCGAGCACTTCCTTCTGGACGACGCAGTCGAGCGCGGTTGTCGGCTCGTCGGCAATCAGCAATCGCGGACGCAGCAGCATCACCGCGGCGAGCATGATGCGCTGACGCATGCCCCCCGAAAATTCATGTGGAAAACGCTTCATGCAGCCTTGGGGATCACGCACGCGCACCCGTTCGAGCATCGCGACGGCCTGCCCCCAGGCCTGCGCGCGCGGCACCCCACGGCGACGCACCAGCGCTTCGGTCAACTGCTCGCCAATCCGGAACGCCGGATTCAGCGACACCATTGGTTCCTGAAACACCATGCCAATACCGACGCCGCGCGTGGTGCGCCACTGGGCCGGCGTCTGTTCAAGCAAGGGCTGGCCCGCGAAGCTCACGCTGCCGCCCATGATGTGCGCCGCATCCGGCAACAAACCGAGCAGCGTTTTACCAATCAGGGTTTTGCCGCTGCCGGATTCGCCGACTACCGCCAGCGACTGTCCCGCATCCAGATCGAAGCTGACACGTTGCACCACCGGCTTCGTGCTACCGCCGGACGCGCGAAATCCGAGTGTCAGGTCGCGCACGCTCAGGAGCGGTGGTTCAGGTTGACCACGCACATCGGCAAGTACAGATGCAACCGGGGTCACGATCGCAGCGTCACGCGTCATCATTTGGCTCCTCCGTTCATGCGCGGATCGAGCAGATCGCGCACCGCGTCGCCGAGCATATTGATACCGAGCAGCGCGAGTGAGATCGACATACCGGGGAAAAGCGCCAACCAGATGGCGCGGTCGATGGCATTGCGGCTATCGGCGAGCATGCCGCCCCAGGTCGGCGCAGGCGGCGGCACGCCCAGCCCGAGAAAACTCAGCGCACTTTCGGCGAGCAACGCCGAACCGAACAGCGACGTCGCAAAAATCAACAGGGGGGCCACACTATTCGGCAGCACGTGACGGCACAGCGTCCACACGCCACCATTGCCCATCGCCTGCGAAGCGACCACGAAATCGCGGCCGCGTAGCGCCAGCGTGCCGCCGCGCGCGAGCCGCGTCACCGAGGGCGTATACGCCAGCCCCAATGCCAGCACGACGGACCATTTCGACGGCCCGAGCACGGTCATGATGCCAAGCGCGAGCAACAGGCCCGGAAAGGCCATCAGCGCATCGACCAGCACGAGCACCACCCGGTCGAGCCATCCGCCGATATAACCGGACACCGTACCCATCAGCGTACCGAGTGTGAGTGCAAACAGCACCGAACCGATGCTCACGGTCAGGCTGACCGACGCACCCGCCATGATGCGCGACAGCACGTCGCGGCCGAACTCGTCAGTACCGAGCCAATGATGGATGCCCGGCGCCGCATAGCGCGTCACCAGATCGACGCCGGTCGGGTCATAAGGCGTGTACACGAGCCCGACGAGCGCTGTCGCCACGAGCAGCCCGACCAGCACGATCCCGATCTTCAGATTGAGGCGTTTGAAGGAAAGCAGTTTCATTTATAGCTTCATACGGGGATCGAAGACCGGATACAGCAGATCGACGACGAGATTGACGAGGACATAGAGCAGCGCAATCACCAGCAGACAGGCCTGCACCACTGGATAGTCGCGGGCATAGATGCTTTCCACCAGCAGGCGTCCCATGCCGGGCAGCGTAAATACCGTTTCGATGACAGCGCCCCCCGCCAGCAAGTGCCCAAGGATCAGGCCAACCACTGTCAGCGCCGGGCCAAATGCGTTCGGCAATGCGTGGCGCAGCAATACGCGCCGTTCCGAAAGCCCCTTCGCGCGCGCGTGCGAAATGTATTCGAGCCGCAGCACTTCCAGACTGCTCGCGCGCATCATGCGCGTGAGCACCGCAATTTCACCCAGCGCGACCGCGAGCACCGGCAGCACCAGATAGCGCACCGTGCCCCATCCCGCTTCACTGAAGGTTTCGAAGCCGAAGGTGGGCAACCATTGCAGCTTGACGCCAAACAGCCACATCAGCAGGATGCCAACCCAGAAACTCGGCAACGAGACCAGCAGAATGCTGGTGAATACAATCGCCGGATCGGCGCGGCGATTCTGCGCCCACGCCGCAAAAAGGCCCGCGGGAATCGCTATCAGGCTCGCGAACAAGGTCGCGGACAGCACGATTTCGGCGGTCACCGGGAACGTGGTGCGGATCAGTTCCGCCACCGGCTGATGACGCACGATCGACATGCCGAGGTCGCCATGCGCCAGATGCGTCACCCATAGCATGAACTGTTCGGCAACCGAACGATCGAGCCCGAACTGATGGCGCAGTTGCGCCAGCAACGCCGGATCGTTGACGTCGCCGAGCATCAGCGAAGCCGGGTCGCCCGGAATCGCGCGCATCATGCCGAAGACGAGCAGGGTCACGATCAGCACGGTGGGCACCGCCATCGCGATGCGTTTGATCATGTAGGAAAGCATCGCGTTCTCTAGTCCTTGCTCACGTTAAACAGGCGCAGGCGCCGCATCGGCCACGTCGTGAGACCGTGCAGGCGGCTGCTGACCAGAATCAGGTCGGGCGTGTTGTACATGCCGAGCAGCGGCACGTCGGCGATCATCATCTGATGCAGGCGCTCGAAGGTTTGCTTGCGCGTGGTTTCGTCCGTCACGCCTTGCAAGCTGTGCAGCAGGTCGAGGGCAGCCGGGTTTTCCCACTGCGCCATCGGCGTTTTCGATTTGTCGCCAAGCACGTCGCCGAACATCAGCGCAGGGTCGATACGCGCCGAGTAGCCGAACGACATCATCTGGAAATGCCCCGAGCGAAAGTCGCTCACCTGCTTGCCCCATTCGACGATATCCAGTTCGGTGCGAATCCCGGCCGTGGTCAGGAGCGATTGCACATACACCGCCAGTGTGTACATATGCTCGAAGCGGCGGCTGGTTTCCAGCTTCAGCGTCTGACCGTGGTAGCCCGCTTGCGCGAGCAGCGTCTTTACCTCGGCCAGGTTCTTCGTATAGCCGGTGGCGTCGATCGGCGAGAACAGCTTGTTGGCAACGGGCACGAGCGAGGGGTTGTAATGCGCATGGCCGTCCGTCACCGCGTTGACGATGCCGGGCAGATCGAGCGCAAGGGCAATCGCGCGGCGCATCCGCACGTCCGCGAGCAAGGGGTCGCGATTCTGCATCAGCAGCACGGCAGGATCGGCGCTCGGGCCTTCGACGAGATGCCAGCGCGGATCGGGCGGCAGCAGGCTGTTTTCGCTGATCGCCATGGCGTCGATCTGGCCGGCCGCCAGCGCGGATTTCTGCGCGGCTTCGTCGGGAATCACCACGAAACGCACGTCCGCGTAGGCCACCTTGGCGCCGGCGAGACCGCTCGACGCCTCGGCGCGCGGGCGATATTGCGGGAACGGTTTGAGCAGCACGTACTGGCCGCGCTTCCAGTCCGCGAACACATATGGGCCGGTCGCGACCGGCTTCAGCCAGTTGCCGTCACTGTCCACGCTGGACGGATGCAGCACGGCCAGCGGACAGCGCGGGTCGACCATCTGCTTCAGAAACAGCGCGTAAGGCCGGTCGAGTTCGAACACGACCGTGTACGGATCGGGCGTGCGCACGGCCAGCACCTTCACGCCGCGACTGCCGTCGAACACGCTGCGGCACTCGAAGCCCGTACTGCGCTTCATCAGGAACTGGAAGCTCCATTTGACCTCGGCCGAGGTCACCGGCGCGCCGTTGTGAAACAGCACGCCATGGCGCAGATGAAACGTGTAGGTCTTGCCGTCCGGCGCGATGTCCCAGCTATCCGCGAGCATCGGCCCGACGCTCAGATCGGCACGCAGCGCGACCAGCGATTCGACGACATTGCCGAGAATGTTGTCGGTAGCGGTATTGCGCGCTACGTTGCCGGGAATCGAGGTGGGCGTGTCGTCGCCTTCGGCCACGCGGATTTCGTGAGCAGCCGGTTGGGTCAGCGTCGGGTTTGCAAGCTGGCCCGAGGCGGGGCCGGCGGCCGAAGACGTCGCCAAGGCGACTGCAGCCGTGCCATATGCCGCCAACAGGACGGCCGTCTGGAGCAAACCTCGGCAGAAACGCATTCCGCGACCGGTCACAAACGGCACTCCGCGAAGATCATCGGCCCGGCGCTGGCGGGCAGAAAGTCGAGGCTTGGTGGCACATTCAGGGCGCACGCTCGCGGCAAAGGGCTGGGGTTCGGCGGGAACATCGGGTCTCCGTGCTGTGGGTGTCGATCGGGTGGAGTCTGGGAATATCGACCACTCGGAGCGATCCTAAGCACGCCGCGCCCGTCCAGGAAGTCATGCCAAAATATCGTGATCTATCTTTTAGATCGCCCCTGCGGCACCGCGGCCGGCCGCGCGCCGCAAGAGCCGCCCCGGCTCGCCGGACGGAGGCCTGGGTCGGCTCAACCGGCAGGCGCCACCTGAGCCCCCTCGATGCCGTGACGAGCCAGCGCCGCCGCGACGAACCCGGACGCTTTCATTTCCTCGACAAACGCATGCAAGTATTGCGCGGCGGCCTCGCCCCGGCTGCTGGGCGTCCCCATGGCCTGCTGGATGACCATGAAACGCTCATCGAGCAGGCGCAGTCCGGGCTTGTGCGCGGCGTCCGACTCGAGTTGCTGCTTTACACCCGCCGCCACTTCGAGCCCCTCAGCGAGGAAAGTCTGAACCACGGCAGGCGAACTCGGCGCGCGGACGATTTGCGCGTGGCGCAGTTCGCGGGTGAGGAACAGGTCGTAGGCACTGCCCTTGCCCACCGCGACGCGATTGGCCGCGGTGTCCACCTCGGCGTTGCGGCGAATCGCAGATTCGTCGCGCACCAGGTAGAAGCCTTCAATCAGCACATAGGGCGCGGTGAACGCAATGCTCGCGCCGCGGGCAGGGTCGATGGCAAAGAAGCCGATATCGGCCCGCTCGTCCGTGACTGCCTCGACCGACTTGCCTGCGGTGCCGAACACGACCTGTTCGATCTCGACGCCCAGGCGCCGGGCGAATTCATTGGCGAGATCGATGGAGACGCCGAATGGCTGCCCCGTGGCGGCGTCCTTGTTGGCGAGAATCGGATTGCCGAGATTAAGCGATGCCCTGAGCTTGCCGGTGGGCGTAAAGGCGGCGCGGATGGAAGGCGTGAGGGTCATCGTCAGATCTCCTGGCAGCGCGCTGCGACGCGCCGCCTCGATGGTTCAATGGCTAGGGTTTAAGAATGCCGGCGATCCGCGACAGCGCATCCAGCGTATGTTTCAGGTGGGCGCGCAAGGCGTCTGCCGCCTCTTCATTGCGCTCTCTTTCAAGCAGGTTAAGGACCTGCAGATGCTGCTTGCAATGCTTCGCGTAGCGTTGCCGGTCCTGCATCGAGCGGTACGAAAGCAGGCGGCGAACCCGGTTCACGCGCTTGATCGTGTCGATGAAAAAAGGATTGCCCGACGCCTCCACCAGCGACTCGTGAAAACGCACGCCGCGCTCGTGCAGTTGATCGGCGGTATCCGTCTGGATGCCGCCATCGAGCAGATGCTGTTCTGCGGCGCGGCAGCGCGCGAGCACACCGGGCACGAGGCGAAAGCCTGGTTCGAGCAAAGCCGCCGGCTCCAGCGCCAGCCGCAAGCGATACGACTGCAGCAGGCTATCCGGCGTCGTCAGCATGGTGGAGAACGCCCAGCCATAGCCCGGCTTCTTTTCGGCCCACCCTTCCTGGGCGATGCGGCCGAGCACGGCGTTCAGTTGCGCGTTGGTCAGGCCGTAACGCGTGCGGATCATCTGCTCCGAAAAAGTCTGCGGCAGCGTCCCTTTGAGCAGGTCGTCGGCAATGCGGAAGTAGACGCTCGTCACCGCGTCGGCCTCGGCGAGCCCCAGGGCGTCGACGACATCGGAAAGCGGCGCTTCGACAGGCCTCGCCAGAAAGAAGCCGCGGTTGCGCTCGCGCGACAGCACGCCTTTCTCATGCAGCAGCGCAAGCGCCTCGTTGACCGGTGAGCGCGACACGCGCAGCCGGTCGGCCAGCATTTGCGCCGGCAGATGAGTCCCCACCTCCATGCCGTCGGTCTGGATCAGTTCGACGATCTTGCTCGCAATGGATCTATCGTTATTCATGTGTGTCAGGTTGACGATCGACCCGCATCAATGCGCGTGCGCCGCGAGGGTTTTACGCAGGATCGAAGGAATCACGCCGCCGGAGCGCAGCAGTTGCACCTCCAGTTGCGTTTCGACGGCCGCGGTGGCTTCGAATGCTTCAATTCTGCCATTTCCCTTTACCCGGTTGATGCGAACCGGCACCGCGCAGCGCGGCGCGAGCTTATCCGCTGGCGCATCGACTTCAACCGTATCACCCGGCTGGATGTTCAGCGTCGCGGGATTGACGCCCGGCGGCAGACGCAGCGGCAGAATCCCCATGCCGATCAGGTTGGAGCGATGAATGCGTTCGAAGCTCACGGCCAGCACCGCGCGGATGCCCAGCAGCCGCTGCCCTTTGGCCGCCCAATCGCGTGAGGAACCCGTGCCGTAGCGTTCGCCCGCGATCAGCACGACCGGCTCGCCTTGCCGGCGGTAGCGCTCGGCCGCTTCGAAGATCGGCAGCACGTCGCCGCTTGGGATGTGGAGCGTGTGGGCGATCGGCGCGTCGCGCCTGAGCAGGTTGACCAGCGTCTTGCTGTAGAACGCCGCGCGCACCATCACTTCCCAGTTGCCGCGCCGGGACGCAAACACGTTCAGGTCATTGCGGTCGTCGCCACGCTCGACCAGATAATCGGCCACCATGCTGTCGCGCGGAATCGCGCTTGCGGGTGAGATGTGGTCAGTGGTGATGTCGTCACCGAGCACGAGCAGCGGATAAGCCCGATAGCAGCCAAACTGGCTCGCTTCAGTGAGGGCGGCAAACGGCGGCCGACGCAAGGCGGTTGATTTCGGGTCCCATGGAAAGCGCTGGCTAGCCGGCGCGCTCAGGCCACGCCAGACCGGATTTTGACTCGCGATAGCGAACGCACGGGGAAAGTCTTGCGGCGCGGCGGCAATGGCGAGCTGCGCCGCGATTTCTTCGCGCGTCGGCCACAGGTCCTGTAAATAGACCGGCGTGCCATCAGCGGCGACCTGCACGGGTTCGTGGCTCAGATCCACTTCAGCATTGCCGGCGAGCGCGAACGCGATCACCAGAGGCGGCGACATGATGAAGCCAAGATCGAGCTCGGGATGAATGCGGCCCGCGAAATTGCGGTTGCCGGACAACACGGCCACCGGATGAATCGACTGGTCGGCTAGCGCCTTTTGGACAGGAACAGTCAACGGACCCGAGTTGCCAATGCAGGTCGTGCAACCGTAGCCGACAATGTCGAAGCCGACCGCCGACAAATCCTCGATCAGCCCCGCCCGCTTCAGATAATCGGCGGCCGCGGGCGAGCCTGGCGCCAGCGAGGTTTTGACCCATGCAGGCGTTTTCAATCCGATGCGGTGCGCCTTGCGCGCGACGAGCCCTGCAGCGATCAGAAGCGCAGGGTCGGACGTGTTGGTGCAACTCGTAATGGCCGCGATGACGACCGGGTGCTTCGGCATGCCGGTCTCGCCAGGCGCGTGCGCCGGCGTGAACCTCAACGCCGCCAGTGTCTTCGCCGTATCGGCATAGCTCAGCAGGTCCTGCGGACGGCGCGGGCCGGCCACGTGCATGCCGATTACGCCCAGCTCGAGGTCGAGCACGCGTGTGTAACGCGGCTCGGCGTTCGGGTCGAACCATAGGCCGGTGTGTTTCGTGTATGCCTCGACCAGACGGACCGCATTTTCCTCGCGATGGGTCGAGCGAAGATAGGCCAACGTGTGGTCGTCCACCGCAAAGTAGCCGGTCGTCGCGCCGTATTCCGGCGCCATATTGGCCACCACGGCGCGCTCGCCCGCACTTAAGGTGGCGACGCCCGGTCCGAAGAACTCGACGAACTCCCCCGAGACGCCGATCTGACGCAGACGTTGCGTCACCGTCAAAGCCAGATCCGTGGCCCAGGTGCCTGGCGGCAGAGTGCCGGTCAAGCGCACGCCTATGACGTCCGGAATCCGCTGCATGACAGGCAAGCCGAACATCACCGTCTGCGCTTCCAGCCCGCCCACACCCCAGCCAAGCACGCCAATCCCGTTGATCATCGGCGTATGGCTGTCCGTGCCGATCAGCGTATCGGGGACCGCCCAGGTTTCGCCGTCGCGGCTTTCCGTCGACACGACGCTCGCGAGCTGTTCGAGGTTGATCGTATGCATGATGCCCGTGCCGGGCGGATGAATCCGCACGCCCCTCAGCGCCCCGGATGCCCAGCGTAAAAAGCGGTAGCGCTCCTGATTGCGGCGCAGTTCGAGCTGCAGGTTATCCGCTGCCGCGTCCGGGCGCGCGAAGTATTCGACGGCTAGCGAATGGTCGACCGACACGTCCACCGGCAACCCAGGATTTAGCACGGCTGGATCGATGCCCTGTTCCGCCAGCGCGTCACGCATGGCGGCGATATCGACGAGCGCCGGAGTGCTGGTGGTGTCGTGCATCAGCACCCGGCCGGGATGAAACGCGATTTCCGCCTCGCTCGTACCGTGTTCGAGCCACGCAAAAATGGCGCGCACCGCGCTATCCCGTTCGCTCCCGCTGGCATTGCGGATCACGTTCTCCAGCAGCAGGCGCAAGACTACCGGCAGCGATTGCAATTGCGCGCCGAAGAGCGCAGGCAGATCGACGAAACGGTAGGAGGCGTTGCCGACACTCAAGCGGCGTGGAGAAGAAAGCGAGAGATTTTCCATGTTTCGAGTTTTTGCACTTTCAATCGTCAAAATGCAATATACACGAAAACCGCATCATGGCGCCCTGCCTGAACCACGCCGGCACACCCGTATCGGATGTCTACGATACGCAGCGTTCAAACCGAACGCCGCACACGCCGCAATAAGTCATGACGGCCTCGCACTGCGGATTTGCAAAATGTGGCGGCGTTGCCATTTGAACGTCAGAGTGCGGCCAGTGATGCTCTCCTACAATCTGCCGCGTCTCAAGGACTATCGTGCCCGCACGCGGCACAGGTCTCACGCGGAACAGCAGCAGCAGGAGTAGTACCGTGGATCATCTGGATTCAATGCGCGTCTTCGTCAAGGTGGTGGACCTGGGCGGTTTCGCGCGCGCCGCCAGCGCGCTGCGAATCTCCAACGCCGTGGCGACGCGTCACGTCGCCGATCTCGAAGGACATCTGGGTACGCGATTGCTCAATCGCACCACCCGCAGTCTGTCGCCCACGGAATCCGGTCAGGTGTATCTGAAGCACGTGCGGCAGATTCTCGAGGAGCTGGACGACGTCGAGCAGATGGTGACCTCGCGCAACCAGGAGCCGGCCGGCACCTTGCGCATGGTTGCGCCCGTGGTATTTGGCCTGCACAAGCTCGCGCCCGTCCTGCAGCGCTATGCCGCGCGCTATCCGCGGGTCGTGCCCGACATCACGCTGGTGGACCGCCAGGTGGATCTGGTCGAAGAGGGATTCGACGTCGGCATCGTGATCGAGCGGAACACGCGCCACGCCGGTGTCGTGACACGTCCATTGACGACAGCCGCCGTGACCGTGTGCGCGACGCCCGATTATCTGCACCGGCACGGCACGCCGACGCACCCCGAACAACTGGTCGACTATCCGTGTCTGTTCCTCTCTTCGAGCCCTTGGGGCGAGGGGTGGATCTTCACCGGCCGCAGCGGCGAAACACGGGTGAGCCCGACCAACAAGATCGCCGCCAACAATATGGAAATGCTGCGGCAGTTTGCGCTGCTCGGCATGGGCATCGCGGTGCTGCCCAGCTATCTGATCGAACAGGACATCCAGCGCGGCGCGCTTGTGCCGCTGCTCGCCGGCTATCGTCTGCCGCAGATCGAGATCAACATCGTGTACCCGAGCCGCCGTTATTTTCCGGCCAAGCTGCGCACGTTTATCCATCATCTGTTCGGGCATTTCAATCCGACGCCGCAGGGCGCGACAGACGTTCAAGCAGATGCTGAAGTCGCAGCCGCCCAGCCTCGCACATCACGCTTGCGGACCTCGCAAACATGACTTCGCGTTGTATTTGCGCATCATTCGATGCCAAAAATTTGCTGGGGGCAACGGCCCCAGGACCCCATGCGCGCGCCTTCAGGAACGCTGCGCGCACCGCCGAATCGCTTTTGGCATCAGGGTCTTGCGATTTATTCCAGCAGCATCGTTGCAGACAAAAAAATCAGTATTGCTAAAAATCGTGGATTCACCGCGCATGAGCCTCACTAAACTGCACCTGCCCTAAACCAAGGGTCAACAGATAAGCAAACTCAGCAAGACCACGGAGCGAAAGACATGAAAAAGACCGTAATGTTAGCTGCCCTGACGGGCGCTTTTGCGACTGCCGCTCACGCGCAGAGCAGCGTTACGCTGTACGGCATTATCGACACGGGCATCACCTACACCAGCAACCAGTCGGGCCACAGCAACTGGCAAGTCACCGACGGTGCGATCAATACGAGCCGTTGGGGTCTGCGTGGTAACGAAGACCTCGGTGGCGGTCTGAAGGCGATCTTCCAGTTGGAAAACGGCTTTAACGTCGACACCGGCGGCCTGCGCCAGAACAGTCGTCTGTTTGGCCGTCAGGCCTTCGTCGGGCTGGCTGACGATCAGTACGGCGGCGTCACGCTGGGTCGCCAGTACGACAGCGTGGTCGACTACGTCGGCCCGCTCGCGCTGACCGGCACGCAATACGGCGGCACGTACTTCGCCCACCCGTTCGACAACGACAACCTCGACAACGATTTCCGCGTCGACAACTCGATCAAGTTCCAGAGCGCCAACTACAGCGGCTTCAAGTTCGGCGCCTTGTACGGCTTCTCGAACCAGGCGGGCGAGTTCGCGAACAACCGCGCGTACAGCTTCGGCGCGTCGTATAACTACGCCGGCCTGACGGTCGCAGCGGGCTACCTGCAACTGAATAACGACGTCACCTCGGCGGCCATTACGAACACCAATGGCGCACTCGACGGCGACGACACCTTCTTCGCAGGCCGCCAGCGCACCTGGGGTGCGGGCGCCAAATACGCGTTCGGCCCGGCTGTGGCAGGCTTCGTGTTTACGCAGACGCTCCTGAACCAGGCGTTCGGCATTTCGGCGAGCCAATCGGGCGTGACCGGCGGTGTGGCGCTCAATGGCGGCAGCGCGCGCTTTAACAACTATGAAGTGAACGGCCGTTACGCGATCACGCCGGCTATCAGCCTGGCGGGCGCCTATACGTATACCGACGGCAGCCTGAACGGCGCCGATCCGAAGTGGAACCAGGTGAACATTCAGGCCGCTTATCTGCTGTCCAAGCGCACTGAGCTGTACCTGCAAGGCGAATATCAGCACGTGATCGAAGACGGCCTGAACATCGGCGCAATGATCAATGGTCTGTCGAATGCATCGGCCACCAACAACCAGGTTGCCGTGACGGCAGGTATCCGTCATACGTTCTAAGCGGATCGCGGCGCTCTAACGGCCGCTGCAACAGAGTTACCGCTGTAATCGGGGAAATGCCGTCCGGCCACGAGCCGGACGGCATTTTCATGCGTGCCTTGGGCGAGGCGCGCGGCGCTTTGAATATCCACTTTGGACATCCGGATAGTGGGCACGCTGCGCAGGCCGATCCGCTTTCGCGGCGCATCGGGCCGAAGTGCAGTCCTGCTGTTTTTTGCACAACTGTATTGTGCGAAATGTCCCTTTTAAATCGGTTTACCGCCCGGTACGCTGCGTCGCCTTGACGCTGCGGCAACAAACAGGACTTTTTTTCCTGTCAGCAGCAATTCCGGGCTTTGTGTACATTCTGGCTTGGTTCGGGCTACGGAGTCGCTGATTGCCTGCACCGAGCGCAACAACGACGTCTTTTCCCAAGCCCTGGAATCCTCATGCTCGCCCTAGTCCGAATAGCCCTCCGGCGACCCTACACCTTCGTCGTTCTGGCGATCTTCATCCTGATCATCGGCCCCTTGTCGGCGCTTAAAACGCCCACCGACATCTTCCCCGACATCCGGATTCCGGTCATCAGCGTGGTGTGGCAGTACACGGGCCTGCCGCCGGACCAGATGGTCGGCCGCATCACCTCGCCTTTCGAACGCACCCTGACGACCACCGTCAACGACGTCGAGCACATCGAAGCCGAGTCGGTGGCGGGCTTCGGCATCATCAAGATTTTCTTCCAGCCCGGCGTCAACATCAGTACCGCCAACGCGCAGGTGACCGCCGTCGCGCAGACCCAGTTGCGGCAGTTGCCGCCCGGCACCACGCCGCCGCTGATCCTGAACTACAACGCCTCGACGGTGCCGATCATCCAGCTCGCATTGTCGGGTAAAGGGCTGACCGAGCAGAACCTCGGCGACCTGGGCCTGAATGCGGTGCGTCCGGTTCTGACGACCGTCGCCGGCGCGGCGATTCCGTATCCGTTCGGCGGCAAGACCCGTCAGGTGCAGATCGACGTCGACCCGGTCGCCATGCAGGCACGCGGCTTGTCCGCGCAGGACGTGGCCAACGCGCTCGCGACCCAGAACCTGATCACGCCGGTCGGCACGGAAAAGATCGGCGACTACGAATACACGCTGCAACTGAACGACGCGCCCTCGCAGATCAAGGCGCTCGGCGACCTGCCGATCAAGGCGGCCAACGGCACCACGGTGTATATCCGCGACATCGCCAACGTGCGCGACGGCAGCCCGCCGCAGACCAACATCGTGCACGTGAACGGCAAGCGTTCGGTGCTGATGTCGGTGCTGAAGAACGGTTCGGTGTCCACGCTCGGCATCATCTCCGGCATCAAGGCTCAGATCGCCGCCGCGAAGGCCTCGTGGCCCGACAATCTGCAGATCGATCCGATCGGCGACCAGTCGCTGTTCGTGCGCGCGGCCATCACCGGCGTGGCGCGCGAAGGCGTGATCGCCGCCGTGCTCACCAGCCTGATGATTCTGCTGTTCCTCGGCAGCTGGCGCTCCACCATCATCATCGCCACCTCGATTCCGCTGGCGATTCTCGGCTCCATTGCGACGCTGTCCGCGCTCGGCGAGACGCTGAACATCATGACGCTCGGCGGCCTCGCCCTGGCGGTGGGAATTCTGGTCGACGATGCGACGGTGACCATCGAAAACATCAACTGGCACCTCGAACACGGCAAAGAGGTGGAGACGGCGATTCTCGACGGCGCCGCGCAGATCGTGACGCCCGCGTTCGTTTCGCTGCTGTGTATCTGTATCGTGTTCGTGCCGATGTTCTTCCTGAACGGCGTGGCGCGCTTCCTGTTCGTGCCGATGGCCGAGGCGGTGATCTTCGCGATGATCTCCTCGTTCATCCTCTCGCGCACGCTGGTGCCGACCATGGCCAAGTATCTGCTGAAGCAACACGTGCAGCACGAGGAAGGCCACGAACCCAAGCGGCCCGGTCCGCTCGGGCGTTTTCAGCGCGGCTTCGAGGCGCGCTTCGAGAAAGTGCGCGCCGGTTATCACGGCCTGCTCGAACTGGCGCTGACGCATCGCGGCCCGTTCGTGATCGGCTTTCTCAGCTTCGTGCTGATTTCGTTCGCCCTCGTGCCGTTCCTTGGCCGCAACTTCTTCCCGGCCGTCGACGCCGGCCAGATCCTGATGCACGTGCGGGCGCCGGTTGGCGTGCGCGTCGAGAAGACCGCGCAGATCTTCGCCAATGTGGAAGGCGCGATCCGCGAGATCATTCCGCCGGCCGATCTGGGCACCGTGGTCGACAACATGGGCCTGCCGGTGAGCGGCATCAACACCGCGTACAACAACACCGGCACGGTGGGCTCGCAGGACGGCGACATCCAGATTGCGCTGAACGAAGGGCATGCGCCGACCGCCGAATATGTGCGCACCATGCGCGAGAAACTGCCGCGCGAATTCCCCGGCGTCACCTTCTCGTTCCCGCCTGCGGACATCATCAGCCAGATTCTGAACTTCGGCTCGCCCGCGCCGATCGATCTGCAGATTCGCGGCAATAACCTGGCGGCGAACTTCACCTACGCGGATCGCATTCTTGGCCAGATCCGCGACGTGCCGGGCGTGGTGGATGCACGGATCGCGCAGTCGCAAGGCAATCCCACTTTCAACGTGGACGTCGACCGGACCCGCGCGCAACTGGTGGGCATCACCGAACGCGACGTGACCAACAGCATGGTGGTGAACCTCGCGGGTTCGAGCCAGGTGGCGCCGACCTTCTGGCTGAATAATGCCAACGGCGTGTCGTATCCGATCGTGATGCAGACGCCGCAATACAGCCTCGATTCGCTCTCGGCCCTGCAAAATCTGCCGATCACCGCGAGCGGCGGCGGCGCCTCGCAGATTCTCGGCGGCCTCGCCACGGTCCAGCGCACCAGCAGCAACGAAGTGGTGAGCCAGTACAACATCCAGCCGATGGTCGAAATCTTCGCGACCACCCAGGACCGCGACCTTGGCGCAGTGGCCTCCGATATCCAGCGCATCGTGCAGCAAAACGCCCACGCCTTGCCGAAGGGGACCACGGTCGCCCTGCTCGGCCAGGTGCAAACCATGAACAGTGCCTTCTCGGGCATGCTGTTCGGCCTGCTGGGCGCGGTGGTGCTGATCTATCTGCTGATCGTGGTGAACTTCCAGTCGTGGGCGGATCCGTTCGTGATCGTGACCGCGTTGCCGGCCGCACTGGCAGGCATCGTGTGGATGCTGTTCGCCACCCACACCACCCTCTCCGTACCCGCGCTGACCGGCGCCATCATGTGTATGGGGGTGGCCACGGCCAACTCGATTCTGGTGGTCAGCTTCTGCCGCGAGCGGCTCGCCGAACACGGCGATCCCTTCAAGGCCGCGCTCGAAGCAGGCTTCACGCGTTTCCGTCCGGTGCTGATGACCGCGCTGTCGATGATCATCGGCATGGCGCCGATGGCCCTCGCGCTCGGCGAAGGCGGCGAGCAGAACGCGCCGCTTGGCCGCGCCGTGATCGGCGGCCTGCTGTTCGCCACGACCGCATCGCTGTTCCTCGTCCCCGTCATTTTCTGTATCGTCCACGCGCGCCCCGGGCGCGCGGCTACCCCGGCAGCCGCTTCGGGAGGTCCTGCACATGTCGTCTGAATCCGCTTTCCCCGCTAATCCGCCGTCGCGCCGTCCGCTCAAGGTTGCGGCCATTGTCGGCGTGCTGGTCGTGCTCGGCATCGTCGCCGCGGGCCTCGCGCTGCGCGCCGTCGACGCACGCAAGCTCAAGACCTGGACCGACGCCCAGTCCGTGCAGACCGTCAACCTGATCACGCCGATCAAGGACGCCAACGGGCCGTCGCTGCAACTACCCGGCCGGCTCGAAGCCTATACGCGGGCGCCGATCTTCGCCCAGGTCAGCGGTTATCTGAAGTCGTGGAATGCCGATATCGGCACACACGTCAAGGCCGGCCAGGTGCTGGCTGAAATCGACACGCCGGAGCTCGACCAGCAATTGATCCAGGCGCGCGCCGATCTGCAGAGCGCGCAGGCCAATGCGCTGGTGGCCGGCACCACGGCCAAGCGCTGGGAAGCATTGCGCGGCACCGATTCGGTCGCCCAGCAGGACGTCGACCAGCGCACCGCCGACTACACCGCACGCAACGCCATCGCCGCAGCGGCCAAGGCCAACGTCGACCGGCTGGTCGCCACCAAGGCGTTCGCGCGCGTGGTGGCGCCGTTCGACGGCGTGGTGACGGCGCGCGATACCGACGTCGGCGCGCTGGTGAATGCGGGCAGCGGCGGCGTCGGCCAGGCGCTCTTCGATGTGTCCGAGGTCAAGCAGTTGCGCGTCTACGTGCAGGTGCCGCAGAACTTCTCGCCGGCCATCCATGACGGCACCACCGCATCGCTGACCGTGCCCGAGTATCCGGACCAGCAGTTCACCGCGCGCGTCATCGCGGCGGCGGATTCGGTCAATTCGAGTTCCGGCACGACGCTCGTGCAGCTGCTGGTGGACAACACCAACGGCAAGCTGCTGCCAGGCGGTTTCGCCAGCCTCAAGTTCACGCTGCCGGTCGCCGCGGACGCGGTGCGCGTGCCGGCCAGCGCGCTGGTGTTCGACAGCCGCGGCGTGATGGTCGCTACCTTGGGCGCGAACGACCAGGTGCAGTTCAAGCACGTGAAGATCGACCGCGACCTGGGCGACTCGGTGGAGATCGGCGCAGGCCTCGCCGCCAGCGACCGCGTGATCGATACGCCGCCGGACGGCCTCGTCGACGGCGACCACGTGCAGATCGCCACGGCGGCTGACAAGAAGGCGGCGGCACATGGTTAAGTATGGACTTCCGGTGCTGCTCTCAGGCGCCGTCGCCCTCTCCGCCTGTTCGCTCGCGCCGGATTATCACGTCCCGCCCACGCCGGTCGCCGCGCAATACAAAACCATCGGCCCGTGGACTAGCGCGCAGCCGGCCGACCAGATCGACCGCAACGGCTGGTGGAAGATCTACGGCGACAGCCAGCTCGACGATCTCGAAACCCGCCTGCTCGCCCACAACACCGACCTGCGCGCGGCCTACGCGCACTATCAGCAGGCTCAGGCGTTCGTCGCCCAGGTGGAGTCGGGACTCTATCCGACCGTCAGCGTGAACGCCGCGCCGCTGCGCGAGCGTCAATCCGACACCGCGCCGTTGCGCGGCAATGGCCCGGCCGATTACAACTCCGTCACGCTCGGCGCCTCGGTCAAATACGACCTCGACCTGTGGGGCCGCGTGCGCGACTCCGTGCTGGCCGGCAAGGACGAAGCCCAGGCGACCAAGGCCGATCTCGCTTCGGTGCAGCTCAGCCTGCAGGTGGAACTGGCCGACAGCTACATCCAGCTACGCGGACTCGATCAGCAGACCGAACTATTGACGCAGACCGAGGCGGCCTTCGCCAAGGCGCTGCAACTCACGCAAACGCTGCATGGCAGCGGCATCGTGTCCGGCCTCGACGTGTCGCGTGCGCAGACGCAGCTTTCCTCGGCGCAGTCGCAGCTCTCGCAGAATCTCGCCCAGCGCGCGCTGCTTGAACATGCGATTGCGGTGTTGGTAGGCGCGTCGGCGTCGGAGTTCAGTCTGCCGCAGCAAACGGCGGCCATCGCGTTGCCGGTGATTCCCACCGGCCTGCCTTCGACGCTGCTGCAGCGCCGCCCTGATGTCGCCGCGGCGGAGCGCCGCGTGGCGGAGGCCAATGCGCAGATCGGCGTGGCGCGCGCGGCGTATTTCCCGGACATCACGCTCGGCCTGCAAGGCGGCGTGCAGAGCGCGGCCTATGCCGGGCTGGTGAGCGCGCCGAACGCCTTCTGGGCGATCGGACCGCAACTCGTGCAGTACGTCTTCGACGGCGGCTTCCGTCGCGCGAAACTCGACGCGGCCAAGGCGGCCACCGAAGAAGCCGGCGAGCGCTATCGCGGCGTGGTGCTGTCCGCGTTCCAGCAGGTTGAAGATAACCTCTCGCTGCTGTCGTATCTCGGCACCGCGCTGGCTCAACAACGCGATGCGGCCGCTTACGCGCAAACCACCGTCGACCTCGCGACGCGTCAGTACAAGCAAGGCACGGTGGGCTATCTGGATGTGGTGCAGGCGCAGACCGTGGCACTCGATGCAGAGCGCAGCGTGCTCGATATCCAGACGCGGCAATTGAGCGCCAACGTGCAGTTGCTGCACGCGCTGGGCGGCGGCTGGTCCAGCGACGAGCTGGCCCTCGTGGCCGCCACGCCCGCGCTGGTGGCGGCGAACGGCGAGCATGCAACCAATTGACGCCTGGCGGGGCTGAGCGTGTCGCTTCGCTAGCGACATGCTCAGCCCCGCCCGGTCGCCGACGGACAGCCGGCGCACAATCCCACTCGACGAAACCGGTTCAGACCAGGAACAGTCGTTGCTCGAAGCAGCATGAATATGCTGCGGCGCGCGATGTACCCACGCCGTCCTCGTCATCTGTTTCGTGGAGATTGCAATGAGCCAAACCGTCGGTGATTTCATCGTCGAGCGACTGCATGCGTGGGGCGTTCGTCGTATCTACGGCTACCCGGGAGACGGCATCAACGGCGTGTTCGGCGCGCTTAACCGGGCGGATGGAAAAATCGAGTTCGTTCAGGTCCGTCATGAAGAAATGGCGGCTTTCATGGCCTCGGCGCATGCGAAATTCACCGGCGAACTGGGCGTATGCATCGCCACCTCGGGGCCAGGCGCATCGCATCTGATTACCGGCCTCTACGATGCCCGCATGGATCACATGCCGGTGCTGGCGATTGCCGGGCAGCAGGCGCGCGCCGCGCTCGGCGGCCACTATCAGCAGGAACTGGATCTGGTTTCCCTGTTCAAGGACGTGGCCGGCGCGTTCGTCGAACAGGCCAGTGTGCCTTCGCAGGTGCGGCATCTGGTGGATCGCGCCGTGCGCACCGCGTTGGCGGAACGCAAGGTGACCGCCATCGTGCTGCCTAACGATCTGCAGGACCTGGCTTACGAAGCCCCTGGCCGCAAGCACGGCACGCTGCACTCGGGCGTAGGTTACCGTGCGCCTCGCCTCGTACCCTATCCCGACCATCTGCAACAGGCTGCGGACGTCCTTAACGCCGGCAAAAAAGTCGCCATCCTGGTCGGGGCCGGCGCGCTCGATGCCACTGACGAAGTCATCGCCGTCGCCGAAAAACTGGGTGCGGGTGTCGCCAAGGCGCTGCTGGGTAAAGCCGTCCTGCCGGACGATCTGCCGTGGGTGACCGGCTCGATCGGGCTGCTCGGCACCAAGCCCAGCTACGACCTGATGACCGAATGCGACACCTTGCTGATGATCGGCTCCGGCTTCCCCTACGCGGAATTCCTGCCCAAGGAAGGCGCCGCGCGCGGCGTGCAGATCGATCTCAAAGCCGACATGCTGAGCCTGCGCTACCCGATGGAAGTGAATCTGGTCGGCGATAGCGCGGAAACCTTGCGCGCCCTGCTCCCTCTGCTGGAGCAAAAGCCGGATACCGCATGGCGTAAAAAAATCGAACGCTGGACCGCGGACTGGTGGAAAACGCTCGACAAGCGCGCCCACGAGAACGGCAAGGACGGCGTCAATCCGCAACGCACGGTGTACGAACTGTCGCCGCGTGTGCCGGCCAATGCCATCGTCACCAGCGACTCGGGTTCCTGCGCGAACTGGTATGCGCGCGACCTGAAGGTACAGCGCGGCATGATGTGTTCGCTCTCCGGCGGTCTCGCTTCGATGGGCGCGGCCGTCCCTTACGCCATTGCCGCCAAGTTCGCGTTTCCCGAGCGTCCGGTGATCGCGCTGGTCGGTGACGGCGCGATGCAGATGAACAACATGGCAGAACTCATTACCGTGGCGAAGTACTGGAAACAGTGGGCCAATCCGCGCTGGATCTGCATGGTGCTGAACAATAGCGACCTGAATCAGGTCACGTGGGAACAGCGTGCCATGGAAGGCGACCCAAAATTCGCCGCGTCGCAAGACATTCCGTCCGTGCCGTATCACCGCTTTGCGGAATTGATCGGTTTGAAAGGCATTTACGTGGACGATGCCGAACGCATGGGCGCGGCCTGGGACGAAGCGCTCGCCTCGGACCGGCCGGTGGTGCTCGAAGTGAAGGCCGATCCGAATATCGCGCCGTTGCCGCCGCACATCACGCTCGCGCAGGCCAAGGCGTTTGCCTCGACGCTGCTCAAGGGCGATCCGGACGAAGGCAATGTGATCGTCGAAACCGCCAAGCAGGTGCTCGACGCGGTGATTCCGGGACATCGCGACAAATAACACTGCAAGGCGGCTGAAAACGCGTGGTTCAGCCGCCGGCCTTGCTCACGCGCCAAACGGTATTGCCGACGTCGTCCGCGATCACCAGCGCGCCATCCTTGTCCTGCGTGAGTCCAACCGGTGCGCCATACAACTGCTTTTCGTCGTCCGAAGCAAATCCGGTGACGACCGGTTTCGGCGCCCCCACCGGCTTACCGTTTTCAAAAGCCACGTACACGACCGCGTAACCGCTCAGCGGCGAACGGTCCCAACTGCCGTGCTCGCCGATAAAAGCGCCGCCTTGATACTGCGCCGGCAGGTTGCCGCCGCCCGCGAACAGCAGTCCGAGCGGTGCGACGTGCGAGCCAATCGAATAGTCCGGGCTGATCGCCTTCGCCACCAGGTCGGGACGCTGCGGCTGGGCACGCGGGTCCACGTGCTGGCCCCAGTAGCTGTACGGCCAGCCGTAGAACGCCCCTTGCTGCACCGAGGTCAGATAATCGGGGACCAGATCCGCGCCGATCTCGTCGCGTTCGTTGGCGACCGCCCACAGCCGTCCGGTTTTCGGCTCCCATTGCAGCCCGGTGGGATTGCGTATGCCGGCTGCATAGATACGGGTGCCGCCCGTCGCGATGTCCACTTCCAGCACGTTGGCGCGGCGATACTCGACCTCCGGCCCGTTCTCGGTGACGTTGCTGTTCGATCCCACCCCGACGAACAGCTTCTTGCCGTCGGGACTGGCGAGCAGCGCCTTGGTCCAGTGATGGTTGACGGTATCGGGAAGATCGGTCAGTTCGACGCCGGGGGTCGAAATGCTGGTTTCGCCCGCCTGATAGGGAAACGCCAGGATGGCATCCGTATCGGCGACATAGAGCGTGCTGCCGACGAGCTGCATGCCGAACGGCGAATGCAGGTGGTCGATAAAGGTGTATTTGTCCCATTGCCCGCTGCCGTCAGCACGTTTGCGCAGCAGCGTAATGCGATTGGCGCCTTTGGCTTTCTTGCCCGAGCGTCCTGTAACCAGCCCGGCAATCAGTTGCTTCGGCGTGGTCACGGCCTCTTTGTCCGGACTGTTCGATTCGGCCACGAGGATGTCGCCATTGGGGAGTGCATAGACCTGGCGCGGGTGTTTCAGACCCGAGGCGATGGCCTCGATCTGCAAGCCGTCTGCCACCTTAGGCTTGGCGCCGTTTTGCCAACCGACGAACTTCGGCACCTGCATGGGCGGTGTGAAAAAATTGCGCGCGCCTGGTAAAGGAGGGTTAGCGCCGGCCTGATTTTGCGGATCGTACTGTGCGCGCTCATTGCATCCGCTCAGCAGCATGACGATCGTGAGCGCGGTCGCGCTATTCAAAATGGATCTATTCACGAGCGGCTCCTTCGAAATCGAACCTGGCGAATGCAAGCGCGAATTGCCCGATGCTGAGCAACGCCACGGTAATCAGCGACAGGATCACATTCTCGGGGACCATCGCATAGGCGTCCCGGCTGTGGACAAAGGCGTTGAGAATCGCCGCGACGATGCCCAGCAGGTTCAACCAGAAGTCGACCCGTTCTATTCGTGCCGCCCGCCTGCGCGAGAAAAGCCATACGTGGCCGAGATTGATCAGGCGCGGAATAATGGCGAAAAAGAGCCCCGTGGTAACGAGCCACGCTGCGCCTTTGCCCCAGAACACATTGCCGGTGGCGGCGTAGGTGATGTCGAAAATCAGCGTCCCGACAAAGAGGCCATACGGGATCGGGTTGAGCAGATCGAAAATCGCGCGGGCGAATCTCGATCGATAGGTGGCGGTGGTCGGAGTCATCGGCAATCCCTCGTGCACGGCACTTTCATGCCTGTCGCGCAGCTTGCCCCAGGCGAATGCGGGAAAATGGGAGCGCCACGCGGACTCCCGTCCACTATTAGCAGGCTGCATACCTGATACGAAATGACCGGTTAAATGACCTATTGTTAGTACAGGCACTTTTTTTGCGTCTCGATGCGGTTGCCCTTTCGCCGCTGCAGGTTCGCTCTGCGTTCCGCTGCAGGTTCCGCTTCACGCTCTAATAGAAATCCAAGAGGTCATCATGCAGAAGACTGCATCATCAGGCATAGCCCGTCTCCTCAGCGTGCTGTTCGCGGCGCTTGCCGGCCTGTTTCTGCTGATTGGCGGAGCCTGGCTGCTCGCGATTGGCGGCTCGCCCTACTACGTCGTCGCCGGCCTGGTCATGCTGGTCACGGCTGCCCTGCTTTACCGAGGTAAAGCGAGCGCCCTCGGGCTCTACGCGCTATTTCTGCTCTGCACCGTCGTGTGGGCGGTGTGGGAAGTGGGCTTCGACTTCTGGGCGCTGACGCCGCGACTCGACGTGCTGGTGATCTTCGGCATCTGGCTGTTGCTGCCGTTCGTCTACCGTACCCTCGATGCGCCCGGCAAGCACATGGGGCCGGCGCTGGGCGGCATCCTGATACTCAGCGGCCTCGTGCTCGCGTATGCGGCCTTTAACGATCCGCAGGAAATCAACGGGACCGTGAGCGCCAATGCAGCAGCAGCGGCCTCGCCGGCAGAGGCCGAAACGGCAGCCGACTGGCCCGCCTACGGCCGCACGCAGCAAGGCACGCGCTACTCGCCGCTGAAGCAGATCACCGCGGACAACGTGAAAAACCTGCAGGTGGCGTGGACCTTCCGCACCGGCGACATGAAGCGCCCAAGCGACCCGGTCGAAACCACCAACGAAGTCACGCCAATCAAGGTGGGCAACATGCTCTATCTGTGCTCGCCGCACCAGATCCTGTTCGCGCTGGACGCGGCGACCGGCAAGCTGGCGTGGAAATTCGACCCCGGCCTGAAAACCGATCCGAGCTTCCAGCACGTGACCTGCCGTGGTGTCTCCTATCACGACTCGACGGCCGCAAGCACCGGCGACAAAGGGCAAACGCCGGCCGCGAACGCCGCGCCCGCGCTGTGCGCACGCCGCGTGATTCTGCCGGTCAACGACGGCCACCTGTACGCCCTCGACGCGCAGACGGGTCAACGCTGCCCGGGGTTCGGCAACAACGGCGACCTCGATCTGCAACACGGTCAGCCGGTGACCACCGCGGGCCAATATGAACCCACGTCCCCGCCGGTCATCACCGACAAGGTGATCGTGGTCGCGGGCGCGGTGACGGACAACTATTCGACTCGCGAGCCTTCCGGGGTGATCCGCGGCTTCGACGTGGATACCGGCAAGCTGCTGTGGGCCTTCGATCCGGGCGCCAAAGATCCGAACACCGTGCTCGGCGACGGCGAGCATTACTCGCTGAATTCGCCGAACTCGTGGGCGCCCGCCGTCTACGACGCCAAGCTCGACATCGTCTATCTGCCGATGGGCGTGACCACACCCGACATCTGGGGCGGCAACCGGACGCCGGAACAGGAGCGCTATGCAAGCGGCCTGCTCGCGCTGCATGCCTCGACCGGCAAGCTGGCCTGGTTCTACCAGACGGTGCATCACGACCTGTGGGACATGGACCTGCCGGCCCAGCCGACGCTGGCCGACATCACCGACAAATCAGGCAACGTCGTGCCGGTGGTCTACGCGCCCGCCAAGACCGGCAATATCTTCGTACTCGATCGCCGCACCGGCGCACTCGTGGTGCCGGCCCCGGAACAGCCGGTTCCGCAAGGCGCGGCGCCGGGCGATCATCTGTCGCCCACCCAGCCGTTCTCCGAACTGACGTACCGGCCGAGCAAGAAACTGTCCGGCGCCGACATGTGGGGCGCGACGATGTTCGATCAGATGGTCTGCCGCGTGATGTTCCACCGCCTCAACTATGACGGCACCTTCACGCCGCCTTCGGAGCGCGGCACGCTGGTGTTTCCGGGCAACCTCGGCATGTTCGAGTGGGGCGGCATGGCAATCGATACCGACCGGCAGATTGCGATTACCAATCCGATTGCGCTGCCGTTCGTCTCGCGGCTGATTCCGCGCGGCCCGCACAATCCGCTGGAACCGCCTGCCAGCGGTGCGGGCGGCACCGGCACCGAATCCGGCGTGCAACCGCAGTACGGCGTGCCGTTCGGCGTGACGCTCAATGCGTTTCTGTCGCCGCTCGGTTTGCCGTGCAAACAGCCGGCGTGGGGCTATGTCTCGGCGATCGATCTGAAAACCGACCAGATTGTCTGGAAGAAACGTATCGGCACCGTGCGCGACAGCTCACCGCTGCCGCTGCCGTTCAAGATGGGCATGCCGATGCTCGGTGGCCCCATGACCACGGCGGGCGATGTGTTCTTCATTGGCGCCACCGCGGACAACTATATCCGCGCCTTCAGCACCAATACGGGCGAGCAACTGTGGCAGGCCCGCCTGCCGGCGGGCGGTCAGGCCACGCCGATGAGCTACTCGATCAACGGCAGGCAATACGTCGTGATTGCCGCCGGCGGGCATGGCTCGTTCGGCACGAAACTGGGCGATTACGTCATCGCCTACGCGTTGCCTGAAGGAAGTTGAGCCGCGTGCGTAAGCGAGCGGTCTGCCTGCTTGCCGTTCTGGTTGCACTGGGCGCGAGCGCCCAGTGCGCTCACGCGCAAAGTGCGGTGACGCTGTACGGCCTGATCGACACCAGCATCGAGATCACCAACCCGGGATCGGGCTGGACGCCCCGGGTGGATTCGGGCGCGTATCGCGGCTCGCGGATCGGCTTGCGCGGCGAAGAGCCGATCGGATCGGACACGCGCATCCTGTTCGATCTCGAGAACGGCTTCAATTCGGGCAATGGCGCACTGGCGACGGCCGGCACCCTGTTCAACCGCCAGGCGTGGATCGGCGTCGGCGCGCCGTGGGGTGAACTGCGGCTCGGCCGGCAGTATTCGCCCATCTACATTCCCTTCAAGGGAGGACTCGACGCATTCGGCGCGGGCACGATTGCATCCGGCCTGAACAACCTGTCGAAGATCACGCCGTACACGAACAATGGTCTCGCTTATCTTTCGCCCGATCTGCATGGCTTCACCACGACCCTGATGGTGGCATTGCCGCAAAGCGGCAACGGCAACGGCCTGTCCGGCAGTTACGAGACCTTCGCTTATCGCAACGGGCCGTTCCACATTTCCTACGCACACCAGCAGACCACCGGCGCCACCGGCTTGCGCGCCAATCTCGGCGGCGTGTCGTATGAGATCGGCAAGACCACCGCGTTCGTGTCGTTTTTCAACGGCGACGGCGGCTCGCCGCGCTATCACGACGACGGCATGTCGGTATCGGCACGCTATGCGGTGTCGGCGCGCTTTCGTGCCTCGCTGGGCTACACCTATATGCGCGACCGGTCGGGCGGCGACAACAATGTCGACCAGTTCAGCGCCCAATGCGAATACGATATGTCGCCCACGCTCATGCTGTACGCGAGCGCCGGCATCCTGCGCAATCACGGCGACGCCGAGTTCACGCTGCGCGGTGTCGACGTGACGGGCCTGCCGGCGGCTTATCCGGGTGCGCCGGTTCGCGGCGTCCAGTTCGGAATGATCGACCGGTTTTAAAGCGGCGCAGTGGTTGCGTGAAAGGCCGAATTGCCTTGACGGCAATGGGCGTGGCTGGCCGCAACGGACCAGTGCTTGCCCGCGCCACGCGAGGCGAATCGTCAGTCACGGCGCGGATGATCGAGAAAGAAGCGCAGCATCTCGGCGCTCGCGTCCGGACCGCTCGGGTCCGTATAGCTGCCTTGAGGATTGCCGCCCGACCACGCATGCGCCGCGCCATGCAGGGTCCACACTTCCGCGTCGACGCCGCCGCCGGAGACCAGCCGCGCAATCGTGCAGGTTCGTTGACCCGCCTGGCTCGCGCGCGCTTCGCGAGACACATTCGTTGGTACACCGAAATTTTTTACCAGACGCGTGGCGTTGGTAATGTGCACCGTCGTATCGGCGTCGCCGTGAAAGACGATCATGGGTCGCCGCGGCGCGCCCGCGCTCGCATGGCCGCCTGCACTGCGACGCGCGCCGCCGCCCTTGCCGCCTTTCATGGCGGCAAGGGCAGACGGCAAATCATGCGCGCAGCGCGCAGGAAGACCCGAATGCACCCCGGCAGCCGCATACAGATCCGGATACGCGTCGAGCATGATCGCAGCCATGGCGCCACCCGCCGACATGCCGGCGACGTAGACGCGCGCGGGGTCGACCGGATGGGCCGCGATGATTTCGCGCGTGATGCCGGCGATCAGCGACGGCTCGCCACGCTCGCGCTGCTGATCAGCAGGCTTGAACCAGTTCCAGCACTTCGACTGATTCGCTTCGCGCGGCTGCACCGGATACGCGATCAGGCAGCGGTGACGCTCGGCCAGCGCGTTCATCTGCGTGCCGCGCGCGAAGTCGTTGGCGTCCTGCGTGCAACCGTGCAGCATCACGATCAACGGGAGCGGCTCGCCGGTCGCGCCGGCCGGCACATATAACCGGTATTGACGCCGGCCGGCCGCATTCGAATAAGACAGGGTGCTGAAATGGCCGCGCTCTTCGACATCGACGTCGACCTTCGCGTGCGGCCTCACGCGAGCGTCTGCCGGTTTCCCGTTTGCACGCGCAGACGGGAAATCCGCAGCGCCCGGTGTGATGTCGCGGATCGCGGATTCACGCGCCGCGCCGCCGGCTTCTCCCCGCAGTGCGCGCTGTATCACCTCGGTTGCTTCTGTCGCGCCACCGTTGCGCAGCAGCGCCATCGCCTCATGCATCGAGTTTAGGAATCCTTCATTTTGTTTCATGATCTTGTCCGGTTATGGGGTTAAAGCGGAGCGGCGGGCTAGTGAGCCAAGTTTTAGTGAGCCGGTCGGCGCGTGCCTAGCGGATTCTGCCGGCGAGCGCGGCCTTCACGGCGGGCGAAGCGTGGAAAGCGCCCAGTACCACGACGCTTTCGATGGTCTCGCGTGCGAGTTCCGCGGGGACGTCCGCGGCAATGCTCGCCAAACCGAGCACCTGAATGTTCAGACGCTCGTTTGCAGCTTGCACCGCCTCGAGATCCTGCCGCGAAAAATGCTGAAGTCCGAGCACCAGCGCACGACGCGTGATGGTTTCGTGGACAGCCTGCGCATGCAGCGCGAGCTGGTTACGAATAGCCGTGCGAATCAGATCGGTACGGTTCGAATAAAAGCCCTCTTCTACCAGCAGATCGATCTGTCCGAGATCGACCGGGCCGAGATTGATCGTGATCTTTTCCGAGTCGCCGCCTTTGGGTCGCGGTAGCTCGGTCATCGTCTGATTTTTCATCTTTCCATCCTCTCGCCATCCATAGGGATGGTTATAGGCTGGTTCTGGTTGCAGCGCAACATCATCATTCAGGGCCGGGACAGATTCTATGCTGACGACTTTAGCCCTCGCCAAGGCGCGTCGAAGGGCGCTTCCGGGAACGATGGTTGCGCGTGCCACTAAAGCACGCCGACCCCACCCCATCGCAGAGGCCCAGCATGAGCGACGCATTCGTTACCCACCCGCTACCATTCGATCCGAGCTTCGAGCAGATCCCCGACGACGAAGCCGAAACCACACGGCAACTCGTCGAAGCGCTGCACGACATTCTTGAGATCACGTCGAAAGATTATGGACACGCCGTGCGCAGCGTCCATGCCAAAAGCCACGGTCTGCTCGACGGCGAGATCACCATTCTCGACAATCTGCCGACCGAACTGGCTCAAGGTGTCTTCGCCCGCCCCGGCACGCACAAGGTAGTGATGCGGCTCTCCACCAACCCCGGCGATATTCTCGACGACAGCGTCTCGACACCTCGTGGTCTCGCCATCAAGATCAAGGACGTCGAGGGCGCACGACTGCCGGGCAGCGAAGCGCTCAGCACTCAGGACTTTGTCCTGATCAACGCACCGGCCTTCACGGCGGCTACACCGAAGGCGTTCCTCACGAGTCTGAAACTGCTCGCCAAGACCACCAACCGTGCGCCGACCGGCAAGAAAGTGCTGTCGGCCGTATTGCGCGGCGCGGAAAAAGTGGTGGAAGCAGTGGGCGGCGAAAGCGGCACGCTCAAGAGTCTCGGCGGCCATCCGGAAACGCACATTCTTGGCGAGACTTTTTATACCTGCGTGCCGGTCCTGTACGGAAGGTACTTCGCCAAGCTCAGCGTAGTGCCGGTCTCACCTGCACTCACGGCGTTGACCGACGCGCCGCTCGACGTCAATGGTCACCCGGATGCCCTGCGCGACGCGGTCAACGCATTCTTTGCGGCCCAGGATGCCGAATGGGAAGTGCGAGTCCAGCTCGCAACCGACATCGAGAAAATGCCGATAGAGGATGCGTCGGTGAAGTGGGACGAGGCGATGAGCCCGTACCTGCCGGTCGCGCGCATTCGCGTGGCGCGCCAGCCTGCGTGGACCGAGGCGCGCTCGATTGCCATCGACGACGGCATGATGTTCAGTCCGTGGCACGGACTGGCGGCACATCGACCGCTCGGCGGCGTGATGCGTTCGCGCAAGCCCGCGTATGAAATGTCGGCGGAATTTCGCGGGCGGGTCAACGGCTGCCCGGTGCATGGGTAACGCCGTCGCCGCCTGAATCGATCACGCGCGGCCGATTCCGAAGACCGCGCTCATTTCGCCGCGCCGACGAGCGCGAACGCGTCGTACTTGCGATCGATCGGCGTGTGCGGCATATGCGTGAGCGCCTCCTCGACCAGCGGCTCGCACGCGCCGTAATCGGAGCCAATGCTGTCGCTATGCGCCTGCGGGAAATTCACGGCCAGCACCTTGCCGCCCCAGCGATCCACCGTGGCCGTCATGGTGCATTTGCCGGCGCCGCCCACCTTCACATCGAGAAGGATCAGCGTCATATCCAACGCGGCATCTGAATTCGAAAAATTCCATTGCGCGGTCATGCGGTCAGTAGGACCGCCGGTATTGACGATCTTCATGGTTTTGTCGGGAATGCCGACGGATTGCACCAGATCCTGAATATTGGCGCCAACGAGTTTGTCTCCCTGCGTATCGCGCGCCTCGTGGGTCTTGTAAGCGGCGCATCCCGTAAGCAGGGTGAAAAGAAAGGCAAAGGCGACTGTCAAAATTCGCACGGAAATTCCTCCAGATAGGCGTGTTAAAGACAACACGCGATGGGTGACGGGAATTGCGGGCAAGCGCGACTTGCGACTACTCTGGACTGGTATGGACCTCGTGGGGCGCGTGTCTCGAAGAGAGATCCGCTTACGGCTTCCGAGGGTGATGCTCTAATTGACAGACGCCGCGATGCGGGGAAAAGTTCACGGATATGATTAGAGTGAGCCTTGAGTTCTGACGCCGCCGCTCACCCGCCCCTTACCGTCCTGTTACGCGCTAACGCAATCTGATCGAGGAGAAGCACAGTGGACACGACCGGCAATCCCATTCTCCAGGTTCTAAAGGACTATCAGGCGGCGGTATTCGCCAAAGACGTCGACGCCTTCGTCGCGCTATATGACGAGGACCTCACCGTCTTCGACATGTGGGGAACGTGGGCCTATCGCGGCCTGGCATCCTGGCGGGAGATGGCGGCCGGCTGGTTTAGCTCGTTAGGTACCGAGCGTGTCGTGGTGGAATTCAACCAGCCGGAATCGGTCGTCGCGCAGGAACTCGCCGTGGTTCACGTCTTCGTCACGTACAAGGGCGTGACTGCGAATGGCGTCGTGTTGCGCTCGCTGGACAATCGCATGACCCTCACGCTCAGGCTAAAGGCCGACGGCTGGAAAGTCTTTCACGAGCACACCTCGGCGCCCATCGACTTCGAGACCACGAAGGCCATCTTCAAGCACGAATAGCGCGCGAGATATCGGCTTGAACATCGAGGCTTTGAACATCAACGCTTTGAACATCGCATAGCAAACGTTTTCGATGCGACGTTCGGCCCGTATGACCGCGTTATCTCCAGTAGAACAGCGGAGCAACCGGCACGCTGTCACAAAAACTTCACTAAACAATCGGGTCCGATTGCCGTAATCAAGTCGCCTTGCCGCGTTCTGCACAAATGAAACGTATTCCGCGAGAGAATGCGTCAGCATGGCCAACGGGCAGTGATTCGGGACGACCTATGTTCAAGATGAAGTTCAAGCGAGTTCGCCGCCCTCTCCCGGAAAAGAATTCGAACATGGAGGAGCGGGAATTTCCCAAAGACGTGCGACGGCGCGCGCTTTCCATACTGGCCGTCGTGCTCATCCTGGCGGCCATTGCCACCAATACGATCATTGCACTACGCCAGACCGAGGAGCAGAACAGCGCACTCAGAACGCTGCAGTCATCCAGCCGTCTCAAGCGCGACCTCGATCAGGTCCAGCAGATGATGCTCGATGAGCACGGCGAACTCTATACGCTCATCAGCACCAAGCCGTTCTATCGACGCCCTGCCTACGTCTTTCCGCGCATCGGCCTGCTCGCACTGACCAGCGACGCGCGCGACGCCTGCAAACGCAGCGCCACCTGTCTGTCGCAACTCGACGATCTGGACGGGATGATCCGTCTGCTCGGCGAACGCAGCAGCGCCCTCGCGGCACGCGCGACCCAGCATCCCGGCAGCGTCGGCCTGGGTGACGCTGCGCTCAGCGAAATCGACGCGTATTTCTATAGCGCGCTCGAACACGCCGTCGAAGTCCGGATGCAGGCGGATGCGACCGTCGATACGGCCATCAGCAAATCGTCGACGGACGCGAAGTCGTTCTCTACAGCGTTGCTTCTCTGCGGCTTGACCGCAGCGGCCGTGCTGCTCGCGCTGATCTATCGCAACTCGCGCATTGCGCAAAGACTGCGCGTCGCGCTGCGGCAAGCCGACCGGGCGCGCGCGAAGTATCAACGATTCTTCGACGAACATCCGCTGCCGCTCTGGGTATTCGATGACGCAACGTCGGCCATCATCGTGTCGAACCGGGCGGCGCAACGCAAATTCGGCTACTCGGAAACCGAATTGCATCACATGTCGTTAGGCGAAGTGCGTCCTGAAGCCGATCGGCTTCGTTTCGACGCCGTTATGGCGAAGCACACCGAAAGCGGCGACGAGGTCACCCGTTCACTTGGCGTCTGGATGTATTTGACCAAAGACGGCGAACGTCTGTGGATGGACGTTCACCACCTGAGTCTGGAAGACGAAGGGCATCGTGTGACGCTTTCGGTGATGGTCGACGTGACGCTCGTCACGCTGGCGCAAGCCGAACTGTTCAAATCGAAGCAGACACTGGAGTACGTACTCGACCACATTCCACAGGGCATCGCGTGGAAAGATGCGAACCACCGCTATGTGGGCGGCAACGAAATCTACGCGCGCGACGCGGGACTCTCGTCACGGCATGAACTGATTGGCCTGAGCGACAGCGACCTCAAATGGGGCGACGACCCGCGCGCGGTACGGGCCGAAGATATTCGCGTGATGGCCGGCGAACTCACATGGAAGCATCTGGAACGCGAAGCCATCGCCGCTGACGGCTCGAAGGTGTGGATTTCGGAAACCAAGCTGCCACTGGAAGACCAGAGCGGCGCCGTGACCGGCGTACTGCGTGCGTATGAAAACATCACCCAGCGCCGTCAGGCCGAAGTGGCGCTGCGTTTGCAGGGCCGCGCGCTGGAAGCGAGCAGCAACGGCATCATCATCGCGGAAGTGCGCGCCGGCGGCCACGTCATCATGTTCGCCAACGCGGCATTCGAACGGATCACCGGATACGGGCAGGCCGATGTCCTGAACGCCGACTGCGAGACACTCTTTCGCCTGAACGGCGAGCCCGAGAAATGGGAACCGGTGCGGCGCGCCCTGGCCGACGACACGGACGCCAACGCGACCCTGCTATGCACCAGCAAGGACGGCCGGCGCTTCTGGAACAACATCCTGGTCGCTCCGGTGCGCAATGACGATGGCAGCGTTACGCATCACATCGGCGTGATGACCGACGTTTCCCCGCTGGTGGAATATCAACAGCGGCTCGAGCATCAGGCGAAATACGACGCGTTGACGGAACTCCCTAACCGCACGCTGCTGGACGAACGGCTTCTGGAAGCGATCTCGCGAGCTTCCAGCACCAAAAGTCATGTGTCCGTCCTGTTCCTCGACCTCGACCGCTTCAAGGAAGTCAACGATTCGCTCGGGCATCGGATTGGCGACGCCCTGCTCGCCAAGGTTGCCAGGCGCCTGCAGCGTCTCGTGCGCGCCACGGATCTGGTGGCCCGCTACGGCGGCGACGAATTCATTATCGTGGCCGAACGCTCCAATGCCCAACAACTGGTGCCGATGCTCGACCGCCTCATCGCCGCCATGTCCGAGCCCTTCTATATGGGTGCGTCCGAGCTTTACGTCGAAGCGAGTATCGGCGTCAGCACCTATCCGCAGGATGGCGCGGACGTGGACACCTTGCTGCGCAACGCCGACGCCGCCATGTACCTGGCCAAGGCGCACGGACGCAATGGCTACAAGTTTTACCGCGCCGAACTGAATGCCGCCGCTGCCGCCCGCCTGCAACTTTCGACGCAATTGCGGCGCGCGGTCAAAGCCCAGGCACTGCAACTCGCTTATCAGCCGCAGATCGATATGCTGACCGGCCGCGTATTCGGCGCCGAGGCTTTGCTGCGCTGGAACGATCCGGAGTTGGGCGCCGTCTCCCCCGCCACCTTCATTCCGATTGCCGAGGAAAGCGGAATGATCCAGATCATCGGCGAATGGGTGTTGCGCACGGCCTGTCATCAGGCTCGCTCGTGGCTTGACCAGGGATTGCCGCCCGTCCGGGTCTCGGTGAATGTGTCGCCGCTACAGCTCGAACGCTCGGACCTCGTGAAAATCGTCAAGAGCGCCTTGCTCGAAGCGCGGCTGTCCGCGGATAGCCTTGAACTCGAAGTCACCGAAGGCGCGCTCATGCGCAATGCGGACCACGTGGCGCGCACCCTGCGTGAGCTACGCAGCCTGGGCGTCAAAATCGCCATCGACGATTTCGGCACGGGCTATTCGAGTCTTAGCTATCTGAAGCGCTTTAGCGTCGACCGCATCAAGATCGACCGGGCCTTCGTGCGCGAGATCGGCACCGACGAGGATTATGAAGCGTTGACGCTGGCCGTCATCGGCATCGCCAAGGCGCTGAAATTCGACGTGCTGGCGGAAGGCGTCGAACTCGATGTTCACAGGCACTTCCTGATCGAGCATGGCTGTACCGAAGCGCAGGGATTCCTGTACAGCCCCGCTATCACCGGCGAGCGGCTTTCGGAAATGCTTCGGATGCCAAACGAGACCGCGCCGTTTCAGCCTGCGGTTTTGAATGCGCCTGCCGGTTGAATGCGGGTTTTCACGTTGGCTTTTCACGTTGGCTTTTCAGTCCACAACGGTTAGCCGGCCTCGCCAGGCAATACGCCAGGTGAATCAGCAGGAGAGGCGCCAGGGAATAGCGACAGCCGAAGTCCGACCAGTGCATGCAGCGCGCCTTTGTGCCGCCGGTAGCCGGGCGCACCGGGCGCGATAGCGAAGTCGGTCATGATCCGCGCCATGGCTGCATCGATGTTTGCCGCAAGCGTCGGCGGTACGTTTTGGCGCGAGCCCGATTCAAGGCATCGTTCGTAGTGCAGCCGCACTTCGTCGAGCAGATGATTCAGGACCGTCGACAGTTCTCCAGAAAACTTGCCGGCGAGTCTGCGCAGGTCGAGCGTGTTGAGCGCAATGCGCATATCACGCAGGCTCGCGGTGGACGGATGCCGGTCATCGTCGCTTGGCGCCACGCGCGGGATGAGCTGCACGAGCCGGTCGAGCATGCGCGCGTTCAGATTGCGCTGCTGATCCATGGATAGAGGCGTGCCGCTTAACACGACATCCCTCCAGCTCGAGCGGGTCAGCCGCGCCGCCGCTGCATCCGCGCCGAATGGACGAAGAACGCCCGTCATTACCGAAGCGAAAATCACGCCGGCCAGGCCCGCGAGATTGGCGTTCAGGAAGTTCAGGATGTTGGCGTCGTAGGCGTTGTCGATGCCGAGAAAGGTGGCGGTGGTCAGCGCGACGAGCGTGGATATCAGGGCCCATTTCGGACGCGGCATCAGGAGCCCAAGCGGAACGAACAGGACCGCGAAGAAGATCACCAGCAGAGGAAAGTCCTGGCCGCTCGGCAACACCACGAACAGATAGAACGCCGAAATGACCACGCCCATCGTCGCGCACTTCAGGAACGTGAGCATCATCGGGACCGGTTCATCCAACGCGGCGAAAAAGCACACGCCAATCGCGCCCAACGATACCGCCGCCGCGCCGTCCTGCCATCCGGACGCAATCCATATGCACGACGAAACAAAAATAACCGCGGCTGCAGAGGCGGCGGAGAACAAGGCCAGGCCCTGATCGAGAAATGCGTGCTGCGCGCCAAGCCGCCAATGCCGAAAGCGCGGCCGCCAGGTTCCGGTCCGCTGCACGATGTTAAGGCGTAAAGTCCGGCAATCCACCCAAAGATCGACCAGTTGCCGCATGCGCCAAAGCGCGCCGGATAGCAACGCCGCTTGCCATGTCGTCAGGTCATCGGGACCCGGGTCGAGTTGCGCAATGCGCTTGCGCAGCAGCGGCGCTTCGCGCTCGGGGTCTTCGCCAAGCGGCGCGTCCATCCAGCGTCCGATATCGCGCAGCAGTTCATCGAAGCCCGCGGGCATTCCCCAGGCCGACTTCCGCGCGGCCGCGAGTACATCGGCGAGCGCCCCGGCGATGGGCAGTATCAGTTGCATCCGGCCCTGCAGTTCATCGCTGCGGGCGAGAATTGCCGGGCTGACATGGTCGTAGGCCAACTGGCTTAGTAGGAATTCGAAGCCGCGCACACTCGACGCCATCCTCTGCCGGCTACCCGATACGAGCGCGCCCGCTACCTGCCCCGCCAGCGATTCCTTGGCGTAGAGCGCGGCGTCGCGGAACCATGAATCCGTGCGCTCGATCAGCGTCGGTGCAAGCCGGCTCGGAAACAACACGCTGCCGACAATGCTTGCGCAAACGATCCCCAGCGTGATTTCCTCGGTTCGCGCCACCGCCACATCGAAAATGCTCAGGGGATTCGACAAGGCCGGCAACGCAATCACGGAGAGCGAGTAACTGGCGAGCAGGAAAACATAATTGCGCGCAGCTCGCGTCGAGATGGAAATGTAGACGAATACGCCGGTCCACAGCGCGATCAGTGCGCTCAGCAGATAGGGCGTTTCCGCGAAAGGCGGCACGAGGGCGACCGAGGCAACCGCGCCCAGCGCGGTGCCAAGCACGCGATACAGCGCCTTCGAACGGGTCGCGCCGACAAACGGGTTCGACACGATGTACACCGATGCCAGCGCCCAATATGGCCTGGGAAGATCGAAGTAGAACGCGATGTAAAGCGCGAGCATGCCTGCGAGAAAGGTCTTTAGCGAAAAAATCCAGTCGCGCAGAGAAGGGAAATTCATTGGAGAAATGGCTGGGGAGATCAGTTTCGCGTCCGGCTGCGACGCCTGGATTGCGGCGGCACGGGCCATAGTGTGCGGTGTTTTACCGAAATGCGCCGGGTTGCGGCAACAGATTAGCCGCTCGCCGCCGCGTCGCCAACGGAGAACCGCAATATTTCAGTAATATAGGGGGGCTCGTCAGGCCACATCTTTGGGCAGAGAACCTTACGCGGATACAAGCCATGCTGATTCATCACGGAACAGATCGACCCGCCACACTGGATCACCGTCTCGCCTATAGCCTCGCGTTCATAGCAGGCGCACTCAACACCGCCGGATTCTATTCGCTGGGATTTTTCTCCGCCAACATGACCGGCAACGTGTCGACCGGCGCAGACCGGATCGCGCTGGGCGACCTGTTCAGCGGCACGGTTTATCTGCTGCTCCCCGTTGCCTTCATCCTCGGTGCGACGCTCGCGACCATCACCGTGGAACTGGGGCTGCGCCGCGGCATCGCGCGGATTTTCGCCCTCAGTATCCTGTCGGAAGCGATGCTATTGCTGGTGCTCGCCGTCGTCGATCTGCTCGATCACAGCCGGGGAATCGTGCTGGTCATCGGACTGAGCGCGTTGATGGGTTTTCAGAACGCCGTGGTGACGCGCATCTCCAATTGGCGGGTTCGCACCACGCACATCTCGGGGATGTCCACCGATATCGGCATCGGCATTGGCCTTCTGATCACGATGCTGACGCGCGGAGAGCGGCCAGCGGGCCGTGCAGGACACGTCGAAAGGCTCAGGCTGCATGGCGTGACCGTGCTGGCGTTCTGCGTAGGCGGCATTCTGGGCGTGATCGCGTACAAGGTGCTGGGCGCTCTTCTGTTATTCGTCGCGGCCGGACTGTTGGCGCTGGTCGCTCTGCCGAGTGTGTTTCGACGTCAAATCCCTGCGGTTCCGCCAGCCGGCCATTTGTGATTTCCGCCGTTAGACCGCTGGGCCCGGTGGCGGCACTGAAGCTCGCGCCACGTGCGAGCGCATGAACAGCGACGTTATTGCGCGCGGCGTCTAAACCAGCCAGCGAGCGACAGGCGGTCGCGTGTCGCGGGCAAAACCTCATGCAGCATATCCGCGGATAAAAATACCGCGATCCGGCTGCCGACCGGCGAGATGTCCCGTATGTCCAGCCCCTCGGGATGCAGGCGCAATTCGCCGCCATGCTCGGGCAGCCAGTCCGCATTCAGATAGATGACGACCGACACAGTGCGGCTGTCGTCGTGGCGAAACTGATCGCGGTGTTGCAGATACGAATCGCCCGGCGCGTAGAACGCGAAATGGCTTTCGTATTCCTCGAGTCCGAGAAATAGACCGCGATTCAACGCGATGCGCAGCGTTTCCATGATCGCGAGATACCGGTCGCAGGCTTCGGACTGCCCCGCTTCCAGCCAGGAAATCCGGTCGCCACGTATCTCAGGCTGCCGCGACCGCGCCGCGCCCTGGCTGATGCGCGCCCATGCGAGCGTGCCGGCCGCCGCCAGCGTCGCGCATTCCAGCGCGAGCGATAGCGTCAAATCCGGCGCAAGAAAATTGTCCTGTTCCGACCAGCCGTGGTCATGAAGGGCATCCAGGATGCGTCGATAGGCTTCGTCTGCGGGCGCACTGGAATGCGTCGACGAGGGGGCGAGGTTCACTGCTGTTCCTTCGAACGAACGTGGTGGTGGGGACTAGAACTGTGTCGCCCCGAAGGAGATGAGCGAGGCAGGCTTTTACCCTGATGAAGGTGGGAATGCGAACTGCGACGAAGTTGGACTATTTGAGCCGGAGTTAGGACAGTGGCGCTTCGTTACCCCTCCCGAGTGTTGAGTTCAAGGGGGCCGTTATCGGTGATGAACCATCGGAGGGTACAGCAAACAAAAGCCCTGCTCAGCTTTATCTTGCGCAGTTGCATTGTGAACGGTTGAGGTCGCTTGAAATGTATTTGGTGGGGCGACCGGATTCGGATGCATCCACAACCCCTATATTGCTGAACTCCTGGTCTGTTCTATCAAAATACCAACAACAAACTCGACTACTTTGGACTCCTCCTCAACTGGGGAGCATGCGTGCGCCTGCTGTCACTCTGGCACCTGCTGACGGTGTCATGTTTCTGGTCGTCCGAATGGGATAATTCGCGCACCACGTCCAGCGCTTCGACGACGTCCCGACCTCCTCCGCATCCCGGGAAAGGCTACCCCTGTCACCCACATGGCGCTGGTATCCCGTCCCGCCTCCGGTCCGTTATCGATGAGTGCGCCTCGTCACTGCCTCATGCAATTGGCATGAAAACGCCGGACCACCTCAGACATCGACCGACAGCACGCGACCCATCACTGTCTTTCACTGATACCGATGTCGGTTGATCGTCCGTTCTATATTCCGATCCAGAGCGCCACCGTCGCATCCGGCTGATTCTCGCGGCCAGTGGGGCCGCGGCCGCGATGGCAGATCTGTCATCTCAGCAACAACGGGGCGGTCTCGGTTTTAGGTCCGCGGAAGCCGCACAAATAAAATTATTACTAGATGTTGCATAAAGCGCAGTCATCGACAAAACTGAAATCAGGATGCTTTGTCGGGGCACATGATGCGACCAGGCAATGTGATTATCAGGACGTCCGCAAAAGGCAATCGTCATCTCGCGCAGCATGACGTCGGATGGATTTTGCACAACCTGCTCGCCTCGTTAGTGATCGCAGGCAACGTGTCCGCGGCGCAGGCGGCGTGCGCTCCCGACGGACAGGGCGGCGTCGTCAATACCGCCGGAAACTGTACCGTCGTCCCTCCCGCCAACCGCATTACTGCGTCGGGCAGCAGCACGACTACGGCGGCAGGCGTTACGTTATCCGTGCCGTATGGCGTGGCGGTGACCGCCTCGGGTGGCGCGTCGGTCAGCCTCGGCCGGGATGATGTTGCCGGACCGCCCGCCATTACCGCGCCGAACGGCGGCGGCCTGGTCGGCCTGTTCGCGACCGGCGTGTCCAGCCAGATCACGGCAGACAGCCTCAATATGACCCTTCCTTCCGGAGGCGGGAACAGCGCCGCGAGAGCAACGGCTGGAGGCCACATCACCTTCCTGAATAGCGCCAATATTGCATTCGCGCCTGGCGGCGGTGGCGGAACGGGCCTGCTGGCCGACGGCGCCGGCAGCCAGATTACCGGCGCCAACGTCACCGTGACCGGGGCGGGCGGAGGCGGAGATAACGTCGCGCACAGCAATAACGGCGGAAACATCGCGTTGACGGGCGGCGCACTGAACCTGTCATCCGCTGGCGGCGGTAACATCGCGGTGCTGTCGGAGAACGGCAGTACGTTTACGGGCAACGGTGTCGCTATCAGCGTGTCGGGCTCAGGCGGCAACGTTGCGGTGAAGTCTGCCGGCAACAGCAACGTCGCATTGAGCGGCGGCTCTGTCACGCTAAACGGGACGAGTGGCGAAACCGCGTTGATGGCGCAGGGCGCGACCATCACGGCGGTAAACGTACCCATCAGCGTAACGGCAAACCAGTCATCAGCCGGCACCGTGCAAGGCGGCGGCACGCTCGCGATCAGCGGCGCTACAGTGACCGCGTCGGGTAGCGGAACCTTCGGAGTGCTGGTCAACGGCGCGTCCGGTCCCGTCAATACGCTTCAACTCAATGGCACGACCGTCAGTTCCGCCGCCGACTCGCTGCACGTGAATGGCGCTGACGCAAACATTATGGTGTCCGGATCAACGATCACGGACAACAATGGTGTGCTGCTCAGCGCTACCGGGTCGCCATCGACAACGACCTTCGACGCGGGCGCCTCGACGCTGAGCGGCGCGATCACTACGGGGTCTGGCGTCACGAACGCCGTGACGCTGCACGACGCTACCGAGTGGACAGTCACCGGCAACTCCAACATGACCAGCCTGACCAGCAACGCCAGCACCATCCAGTTCGCCGCGCCGACCGGCGACCCGACCCTTGCTGCCAGCTACAAGACCGTCACTACAGGCAGCTATACCGGCTCGGGCAGCGCAATTACGCTAAACACGTATCTCGGCGCCGATGGCTCTGCGTCAGACAGGCTGATCGTGAATGGCGGCGCTGCAACGGGTACGACGGGCCTCACGATCCGCAACACCACCGGCCCGGGTGCCGAGACGCTGGCCAACGGTATCCAGGTGGTGCAGACGCTCAACGGCGCCACGACGACGCCGGATGCGTTCACTCTGGTCAACCGCTTACGCGCTGGCGCCTTCGACTACTTTTTATTCCACGGCGGCGTTGCAGGCAACAGCCCCAACGACTGGTTTCTCCGCTCGAGCTTCATCGCTCCGGAACCGGAAGTGCCAGGCGGGTCAGCGCCACCGCCACCGACAACGCCGCCCACAACGCCACCGACGACGCCACCGGGACAACCGGAGCCGCCGACAACACCCGGGCCACCGAAAGTACCCGAGCAGCTGGTACCGGCCGTCCCGCCGTTTCCGGTCGATCCCCCGCACAGTCAGCTCGAGCCAGGCAACACCTATCCGATCATCGGACCGGAGCTTGCGACCTACGGGGTCGTACAACCGACTGCCCGGCAGATGGGACTCACCATGCTTGGCACGCTGCATGAACGCATCGGCGACACGTTGACGACCCAAAACGCCGGCCCTGACGCCGAGGGTTGGGGACATTCCGTCTGGGGCCGCTTCTTCGGCCAACAGATCGACAACCATTACGCGGCGTTCGCCGATCCTCGCACGAGCGGCCAGCTGTTCGGCGTGCAAGCTGGGGTCGACGTGTGGCGCGGCAGCTTCATTCCAGGCCATCGCGACGTCGCCGGCGTCTACTTCGCCTACGGCAACAGCAATCTCGACGTAGATGGGCTCGTGACCAACGCAACCGCCACTGCCTACCTGCTGACCCGCACCGGCAAGCTGGATCTCGATGCCTACTCCGGCGGCGCCTACTGGACACACTACGGTCCCAGTGGCTGGTATCTCGACGCGGTGTTCCAGGGGACGTCATATCAAGGCACGGCCACAACCCAGTCCGCGAGGCTATCGACCAACGGCAATGGTTTCCTGACTTCGCTGGAGGCCGGCTACCCGGTATCGCTGCCGCTGGGCCCCCAATTCGTGCTCGAACCGCAGATTCAGGTGATCTGGCAACGTGTCAGCTTCAGCGAGGCGAACGATGGTCTGGGCGCGATCGGTCTCGGAACGACCACGGGCACAACGGGACGGCTCGGCCTGCGCGGTCAATGGACGATCGATCAGGACAACGGCAAGGTATGGCAGCCCTATGGACGCGTCAATCTCTGGCACGACTGGGGTGGAAGCGCGACGTCCCTCTTCGGCACCGATCAGGTGCCACTAGAGGAAGAAGCTACCAGGCTGGAGTTTGCCGCCGGCATTACCGCAAGGATCAATCTTCGCCTGAGCCTCTATGCTCAGGGCGGATATCAGTTCGCCGTCGGGGGAACCGATGGCGGGCGGCGTCAGGGAGTCCAGGGCGACATTGGATTCCGCTACACCTGGTGACCGCGTTCCAGGCAGTCATATCCTGCAACCACGTCGACGGGAGCTTGCGGTATTGCGATATGGGCCGCCTACGATTCGGATTTAAATGGTTGGGCGCGAGCAGCGGATCAGCACACAGTAGCGGTCATTCGGTGCGGGGCGGCATCGGGCCGTTTGCAGGAAAGCGGGCTGGTTGAGAAGTTACGGGACGATATCAGTGAACGCGCGTTACATAGCTTCGACGCGTGCATGACCGGGCAGTCCGCTTACGCGAAGAAGGCATTGCTTACGTCGATCGCGCTTGAAAACAGTTCGGTATCGAGCTTCTATTCCCACAATGCCGTTCGCCGTATTGATCCTCAGACAGAGATAAGAAAGCGACGAGGCTCAAGGCTATCTCATAGCCAGACCGCTCACAGCGGCGATGTTTGAGGTCTGGTACTCCAGTTATAAGCAAGAGCTTGTCTCGGCTCGATGAAGGCAATCAGTTCTTGCCGAGACATCACGTGCGTGATCTCGTCGGCAAGCTCGCGCCTACCGATGCGTTCGGTCGACCAGAGTCAAGCCGGGATCCGTTCACGTCATCACGTCACCGTTTGAATTCCCCTGCTGCCCGCTGCGGATCGACCGCTTGCGCGCCCACGTGTAGGCGCCTCACGGGCGCGAACTGGATTCGTCATGACATCCACTTCGCACCCCGTTTTGTCACGGCCGTGTAGCGACAACCTCGACTTCGACACGACGATCAGGCTGCAGGCAGGCAATCAATTTCGGAGTGGCCCGATTGCCCGGGCATGCGCCGGGTGTGGTCACGGGATCGGCACCGTCGACGCCGCGAGCCTCGATCTTGCTCGCGGGAATGCCCGACGATTCGACCAGTTCGGCCTTGACGGCTTCGGCCCGGCGCTGCGACAGGTCGAGGTTGTAAGCATGTGAGCCGATCCGGTCGGTATGCCCGGTCACCCTGACGGTGTCGAAGCTGTTGCCGCGCAGCTGCGCCGCGAACCGGTCGAGCGCTTCGCGACCGGCGGGCTTGATGGTCGCCTGGCCAAAGTCGAACAGCGAGTCCGCTGAGAACGTCAGCTGTTGCGGGGGCGGGGGCGGCGTCTCGACGACGGACTCGGGCGCTTCGGCCACTGGGCCGACAGGTTCGGGCGCGGGAGCGGCAATCGTCTGCGCTTTTTGACCAAAGCGGTAAAGCAGGCCAACCGAAACGAGATCGATATCGCCTTTGTTGCCGACTGCATCGTCGATGCGATAGCGTTCCACTTCGGCACGCAACGCCAACGACGGCGTGATCTGGTACTGGGCGCCGAGCCCCAGTTTGTAGTTGAATTCACGTTTGCTGGGACTCGGGTCAAGCGGGTGGACAGCTCCCGTGCCGTTGAACGAGTCCGTGGCGTCGGCGTAGGTCAGTCCCACCCGGCCGAACAGCGAGAACTGCTTGGTAATCGGCAACAGGCCGATCGCATCGACGTCGCCGCCCTGAAGTTTCAGACTGCCGTCCAGCGTCCCGGCCGGTACCGTATTGGCCTTGAAGCTGAATTTCCCCATATTGAAATAGCCGCCTTCGAGCGCGAAATACCTGTTGAACTGGTAACCGCCGAAAACCTTGAAGCCGAATTCGTTCCGATCGTCGCTTATCGAGGTCGTGCCGAATCCCGCGCCCTGCAAGCCTCCGGTGATTCGCGCATCGTCGATCCTGGCGTGCGACTCGCCGACATTGCCGCCGACATACCAGCCTGAATCCTGCGCCATGGCACAGGGGCTGGCAATGACGGCGAACCCGAGCAGGGCATTTTTCCCCGCGTTGGTGAGTGATTTCAAGATTTTCTCCAGGAGCATTGAGGCGCTATCCCTAACCGCCAGCAGGCGGTATCGAACAGGCGATAAACCTGCAGGCCCGCTCGATCCGAGCGAGCCTGCAGGCTGGTGGAAGTGAAGCGGCAACTAGTTTTTATTGCGCGGGTACGTTGATCACCGTATTCACCAGCGTCACCGACGCCCCCAGTGAAATCAGCCGGCCGTTTACCGTAACGACCGAATTGTTGCCGGCGGTCGAGACCACCACGCCGCTGCGGCTGATGATCGTACCGGCCACCGTACCGCCCCCGGCTGCGTTGAGCGTGGCAGCCGTGCCCACCTGCCAGAAGACGTTCTTGGCCTGCGCCCCGTTGACCAGGATGACGCTTTGCGGACTGCCTGGGCCGCCCACGGTGAGCGTGGTGGCCATCTGGAAGACCCAGACGGCATTCGCGTTGCCCTGCGCATCGAGCGTCAGGGGACCACCCGTCAACCCGAACGAGCCACCCGCAGCGGTATAGACACCGGGCGCCAGCACCAGATTCGCGAGGTTGCCCGCACCCGGGTCAGGGCCACCCGGCAACGCGACCAGTGCGTTATAGGCAGCCGTCGCGTCGATTGAGGCCTGGGCGGCGATCGCAGACGTGGCCGCGTTACCCTCCGAAGGACAGGCAGAGGTAGGCGGCGGCGCGGCGGTATCGATCAGGCCGTTGACTGTACCGATATTGAGCGGCGTTTCGGTATAGATGCAACCGGGTCCTGCATCGTTGAAACCGGTCACGGCGGTGGAAACAGCCGTGGTGCCGATGTCCCCGTTGATTACCGTCAGCGTGCCCTGGTTGGTCATGCCTGCCGATCCGCCATAGGTTCCGAACGGCGCGGCGCTTCCCAGCGAGACCGGCGCGAGACAGGCGCCCGTCGCAGGACCGGCGGTAAAGGTCCAGGTGAAATTGCCAGTGAGCGTATTGGCCGGCACTGCCAGACTCGCTACCCCAGTGGCGCCGCCCTTGATGGTGGCGGTATAGGTCACACCGTCAACCAGCGGTGTCAACGGCGTAAAGGACGCAATCTGGCCGGTTGCCGTGTCGAGCGTGATCGAGGCCGCTACAACCGGCGTCGTGCCGGGACCCGTCACGGTAAAGTTGGACGCATTGACCGTGGTGGGGTCAAGCCGCAAGCCGGCTGGCAGGCCGAAGGTTGCGTTGATGGCCGCATCCGGACACACCCCCGCGGCGCCTGTGAGCGGACTGACCGAAAGCACCGAGATATTGCCCGGCGGAGCAGCCGTGGCACCGGTGGTAAAGGTCCAGATATAGTTGCTGGCCGCAGGCAGCGCAGCCTGGTTGCCCGCCAGGGCATTACCCGACGTGTCCGTGACGGCGGTGGTGAGGGTCGCCGTATAGGTGGTGTTGGCTGCCAGCGCCGCCGCCGGCGTGAAGGTCGCGGTAAGCGGACCGACTGCGTAGCTCACTACCCCTGCCGGAGAAGTACAGGGTGCCGCGCAGGTCAGCGTAAAGCTGGAGGCATTGATGCTAGCGGGCGCTATATCTTTGGTAAAGACCGCGCTGATCCCCGTGTTGGTCGGTACGCCCCCGGTGGGACCAGGGATGCTCGTCGCCGGAGAGGTCAAGCTCACGCGGGGCCGCGTCGTATCCTGCGTCGCCCCGGTGGTGAAACTCCACACGAAGGGACTGGCCAGGGCGACGCCGCCTGTCTGGCTTTTGGCGCCGGTGATGGTAACGGTGTAAAGGGTGGAGACTGCGAGCAGCTTTCCCGGCGCAAGAGAGAACGTGGCGTTCCTGCCGCTCGCGTCCAGCGATACCGTGCCGGTTGGGTTGGCGCAAGGCGCAGCGCAGGTCACCGCAAAGGTGGCAGCTCCGCCAAACGGAGCCATCGGCTCGCTGAAGGCGGCGGTGATCTGCTGCAGGCTGATCGCAATGCCCGTTGCGTTATTGGCCGGCGATACCGCCGTTACGGTGGGCGGGGCAGCCGCCGGCGCCACGCCGCCACTTCCCAGGATCTGGTCCTGTCCCCCGTTGCCCCCGCCGCAGGCCGCCAGCAAAATGCTGAACACTGACACGAGCAACCATGTCATAAGCCTGGAATAACGATTGAATTGAGTCATATTCCCTTTTCTATTTATCCAAACCTTAATCGGAATTAATGACCGATTCGATCATTTAAAGTAATTTTGGTCCGTAATAATTTTACAAATTACAGCCGGAGTATCGTCTTAAGAAAAGGTTATGTATAGCTTTATTTTCTAATTTCAAAAAAATCAGCAACCTGTATTTTGGTCTAACCGTGTAATTCCGCAACGCCGCACCGGTGGCTCGTGACTTGAACCGCACGAGTTCTTTGTCAGCGAGGATGTAGTCGGTGCAGTCATGCGAGCGAGGTGAGGCTACATCCGGAAATACGCGTACTGGTACCGCTTCGGCGACACAGTAGGTATCCTAATGATTTGGCCCCGATCTGGCAGCTACAGATGGTGGCTTATAAGTGGGCTTGGCGCTGCGAACAGCGAAATCGGTTAGCGACATAAAAGTGCCAACCGAAATCTATGAGATATCAACAAATGAACCGTCAAATCCTTCGGATTTAGTCGGACGGCATCGGATAACGATGGGTGAGAAAAAAACAAAAACCCCGTAGAGCCGAAGATTAAAACGGTTTTTTGGGCAACTTCGGAGGTCATCGGAGAGGTTGATGGTGCCGGGACCGGACTCGAATAATGTCCGGTACGCACTCTTTAATCAGAGAACGGGCTGCATTCTTAATGCTGCTGTCTTGCCGTCAGCAACCTTGCTGCCTTTGCATTGGACGCAAAACCAAATGGTCAAGCAGCGGATCCACGGCATCAGTGATCTCCCGCGCCGTGAAACGCGGCGTGATGTGCTGCGCGGGCAGCTCCAGTCAGACGTCTCCAGCCGCAGTCGAAAGACACGCTCGGGGCCGCCTTATAACCGGGCACGACGACGCGCCCGGTCAGCGCCGGATCGGCGTCCAGCAACACGGTTTCGACATGCATATAGATCTGTAGACGGAGCGACGCGCGTAGTCCATCGGGAACAGGCGGCACGATCCTAACACCCAGGCTAACGACCTGAAAAAAGCCCCGCCGGCCACCCCGATGCTGGACGAAGGATCATCCAGTCTCGGACAACGGGCGTCACCGCGATGTCGAGAAAACCATAGGGCATGGCGGGCCTCCGACAAGAGGCGAAAACAGGCCGGAGCGCGAGCCCCAGCCTGGCAAACTTCAGGCTGCCTCGGAAGTACGTACAACCGGAAAGTCGATCTCGGTACCGGCGATGACGTTGATGTAGTTTGTCCAGACGTTAAGTGCAACGTTCTGAACAATTTCAATTACTTCGGCATCGCTGTAACCTGCCGCCTTGACGGCGCTGAAATCTGCGTCCGTCACGTGACCGCGAGCCTCCGCCACCTTCTTCGCAAAAAGGACAGCCGGAGCCGCCTTGGGGTCGTTTGAGCCGCCGTTGCGATTGGCGGCAATCTCCGCGTCGTCGAGCTTCGCGAGGTTCTTCGCGAGGTACGCATGCGCCGACAGGCAGTAGTCGCAGCCGTTCACCTGGGCAACGGCGATCGCGATACGTTCACGTGTCTTGGCCGATAGAGAACCTTTGCCGAGCGCGCCGGAAAGACTGAGATAACCTTCGAGCGCAGCAGGACTGGTGCCGACCATGCGGAACAGGTTGGGAACGACGCCCAGTTGCTTGTTGACCGCGTCGAGCAGCGGTCGCGATGCCGCAGGGGCGTCCGCGACGCTAGCCGGCGTGGAAATACGGGAAGACATGGCACTCTCCTTTCCAGAAATGTTTGGGGTGAACAGCTGGAGACATGCTATCTGTTCCACTGATACGCGGGAATCCGATAAGATCGGGAATCTTTCTTCCAGAGACTGAGAGGATCGTGGACCGGTTCGAAGCAATGTCCATCCTGATTGCCGTGGTCGACGGGGGTAGCCTGTCGGCTGCCTCGCGCCGGCTTGACATGCCACTGGCAACGGTCAGCCGCAAGGTCCGCGAACTGGAATCGCACCTGAAAACCCGTCTTCTGCATCGCACGACCCGGCAGCTTTCACCCACCGAGGCGGGTGAATCATATGTCGCATCGTGCCGCCGAATTCTCGAAGAGCTTGGCGAGGTGGAGCGCGCCGCGACGGGCGAATACGCCGCCCCCAGGGGGAGCCTTGTGGTCACTGCTCCGGTGGTCTTCGGGCGCCTGCACGTCGTTCCCGTCCTGGCGGATTTTCTGGGGCGTTACCCGGAAATCGACGTTCGTCTGTTTCTGACGGATCGCAATATCAATCTCCCGGAAGAACATATCGACGTCGCGGTCCGCATTGGCCAGCTACCGGACAGCACGCAGGTCGCGAGGCGCGTGGGCGAGATACGTCTCGTCGTATGCGGTAGTCCTGCTTATCTGGCATCGTCTGGCACGCCAGCGGTACCAGAAGACCTGGCGCTTCATTCATGTGTCAATTTCGACGGGCTCACTTCGCCGCGCACGTGGCGCTTCTCCGCGGGAAAATCGGAGCACCAGGTGCCAATTCATGCCCGACTGACAACGAACACGGCAGAGGCCGCAATTGATGCAGCGGCGCTGAATGTCGGACTGACCCGAGTTCTCTCCTACCAGGTCGCAAGTGCCGTGCGCGACGGCAGATTACACATTGTGCTGGATCGATTCGAGCCGCCCGCCATGCCCATCCATCTCGTGCATGCAGGACAAGCGCCCTTGCCGCTCAAACTACGTGCCTTCCTCGACTTCATGTCACCACGCATCGAAGCCCGTATCGCTTCGATCTGAACGCTCGGCGCCCGCTCGCATCGGAACTTCTGGATCAGCGTGCGGATATCACAGCGGCGCTTGAGGCCGGTGCATTTGGATCATCAAGCTGTTTGACGATCTTGGCGCCTAAGGCGCCGTTCGCGCCGAGGCTTATGTGCAGGTTGATGTGCAGTGACACGACGGGGGTAAGCGATGCGCGCGAGCATCGCCGCAATTTGCTCGCGGTGTTGCGTCAAGGGCCAGTTGCCATGTTCCGTAAAGCCATACGGTCATGGTGTCAAAACTCTGCCGAACACAATCTCCTTGAACTCGACCAAGGGGGTTTTACTTTTTTCGGCTCGCATCCGTAGCAAGGCACCTTCCCAACTGTTCAGTACGAAATCGGCCAGCGTCCTGGCGGGAATCCTGTCCGCGATCTCTCCCCGCGCCTGCCCCTCAGCGATGCACGTTTGGAATAGCGCGCTCCATGATCTAAAGTGCGCCGCAAGATGCTGCCGTATCAGTGCGCTGTGATCCGCAGCTTCCGCACTGAAGTTGCCGAGCAGGCACCCGCGCGAAAAACCAGCCGCCCTGAACACCTCGATCCGGTCGTCGAAATAGCCTTCGAGCCGCGCCAGCGGCGACATCGCGGCATTCTCCAGCGCAGAGCGCAACTTTGCCTGCCCCTGCGCCGAATACGCATCGAGCACCTCGTTGCCGAACGCCTCCTTGCTTTCAAAATACGTATAGAACGAACCCTTGGGCACGCCCGCCGCTTCGACGACGCCCTGGATTCCCGAGGCCGAATAGCCCTCGGCATGCATCAACCGCAGTCCCGCGTGGATCAGGTTATTGCGCGTGTCGGGCTTCGGTTTCGGGCCCCGCCGGGCTTTGGAATTTTCCATGCATATACCCCTTGACTAATTGCAGACGACCGGTCATTCTTTAATTGTCGTCGCGATGATCTGGCCTGTCAAGCATGAGCGCTCACCGCTTGATCCGGGTTGCCAGGCTTCAATAAGCGACCGTAGCCAACCACGAAGAGGCAGAACGTGATTGAAAAGCTAAATGTAAGGATTCCTACCGAATTTAGGGTCGAGCTCACAACGTCGCTTTCGTTCCCGAAGCCGACGGCCCGCACCTGGCTATCACGGTGGCGCATGGCTTCGCCGGCACGCGTGAACATGGCCTCGAGCAGTTCGCGTTTGCTAACCCGGCTTTACGGCCCTCTGCATGCACACCGCCACTAACGAAGGAGCACAGCAATGACCCCAACCCACACCTCACCGCCTCCACTTAAATGGGACGTGCTCGCGATCAAACGGCCCGGCCTCACGCGCGACCTTCCCCCAGGCAAGGAAGCACTCACCTGGGTCGCGAATTCCACGACCCTGATCTACGGCGAAACGGACGCCGTGCTAGTCGACACTTTGCTCACCGTCGAGCAATCCCAGCTGCTCGTGGACTGGGTCAAGGCAAGCGGCAAAAATCTGAAAGCGATCTACATCACGCACGGACACGGCGACCATTTCTTCGGCCTCGCACCCTTGCTCGAGCGGTTCCCGCAGGCCAGAGCATTCGCGACGCAAGAGATCGTCGAAGCGATGCAACGCCAGCTAGCACCCGCCATGCTCGACGGTTTCTGGCGCCGGCTCTTCCCCGGCGAGATTCCCGATCGCCTGCTGGTCGCCGAGCGGCTCGAAGATAGCGAACTCGAACTCGAGGGGCATAGGCTCGTCGCCGTCAACACCGGGCACACCGATACAGAGCAGTCCACCTGCCTGCACGTACCTTCGATAGGACTGCTTGTCGGCGGCGATGTCGTCTACAACGGTATTCACCCGTACCTGGGCGAGACCGATGCCCACAGCCGGCGCGAGTGGATCGCCACGCTCGACAGGCTCGAAGCTCTGAAGCCCGAGGCAGTGATTGCGGGACACAAGAGGCCCGAGAACGACGACCACCCGCGCATCATCGACGAAACCCGGCGCTATCTGCGCGATTTCGATGCGCTGGCCGCGACGACATCAACCGCACGCGAACTTTACGACGCGATGCTCGAACGCCATCCGGATCGAGCCAACCCCGGCTCGCTGTGGGGTGCCGCCAACGCGGCCAAAAAAAGCCTCTGACGAACACCGCTCTTGCCCGGCACCATCCCGACACACCATCATGAGGACCCTGCCATGAAAAACGCCTTGCTCGCGGCGGCCTTTTTTTTTGCCGCTACCCTAAACACATCCGCTGCGCTGGCTGATCCTGCGCCACCCGGCCCCGTCGACGCTCAGACACTCGAAACGGTCAAGACGCGCTTCCATCACCTGATGGATCTCGCCAACCGCCACGACATTGCCGCTATTAACGACATGTTCTGGCAGTCGCCGTCAGCATTACTGGTTGCGAAGAGCGCAGTGCCATCCGAAGGCAACTGGGCCGGATTCTGGGGAAACGAAGCGATCGACAGGAAGCTACATGACATCGCGGCCTCTGGGCCGGTGGTGCTCAAGCCGGACTACGAGAAACTGAAGGTGGTCGAGCTGACGCATGAGGTCGCGGAATCTTATGCACCCCTGAACATCACCGTTTCTTATGCCGGACAGGACGGCACACCAAAACCTTTTCTGTTGATCATCGACTGGCTGAAGATCGGTCAGGATTGGCAAATCGCGTCGGAAATCATCCTGCCGGTTCCGCCGGTGCCCAAGCAAACGGGTTGAGCCGCGCAGAGGGGGCGCCGCGATGTCGAGCGTGTTTTCGCCCCATTCTGTAAGGCTTTTTATGCGCTCAATCGTCCGGGCACACGAATTGCCGCAAATCCGCGGCGACGGCACGCCGACTCTCTATACCCAGATACGGCATGTGTCCGGATTCGTAATAGCGGAACTGCACACGGTCCATGTCGATCCCCGCATGCGATATGGTGTATTCCGCATTCCCCATTGGCGTGGCAAGGTCGTAGTACCCACATCCGACGAATAGCTTCATCGACGGGTTTCTGCGCATGGCTTTAGCGAGCTGGAGGGCGAAGTTCGTGCTCGCAGGCGCACCTGGTCCGTTGCCGTAGTCCCACTGCCTATACGCGTCCCGGAAGTTGACAGCCTCGTACTGCAGCGGAATGTCCACGCCGAGTTCCCGGTAGAAATAGTCATTTGCTGCTGCAACGAACGCCGGCGCGTACTGGCCCATGGCGGGGTCGTCGGCTACCAGGTCATCTCCTGCCGCGAGTCTCGGGAGGCGATAACGTCCGTCGTAGAGACCGACATGCAGTCCGCGATCCCGCAGCAGTTCGCGGATGAAATCCCTCGGATCGATACGCAGGTTTTTCTCAAGTACGAGAGCGGACGGCAAGCCGGTCAGTTCGGAGAGACGCGTCGCAATGCGGTGACGTTCAGCGACGTCAAGTGTGGCGCCTGCATAGAGCGCGAGAATATAGTCTTCAGCAACGAAGCGCCGTACTTGCGCCACATATTGCTCAAGGCTACCGGCGGCGCCTGTAACAGCACCATGGTATCTGGCGACGCTTGCCATTGCTGTCAGGCTTGTCAGTGAGCCCAGGTCTGCGCCGCCTTGCGACTGATCCATTGCCTGTCCCAACAGGATAACGCCGTTCAGCGAAATCGCCTCGAGCCTTCCAGTGGTTGTCAGGCCGCCGGCAAGGAGGTTTGCAACAGCGGCGGCACGTATGGAGCCGTAACTTTCACCCAGTAGATACCTCGGTGCGTTCCAACGACGGTGCCGGGTGATCCAGTCTCGAATGAATTCAACAGTCGCTTTCGCGTCCGCGTCCACGCTGTGAAACGCATGTGCGCCATCACCCAGTGTCCGGCTATAGCCTGTATCGGGAGGGTCGTAGACCACAATGTCCGCGACATCAAGCAAACTTTCCGCGTTATCGACGATCTGAAAAGGCGGCACCGTCGCGGGATGCACCCCTTGGCCATCGTCTCCATCGAGATTCAGGCGTCGTGGGCCGACGAGACCAAGGTGTAACCACAATGACGCTGAGGCGGGACCGCCATTGAAGACGAAAACAACAGGGCGCGCCGAATCGCCGGCAAGAAAATAACTGGTAGAGACGACACTGGCCCGGATGTCCTCACTGGGCCCGAAAACGATGGTTCGTTCTACGACGCAGACGTATCTCACGGCGCGGCCACCAATGACGCTCACATGCTCGCTTTCAACCCGGTAGGGTTCATCACACCGAGATTCGACAAGGCTCAAAGCAGTCTCCCATCATCGTGAGGTCGTTCGATAGATTCTTTCATGGAAGGCTTCTTTGAGCCGTAATGATCCGGTGAGCGCGATTAACGTTTCGGAGTTTAACCTGCTATGACATCCTTGAGGTAGACAGAGGACGACAGGTTTTGATGAACCTGACGCGAAGGCTCATCGACGAAGACCTCCTCGGCGTTAGCCTCGATCGCGTCAAGCGCTTGCCGGATAACATCCGCTGGCGTGGCCTTCGGGACATCGATGCCGCGCGTCAAATCGGTGTCGATAAAACCGGCGTGGAGCCCGACGACTTGCGTGTTTTGAGCGCGCAGCTCGTGACGCAAGCCGTTAGTAAGTCCCCAGGCGGCGGCTTTCGACACGCCATACGCGGCGATCATCGGTGTGTTCACCCAGCTCAAAAGCGACAGCACATTGAGGATCGCGCCTCCGCCGTTGCGTGCAAGAACGGGAGCGAACGCCTGGCTCAGGTTCAGGATGCCAAATACGTTGGTTTCCAGTTGTTCGCGCAAGTTCTCCTGCGCGTTTGCCGCCACAAATGCGCCGGGACGCGCAATGCCCGCGTTATTGATCAGGATCGTGACATCCGGGTAGTTCAGGGCCGCCGCCGCCGCATCTTCTGGCTTGGTCACGTCCAGCTTCACAGGAACAACACCCGCGAGTTTGATAGAAGAGATATCCCGCGCGGCCGCGTAAACGCGTTTTGCACCCCGCTCGAGCGCCTGCTTTGCAAATTCAAGACCCAAACCGCGGTTGGCACCCGTGATAAGCACTACAGAATTATTGAGTTTCATGCTGTTTTCCTTGTGCGCTGGCATAGCGCATAAAATATGATGATCATAATATTTTAAAGCGAACAAACTGGCGTGACTTCTAAGTCCCTATGGCATATTCCGTCCCCTCTCCGAGCTATTACGGGTTGTCGTAGCGAGCGATGAGATCTGCTCTCGCGGCGGCCAGCACCGCCCGCCCTTGCTTGTTGTCGCCTAGCGCACGGGCTAGCTGCATTGCGCCGATCAGCGTGCCGGCCACCGTCCAGGCCGTTTCGACGCTCGTACCCGCTGGCAACGCCTGTTGCACGAGCCTGTGCAGGTTAGCGACGATCCGTCGAGACGAAGCGAGAACCTCGCCATCTTGACTGGCTATTTCGCCACACAGCGCGGCAACGGGGCAACCGTTCTCACAGTCGCTGATCTGGCTGTCCGAGAGATAGCTCTCGACAAAGGCGCTGAAGACGCTTTGGCCGCGTTTGGCGAGCGCCTCGACATTCGCCGTGATGCTTGCGCCGATCTCCCTGCTCGCATGGACGACCGCCTCCGCAAGCAACGCCTCCCTTGAAGCGAAGTGGGAATAGAAACCGCCGTGAGTCAGGCCGGCCTCCTTCATCACCTCGGCGACGCCAACGCCGTGAAAGCCGGAACGACGCACCGCTCTGGAGGCTGCGTCCAGAATGCGCTGACGGGATTGAGCTTTCTTGCCGGGAAATTTGGAGTTCATGGCTACACAATAACACAAAATATTATGATCGTCATATTATGCGCCTGCGCAGACGAGGAACATCTGAAGCTCTGGGTGAGCCGCGCGAGTGGCGCACACGCAGCATAAGCATTTGAGCGGAGCGGATGGTTGGGAAAGTTTCCAGAACGATGTACGACGCCGCGCCATGCCGAACATGTGAAAGCGTCAAATTCTTTGGAATACCCGCGTCGGTTCAGGTGTTCTACTCCGGTAGCTCGTCAGCTTCGTTGGGGTAGAAACACCTCACTTGCAGTTGGCAATCATTTTGCCTCTCCGACGTGTCTTTATAAAAGGAATCCTAAATGTCTATACGTTCCGCCGATATCGTCCGCCCACTTGGCGTCATCGAAGAATTCCTCTGGCTCTTCGATCACAGCTCGCCCAAACAGTTTTGCCTCGTTGCCGAAGTTGACGGCCACACCACCGTCCCGGAGTGGCGAAGCGCGCTCGATGCGCTGCAAGAGCGTCATCCGATGCTCTCTGTCTGCATCGACTCCACATACAACCGTGTTCCTCACTTCCGTCGGGTCACCGGCCAACCCATACCGCTGCGCATCATCAACGCAGACACACCATGGGAGCGTGAAGCAGAACGCGAGATACGCACGCTCTTCGAACCGGCCAAGGCACCGCTAGCTCGCGCCGTTCTCATTCATCAGCCAGAGAAAAGCGTCATTATTCTTGTCTTGCATCACTCCATCGGCGACGGCATATCTTCCGTCTTCCTGCTGCGCGATCTCCTTTCAGCCCTGGCCGGTCAGTCGCTTGAGCGGCTTGAATTCCCGCCCTCGGTGGATGACCTGCTTGATGTCAAACCACGTATCACCTCCAAGCCGGGAGTAAACTTTTCATACGCCCTCGCAGAACACTGTATCGAGAAGCCGGTGCACGTAAAAAGTGCCATGTTATCCCCGCAGCTTACGCAGAAAATTCAGGAGCGCGCTCGCAAGGAGAGCACAACAGTCCACGCTGCACTGTGCGCTGCGATCACTGTCGCAGGCAGAGAGATCGATCAGTCGTGGTGCACAAAGCCGGTGAGCATTTTTTCTCCGGTGAATATCCGAGGACTGCTTCGGCTCCAGGATCAATGCATGGATGCATTTTCCAAAGCCTCGACCCTCGTTGAAACACAATCAGCCCCAAACCTCTGGGAGCTGGCACGCTTCATTTCCACCTCCCTGGCACCGTTCAAGAAGCTGGAAGGCAATCAGCCAGGCTTCGAAGCGATTTACGAGGCGATGTCCTCCGACATGAGCGTGGAAGAGGGAGCTCAGTTCAACCGTGCTGCTTTCTCTGAAGACGTCATGGTCTCTAACCTCGGTCTCGTTCCGTACGACTCGGCCTTCGGCAAGCTGGATATCAAGTCCGTGTGGGCACCCGTGTTCTTGCGCGGTCACGACCCGGAGCAGACCATCGGTGTCGCCACAATCAACGGTTCGCTGCACCTCGTCCATACGAGCTGGACCCCTATGCCTGGTCTGCTAGAGCGCATCGAACGCAAACTGGCAGAAAGTCTGCTCCCCTCCCTGGTAGAGACTTGACTGACAAGCTGTCTTCGAATCCGGCCTGCGGGACAGAACATCGTCGATTGGACATCATGGGAGGCGACGCATGGCCGGACCACATCGGGTCACGCGTCTCACCTTCAAACCTCGATGCTTGTTGGCGTAAGCGACATTGCGCCTGTGCTGCCATCGGGTCGTTTGAACAGTATCGTGCCGTGGCCGTTCAGATTGTTCTTTGCGATAGACAGTGGTTGCGTAAAGCCTATTGTCACCACAGCAGATTGAAGCGCTCCCTCGAGCGGAGCCTGCGCACCGAGACTCGGTACCTCGGCGTGCGTTTGATGAGCGTTGGCCATGCGGCCTAGCAGATCCAGCGCATTCTGCGTACCAAACAGCGTCGGATACGACCCCTCTCCGATCAGCGCATTCAGTTCGCTGCTTGCGTCAGTGGGCGCTGCTGCACTATTGATCGGCTCCACAGGTCCCTGATTTTTCACTGCCTCGTTTCCACTCCCGTTGCTATCATCGCCTTGGCTGGAACTCACGCCCACAATGGCGACCGGGGGCAGGGAAAGCGACACGAGCGACCCGCCCTCCCCGCTCTGTGTGACCGAACTGGTTGCCGAAACCCGCTGATCCAGGAGCGAAATTGATAATTTCCCGGTAGTGGGATCGAACTCGATTGAGACCGAGCCGGAGCGCTCATTGACTGAAACCCCCGACACCGACGTCGTCTGCGAGCCGTAACCGGCAGACACCGAGAACGCGTTAGTACCGGTTCCGGCAAAAGTCGCGCTCAGACTGATGGGCTCGCCTTCGGCCAGTTCCTGGTCGAAGCCTTTGCTGGCTGCGTCGGCTTGTTCCTGGGTGAACCCGCTTCCCACCAGGAAGGTGTTAAGCGCCGCGCTCAACTGGCTGTCCGCCGTTGCCGACATCTCGCGTTGCCCGGTCGATGGATCGACGGAGGTTGCGCTTTGCAGTATCTGCCCAAAGGTAAGCTCAAGCTGGCTGACATTGGCCGCCGCCACACCCGCGGCAAGCCTCGGCAGTATCATCCCGGCGGCTTCGGCCCCATTCAATTGACTGGAGCCGGTCTGGACTGTGCTGCCAGACGTGGCTTGGGGAATCGGCACGCTCACCAGGGCGGCGCCGTTACTGCTGGAAATGGAAGTCGACATGTGCGTTCCTTAAAAGGGTAAGTGACGATCTAAATCATTTCGGCCTTGTTGCGGGCTTTCGGATGCGCGAGCGCGGCGACCGGGGCGAAGAAGCATTCGCTTCGTCGACTGCAGGGTGTGTGACTGTGGGGTCTAAATCTTTGGCAAGGATCAACGCGGCTTCCATACCGCTTTTCAGGATGTCCTCGGCTATCGAAAAATCCCGAACGGCGCGCGCCATTTGCAGTGTTCCGACCATCAAACCGAAGATCGCGAGGACGCGGCGGTTCGACGCTTCCGATTCCGGATCAGGAAGTTGCTGTGCGAGCGTCGAGATAAAAGGCAGGAGTCCGTTCTTGTACGCTTCCCGTGTCAGCTTCGGTTGCCGGCCGATCTCCGGGAGTAGCGCGGCCGAGGGACAGCCATCCTCCCAGTTCTCCAGATGTTCTTTAGTCAAATACCGCCGAATCGCTCCCTCCAGACTCGAGCAGGCATCCTTATCTTGCTGGAATCTGACGTGCTGATCGGCTAGAGCGTCGGCTAGCACCTCGCGAAACAGAGCTTCCTTGGATTCGAAATGCGGATAGAAGGCGCCGTTCGTCAGCCCTGCCTCGGCCATGATCCCGGCCAAGCCCGTCGCTGACGCCCCTTCCCTTCTAAACCGCCGCGAGGCAACGTCAATAATGCGCTTGCGTGTAGTCTCTTTGCGCCCTTTCTCAAATCGCATTGTGATCACTCATCCTTCAGCGTAGTTACGCACCATTCGCCTTGCGCTGATGGGGTCAGCTCTCGTAAGCGAACGCCCTGTGCAGGTTGCGAATTATTAAGAGGCGGCGGCTTCCAGCGAAGATTGCAGGTCTTGATCGAGTTGCCGCGCCACCACGTCGACCTCTTCGTCGCCGAATTGACCGAAAGCGGAAACTGGCCGGTCATATTCAAAGGCGACCATGCCTTCGCTATCCTCACGCAGAAGCACGCGAATGGGGGCGTAGAGAGCGGCGGATATCTGATGCCGGGTCATTTTCGATGCGGTAAGCGGATTCCCAATGTCATACTGAATCGCCCGGCGCGGAAGACCCGCGATCGTCAGCAGAGCGCCGTGATCCCGAAAGCCGAAGATTGAAAGTGGTGGTGCAGCCTCCAGCTCCCGCAAGGCGCGCTCGCCTTCACCGTACCGTAACAGCGTGAAGATTCCCTCGTCGAGCCGGGGAAGAAGCTGCTCCAGCTTGACTCTAACAATGTCGAACGAGTTACTGGATTGAATCGTGACGTGCTCGACCGCAAGGGTTCGTTTAGATAAGGATAAACCTGGCATTTGCATACTCTTCCGATGGATGGTTTGGTAGGGCTTCGGCTTTTCAAAGCGATGCCGGCAGCACGCCGATTGTTGCCTGCACGCGTCGCGCCAGATCCAGCAACGCTCTGTCATGACCTCGCGCACCGTCAATTTCGAGTCCGATCGGCAGGCGCTCGCTAGTCAAACCCATGGGAATACTGATGCCCGGCAGCCCCGCTGCACTTGTGGGAACAGTATTTTTCGCAAGAGCGAGCTGATTGACATCCTTACCCGCGATTGTGAACGCCGACTGTTGTTCGATCGACGGAGCGGTACAAGGGGTCGTTGGAAAAATAAATGCTTCAGCTCCGCTCTGGACGAATACGCCGTCGAATCGGCGCCGAAGCTCCACGAGATCGACTGATAGCGCCGTCGTATAGGCTGCAGAGGAAAGAAAACCCGAACTGCCTGGCAATACGAATTGATCCCACACGTCTTTGATGTCAGATCGCAGCTCTGCATAAATTTCATCGAACGAAACCGGGAAATTGTTTTCGCGAACGAACCCTGAAATCTCTTGCATGGTCTCGTGGAAAAAGATGTTCCACGTCGTCTGTTCTGCGAGCGAAAAGAAATCGTCGCCGAGGTCGACTTCTATCATTTGGGCGCCGGCATCGCGTAAACGCCGAAGTGCATTGTTGAAAGACGCTTCGACGACGGGGTCGATCAGTTCCAGGTATTGCCGCGGCGCATAAGCGAATTTCGCTCCCTTCAAGTCAGATCGGTCAGAGCGCGCCGAGCTTGTGTCCTTGGCGACGATCCGATCTATGAGCTCGCAGTCTTCGACACTGCGAGCAAGGATGCCCGTCGTATCGAGCGTATGGGAAATCGGTGCGACACCCTTGCGCGGCCACCGTCCCGTCGTCGGCTTGAAGCCCACCACCCCGCAGAGCGATGCAGGCACCCGGATCGAGCCGACGGAATCGCCCCCGAATGCTGCGGGCACGATTCGAGCCGCAACCGATGCACCCGACCCGCTCGACGATCCTCCCGATATGTGGCCGTGGTTATAAGGGTTCTTCACCTGTCCGTAATTGCCATTGTTCCCCGTCAGTCCATAGGACATTTCAACGAGGTTGTTTTTGCCGAAGACAATGCCGCCGGCAACCCGGATCGCGCCGACAATCTCCGCGTCTTCAACCGGCACGAAGTTTCTGAGGGCCGCCGTTCCGATCGTTGTGCGGAGTCCACGCGTTGCGTAGCTATCCTTAATGCCGAAGGGGACCCCGAGAAGGGGCGCGGTGGAACCCGCGGCACGCGCCTTATCCGCATCTCTCGCTGCAGCCAGCACGGCGGACTCGTCGATGGTAATAAAGGAATTCAGTTCAGAAAACGCACGAGCACGCTTCAAAAGCGCAGCTGAATATGACTCAGAGGTGATGTCGCCGTCGCGAATGGCTGCAACTGCTGCGGCAACGCCAAGCTCTGCCAGATCGTGCGCTTCCGAACTCAACTTTTCACCGGCGGATACTTTCTCATCTTGCATGATGGCCTCTCCTCGATCTGACGCAGGCAGTGCCGGGGGAAGCAGCACATCGATGCTCCGATGCAGGTAGCACCTCGCCTTGAATTACGACCATAATATATGATTATGATCATAATTCAACAAGAAAATTTGCTTACCTTGTCAAGGCATTCATGCCGGGGTGTCCAGACCGGTGCCATCTCACGGACGATGGCAGTCTTCGCCTTGTCGCGAACGGCGACCTCGTTCCACGGATCGATGATCAGGCCGCGAATGCCGAGCCGCCGGACCAACGAACGCCCAATGTCGATCAAACCGTCGACGGTCGGGTTCTCGGGAAGCACGAACGTGAAATGTTCCTCGAGCCAGTTCATGCCGGCTTCATGGTCTGCTTCCGTCATGCGTTCTGTCGACCCAGGTTCGACAGGCTTGCCGATGAACTTCTTTATCAGCTTGTCTGCGTGATACTCCAGCGGCTGGTTTTCAGGCGAGAACAACCGAAGCTATATCGCATAGACGAAGTCATGAAACAACTGAGTGTTTCCCGCGCGACGATCTATCGACTGGTGCACGCCGATAGGTTGAGAATGATAAAGCTCGACCGCAAATGCAGCAGGATCACCGCTGAAAGCGTCGACGCGCTCCTCGCGCAAAACGGTGAGAGCGATCACCATGGCGACTAAGCAAACAACGAAAGTCGTCGTCACGATGAAACCGCTATACCTCGATATTGACGGAGCCGCGGAGGCGCTGTCGCTCTCCAGGACCACCGTCCAAGATGGTCCACACAATTCCACACCCACGGGAATTGTCTGGTCGTCGCATTGCTGGCTGGTAAGAGAGGTAGAAGAATGGGCCGAGGCGAGGCCGCTCTCAGATATGTTGCCGCCGCCGAGTGGTGACGGAAAGAGCTAACGGGCCGCAATCCAGATCATCGCGGCTTGATCGGGGGACGTGGCATGACGGAGTCGATGGCAGCATGAATGTCCGCCCCGACCTGCTGCCAGTCGGAGCGCATGGCCTCGGTTGGATCGTCGATTCGACGATGGAGCTTTCTCATTTCGACTTTGTACGTTCGGTGTACTCAACGTCGCCGAACAGGGAAATGGATGATAGGACGCTGAAGAAGCCTCGGAAGAACGCGCCAAGGCCTTGTCGTGCAGTTGTCATTTCAGGCCTCGGCCTTCGATCACACCGTTAATCTTGTCGAGTACCGCTTGTTCTGCGTCGTGCCTCAGCGAGCCAAACGTCCCCGCACTCTCCCCGCAGCTGGGGCAAACGACCTCGTCAGAATCAGCAATGTCGTCGGGCCACTCAAGACGCGTGCGACATCTCCCGCAGTACGCTGACGCATCCATATTACCTCCGTAGTGTTCAGGCTATACCACCAGCGTCACCGGCAAAAGCCGCTTGAGCCTCTCGCATGCTAGGCGCGGCAGGCTCGCGGATGACCTCGTCGTTAAGCCTGCTTGACCTTAGGTCATCCTACAAGCTATAGTTGTAGGCACCAAATGGGTTGCGACTACGCGGCCGGCGCTAGGCTCCAGGGACTACCTTGGGGCCTTTCGCTTTTCTAGGGGAAGACTTTCAGCCCATTCCCGTGAACGACCGATTCAGGAGAAAAAAATTTCTCCGACAAGACGTCGTAGGCACGATTTTTCTGTTCAGGTCTCAGTATGTGCAAACCGATGGGCCGCGCCATCAAATCGGAAATTTGAAGCCCCTCTGAGTTTGCCTTCTTGTTGCAGATGACGATATCGAAGTTATACGGTCGCTTCGACCTATTGTCGCCATCGCACACGCGTCGAAACGCCAACTCGAGATCGTCATCCTCTTTCGGACCACGCGCCTCGCAAACGACGTGCGTCTTCGACTCGTGCTGCGACTTCAGCTTGAGGAAGTGACGAACTCGCTCCAGCCCATACTGGATGCCAATGTGATACGGGTTGTACGGGTTGCTGTACTTCTGCGTCAACTTCCGTTTGTCGATCACCACCGCGACGACGGTCATCGGGGTGTCAATAATGATCTGCGTGAGAGACTCCATGAAGCGCTCGCGCGGCTCTTTGCTGAGCAACGAAAACTCCCCGCGCTTGCGGCGAATGTCTATCTCGTGAAGCACCACGCAATCATGCCCAAACGTTTCAAATTTCAGTTTCTTGACGCGCGGAACCAGGATGTCCGCATAGTCGTTCTTTGCGACGATGCAAAAACACAGCACGAACAAAGGATATTCGGCGTCGATCGATGCCAGACTGTGATCGCCGCTTTCATCCACGAAAACAATGTAGTCGCTATTCACCGTTCGCGCATCTCCCGTTGTGTGACACACGATCATAACCGAGCCGCGATCTGCTCCGACGTCTCGCGGTAGTAGTGCTCCTGCAGAATGCGCAAATCCTTGTGACCACTTATCTTGGCTAACGTCATAACATCGACTTTCCTTGAAAGCCTTGTGAGTGCCTCCGCCCGGCTGTCGTGAAAAGGCTGCCCTTCGATCCCCAGCCAATCCTTGGCCTTCCTGAACAACGCATCCAGCGAGGCGGACGTGACGGTGAAGCAGTGTTCCCGATCGGCTATGGGTTGCAGCAGTCGAGCCGCCGCGCGTGAAAGCGGTATCTCCCGCGGACGGCCGGTCAGATACTGCACCTTGTGCCTGATCGTGGCCACGCGCTTCTTCATATCCACGTTACCCTTCCCCAGCGCGATTACATCACCGGCACGCATGGCGGTGCGCAGAGCCAGGAGGAAAGCCAGCGCAACCTCCTGGTTCTTTGTCTCGGGAGCGTGTCCGGTCCGGTAACCCAGCCATCGCACAATCGGCCGCACCTCCTTCCAGGGATCAACCCGGCGAGTCCGCGCCGCGCCCTCAGGCGGCAAACGCAAGCCCTTGAACGGGTTGTGCTCCATCCAGTGCCATTCCTCACGGGCGACGGTGAACACGTTGCGGATCAGGTTGATTTCACGATTCACAGAAGCCGATGTGACGACCCGCGCTTCAGAGCCATCTGCTCTCGTGTAACCGGACAGGCGCCTGTCGCGCCATTCCGCCAGATGTGGCGTCCTGAATTCGCCAAGCGGCACGGCCGCCAGATCCGGAAAATCATCCACGAACCGGGCCAGACGAAGCTGTTCAGCGCGGGCCCCCTCTTTCTTGGGCGATACCTTCTTGCTGTATTCCGCGAATGCATCCGCGACAGTACGCGCAGCGGCGGCCTTTTTCTCGAGTTCGACAGCCCGTTCGCCGGCCGCACGCTTCTTCTCGACCGCCGGATCCAGTCCCGCGCGCAGTTTCTCCTTTGCAGCATCACGAGCCTTTCGCGCCTCATGTATAGACACTGCCGGGTAGACGCCGAGCGCCAGGCGTTTTTCCTTTGATTTGCCGTCGACGTCAACCCGGTACTTCAGACGCCAGTACTTTGCGCCGGTCGGCATGACCTCGAGGTACATGCCCTGATCATCGGCAATCCTGTAGGACTTTTCGCGGGGTTTTGCCGCGCGAACGGCGACGTCGGTAAGGGGCATGGGCGAGGGGGCTCTGGATAATGCCGGGGAGTCAAAACTGCCCCCGAAGACGCCCCCTTTTTTTGTAACTGTCAACGTTCCCAAGGTTTCCCAAGATTGCCCAATTCACGCACAAGGCCCTGAATTGGCTGAATTATTGGTATATCCCGGGAGGGGTTGGGAGAACCTCTGGTGCCGGGGACCGGACTCGTGCTCCAAGCCCAGTAAGGACCCGATCATCATGAGCGTAGTTCATGCGTAGTCAGCGGTCAGCAACGCGTCTACTTGCTCGATGGGGATAAGCCCGCATCCATTCATGCGCAGCTTGCCCGTATTCACCAGTTTTCGAACCGTGGCGCGACTCAGATCGAGCATCTGGGCCGCCTGTGTCATTGTGACATGCGGGGGTCGTGGGTGGCGCTCTGCGTAGATTTGGACCGCCCGCACCGCTGTTTTTAATTCTGCGTCCATCAAGCCGTCTCCTCGGCCGCCACAAGGCGTCTTCCCATCACGTTGTAGACCGGATTGAACCGGGCTATCATTTCACCCTCCATGCCGAGAACGTCCTTCTCTGCGACCGGAATGAATGCGACGCTATCGAACTCCTTCTCGCCGGTTAAGTGCGCGGCGATTCTGGCAAAGAATGTCTTTGTCATGCCGATGTAGACGATCTCCCTATTGCGGATGAGAAAATAAACTCCGCATGGGTTGCGAGGAAGCGACTTCAATTTCAGAACCGATACCGTCGTGGGAAGCGGATCGTACATGGTTCTTCTCTTCATCGCTGACTCCATTTCTTTCCTCAATACGACCACCGAGCCACCCTCTCGAACTGCGTGAGGGACTTTGTTTGCCTTGAGCCATTTGGCCCTCCCCCAATGCGTATGGCATTTAGTCAGCTCGGCAAGTTCATTTTCGGTCAGAAACATCGAATCCATTTCCCCTCCCCTTCCAATACCACACACCCAGAACCGCCTCTCTTGCACTAATGCGCTTGCCGGTGGCGATGGTCATGATTTTTCTCCATTGCATTTCGGGCATGGAATGCCGCGTTTCGCAGTCGTCGCCATCACGAACATCCAGTCCGTTACCTCGCTGCATTGGCGGCAGGCGAATCGCACAGCAGCCGGTACGCCGACCGGATAGTAGCCACAGTCATCGCCCGTTTCGACTACATGCATGCGGACTAGCTTGGGCTGGCGTTGCTGATGCTTCGGCACTTCGCCGAACAGGTCGATTACTTCGCGGCGTTCCATGACTGCTTCCTATGCGCCTTTGACACAGAGCACCTGTTTCAGGATGTGCACGACTTCAACCAGGTCACGCTGGTTCTCCATCACGACGTCGATGTCCTTATACGAGCCTGGGATCTCATCAAGTACTGCGTCATCCTTCCGGCACTCGACGCCAGCCGTCTGAGCCTCAAGATCGGCGACAGTGAAAGTCCGGCGCGCGGTTGCGCGGCTCATCTTCCGGCCGGCGCCATGCGAGCATGAGCAATACGACTCCAGATTCCCTTTGCCGCGGACGATGTAGCTGCGCTGACCCATTGAGCCGGGGATGATTCCGAGGTCGCCAGCACGCGCCCGGATTGCACCCTTACGCGTCACCCAGAGGTTGCGACCGAAATGGTTCTCGCGCTCGACGTAGTTGTGATGACAGTTCACCGCTTCATGCGTGATCGTGAATTCGACCGCGATGTGTCGGCGCAGCGCAGCAATGACAGCCGTCATCATCACTCGGCGGTTCTCTAGCGCGTAGTCTTGCGCCCAGTTGACCGCCTCGACGTAATCGTTAAAGTTGTCCGTGTCTTCCGGGAAATAGGCCAGATCACCATCGGGCAGCTTCACGTAGTACTGCTCCATGAGTTTCTTGGCCTTCTCGATGAAGTAACGGCCAATCAGGTTGCCAACGCCACGCGAACCGCTGTGGAGCATGATCCACACGTCCTGCGATTCGTCCAGGCACAGCTCAATGAAATGGTTGCCCGAGCCAAGGGAACCCAACTGACGTTCCATGTTCTTGTTGTGGACGCCCGGATGCTTCTCGCAGACTGCGGCGTATCGCGTCACCAGACCCATCTGGATTCCCGGCAGACGGTCGGGATTGTGTGCGCCACCCGTACCTAGCGGCACGTCACGCTCAATCTGGTGGCGAATCGCCAGCAACGAATCCGGTAGATCGGATGCCTTCAGCGAGAGGCGCACGGCATTCATGCCGCAACCGATGTCAACTCCAACGGCCGCCGGCACAATGGCCTTGTCCGTCGCGATCACCGTTCCGACCGTCGCGCCAATACCGGCATGCACGTCCGGCATGCATGCAACGCCATTGCCCGCGATAAACGGCAGGCGAGCGATGTTCTTCAGTTGCTGAAGCGCCGAATCCTCAACCTCATCGGTCCAGATTTTGATCGGGCGTGCACCTTCTTCTTGTATGACCTTTTTCACGTCTGCTCCTCAGTTGTCCGTTCCATCTCTTCGATCAGCCGGCGACTTTCGTCGACCAGCGGTCCCCAGTGCCGAACGGCCTCGCGCGCAGATATGAGGGCGCACTGCGGACAGTCTTCGGACCACGGTATTCCGTGGCTGCAGGTTTGGCCGGGTTCGGTCACAATTGCCCCTTTGCGCACCATTGCGCCGGCAGATCACTGCCGTAATAAACACGGAAATTCCCTATACCGATGGCGCCCAGCAAATAGAGCGCGACGACGCATATGCCGATGACGGCAAAACCATTTCGGATCATCGCACCTCCCTGTTGCACAAAATCCTCACCATCAACGCACATCGAACCGGCTGATTCGGGAATCGCGCGAATAGCCAGTCGATCATTTTTTGGGTGTCGGTCACAACTTCTCCTTATCTATCTGCGACCGGGCGGCGTCGATAGCGGCGTCCAAGTTGGCTTCCGAATCACTTGCAGCGACGATGCGATCATCCCAACCTTCGTCGTCGGCAACGAAATAAGCACGCATCCAACGCCAGCGTTCCGCATCCATCCGTGACCGCTGGTTTTCTAGCTTGAGGGTTTCGACTTGCGACAGGAGGACGGTAAGTGCATTCGCAGATTTCGTAACGACATCCGCATCCTTCAGGCTCACTCGATACCAAATCGGTTGCAGCCGCTCGACCAGAGCCTTGACTTCATCTGCTGTCACGGTCATCTCCCAAAATCAACTTGCGCGCGTTGGGTTGTGGCAGAGCCTCGAGCAAGCGCACCAACGTGTCGAAACTCGGTCGGCGATGGTTGTGAATCAAGTGAGACAGGAATGGAAGATCGAAACCGGTCTTCTCTGAGAACTCCGTGAGAGTCATCTGTCGTTCAATCGCCACGCGCAGGCGGTTGCCAAAAGTGCTCATATCAGGCCCCGGCAAGCCGCAAAATCTCGCGCACGAATTTGGCATCCGATTCCTTACGAGTCGGCTCGATCAATTGCCGCTCAGACCAATCATCGGTAATGGTCGCAGCCTCTTCCCGGATTAGCGCCAGTTCGTCATCGCTGAGATCCGCCCGCTCCAGCACTTCCGCCCTTGATGGTTGCGCTGCTGCGGGATGGGTGTAGAGCGGTATATCCCCTGATTCCTGTTGCTTAAAGATCACGCCTGTTTCTCCACGCGCGACATTCGCCAGATCAAACTGAGTCGTCCAACCCACAGGCACATTCTCCTCGGCTGACGCTATTGGAGCGGGAGGTTTGATTCCGGCGCTGGTGGCGATTTGCTCTATCTCGGCGAACTGGTCTTCGTCCAGAATACCTGCTAGGCGCGCCATAATCCGCTGTATGGCTTGCGGCGCTCCAATCGCAGCATCTGTTTGCGCAGCATCCAAAAGCTCTACAGCTTTGACGAAAGCCATATTCATTTTGAAGTCGTGGCCATGGTCGTCAACAGGACTTGATTTCCTGATCTGATTGACCAGATCGATCAAGACGTCCTCTGTGCGACAGGCTCGCTCCTCCAAAGCGATAGCGCGCGCAATAAAATCTGTTGGCTCTGCCGCTACTGGTACAGCCTTCTGTGCGAGAGCGGCTTGCCAGATCGTGAATCGGTCTTTGCACGCATCTACATCGTCACCGTACCAACCGAACTTGTTTTTGTGCCATGCGACAAACCGCGTCCGCTCATCGCCATCTTGCGGAACGGTGGTGGCTTGAGTGCCTGCGTACAACGGCGTATCCCGAAACAGCGTTTCCTTTCGCTGAATGCCGGGGGTGCGGTCAGGCCCAGCAGTTTCATCGTCTGGAAGCATGTTACGCAGTTCATGACCATTCACATAGGCCACCGCTGCGGCCTTGTTGGATGCGAGAGCGGCTTGCCATACATGGAAGCCGAATTCCTCTGCCCACTGATCAAAGTGTTGAAAATAGATTGGACCTTTGAAGGCACTTTTCCACTTTCTGTAAGCAGTCCATTGCACTTGTAGCTCGTCACCATCTTTCGGAATGGGGGCGGCTTGGGTGCCTGCGCGCCAGTTGGCACATCCCTCGCGAACGCGCGGAAGATCGCCGCCGCATACGCATCGGTCGCCTTCCGAGCAGTGGCCCGCGCCCCCATCACCAGAATGGTCAGATTGGGCGACTCGAGGCGCTGGCACGCCAGAACTCTCGTCTATGTGAACCAGAATGCGCTCTGCGGTATCTCGGCTGATTCCATAGCCGTTGCACTCACACTCAACTGCGTGAATAACTGCATCCACTCGGTGCTTAGCCCCGGCATGAGACGTGCGGCGCAATTCGAACAAATCGCCAGCCATCGCTGGATAGCCGTTTTTCTTAAGCAATCCGATTGCAACGGAAAGCGCGATCTCTTGATCTTCAGTCATGGTTACTCCAATGAGGCGGGGCTAGGCGGTCAGACGCGCGCAGCAGTGCGGATGTTTTCGTACACGTCCGCCGCACGCTCACGCTCTTTGCCGACCGGGCAGGCGCAGAAGTACGCATATGCGGCTTTCTCGGCACCGCGAAGCTTGTCGATTGCGGCGTTGCGCAACTCAATCAGCTTTTGATCCTCGTCCATCTCTCATCTCCAATAATCCAGCATCGCCGATACCACGAGCAGCATGGCGATACGGTTGTTTGATGCTCTCAAAAGCGGGGCCGCAGCCCCTTGCCGCGCCGAGGCGCTGTTGGTCGTTACTCCGGTTCACTAACCGGCTGCGTGAGTTCGTACGGAACCGGTCTCGGAAACCATGTCGGCAACTGTTCGAACGAATCGCGCATCTTCATGATTCCGCCGAACACTTCCAGATCGCCCAGGCCACCAACCACGAACATGAGCGGACTGTCGGCGTCTTTCGTAAAGAACCGGATGCTGCCGAAGTGCTGGCCGATGGTCAGGGCGTCTTTCAGATAAGCCGGATTGATCGCGCCGGAGATGCCCTCGTTATAGCCGCGCGCCGCTGCGACATTCTCGATACGAGGAAAATTGCCCTCGACCAGCGCATTGCCTGGCTGGATGAACTGGGCCTGCCCATTTTCATCGTTGACCATCGCGGAACCGTTCGACATCACATCAAGCGTGCTCTTCGCGTTGCACGTCTTGAGCCCGTCCTTCTTGATGGACACGATCACCTCTTTCTCTGCGTAACCGTGTTGATCGCGGATCACGACATACCGATGGCCGTCCGTAGCGACGATCATTACGGTGTTGTCTTCGAGTGGGCGGACATTGACGCCATTGAGGTAATAGCGGATATCGTTCTGCGCCATGAACGGAAAGGCCACCTTGACCGCCATTGCATTGATGCGCGCGATCATGTGTGGCGCTTCCTTCGATTCAGGCTCGGCAGGCGCCACGCCGTCGATTGAAAGCTGCTCTTGTTCTGTCGTTGCGTTCATAGTCATCCTCAATTAGGTGCCGCCACCCTTTAAACTCTGGACCCGCTTTCGCCTAGCAGAGGGATGGCGGCGGTAAAACTTCACGCCGCCTGTTGCCGAAGCACGGTTTCGCCCGACGCGGTTTCGATGTGGCGGATCAGGGCGGCGCAGATTTGGGGTTATGCAGCTTCAGCGAACGTAAGCCGTTTGTACGCAGCGCGAGCCATGCGCACATCATTGGCGCAGTACTCGGCCACTTCGGCGATACGGCCGGCAGCGACCATATCCCATACCTTGGAGCCGTCCACACCGTCAGTCTTGCCGGGAATGCCCAGCGCGCCGCAGAGCCGGTCAAGCCCCACTGATCCCTTGAACCCGGCCCATCGCGTCATGGTGTCGAAAACGTAATCGTCCCAGGGGCGTGCGTGAAACGGGATGATTGACGGCGGTTTGATGCCCAACACGACCGCACGCTGGAAGATGAAGCGCAGATCAAATTCGGTCACATAATGGCCGATAAACACCGGGCGACGGTCGGAACTTGGCGTGTACACATCCTTGATCGCGTCGAATGCGGATCGCAGCACCTTGGCTTCGTCATGCGCCCAGTCTTCGGAATAGAATGTGACCGGCTCGGCGTCGTCCAGTGCAATGCCGATCACGGCGATTTGACCGGATCCGCCATCGAATGAGGTCTTGCGCCACTGTTCTTGCGCGGCTTCCTCGAGCTTTTCATCGCGGAAGCGTTCTACCCACAATTCGAGCGCCTTATCCTTCGATGTGTACTTGATCTCGCTCGCGTCGGTCATGCCCAGATCGGCGCAGGCCTTTTCCTTCGTCAGCGTGGAGGGGGCCTTGAAGTTCTCGCGCAGATCGGCGCGAATCGCTTCGAGCACGGCGGGGTTTGTCGAGGGTATGGTCTCGATGTCCAGAGTCACATTCATTATTGCCTCCTTAAATGATTGACCAGGCTGCGCGGGCGTATGCCGGAGCAAAAGGCACATCGTCGTCGTAAGCCCCGCCGTCGTGCGGACCGGTGTCGTAATCCTGGTGCGATGCCGTGGCGGGGCGCTTCTTCATCGGGCGGTCAGCGAGTTGCGCAACCCGTAACGCCAGCGCTTCGGGCTTTGTCTTGCCATTCAGAATTTCAGCCGCCACCAGCTCCGTGCCAGCTTCGAACACGCCGACGAGCTTTGCGGTCCATGCCGTCTGACCTTGATTCTTGCGGCTTTCCTCTTCGGTCTTCTGAAGCAGGAAGCCGATTGGCTTGTTGGCCAGCTCAGGAAACACCTGGCCCTGCTCGGTGTATTCCTGCTTCGTATCCTTGTTCCAGCGCTTCACCGGCCCCGGAACAGGCTTGATGCCGCGCAGCTTCAGGCACGTCATGAGAGCCATCAGCAGGTCATAGCCAGACAGCTTTTCGCCGTCCTTCTTCATCGTATAGACGTACTGGCGAGTCTCCCGGCCATCGTTGGCTTGCAGGTTAAGGACAACGCCGCGCGTCCCCGTCTGTGCCTCGATATCCTCTGCATAGAGAATCTTGCCGATGTACTTGCCAGTTTCGTTGAGCCACTTGCCGGTGAAGTCGGCATTCATCGCGGCTTGCTTGTCGAGTTGATACATGTCTGATTTCCTTTAGGCTGCTTGCTTGAGGTCGTAATAAGCCGTGATGGCTGCATCCACCATCGCGAGGTCATTCTCGATATGGTCGGATTCGAAAAGGCCCAGCGGACTCTTTACTGTGTCCTGGCCGTTGTTCCTAGTGCTGAACGTGTACTCGCCGTTCGTCACGCCAGTGCGTAGAACGATAGTGACAAGTCCCTCCATGACGATCTTCTCGTCCAGAAGCTTGCCAATCGTCTTGATCTTGGTCTTTCCGAAGTCGTCGGTGCTGGTATGACTGAGGATGTATACGCGCTTGTGATCCGGCAACGAGCTCGCCGCCATGAGGATGTCCCAGGCATGGCGGGCGATTTCGTTGTACTTGGCGAACGCACCATTACCCGTCTCAACGTCCGTCACACGCCGCATAAATTCGTTGGCGAGGCAGTATTGAAAATCATCAAGCACAATGATTTCCTTTTCGGTGCGCTGCATGGCGGCCACGATGTTTGCGCTGTTATCCGTCACGTAGACAGAACCACCCTTACCCTTGACGATTGGCTTCCATGCGCCAGATCGGAATGGCAGCGGCTTTTTCACCGCCTGAATCAAAAGGGTCTGGCTCGGGTCCAGATTGCGCAAGCTGGTCGTCTTGCCGGTTCCGCTCTCGCCGATGATTAAGGTTGCTATGCTCATTTTCAGATTCCTTGTTTGATTGGGATTCCTGCTGCTCGCGCTCTTCGCATTCCTGCTGTTGACGCCAACCTGGGCCATCGTCGGAGGTCACGCTGCCTTCTCCTCGGGCGCCTTAAACGCCGCCGCATTGAATTTTTCGAGCCAGCCGACAACGACAAGCGGCCTCACATCGAAGATATCCGCCAGCCTCGCAACGATTGCTTCGTCGCCCGGCCCGTTCTTTTCAAACTGAACACGAACCCGGCGAGCCTGTTCGCGCTCGGCGGCTTCTTTCTCGGCCTGCAAACGAGCAGCCTCGGCGGCTTCTGCCTCGGCGACACGTCGGGCCTCGGCTTCCGCAGCGGCTTCCGCTTCCTCGCGCTGGCGACGAGCCTCAGCGTCTTCCCGCTCCTTCGCCTCAGCCTCACCCAGCAACCGCCGGATCTCCGCAACCGCCGTCGTCTTGGCGCTTTCCGCTGCACCGGCCAGGATGCCGAAGCGTTCCGGGTCGAGTTCCCATGCCTCGGTCTCGGCGAGCGTCTCCCGGATGCAATCGATAGTGCCGCCCTTGCGCACGCCCAAGCGCCCTTGAGTGGCGATGATTACCTGCTGCTGGATGCCCTGAATCTCGGACATGGCGGCGTTCATCTTGTCGGCGGCAGCTTGCTGTTCGCGCATTCGGGCTTCGTGTTGAGCCTGTTCTGCCCGCATTGCCGCCGCTGCCCGCTCATTGGCTGCACGCTGCTCCGCTTCCGCCGCCTCGCGCTTCTCACGCGCCTGCTTGTCGGCCAGCGCCTGCCGGTCTCGCGCCAGTTGCGCCTCAACTTCCATCGCAGCGGCAAGGTCTGCGAGTCGCTTGGCTTCCAGCCTGTTTTCTTCGGCCACTCGCTCGCGTTCGATGCGATCCAGTTCGGCCTGGCGGGCAGCTTCGGCTGCAGCCAGCTCGACCGCCGCTTGCGCCACCCACATTTCCCTGAGCTTGTCGATCGTGGCAATCTTCGCCATCTCACCTTCGCCCGCGAACTCCTGGTGTGTGTCAAGCGTGATTTCAGTCGCTTCCAGACTCTCGATTGCTATCGCGATGGTCTCCGACGACTTACCGACCATCATGGTAGGAATCGCAGCCATATCCGCGATACGCGATCGGATGTCGCCAACGCGCTTTTGCTCCGCTTCGAGCTTGGCTTGACGTTCTGCCTCTTCGGCTTCGTCCCACTTGTCACGCAGGCCAAGCAATCGCTTTTCTGGTGGCTCGATAATTCCAATCAGGAACTTCTGCCGCTCGATTACCGCCTTCTGAAGCGCATTCGCATCCTCGCGCGCCGTCTCGCCGGTCTTCTTGGTGGCGATACGCTCGTTCGCCAACTCCATTGCGGCGGCATGTACTTGCTGGCGAGCGGCCTTGTTTTTCACTTCAGTGATATCGGCGTATTTTTTTGCCAGCGCCTTCAATGCCTCTTCGCGCTCGACACCGCCTAGGGCAATTACCGCGCGATCCTGAACGGTCAGTGCTACTTGTTGCGGCTGCTCGGTGGCAACCAGTTGGGTTGAGTCAGTCACTTAGGGCCTCTCTCCAAGATTGGGTTGTGCTGCAAAATGGGCCGATCGTCATGCCCGGTTCGGGCTCCAGGCGGATCGTGCTACCAGCCGGAAGGTCATCGACAGCATCGAGGCAGAAGCCTCGGGCCTCGTCGCCGGCCATGTCAGGGCAGCAGTACTGCGCATTCGATTGGCGGGTGATGTGGATCGCGTCGAAGAACTCGAAGTCGGTCACGGTTTCGACTCCTCGCGCGCCTTTATCCATTCCTGAACCAGTCGTGCAGTCACGATGTATTCAGGTGATGGCGTTTTGGTTATTTCCTGACCGGGAACATAAACGCGCCAGATTGCATCGCGCAGTTCTTTTGGCAATGCAAACCAGTGATTTCTACATCCCCACATGGCAGGCGGGACTTCCTTGGTGCAACCGGGCCAGTGGCATGTATGCTTGCTCATAGCTCGTCTCCGCACGTCGCGCAGCAATCCCGCATATCGACGTGAATCTCTTTGCTGCCGTGGTATTCAAAACGGCCGATGCCTTGATCGCGCCGAACGAAGACGCACTCGCACTCGCAACGCCGGCAATAGCCGTAGGCGGCCTCTTCAACCGGGTCGGGTTCGGTATCGAGCAGGATCATGGCTGGCCCTCCCGCTGCGCTTCCCACTGCTTCGACCGATGGCCGTGACCGCCGAAGCCAAAGAAACCGTAGCCCGCACCCGGCGTCTCGAATCCATCGCATCCATCGCAGAGCGGAGCACCGCAGACCAACTGGCCAGTGCGGTCGCAATCGTGCGTCGCCTGCGCTTTGCATGAGCAGCACTTCATGCCGTAGTGAACCGCGCAATACTCGGACTCACCGAGTGTTGGCTTCTTGCATCGGCCTACCCATGAGACATCGAATTTGCAGGCGCTCACGTCGCACCCCCAACAGGCAAGCAATGCGACACAGCCACACAGCCCGATTTCCCCTCTAGCCAAACGACCGCGGTATGCCCGCTCAAGACTTCAGCGGGCGTGCGCGTGGCGTACTCGGTGACTGGCCCGTCAGGCTTATAGGACTGGTAACGCACGCGGTCGCCTACCTTGACTGCCTTGTTGAACATGGCGACTTCATGGTTTGGATCGGGTCGTTTCATGCGATGCCCCTGACATTCATATGCGTGTACGTCCGCGCAATGCTGGGCACAACGTAGCCGGTTGAAATCGGCACGCGTGGCGAGCGCTCCAGCCGCATTTGCATCCACCGCTTACGCTGGGCGCGGTTAAGATGTGATGCATACAACCGAAGCGGCTTGCGCAATGAAAATATGCTCATCACAGGCTCCTGAAAATGGCCCACACAATCGCCACCACGATCAGACCGCAAATCGTGCCGGCCAGGACTTCGTGTTTGCGCGCGGTCGTCGTGAGCAGTTGGTTATCGTTGGCGGCTCGGCGGAGACCTTCGTCTGAGAGGCGTTTTCTTGCCTCGGCGGAAATCGATACGGTGTAGTCTCGGTCGGACTCATCAACCACATGCCACTCAGCAGTCTTCAGCATGACGGTCCCCTAGTTGTATTGCGTGAACATCATCACGGGCAGCCCGTAACGCTCGCTTCCCTGCCATGCGTAGTGGTCATGCATTGAGCCGGTGAGCGTTCCGAGGCGCCGCTCGTCCTCGTCGCAATCGCGAACGGTCAGACGGTCGCTACCATCGATCTCGCCCCAGTCAATCGGATCACCCCAGTCGTCAACCGGTACGCCATCAACGAATTTCTCGAGGCCGGTTCCCGACTCGCCCGCATCGGCAAGAATCTGTTCCCATGACTCGGCGGCGAATATTTCGGATGGCTCACCAATCCAGAAGAATCGAACGTTGCTCATCTCACTCCCCAGCAAACCAGATTTAGCAGCGGCGCACCAAGCACCAGGATCAATGCGACTGAACCTGCGCCAACGCAGCAGAGAAGAATCAGTGCACCAGCAAATACGTCGCTGCGAGCACCGCTTGCCGGCTCCCGTTCTTCGCCGCTTATCTGGCGGGCGATGCGGGAGGAGAGGCGACGGAGAAAGAAGGGTCGTGGGCTCATCGCTGGCCTCCGGTGGCCGCACGCATCAACGCCGCAGGTGCTTGCCAGTTGTCCGCTTTGCCTTGCGTGGCGATCTCAGCGACGCCGACAGTCGCAACATCGGCAGGACGCCAGATCGTTCCGCATTCGTGGCACAGGTGCGAACGGTGCGGCGGGTTCTCCCACGAATGTGCTTCAGCCATGCACATAGGGCCGTCTTCGTCCGCGCCACATCCGCCACCGCAATCTGGCCAGCGACAGTCGAGAATCTCAGGCGCATCAATATGCTGCGTGTTGCACTTCGGGCAAAACAGCAGCATCGGAATTGGCTCCAGTTCATCACTCATCGCCACTCCCCTATCCCCACTCCAGCAGCCTCGGATAGCAGGCGTTTCTGATGGGTATCAGCCTCGTTCCGGTTTCCCCATGCGTCGTCGTCCCACAGTGCGACGCCGGGGTTCTCCTCGTCCTGCTCGGGCTGTGCCTGGCGGGCGAGCTTGTCGTACAGGGTAAAATTTGCGTGCTTTCCCATCGCTATCTCCAATAGGACAACTTAATTCAGTGTTTTGCAGGGTTACTTCGCTACGTCAGTCCGACACCCGAGTTGTACCGTCTACGGCTAGCTACGCAATAACGGCTCGGGATTGGACTGCATCCGCTTTTGGCCCTGGCGGACGATGACTGCCGGGGCGGCGTTCCCGGTACGTCCTATGGATTGCTGGATCAGTCATCGTTCGTCAGGGCGCCGGTCTTTCCCGGCTGTCAGCGTATTAAGAGGCTCGCAACTCTCGGTCTATCCCGGCTGTCTCTCAGCGCCAGGAACGCTTATCCGCTCCTAGCGTATTCGCCTATACCACTTAGGCCGACGACCAGCGATCACATGTATTTGCTCATGAAGGATCGGCGACTTCGCATATCGATCTCCTTAGGTTAGTTGCCCAGATATTCGGCCCGACTGGGATTCGCCGTTCTATGCCGGATCACGCCGGTACGTACTGCAAAACCCGCATTAGGGAGCGACCTATCTGCGCCCGTCGCCGTCGCCTGGATTCGACCCCCGCTCTCCGACCGTCTGCGTCACGCGCATCGTAACCAGCACTTAACGGGATAAGTCGCTCCGCAATGCGTACTTGAACGCCGTCTCTCCGGCTGTCGCACCACTCATTGCGCCCACTACAGGCCCGGTAGGTGTCACGTCGAGTTCGGCTAAGCCGCCACCTCAACCGCCTCAATCAGCGCGGCAATCGTGTCGAAGCGAAACATCACGTCGTCATCCAGTTCGACCTTCAGGACATGCTCCACTGTCAGGCCGATCTCGACGCGATCCAGGCTGTCCATCTTGTGTTTCTGCGACAGGGAATCGTGGTCGGCTATTTCGGCGGGAGACATGCAGAGTTGTTCGGCGACGATGGAGCGGGGCTGCTCGGCGGTAGTGGTCATTTCAGCCCCATGCGCCGATCGGCATCACCAGCAGCCCTGCAAATTGCCACCGCGAATATCACAACGATGACATACGCGGCCAGACCGGCCGTCAGATACGTTGCAAACATGGATCCTCCTAAGGCAAACAGAATTGCGATCCACCGCAGCGGCCTTCATAGTCGCCATCGGCTTCCACCTCTTCCCATACGTACCAACCGGTATCGCCGTTCTCGTAGGCTTTAATCTCTACGGTCTGCGTCTTGCCGCAGCCGGTGCATCTGAGCCGTGCCGTAGCGTCGGTATCAACCTCAGCGGCCTTCTCGCCGCCCCGCTCGCTGAACCATGATCCGAAGTCGCGCATGGCTAACACCACACCACATCGCCGTACGATGCCGACTGAACAAGCTTGCTGTTCGCATACCAATCAAAGTGATCAGCAAAGAACAACAGGCAGTAGACGAGTGCGCGAGGTGCATAAGCCCTGACGCCGTAGTCGCTGTAGAACATGATCTACTCCGCTTCAACAATTTCGCCGCTAGCATTCAGCGCGTAAAAAACCATCGGTCAGGCCGCGTCCTGCTTTTCTTCGGATTCTGCCTCGACCCAATATCCCGTCATCAGGTTCGCGGGTTTGATCTTCGCGGTAACACGGCCGCTCAAAGCCCAATTGGAAGTTCGCAAGCGCAGCGCCGCGAAGATTCCGAAATCTTGGCCTGCCTCGATGCCCCAGCCTGCCTCGATGCCCCAGCCTTGATGCCCGAGCCTGCCCGCAACGAAAATTCGATCTTGATCGAGCCTTTAACGACTATCGAGCCAGCGAACACGAACGATTTACGCTCCAGTGCGTCGACTTCGAGCACATCGCTCGTCTTGCCAAAGGCATTGAGCAGCCAGCAAGCATCATCAAACCGGTCGTCATCGCACAGCGTATCCAGGATTTCCTGATACTCGCCGCCGTCAGGGAATTTCCGCAGATACCATTCGTAGCCATCGGAACAGGGATGCTTTTCCTTAAGCAGTTCTTTGGTGATTTTCATCATTTCTCCGTTTGTAGTCCTAAGCGCCTACATCAAAGTGACGCCCAAGTTATTCAATAAGCCGCCTGGCGGGCGGCATCCCCTATCGCTATGGCCAGATGGCCGGTCGTATGCCCCTTATCTTGGGACGGGAGTTCAGCATTCAGCGAAGGCGACTTACTGGACCAGTCTGTTCACCACCGTTTATCGACAATGGAAGTCGCCTTCGCTCAAAGCAGTCCGTGACGTGGACCACTCGGCCTGCTTTGGTAGGCTTCACCCAGGTTGTCAGGCCCGGCAGTGTGCTGCGACCCATGTCGTCTTTGGCGCCGTCCACTGGTTAGCGAGGGTGGGTACTCCTCAACCATCGGGCAAGTGATTAACCCATGCGGGCTTTCGTGCCGCTCTCAACGGGCTAGGCTTCAGCCTCGGGTGACGGTGTTGGTCACTTCATGGCAATCTCCATTGGAGAGAACGTAATCGCGAATCAGGCGCATCGAGTGAGCATCCGCATCCGCGGTAGTTCCAGAGAGGACGGACGCATCCAAAGGCGTACACATGCGGTCAAGTGCGGCCATCACGTTCGCCGGAATTTCAGTGCGCCGTTGTGACAACGCAGCTTGCCAAGCAGCCCAGCAATGGTAGAAGTGAAAGTTGTTGATCCCTTCTTCTGAGGCCCATTCCTCGAATTCCGGGCTAGGCTTCGCGTCTTCGTCAATCATCTTCCCCTCCCGTATCGCTGCAGATGAATTCAGTGCCGGTCTATTCCCGGCTGCCACTATCGGTGTTTCGCACTATTGCTTGCCGGCTTTCCGTCTAGGCCTGCGCAGGTAACAGATCGCCAACTCATGCTGGGTTTCGATAGATTCCCTCTGCTCGGTGGTACTGCAATTCTCACGAAGGCGCGCGTTAGTTTGCGGGGAGCCGTCAGCTAACCATACTGGCCTGCCATCGCGGGAGCTTTGGACTAACGGCGATCGGTTCCGCGAATACTTGGCTATGCAGGGACCTCGCGCGCCTTCGTGAAAACTGCATCGCATACGCACCCGGCTACACCTGGCCGAGCCAGTTCCGGGTTGCGTATGTCTGTTATCAATCTCACCGTGGATCACTAGCCGAACCACCACGGTTTGATAGCCTCGGGTCTTTCATCTGGAGTCGAGGGTTGCGTCCAGTGCCTACTGTCTCGCTTTAACTTGCGAGCTATCAGCATGTACGGCCTTGCGGCCGGTTTATCGCTTCATTGCAGTGTTCGAATGTCGTCAGGGCTGGCGACTTGGCCGGTCGCAACTCCAGCGCACAGGTCGGCTGCGTTCAACTCCGGCGCTTAGATGGGAGGGGATTGCCCGACTCGGCAACATCACCATCAATCCGCGCCATCTGTTGGCGTGTCCAGGCTTCCACGCCGCAAGTCGCCAGCACTGACTAACACTCGAATCTGCGTTGTTAATGAACGTTTGCCAAACCAGGACGACGCCATGCGCCTGTGTTCCTCTACTGCGGCGATTTGTTCTGCGCGGCCATGCGCATTTAAAGCGGTATCCGTACTGCTTTGGCTGGAACCAAAGCGCTGCGGACAGCTAGAGTGAAAATACTTCGTCTGCGTGGCGCCGCGCGCTTGCAAGTTTTGCGCCGTCAAGCGGTTCGTCTGTGTTGGCCGACGCCTCGCCATCTTTGCCCAGCAATATTTCTCCAACTGCGACGTCCACGGCATCCTCTGCGGTCTCGTCATCTTCGACTTCGACAAGCACGCGCTTCCAGATTGAGACGTTCACTTCGAACCACTTGCTCATCTCTATCTCCAGTCAAACCACTTCGAACTGAGCTACCTTTGAGCGGACCCACGCGATGCGGGCAATATTCAAATGCAGGACGCCGCCATCTTGCTCGTTGTCGTACATATGGCATCCGCCAAATGGGTATGCCTTGTCGAGGCCGTCATCAGCAAATGCTTTCTTGAGTTCTTTAAGGGCTTCCACGCCGGGATAGCCATCCCAGAAAACGAAGTTCGTGCAGAGACCGACGTAGCGATCAAACGGCTCTTCGTTAAGAGCGCCACAGTCGACCCACTCGAGATATTCTGAGAGAAACGCCTTGAGGTGATCTGACATGCTCGCTCTCCTGTCCTGGTTGGGTGGTGTGTTGTGCTGCCTTGAGATGAATCTTATACAAGCGTTTTTGTAGCGTCAAGCACTGGTTACAATTATTTTTGTAGATATGCCCGAAACAAACTCCATCGCCTAAACTGGACTTGTTACCAGGAGGCCACCATGACGCGAGAAGAGGTATTGCTACGGATGACCGAGGTCGAACCCGAGGGAAAGTGGGCGCCGATCGAGAGGTATGCAGATGTGCTGGCCGAGCTGGAGCGGATGCTCAGTGACCGGGAAATGCGGGTATTGGTAGAGGCCGGCGCGCGGCTGGTGAGGCTGAGTTATCCGGAGGTATTTGGGATGCGGCGGATATGAAAAAGCCCCGGCAGGCGGGGCTTATGGAAGTTCTTTGACCTGCTTAATAGGATAGCGAATAGTCGCCAGTCACTCCGTTGTACACGAGCAGGCATTTTTGTAAAATATCGCGCCCTATCAATCCCATGATGCCCTGTGGCGCGAGACTTGATTCGATCACAGGAATAGCTGGCAGCACAAACGCCGGGGCTTGCAAAACACCACACGGAATGATCATCTGGACGTCATACATATTGCATTGGTGAAGGACGCCATTTGTCGATGGTGTTTGCACGCCAGTGGTGCCGGTCGGCTGAAGCCCCAAGGGGGCAACCAAACCTTGGTCAACAACGGTATGGCTAGCCCCGGTATCAACCAGGAAAAGGCCGCTTACTGGCGCGGGGAGTGGCACCTTGGCTGCCAACATTGCCTGCATGCGAGGTGCGCTCGGCAAAATAAACACGGTCAGCACAGGGCCTTGCGTAGTTATTTTTAAATTTATGCCGGGCATGTAGCAAGATATGTTCGGGTGAAGTTAGCAACGCTTTCCGTCCTGGTGATAAGCTTAACCAAGAAGGGGTCGAGTCCAAAGCGCTCATATCCCAATTTCAATGCATCTTCGTATGTCTCGAAGATTTCGATTGGTTGATCACCCTTGATCAGGGCATATTTACCTTCATCCTTCCAGAGAGCAGGCAGTTCTGCTTTGAATCTTGCGAGCTCTGTTTCGAGAGCGGCCATGATTTTACCTCAAAATGAACAGGTTCTTGACAACACTAGAAGTTTAGCATCCGTATCCGACCAGTCGATCCGCGAACAGAAATATTTTTGCCGCCCTAAAGACCCACGTGTTTGGTGCCGTAATTCTCAGGGGTGCTCGGTGCGCTAGGTCGCACACGTCGGAACCAACTGCCATTGCAATTGATTGCAAAGTACACAACTGGACAGATCCGCTCAAACTGTCCAGATTGCACCCTCACCGCCTCCGGTACTTCCGGTGCTCTCCCGCGCTATTCTTGCCTGTTTCGAGATTCAACGGCCGATCCCCGCGGCATGATCGCAGCGACGCGATGAATGTGTACGATCTCGGTCATCGGTCTGGTGATCGGCGGAACACCGTTATTGATCGATCCCAGGCAGACGTCACCGTCGCGGATCCACAGCAACTCCTTCACAACGCAGCTGCCATCCATAAATTTCACGACCACGTCATCGCCTGGCTGGGCCTCTACGTTTGGCTCGACCGCAATATATTCACCGCTTTTTATACGGGGTCGCATGCTGTCGCCCCGCACCTTCAGCCCATAGGCACCCGCATCACGCGATCTTACTTCGGGCAAATGGCTATGCCCGTGTCCTGCTGGGTAGTCATCAATGCTGATGTATCCGTCAGGCCCTCCCTGCACTTCCCCAACAATGGCCACGGAGCGTCCCTCTCTCAGTTCTAGTCTGTCGCCGACATTCGATTCTATCGGCTCACTGGAAATGCTAGACCGTCCCGCCAGAGGCAAATTGACAATCATGCCCCTTTCTTGTGCGCTGATTGAGGTATCGGGGATATTGGAATTGTGCTGGGCAAATGTCGCCTCTCGTGGAACTGGCGCAACGCCCTTTCCATAGGCCAGCCACCCTGCGTCGCACTCGAGAACTTCGGCGAAATGCTGTGTGTATTTGCTGGACTTGGCATTGTTGTTGTGGTTCAGCAAGTACTGAATGTTCTGCGGCTTGCAGCCATCCCCGACCCGTCTAGCCAACTCGCTCTGGTCAGACTGGGGATTGAGTCCAGCGCATTTCATGGCCCATTCAAGGCGATCGGCGTAAGTAATCATACAAAGGATTTTGTATAAAACCGCAGCAAAAGTGCTTGTAGGTTTTTGTCCCCTGTGCTACAAATATGCTTGTAGACATTCACAGGCGCACCATGAAGAAATCTCCTCCTGACACCGGCATCGCCAAAGCGATCGCAATCGCTGGCAGCCAAGTCAAGCTCGCAGCCCTGATCGGCGCAAACCAGCAAATGGTTTCGTACTGGAACAAGGCTGGCATCGTTAGCGATACCGGAATGTGCGCCGCCATCGAACGCGAAACAGGGGTTCGGTGCGAGGAGCTTAATCGCAATGAAGACTGGGCAACCTTGCGGCTTGTTCTGTGCGCGCCGGATCGTGACAACTTCGCGGCATCGGACGACACGCAACCACCAGTTGGCGGCTCGGTTGATGACTCGCCCTTGGCAAAGATGGTGGCCTAAATGACCCCGATTGAATCGTTGCTGAGCAGTCTCGACTGGCGGGAAGTCGAAAACGTCATTGCTGGCGATTTGCCCTATGCGACGCACGAAGGTTTCATGGAGTTGTTGGGCGTGCGTCTGCGCTGCTACAGGCTCAGTACGGGTCAGGCAATCATTCATCAGGACGACATGGTCGCCCTGCTCGGGTTGCTTGATGTGAATCTTCCTACTTCTGGCGACGAAAAGATGGCCCCAATGGTTTCGGTTTGACACGTTAGTAGTCCTTTTTTTCTTGGCGTCTTTGTTGACGCCTTTATTTGGCCCTCTTTGCATCTGGGTAATCAAGTTGGGAAGCATCTGGGGTCTGATTGCATTTACCTAAGGGAGGTCGTGATGGAGCAGTTTGAAATGCGGATGTTTGCGATGTACCAGGAGCCTGTGCGGCTTCCGGACGCGCAAATTGAAGCGATGACGTTTGAGAGCGCGCTTTCGAAGGCGCTAGAGCACGGTCTCAAGCGGTTCGATCGCAAGACGTTGGCGAAGTTGTGCGGCATTCACTATCCGCACTTCGGCGATCTGATCGCCGGGCGTCGGCCCTTTCCTGCCGTCAAGTTGTCGCGTTTCTGCATGCTGACGGCTTGCGACTATCCGCGGCAATGGATCGAAACGCAGGATCGGCGCGAGCTGGAGCAATACAAGGCTCAGAGCGCACAAGTTGTTGGCGAGTACATTCAGAAGGCCATGGGGAGAGCGGCATGAGCGAATTGATCATCCAGGCGCGCCGGGCAACGACGCTTATCTCCGGAGCATGGGCAGCCCACGTTGAAGTCAGCAAGGCCGTCGCACGCGGCGATCTTGCACCCGTTGCCAGCCTACGCTGCGTCGATTGCGGCAACCCGGCGCACGCGTACGATCACCGCGATTACGGCCGACCTCTTGATGTCGAGCCTGTCTGCACTCCCTGTAATGCCATTCGGGGCGCCGCTAAACCCAGCGAAGAATCACTGTTGGCTCATGCGGGCGCCACGCTCGAAAGCGAAGATGGATGGAAGGCACGCGCGGTAGTCCCAGTCCTTCTCGGCGCGGCGTTGATTGCAAGCGCTAAGACCTACCGCCAAGCAGTTCGGCTGGCTTGGGCATACCGCACGAGCCAATATATGACTCGAGCCTCCTTGGCCGAGCGTATCGGCGCCTACGCATCGCATGTCACCGATTACTTCCACACAGACGATGCTTCGGGCCGGCGCAGTCTGCCGCCTGAACTCATTGACGACTTCGAGTGTGCAGTCGGGAATCGTGCCGTCACCCAATATCTGATGCGCAAGACCGGCCTTTCCATCATGGAAGAAGTAATTGCTATGCGGGCGGCAGCATGACCGTCTCCGATCTCATCGAAGAATTGCAGAAGTTTCCAGGCCATCACCGCGTGTTCATTGAACACGAAGTACCGACCATGGATCATTGCGGTATCGCAACCGACTGGGCGGCTATCCAGACGCTGCGCGCGGATCGCGACTGCACTGTCGTAATTGATGGCGTTAGGAGCATCGCGTGACCAACACCCCCACCAACGGCGCGGTCACTACCGCCATGCAGCGCGACCACTGGTACCGCAGCCTGCGCTACGTGCCCCGCGACCGCTCCATCGTCGACCGGATTCTTGAGTCGCCCGCGACCTTTTTCGTCTCGCTTGGGCTGCTCTGTGCGCTGTCTATTGCTGGTGTTGTGGAGTGTTTGATGGGAGGTGTGCTGTGAACGTGAAAGTTGGTGATCTGGCTTACCAGACTTACGAGGGAACTTCCTGCGGGCGAGTCTACGAAGTGCTCAGCATCAATTGCGACCATCTTCGGTGGGGGCGAGTTTGGAATGTCCGTTGCGCCAATCCTTTGCAGACATTCGATCCCCACACTGACGCACCCGTTGCGTTTTCAACCGATTTTCAGTGCCCGGACGACTGGCTGCGTCCGATCTCCGGCGTTCCTGTCGACGACGAGGTAATTGAAGACCTCCGGGAGCCAGCATGAAGCCTCTGCTGATTCTCACCTCCCTCGTCCTCGGCGGATTCCTCGCGCTCTGGGCAGTTTGTGCGCTGGTTATGCGGGTTCAGGGGGCGCTATGACGAAAAAGGCACTTGCCAATACGTCTTCCTTGGCATCGATTGGATTGCAGGCGATCGAGACACAGAAAGCTCGCCGCGCTTGGCTTGACGCGGTGCGTGCGAACGGTCTCGCCTTAAAGGAATTCGTCACCGAAGTGGGTGAATCGTATGTCTTCGGCACTGACGATCCTGATCCAGTCATCGAAGAAACATATGCGGCTCGACGCGCGGCAGCCAAGGAAAGTCTCAAGCAGGCCCGCAAGCTTCGCGCGGCAATCACTCGGTATCTGGAGGAGCGGGCATGAAACGCGACCTCTTCAACGCCCCGTCGCCTACGTGGCTCGAACAATCCGAACTCGCCCGCAAGATCGCACAGGCAAAGAAGGTTGAAAAGAGCCAGCTGGTGACCCTTCTGTGCGCCTCACTCGCGCGGATGACCGAAAAGCCGAAGCACCGGAGGCCGCTGTGAGCGCTCGATTATCCAAGGCAGAAATGCGCATTTCTAGGGCGATGGATTCGCTTGTCAAGAAGCTGCCGGCCGATGCTTTCCCGATCGCCGATCCCGACCTTGCAGCACTGTCGGAACTGCTGCATCGCATGTCGGTGTGCAACGAGGATACGCCGGCAACGCGGATGGCTGGTGAGGCTATCAGAAGGCTGCGGGCTTATTTGATGAAGGGGAAGTGAATGGCTTGGGGATTTGTTTACGTGCTGTCGAATGATTGCATGCCAGGGATCTACAAGATTGGTTTTACGGAGCGAGCCCCTGCTGAGCGTCTTGAACAGTTGTCTTCTGCAACATCTGTTCCCGTGGAATTCGACCTGGTTTTGTTTGCGCAGGTGAAAAACCCGCGCGCCCTAGAAAAGAAACTTCACGATCATTTCGATATGGATCGCGTGAACCCCGGACGAGAGTTCTTCAATTGCTCAATCAGAGAGATCATGCGCGTCCTGGAGGATTCCGTTGACCGCGAGCAGATATTCACCGGACTAAATTTCCCGACAATCGAATGGGACGAAGAGTGCGCAGATATAGATCGACGGCGCCAGAGCGTTCTAGATCATTTCTTTGAGCAATCCCACGACCCCATTCACTGGTCGCAGTTTCGTGGTTTTGATTAAGGCGGCCGAGTGTCAGATGCATCACCGCAACTCGAGAACGGTTATACGAGGCTCGCTAATGAGCTTCTGGACGCGCTCATTAGCGCGGGTCTAACAGCTAGGCAATGGGCGGTCGTGATGGCGATCATTCGTAAAACGTACGGCTTCAACAAGGCTTCCGATGAAATCGGTCTGTCGCAGTTGTCTGCCATGACGGGTCTCGACAAGTCGAACCTGAGCAGAACCGTGCGTGAACTCGAAGGCACCAAGGTGATTCATCGTGGCGACGGAACCCATGGTCATACGCTTGGCATCAACAAAAATCACAAGCAATGGGAGTTGTCGAATCAACAACCCCAGTTGTCAAAACAACAACCGTTGTCAGAACAACAACCGTTGTCAGAACAACAACCGTTGTCAGAACAACAACCGGGGGGTTGTCAGAACAACAACGAAGGGGTTGTTGAAACGACAACTAAGGGGTTGTCAGAACAACAACCACAATATACGTCTTTAAAAACACCTCAAAAGACAACTCCAAAAGACATGAGCGCTGGCGCGCTCGCCGCTCGCTTCGATACGTTCTATTCGGCCTATCCGAAAAAGCGCAACCGAGGCAGAGCAAAGAAGGCTTTCCTGAAACTAAAGCCTGACGATTCGTTCCTGCAAATCATGCTTGAAGCCGTAGAGGTCGCGAAGCGTTGTCGCGATGACTGGCGCAAGGATGGCGGCCAATTCATTCCTTACGCCGAAGCTTGGCTCAACGCCGAGGGATGGGCCGACGGGGTAGATCAAACCGAATATTCGGATGCCGAACTTGCTGTGATCGATTCTTACAACGCTGTCATGACAGGCGATTGGCCGCGGGCTGTAATCGACCCGTTCAGTCCGGCGCGCGCCAGCGATATCCGGATGTTTCTTGAGTTCGCTCCTGAAAAGCCGGATATGCCGACGAAGTATTTCGAGCATTGCGAGGCGAATTTGAAGCCTGTCGAGAACCTAGGGTTCGAATGGCTAATCGACCGCGAAACGTACATCCGCGTGAAAGAGGACGCAGTAAAGCACAAGGAATCGAAATGAACGCACCGGACCGCATCCCCCAAGACCACGGCCTGACCGTCCCGCCACAGGCTATTGAGGCCGAACAGTCCGTGCTTGGAGCCCTGTTTCTCGACAACGACGCCATCGATCGTATCCCCGACCTGCGCGCCGAGCATTTCTATCGCTACGACCACCGGATCATTTTCGAGCACATCACGCGAATGATTATGGCCGGCCGGCGCGCTGATGTAATCACGGTCTACGAGTCGCTTGGCGCTGCCGGCAAGGATCAACAGGTAGGCGGCCTGCCCTACCTCAACGACCTCGCGCAGAACGTCCCCGGCAGCGCCGGCATCCGCCGTTATGCCGAGATCGTGATCGAGCGCGCCCAGTTGCGCGGCATTTTGTCTGCGGTCGATGAGATCGGCGCAATGGTGCATAACCGTTCCGGCAAGACGGCATCCGAAATCATTGCCGTGGCGCAGGAACGTCTTGAACCGCTGGCCGAGGCGCGTAGTTTCGAGCCGAAGGAAGTCGGCCCGGTCCTGACGCACATCGTCGAGGAAATTGACGCCCGGTATCACGGCGCCGAACTCGCCGTGACTTCGACGGGCTTTGTCGACCTGGATGCAAAGCTGGGCGGTGGCATGCGCGGCTCGGAACTGATCATCGTGGCCGGCAGGCCCTCCCAGGGCAAGACGGCGTTCTCAATGAACATCGGCGTCAAAGTGGCCCGCTCCGGCGGCGTGGTTCTCGTCTTCTCGCTCGAGATGTCGGCGGAAGCCCTGCATCAGCGCAATCTCGCCAACGTTGGCGGCATTCATCTCGGGCACATCCTGGACGGGAAGAAGATCACCCTGGAAGACTGGCCGCGCCTCACCTACGCCGTTCAGGTTATGTCCGAGATGCAGATGCTGGTTGACGACGCTTCCGGACTTTCGCTGGCCGAGATCGTCAGCCGCAGTCGTGCCGCGAAGCGCCGCGCCGGCCGTCTGGATCTGGTCATCGTCGATTACCTGGGCCTGATGACCGGAGGATCCGAGGAAAGCCAGAACCTGCGCATTGCCAGCTATTCGGCGGGCCTCAAGGGCCTCGCCAAGCAACTCAATATTCCCGTTCTTGTGCTGGCCCAGCTTAACCGCGGTGTCGAGCAACGCCCGAACAAGCGTCCGAACATGTCCGATCTGCGCGACTCAGGCGCAATTGAGCAGGATGCGGATGTGATCCTGATGCTCTACCGCGATGAGGTCTACAACCTCGATAGCCCGGACAAAGGCACCGCCGAACTCATCATCGGCAAGCAACGCAACGGCGAGACCGGCATCGTGCGACTTGCGTTCATGGGCGAGCACCAGAAGTTTGCGGACATGGCGCCGGGTTATGTGCCGGTTCCTCGCAAAGCGCCTGAAAAAGCACGGCGCGGATTCGAATAAAGCATTTGGCGCTGAGGCAGAGCAGCAGTTGAAGGATGGGCTTAAACACATGTGGGAGAAGAGAAATGCTAAACCGTGAAAAACCATCACTGAAAATCGTGATCGATACGATCGCACAACATGGCCCCTCCGATATTGAGCAGCTAATCGGCATGCTTCCGATGTCGCACACACCAATCTACAAGCTGTGCAAGCTTGCGACGGAGCAAGGCTACCTGTCGTCAGAGCGGATCAAGAAAGAGGGCGTCTGCGGTCGCCGTCATCTGACCTATACGCGGACTGAGAAGCCGTATGCGCCCCCCAAGGTGTCCGAGAAGACCCTGAGAAATCGCAGGGGCAAAGAACGCGCGCGCATGAAGGCAGAAAGGATGAATGGCATTGCGCAACCCTTCCGCCACTGGCAAGACGCATTGTTGTTTGGTTCCTACCCAAAGTCGTTCGAGCCGACTCTTGTCGCTGGTCGCATATTCAAACAGTCGATGGAAGTCACTGAAGACGAGTTAGAGGAGCAAGCCGCATGACCACAAAAGTACTCGACTGGCTGGCGGGGGAATGATGGACTGGACCGACAAATGTCATTTCGGCGATTGCCGGGACCTAATGGCCGAAATGCCAGAGGGGATCGCTGACGCCTGCATCACCGATCCTCCTTATGGTGACACCAGCCTCGTTTGGGATCGTCAGTGCCTGTTCTGGATTGACCGAGTCGCACGGGTTCTCAAGCCGACCGCCAGCATCTGGGTATTCGGCAGCATGCGGTTTCTCGCTCCGATGTTCGATGACATGTCGGCTGCGGGGTTCAAGTACGCCCAGGATATCGTATGGGAGAAGCAGAACGGTTCCGGGCTCCACAACGATCGTTTCCGTCGAGTGCACGAATATGCCGTGCAGTTCTACCGCGGTGTCTGGGCAGACGTCTACAAGGAGCCTCAGTTCACGCAGGATGCAACGGCGCGGACGCTACGCCGCAAGACGCGCCCTACCCATTTCGGAGAGGTCGCCGGTTCGGATGCCACCTACTCAAGCGAGGACGGCGGCCCGCGCCTTCAACGATCCGTCATTTACCAGGCCAACGAACACGGCAAAGCATTCCACCCCACCCAGAAGCCGCTAGGCATTCTCGCACCGCTGATTGCCTACTCCGTTCCTCCCGGCGGCGTCGTGCTCGATCCGTTCCTGGGTAGTGGGTCGACGGCAATCGCTGCGCGGCAACTCGGCCGCCACTGGATTGGGTGTGAGAACGACCCGGCCAGTATGGCGGCGCAAGACGAACGGTTTCGTCAATCCGACATGTTTGCGGAACCCGCATGAAACCCCTACTCCTCCTCATAACCCTCGGCCTGTTACCTGGTGAGCGGAAAGCCCCGTCCTTCAGGTCGGGGAGGATGTCAATCCGCGCGATTCTCCAAAGTCGTCGGATCACGGAGCGACAGTTCGCGTATTGGGCAGTGTTTGGGATTGCGGTGGCTATGTTTTTGATTGGGAGGTGTTGTGCATGAGCTTCATCTATTCGCGGGCGCTGGTGGAGGCATTCTTGCCGGCCAGCTTCGAGGAAACCGATGTGTCTGCGCCGTCGAGCGTGAGCCATACGCTCAAGCCGTGCTTGTGGCACGACAAAACGACGGGACGTTTCCCCCTTTCCCGGTTTGGGATGACGTGCGCACCTTTGACGGACGACCGTGGCGCGGCATTGTTGACATCGTTGCTGGCGGATTTCCGTGTCAAGACGTCAGCGTTGCAGGAACTGGCGACGGCCTCGACGGCGAGCGAAGCGGGCTATGGACTGAAATGGCGCGGATCATTCGCGAAGTACGACCCAAGCGAGTCGAAGTGGAAAACAGCCCAGTGCTCACTTCTCGGGGACTCGGACGAGTTCTTGGAGACTTGGCCGAGATGGGGTTCGATGTTGAATGGGGAGTGCTATCTGCGGCCGATTGTGGCGCCCACCATCTCCGCGAGCGCATCTGGATTCTGGCCCACGCCGACAGCGAGTCTAGCGGACAAGGGTGGTCGGGTGACGCCGATGAAGGGGCGCGAGGGTGGAACTTTGATCGAAGCGCTGTCCGCGCGCATGTTCCCGACACCATGCGCGATCGACTCGGGCGGCGGCCGGATGAACAAGAGCGCGAGCTCGGGAGCCAAGGAGCGGCCGACGCTGGGGCTGATGGCGAGAAAGGGTTTATGGCCAACGCCATGTGCAAGCGCATCCAAGGGATCGTCGCCGGCAGCGCTGACCCGCAAGGACGGAAAGGATCGATCGAACGATCGGATCGACCACGCGGTTATGGCTTTGGACGGTGGCCAGTTGAACCCGGAATGGGTCGAGTGGTTGATGGGATGGCCCATCGGGCACACCGCATTAGAGCCCTTGGCAACGGCCAGGTACCGCGAGTGGCTTGTGCAGCATTCACCATTCTCTCAAGCAAGTGAGGAAGCAGCATGAACATCCGCGATGTCCACGGCATAGATTCGGCCAAAGACCTTTACGAGCTCGCAGCCAGCTACCAGGTGCACGTATCCAGCATGGATGCACTGGTGAGATTTGCGATTGATCTCCAAAAGCGGGCGCTTGCGCAGTTTGTGGCGGCGGATGGGCCGGCGGTGGAGATTCGGGTTTTGGGAGAGACGGAGTGAGGTCTCCATACCTGATCGACGGTCCGACCTGCATCAGTCTGAGCGGTGGCCGCACGTCTGCGCATCTGCTGTTCATGATCATCCGGGCGAATGGTGGCATCCCAGCCGGAACTGTGATTCTGTTCTGCAACACCGGCAAGGAAGAAGAGGCGACTCTCCGATTCATCAGGGATATCGCCAATCATTGGAATGTCACGGTCGTCTGGCTTGAGTACCGCAGCGACAGCGAGTTTGAGGTCGTTACGTTCGAGACTGCCAGCCGGAATGGCGAGCCATTTGAGGCAATCATCCGTCAGCGCGGCGGAATCCTGCCCAATCCGCGCTCCCGCTACTGCTCAAGCGAAATGAAGACTCGCACGATGCACCGCTATCTGCGCTCCATTGGCTTTACGGAGTGGGACACGATGCTCGGCATTCGGGCCGACGAACCAAAGCGCGTTGCCACGTTTCGCCGCAACCCTCATCCGGAGACTAAAGACGAAATGGTTCTGATCCCACTCGCAGATGCCGGAGTCAGCGCGCGCGATGTTGGCGACTTCTGGCGCGCGCAGGAGTTTGACCTTGGTTTGCCGAACATGAATGGCAAGACCATGCACGGCAACTGTGATCTTTGCTTCCTGAAACCCGCTCATCAGGTCTACAGCCTGGTTGCGGAGAAACCTGAGCGAGCCATCTGGTGGGCCGAACAGGAACGTCAAGCGGAAGAATTCGCGCATGGCAATGGATGCCGGTTCCGCGATGAGCGTCCTAGCTATCAACGCATGGCGCAATACGCGAGGCAGCAGCAAGACATGTTCGACCAGTTGGAAGAATCCATTTCCTGCCTTTGCGGAGATTGACATGAGCGACAAGCAACTGTTCCGCCTGACGCACCCAACCGCCCGCCAGATGGCGTCACGTGCCTGCATCAACGCACCTGACGGCTTCGTGGTTGAAATCAAGCCCGCAACACGATCGATCGACCAAAACGCGAAGCTTCACGCAATGTTTGCCGATGTGGCACGTCAGTCTGCACTGCACGGTCGCAAGCTCACAGCCGACCAATGGAAGGTCATTTTCATTTCCGGGCATGCCGTGGCGACCGGGCTTGGTGCCGACCTGTTACCCGGCATCGAAGGCGAGTTCGTAAACATCCGCGAGAGCAGCGCGCGCATGGGCGTGAAAAGAATGGCAAGCCTCATCGAATATATGTTGGCGTGGGGAGCGGATAACGAGATTGTCTGGTCGGAGCCGGTCGCCCAAGGCTACGAACAACTCGCAGAGCAATTCGCATGACCCACGACGAAACCCGCGACTACACCGACCCCACCTCAGAGGGCAACCATCCCCGATACCGTACAGGTCGCGAATGCATCATGCCTGCGTGCAAGAAAGAAGCAGGGACGGCATGGTCAAAATATTTCTGCGTGAAGCATTCGGCGAATTTCATGCGGCAGGTTGAGGCGGTTCGGCGGCGTGTGCAGGAACAGATTGAGGGGGTAGCGAAATGACAGTCCGCAAATATTGGCAGCGGCACCCGATCCAGTTGCGCCTTATGGCGTTAGTACTTCTCGTGTTCCTGCCGATCCTATTTCCGTTGCTGGCTGTGATTGTGGCCGATTGGCGCGGTATCGCTCGTGACTACGCGGGCCAATATCGAGACGCATGGCACGCATTGGTGAGGGGCAAGTGATTCGCTCATCATTCCAGCCAAAGATGCTCAAGCCCAAGAAGTGCCGCATGTGCCCCACGGTTTTCGTGCCGCAGCGATCGATGCAATTTGCTTGTTCGCCTGCTTGCGCGCAAGCATGGTCCGCCAAACAGCGCGCGCAGAAAGAAGCCCGAGCCAAGCGCGAGGAGCGGAAGTCATTCAAGGAGCGCGCGGAGAAGATCAAGACGCGGGCGGAGCACCTTGGCGAGTTACAGGATGCTGTGAACGCCTACGTGCGCCTCAGGGATATCAACGATCCGTGCATTTCCTGCGACAAGCCAGCGACATGGCAAGGGCAATGGCATGCATCACATTTTAAATCGGTCGGCCATGCGCCAGCCCTACGGTTCAACCTGCTCAATATCCATAAGGCCTGCAGTGTCTGCAACAAGTGGAAGTCAGGAAATTACGTGGGATACAAACCCCGACTGGAAAAGAAGATTGGTAAAGAGGCGGTCGATTGGCTTGAGGGTCCGGCTGGTAACGAGCCGCTAAAGATCACCGTAGCGGAGATTAAAGAGCTTAAGAAATTCTACCGTGCCGAAGTGCGCAGGATGAAGAAGGCATTCGTCAATCAACCTGAAGAGGAAACAGCATGAACAAAGATCGTCTATTGGCAGGCGCAGCAATCGTAGTCATCCTTGGCGCAGTGATGTTCGTTTGCGCGTCCTGCGATCAGCAACCGCAACCAGTTGCATATGCGCCACAACAACAGGGGCAATCGCCCGTCATGGTGGCACAGCAACCAGCCAACGATAACTTCTTGGAAGACGTCTTTCTGTACCACATGATATTTGGTGGCAATCAGACAACGGTGGTGCATCAATATTCGCGCCCCGCTTACGTCGCGCCGCCTCGATCTACCACGGTCGTCAACAACACGACCATCATTAACCGGGCCGTGCCTGCACCGCCATATACCGCGCCGACACTGCGCCCAACAACGACCTATACGCCGCCGCGTGCCACGTCTTATTCGGGCTCGTACTCGCCGCGACCCAGCTATTCGAGCTATTCGTCGCGCAGCAGCTATTCAAGCGGGAGGCGCTAATGATCGATCTATCTGATGCCGAAGACGTAGCTGACGCCTGTTCCGTCCTTACTACCCACAAGGCCGACATAAAGGCAAACGCCGCAGAGGTAATCCTTGAGCTTGTAGCGGAGGTGCGGGCGTTGCGGGCTGATGCAGCGCGACTTGATTGGATTGAGGCGCGCATCGCGGATAGCGCTGCGGTCTGGATGCTGCCATGCGGTGAGTCGCTGCGGTTTGTGCAGGTCAGGCACTTTGGCGAGTGCGAGAACTACCCCACGGTCGAAGGTCTACGCAACGCTATCGACGCCGCGCGCAAGGGCCAACCATGAACCACGACACCAACCGCGAAGACCTGATAGGACTTGGCAGAGTAATCGTCGACCAAAACGGAGTTGGCTGGTTTGGGTGCGTCTATAGGCCAATTCAACCGCATCGGATTTGCATATCGTGCGGCGCCAAACCCGATCCTTACGGCAATCTGCCATGCCCTTGTGGGCAGAGGGAGGAATCATGCTGACCATCACCGGACTCATCTTACTGGCTGCGGGAATCTTTGCTTGGTTCGCTGGGGTTGAGCATGGACGTGACTTGGAGCGAGTCGAGCGGGAAACGCGACCGATCAAAAAGGGTCGCCGCAAGTACCGTGACGCCGATCCTGCAACATTCGGAGTAGAGGCGGCGTTTCCGCGCGATGTGCATGATGGCTCTACGCAGGATTAGCTGTGGCACATAAGCAGTACTAAGTGTATAATTTTACAGGCTTTGTTTAACGGACTCGGGGTGTGAAATGACAGAGCAATTGGACGAAAATCAGGCGTTGCATCTGTTCTGCCTTGACTGGGCGGATTGGCACCGGTCACGCAGGCTGTTCGCGCCGCCGGTACCCAAAAACATCCTCGTTCGCATCGCGGGCCATATTGGCGGCGGCGAAGTGCCTGATGCGATCCTGTCCTCGGATGCCAGCTTCTTCAATCTATCGGTGCTCGCGCAGGAAGAGTCGCGCCCCAAGATGATTTTCTATCTGTACTACATCCACAAGGTGCGCCATATCAAGATGGTAGCTGAGCAGATGGGTATCAGTACCTCGATGTGGTATCGGGAAATGCGCTCGTTCCGTGGCAAGGCTTGGCGTTCATATCGCCGCATGATGGACGACCCGGCAATGAATCCGTTCGAAGAGGCAGAGGAAGTGGCCGAGCAAGTGTGAACCTGTGGAGTTCACATCTTTCTTGACTCATTTTTCCATGGAAACAGTATCATTTCTGGAAATGTGAATTGCTGCCCCCGAAGCCCTGCCGCCGCGCGGGGCTTTCGTTTTTCTGGTGATCCCATGGCCCGTTCCGCAACTTTCCAGTCTGGCTCATTTGGCCGAGACCCGATGGAGGCGTATGCCGCGAAACAGGCCAATGAGCACCGTCAGGCGCAGGAGCCGTGGAGGCGGGATGTAAAAAACAGCCCTCTCCCCGAATATCCACGTCGATGGGAAAACGAACCCACCCCACCCCACAAGCCACTAGAACAATGGCTGGCAGAAGAAGGGCAACCGCGAAAGAGAAGTGCGGCATGGCTGGCGTTAGAGGAATTGTTTAAATGAGCGGAATGATTCTCGACCATGCTGATTACTCCGATCTGGAAGAGTTCGGCCGCATCACGATCGACCACACCTCGCGCGGCGTTGAAATCACCGTGGACGGCTTCCAGTTCGCCAGTGGTGGCACGTGCCGCGAGCACAACACCAAGGCGCTCGCATGGGCGCGTGACGTGCTGGCAGCGAAGATCTCAGCCAATGCGCTCGTCCCTGGCGGCTTCATCATCTCGATTGCCGATATGGATCAGGATGAGCTCGATGCGGAACGGGCCAAGAAATGAACCTCGAAGCCCAGCAACTGATCGACAGCCTCGAGGCGGACATCCAGCGCATGAGGATTGACGAGGCCCTGAAGGCGTCGCTTGTGGCGCGGCTGGATGCTCTCCGAAGGATGGTGCTGTGATGACCGACGCTGAGAAGATTGCCGAGCTTGAGCGCCGGGTCGATCGCCTTAAAAAGGGCATCCATCGCAATGGCGAGGTGCCTACCCCACCGATTACCTGGCCAATCATGCCAACGATGGGCGCTAAGCCGCGCTGTTCTAAATGCAATATTGAGTTGGGCTCCCCTATTGGGTACGTCTGCCCGAATTTCGGCAGTTGCCCTACTAGGCTGGCTGGCTTCAGTTGCTCCACTGCGGGCGCACCGGCCTAAATCATGATCCCCATCGCCGAATACCTCGCCGCCTGCGCTGCTGCAATAGCGCAATTCCACCTTGCCGCGGCCAATGCCTGGGTGGCTTGGGGTGATTGGCTGCTGCCGGATTGATTTGCCGTCACGCGTAGGACGGCTACGCAGAGCACACCCGGGCGGCTCTATTCTCCTCCTCGGCCCTCACCGAGTTCGCTGCTTCGGCGGCGCTTTTATTCGCGCCACGCGCTAATTGAGCAGAAAGTGGCGACCCGCCGCTCTGGCCGAAGTTGGAACTGCTCAAATGGCAAAGAAAACTCCGGAATTCGCTAGAACGCGCCCTGCTCCGCCAGAAATCCTCTTCGACGAGAGCAACTGGACCAAGCACTTCGTGCCGGCCGATGGCCTCGCCGAGTGGGTAGCCAAGACCTTGATGGACGAATCCTCACCGCTCTATAACGAGGATCACAAACACCTCCACTACGCCGACATCGAATACCTCTGGGCTGCAGTCGAGAACAAACGCCAGATGCGCCGGATAGTCGGGCAGTGCGAGGAAGTCACCTTCCGTTGTGGAGCGTGGCAGAAAGGTCGTCAGGAACAGCAGATGAAGGAATGGTTCGGGCGAGTCCCGGCTTACCTGATTACGCTTGACGCCAATTACGCGCGGGAGTGCTCGGACATTGAGTTCTGTTCCCTTGTCGAGCATGAGCTTTACCACATCGCACAGGAGCGGGATGCGTTCGACGCCCCTGCTTTCACCCGCGACGGACTCCCGAAGATCGGCATCCAATCTCACGACGTCGAGGAATTTGTCGGCATCGTCCGCAGGTATGGCGTGGGTGCTGCAGCGGGCAAAACGGCCGCGCTCGTTGATGCTTCAAAGCGTGCGCCCGAGGTCGGAAATGTGGATATTGCGCGGATGTGCGGGACTTGCTTATTGCGCGCCGCGTAGTTACACCCTAGTTATACGAGATTTCACATTATGGCAACACTCACGGATGACGTGAAAACGTTCATCGTGCAGGCGTTGGCCTGCTTTGACACACCCAACCAGGTGTCCATCGCCGTGAAAGAGGAATTCGGGCTGGATGTGCCCCGCTCTCACGTGCAGGCGTATGACCCGTCCAAAGCGTTAGCTAAGAGTCTTGGCAAGAAATGGCGCGAGTTATTCGCAGCCACACGCAAGGCGTTTATCGAAGATCAGGCAACTATCCCGATTGCTCATCAGAACTTCCGGTTGCGCGCCCTGAACAGGATGTACGACAAGGCAGCATCGGGCGGCAATATCGCACTGGCTGCCCAGCTAATTGAGCAGGCCGCCAAGGAGGCTGGGGATGCCTTCACCAACAAACACAAACTGGAACACACCGGAAAGGACGGCGGCCCGATCAAGAGTGCAGTCACGCCGGTCGATCTAGACGATGCGACCGATGAAGAACTCGATGTCCTTGAGCGCGTCCTTGCTAGGCGTCAGTCTGGCGCAGATCAAGGCTGAGAAGCTTAGGCGTCTGCGCGTCAGGCTCGAAGCCGATCACCTGGAGTTCACGAAACACTTCTTCAGGATCCGCCAGGGCATCGACTTCCGCGTCAACTGGCACCACGTCTACATCGCGGATACGCTTGAGAAGGTGATCCGCGGCGAGATCAAGAACGTCGTGTTCAACGTTTCGCCGGGTTCGTCAAAGACCGAAGAGGTGGTGATTAACTTCATCGCCCGCGGCCTGGCATTGAATGCCCGTGCCCGCTTTCTGCATATCTCGTATTCGGATGACCTCGCGGTTCTGAACTCCGAAACGGCGCGTGAAGTTGTCCGCTCCGAGGAATATCAGGAACTGTGGCCGCGCAAGATCGCGACCGATGCAGACTCAAAGAAGCGCTGGAACGTCGAGGACAACGGGAAAAAGGCTGGCGGCGTCTATGCCACCTCCCTGGGTGGGCAGATTACGGGGTTCCGTGCCGGCCACATGGCTGAAGGCTGGCAAGGCGCCATCCTGATCGATGACCCGCTCAAGGTCGAGGACGCTTACAGCAAGACTAATCGCGACAAGGCAAACCGCAAGCTCATCTCAACGGTCAAGAGCCGGCGGGCCAATCCCGACACGCCGATCGTTGTGATCATGCAGCGCCTGGCTGAGGAAGACCCGACGGGCTTCATCAAGTCGGGTGGCGTGCCGGGGGAATGGACGTTCATCGAGATTCCGGCGCTTATCACGGATGAGTATGTCGCAAAGCTCCCAGAGCATATCCGACCCCTGGTTGATAGCTCGGAGCGCGATGAGGATGGGCGGTTTAGTTATTGGCCGTATAAGGAGCCGCTGCACGAGTTGCTGGCCATGGAGAAGGCCGACAAGTATGTGTTTAGCGGGCAGTACATGCAGAAGCCCTCACCTCTCGGTGGCGGCATCCTGCGCGGCGAAGCGTTCAAGCGGTATGTCCAGCTTCCCAAGATCCAGCACATCAAGATTTACGCCGATACGGCCCAGAAAACGGCCGAACGGAACGACTACAGCGTATTCCAGTGCTGGGGCATCGGTTACGACAACCATGCCTATCTGATCGACCAGATCCGCGGGAAATGGACGGCCCCGCAGTTGCGGCAAAAGGCGATCGACTTCTGGCACAAGCACAACGTAAGCGGGAAAGATGCTCCGTCGCTGCGCAAGATGATGGTCGAGGATAAATCGAGCGGCACTGGGCTTATTCAGGACATCCAGGCCGCCGGCGGAATTCCGGTTGAGGGCATCGAGCGCAACAAGGACAAGCTGACGCGCGTCATGGACGTGGTGAGTTTCATCGACTCGGGACAGGTATGGGTTCCGGCTGAGGCGCCCTGGGTATCGGACTTTATCAACGAGTGCGAATCTTTCACCCCCGACGATACGCACGCGCACGACGACCAGATCGATCCAATGGTGGACGCAATCAATGACCTGCTGGGCGGCCGACGTGGCATAGCCATGTGGGAGAGGCTCGGCAAATGACTCAAAAACGAAGCGTCAAAGGCGTAGCCCAGCGCGCGAGCCGGGAAGAAAAGAGCGTAAAATGAGCGAAGCCCCGGACGGCTGGAACCGTTCGAGGCTTCTAACCACAACCTGATCATGCGAGGATCACGGCTATGGCTGACGCCATTGTAGTCCAATTTGCGCTTGTCTCCCGCGAGGAGGCCAAAGCGCGAGGCCTGAGCAAATACTTCACGGGCGAACCGTGCCAGAACGGGCATGTTGACCAACGCTATGTGAGCAATAAACGCTGCTGCGGATGCAAAGTCGGTTCCGATGCAAGGCATAGAGACCGCTATCCCGGCAAGAACGAGGCGCAGTGCAAGGCCTACTACGAAAAGAACAAAACCCGCCATCTTGAAGTGCAGAAGGCCTATCGAGAGGCCAACAAGGCGGCGCTCGCTGCATACGATAAGGCTCGCAATGATGCTAATCGTGAGGCGTTGCGGGAGTATCACAAAAGCTATTACGCCTCAAACAAAGAGGGATTCATAGCGCGTGCCAAACAGTGGAAGCAAGTCAACCCATTGAAGGTAAAGGTAAATGGTGCTAACCGCAGAGCAAAGAAGCGTGCTGCTGGCGGGAGATACACAGCGCGGCAAATCGAAGTCCTGCATAAGGCGCAGAAAGGCAAGTGTGTGAATTGCCGAAACAGCATCAAATACGAGTTCCATATTGACCACGTAACGCCGATTGCGCTGGGCGGCTCCAACGGCATCGAGAATATTCAACTTCTCTGCCCTGATTGCAACCTGCGCAAAGGCGCTCAAGATCCGCTCGAATGGGCACAGAAGAACGGAAGATTATTGTGACCAAACGTAGTGTGAAAGGAGTGGCGCAAAGAGCGTCAAGAGAGGAGAAAAAGCAGATCGCTGGCGCCACTCAGGATTCATTCAATAACTTTGCCGCCCGCTTAGGAATGGGTGCAGATAACTTGATGGCTCAGTCAAGTTATGGATTTAACCCAATATCCAGAACTCGCACCCTGCTCGAATGGGTGCACCGCGGCTCATGGCTTGGTGGCGTTGCGGTAGACGTCGTTGCCGACGACATGACGCGTGCCGGCGTGGACCTGAAGGGCCAGTTGCATCCCGATCAGGTTGAGCAGATCCAGGAAAGCGCTAATGGCTTCGGCATCTGGAACGCCATCAACGATACAGTCAAGTGGTCACGGCTGTACGGTGGCTGCCTGGCGTTCATGCTGATCGATGGGCAGGACCCGTCCACGCCGTTGCGGCTGAACACGATCCGCAAGGGTCAGTTTCGCGGCCTGCTCGTACTTGACCGCTGGATGGTCGAGCCTAGCCTGCAGGATCTGGTGACGGAGATGGGCCCGGAACTGGGCTTGCCGAAGTTCTACACGATCACCGCCGATTCCCCTGCTCTGCCGCTCAAGAAGATTCACCATTCCCGCTGCCTGCGTCTTGAAGGTATTCGCCTGCCCTACTGGCAGCGCGTGATGGAGAACATGTGGGGCATCTCGGTGCTCGAGCGTCTGTACGACCGCATGATCGCGTTCGACAGTGCAAGTACCGGTGCCGCCCAGCTCGCTTACAAATCGTACCTGCGCACGTTCAAGGTTGAAAACCTGCGTGAAATCGCGGCTGCCGGCGGCCCAGCATTACAGGGGCTGACGCAGTACGTGAACATGATGGCCCGGTTCCAGTCGATCGAAGGCATCACGATGATCGACATGAACGATGAGTTCGTGGCCGATACGCACAGTGCCTTCAGTGGGCTTGATTCGCTCATCCGGCAACTGGGAGAACAGCTTTCCGGAGCATTGCAGATTCCCTTGGTGCGCCTGTTCGGCCAGTCCCCCGGCGGGATTGGCAACGATGGCGAGTCAGCTCTCCGAACCTATTACGATAACGTCAAGAGCCAGCAGAGCGCCCGTTTGGGTGTTCCCGTCACGCGCATCTATCGCGCGATCGCCGCATCCGAAGGCATCAAACTGCCCGATGGATTCAAGGTCGAGTTCCGCTCGCTGTGGCAGTTGACTGACGTCGAGAAAGCAGATATTGCCGGCAAGGTCGCCGAGGCTGTCACGAAGACCGACGGCGCCGGCATCACCACGCCGAAGATGGCACTCGAAGAATTGCGCATCAGCAGCCATACGACCGGTATCTTCGGTTCGATCACGGACGAGGATGTAGCCAAGGCCGCAGACGTGCCGAGCGCGCCGATGCCGGAAATGCCGGGTGACGACAAGGACGATGATGCAATCCCTGGCGAATCCTCGAAAGACGAGTGACCGCAGCGTCGCCTCATTCATCAAGAAGAAATCCGATGAGCGATTCCTTAATGGACGTAAGGCTGAGCGGTCCTATGCCCGTCAACTGAAAGGCGTCGCGCGGCAGATCAATGCCATCGTCAAGGCATTCGCTCCCGACGGCAATGTCAATGACCTGAACTCGATGCAGTCGACGCTCACCCGGTACGCAGAAATCCTGAGGCCGTGGGCGCGCGCCGTCGGCTGGGGCATGATCAGCGAAGTGTCTCGGCGGGATGAGGCAGCATGGTTCGCTCATGGCAATGAGATGGGCCGGCTGCTGCGTGAGGAAATCCGCACTGCACCGACGGGCGACATGCTGCGCGAGATTCTTGAGCGGCAGGTAACGCTTATCACGAGTCTTCCAACCGAAGCCGGCCAGCGCGTCCACAGGCTCGCGACTGAAAGCCTGATCAACAGTTCTCGTGCCAGTGAGATCGCCGCCGAAATTATGAGATCGGGAGATGTCGCTGAGTCACGTGCCGTCTTAATAGCCAGGACCGAAACGGCCCGGTGCGCTGCTGGCCTCACACAATCCCGCGCGCAGTTCGTTGGCTCGACGCATTACATCTGGCACACAGCCACGGACAGCGATGTTCGCCCTGGCCACAAAGCCATGAACGGCAAGATATTCCGCTGGGATACGCCGCCCAAAGTCGAAGAGAACGGCCGCTCCATGCTCCACGGTCCCGGAGAAATCTGGAATTGCCGGTGCTGGGCGGAACCGATTATTCCGGACGAACTATGAACACAATTTTGACATGTGTCGTGATTGTTATGGCGCTCGCCACCGGCTATCGGCTCGGTCGCCGTGGCATTTTCATTTCATTCGACGACATCGAAGTTGAGGCGCCGACGCGCGAACAGGCAGAACGCCTTCTTGACATCGCGATTGGCATAAAGAATCGCGGCAACTGATTCAGTTTCAACCCGGCATCCGCCGGCCACCCTCCCCAGGAGATTCGCAAATGAAGTTCACCCATCTGGCCGTAATCGGCGCAGCGCTGCTGGCGATGGCCGGGAGTGCCTTTGCTCAAGCGTTCAACACTGCAACCGCGGTTTTTCCGGTCACCCAGCGCACGTACGAGGCGACCATCGTCGGGCTCGTGCCAGCGGCCTCGGCCACTGATCTGCTGACCCTCACTGGCGTTGCTGGTCACATCGTTCGCGTCACTCGCGCGGAATGCACGGGTACAGCAACTGCTGTAGGTGCGGCCAACCTCATCGCGCTGGTTCGCAGCACGGCGAATACGGGTGGTACGTCGACTACCCCTGCGGCTATTCCTGCTGATCCGAGCGATTCGGCGGCTGGCGCAACAGTCAAGGCCTACACCGCCAATCCTACAGTCGGCACATCCGTCGGCCCGGTGCGCGCCGCAGTGCTGGTGCTGACTCCGACTGCCACGACCACGATCGCAGAAGACCCGGTCAACTGGACCTTCGGCAACAACGCCGGTACTCGCGCGGGGATTGTGCTGCGCAGCGCAAGCCAGGTGTTTTCGCTCAACGGCAACGGCGCCTCATTCCCTGCTGGCACCGCGCTCAACTGCTCGATCGAGTGGACCGAGCTGTAACCGCAACCGCTTCGCACTAAGCCCCGCTTCGGCGGGGTTTTTCATTTGAGGCTCTATGGCACTCGCCGCAATCAATCCGACAGGCCAGGCAGCGCTGACGGCTGGCACGGTTTCGTCCAACGTCGCCATTCCCGCGACGGGCACGCCTACGCAAGTGCTGGTGCAGAACCTCGGCAGCCGGGCTGCGTTCGTGTTGCTGGGCTCATCGAATGCTGTCGCGGCAACAGTTGCCGATGGCACGCCCATTCTGCCCTGCCCCAATCCCGGTGTCGTGCTGACGCTCAGCACCAACACATTCATCGCGGCCATCACTGCCGATGGTTCGACGCCTCTGCGCGTCACCGCAGGAACCTGATTCGCTATGGCAATCCGCTTTTATTCCGTCGAGCAGCTTGGGCCCAAGCAATCTCTGACGCCTGAAGGATATCTGCTCTGTCTTGACGTGCCAGCTTCTCGCACAGGCCAGATGATCTACGGGCCGGATGAAACCCCGGTCAAGGCGGATGGCGAAGAGTTCGTACGCATCAATCGCACTGACGAGGAAGTGTTTCGGCCTGATGCGATGGCGAGCCTGAATGGCAAGTCTGTCACCAACGACCATCCGGACGAAGACGTTAGCCCAGCCAACTGGAAGGAGCTCGAAAAGGGTGTTGTGATGAATCCGCGCCGCGGCAAGGGCTCGGAGGACGACCTTCTTTTCGTGGATCTTCTGATCAAAGACCCGGACACGATCCAGGCCGTGCGCGATGGCAAGCGGGAAGTCTCCGCAGGCTACGACGCTGAGTATTTTCAAACCGGCCCCGGTCAGGGCGAACAACGGAACATCCTGTTTAACCATGTCGCGTTGGTCGAGAAAGGTCGCTGTGGCCCGCGATGCGCTATTGGCGACCACGCATCAATCCCCCAACCTGTGGAGAAACACCAAATGGCTACGCCCAGCAAATGGCTGAAAAAGATCCTCGACCGAGCGCACGATGCGAAGGATGAGGAAGAAATGAAGAAGATCGCCGACGAGGCGGCCGAGGAAGAATCCAAGGCCAAAAAAGAGGCTGAAGACAAGGCGCGCGACGAGGCTGAGAAGGAAGCCGAAGAAAAGGCCAAGGACAAGGCGCGCGATGCCGAAGAGCATGGCAAACGCCTGACGTCGCTCGAGGAAGGCCACAAGGAAATTCTCGGCAAGCTCGATGAGCTCAGCGCCAAGGTTGGTGACAAGGCTCGCGACGAGGAAGAGGAAGAGCGCAAGAAGAAGGAAGAGGAAGAAAAGGAGGCCAAGGATGCCGAAGCCGTCGAAGGCGAACTCGCCGAAGAAGCACCCGCCGGCACTGCCGATCGTGCACGCAAGGCTCGCGACAGTTCGTTCCTCGAAGAATCGTTCCAGGACACGGTTGCCCTCGCAGAAATTATCGCGCCAGGCATCGCCATTCCGACCTTCGACCGCGCTGCCGCTCCGATCAAGTCGCTCGACCAGATGTGCGGCTTCCGTCGCAAGGCGCTTGACCTTGCCTACGTGCAGGCCGAGACGCGCAACATGATCGACGAAGTGCTGGCCGGCAAGGAATTCGACCTGAAGGCCATGAAGTGTGACCGCGTGCGCGACCTCTTCCGCGCCGTCGGCGCCATGAAGCGCAAAGCCAACAATACTCCGGTGCCGCGAGGGTGGGCACGTGATACCGGCGAAAAGGTAGTACCGAAAACGCTTGCGGACATCAACAAGATGAACCGCGAGCGTTTCGCCGCCAAGTAATTCCACCCTCCCTTCGCGTATTAATTGCCCGCTTCGGTGGGCATTTTCATTTGGAGATGTACATCATGTTTCTGAAAAAAATGCTTCGAGCCATTCTGGCAACCTTCGAGCCGAAGCGCCCCGGCATTTACATGGGCCACGCTCGTACCTGCGATATCTCGTTCGGATACCGCATGGGCGCGGGCTTCCCCGGCGATGTGAACCGCACTCACCCGGTCAATATCGAGCCGTGTCTGGTTGATCCCAGCGCACCGCCGACGCTTTACGGCCAGGCTGTGGTGATCGATGCAACGAGTCAGGGCGTTCGCCCGCTTGTTGCTGGCGACTCGTCACTGACCGCAATCTACGGTATCACCGTTCGTCCCTTCCCGATTCAGGGCCAGTCGAGCACGAACTACGGCGCCAGCAACATCGGCGCGGCGACGCCGCCGACCAGCCAGCCAATGGATGTGGTCCGCAGCGGCTACATCATGTCGACCCTTTCGGGTTCGACAGCCGCAGTCAAGGGCGGCACGGTCTACGTCTGGGTGGCTGCATCGAGCGGTTCGCACATTCAGGGCAACTTCGAGGCCGCGGCGACGGGCGGCAGCACGATCGCACTCGATGCAAAGACGAGTTTCAACGGCCCCGCAGACGCAAGCGGTGTAGTTGAGGTCGCATTCAACATCTAAACCATCGCCACACCTTCTGCGGAGCAACAACAATGAGCAATCTGATTATCCCGCGTCGCACGGCGATGCGTTCGGCCGTCGATGAGCAATTCGGCGCACGGTTTGCGGGGCGCATGAAAACCCGCGACAGCATGACCTTCGACCAGGCCCGTTCGATGGGTGGCCGTGACAGCGGTGGCGGTCAATCGCTCGGTGGCGCGTATCGCACCCACGATGGCCTGCAGGACATCGCCGGCGGCCGTTACCGCACGGTTGACTCGACGGGCGCCTTCCTCGTTGGCGAACTCGAACGCCTGGACATGACGCTACATGAGCCTCTCGTGTCGGTTACGTGGGGTCGCGACATCGACCTACGCGAAGACGTCACGCTGGCCGACGAAGTGTCGAGCTACACCGTATCGACCTATGCGTCGGCTGGCGGCCTGGGTGCCGGCAACAGCATCGGTAACGGCAAAGCCTGGATGGGCAAGAAGACCAATCAGGTCTCCGGTGTGGGTGTGGATATCGGCAAGATCGTCCAGCCGTTGACGCCGTGGGCGCTGGAGCTGGCCTACACCATTCTGGAACTGGAATCGGCAGCCAAGACCGGCCGCCCGATCGACGTCCAGAAGTACAACGCGCTGAAGTTGAAGCACCAGATGGACATCGACGAAATGGTGTACATCGGCGATACGAGCCTGGGCATGTATGGCCTGTGGAATTCGAATAACCGTACTGGCGTGGATCAGGTCACGAACGTGTCGAACGTGGTCGCAGGCGCATCCGGCCAGACTCAATGGACCGGCAAGACGGCTGACGAAATCCTGAGCGACTTCAACTCGCTGATCGTTTCCGTATGGGCGGCTTCGGGTTACGCATTGATGCCCGGAAAGATCGCTTTGCCGCCGGCCCAGTTCGGCTACATCTCGACCGAGAAAGTGTCGCAGGCCGGCAACGTCTCGATCCTGAAGTACGTCAAGGAAAACAACGTCATGACCGCAGAAACGGGCGGCCAACTCGAAATCGTGCCGAGCAAGTGGCTGGTCGGCGCAGGCGTTGGCGGCACCGTCGGCACGTTGGGAACCGTAGATCGGATGGTTGCGTACACACAGGAGAAGGATCGCGTGCGCTACCCGATGACGATGTTGAACAGCACGCCGATTCAATACGATTCTGTCTATCACAAATCGACATATTACGGCCGTCTTGGCGTGCTGGAAATCGTGTACCCGGAAACTATCGGTTACCGGGATCAGATCTGAGCGTTGCCGACTCCGGGATGGAATCTCATTCCGGAGCACAAGGAACTGCAATGAACCAACCTATGAAAGGCCCGATGGACGTTGCTGTGCCGGGCGAGCTGCTCGTCACAGCAATTGTTCCGCGCACCTTCATCCTGACGCTCGCCAACAGTGTGCCGATCAGGGTTCCAGGTGGCATTCACGAAATGCCCGAAGCGATCGCCAACCATTCCTATTCGAAAGCCAATGGCGTGAGCATTTACGTGCCTGCCAAGGCTGCAGAGCCGGTTGCCGCCGAATCGGAGCCGACCGAAGTCAGGCGCGGTCCCGGTCGACCACCAAAAGCCCAGTCGTAGGAGTCGCCATGCCGCTTGAACAAGGTAAGTCAGAAGCCGCGCATAGCGCCAACGTGAAGACGGAAATCGAAGCTGGAAAATCGCCCGCGCAGGCGAATGCGATCGCCTATTCTGTCGCCGGCGAAGGTCGTGATTGTCTGCCGGGAAATCTGCCCGTGCAATCGACCGTCACGCAGGCCGACATGATCGCCGACAACCGTAATTACTGGCAGCAGAAGAAGTGAGCAATCCTACCGTCGCCATCACCGCGCCGTCGGCGGGAAGTTTTCAGCTGGCTGGCTCGCCGGTTACGCTCGCTGCGTCTGCGGCGGCAACATCTCCGGCAACCATCGCCAGTGTGGCTTTCTATGCGAATGGCGCCCTGCTCTCGACGGTCAACGCCGCACCATTCCAGTATGCGTGGTCGCAACCGATCGGCGGTGAGTACAGCATCACCGCAGTAGCGACGGACAGTAACGGGCTGCAGACGACGTCCAACGCCATCACTTTCACGCTGATCCAGTTGCGCACAGATTTTCCGGAGTTTTCGAGCAGCACGAGTTATCCGGATGCGGTCGTGAATTTCTGGCTGGGCGTGGCCGGCAACATGCTGATCGCCAACCGGTGGGGAAACATGCTCAGCGTCGGTATTGAGCTGTATGCCGCGCATAACCTGGTGCTCGAAGCGCAGGCGGCTATGACGACGGCTGTCGGTGGCATCCCTGGCGTATCGAAAGGCCCCGTCAATGGCGAGAGCATCGATAAAGGCAGTGTCTCGTATGACTCGGTTACTGCCTCTGAAGGTGGCGCGGGCAACTGGAATTTGACCACCTATGGATCGCGCTTCATTCGCATGGCAAAGATGTTCGGTGCCGGTGGATTGCAGATCGGCATCGGCTTTAATCCCAATCCGTTGAGCGGTGGCGCATGGCCAGGTCCTGACTGTGATCCTGGGTTTGCGAACTTCGGTAACTGACCATGAAATCCGGTGCGAAGATGACGAAGGATTCCATGGCGTCGCTGCGTAAATCTATCGAAGACCTGTCGAAACAGCGCGTGCTGGTGGGGATTCCGAGTGAGGAAGCGGCGCGCGTGAACGACGATGGCTCAGTCTCGCCGATCAACAATGCGAGACTTGGATACATCGTCGAGCGAGGTTCTCCAGCGAGCAATATCCCGGAGCGTCCTTTTCTGGTTCCAGGTGTTCAGGAATCACTCCCGCAAGCTAATCCGCGCATCGGGAAGGCTGGGGCAAAGATGCTCGCAGGCGACCCTGCTGGCGCTGAGAAGGAGCTCCACGCTGCCGGCCTGATCGCCCAAGCCTCTGTGAAACGCAAGATGAATGTCGGCCCGTTCGCAAAATTGGCCGATAGCACCCTCGCAGCGCGCCGGCGCCGCGGCGTTACGCGTATCACGCCGACGGTCGATACGGCGAATCTGCAGGCGCATATCACCTACGTTGTCAGGAAGAAATAGCCATGCCGATGATAGACATCAGCACTGCGCTGACCAGCCTGATGTTCGTGGATGTGTTTCAGGTGACGCGCCGCACCGAGACGGTTGATGAATACGGCGAGTCAGTCGTTACCACTCAGGTTTTCTTTCCCGTCTATGGATCGGTTCAGGCGGCCAGCAATAACGACCTGAAGCGCCTGCCAGACGAGCAGCACCAGGGCAAGAATATCAGCATCGTCACGAAGTTTCCGCTGCAGGGTGTGGCACGCGGCATGCAGCCTGACCTCATCCAGTGGCCGATGAATAACGGTGGATCGAACGCCGACAATTTCGTCGTCGCCTATCTCGACGATTATTCGCAGTTCGCCGCCGGGTTTATCCAGGCGATTGCGCATTCTATCGATATGGTCGACTACACACCTACACCGAACTGATCATGGCAAACGACTCGAGCACGGGCGGATATCTAACGCCCGCGACCAGTCCTGCGCCGCTCGAAGGGCAAGCATTAAACCGGTTTCTGCAACAGGTATGGGTCGGCATCGCAGGACTGGACGGAACGCTGATCCGGCCGCGCTGGCAGGCTGAGCCCCCCGCTATCCCGCCGTTCGGCACCGACTGGATGGCTTTTGGGATTACGAGACGCAAGGGCGACACGTTCACGTCAACGATTCACGATCCGACTGGCAACGGCAATGATTCGGTCTACCGGCAGGAAATGCTGGACATCCTGTGTACGTTCTACGGGCCTGATGCGGACAACTATGCCTCGTTGCTTCGCGAAGGTCTGTTCGTCGCCCAGAACCGCGAAGTCCTGCAACTGAACAATTTTGGCCTCGTCGAGGTTGGCGAGGCCATCGCAGTCCCTGAGATCATCAAGGATCGCTGGACGTACCGGGTCGACATGAGAGTCACCTTGCGCCGCTCGATTCTGCGCACATATCCGGTCCTGAACATTCTTTCCGCAGAAGGCACGGTCGATACCGATCCATACACCATTCCCTTCACCGTTTCCGAATAACCCCTAGCATCACCTTCTGAGCCCGCCGCGCGCGGGCTTTTTCATTTCTGGGACCATCCATGACGACGGCTCAACTTCCTATTTCGCGCCTGATCCAGGGGACCGTGAACCTGTCGCCAAACGCGGCCCAGGCACAGAACCTGAATACCGAACTGATCCTCGGCTCCTCGCCGGTGATCGATGTGAATTCGCGGATGCGCATTTACACCGGGATCACTGGTGTCGCCGCTGATTTCGGCACGACCGCCCCTGAATATCTGGCCGCGGTCGACTGGTTTGGGCAACTGCCCTCGCCTGCCAATGTCCTGATCGGCCGGTGGGCGCAGACCGCGACTGCTGCGGAGCTGTTCGGCGCATCCTTGTCGGTCGCGCAACAATTGATATCCGCATGGACGGCCATTACGGCTCCGGCCTTCTCGATCACGATCAACGGCACGCCGTACACCATCTCGCCGGCAAGTTTCGCAACGCAGACGAATCTGAACGGGATTGCGGCGCTGATCCAGACCGCTCTGGCTGCCGCCGTGGCCGGCTCGACCTGCGTGTGGAATTCGAGTTTTGCCCAGTTCCAGATCACTGACGGCACGACCGGTGCAACGTCGACGCTCAGTTTTGCCAGCGCGCCGACGGCATTCGGCTCGGTAACGTATTCGGTCAACCCGTCTGCGGCTGCCACGGTCACGATCGGCGGCACTGCGGTCACGTACGTCTCGGCGCTGACCACTGGTAACCAGATCCTGCTCGGAGCCACGCTGGCTGCAACGCTCGCCAACGCGGTGACGTTCCTGAACCAGTCGACCGACACGAATCTGTCGAAGGCTGTCTATTCGGTTAATCAGGCCGGCACTGCGCTCCAGATCGTCTACAAGACCGCCGGAACGGGCGGCAATGCATTCACGCTGGCGGGTTCGGTTGGAACCGTCTCTGGCGCCACACTGAGCGGCGGAAGCGGTATGGATATCTCCTCGATGCTAGGCATGACCGCTGCCTCCTCGGGTGCATTCGTCGCGCAAGGTGTTGCAGCAGAATCGGCTGTCGCAGCGGCCACCCTGTTTGACAACCAGTTCGGCCAACAATGGTACGGCCTGACGGTCCCGCAAGCCGCTGATTCGGATCACCTTGCACTCGCAGCATTCATTGAGGCAACGACCAACAAGCACTTCTACGGCGTGACCACGCAAGAGGCTGGTGTCCTGACGACGCAGAGCACGACCGATATCGCTTCGCAGTTGCAAGCGCTTGGCTACAACAAGACCTGTACGCAATTCTCGAGCAATAGCGCCTATGCAGTGAACTCGCTGCTCGGCCGCCAGTTGACGGTGGACTACACGGGCAACAATACGGTCATCACCCTGTTCTACAAGCAGGAGCCGGGTGTGCAGGCGGAAACGCTCAATGCCACGCAGATCGGCGCGCTCGAAGCCAAGAACTGCAATGTCTATGTCGCCTACAACAACGGCACGACGATCATCGAGCCGGCCAAGGTCGCGTCGGGCCAGTTCATTGACACTATCGTTGGTTGCGATGCGTTCGTGATCGACGTTCAGACGGCCGTGTTCAATTTGCTCTATACGAGCACAACGAAGATTCCGCAAACCGATCCGGGCATGCACATCATCGCGACGGCCATCGAGACAGTCTGCCAGCAGTACGTCAACAACGGCCTGTTGGCTCCGGGTACCTGGAATAGTGGCGGTTTCGGCACGCTGAACCAGGGTGATTTCCTTCCCAAGGGCTTCTACGTCTATCAGCCGCCGGTTGCATCGCAGAGTCAGGCGGACCGCGCGGCGCGCAAGTCGGTTCCCTTCCAGATCGCAGCAAAGTTGGCCGGCGCAGTTCACACAGCCGACTTCGCAATAAATGTAAATCCCTGAGCCCTAATCGAGAGCAAACATGACGACTTATAGTTTTCAGGACTATGCCATGACCATTACTGGTCCTGGCGGGTCAATCACGCTCGGCGATGGCTCGGGCGCAGCTAAGGAAGGCGCGACATTCGAATTCGTCGAGAACAAGAACACGATGGTGATTGGCGCCGACGGTTCGGGCATGAATAGCCTGAACGCAAGCAAGGCCGGCAAGATCACCGTGCGCCTGCTGAAGACGTCGCCGACGAACGGTCTACTGAGCGCCATGTACGCATTCCAGAGCACCAGCTCAGCGAACTGGGGGCAAAACGTAATAGCGGCTTCGGATATCGTCCGCGGTGAGCAGTACTCCTGCCAGCAGGTTTCGTTCTCGAAGTTCCCGAACAACACCTACGCGATGGATGGCAATATCCTTGAGTGGAATTTCGATACGGTCGCGATGGATGCCGCACTGGCAACGGGGATTTAAGTGATGCTTGATACCGTTGAAGTGAATGGCCAGTCGTACCGGATTGGCAAGATGCCGGCACGCGAACAGTTCCACGTAGTGCGCCGGCTCGGCCCCGCGATCATGGGTTTCCTCGCGTCTGGCGTGAAGGGTGGAAGCGTCGCTGGTGCGATTGGTCCGATCATCGACCATCTCTCAAAGATGAGCGATGAAGATTCGGACTATGTGCTGGATCACTGCCTGAGCGTCGTGCATCGTGCCCAAGGGAATGACTGGGTAAAGGTGCGCGCTCCGAATGGCGCGTTGATGTTCAACGACATCGAACTGCCCCAGTTGATCAACCTTACGCGCGCCGTCCTCACCGAGAATCTCCGCGGGTTTTTTCCCGCAGCCGCGCCCGAGTCGAAATAGACGAGTCGGGACCGGGGATAGAACTGGTTTCGATGCCCGACGAGGAAGATTGGCTGTGGCGGCCAGCATCCGAAGGATTGTGCAAGTACGAGTCTGTGATTGATGGAACGCTGGACCTCGGAGACCTGGCGACCATGAACGACATTCTCAGTGTGCGCTTTGAAAACCAACGAAGACTGCAAGAGGCCGCTGAGCGGAGTCGACAATGAATGAAGACGTACTCAGGGAGTTCCTCGTATCGCTTGGATTTGTGGTCGAAGAATCAAGCTTCAAGAAATTCAATCTGGCTGTCGAAAGTGTCACCAAAGGCGTGATGCAGGCTGGCCTGGCCGTGGCCGCGACTGCCGCGGGTATTGTTGCTGGTGTGAAGGTCATCTCCAGCCAGATGGAGAATCTTTACTACGCATCGCAGCGAACGGGCGCGACCGTCGGTAACCTGATGGCGCTGCGCTACGCCGCCGGCCAGATCGGCTTGACGGCTGACCAGGCGCAATCGTCGCTCGAAGGCTTCACGCGCACGCTGCGGCTGAATCCAGGCACGGACAATCTCCTGTCTTCGCTGGGCGTTACCGGCAAAGATCCGACCGAGAAATTCGATAGCTTCATCGATAAGATGAAGGGCATGCAGCCGTATGTGGCTGCCGCCTATGCGGGTCTGTTCGGCATTGATCCGGACACGCTGCTGATGCTGGAAAATGGCCTTCCCAAACTGGAAGCCGAGCAGAAGAAATATACCGAGAGTCTGAAAGCCTGGGGTATAGATCCAGCCCAGGCCGCTGCATCCGGCGTCGATTTCAATAACGCCATCCGTCGCGTAACGAGCGATTTTGACAAGTTGTGGATTGTCATTGAGTCCAAGCTTGTGCCCGTCCTGACGCCGCTGATTGATCGGTTCGAAAAGTGGGGCGAAACCCATGCGGGAGACGTTGCCAGCGCAATCGCCGACGCCGTTCAGAGGCTGGCGAACTGGCTCAATAATATCGACTGGGACAAGACGACTTCGGAGATAGATAAGGTCGTTGATGCGCTGGGTGGCGTAAAGGGAATCCTGCTTGGACTGGTGGGCATCAAGCTTGCTGGCGTCGCCCTGGAAATAGCCGGACTTGCTGGAGCGCTGGGTAAGCTGGGTGAAGCCGGATCAGCCGTAGGCGGTGCGGGTCTCGTAGGATTGCTTGGTCGATTGAGCGGATATGGCCTACTCGGATACGGCGCATACGAAGCCATCAAGACGATGGCCGACAATACGCCTGGCGGCCACTTCGTTCCGCGCAATGGCGGCGCTCGCCCGACTGGCGGTGTCGGCGGAAGCGACTGGAGCGCCACGTGGGAAAACATCAAAAAGGCGTTCAACTACGGTGGAACTGGGCATTTCGTTAGTCGTGCCGATACGAATGCACATGGGTCTACGTCTGGCACTACCTACGATGCATTGCCGTCTCCTTCTGTGCCCGCATCGCCTTCACGGGCGGCCACTTCATCTGGATCGAATTCAGTCGACTCTGCTGCGCTTTTCTCCTCGCTGGAAGACAAGTTCGGGTTGCCTAAGGGACTTCTGGATAGCGACTGGTATGCGGAGTCGTCGCGCGGTAGGAACATGCGGTCACCCAAGGGTGCCAAAGGCCACTTCGGCTTCATGGACGACACGGCCAAAGAATATGGCCTAGCCGATCCAAATGACCTTCAGCAATCGGCGCAGGCCGCAGCCCACAAGTTTTCTGACCTTATGAATCACTATGCTGGCGATCTTACGAAAGCCATTGCAGGGTATAACTGGGGCGAAGGAAACCTGGACAAGGATATCTCCAGATTCGGTGCCGATTGGGCGCAGCATCTGCCGCAGGAGACGTTCGATTACGTCAACCGCGTAACGAATGGCATGGGCGGCGCACGCCTCGGTGTGAATGGCACGAACAGTAACCGCTCTGTCGCCGTGACGCAGACGAACACCTTCCATATTGCCGGCACCTCAGACCCGCAAGGAACTGCGCGCGCCGTGGCTGGTGAGCAATACCGGATCTATGGCGATCTTGTGCGTAACTTCGCTGGAGCGGTGCGATGAGCATTCTGGGAAACGTGGCGGCGGCCGGGCAACTCTCGCTCCAGTTGCTGACCATCAAGCCCAAGCGCGGCTTTTACGCTTCTACCGATGGCGCGATCATCGCCCAGGCAACCGTCGAGGAGATGCATAGCGACGAAACCGAGATCACCGAGCATCCAGTCGAGCAGGGTTCGACGATTTCGGATCACGCTTTCTCGCGTCCGTCAGAGGTAATCGTCACGTGCGGGTGGTCGAATAGCCCTAGCGGGAATAGCCCAATCAACGCGCTGATCGGGGCTGCTGCGAACGCAAGTCCGGTGGCTCAGGCAATCATCGGCGCCGTGCAATTCGCGGGCGGCATCATCAACCTGCTCAACGGTGGCCAGGACACGATCACGACCGCCTACAACAGCCTGCTTTCGGCGCAGCAGAACCGCATCCTGTTCGACGTCTACACGGGCAAACGTGTTTATCAGAACATGCTCATCAAGAGCGTGGTCCAGACGACCGACCAGCACACGGAAAACTCGTCGCTGATCCGCGTGTCGTTCCGACAAATCCTGATGGCCGTGACGCAAACGGTGACCGTGCCAGATTCGTCGGTAATGGCCAATCCGGAGCAAAATGGCTCGACGGTGAACATGGGAACGCAATCCCTGCTTCCATCGCCCACCTATAACGTGAACGCAGCGCCATGAGTACGCCCTACGAGATTCCGCTATCGCCGCAGCCGCAGATGTTCGGCATCGCGATAGCGGGCACGACTTACACGTTGACGGTCACATGGAATTGGGTGAACGCGTCGTGGATCATCAACATTGCGGACTCAAGCGGGAATCCGATCCTGTCGGGCATTCCGATGGTGACCGGTGCCAACCTGCTTGAACAGTTCGGCTATCTCAACTTTGGCTTTCAGTTGATCGCACAAACTGATAATGCGCCAGATGTAGTGCCGACGTTTGCCGATCTCGGCTCAACCGGGCATCTATACGCTATCGTCGACTGACGGCCATTCGATCACGTTTTGCTGATGGTGCTCGATGCGATCCGTGCCATCGGCGCGCTTAAGCCCGGTCGCGTCAAAGTTCGGGCACCAGTCGCAGCCAGCCTCGACGGCCATGGCCTGTAACTGGTCCTGCGCACTGGCTGGATGCAGTCGGCTGATTTTCCATGTCGGCCAGCGTGACGCGATCAGGTTGCACGGCACGAAGTAATCAAATCCGTCCTCGCTATTCCGCACAACGCGAATACAGTGCGCGCGCGGATCGTGGCAGGACAACGACTGGACATAGCACTTTAGCGATTCGTAGAGCCGCCCAAGGTCGACAAGCGGCAGTCCTCGCGCGTAGAAGCGCGCCGCGGTCATAGTGTTGGCGTAATTCGCGACGGCAAGTGCACGGGATATCTGCTCTGGCGTCCGGCCGAATGCCGCGAAGTGGTGAAGGAGCCCATTTGTTTCGGCCTCCCAATACCGGTCTGCGCCTTTGCTGATCGCTACGACGGACGGGTAAGCGGTTGCCTTGCTCTTCGGAAACATAACGCCCAGCACGTGTTCGCGCGATACCTGCGCAATCTCGAAGCTGACAGTGGCGACATCGGTTTTCACGGAAAGATATGGCAAACCAATTCGGCAGACAGGCCAGTCTGATCGTGAGCACTGGAACGCAGGGCCTTGATCTCTCGCAACTCAGATTCAAATTCCAGACCCGGAACGCAGACACGCAAGCTCCGAATACGCTGTATGTCCGCATCTACAACCTGGCGCCGACCACGGTCCAGACGATCCAGAAGGAATTCACGACCGTAACATTACAGGCAGGTTACGAATCGGGTAATTACGGCATTATATTCCAAGGCACGATCAAGCAGATCGCGACGGGGCGTGAACGTAATGTGGATTCGTACCTGGATATCTGGGCTGCCGACGGGGACGAGTTTTATAACTTCGCGGTTATCAGTCTATCGCTCGCCGCGGGCCAGACGCCCGAACAGGTCATCAACGCGATCCAGTCGGCTCCCTCGGTCAATGGTGTGGCGCCGGTTCAGTATGCCAGCGATGCACAAGGCCTGGTTGCCGGTGCGGGTGCGGGACAGGCACAAGCCTTGTCGAGGGGGAAAGTCCTCTTCGGGATGACGAGGGACTACGCACGGGATTGGGCTGACAAGTACGGGTATCGCTGGTCACTGCAAAACGGTCAGTTCGTTGTGGTGCCGATTACGGGATATCGCCCCGGCGAAGCGGTTGTGCTTTCATCGACCACCGGCTTGATCGGAATTCCTGAAATCACGAATGAAGGCGTCACGGCGCGGGCGCTGCTCAACCCACTGATTCGCATCGGGTGTCTGGTGCAGATTGCCCAGTCGGATATCAACCAGATAACGCAACAGCAGCAGGGTTTGCAGTATTCGCCTGCGGTCGCAAACGCGACAACTGCGGCCGGATTTTATCGGGTGATGCTAGCCACCTTCAGCGGCGATACCCGGGCGAATGACTGGTACGTAGACATCGTTTGCCTCGCCGTCGATACGACTGCGCCAAACCAGAATGACTCGGTTTCGGTGGCCGGCTAGCGTTCGATCATCTGGGGATTTGTGACCCCTGCAAATGGACGTCCATCTTTCATGGTTCCCCAGACGACGGGAAGATAGCCGCCCTCCATCTTGACATTCATGGGCGTCCCCGCCGGAACGAACTGACATCGGTAGTCGGAAGGATTGGGCTCTTCGCCAACGTCATATCCATTGACGAGTGCTGCGCGTCTGCGGAGATCGGCCGGCAATGAAAGTCGCGCGTGTCGCGCCATATTGATCTGGCCGAAAAGCCAGTTTGCCTCATCCATCGAAGGGCAGACGATCGCGCCGTCAACCAGATCGATGCCTTTGGCTATCGATTGAATTGGCACTTTCGGCGCGAGAGATACATGCCCTACTGGTGTCGGAGCGGCGGCAATAGTCATCTCGGGCTGATCAATCTGGCTTATCGCTGGTTGAGGCTTTACGTCTGCATCGCTCGCGCCCTGATTCGACAGCCCTGACAACTGGCTTGCCAATGGCAATTGGGCTTCCCACGGCTGCTGCGTTGCGCATGCCGACAGGGCGAGCATTGAAACAAGAATCATTTTTTTCATAATGGTCTCCAATGCTCCAGATAGAGCGTGTAAATGATAGTCAGGAGGCGCTTCAAACTGCTCTTGACGGCCGGCAGGCGCAAATCTGGACCACGATGCCAGGCTTCATCGAGGCCGTCAATGGTAACGGAACGGTGAATGTCCAGCCGGCGATCATGTGCCAGGTGCGCGCGCCGAATGGTTCGATGGTATGGACTGCCTTACCCCTGCTGCTTGACTGCCCGATTGTCTACCAGCGCGGCGGCGGCTGCACTTTCACGTTTCCAGTAGCGAAGAATGATGAATGCGTGGTGTCGTTCGCCTCGCGCTGCATAGACGCGTGGTGGTCTGCCGGCGGAATTCAGGTGCAATCCGAATTCCGCATGCACGACCTGTCCGACGGTTTCGCATTCGTCGGCCCGTTCTCTCAGGCGACGCTGATCGGCGGAATTAGCACATCAAGCGCGCAGCTTCGCAGCAACGACGGTTCGACCTTTATTGACCTGAACCCATCCACCCAGAAAGTGACGATTACCGCGCCAGGTGGATTCACGGTCAATGCACCGCAATCGAACTTCAGCGGAGCGGTGATTATTCAAGGCCTTCTGTCCTGGCTTGCCGGGATGACTGGCAGCGTTGCAAGTGGTGTGGCGTCGCTGATTACCGGCACCGTCCAGTTCGTCGGCTCGATCACATCGAACGGTCATGCGATCGACAGCACGCACCAGCATACAAACTCTGGCGGCACCGGATTGGGCGGGCCGCCCCAATGAGATAAGACATGCGCTATCGAATGCTCGACGCCAACGGCGACTACACGTGGGGGCAAGCAGGCCAAAATTTCCTCATAAATTCGCCCGCTGCCGTAGGTCAGGCAATCCTCACCAGACTCAAATTAATGCAGGGTGAGTGGTTCCTAGACCAGACGGCCGGCACGCCATACGACCAGATCCTCGGCGCCGGTACCGAATCAACGCGCGACCTAGCCGTGCAAACCGTGATTCTTCAAACGCAAGGCGTGAGTGAAATCGTTGAATACGCCAGTTATTTGAATCCGACGACCCGCGAGTTTATCTGGGCCGTAACGGTCGACACGATCTACGGCACCACAACTGTTACGAACGGCACCTGATGGCAACGACCTTTCCACTTCCGACGCTCGCATGCACGATCTCGTCGACCGGGATATCTGCGCCTACCTACTCGGACATACTTTCCAGCCTGACCGCGAGCTTTTTGAGCATCTACGGAAGTGATTCCTATGTTCAGCCTGATAGCCAGGATGGACAGATGCTTGCGCTGTGGGCTCAGACCATCAATGACGGCAACCAGGCCGACATCGCCACGTACAACGGCTACTCGCCGACCTATGCCCAAGGCGCCGCACTCTCGAGTCAGGTCAAGATCAACGGTATTCGCCGTGCCTCCTCGAGCAACAGTTCCGCCGTGGTCGACGTGGGCGGCCAGGTGGGCTCGATCATCACGAATGGCGTCGCGCGAGATACGAATCAGAACCTGTGGAACCTGCCGGCCACCGTTGAAATCCCCATTTCAGGGACGATTGCCGTCACTGCGGTAGCGCAGCAACCTGGCGCGATCACCGCAATCGCCGGGGCCATCTCAACGATCTACAACCCGCAACCCGGCTGGCAGTCGGTCTCCAATCCGTCGGCTGCGGCACCCGGCAATCCGGTTCAGACGGATGCCGCGCTTCGTCAGCAACAGGCTGTATCAACGTCACTGCCGGCGCAGACTCCATTGCAGGCGATTATCGCAAACGTCGCCAACACGCCCGGTATTGGGCGCTATGCAATCTACGAGAACGACACTGGCACGACCGATAGCAACGGCATTCCGGGGCACTCCATCGCAGTAGTGGCCGAGGGCGGCAACGTTGTCACGATTGCCCAGACCATCGAGGCAAAGAAGTCTCCTGGGACGGGGACATTCGGAACGACCTCGGAAACCGTCCGGGACCCCGCCGGCGTCCCCATCACGATCAATCTGTTCGAACTGTCCGAAGTCAGTATTTTCGTTCAGGCGACCATCGTTCCTCTAACCGGCTTTGTCTCGACGACCGGCACGCTGATTGTCAATGCGATTGCAGCCTACCTGTCTGGCTTCGCGATTGGTCAGGATTCCATGCTTGGCAAACTGTTCGGTCCTGCAAACCTCTCGGGGGATGCAGCGACGAACAGTTCCAGCCTCACGCAGGCTCAACTCGACGTGCTCAGCAACACGTACAACCTGCCCATTTCGAATCTGTATCAGGGTCGCTTTGACATGGTTGTGACCGGCGGCCCGTACACCTCTGGCACTAGCACGATCAATATCCAGAACGTCGCGAGCCTGGCGAATGGGCGCTCGATCATCGTGAATCAGGTAGACGGTTCGCAATTGACTGCGGTCATCACTGGTATCGCGGGGAATGCGGTCACGTTCACGCCGGCCATCGCGAGCGGTAAGACGATTGACGCCGGCGCACAGGTATATGCGAACGGCGACCTGACGATTGCATTCAACGAGGGTGCGGAGTGCGCGGCGGCTGATATCAATCTGGTGACGTGATGACGGTACAACTTTCCCAGTACACGTCGCTCATCACCAGTGAGCACAATGAAAAGCCACGTTTCATGGCGATGGTCTCGCTGCTCGGTCAATGGGCAGTCGATCGCCAGAACATGCTGGCATCAATTCCGGGTCTGTTCGATATCGATGATGCGGTCGGCCAGCAACTGGATTGGGTCGGCCAATGGGTCGGCGTCTCGCGCAACCTGTCCATCCCCCTGACGGGCGTCTATTTCAGTTTCGACACGTCCGGTCTTGGCTTCGATCAAGGAACATGGCTAGGGCCGTTCGACCCGACTACGGGCCTGGTATCGCTTCCGGATAACGCCTATCGGACCCTGCTGTACGCGGTCATCGCCGCAAACAACTGGGATGGAACTGTCCCCGGTGCGTACACCGCCTGGAACACGATCTTTGAGCCGTTGGGTTACAGCATCCTGATCGAAGACGGTCAGGACATGACCATGACGGTTGCGCTGATTGGACCAACTCCAGATGCGGTGACACTGGCGTTATTCACGGGCGGCTATCTCAACCTGAGACCGGCCGGCGTGGGCATCACCTTCTATTACACGCAGAGCGTTCCAGACGTCCCGATCTTCGGCTTCGATGCCGAAAATTCCTCGATATCAGGTTTCGACGTAGGCGCTTGGGCAGTTTCCGTCGCCTGACACCCTCTTCAGCTTTACACGATAGGCCGCCTCCGGGTGGCCTTTTGCATTTCTGGGCCACCGATGACCACTGAAAATGATTTCATCCCGTTCGCCGTAGGCGGCAGCGCGAACGTTATCTCGCAAGCGACCTACGCCGCAGATACCACGCTCACGCAAGGCGGCTTTACTGCCGGCATTGCGACCTCGGCGCAACTGAACAAGGTCTGGCGCCAGTCAAGCATTATGGCGGCCGTCATCGCTTCATTCATCGTGGCCGAGACCGGCCAGACGGCGATCGACGATGGCACGACTGCGACACTTCTGACGAACTTCACGAACGCCGTCAATGCGGCTTCCAAGAACAAGATCATCCTGACCGATACCGGCACGGCAAACGCCTACACCGCGGCGAATCCCGTTCCGCTTACCGCATTGCCGACGGCAACCGGCTTCACGCAGACGGTCAAGATTGCGCACCTGAACACGGGAACCTCGACCTACGCCCCCGACGGACTGGCGACGGCTCCGATTTATGGTCTCGGCGGCGCAGTGCTTCAGGGCGGCGAACTGCCTGCCAACGGCGTTGCGACGCTCGTCTCGTTCGTCGACCCGCTCCTCAACTCGGGCAATCTCTGCTGGGTGCTCTACGAATGCGTCGGCGGTGCTCAGCAGGTTCCCCCCGCCACTGCATCCCAGCATGCGGTGCAGTTGGGGCAGCTTGCTAGCGGACTGAATCTTGCGACGCCAGCGCAGTTCGATAACAGCACGAAGATGGCTAGCACCGCCTTTGTCTGGCAGAACCGGGCCGGCTTCAATGGGGTCTTGGGACCATCTTCCAACACGACGCTTACGACGGCCAATCTCGGTTCGTTCGTCGCCTGCCTCAATGCTGCATCACCATTCACGATAACGCTGCCCGTAACGACTAGTGCGTTCGCGTCCGTCTCAACTCGAATCGTAAATATTTCGTCGCAGACCATCACGATTCAAACGCAGAGTGGCGGCACGATCCAGGGGCCTTTCAATACGGTCGGCGGCACGTCGTTCACAATTCCGTCTAATAGCTGCGTCGACGTCCTGTGTAACAACGCGAACAATTTTATCGTGAGCGGCGACGGCCAGATTGGATCGTCGTTCCTGTTTGCGAATGGTACTGGCTTTCAGAAGTTCCCCGGTGGCTTGATCATACAGTTCAGCTCATTTACAGCATCCGCAACTCCCGGTGCTCCGGTGACGGTGACCTACCCGATCCCGTTCCCCGTCGCTACCACTGGCATCGCCACAACCGTTTCCAGTGCATCGACATCAATCGTCGCGTCCTGGTATGACACCCCTACGGTGAATGGATTTAACGGGCATGGCAGTCTCGCCACACTGACTTGCAACTACATCGCTGTGGGGCATTAAATGATCCGCTATTCGAAAACTACGCACAGTTTCTACCCGCATGACATCGAGTATCCGAATCTGCCAAATGATCTCATCGACGTTGAGGATGCGGAATACTTGAAGGCCCGGAATCGGCTGCAAGGCGACCCTGGCGAAACGTTTGAAGTATCAGATGACGGCATTGTCACGGTCATCCCGGCGCGCGCATTGACCGCCCAAGAAAAAGCATATGCCGCGGATGAATCGATTCTTATGCAGATCGCATCGATAGAGCGCGACAAGCAGCCCCGCGCCGTTCGGGATTTCATTCTGACTGGCGACAAAACGCGCCTTCAGTCGATCGACTCCGCTGTTGCCGCGCTTCGCGCAAAACTCGCATAAGGAAGGCGATGGCTTCGATCGATCTGAGTAGCTATGGCGTCATTTATGGCGCCAACCAGGCCAACGTCTCGAATAATGACGGCGCCCTTGCCGCGTGCGCGATGTGGTTCGCGGCGCAAGTCGCAGCAGGCAACCCGTTGCCGAAACTGACTTCACACGAGGGCATTGTCTGCTACAGTCAGAGCCCGAATTGGGCCATCCCGGGCCTGTTTTTCGAGGCGGTCGGCGATGTGCATCTGCGCTATTTCGGCACCGGGGATGCCGTCACAATCGACGGGGGCGCTACATCACCGCAAAAGACCTCCAACGTGAATTTCGGGGGTGCCGGAAACTTCATTCTGGAAGCACCGGGCACAGCGCAGAACGCCTGCTATGCCCGTGCGCTACTGCGTAGCTCGATCAACATTCGCGTCTACGGAGCGGGCGCGCAGAGCGCCGGACTGCTGACTTCATGGTTGGTGGATTGCGATATCAATGCCGTCGTCACGCCGGATGAGACCGGCGGCTGGTATATGAACGCGCAGCCCTTGGCTGGCGTATCCCTGGGTGCCCGCAAGTCGAATGAGCAAACGTCGTATTGCCGGATCAAGGCATCGGTCGATGGCTGCACGATTGGCGCATATCTGTCCGGCACTCTCGGAAACCACTTCGAAGGCGGCTATATAGAAGGGTGTAGCGGCTACGGTATGCAACTTTTAAGCGGTGCGCTCAACGACAAGGTTCGAGACATGGACTTTGAGACGAACGGCACCGATATCACGTGCGATGGTCAGTACACCACGCTCGAAGATATCGACACCTCATCCCACGTTGTTTTCACGAGCAACTCTGTTGCCAGCCGTCTTGTCGGCGGCAACCATGATGCAGTTACAGTTAATCTGGGTGCGAAAGGAATCGCGGTTGATCGCATCCGATATGGCCGGGCCCTGTCTGGAAACGGCATCACCAATCTCGATCCCTCAAGCGATATTGGGGTGAATTACAACTGCCTGACGAAAAAGTGGAGCGACCAGTGTTTGCCGACTAACGCCATCTCGGTCGGCGCGAGCCCGTTCATCTATACCTCGGCGCTGCCCCGCGGCGAAACGCTCCTAGTGACGACGCCCGCATCTCTGACGGGCATCGTGCTCTATCGGAACGGCGCCGCAGTTGAAAACTTCCCGCCAACACAGCCCATGTTTCTGTCCTATGGCGATACTGCGGTATTTTCGTTCACGGGTGGTGCGCCTACAGTAGTGAGTTTGCCGCGTTGATTTTCCGCAATTTGACTGGTACTGGTCGATACGCGCACGCGATGTTTAATCGCAAATATCATCAGCGACTGACACGGTTTCTCAATGGCAAACCAAAGCACGGCAGACACCGCGATTGTCGCCAACCAGTAGTACGCGAATTGCGCCTCCATCGTCCAGCCGGTCGGCCACATAAGCATCGACGGCTTGAGCTGTAAGACGCGCACGATAATCTGGTGAGCGAGATACATCGCGAAGCTGATCTCGCCGAGCTTGACCAGTGGCGAAATCGAGAGTGCGCGTCCGATGTACCCTTTGCCGCTCGCGATCAGGAAAACGCCAACGGCATAGAACGGCGCTGATCCGCTGACGGAAAGCCACGACCGACTGGCTTCGCCGATATACCCGGCAGCCCACATTCGCCATGCGAGACCAGGCATCTTTGCCGAACCAATGAGGACCAGAGTGATGCCAAAGATTTCGGCGCCGGTAGACATCCACTTGTCATCGAAATGTTTCTTGTATTTCTTCCAGAGATGCCCAGCAACCATGCCAAGCACGAATTCGACCAGATGGGCGGGCGGCCATATATAGACCCATGATCCGATCGATGCAACATCCTGTCCGTCGAACGACTTTGCGCCCATGTTGTTTGCGAGACTGATGGCGTATAGCACGAGTACCGCCGCGCCAGCCAACTTCACGTGCCACGTACGATCGAAGTTCGTGATGAGCACTGGAAATGACACGTAGAAAAAAAGCTCAACCGAGAGTGTCCACGCCACGCTGTTGAAGGCGAAATATCCGGAAGGAGTCGGGTCCCATGCCTGAAGCAGGGACGCATTTGCGGCCCACATTTCCGTCGATGGGTCATAGGCAATGCCGACACCGACAACCAGCAACGCGTAGAAGGCCAGCATCGTGGCAATATGCGCTGGCCAGATCTTGGCAATGCGCTTATAGACGAAGCGGAGCCCTTCGCCAACGCCACTCAGGTTGCCGTACTGATACGTCAGAATGAAGCCCGATAATACGAAAAAGAACGTTACACCCTGAATCAGGATGTACTTTGCGGCGAATGCTTCCCCGGTATGAAAATAAGGGATCGAATGCTCAAGGACGATCGCCGCTGCAGCAAAGAAGCGCAGCGACGTCAAAGCGGGTAGTTTTGAGTTGTTCACATCGCCCTCGGACGGCGTCAAATTGTTGTGAAGCGGATATTACATCAGACGGGAAGATCCAGTAAGGAACGGGATCATTCCCCGATAACGGCCTCGACGAGAGGTGCAATGACCGTCAGTTCCTGTTTTGCTTTCAGCGCGTCAAGATATGCGTCCGGAATCAGGCAGTTGAGCATGTGTGTTTGCCAGTCCGGAATTGATTGCACGTACGCGTATTGCGCGATAACCGGTACGTTGTACTGTTTGGCGACCGCATCCATCGCGGACACGTAGATCGGCAATCGCGGATGGTCAGTGTCGCACGTAGGCGCCGCCTCTTCAAGGACTGGCCGAATCCCGCTGGCGCGCGCATCCTGAATCCACTGGCCAAGATAGGCCGCGTACTGGTCGACCGTTTCGCCGCCCAGGTTGTCGTTTAGTGTATGCGCCTGAATTGCGATCCTGGCGCCCGATTGAATCATGCGAGCGGGCTCAGCCTGCCCGCCACCGTCCATCCCGTCCAATTCGTTTTGCAGGCTGCTGGCGGTGCCGCCAGTTGCCCCGCTCCGCACAGTCACGCCCAGGTCGTTGAACTGCGCTTGCAATAGCGTCTGAAGTACGGCTGGCTCATTGGGCGCGACCATAGAGACCATGCCGTAAGCGTTGGGAGCATCGCCCATCATCTGGTCGTCGCCATAAACCACGACTGCGACGATGGGCGTCGATGCTGGCACCGAAGCCGCAACTGGCGCACTGGCCTCAACTGCCTGCGAAGCCGCTGGAGCAATAGCGGGAATGGCTTTGACTGCCGGCGCGGGATTTTGTGATCCGCCACCGCAAGCAGAGAGTGCGCAAGCGGTGAGGGCAGCTATTGCTCCTGCTCGCCACCTTGCACCGGGGAATCGGATTCCGCGTCCAGGTCGATAGTCGCGCCGATCTCGCGCATTTTCTCGAGAACGAGTTCGATCTCCGATGCGGGAAGAATGACTAGGGCCGCGCCCATGAAAAGGTTCGCCGGCGGGATGCCTTGCGGCTTGTTCTCGTCCGCGTAGTCGCGCCAACGCCGACTGGTTTTCATACCGAGTATCTGGGCCATTCTTGCGCCGGAATACCCGAGCGAGGCCTTCCATTGCTTGAGCTGGGCCACCGTAGGCGGGCGAAAGAGCATGTTGGGTTGATCCAGTGCGCGTGAACGCGCGAAAGCGGTATCGCATGATGGGTTCCTTTCGGATGGCGGCCGCGCGAGTGCGCTTCCTATGAACAACATGCTAGGCGGAATCCGCCTAGGCGTCAAGCACCAAATAAAGATTCGACCAACAGCCGCCTGCAGGGCGGCTTTTTCATTTCTCCGGGGCCCCATGGACGCCAAAGACATGATCGACATGCCTGAAGTCGAATTTCGCCGCAGCGTTGTCGAGCGCTTCAATGCGCAGGACGCAGCAATCAAGGAGAACACGACGCTGACAAAGACGGTCGCAGAAGACACCGCGTTTATCCGCGCGATCCTGAGTGATGTAGCTGCGGGTGCGCGAATGCTGTGCCGGCTCGCTGCGGCGTGGAAATTCATGTTGCGTCAAGTGTTCATCCCGGTGGTGCTACCGCTGGCCGGACTGTGGACGCTGATCCGCATCGTGCATCACGAATCGATCCCCGATTGGGCCAGTGCGGCCGTAAAGCTGATCGTGACGTGGCTATGACTCCCGCCAATCTAGCCCTGCTCATCGCCGAGTTGCGGCGCGATGAGGGCGTGCGTTATGTGCCGTATCTCGACACAGCCACGCCACCCAATGAAACGGTGGGCGTCGGATTCAACCTGAATGCGCATCCATTGCCCGTCGGCTGGACATACCCGCTCTCCGATGCGCAGGTCGATCAACTTCTCACGCAGACCTTGCAAGAGACGTTCGCCGGCCTGAACGCGTCACTGCCGTGGTGGGTCTCGCTCGACGTCGTTCGCCAACGGTGCGTTGCGAATGTTGCGTTCAACATCGGCGTTGCTGGGCTGCTCGGATTTCACAACGCCCTCTTTGCCCTACAGCGCGGGTCGTATGCCGTTGCGGCAGCCGGATTTAAAGCCTCTGCATGGTATGGGCAGGTCGGCGCCCGTGCACAGCGCATCTGCTATGCGATCGAGTATGGACAGATGCCCGACGAACCAGTCGCCTGATCCCGAATCCCCTCACCTATACCTCGCCATTCAATCGCGAGGTATAAACCGCCGCCTCCGGGCGGCTTTTGCGTTTACGGCCACCACATGACTGTCGAACAAATCCACGAAGAGAAAGAAACGCTGTCGGTCGAAGTGAACATTCCCGGCCATGACCCGCGCACCACGACCGCACTATTCACGCGCACTCGCAAAGAGCTGATCGCGCGCGACGGCCGCTGCTTCATCTGCAATGCCACAGCCGAGGAATCTGGCCATCCGCTCGAAGCCCACCACCACCCCATCGAGCGCTCGCTCGCAGAACTCATCGACTGGGACCGATTCAAGGCAGATGCGCGGGCCGGCGTCTGGGGAGAAAAGGTACGCGCATTCGACTGGGACAACTTCACCGACTGGACGCAGTTCGTTGACGACATGACTGTGAACGGCATGTTGCTCTGCAAGGCCCATCACATCGGGAAAGACGAAGGACTGCACACGATGCCCTTCCCCCTATGGGTAGCGCAGAAGTACGCCAAGGAGGGCTATCAATTCTCCGCAATCGAAGTCATCCACCACCAGCAATAGGAGCATCCATGAGTGATCTCATCAAGCCCGTCTCGGTCGGCCTGCTGTTCGTGTTTCTGGCCGTCTGCGACTTCCTGCACATCAACGATCCAATGCTGCGCGATGCCGCGTTTGGAATGATCGGCATCATTACCGGATGGCACGGTGTGCTCTCGCTGCCGATCAGCCTCGGCAAGCCTGCAGCACCCGCAACACCGGCATCGTGATCCGCTGCCGCTTCGTTGTTGCATTGCTGTGCTGGATGGCGCTGATGATTGTCCTGAGTTTTATGTTTGTTGGCTGCGTTCAGGTCGTCGTGCTTCCGGTAGTCAATCCGACGACCTACGACGCTTCGTGCTGCGTGGCCTACGTCGAACTCAACCGCTCCACCACCGGCAGTCTCGAGATGCAGAAGACCGCCAAAACCTGGTCGATCAGCACCAAGCTTCACTTCCAGTTTTAATCCCCCGCCGCGCCCGCGGCACCCTCTGAAGGAATCACCATGTTCAAGAAACTATGCCTCGCGGCAGCTCTTGTCGCGTCTATTGCCGGCTGTACCGCTGCACAAATCCAGACTGCCGGCGCAAACGTCGCGGCAGTCAATGGCGCTGCTGCTGGCGCACTGCAGACCGTCGCGACCTCGATCGTCGCCGCGTGTCCGGCTGGCGAAGCGTTTGCAAGCGCTGCCGCTGCGGCTACCGCACTGCCTGACGTCGCACTCGCAGAAGATGCGAATGGCCTGTTCTGCGCATTGAACAAGGCGATCGTCGCGACTGCGCCGGCTAGCGCTCCGGTTGCTGCTTCGGCACCTGCGAGCAAGTAATGAACGTCAGGGACTACGCCGCCCTGGCCCAACTCGCCTATGATGCCCCTCCAGATATTGGCATCGCAGACAGCGCCTCCCGTGCGATCGTGCGGGATACGGCGGGCGGGCTGGTTGTGGCGTTTCGCGGCTCTGATGACGTCGATTCGTGGATTCACAATCTTGATGCCATTCCGATACCGGTCGCGGGTATGGGCGTAGTCCACGCCGGGTTTTACTGTGCATGGTCCGACTTCGCGTCCCAGGTGATTGCGACGATTGGCGAGAAGCCGGTAACGCTGGTCGGCCATTCGCTTGGCGGAAGCCTGTCTCTACTGGCTGCTGCTGCGCTTACCCTGGCCGGCAGTCCGCCGCTTGCCGTGTATGCCTTCGAACCTGCACGCGTGAGTTTCGACTTGACCTTGCGGAACCTGCTCGCCAAGGTGCCACTGCATCTGTGGAGGAACGGTTCGGACCCGGTGCCTAACCTACCTCTTGGCGGCATGCACCCCAGACTGTTGACCCATATCGGCAAGCCGGCCGGCGTCCTGCCAATCGTTGCAGATCATCCGCTGCCGGCGGTCACGGCTAACCTGCCACAGGCTTAACAGCCTATTTCCTGTATTCGGCGGTTACAGTCTATCGGCTGTGTCGCTCACCCCTCTTAGCGCCTTCGCGCAAATCAAATCCCGTATTCCGCATCAAACTGCGCGCAATGCTTTATCAGCCGACGCTCACCAAGATATGTGATCCACAAATCGCCGCAGTTGTAGTGCATGGCGCTGTAGACATGAGCGCGTAACTCGTCCCTATCGGTGATAACGACATCTATAACCAACGCACCGCCTAAGGAAATAGATACCTCCCGCTTCTCGTCGCCGATCTGTACTGAAGCCGTGTAGACGGGCTCAAAGACTTCCAGCCGGTAGACATCGAATCTAGGCTCTTTCATGCCGTCCCCTACTGATTCGCCCGTACAGCATCGCGCACATCAATCGCCTACCTCGGTAGCGCGTCCTTTAGCCGAATCCGGCACTTCCTCTCCGTCACAGTCTGGCTGCAATATCCTCGGCAGACTCCCGATAATAAACCTCCTGCAATATCCGCAAATCCTTGTGCCCGCTGATTTTGGCGAGAGTCATTACGTCCACCTTGCGCGCCATACGAGTTAGTGCCTCGGCGCGAGTGTCGTGAAAGTGCATATCGACAAACTTGAGCTGGTCGCGAGCCTTACGGAAAAGCGCATCCAATGATGCCGATGTGACGGTAAAGCATTGCTCCCTGTCGGCAATCGGCTTCAGCAATCGCACGGCATGCTTCGATAGCGGAATTACGCGCGGTCTCCCAGTCAGATATTCCATCTTGTGGTGGACTGTCGCCGTCCGCTTTTTCAGGTCTAGCGAAGCCTTGCCGAGGCTCAGTATCTCGCCCGCGCGCATTGCCGTCCTGAGCCCTATCATGAACGCCAGCGCCACCTCCTGGCTCTTCGTCGCAGGCGCATGCCCCGTCCGGTATTTCAGGTGACGACACAACGGTCTGACTTCTTTCCACGGATCAACCCGGCGAGTCCGCGGCGGGCCCTCTTGCGGCACGCGGAACCCTTCGAACGGGTTGTGTTCCATCCAGTGCCATTCCTGCCTAGCTATCGTGAAGGCATTCCGAATCAGATTGACATCGCGTACGACCGATGAGGATTTGACAACCTTCAGGCGCGCATCACGCCACTCAACCAATTGCGGGGTTTTGAACTCCGATAGCTTTAGTGCGGCGAGTTTTGGAAAGTCGGTAATGAATGCCTCCAGCCGTAGAAATTCCGATCTCGAGCCTTGTTTCTGTGGGGAGACGTCCTCCCCATATTTACGCAACATCTCCGCAACCGTGTGGCGGTCACCCGGGGACTGGGTCTTCTGCGCCTGAAGTTCGATTTCCCGGGCGGAAGCCCATGCCTTGGCTTCGCGCTGCGTTCGAAGGATCCTGGAATCCCGAATGCCGCTAACATAGACCTGTGCCCGCCAGCCGTTCTTGTGGGGCGTAATGGATGCCATGGGGAGGGGCTTGGGGAGTATTTGGGGAGACAAGTGTACAAACTTGCTCACCCAATGGTCAAACGTGGCTGTACGGATGAACAGGTACGATCGGATAAGGCCTTGATTTACCGAGATTTCGCGTTGAGTGCGAATGTCCGATTTTTGGCCTGGTGCCGGGGACCGGACTCGAACCGGCAAGCTGTTAAGCGGCGGATTTTCGTCACACCACGTCTTTCGACGCCAGGAATACCGGGCGGCATTCCCGTTCGTGCGCTGGACTATGCCTTCACCATCGCGGCTTGACTGCACGGCACAACCAAACCGCCAGCACGCGCCGCCTTAGGCGCCCCCCGTCTAGTCTCTACACCTTCCGCACCCTCGCATGCCTGCGACGGCCGGCTTGGCTCGGCGTTGCCTCGCTTGCGCGCAGCGCAAACAGGGGTTTCTCCGAATTTGAGGGGTTCTGCACCGGCCGTTTCCGGTCGGGCACTCAATAGTTTAAGTCCGCTATGTTTACCAATTTCATCACCCCGGCAGGGCGGACGCGATTCTACCATTGCGCCGCCCGCGCACCAAACCCGCTCCGTCCGAGTCATCTGCCAGTCACAAAGCACCCCGATAATCGCTCGACGAAAACGTTTACAACCCGAGTGAAAACGACAGCGATGACTCCCACCATCAAGGATGTCGCGGCACACGCCGGTTTTTCGATTGCCACGGTTTCGCGCGCCATCAATGCGCCCCACACCGTCAATCCCGTCACGCTCGACAAGGTGCGCCAGTCCATCGACGCGCTCAACTTCCGCCCGAGCCCGCTTGGCCGCCAGTTGCGCGGCGAGCGCACCCGGCTGATCGGCGTCATCCTGCCGACGATCGCCAATCCGGTGTTCGCGGAGTGTCTGCAAGGCATCGACGAACTGGCCTGCGCCAGCGGCTATCGTCTGATGCTGATGACCACCCAGTACGACGCCGAGCGCGAGCGTCACGCCATCGAAACGCTGCGCGAGCAACGCGTCGAAGGCCTGATGCTGACCGTCGCCGACGCCGACACTCACCCGCTCCTCGACGAACTCGACCACGACGGCCTCCTCTACGTGCTGATGCACAACGACACCGTGCGCCGGCCGTCGGTCTCGGTCGACAACCGCCAGGCCGCCTACGACGGCGTGCGCATGCTGATCGCCCACGGCCATCGCCGCATCCTGATGCTGGCCGGCACGCTGGCCGCCTCGGACCGCGCGCGTCTGCGCCACCTCGGCTATGCCCAGGCCATGCAGCAGGCGGGGCTCACGCCCGCCCCCGCACTTGAAATCGATTTCAATGCCGACGAGCTCGCGCCCTCGGTGCTCGCGCATCTGACCAATGGTCCGAACCGCCCCACCGCCCTCTTCTGCAGCAACGATCTGCTGGCGATGGTGGTGATGCGTGGTCTGCGGCGCGCGCGTCTGCAGATTCCCACGGACATGTCGATCCTCGGCTTCGACGGCCTCGCCATGGGCGAGTTGCTGCAACCGCCGCTCGCCAGCATCTGCGCGCCGAATCGCGAGATCGGCTGCGCCGCCTGGAAGCGTCTTCTCGCGCGCATCGACCAGACCTACACGGATGCCTCGCTCGCGCTCACACTGCCCCACAGCTTGCGCGAAGGCGCGACCATCGCCGCGATCTCGAACACCAGCGACGCGGTGCCGCGCATCCGTTCGATGCAGCCGCTGGTGTAGGCACGAGCATATCGGCGGCCTGGTTGTTCATCCTGTAGCGGCCCGCTCGACAACCAGGAAACCTCCGACCGCCAACCCGACGCCTCTTCCCTTCCAAGGAGACCCGCTGTGACTCGCCGTTCCCTCTGCTTCGGTCCGCTCATGCGCACCTTGACCGCGACGTTCAAACGCACGGGCGCCACCGTGCTGTCGGTCGCGGCCTTCACGGCCGCGGCTTTGACAAGCCTGATCGCCCCCGCCACGGCCTATGCCGACGAAACCGCGATCTGCTACAACTGCCCGCCCGAATGGGCCGACTGGGCGAGCCAGATCAAGGCGATCCAGCAAAAGACCGGTATCCGCGTGCCGTTCGACAACAAGAACTCCGGCCAGGCCATCGCGCAGATGATGGCCGAGCAGAAAAGCCCGGTGGCGGACGTCGTCTATCTCGGCGTGTCGTCGGCTTTCCAGGCGAAGGACAAGGGCGTGATCCAGCCGTACAAGCCGGCTCACTGGGACGACATCCCCGCCAACCTGAAAGACCCGCAAGGCTACTGGTTCGCGATCCATTCCGGCACGCTGGGCTTTTTCGTCAACAAGGATGCGCTCGAAGGCAAGCCGGTGCCGCGTTCGTGGGCCGACCTGCTCAAGCCCGAGTACAAGGGCATGATCGGCTACCTCGATCCGTCGAGCGCGTTCGTCGGCTATGCGGGCGCGGTGGCGGTGAATCAGGCGCTCGGCGGCAGCTTCGACAATTTCCAGCCCGCTCTCGACTGGTTCCGCAAGCTCAAGGCCAATGCGCCGATCGTGCCGAAGCAGACCGCCTATGCCCGCGTGCTCTCCGGCGAAATTCCGATCCTGCTCGACTACGACTTCGACGCCTACCGCGCGAAGTACAAGGATCAGGCCAACGTCGAATTCGTGATTCCGCAGGAAGGCACGATCTCGGTGCCGTATGTGATGAGCCTCGTCAAGGGTGCGCCGCATGAAGCCAACGGCAAGAAGGTGCTCGATTTCGTGTTGTCCGACGAAGGCCAGAAACTGTGGGCCAATGCCTATCTGCGTCCGGTGCGGGCCAACGCCATGAGCCCGGACGCCGCCGCCAGATTCCTGCCCGCGAGCGACTACGCGCGCGCCAAGGCGGTGGATTTCGGCAAGATGGCCGCGAAGCAGCAAAGTTTCGGTGAACAGTATCTTCAGGTGATGCATTGAACGACGTCACGTTTCCGTTGCGCTGGCGCATTGCACTGCTTGCGCCGGCGCTCGCGGTCTTTATCGCTTTCTGGCTGCTGCCGATGGGCGCGCTCGTGCAACTGAGCGGCAACGGCCACGCCTTCGACACCTACCGTGCAATGCTCGGCAACCCGCGCTACATGACGAGCCTCGGCGCCACCGTGCTGCTTTCCGCAGCTGTCACGGCCACCACGCTAGTGCTTTCCGTCATCTCCGGCCTGCTTTTGGCACGGCGCGAATTTGCCGGCAAACGCTTCTTGATGGCACTCCTAACCTTTCCGCTGGCGTTTCCCGGTGTGGTGGTCGGCTTCATGGTCATCATGCTGGCCGGACGCCAGGGGTTGATCGGCGCCTTGTCGCTAAAGCTCACGGGTGACCGCTGGGTGTTCGCGTATTCGATGAGCGGGCTCTTTCTCGGCTACCTGTACTTCTCGATTCCGCGCGTGATCGTGACCGTGATGGCATCGGCGACCAAACTCGATGCGTCGCTGGAAGAAGCGGCCCGTTCGCTCGGTGCGTCACCGTGGCAGATCATGCGCGACATCGTGTTGCCGGCGCTCTCGCCGGGACTGATCGCGGCCGGCGCCGTATGCTTCGCCACGTCGATGGGCGCGTTCGGCACCGCCTTCACGCTCGCCACCGATATCGACGTGCTGCCCATGACCATCTACTCCGAGTTCACGCTCAACGCCAACATGGTGACGGCCGCGGGTCTGTCGATCGTGCTCGGGCTCGTGACGTGGCTCGTGCTGGCGTTGGCACGCAGCGTCACCGGCTCGGCGGTCGCCGCGAGCGCCTGAGCTTGTCGATGAACTCCGCGAATGATCAACCGCTCATGAATTCCGTGACCCAAACCGCAAGGCCGCCGGCCCCACCACCCTCCGCACCCGCCGCCCGGCGCCGCGCTTTGCCTTATGTGTCGTCGCGCACGTTGCTTGCCGCCGCTCAATGGCTCGTCACCCTGCTGCTGTGCGCGTTCTTGATCGTGCCGGTCGTGATGTCGATTCTCGCCGGCCTGACCGTCAACTACTTCAGGGGTGTTGCGAGCGGCCTCACGCTGCGCTGGGTCATCGAGGTATGGACGCAGTATCACGACTCGGTGTTCCTCTCGCTCGAAGTGGCGGCGGCGACGCTCGTCATCACGCTTCTGACCGGCGTGCCGGCGGGCTACGCGCTGGCGCGCAGCAAGACGCGTCTGTCGCGCATCATCGAGGAGTTTCTGGTGCTGCCGATCGCGTTGCCCGGTCTCGCCTCCGCGCTCGCCCTGCTGGTGGTCTACGGCGGTTTCACGATGTTTCGCATGAGTGTCTGGTTCATCGTCGTCGGGCATGTGGTGTTCACGCTGCCGTTCATGGTGCGCGCGGTGGCGGCGGTCTGCGCGAGCGTCGATCTGCGCACGCTCGAAGAAGGCGCCGCCAGCCTCGGCGCCAGCTTCACGCAGCGCTTTCTGACCATCGTGCTGCCGAACGTGCGGCCGGGTATCGTCGCGGGCGCGCTGGCGGTGCTGACGCTTTCCATCGGCGAATTCAACCTCACGTGGATGCTGCACACACCCGACACCAAGACCTTGCCGGTGGGCCTCGCCGATACCTATGCGTCGCTGCGCATCGAAATCGGCAGCGCGTACACCATACTGTTTTTCGTCATGACCATGCCGCTGCTGGTGGCGATGCAATGGCTCGGCGTCGATGCCACCGGCCAGCGCAGCGTCTCGTCCGGCAAGTCTGCCAGGCGCCGCGCGGCCCGTCAGCCCGTTTCAACCCGCTCTACCGACACGCCATGAAACTCGCCCCCGTTCCCATCACGCTCACGCAATGCGCCAAAACCTTTCGCGGCACACGTGTGCTCGAACCGCTGGATCTGCAGATCGGCGCCGGCGAAACGCTGGTGCTGCTCGGGCCGTCGGGCTGCGGCAAGACCACCACGCTGCGCATGATCGCGGGCCTCGAAACACCCGACGCGGGCGGCCGGATCGCGTTTGGCGACGAGGACGTCACCGCCTTGCCGATCGAGAAGCGCCAGGTGGGCATGGTGTTCCAGAGCTACGCGCTGTTTCCGAACCTGACGGTGCGCGGCAACATCGGCTATGGACTGAAGATCAAGCGGGTGGCGGCGGAGGTCGCGCGTCAACGGGTCGACGAACTGCTGGCGATGATGCGCCTCACCGACCACGCCGACAAACCGATCGATCAGCTCTCCGGCGGCCAACGTCAACGCGTCGCGCTCGCGCGGGCGCTGGCGATGCAACCGCGCGTGCTGTTGCTCGACGAACCGCTCACCGCGCTCGACGCGCGCCTGCGCGACGCCTTGCGCGGCGAAATGAACACGCTGCTGCGCGAGCTCGGCATCACCACCGTCTACGTCACCCATGACCAGGCCGAGGCGATGGAACTCGGCGACCGCATCGTCGTGATGAGCGCCGGACGCATCGAGCAGATCGGCACGCCGCGCGACATCTACTATCGGCCGGCGAACCGCACGGTCGCGCAGTTTGTCGGCACCATCAACCGTCTCGCCGGGCGGCTCCGCGACGGCGTGCTGACCACGACGGGCGGCGCCGTCCCGCTTCCCGCGGGCGCGTCGGGTGTGTCGGGTGCGTCGGGTTCACCATTTACTCAGCATAACGAACTGTTTTTCCGTCCCGAAGACGCCCACCTCGCCGACCCTGCCGGCGCGCATCTGCGCGGCACGATCGAACACGCGGCGTTTCTCGGCGAGCGTACCCGTCTGACGATTGGCGGCGCCGCACCCGACGTACTGATCGTCGACGTGGCCGGCCGCGTCGAACTGGCACGCGGCACGCCGGTGGGCATTTCGATCACACCGGAAGCGCTGATCGCGCTATCGTAGATGTGCGTCGGCGTGAGCCCTTTCTGTCAATCCCTACGAATTCCAGCGAATCCCTAAGGACACACTTCATCATGCTGCTTGCCCAGATCAGCGACCTGCATATCAAACGGCCCGGCGCGCTTGCTTACCAGCGTGTCGATACCGGAGCCGCGCTCGCGCGCTGCGTCGCGGCGCTTAATGCGCTCGTGCCGCGTCCCGACGTCGTGATCATGACGGGCGACCTCGTCGACCAGGGCGACGCCGAGCAATACGCGCACCTCAAGACGCTGCTCGCGCCGCTCGAAATTCCTTACTACCTGCTGGTCGGCAATCACGACGACCGCACCGCCCTGCGCGAGGCGTTCAGCGAGCGCCCCGAATTGCGCAGCGGCGGCGACTTCGTGCATTACGCGGCGGATCTCGGAGCGCTGCGCCTGATCGCGCTCGACTCGATCGTGCCGGGCCAAAGCGCGGGCACGCTCTGCGACGCGCGTCTCGCGTGGCTCGAAACGCAACTCGATGCGGCAAAGGATCGGCCCGTGATCGTCGCCCTCCATCATCCGCCGTTCGCATGCGGGATCGGGCATATGGACGAACTGCGTCTCGATCCGCGCGCCGCCAGCCGCATGGAAGCGCTGATTGCGCGCTATCCGAATGTCGAGCGGGTGATTTGCGGCCACGTGCACCGGCCGATGTTCGTGCGCTTTGGCGGCACCATCGCCTCGGCCGTGCCGGCGCCCGCGCATCAGGTGGCGCTCGACCTGCGCGATGACGCGCCATCCGCATTTATGCTCGAACCGCCCGCGTATGCGCTGCACCGTTATGACGCGGGCAGCGGACTGGTGACGCATCACGCGTATGTCGAACGCGCCGAGGGACCCTATCCGTTTTATGAACCTGAAGGCGGCTTGATCGACTGAAGGGCGCGGCGGGCGTGCAGCGCGAACCGCCGCCGCGACCGGCAACTGCGACGGCGTGCAGACGCGCTGCGGCACGAAAGCACGCTCAGGCTTGCGACGACCGCCCCCGACTGCGCGTATGAGCGTAGTCGTGCAGCGCGTCGATGACGCGGTCGAATTCAAACGACTTGTCGTAGAAGTGGCGCACGCCGTATTGTTCGCAGCGTTCGCGATACGCCGGCAGCGCATGATTGGTCAGCACCGCGGCGAAGGTGCGCTCGATCAGCCCCTCGCGCTGCAGATACGCCAGCACCGGGACACCCGAACCATGCTTGAGTTGCAGGTCGACGATCACCGCATCGAAGGCTTCGTCGTGTAGCAGCGCGATCGCCTCGTCCGACGAATCGGCATACGCGGCGACATGCAGCACGCCGGAGGCATCGATGGCTTCGACGAGACTGCGACGGATCAACGCCGAATCCTCGATCAGCAGCACCCTTAAAGGCGGCTGGCCGGCGTTGGAAAGAGAGGTCGAATCGCTCATTGCACTGGTCCATACGTGGTTGCACGCATGGCTCCTTTGCCCCCACGTTGCTTGCCTGGTTACCCGATTAGCCGGTTGGCCGGTTGGCCGGGGTTAGCCGGTCATTGCCGCACCGGCCGGTTCACCCGCTTGATACGGGTTATTCAACACTCGGCCTGTTCAGCCGTTCATTCGATCAAGCCGTTCTTGATCGCGTAATACGTCAGGTCCGCGTTGTTCGCGAGCCGCATTTTCTCCAGCACGCGCGCCCGATAGGTACTCACCGTCTTCACCGACAAATGCAGTTCCTCGGCGATGTCCGTCGGAATCTGCCCGGCCGCGAGCTTGCAGAAGATCTGGAACTCGCGCTCGGATAAAGCCTCGTGGGGACGGCCCGCCGCCGGCTTGTCGAGATTGTCCGCGAGCGTGTCGGCCACCGCTTCCGAAAGATACCGATGCCCGCGCGCCACTGCGCGAATCGCCCGCACGATTTCGTCGGGCTCGCAATCCTTGTTCAGATAGCCATTAGCGCCGGCCCGCAGCAGGTTGATGGCGTACTGGCTTTCCGGATAGCCGGACAGGATCAGCACGCCCTGCTCCGGCCGCACCTGCTTGATGATGCGCAAGGTGTCGATGCCGTTCTTGTCCGGCATGGCGATATCGAGCAGCACCACGTCGAAAGCCTGCTCGCGCACGAGGCTGATGGTTTCGTCGCCGGTCGCGGCTTCCGCAGCCACGCACATATCCGGCTCGTCGGCGACGAACTGTCTGAATCCCCCGCGAACGATGGCATGATCGTCGGCTATCAACACTCGAATCATCGGCTTCCCGTCGCTGCAGCGCAGATCGCTCCAAAGCTGCCATTGTAATGACGTCCGGCTTTTCCGTCGGCCTGGCTGTCGCGGCGCGGCGGCCCGCATGGCCGCACGCCAGGCGACCCCATCATCTCGATCAGCGCATCGCCAGGCGGCACGCGAATGCCGCCCGTGCGATGACGCTCACTCACTCGCGGCCTTCGAGCAGGTCGGCCATGTCGTCGGCATGCTCTTCCTCGACGGCCAGCACGTCCTCGAAAATCCGCCGCGTGGTGACGTCCTTGTCGCCCAGGTAACGGACGATCTCGCGATAGGTGTCGATAGCAATGCGTTCCGCAATCAGGTTTTCGCGGATCATGTCGGTGAGGTTTTCGCCTTCCCGATACTCCGAGTGCGAACGGGTCTTCAGGCCGTCCGGCGCGAAGTCGGGCTCGCCGCCCAGTTGCACGATGCGCTCGGCAAAACGGTCGGCGTGTTCCTGTTCCTCGGCGGCATGCTCGGCGAACTCGGCCGCAACCGCCTCGGAGTTGATGCCCTTGGCCATGAAATGATGGCGCTTATAACGCAGGGTGCAGACGATTTCGGTGGCGAGCGCGTCGTTCAGCAGCTTGAGCACCGCCTCGCGGTCGGCGCCATAAGTCTGCGTTACCGCACCGTCGGACATATGTTTGCGGGCCTGATCGCGAATCTTCTGCAGGTCCATAACGAAGGGCTGGCTGGCTGGTTTGCTGGACATGGTGTTTCTCCTTTATCCGGTATTTGTGGGGGAACTGCGCATCCCGCACGAATCGCGCCTGATGAGCCGCTCGGGAGAGAAACCGCGTCTACGTTCGGAACACGCCAAGCAGCAATGTCACGACGAACACGACCAGGAAAATGTAGAACAGAATCTTGGCGATTTCGGCAGCGCCGGCCGCGATGCCGGTAAAGCCGAACACCGCCGCAATAATGGCGATCACGAAGAATACGATGGCGTAGTGAAGCATGGCGACTCTCCTTCCTGAATTGAATGGTGTGGGTCGATGGTGAAGCGGCCCGGCCGCTTCACGGCCTATGCAATGCGCGGGCCTGAGGGTGCGCGCCGCTAATCGACGATCTTCTTCGTCACCACGAAGCCCAGCACGAGGAACAGCACGCAGAGAATCAGGAACACCACGAACAGGAACTTCGCGATCGCCGCAGCGCCCGCGGCAATGCCGGTAAAGCCGAACAAGCCGGCGATGACGGCCACCACGGCGAAGATCAAGGCCCATTTCAGCATGACGGATTCCTCCAGAAACAAAGTTGAACTGACACAGTTATCCTAATGATCGATGCGGCGCGCCGCATTCGGGCTCACGCCGTTTTTCGTGTGGGAATCCGCCGACAAGGCATTACAGCCACGTTACGATGACGCGACAATGCCAGCCACCGACGCGCGGCGACCGCTACACTGACGGTTCATCCAGCTAATGAGGCGTGCCAAGGTGCAAAAGGTGCAGGAGATGCCAGGCGTGACCGCGTCAACCCGACTCGGCGAATGGATGCGCAACCGCAGTTGGGCCATTGCGATGACGGTGGCGATCGTCATCACGGTGGGCGGCCTCGTGATTCTGGAGACGGCCCGCGAGCGCATCGCCGCCGAATACGAAAGCGCCCTCGAAGCACGCGACGTCACCGTGCAGCTAAGCACGCTCGAAAGCCAGCTGGCGCAGTTGCGCGCCTATCAGAGCGACTTTCTTCTGACGAAGCAGGCAGCCGATGCGCAGGCTTATTGCGCGACGGCGGCGCGTCTGCGGCAGACGGCCCAGCAACTGAACACCTACTATCACCGGCGCGAAGCGGACAGCGCGGAACTGGCGAGCTTCGTGCAGATCACCGGGCTGCTCGAAGCGCGCATCGGCGCCGGCGCCGCCGCGTTGCAGCAGGCCGGGCCGCAAGCGCCTGGGCTTGCCGCCTGCGGCACGGCAAGCGGCGATCGCACGGTGGATACCACGCTGGTCGACGGCACGCTCTCGCTGTTGCGCGACAACGAAGCGAATCGCGCGCAACAGGCCCTCGACGCGAGCCGCGCCGATCAGCGCGTCTCGACTTTCGTGGCGGCCGGGCTATCGGCACTGAACATCGTGCTGTTCATCCTGCTGTTTCGCAATCTCGGCATCCAGATCGACCGCCAGGCGCGCGTGCAGCGGCAACTGGTCACCCAGCAGGAAGAACTGGACCAGCTCGTCACCGAACGCACCCGGCAACTGGAGGCGCTCGGCTGGCACCTGCAGGCCGTCGCCGAAAACGAGAAGACCCAGCTCGCCCGCGAACTGCACGACGAACTCGGCGCGATTCTCACCGCCAGCAAAATGGATGTCGCCTGGGCCAACCGCAAACTGAAGGACAGCGAGCCGGCGATCTCCGAGAAACTTACGCGCGCCCTCGCCAATCTCGATCAGGGCATTGCGCTCAAGCGCCGCATCATCGAGGACATGCGCCCCACCGTGCTGGCGAATTTCGGTCTGGTGACCGCGCTGCGCACGCTCGCGGATGAAGCCGCGCAGCGTAACAACTGGACGCTCGAACTGCAATTGCCCGAGGACGACGTCCAGCTCGACGAGCAAACCGAGATCGCGCTATTCCGCGTCGCCCAGGAGTCGTTGAACAATGCGGCGAAGTACGCACGCGCCTCGCGCGTCGCCATCGGGCTGCAGGTCGGGCGGACGCAGGTGGCGCTTTCGATTGCCGATAACGGCGTCGGCATCACGCCGGCCGATCTCAAGCGCACCCACACGCATGGCCTGCTCGGCATGCGCCAGCGGGTCGCGGCGCACGGCGGCCGCTTCGACATCCAGCGGGGCGTGCCGAACGGCACCGATATTCATGTGGTGATGCCGTGCGCCAGCTCGGCCGCGTCGTCCTCGGGCGAGGGGCCGCGTGACGGCTATCCGCAATCGTCGCGCTGAACCGGTGGCTTCGCGATTCGCCACAGCGCAGCGCGGCATCACGTGGAAATGCGCGCGTAGGACTACACCGACGCAAACAACGGATTGCACCTACAACAAAATCGCAATCAGACTGACAGCGCGCCCACCCCCCATTTCTTAAGATGCAATCAGACCGGATCGGCTGGCGTGATGCCCGGTCGGACGCCAGAGCGCGTGCCAGCAGTCAGGCGCGTCAATCGAATGCATTCTTCAAAGGGGAACACTCATGACTCGACTCATCGCTTTGCTTCTCATTGCGGGCACCGCGGCACTCGCCGGTTGCAACACCATGGCAGGCGCCGGTCAGGACATTTCCAACGGCGGCCATGACCTCACCAATTCGGCCGAGCAAGCCAAGTAAACTGGCCTGGCTGATGGCATGACGGCGCGGCACTGCGGCGCCGCGGTCATGGTCTTGGCTTCAGATTGATCTGTAAAGATGGGCCCGGAGCGTTCGCGCGACGGGCCTTTTTTTCGTGCGCTTAGCATCAACGAAGTACCAAACAAAGCATCAAACGAAGCGCCAAAGCAAAACGGCGATCCACCGCCGGTGGACCGCCGCCCTGCTCCTCCCTGCCTGGCTTTTCACGCCGCGATCTTATGGATTGCTAAGCGACCGCTCATGAAGCGCTTATTGATTGGTGAGCGTATTGGTCAGCTCGATGGCCGGCGTACCGGTGTTGCCGCCCTGTGCCACCAGCAGATGGATCTGACCCGGCAGCAACTGGCTCAGCGTGCCAGCGATCGGCACCGTCGTTACCAGCCAGTCGGCATTGTTGGCGAGACTGAAGCCCGCTGACTGGAAGATCGGCGTCTTGCTGCCCGCCACCGTGGCAATCGCGATATAGGTGCCGCCCGACAGATACAGCGAGTCCTGACCGGTTGCCGGCACAGCATTGCTGAACTGCACGCCGGACATCGTCGGGCTCACGGTCGAGATGTTGGTGCCGGCGGGCACGATATACAGGTCGAGATTGGTCGCATTCGCCGACGCATTGAAGGCACGAACGCGAGCATCGCTCGACAGCAGACCCTTGTCGAACGGATCGTCGATCAGGCCGATGCCGGGCGAAGTCAGCCCCGGCAACGCGATCACGGTGTATTCGTGGCCGTTGGCGGCATCCGGGAAGTTGCCGCTTGCCAGCGCCGTCGTCGTGCCGGTGTCGGCATAGGCAACGGTGGTCGAGCCCGTGTTGATATTGGTGAAGTTCGTCACGCCCAGATAGTTGATGTCGGTCTGTCCGCCGGGCGCCTTGCCGTTGACGAGGAAGTCGACCGCCGGGCCGCCGGGAATGGCATGCACGAAGTGGATTTCCGGATCGGTGATGCCGAGGGTTTTCGCTGCGTCGCTACCACTGCCACCACACGCCGTCAAAACAGCTGCAGCACCGGCCAGCGCTGCCATGGTTCGGATGAGCTTCATATGTTCACCTATATCGATGTCGGGTCTTGACCCATTAGTTATGTGAGCGCCCAGTCCCCCGGATACGCCCCCCTCCTTATCCCTACTGCACATCTCGCAGCCGGGGAATCGCCGGCCCGCTCCACGCGCCTGGCTTCTACGGCATCCGGCGCCATGTGCCGGAATACGCAAAAGTGTTCGCCGTGGAATGTGCGAATGAGTGACGCTCGCATTCAGCAATCGGTGTGCCGCGTGCGGTCCGTGCGCGGACATCGCTTCGACGGAGGCATGGCGGGCGTCAAGTTAGACCAATTAGAATTTTTCCTCGGAAGCCAGGCCCCATGCGCGGTGTATTGTTCGTGCGCACCCACTTTTACAAGGCCCGTTGCATGCCTTACCGACTCTTACTCGCCGAACTCGATCTCGGCTTCACGACCCTGCGCAACCGCGTCGTCATGGGTTCGATGCATACGGGCATGGAAGACCGCTTCTGGAATTATCCGAAGCTCGCCGCCTATTTCCGCGAGCGCGCCAAAGGCGGCGCGGGGCTGATCATCACCGGCGGCATCTCGCCGAACCGGCAGGGCTGGTTGCTGCCATTCGGCGGCACGCTGAACTCAGTATTCGACTTGCACAATCATCGTCGGTTGACCGAAGCAGTTCATGAAGAAGGCGGCAAGATCGCGCTGCAGATCCTGCATGCGGGGCGTTATGGGTATCAACCGTTCGTGGTATCGGCGTCGGCCCTGAAGTCTCCGATTTCGAAATTCCGGCCCCGGGCGCTGACGCTCGCCGGCATCGCGAAGACCGTGCGCGACTATGCGCGTTGCGCGCGTCTCGCCCAGCGCGCGGGTTACGACGGCGTGGAGATCATGGGCAGCGAGGGCTATCTGCTCAACCAGTTTCTTTGCCCGCGCACCAATCAGCGTGACGACCGTTACGGCGGCAGCCTCGAGAACCGTCTGCGGCTCGCGCGCGAGATCGTCGAAAGCGTGCGGGCCGCGTGCGGCGAGCGCTTCATCGTGGTGTACCGGCTCTCGCTGATCGACCTGGTGGAAGGCGGCAACACGTGGGACGAAACCGTGCAGGTCGCGCAGGCGCTCGAAGCGGCCGGCGTGACGATGTTCAACACCGGCATCGGCTGGCACGAAGCGCGGGTGCCGACCATCGTCACCTCGGTGCCGCGCGCCGCCTTCGCGCCGCTCAGCGCGCGCCTGAAGGCCGCCGTCAAGGTGCCGGTGATCGTCTCGAACCGCATCAACACGCCAGAGGTCGCCGAGGACCTGCTCGCGCAAGGCGCGGGCGACCTCGTGTCGCTCGCGCGGCCGTTCCTTGCCGATCCGGATTTCGTCGTGAAGGCCGCCGAGGGACGCGCGCACGAAATCAATACCTGTATCGCCTGCAATCAGGCCTGTCTCGATCACACGTTCCAGAACCGGCGCGCGAGCTGCCTCGTCAATCCGCGCGCGGGACGTGAAACCGAGCTGGTGTATCGACCGCTCGCCAATCGCGAAGCGCGCCGCGCCATCGCCGTGGTGGGCGCGGGGCCGGCGGGTTTGTCGGCGGCCACGGTGGCGGCCTCGCGGGGTCATCGGGTGACGCTGTTCGATGCGGGCGCAACCATCGGCGGCCAGTTCAACCTGGCGATGCGGGTGCCCGGCAAGGAGGAGTTCAGCGAAACGATCCGCTATTTTCAGAGCCAGTTGCAGCGGCATGGCGTCGACGTGCGGCTCGCGACGCGAGTCGATGCCGCGCTGCTCGACGCGGGCGGCTACGACGAGGTGATCCTCGCCACCGGCATCGTGCCGCGCCGGCCGTCGATTGCCGGCATCGACGGGCCGAATGTGCTGAGCTACGTCGAAGTGTTGCGCGGCGCGCCGGTGGGCCGCAGCGTTGCGGTGATCGGCGCGGGCGGCATTGGTTTCGATGTCAGCGAGTTCCTGCTGCATCGTCCCGGCGAGCCGCTGCCGCTGTCACGCGAGGCATGGCTCGACGAGTGGGGTGTCGATCTGGGCGTGCGGGAACGCGGCGGCCTCAAGCCGGCGGCGCCCCTGCAACCGGTGCGCGACATCTGGCTCTTGCAGCGCAAGGCGGGCAAGCTCGGCGCGGGGCTCGGCAAGACCTCGGGCTGGGTGCATCGCGCGACGCTGGCGCGCAACGGCGTGCGCATGCTCGACGGCGTGTCGTATCTGGAGATCAGCGCGCGCGGCCTGAAGATCGCCCGCGCCGGCGTGGAGCAATGGCTGGAGGTGGAGACCATCGTGATCTGCGCGGGGCAGGATTCGTTGCGCGACCTGCAGCCCGCCGCGCCATCCGCAGACGGTGCGCGTTATCACGTGATCGGCGGCGCGGCGCTCGCCACCGAACTGGATGCGAAGCGCGCGATCCGCGAAGGCGCGGAACTGGCCGCGCGTCTTTAGCGGCGAACGGCGCGGCTCTCAGGCGAGGCCGCGCCGCCGATAGTCGAACCAGAACGACAAGCCGACGCTCGCCAGAATCACGACCGTCGCAATCACCGTCGCGCTCGTCACCGGTTCGCCGAGCAGCAGCGCGCCGAGCGCGACCGCCACCACCGGATTCACGTACATGCAACTGCTGGCGATGATCGGGCTGGTATGGCGGATCAGATAGCCATACGCGACATACGCGGCCATGGTGCCGACCAGCATCAGATAGAGAAACGCCAGCACCGGCAGGACGTGCATCTCAGCCATGCGCTCGCCCGAGACCCAGGCGACCACCGTCGAGATGGCGCCGCCCAGACCAATCTGCAACGCGGTGGAAAGAAACAGGTCCGACGGCAGCTTCAGGCGCCCGGCAAGATGAGCGCCGCCGGCCCAGAACAGCGCGCCGCACAGAATCGCGAGGCTGCCGCCGGCCGAACCGCTCGCCCCGCTGCCGTGGCTCAGAATCACAATCCCGACCAGACCAAGGCCCACCGCGAACCATTCGCCACGCCCGATCTTGCGCCCCGCGACCGCCGCGATCACGGTGGCAAATAGCGGCACGGTGGCCACCATCACGGCGGCGGTGCCGGTGCCGACGGTGCGCATCCCATAGGCCAGCATGCCGCTCGACAAGCCGACCAGCATCGTGCCGACGAGACCCGCGTTGCGGATTTCGGCGGCGCTCGGCCAGACCGGAGCGCGGCGCGCGGCAAATACGAACAGTCCCACGCCGGCAAACAGGTTGCGCAAACCGGACATCAAGAGCGGCGGGAACGAGCCGAGCGCCACGTGCACGGCCAGATAGGTGGAACCCCACACGAGATAGACGACGCCCAGCGCGAGCGCGATCCGGCCATTGCGCGATTGCGGCAGGCGCAGAGGAAAGCTGTCGGGAAAGCGACGAGGGAAGCGGAATGGCGATGACATGCGTTCAGGCCGCCCCTGCCGATCGGGGCGCCGCGCCCCCGCTGCGGACCCTCAGGCCGGAGGGCGGGTGCCGCATCGGGGATGCGGCCTGGCGGGCAAGGCTGAAAGACATGGCGGTAGAACAGGAAGAAAGACGAAGGACGGCAAATTCAAGGCCATCGGGGCGCCCGGGCCGTCACGCCGATGCAGCACCGCGCAAGCCGGCGCCCATGCCGGTGCGCCGACCGTTCAGCGCACCGCGAGCATTATGCAGGAATGCCGCGCGGCGGCCGTGAAAGAATCGTAAATTGTGTATCCGCCTGGCAACCAGACCGGCAATCAGCCCGGCGCCCCGCCCAGCAATCAGGCCAATGGAAATGATCATCGCCCGCGCCGGCTGCGCCTTGCTCTCATTTTGAGACAGGTTGCCAAGCACCGCGTGGCCGGTGTATCGTGTGCGCTGCTAACGCGGGGGTCCTGCGTCGCACGGGGGGTGGAGGTCCGTGCTGCGTGGGTGAGAAATACCCTTTGAACCTGATCTGGATAATGCCAGCGCAGGGAAGCGTACGGAATTCGCCACGCAGCACCGCCTCATCCTCTAGCGAATTCCGACAACTTCCATCTCGTCTTCCGCTTTAGCTTTTCCCCACATTAGGAGAGAAGCATGAACGCCAATCCAAAATTCCTTTCCGCCGACGCTCATGTCGATGCGGCCGCCGTCGCCCCGCTGCCGAATTCCCGCAAGATCTACGTCACCGGCTCGCGCGACGACATCCGCGTGCCGATGCGCGAAATCAGCCAGTCGGATACACCGGACAGCTTCGGCGGCGAAAAGAATCCGCCGGTGTTTGTCTACGATACGTCGGGTCCGTATTCCGATCCCGACGCCACCATCGACATTCGCGCCGGCCTGCCGGCGTTGCGCCAGGCCTGGATCGAAGAGCGCGGCGACACCGAAGCGCTGAGCGGCCTGTCGAGCGACTTCAGCCGCGAACGCGCCGCCGACACGGCCACCGCCGATCTGCGCTTCCAGGGTCTGCATCGCACGCCGCGCCGCGCCAAGGCCGGCGCCAACGTTTCGCAGATGCACTACGCGCGCAAAGGCATCATCACGCCGGAAATGGAGTACATCGCGATCCGCGAAAACCAGCAGCGCGCCGCGTATCTGGAATCGCTCAAGACGAGCGGACCGAACGGCGAAAAGCTCGCCGCGATGATGGGCCGTCAGCATCCGGGCCAGGCATTCGGCGCGAGCGCCTTCGGTCCGAACGGTCTCACCGAAATCACGCCGGAATTCGTGCGCGACGAAGTGGCCCGCGGCCGCGCGATCATCCCGAACAACATCAATCACCCGGAAAGCGAGCCGATGATCATCGGCCGTAACTTCCTCGTGAAGGTGAATGCGAACATCGGCAACTCGGCGGTGACGTCTTCCATTGGCGAAGAAGTCGACAAGATGACGTGGGCGATCCGCTGGGGCGGCGACACGGTGATGGATCTCTCCACCGGCAAGCATATCCACGAAACGCGCGAGTGGATCATCCGCAATTCGCCGGTGCCGATCGGCACGGTGCCGATTTACCAGGCGCTGGAAAAGGTCAACGGCAAGGCCGAAGACCTGACCTGGGAAATTTTCCGCGACACGTTGATCGAGCAGGCCGAACAAGGCGTCGATTACTTCACGATCCACGCGGGCGTGCGTCTGCAATACGTGCCGCTCACGGCCAAGCGCATGACGGGCATCGTCTCGCGCGGCGGCTCGATCATGGCGAAGTGGTGTCTCGCGCATCACAAGGAAAGTTTCCTGTACGAGCACTTCGAGGACATCTGCGAAATCATGAAGGCCTATGACGTGGCCTTCTCGCTTGGCGACGGCCTGCGTCCCGGCTCGATCTACGACGCCAACGACGAAGCGCAGCTCGGCGAACTGAAGACGCTCGGCGAGCTCACGCAAATCGCGTGGAAACACGACGTGCAGACGATGATCGAAGGCCCCGGCCACGTGCCGATGCAACTGATCAAGGAAAACATGGACCTGCAACTGGAATGGTGCGACGAAGCGCCGTTCTACACGCTCGGACCGTTGACCACCGACATCGCCCCCGGCTACGACCACATCACGTCAGGCATTGGCGCGGCGATGATCGGCTGGTTCGGCACGGCGATGCTCTGCTACGTGACGCCGAAGGAACACCTGGGCCTGCCGAACAAGGACGACGTCAAGACCGGCATCATCACCTACAAGCTCGCGGCCCACGCGGCGGATCTGGCGAAGGGCCACCCGGGCGCGCAGGTGCGCGACAACGCGCTGTCGAAAGCACGCTTCGAGTTCCGCTGGGAGGACCAGTTCAACCTCGGTCTCGACCCGGACAAGGCGCGCGAATTCCACGACGAAACGCTGCCGAAGGACTCGGCCAAGGTCGCGCACTTCTGCTCGATGTGCGGCCCGCACTTCTGTTCGATGAAGATCACCCAGGACGTGCGCGAGTTCGCCGCCCAGCAAGGCGTCACCGACGACGAAGCCTTGAAGAAAGGCATGGAAGTAAAGTCGATCGAGTTCATGAAGAAGGGCGCCGAGATCTATCAGCGGCAGTAATCGCCGGGAGGCGGACCGGCAGGCAGACGGCCGGCCTTGCTGAAATACACGGTAACGACTTTGCAACCTGACCCGCGACGGCTCGGCGTAAGCTAGCAAGATCAGCTGGGAAGATGATGCCGTTTTGCGCATGCCGGGGGCGGTTTCGGGCACCCGGCTTGCGCACCATTCACATCAACCGTCGCGGCATCCGGACGTCAGGAGCATGTCATGCGTTTTATTTCGGCTACCAGCCGCCTCGCCGCCGCGGCTGCGGTGCTCGCCCTTGCAGGCTGCTATTACCCTTACGGCTACTATCCGTATGGCGCGAACGGCTACTACCCCACCGGGCAGGGTCCGGCCACGCAAAACGCGGTGCCGGTCACGGCAAGCGGCGAACCGGAGCCGGCGTTGAATGACCACAGCCGGATTCCGGCTCCGCCGCCGCCATCGGTGACGGCTTCGGGGTCTTACGTGGTGCCGTCGGCGTCCGCATCGTATGCGCCCACCCAGCAGAGTTATGCGCCGGCTCCGGCTGCCGCACCGGCTTATTCATCGGCCTATCCGGTCTATCCCGCCACTTATCCGGCTTACTATCCCGCGTACCCTGCGGCCTATCCGGCCTACTACGGCTACGGTTATGGTTACGGCTATCCCGCTTACTACGGCCCGTCGGTCTCGGTCGGCTTTGCCGGGTTCTGGGGCGGCGGTTGCTGCTGGGGCGGTGGTTGGCACGGCGGCTGGGGTGGCGGCTGGCATGGCGGCGGCGGTCACTGGCACTGAGGTTTTCGCAATTAACTTTTTGCTTTAGTACCCGACGATAGATGGCGGCAGGCGGTCTGCGAGTGATCCAGGCCACCCTCCCGACCGCGACGCCGCACCGCCGGAGCGCCGCACCACCATGTCGCCGGCGATCTCCACGGTCGCGCCGCCATCGCCTTGCGCTTCTCCCCATTCCTGCATTAACTCCTGCATTAATAGTCGCCCTGACTGCCGCGCCATGCGCGCGCCACCTGCGCGTCAGCGGACCGTCACCTGGCCGCCATTTGCGTCGCGGTTTGACCTCACTCCCGTAGTTTCCCGTCTTGACTGCGCCAGCGCGGGCTCTATGCTGCAAACGGTATGTGCACTATCTGTTTAAATACGCGATACGGTGCTGTACCCACACGCAGCGACACCGCCATCCGTCCTGATCATCTGACGCGTCACGCAAAACGCAACCGGTCGCGCCGACACGAACAACAAAGAAGGAGACGTGATGTTTCACCAACTGTTGACCCCCATCGGCAATTCGCTATTGCCGTCGTTTCTGGTTGCCGCGCTGCCGATCCTGGTCGTGCTGGTGCTGCTCGGCTGGGCCCGGCGTCCCGCCTGGCAGGCCTCGCTCGCCGGACTGATCGTCGGGCTGCTGGTGGCGATCTTCGGCTGGCAGTTTCCGGTCGGACTCGCCCTGAACACCGTGGTCGCGGGCGCGGTGTTCGCGCTCTGGCCGATCATGTGGATCGTGGTCGCCGCGATCCTGCTGTACAACATCGCGCAGCGCTCGGGGCGCTTCGCGGCGTTCCGCATGTGGATGATCGACAATCTGCCGAACGACCGGCGCATCGTGCTCGTCGTGATCGGCTTTTCGTTCGGCGCACTGCTTGAGGGCATCTCCGGTTTCGGCACGCCGGTCGCCATCACCAGCTCGCTGCTGATCCTGCTCGGCTTCCCGACGCTCGAAGCCCTCACCTTCACGCTGATCTTCGATACCGCGCCGGTCGCCTTCGGCGCGCTCGGCGTGCCGATCACCGTGCTGGCCGCGGTCACGCACCTGCCGGCCGATTCGCTCGCCAAGATGGTCGGCCGCCAGTTGCCGTTCTTCGCCTTCCTGCTGCCGTTCTACGTGATCGCCGTGTACGCGGGCTTTCGCAATATGCTGCGCATCTGGCCGGTGCTGTTCGTCGCCGGCGGCAGCTTCGCGGCCACCCAGTTCGTGGCGTCGAACTACGTCAACTACAGCCTGACCGACGTGCTCTCGTCGCTGGTCTCGCTGATCGTGACGGTGTCGTTCCTGAAGGTCTGGAAACCGGCGCCGGATCCGAAGTTCGCGGTCAACATCGACCGCATCGGCGAAGTGCGCGGCAAGATCAGCGGGGCGCAGGGCTGGTATCCGTGGATCATCGTTTCGGCGGTCGTGATCATCTGGACCGTCGCCAAGGTATTCACCATCGGCGACGTCAAGGTGCCGTGGCCGGGTCTCGACAAGGCCGTCTACATCACGCTCTACCACACGCCTTACGGCGCCATCTGGGACTTCCAGCCGCTCGCCACGGGCACGGCCATTCTGGTCGCGGCCATCATCACCGCCTTTCTCGTGCGCATTTCGCTGCGTGAATTCGGCGCGGCCATCGTCGATACCTGGGTGCAGACGCGCATCGCCATTCTGACGGTGGCCACCATCGTCGGGCTGGCCTATCTGATGAACTACTCGGGCCTGACCTACACGCTGGGTCTCGGTGTGGCGTCGGTGGGAGCCTTCTTCCCGCTGGTATCGGCCTTCCTCGGCTGGATCGCGGTGTTCCTGTCCGGCAGCGACACCTCGGGCAACGCCCTGTTCGGCAACCTGCAGGTGGTGGCGGCCAATCAGCTGACCCTGAATCCGGTTCTGATGGCGGCGACCAACTCGTCGGGCGGCGTGATGGGCAAGATGATCTCGCCGCAGAACATCTCGACGGGCGTCGCCACCACCGAGCTGAAAGGCAAGGAAGGCGTCGTGTTCGCGAAAACCTTCAAGCACTCGCTGGTTCTGACGATCGTGCTCGGGATTCTCGTATGGCTGCAGCAGAACTTCCTGCAATGGATGATTCCGCACTGACGGGGATCTGAAGCCGACCCGGCGACCGCCTGCCTGCTTGCTTGCGGTCGTTTAGGTCAAAAAAAGGAGCACGCCTGCGGGCGTGCTTTTTTTCGCCTTCTTGGCTTGCCCGGCCTTTGCCTTATCGGTTGGCCCGTACCCGCGTCTCTGTCAATTTTTCTCACATAGCCGTGAGAATTGATCGTTTTACGGCAGTCGCCGCGCGCCCTACGCTTGAGCCGGAAGAATCTGCCCTAGCAAGGCGATCTTGCTGTTTCATTCCATCCTGAAATATTCGCGACATCCCGCTGCTACCATTTCCTGGCGTCTCGACTCAACCGCGCGCGGCGTGCTCTTCATGAATTCCAAAAACATCTTTCAGCTTCTCGTGCTTGCCGCCCTATGGGGCGCATCGTTCCTGTTTATCCGCATCGGCGTGACCGACTTCGGAGTCGCGCCGTTGATGGCGCTGCGCGTCGGCATCGGCGCGCTGTTTCTCGCAATCGTGCTGTTCGCGCGGCGCCCGGTACGCCAATCGCTCGCGATCCTGCGCAGCCGTGCGCTGCCGCTGCTGGTGGTCGGCATCCTGAACTCGGCGGCGCCGTTCTGCCTGTTTGCCTACGCGGAATTGACGCTGTCGGCGGGGGTCACCTCGGTGATCAACGCGAGCGCGCCGCTGTGGGGCGCGCTGGTCGCCTACCTGTGGCTCAAGGATCGCCTGAGCGCGCTGCGCAGCGCGGGCCTCGTGATCGGCTTCCTCGGCGTCTCGCTGCTCGTCTGGGATCAGATCGCCGCGCCCCATGCCGGCAGCGCCACGCCCCTGAGCGCCGCGCTGGCCGCCGTCGCCGCGCTCGGCGCGACGCTGCTCTACGGCGTGGCCGCCAACTACACGAAGCGGCACCTGACCGGCGTCGATGCGCTTACTGTCGCCACCGGCACCATGCTCGGCGCCACGCTCGTCCTGATCGTGCCGGCGGTGATCTACTGGCCCGCCACGCCTATTTCGCTGCATGCGTGGGGCGCGTTGCTCGCGCTGGGCGTCGCCTGCACGGGCATCGCCTACATGCTGTACTTCCATCTGATCGCCACCATCGGCCCGGCGCGCGCCATCACGGTGACGTTCGTGATCCCCATCTTCGGCATTTTGTGGGGCGCGCTGTTCCTCGGCGAAAGCGTCTCGCCGGGCATGCTCGAAGGCTGCGTGGTGATCCTGATCGGCACCGCGCTCGCGGTTGGGGTGGTCAAACGGATTCCGTGGTCCGGCCCACGGCGGCCGACCCGCGCCGACACCTGAAGCGCCGCGCGCCGGATCCTTGCGTTGACGGCCATGCGCCCAAAAAAATAGCCCGCGCTCCATTGGAGCGCGGGCGAAACCGTCGCCCTACGAGGATAGGCGACGGGGCCACTGGGGCCGCGCGTCACGCGCGCAGGCCGTCATCGGGCAAAGCACCGGTTCGTTGCTGCGCCGGCGCTTGAAATCATCGTGTTGCGGGACGGGCCTGCCGTGTGTGTGTCGCAGCCTTACCAGCCGGCTGCGACGCGGGCATCGGTCCCCATGAGGTAATAAAAGCAGCTTGCGTGCCAACCTGAAACCCGTCTGTCACACAGATATAAGTCTTTGATTTTTATATTTATTTCTCAGACTTCAGGTTGAATGACAAGGTGGGAGGCGATGCGTTACGCCGTAACGTCACGTTACGCGCGGCCCCCACACAGGGGACAGGGGCCGCGCCCGGCTCATCAGCGCAACCAGCGGCGACGCGGCGCCGGATGGCGCGCACGCAGGGGCGCGCGTCCTGAGTCCTGCGACGACAGCGCCGCGCCGCACACGAGCGCGAGAACGAGCAGGCTCGCTGCCCACATCCAGTAGGGAATGACGTCGAACATGGCTGGTCTCCTTGGTCATGGTTTGCCCAGACAAGCAAACTCCATGCGAAGCGCATTGCCATCGACGGTGACGACGCTCAGGCCTGCTTCGTAGGTGACGCTGGCCCGGGTCCGAAGCCCCATCTCAAGGACTAGGACTTCCTACAGCGAGCCTGCGGCCGTTTGCAGCCCCTCCGGCGCCCCTCTTTTCGCCGGGCATAAAAAAACCCGCCTGAAAACATCCCAGGCGGGTTTTTACAAGAACCGGACAGCGGATCAGCGCAACTGATCGACCACGAGGCTCATGATTTCCTTGGCGGGCGCCGAGGTGTCGACATTGCCCTTTTCGTCCACCACCGCGACGCGGGTCTGATCCGGCGTCACCGCCCGCACGTTGACGAGATACTTCTTGGCGACCTTTTCGGTCTTACCGTGGATCACCTGGCTCCAGAAGCCCTGCTCAGCCGAAGTCATGTCTTTCGGATCCACGTAGCGGATCGCGTACAGGCCGAGCGTGCGGTCGCGGCCGTCGACCGTGAAGTTGCTGCGGTCGAGCGCGAGGCCCACGCGCAGCCAGGCGCGGTCATACGGCTCGCCGAGCGTGAGTTCCGTGGCCGTGTACTGCGCCGTGGTGGTCGACGTCGCGGCTGCCGCCCCCTGCTGATCCGGCGTGGCCGGCTGGGTCGACATGGCGACGTTTTCAGCCGCTGCCCTCGCGGCGGCGGAATTCGCCCCCGCGCCCGGCGCCGACTGCGTGCCGGCCGGCGACAGTGCCGTGCTCTGCGTGCTGGTGGCGGCGGCACGCGAATCGGCCGCGGCCAGCGATGCCATCAGGCGCTTCAGGTATTCCGTCTCGAGGCCCGGATCATTCGGCTTGGGCTGCCAGGTGCTGGAGTCGTTGTTGGTGCCGGTGAGGGCTTCGCGCATGCCCTTCTGGCTGATGAACACGTAGGTGCCGCCGTTCGGCGCCGCTTCGAGGCGGGTGCGGTACTTGTTGCGTTCCGACGCCACGTAGGAATTGCCCATCGCCTTCGACAGCGTGTCGCGGATCAGGCCGTCGTTGATCGACGCGTGGGTTTCGTTCCAGTCCGTCTCCATGACGCCCTTGTCGCGCTGGTCCACCACCAGCAGGAAGCCCTGTTCCTGCCAGAAACGGCGAATCTGCGCCCAGGCCTGATCCGGCGTCTTGCCGTCGATCACCAGCCAGCTCTCGGTGCCGTCGCGCTGGATATGCATGCCCTGCACTGCCGGGACCACGGTGAGGTCCGAAACCGGCGCCTGTGCCTGCACCTGCTTGAGGGTGGACAACGAGGTCTCACCGCCCTGGGGCGGAAGCGAACGCTGATCGGCCGTCTCCTCGATCAGGTTCGGCGGCACGGCCAGTGAAACCTGCTTGGATTTGGAGTCGCTCTTGTAGTCAATCTGGGTCGGCGACGAGGTACCGCAGCCGGCGACCAGCCCGCCTGCCATCAGCAATACTGCATACCGCTTGGTAAGACGAAGATCAGTCATGTTCAGGGAATCCTTCCGCTACGCCACGGCAAGTTTCCGTGGATCAACCCGTTATTTTACCGATCCCGGACGCTCATGTGCAAAAAGCCGGTTTGACGGCCACTTTATGAGGTCGCCGGGTCGCGTTTAGCCCTCGGTTTGAAGCCTCGGCACAGGGCTTGAGGACGCGCTGAAACCGTCCCGTTCCTGCAAGAAAACCTGCGTCAAAAACATTCAAGCAGTGCGTGGCGCGGACACGATTTAACATTTCACAACATTCCCCACATCAATGTCAGATCATCCTGACGGGGACACCATGTCATTGTTTTGAAAGGTAATTCCAGACCCAGCTACCGTTCTTTTTGATATTCCAAAAAAGGCCGTTCTACCCCGCCAGCATTGATCAGGAAACCTGAGTGATATCTTGAATTGGTCATCCCGAAAAGAACGAAGAGGTCGGCCATGAAGATTCCGAGGAGCATCCCCCTGTCTGTTTTTGGAGGCGTCGCGTTGTCGGCGACGCTGACCCTGTCACTTCCCGCAACCGACGCCCGCGCGGCGCTCGGCGACACCACCGCCGCCGTGGCGGGGTCCGCCAACGCCGCGCCGGTCGCGCTGCTCAACGGCGCGGTGCAGATGCGCACCCAGGTCGACGCGGGCGGCACGACGATCCACGAATACGCGTCGAGCACCGGCCAGATCTTCGCCTACACCTGGCAGGGGCCGACCATGCCCGACCTGCCGGCATTGCTCGGCGCCTACAACGCCTCCTACCGGACCGGCGCGGCGGCCACCGCCGCGAGCCAGGACCTGCACGAGTCGCGCGTCGCCCAGTCCGACGTGATCGTCGAGTCGGGCGGCCAGATGCGCAGCTACGTGGGCCGCGCCTGGCTGCCGGCCGCGCTGCCCGCCGGCGTCACTTCCGCCGATCTGCCCTGAAGGAGCCCCATCATGCCAACCCGCACGATCTTCCTGCTCCTGCTTTGCAGCTCGCTGGCCAGCTTCCTCGCCGCATGTGGCGGCGGCGGTGGAGGCGGTTCCGGATCCACCGCTTCCATCGGCTCGCCCGCCCCAGCCTCCGCACCGGCGGCGCCCTCCGGCCCGGCTAGCGCGCCGGCCGCCAGCACGCCGGCGACGGTTCCCCAATCCAGCACGCCGAATGTCCAGCCGATCGCCGTCACCACGGCGCCCGGCCAGACCCGCAATATGCTGACCACGAGCGTCACGATCTGCACGCCCGGCACCAGCAACTGCGCGACCATCGACAACATTCAGGTCGACACCGGCTCGCAGGGCCTGCGCGTGCTGGCCTCGGCCGTGCCGGCCAGCCTGCAACTGGCGGCATTACCGTCCGGCAGCGGCACGGCCGGCGAGTGCGCCGTGTTTGGCGGCGGCTATACCTGGGGAGCGGTGCGCAGCGCGGATGTGCGCATGGCTGGCCAGCTTGCCGCGTCGCTGCCCATCCAGTTGATCGCCGACCCCAGCGTCCCCACCGTGCCGACCGACTGCGCCGGTTCGGGCCTCGCCATGCAGACCAACGCGACCTTGCGCAGCAACGGCATCCTCGGCGTCGGCCTGTTCTCGGCGGACTGCGGCGGCGGCTGCGTCAATTCGGCTCTGCCGCGCTGGTACTACAGTTGCACGGCAGGCGGCGCCTGCCAGGGAAGCACGCAGCCGCTCGCCCAGCAGGTGACGAATCCGGTGGGCGCCTTCCCGCTCGACAACAACGGCGTCGTCATCGACCTGCCGGCGATCGCCGCCGGTGGCGCGGCGTCGGTCACGGGGTCGCTGATTTTCGGCATCGGCACCCAGGCCAACAACGTACTGGGCGGCGCCACGGTGCTGCGGGCCAACGCCGCGAGCGGCTACGTGAGCACGGTCAGCGGCGGCCAGACCTACTCGCAAAGCTATCTGGACAGCGGCTCGAATGCGCTGTTCATCGCCAATGCCGGCCTGTCCCAATGCGGCCTGTGGTACTGCCCGGCCACGCCGGTATCGGCCACGGCGAGCATCGCCGGAATCGACGGCACAGCCTCCACCGTCGCCTATTCGGTCGGCAATGCGACGACGCTTCTCGCCACCACGAATAACGCCTTCGACAATCTCGCCGGCGTCACCGGCAGCAGCTTCGGCTGGGGCCTGCCGTTTTTCTACGGCCGGCGCATTTACACCGCAATCGAGGCGCGCCTGACCTCGGCGGGCAACGGTCCGTACTACGCGTTCTGAGCGTCAAGCACTTCGCTTCGCCTTCCGCTCGCTTCGGCGCCGGAAGGCTGAAGCCTGCCCGGTCGCCGCTCGGGCCCGGTCAGATTCCCGAGCGCGATTTCAGCATCGCGTTGTCAGGGCGTTAATCAGTACAAGGATTATCTGGCGCGCGTCGACGGATGGGATGTGTTCCTGAGCCCGTTCGCGTTGGGCGATACTCGAGCGCGCCGGCATCTGCGCCAAGGGCGGCGGGCGTGCCGGGCGCCTGACCATCAGTGATGAACTCCCGCCGCTGGATACCGCGCGTGCCGCTATAAGGCTGCGGCTTTATTCTGCGGTTCCGCTGGCGGCGCTGTCGGTCTGCACGAGTTCCTTGGGCGCGAGCCAGCGGAACGATGCCAGATCCAGGCCAGTGAACGTGCACTCTGCGGCCACGGCCTTCACCAGTTTCTTGGGTTTGATGGGTTTGCCGCTAGCCAGCGTCGCGGAGGCGCCCGATGCGGCAGCCAGCGCCGTGGCGGGTGCGGAAGCTGTGGTCGCGGCGGATGCCGCGCCCGGTGCGGATGCAAGCTGCGTCGCAGATCCTGCCCTGGCTCCCGATGCCGCCGTCACCTTGGCAGCCGCAGGCGCTCCCGCCACCTTCGGCGCCGAAGCCGCCGCTTCCGCGGCGGTCTGCATCCGCGAGAGTGAAGCCTCGACCACGACCCGCGTGCCGTCGATGCCCGTGCCGCGGTGGTCGATGGAGAGCTTGCCGGCGGTTGCGTCGATCAACTGCTCGGGCGGCACGTCGGCCAGCTTGCTGCGCATCATCTGTTCGCACGCGTCGGTGTTCTTGTAGACGGCCGTACATCCTGCCAGCAGAACGGCGGCGAGGGTAGCGCATGCGAGAGACAGGGTGCGGATCTTCATTGATATTCCGATTTTCAGGCTGTCGGCATTGTAGCGTAAGGGCCGCGCGGCAGGCGTCGCCGCGCCGGGGCGCGAAAGCGCCGCGCTGCTGGCAGAATGGCGGCTCGCTTCTCTAGAAACGCCGGGCCGCGCCGGATCTTGCCGATGGCCTGCCCGGTCCGCCATTCCGTGCCGTACCCGGACCGTCCGCATGCTCAGTCTCGTCGTCCTTGCCATTGGCGCGTTCGCCGCCACCAATATCGACAACCTGTTTGTCCTGCTGGCGTTCGTCGCCGAAGCGCGCGGCTCGAAACGACGGGTCATCGCCGGTCAGTACGCGGGTTCGCTGGTGCTGATCGCAATCGCGATCGGTCTCGCCGAGATGTTGCGCAGCCTGCCGCCCGGCTATGTCGGCGTGCTGGGGATGCTGCCGATCGGCGTCGGCCTCGTCAAGGCGTGGACGCGCTTTGGATTTGGCTCGCGAGCGGCGGGCGACACGGCGTCGGACGCCTCTGCGGCCACGCCGGCGGGATCGTCATGGCTGACCGTGGCCGGCGTCGCCATCGCCAACGGCTCGGACAATCTCGCCGTGTATGTGCCGCTTTATGCGGGACATACACGCCTCGATTGCGTGGCGATCTCGTGCGTGTTCGTCGTGCTGATCGGCCTATGGTGCCGCGGCGCCATCTGGCTGGTCGGACATCCCTTGCTGGGCGCGCCGATCCGCCGCTACGGCACCGCCTTGCTGCCGTTCATTCTGCTCGTGATCGGCGTCTCGGTGATCGTGCAGAACGATACACTGCGCGTGCTGTTCGGGATCTGAGAGGATCGGGGAGTGTCTGCGAGCCGCCGCCGTTTTGCCCACGCCGGCGTGCTCGAACCAGCGTGTTCAAATTTAGTTGCGCCAGCTAATCGCGTTTCCGCTCAGTTCGCCGGGGCCTGCTGCACCGAGCCATGCACGCCGGCCAACGGCGCGCCGTAACCGCCCGCCTCGGCATTGTTCGGCAAGCCGTTGGCAAGCTGCGCGCGCGGGTCAACCGGGTTGAGATTCATCTCCCCGGCTTGCTGATTGCCATGCGACGGATATTCGCTACCGAGCGGCGCATTCGGCATCAACTGCCGTCCGTTTTGCGGCGCGTTGACGTCGTCCTGCGGCGAGAGACCCTGGGCGCCCGCGTGGGCGGCGACGCCAAATGCGGCCGCGCACAGAACGGCCTGCAAGAGTTTCGATGTTAGCTTCATGATGCCTCCGGAAAAGTCACTGAGTTACTGCCACTGAGTTACTGCGTCACTCAAGAAGGTCGCGCATGATTCGCGCCTGATCGAACGGAATTCAAGGTTCGTTGCAACCCGCTTCGTTCAAGCCTTACTTACCAGCATAGCCGAGCCAAACCGCGCTTGCCGGGTATCAAGGCACCGCTTGTCAAACTTATACGCAGCATCTGCCCGAACGGTTTCAGATAACCTAACCCGACGGACCCATTGCGTTACCAAAGCGGCGCATTTACGTGCGTTTCATGCTCGTTTCAGGGGCGATATCCGAGCACCCACAGCCAACATCAACGCGGGAAAAAGCGGTTCTCCGGCCGCGGCAAACCCAGGTTTTCGCGCAAGGTCGTGCCTTCATATTCGCGGCGGAAAATGCCTCTGCGCTGCAGTTCCGGAATCACCTTGTCGACAAAATCGTCGAGGCCGCCCGGCAGATGCGAGAACATCACGTTAAAGCCGTCTGACCCTTCGCCGACAAGCCACGCCTCCATCTGATCGGCGATCATGCCGGGCGTGCCCACCATCTCCAGTCCCGAATAGCCACCCATGCGCTGCGCCAGTTGACGAATCGTCAGCTTGTCGCGCTCGGCCCACTCCACCACGCGCTGCCGGCTGGTGCGGCTCGCATTGCTTTCGGGGATCTCAGGCAGCGGACCATCGGGATCGAAGCCCGAGACATCGTGCCCAAGCGCGATGGAAAGCGAGGCAATGCCGCTGTCGTAATGCACGAAAGTGTCCAGACGTGCGCGCTTTTCGAGCGCCTCGTCGAGTGTGTCGCCTACCACCACGAAGGCGGCGGGCAGGATCTTCATATGGTCGCGTGGCCGTCCGAGTTTCTCCATGCGGCCTTTCACGTCAGCGTAAAAACGCTGGCCCTGCTCGAGCGTGGTTTGCGCGGTGAACACGGCCTCGGCGGTTTCGGCGGCAATCTGCCGTCCCGCTTCCGACGATCCGGCCTGCACGATCACGGGCCAGCCCTGCACCGGCCGCGCGATGTTGAGCGGTCCGCGCACCGAATAATATTGGCCCTTGTGATCGAGCACATGCAGCTTGTCCGGATCGAAGAAAATGCCGGATTCGACGTCGCGAATTAGCGCGTCATCGGCCCAGCTATCCCAGAGGCCAGTGACGACATCGAAGAATTCTCGGGCGCGGCGATATCGTTCGTCGTGCTCAACATGTTCTTCGAGACCGAAGTTGAGCGCCGCGTCGGGATTCGACGTCGTCACCAGATTCCAGCCGGCACGTCCCCCGCTAATATGATCGAGCGAGGCGAAACGGCGCGCCACGTGATACGGCGCATCGAATGTCGTGGATGCCGTCGCGATCAGGCCCAACCGTTCAGTCACGGCCGCAAGGGCCGGCAGCAAGGTCATCGGTTCGAATGAGGTCACCGTATGGCTGCGCTTTAGCGCCGCGATCGGCATGTTGAGCACGGCGAGATGATCGGCCATGAAGAAGGCGTCGAAGCGGCCGCGTTCGAGCGTCTGCGCAAAACGCTTCATGTGCGCGAAGTTGAAATTGGCATCCGGGTAAGCGCCCGGATAGCGCCAGGCGCCGGTGTGAATCGTCACCGGCCGCATGAAGGCGCCGAGACGCAACTGCCGTGGTTGAGCTGACATAAAAGCGATCTCCGCGTGATTCGATAAGCGCGTATCACCCTACGGGCGATGCGGGATTGTGGGGCTTGCATGACCCGGTGTGCGACGCCGTGCGTGGCATGTACGCAGGGAACTCGCGAAATAACATACGCTGAATCCGCCGCGCCTGCAGACTGCATGCACTGACTAGCGTGTAAAGCCCGCGTGCAAAGCGCGCCGCAAACGCTTATCGTTAGGCCTGTTGCCGTTTTGCCCATACGTTTTGCTCACAACGTTGCCCATAATCATCCCGGCTCACTCGAACCCACATCAGGCGCCATGACTCACCACTCACCTCCGATGCTTCGCACGCTGCGTTTCACACTTGCCGGACTTACCGCCGCCCTGCTTCTCGCGGCCTGCGCCACGCCGCCATCCGGCCCGGACTCGCTCGCCGCCGCGGTCGCCGGCCCGCAGCGCAGCGACGCCGCAAAGGCGCGCGACATCTACCGCCATCCGCAAGGCACACTGCAATTCTTCGAAATCGCGCCGACGCAAACGGTGCTGGAAATCGCCCCGGGCGGCGGCTGGTACACGGATATCCTCGCGCCGTACCTGCACGATCAAGGCTCGCTGTATGAGGCCGAATACGAAAGCCCGTCGCCCGCTGCGGCCGCCGAAGAAAAGGCCGGCGACGCCGCTTTCGCGCGCAAGCTCGCGGCGAGCCCGGCCATTTACGGCAAGGTCGTCGTCGGCACGCTGCAGGCGGGGCAGTTCAACGGCTTCGCGGCCGACGGCAACGTCGATCGCGTCTTCACGTTCCGCAATATCCATAACTGGATCAAGGACGGCCAGCTCGACGCCAACCTGCGCGCGTTCTACCGCGCGCTCAAACCGGGCGGCCTGCTCGGCGTCGAAGAACATCGCGCGGCGCCCGGTACGTCGCTGCAGCAGATGATCGACAGCGGCTATGTGACCGAAGCCTATGTGATCGAGCATGCGCGCGCCGCGGGTTTCCAGCTTGCCGGCAGCAGCGAGATCAACAGCAATCCGCGCGACACCAAGGACTACCCGCATGGCGTGTGGTCGCTGCCGCCCACCTACGAAGGCGGCAGCGTCGACAAGGCGCGCTTTGCCGCCATCGGCGAATCGGATCGCATGACCTTGAGGTTCGTGAAACCCAACTGAGTCCCGTTGCTGATCTAGGCCGTCAATATGACGTCCTGAATGACGCAATAACGCCGACAAACGCCGCCCCCGCCCCGGCTCGCATGCAATATCGCTGGCGCGGGTTTCCTTGTGATCTTTCGTTAGTTCGCGCGGGAGGCGTCTTTCTTTACATTAACCGGTCTACTCCAACCCACCTCTGGATCCTGGGAGACCAACCATGAAGCGGTTCTTCAATCGTGCGCTGGGCCGGCTCGCCGTGCTGGCGGCGGGCCTCGCAACGATGGCGGCGATGGTGTCCGCGCATGCCGCGACACCGCCGGAGATTCGCCTCGACTATGCGTATTACTCGCCGGAAAGCCTCGTCATCAAGCGCTTTGGCTGGCTGGAAGACGAGTTCAGGCCGGACCATACGCAGATCAAATGGGTCTTGAGTCTCGGCAGCAATCGCGCGCTGGAGTACCTGAATAGCGGCGCTATCGACATGGGCTCGACCGCCGGCCTTGCCGCCGTACTCGGCAAGGCGAACGGCAATCCGATCAAAACGGTGTACATCTTTTCGCGCCCCGAATGGACCGCGCTGGTGGTGCGCAAAGATTCGCCCATCAAATCGCTTGCCGACCTCAAAGGCAAGAAAATCGCCGCCACCAAGGGCACCGACCCGTTCCTTTTCACCTTGCGGGCATTGCATACGGTGGGCCTCACGCGCGACGACGTCGAACTCGTGAACCTGCAGCATCCCGATGGCCGCACGGCGCTCGCCAATAGCCAGGTAGACGCATGGGCCGGGCTCGACCCGCATATGGCCGCCGCGCAGATCGACGATGGCGACCGCCTGCTGTACCGCAACGTCGACTTCAACACCTATGGCTTCCTGGACGCACGCGAAGCGTTTCTCCAGCAATATCCGCAGACGGTGGCGCGCGTGCTGAAAGTGTATGAAAAGGCGCGCGTATGGATCGTCGCGCATCCGGACGATGCCGCGCAGATCGTCGCCGAAGAGTCGAAAGTCTCGTTGCCGGTGGCCAGGCTGCAATTGCAACGCAACGACTTCAGCCAGCCCGTGCCCGGCGCGCAGCAGATCGCGGCGCTCAAGGCGGCCGCGCCGATTCTGGTTCAGGAGCAACTGGTCAAGCCCGGCACCGATTTGCCGCAGGTGATCGATGCGCTGGTCGACACCCAGGTCGCGCAGCCCGTCGTGACGGCCGCAAGAACTCAGTGAGTGAACTGATGGCCTCCGTTCATGAGGACTCTTTATCATTCGACGCAGACGGCACAGCACATCACGCGTCGCTGGTAGCCCACGCCCCGCAGGCGCATGGCGCCGGCCATGTCAATGCTGATGCCAATGCCGCCGCGCCGGTATCGAAGCCGCGCCCAGGCGGCCTGCGCCGCTGGCATCTCGCCGGCCTCGTGCTGCCCGTTGCATTGCTGGCGTTACTCGAAGTGCTGGTGCGCACCAATGTCGTGCCGGATCATCTGTTGCCCGCGCCGAGCACGATCGCGCAAACGCTCTGGCAAATGGGCGCCGCCCGTCTCGGACGTCATATCGCCGCCAGCACACTGCGGGTGCTGGCCGGTTTCGGCATTGGCGCCGCGCTGGCGCTGATACTCGGTGCCGCAATGGGCCTGAGCCGTCGCCTCGACGCCCTGCTCGAACCTTGTTTTCAGGCACTGCGCTCGATTCCATCGCTCGCGTGGGTGCCCGTACTGCTGCTATGGATGGGCATTGACGAGGCGCCGAAAATCACCCTGATCGCAATAGGCGCCTTTTTTCCGGTGCATTTGAGCGTGGTGGCCGGGATTCGCGGCGTCGATCGCAAGCTGGTCGAACTCGGCGCGATCTATCGGCTGAAACCAGCCGAGCTGTTTACGCGCATCCTCTTGCCTGCCGCCTTGCCGCAGATTTTCACCGGCCTGCGTACCGGCCTCAGCCTTGCATGGATGTTCATGGTCGCCGCCGAACTGATTGCCGCCACGCGCGGCCTCGGCTACATGCTGAGCGACGGCCGCGAAACCGGCCGCCCCGATCTGGTATTCGGCGCCATCATTCTGCTTGCTGTGCTCGGCAAACTAAGCGACGGCGCGATGCGCTGGCTGGAAAACAGCGTGCTGGGTTGGCGCGACGCCTTCGACGCATTCAGCGACCAGACGCGCGCAGGAGAGCAGCCATGAGCACGCCCTCCTCTCAATCGACGCTGCTCGATGTGCGCGTCGAGGCCAAACATTACGAAGCCCGCACCGTGCTCGATCATCTGTCGTTACGGATAGCGCCAGGCGAGATCGTGAGCCTGGTGGGACCGAGCGGTTGCGGCAAGAGCACGCTGCTGCGGATCATTGCCGGGCTCGACCGCCGCTATCAGGGTGAAGTGCGGGTGAACGGCGTGCCTCAGCAAGGGCCGTCGCCACAGATCGGCGTGATCTTTCAGGAGCCGCGTCTTTTGCCCTGGCTCACCGTGGCCGATAACGTCGGCTTCGAAGCGGGCCGTGGTGGCGGGCGCGATCCGCGCGTGGCCCATCTGCTTGCCGAAGTGGGGCTTGAGGGCCACGAGCATGCGCTGCCCAAGGCGCTCTCAGGCGGCATGGCGCAGCGTGTCGCCATCGCGCGAGGCCTTTTCTCGCAACCGGATCTGCTTTTGCTCGACGAGCCATTTAGCGCCGTCGACGCCATGACGCGCATGCGCCTGCAAGCCCTGCTGCTTTCGCTGACGCATGCGCATGGCACGGCTGCCCTGCTCGTCACGCACGATATCGACGAAGCGTTGTATCTGAGTGATCGCGTCCTGCTGATGGCGGCGGCGCCGGGACGCATCGACCGCGAATATCGCGTGGCGCGCCCACGGCCGCGGGACCGGCGCGATCCGGTGCTGGCTGATTTGCGGGCGCAAGTGCTCGAAAGGCTCGACGCGTTCGAAGCGGTGTGAAACGAGGCGATCGGCCACCGGCGGCTGCGGACGATTAACTCCGCGTCCATGCCTTATCACTGGCAGTCGCCCGCGCGCGTCGGCACTACGCGCGAACCATCAGGCTCATTGGGTCCACGCCTGCGGCAAAGTCTGCGTCAGCGTCGACACAAACTGTGCGGTCTCCGCCTGCCGAGGCTGCGTAAATATCTGCCGCGACTCGCCCGCTTCCACCACCACGCCGTTATTCAGAAACACCACATCGCGCGCAATCGACGCCGCCAGCCGCAGATCGTGCGTCGCCATCAGCATCGTCATGCCTTCTTTGGCGAGCTGCTTCAGCACTTCCACCACTTCCGCCGCCAAACCCGGGTCCAGCGCCGAGGTCGGCTCGTCGCACAACAGTACCTCAGGCGACGGCGCCAGCGCCCGCGCAATCGCGACCCGTTGCTGCTGTCCGCCCGAAAGCGTCGCCGGCCACGCATCGGCTTTTTGCGCGATGCCGACCTTCGTCAGCAATTCATGCGCGCGCTCGCGAGCCCGCGCCTTGTCCCATTTCTGTACGGTCAGGAGTCCTTCCATTACGTTCTGGATCACCGTCAGATGCGGAAACAACTGGAAATTCTGAAACACCATGCCGGTGCGGCGTCGGATGGCCAGCACCGCGTCACGCGCCGGCTTGCGCTCGCGGCTAAATTCGAGCCGCTGTTCGCCGAGTTGCAGCGAACCGCCCTCGGGAATTTCGAGCAGGTTCACACAGCGCAGCAGCGTACTCTTGCCGCTGCCGGACGGGCCGATCAAGGCCGTGACGTTGCCCGAAGCCAGCGTGAGGTCCACCGCGTTCAGCACACGATGCTCGCCGAAGTACTTCTCGATGCTTTCCAGTTTGATCATCCGTTACCTGCCTGGAAAAGTGCGTGCCGCCCGAAGCGCTTTTCGAGCCGGACCTGTGCCGAGGACAATACCGAGCTGAACACCAGATAGACCAGCGCCGCTTCCGTATAAAGAATCAGCGGTTCATAGGTAACCGAAGCAATCCGTTGCGCCGCCTGAAACACCTCGGGTACGGTGAGCACCGCGGCGAGCGAGGTGTCCTTGACGAGCGAGATAAACGAGTTGGAGAGCGGCGGCAAGGCCACCCGCGCTGCTTGCGGCAGGATTGCGCGGCGCAGCGCTTCGCCACGCGTCATCCCCATCGAATAGGCCGCTTCCCACTGGCCTTTCGGGATCGATTCGATCACACCGCGAATCACCTCGGAGTTGTACGCGCCCACGTTCAGCGAGAAGCCGATGATGGCCGCTGTCAATGGATCGAGCACGATCCCGACGTTTGGCAGTCCGTAGAAGATCACGAATAGCTGCACCAGCAGCGGCGAGCCGCGAATCAGCCAGACGTAGAAACGCACCACCGCCACCGCCCAACGCGGACCGAACAGGCGAATCAGCGCGGCGGCGAACGCCAGCGCAAGACCCAGCGCAAAAGAAGCGAGCGTAAGCGGCACAGTGAACACCAGCCCCGCATACAGCAGGGGCCACAGCGACTGCGCCATCAGATGCAACCAGGCTGGCATGCTTCAGATCCTTCGGTGGCGTGCGGCGCTTACTGCGAGACGTCCTTGCCGAAATACTTCTGCGAGATCTTTTCGTAGGTGCCGTCGGCCTTGATGTCGGCGAGCGCCTTGTCGATGGCGGCGACCAGTGCCGGGTCGCCCTTGCGCAGCAGCACGGCGGACTTATCGCTGTCGCCGGAATTGTCGATGGCGACGATCTTCACCTGGGCGTCCGGCTTATGCTTCTTGAAGTCGAGGAACGAGAGCGAATCGTTGACGGTCGCGTCGACACGGCCCGAAGTCAGCAGATCGATGGATTCGTTAAAGCCCTGTACGGGTACGACATCCGCGCCATGGTCCTTGGCGATCTTGCCGAAGTTGCTGGTCAGCGTATTGGCCGATTTCTTGCCTTTCAGGTCGTCGAAGGTCTTGATGGTGGTGTTGTCCGCGCGCACGATCAGCGCCGCGTGCGAGGCAATGTACGGACTCGAAAAATCGTATTTGACCTTGCGGGCATCCGTGATGGCCACTTCGTTGATGACCGCGTCATAGCGGTTCACGTCGAGCCCTGCAATCAGCCCGTCCCATTTGCCTTCCACGAATTCCGGCTTGACGCCCAGACGCTTTGCAATCTCAGTGGCAATTTCCACGTCGAAACCGGTCAGCTTGCCGGACTCGTCATGGTAAGTGAACGGTGCATAAGTGCCTTCCGTGCCGACCTTGAAGACGCCGGACGACTTGATCTGCGCGAGTTCGTCGGCGGCGAAGGCGGAGGTCACAGCCGCGGCCTGCAGCAGTGCAATCAGCAGAATGGAACGAATCGATTTCATGAGAAGTGCTCCGCAGGTATTGGTATGGAGATTCGATGCCTGCCCGGCGAGCCGCCCCGGCAGAGTGGGCGGACTGTAGCAAACGGTCTCCCATTCCACAAAGCACGAAGTTTCGGAAGAATATGCCCGCAGGTGATAAGCCCGAACCACGCGGGTTTGCCGCACTGGGGCGATGCCGATAGACCATGACACGCCTCGCGATTACGACACCGCCTGCAACGGCCAAGCCCCTGGAAGAGTTTTCCGTTGGCATCCGGCGATTCGAGCCGAGAGGCCGCTGGTGGATCGCGGTTTGCCGCTGGATCACGTTCACGACGTCCTGCCGCAACTCGGCCGGCGGTTCCGGCAGAAACGCGAGCGCCTGCCCGCAATGGCGCTATTTGCGCACCCACACCACGTCGCGATTTACCGCGTACAGACGGCAATCGGTGTGGCCATTGCCGCACGCCACCAGTGCGTCGTTGATCGGATCGACGCCCTGCCCTGCGCCCCACGCACCATCCGGAGCAATTGCAAACGCGCGCGGATTGCGCTTACCGAGAAATAGTGAGTAGGCCTGACGGCCTTGCGCATTCAGATACGGCACCGCCGCGACATCGGAGAGCGCGGCGAACCTGCTCGCCGGCGGTTGCCCGTCGAGCTTGGGCCACACCACCGTATTGTCGACGGCGTAAAGCTGGCAATACTGGGTCTGTTTCCAGCACTGATCTAACGCGACCTGCCCTGGGTCGAAGCCGCCGGTACTCCACACAGCCGTGGTTGCGCCAATCGCGATGGCGCGCGGCAACGGCGCGGCGAGAAAGTCGCGATAGACCGTATCGCGCTGTTGCGCGTTCAGATACGGCAAGGCCGAGAAGTCGTTGATGTCCGCATAGGCGCTGGTTGCGCGCGCCTGCTGCGGCAGATACTCCGGATCCACCTCCTGGCTCGGCATGCCGATGCTGGCAAGAAACGTGTCGGCGCGCTGCACCCATAGTGGCAGACCGGCAGCCGAGGCCGTCATCGCGTGAGCATCCTTCTGGAATGCGCCATAGTCGACCAGCTCCGCATGGGCGCCCGCGGCGGTGTATTGCCTGAACATGGCCCGCCACGTGGAGGTAGTGAAAATCTGGTCGTTTTCGCCGAAGAACCAGATGGAGTGCAATTTCGTGCGTGCGCCAAGCTGCTGAGCACCGCTAATCAAACTGGCGTCCGGGTTGCGACAATCCGATTCTTTTACGCCGCCCGCAAAACTTATCAGGCCCTTGACGTCGTCCGGGGCCAGCGAGCCGAACACCAGCGTGTTCCAGCCACCCATGCTCTTGCCTGCCATCACGATGTGCGACGCGTCGATACCCGGCTGTTGCTTGACGTAGTCGAGCACCTTGCGAATATCGTGGGACGCATCGAGACCCAGCGCGACGATGTCGCAACCGTGCGGCATCAGTTGTCCGTCCGAGCCGGCGTAGCCGCGCATCATCGGCATGGCGACCGCATAACCGCGCGAAAGGAAATAGTAGGGAATGAAGTTATCGCCGACGCGCGGCGCGTCCGCAGGAATCGGCGACGCGCCGTGATTGACGAGCACGAGCGGAAACGGGCCGCCACGCGACGGCATGAACAGCGTCACCTTGAGGCGCACCGGCGGCACGGCGGAGACCGGCACGTCGAGCACCCGTTCGTTGAGCGGCGCGGGTGGCGCGGCCTCGGGCGGAATCGCCGAATCGGCGCGGCTCGTGCGCGTCAGCAGGCTTAGCGTCAAGCCGAGAAGAAGCACGACGATTCGCAGCATCGATCTCGGCATAGGCGGGCTGGGTGGGTGGCACGAAATGGAATGCAAAGGCATGAAAAGAAGGCACGACCGGCTTGCCTTCGTTTAACGGCAGGCGCGCGAGAAACTGAAGATCTGCGCGAGCGCTAGCGGTGCATGGTTATATTTCTGTAAGCACGCTGCGTGGATGTCGATATGCCGGCGTTGCCGGGAAGAGCCTCTTCTGGTGAAACGACCCGGCCCGTCCAGATGAACTGGCTGGCCGAGTTCCCCGTTCCTTACCGTTCCACCGCGTGCGGTTCCTTGAGCTTGTTGGCCACCCGAATCGCATCGAAGTAAGCGGAGTTCGGTGGCCGCTTCAGATATTGCCCCGCACCGCGCACCGCGCGCAGATCGCCGTCCGTCCAGGCGAGCGCGCCCCGTGTCAGCGTATGAGTGGCCACGCCCTGCACCGTCATGCCTTCGAACACATTGAAGTCCACTTTCTGGTGATGGGTCTTGACCGAGATGGTTTTGGTTGCAGCCGGGTCCCACACGACGATGTCCGCATCCGCACCCACCTGTATCGCGCCTTTGCGTGGATACAGGTTGAAAATCTGCGCGGCGTTGGTCGACGTAATGCGCACGAACTCATTAGGCGTGAGACGCCCCGAATTCACGCCGTGATGCCAGAGCACCGACATGCGGTCTTCGACGCCGCCGCAGCCGTTTGGAATCTTCGTGAAGTCCTCGCGGCCCATGGCCTTCTGCGATGCGCAGAACACGCAGTGGTCGGTCGCGGTGGTATGCAGTTGCCCCGCTTGCAGCCCGCTCCATAGCGCCTCGCGATGCTCGGCGGAACGAAACGGCGGGCTCATCACATGCGCCGCCGCGCGCGTCCAGTCGGGGTCGCGATAGACGGCTTCGTCGATCACCAGATGGCCCGGCAACACTTCACCGAATACTCGCAGACCTTCGCTGCGCGCCCGCGCGATTGCATCAGCGGCATCTTTCGACGACACGTGCACGATATAAACCGGCACGCCCAGCACCTGCGCAATGCGGATCGCGCGATTCGCGGCCTCGCCTTCCACCTCAGGTGGACGCGACAACGGATGCGCCTCCGGCCCGGTGATGCCGCGCGCCAGTAACTGACGTTGCAACTGAAACACCAGTTCGCCGTTTTCCGCATGCACCGTGGGCAATGCGCCCAGTTCGAGCGAACGCGCAAAGCTGTTCACCAGCACTTCGTCGTCGGCCATGATGGCGTTTTTGTAGGCCATGAAGTGCTTGAAGCTCGACACGCCGTGCTCATGCACGAGCGTGCCCATGTCGCGATGCACCGATTCGTCCCACCATGTCACCGCCACGTGAAAGCCGTAGTCGGACGAGGCTTTCTCCGCCCAGCCGCGCCACGCCTGAAATGCTTCCATCAGCGCTTGACGCGGGCTCGGAATTACGAAATCGATAATGCTCGTGGTGCCGCCCGAGAGACCTGCGGCGGTGCCCGTATAGAAGTCGTCGCTGGCCGTGGTGCCCATGAAGGGCAGTTCCATGTGCGTATGCGGATCGATGCCGCCTGGCATCACATACTGCCCGTGGGCGTCGACGATCGAAGCGCCTGCGGGCGCCTCGAGGTCCGGGCCGATCTGCAGGATCGTGCCGCCGTCCTGCGGGTCCGCACACAACACGTCTGCCCGCCAGTTACGGTCCGCGTCGATTACCGTGCCGCCGCGAATCAGGGTCGTCATCTGGTTGCCTCCTCGTTGACTGCCACGTGTTCGTTGTCACTGCTGCGCGGCGCCTCTCAGGCACTCGCCACTCGCGCACTCGGGCCCTTGCTCAGCTTCATCCACGCGCTATACACAATGGATGCAAGCGCCAGGCCCACGAACCATGCATACGTGTAGAGCGTATTGAAGAATGCCGGCACATTCGGAAACGCAGCAGGGAACGCGGTATGCAGAAAGCCCGGCAGATTCGGCAGCACGCCCACCAGCAGCGCCACCACCGCGCCGATATTCCAGCCGCCCGTGTAACTGTACTCGCCGTTTTCATCGAACAGTTCGCGCGTATCGAGCCGCGTGCCGCGAATCAGAAAGTAGTCGACCATCAGGATGCCGGCAACAGGACCCAGCAGCGCCGAATAACCTACCAGCCACGTGAAGATATAGCCCTGCGTGGTGGCCAGAATCTTCCACGGCATCATGACAATGGCGATGGTCGCGGTAATCATGCCGCCCGCGCGATACGAAATCCCCTTCGGCCACAGGCTCGAAAAATCGTAAGCCGGGCCGACAAGATTCGCCGCGAGGTTGCAGCACATCGTGTCGAGCGTGAGGATCACCAGTGCGACGCCTACGCCGATGCCGGTCATACGGCTGGTCAGATCGATAGGATCCCAAATTGCTTTGCCGTAGATCACCACGGTCGCCGACGTCACCACCACGGAGATCACCGAAAGCAGTGCCATAGGCGCCGGCAAGCCAATCGACTGACCGACGATCTGATCGCGCTGCGAACGGGCAAAGCGCGTGAAGTCGGGAATGTTCAGCGCAAGCGTGGCCCAGAAACCGACCATGGCGGTCAGGCTCGGCCAGAAGGTCAGCCAGAACAGTCCTTCCTTCTTGCCGCCGGTCACGAACTGCGACGGCGCCGCCAGCATCGAACCGATTCCACCCGCCTTCGACGTCGCCCACCAGACGAGCGCAAGGCACATCACCACCTTGACCGGCGCGGACCAGCTTTCCAGCCAACGAATCGAATCGGTGCCGTGCAGGATGAAATAGATCTGCAAGGCCCAGAACACGAGAAAGCACGCCAGTTGCCCGAGCGAGATATCGAGGAACGGCAAGGCGTCGCCGTGCAGCGCGTTGCCGGTGAGGATGTTGAGCAAGGTGTAGATCGCGCTGCCGCCAAGCCAGGTCTGGATGCCATACCAGCCGCACGCCACGATGGCCCGCAACATGGCCGGCAGTTTTGCGCCCTGCGTGCCGAACGACGAACGCACCAGCACCGCATACGGAATACCGTGCCTCGCGCCCGCATGGCCGATCAGCAGCATCGGCACCAGCACGATCAGGTTGCCCAGCAGCACGGTCACCACCGCCTGCCACGGCGACATGCCCTGCTCCGTCAGCCCCGCTGCCAGCATGTATGAAGCGATATTCATGACCATGCCCACCCACAGCGCCGCGAAGTGATACCACTTCCACGTGCGCTGCGCGGCGTCAGTCGGAGCCAGGTCGTCGTTATAGAGACTGCTCCCCTGCGCGCCGGCCGCCAGTTGCGGATCGCCGCCTTGCACTGTCTGTTTCATTGAATGATCTCCGATTTGTCGACTCAGTCGTTCTGACCCGCGCGTCTTCTAAGAATGCGTCAGGCCGCTGTTGCAGTCACCGGCGTTTCGGCTTGCTCGCTTACCTCCACGCGCGACGGGTTGTTCGGATGCGTCGTCCAGTTGGCGTATTCGCCGGCGTCGACGCGCTCCATCGTGATGCACTGCTCGACCGGACAGACGTGCATGCACAAATTGCAGCCGACGCATTCGGAGTCAACCACTTCAAAATGCCGCACGCCATCTTTTTCGCGCATGATGGCCTGATGCGCGGTGTCTTCGCAGGCGATATGGCACAGGCCGCACTGAATGCACTTGTCCTGATCGATGCGCGCCTTGATGTCGTACTTGAGATTGAGGTACTTCCAGTCGGTGACGTTGGGTACGGCACGGCCGCGGATGGCGTCGAGCGTGGCGTAGCCTTTTTCGTCCATCCAGTTGGAGAGGCCATCGGCCAGATCGGAGACGATGCGAAAACCGTAGTGCATTGCCGCGGTACAGACCTGCACGCTGCCCGCGCCCAGCACGATGAATTCCGCCGCGTCGCGCCAGGAGGAAATGCCGCCGATGCCTGAAATCGGCAAGCCGGGAGTTTCGACGTCTCGGGCGATTTCGGCCACCATGTTCAGCGCGATGGGCTTCACGGCCGGCCCGCAATAACCGCCATGCGTACCCTTGCCGTCGACGATCGGCAGGGGCGCCATCACGTCCAGATCCACACCGACGATCGAGTTGATCGTATTGATCAGCGACACGCCGTCCGCGCCGCCTTTGTACGCGGCGCGCGAACCCATGCGGATATCGCTGATGTTCGGCGTGAGCTTCACGAGGCACGGCAGCTTCGTGCCCTCCTTGACCCAGCGCGTCACCATCTCCACATATTCGGGCACCTGTCCCACCGCCGCGCCCATGCCGCGCTCGCTCATGCCGTGCGGGCAGCCGAAATTCAGTTCGACCGCATCGGCGCCGGTGTCTTCCACAAGCGGCAGGATCCATTTCCAGTCGCGTTCGTTGCACGGCACCATCAGCGAGACGATCAGCGCGCGATCCGGCCAGTCGCGCTTGACCTGGGCAATCTCGCGCAGGTTGACGTCGAGCGGGCGGTCGGTGATCAGCTCGATATTATTCAGGCCTGCTATGCGTTGGCCGTTCCATTGCACCGCGCCGTAGCGCGAACTGACGTTGACCACGTGCGGGTCGAGCCCGAGGGTTTTCCATACCACGCCGCCCCATCCAGCCTCGAAGGCGCGATTGACGTTATAGGCTTTGTCGGTCGGCGGCGCAGAAGCGAGCCAGAAAGGATTCGGCGAAGTGATGCCGGCAATCGTACAGCGCAGATCGGCCATGTTCGGCTCCGTGGGAACTCGGTTTTATCGTGGTGTCGCGCTGCCGGCTAGGCGGCCTTGATGGCGGCGCGCGCGAAATGAGCGTCGATGGCGGCGGCGGCCAGTTTGCCGTCCTGCACCGCCTGCACCGTCAGGTCGATGCCGCCCGTCGCCGCACAATCGCCACCGGCCCAGACATCCGGCAATGACGTCTGCCCGTTTGTGTCGACCGCAATCCGGCCGCCGTCGAGCGTCAGCAGCGCATGCTCCACGCCCACGGCGACCAACGTCTGGCCAATTGCCTTCAGCACCATGTCCGCGTCAATAACGAAACGCTCCGCGCCCTCGTCGGAGACGCGTTCGAATTCGACACCCGTCACATGCCCGTCGCTACCGGCAAGGCGCACCGGCTTCGCATGCGTGACCAGGGTCACGCCCTGGCTCTGCGCGAACTCGCGTTCGGCCCACGTCGCGCTCATGGTCTCCACGCCGCGCCGGTAGACCATCGTCACGGTCGTTGCGCCCAGCTTGCGGCTTTGCACGGCGGCATCCACCGCCGTATTGCCGCCGCCGATCACGACGACCCGCCGTCCCACCGCCACCGTTGCGAGGTCGCTCGCCTGCCGAACCTGTTCGATGAAATCCACCGCATTCAGCACGCCACCGAGTGCTTCGCCTTCGAGCGCCAGGTCCCGCACGCCGGTCAAGCCGAGCGCCAGAAACACCGCGTCATGCTGCTGGCGCAGCGCGTCGAGCGAGACATCGCGCCCAAGCATTACGCCATTGCTGATGTCAATGCCACCCACCGAACACAGCCACGCCACTTCACGCTGCGCAAAATCATCGACGGTCTTATACGCCGCGATGCCGTATTCGTTGAGACCGCCCGCCTTCTCGCGGGCGTCGTAGATCGTCACCCGGTGGCCGGCAAGCGCCAGCCGATGCGCACAGGCGAGCCCCGCCGGCCCCGCGCCGACCACGGCAACGTGACGGCCGGTATCCGCGGCACGCCTGAACAACACCTCGCCACGCGCCATCGCCCAGTCAGTCGCATGACGCTGCAACGCGCCGATCGCCACCGGCTTTTCGTCCTGGTGATTGCGCACGCAAGCACCTTCGCAAAGAATCTCGGTCGGGCAAACTCGCGCGCACATGCCGCCCAGCGGATTGGCGGAAAGAATATCCACCGCAGCGCCCTTCAGATTGCCGTTGCCGATCTTGCGAATGAAGCTGGGAATATCGATCTGCGTGGGGCACGCCTGAATGCACGGCGCGTCGTAGCAGTAGTAACAACGGCTCGCGGCAACCGCTGCGGCGGCTGGATCGAGCAAGGGCGCAATGTCGGCGAATTCGCAGGCAAGCTGCTCGGGGGACAGGCGCCGTGCGGCGACGTCGCCAGTAGGCTTGATAGCCATACACGTTCCTTCTTCAATGTGAGGACGTAGCCGCACCCGCCGGCTGCACTCGCGCGCAGCCGGGACGGCCTGTTTTTGGCAATACGGTCAGGCTGTTTCGTTTATGAAGCCGCGTTTATGAAGCCGGTTCGCAGGCACGCTCCAGCATGGCGTGCAGCAGCACGTTGGCGCCCGCCTCGATCCATTCGAGCGTGGCGTCTTCGATCTCGTTGTGACTGATCCCATCGACGCACGGCACGAACACCATCGAGGTCGGCGCGACTTGCGACAGATAACAGGCATCGTGTCCCGCGCCCGACACCATGTCGCGGTGCGGATAGCCAAAGCGCTCCGCCGCGGCGCGCACCGACTTCACACAGGCCGCGTCGAAAGCGACCGGCGCGTAATAGAAAATCTGTTCGAGCCCGGTTTGCAGACCGATGTCACCGGCAATTCGCTCGACGCCTTCGCGCAGCGCCGCATCCATTTTCGCCAGCACTGCATCGTCAGGATGACGAAAGTCCACCGTGAAGAACACGCGCCCCGGAATCACGTTGCGCGAGTTCGGGTACACCTGCATCATGCCGACCGTCGCGCAGCCAAACGGCGCGTGGTCGAGGCCAATGCGATTGACCAGGTCCACCACCCGTGCCGCGCCGAGCAGCGCATCGCGGCGGCGCGGCATGGGCGTGGGGCCTGCGTGCGCTTCCTGGCCGGTCAAGGTGATTTCGTACCAGCGCTGCCCTTGCGCGTCGGTCACCACGCCAATGGTTTTGTGCTCCGCTTCGAGAATCGGCCCCTGTTCGATATGCAATTCGAACGCGGCATGCAAGGGCCGGCCGCCGCACGGCAGATCGCCCGCGTAGCCGATACGCCTGAGTTCCTCGCCGATGGTCTTGCCGTCCACGTCCTTGCGCGACAAGCCGTATTCGAGCGTGAACACGCCGGCGAACACACCCGAGGCCACCATCGCCGGGGCGAAACGCGAACCTTCCTCGTTAGTCCAGATCACCACTTCGACCGGATGCTCGGTCTCGATGCCGTGATCGTTCAGACTCCGAATGACTTCGAGACCGCCCAGCACGCCGTAGATGCCGTCGAAGCGGCCGCCGGTCGGCTGCGAATCCGCGTGCGAGCCCGTCACCACCGGCAGCGCATCCGGATTGCGCCCGGCACGGCGCATGAAGACGTTGCCCATCTGATCCACCGTGACCGCGCAGCCTGCCTGCTTGGCCCAGCTTACGATCAGGTCGCGCCCTTCCTTGTCGAGATCGGTCAGCGCGAGGCGGCACACGCCGCCTTTAGGAGTGGCGCCGATTTTCGCCATCGTCATCAGGCTGTCCCACAGACGCTTGCCGTCGATCCGGATCGACGTATCGGTCTCACCACGCTTTAAGGCCTCGGATACCGCGTTCATACGTCTCGCTCCTTTCGATGAATCCAGACGCCTTGCGCGCCCGATGGATCTGGTGCATGCGCGGCGGATTGTGGGGCGTTTTCGCACGGCCGCGGTGCATACCCCCGGTCGTTCCCTACGTCCTCGACAGAGGGCTAACCCTAAGGGATTCGCCGCTCATCCAATCCTGTCCGATTGGACAGGTTGTAGTCGATTCACCCCGTCAAATCAATGCCTTTCGCACGCTGCGAGACAGAGCGAGAAACGTGCCATTGCAACGCAGCACGGCGTTTTCACGTGCTGCGATTGTCCGTGTCCTGGCGGGCGCAAACGACTAGAATGAAGCGCGACGCGGCACACACGCCGCGCGAGGCCAACAATGAGACATGACGAAGCAACCGCCGACATCGCCGAAAACGACCCGGCGTCGGCACCTTTGCGGCGGCGCAAGGCGCATATCCGCGAATCGAACGAAGCCCATCTGCTGGCCTGCGCGGAAGCTGTGTTCGCCGAGCGCGGACTCGAAGGCGCCAGCACCGCGATGATCGCCGAGCGCGCCGGCTTGCCGAAAGCCAACCTGCATTACTACTTCCCGACCAAGCTCGCGCTGTATCGCCGCGTGCTCGAAGACCTGTTCGAAGACTGGCATCGCGCGGCGGATACCTTCGAGGGCAGCGACGATCCGGTCGCGGCGATCAGCGGCTACGTCCGCGCGAAAATGGAGTTGTCACGACGCCGCCCGCTCGGCTCGAAAGTGTGGGCCAACGAGATCATCCATGGCGCCGAGCATATGCAGGACATCCTCACGCAACGCGTGAAGCCCTGGCTCGAAAGCCGCGTCACCGTCGTCGAAGACTGGATTGCGCGCGGGCTGCTCGCGCCCGTCAATGCGCAAACGTTGATGTACATGATCTGGGCCACGACGCAGCACTATGCGGATTTCGACGCGCAGATTCTCGCGCTAGGCGGCAAGCGTGCGCTCACACAAAAATCCTTCGACGCATCCACTGAAGAAGTCGTGCAACTGGTGATTCGCGCGTGCGGTGCAGTGTCACCTGGGCGCGGCTGAATAACCGCATCGAAATCGCCACGACGCCATCGCTCTTGCGAAGATGCGTATGGCTATGCGCAATCGATCGGAAAAAATCTCCTCGCGTTTTACCGCCACGGTGGTCCGGCCAGCGGGAAACATTACCGCCGCGTGCGACGCTCGCGGCGCACGCCATGAGCCTGCGTTTCACAAACTGCGCAAACATGCACAAATACAACTTCTTACCCAGCGTTCACAAATCTTACACAGGTAAGTAGTTATGCTTTGGCGGTGATGAGCGAGGGGCCCCACACCTTCGCCTGCTTCCTTCCCACCGTCCAAAGGCCTCTTATGTTCGCCAGGTCTGCGTGTAGCGTTTTGTTCAGCGAGCCGGTAAGCAAACGTTTGACGAAGAAGCCTCGCGCATGGCTGCGCGCGTTGCACGCGAGCGGGTTCGCCGCGTCCTTGAGCGTGTTGTCCCTGTGCCTGTCCTTGTGCTTGTCCCTAAGCGGCTGCGGCAACGACGCCGACAAACCGGCCGCCGCGCCCACCACCACCGCCGAACAGATCAACGCCGCGCCGCCCGCGCCGTGGGCCGTGCCGCAAAACGCATCGACTCAGGCGGGGACGCAAGCTGCGCAAACCGCGCAGGCCGCCTTGCCGCCCAACACCGTCCAGTCACCGCCGCCTCCCGCCGCGCAGGCCGGCGCAGCGGCACCCGACAGTCTTGCAACACCTGTGATTCACACCGTTGATTGAGGTCGTCTGACTCCCCGCGGCGGATTTTTCTGTACCTGTTTGCCGTCGCGCATATTCCTTCTCCGAAGATCGAAGCCCAACATGACATCAAAAAATCGCCGTGATTTTCTGCGCGCAGCCGCCTCGGCTGCCGGTTCCGCAACCGCGTTAGGCATGCTGCCGCTCGGCATCCGCAATGCGCTTGCGCTGCCCGCCAACAACGCCACGGGCAGCATCGAGGACGTCGAGCACATCGTCATCCTGATGCAGGAAAACCGTTCGTTCGACCACTACTTCGGCACGCTGCGCGGCGTGCGCGGTTTCGGCGACACGCGTGCGGTCACGCTGCCGACCGGTAACCCGGTGTGGTATCAGCCGCTCGCCGAAGGGGTCGCTGCGGATGCAGCCTACGTGCTGCCGTTCCGTCCGAGCGCGCCGAACCTCGGCCTGCAGTTCCTGCAGGATCTGGCGCACGACTGGGACACGACCCACACTGCATGGAACGGCGGTCTCTACGACCAGTGGGTGCCGGCCAAGGGCACCACGACGATGGCGTACATGACGCGTGAGGACATTCCGTTTCACTACGCACTCGCCGACGCCTTCACGATCTGTGACGCCTACCACTGCTCGATCATGGCCCCGACCGATCCGAACCGCTACTACATGTGGACCGGCTGGGTGGGCAACGACGGCAGCGGCGGCGGTCCGGTGATCGACAACGCCGAACTCGGCTACGGCTGGTCGACCTATCCGGAAGTGCTGCAAAACGCCGGCATTTCGTGGAAGATCTATCAGGACATGGGTACCGGCCTGAACGCCGCCGGCTCGTGGGGCTGGACTTCGAATCCGTACATCGGCAACTACGGCGACAACTCGCTGCTCTACTTCAACCAGTATCGCAACGCGCAACCGGGCAATCCGCTGTACGACAAGGCGCGCATCGGCACCAACGTGTCGGCCGGCGGCACCTACTTCGACATACTGAAGCAGGACATCGCCAACAACACGCTGCCGCAGGTCTCGTGGATCGTCGCCCCGGAAGCCTATTCCGAGCACCCGAACTGGCCCGCCAACTACGGCGCGTGGTACGTCGACCAGGTGCTGCAGATCCTGACGTCGAACCCCGAGGTGTGGAGCAAGACGGTCCTGCTCGTCAACTACGACGAAAACGACGGCTTCTTCGATCACATGGCGCCGCCGTTCGCGCCCAGCACCAGCGCCAATGGCCTGTCGACGGTCGCGCTTACCAACGAAATCTACCTGGGCAACGGCCAGTATCCGGCTGGCGAAAACGTCAATGGTCCGTATGGTCTTGGACCGCGTGTGCCGATGATCGTGGTGTCGCCGTGGTCGAAGGGCGGTTACGTGTGTTCGCAACTGTTCGACCATACGTCGGTGATCCGCTTTATCGAAAAGCGCTTCGGCCGTAGCCACAATCTCGCCGAATCGAACATCACGCCGTGGCGCCAGGCGATTTGCGGCGACCTGACCTCGGCATTCAACTTCGTCAATCCGAACGACGCCGAGCCGGCGTTGCCGAGCACCGCAGGCTACGTGCCGCCGGACCAGTTGCGTCACCCGGACTATGTGCCGTTGCCGCCGCTGGTGCAGGCCGTGCCGAAGCAGGAACCGGGCGTGCGTCCCGCGCGTGCCTTGCCCTACGAATTTTTCGTGCGCCTGCAGGACGAGGCTTCGTCGCAAGGCCAGTTGTCGATGAGCTTCGTCAATAGCGGCCAGGCCGGTGCGGCGTTCCTCGTGTATGCAACGGGCAGCACAGCCACGCCGCGCAGCTACACGGTCGAAGCCGGCAAGCGTCTGCAGGATAAGCTGCCGGTCAACGCCAACGGCACCTACGACTACACCGTGTTCGGCGCGAACGGCTATCTGCGCCGCTTCGCCGGCAAGCCGGCGGTCGCCTCGAACTGGTGGAGTCATTCGGAAGTGGCCCGTCCGGAAGTGGCGGAAGGTTACGACGTCGCCAACGGCAACCTGCAGTTGCGTCTCGAGAACCTCGGCACGGCGCGCTGCCAGTTCACCATCACCAATGCGTACGATCCGAGCATGACGCTCACGCGCACAGTGGCAGGCGGCAATAATGAGGAGATCTATCTGGATCTGCGCGCGGCGTATGGCTGGTACGATCTGACCATCACCGTCAACACGGATTCGACCTTCGTGCGCCGTCTCGCCGGCCACGTCGAAACGGGCCGTAGCAGCATGAGCGATCCGGCGCTGGGCAGCTAAGCCCTCACGCCCGGAGTGTATGCAGGCTGAACGGGCCGCGCTGTCTGGTGCGGCCCGTTTGCTTTTTAGCAGTGCACTGCTGCTCCGCTCATGCCGCCATGGATGCACAGGCCGCCGCGCGCTCGCGCTGTCTGGCCAGAATCGCCTGCACGACGTAATCCGCGTCGCGCGCAATGCCTGAGAAGCGCCCAGAGCCCCAGGTGTGCAGCCACGGCAGACCGATGAAATACAGGCCGTCTATCGGCGTGACGCCACGCTGGTGTGCCGGATAGCCTCGTCCATTGAACACCGGTGCATCGATCCAGCTAAAGTCGGGCGTGAAGCCGATGCACCAGATAATCGCCGCAATGCCGCTGTCTGCGAGCGCCAGCGTCGTGCGCTCGTGCGGCGGTTGCCAGACGGGCTCATAGACGGCGCCAGGCGGTGCATCGATGCCGTTCTTCGCAATGAAGCCGTCGATGCTGGCATTGATGCGGTTATACGTATCGTCCGCATCGTCGAGATTGGCGGCAAGGTTCGGCGCGAACCGCAGCGCGCCATCGCGCAGGTCCACAAGCCGGCCGTATAACTCCATGCCTTCGGCGGCGAAGCGGCGCAGGTCGATATCGCGGCCGCCGTCACGTCCGGTGACATAGTGGTTGGTATTGTCACGCACGCCCTCGCGCAACGGATGCTTCTCCACCGGCATATCGTAGTACTGCATATCCGCAAGCCAATCCACCACATCGCGCCCGCGATAAAAACGCGCGCAGCGCGGCGCCTCGCCGACCGCCAGGATTACTTTGCGGCCAGCCAGATGCAGATCTTCCGCGATCTGCGCGCCGGATTGTCCCGACCCCACCACCAGCACCGCGCCCTCGGGCAGCGCCTGCGGATTGCGATATTCCGACGACTGCATCTGCACGATCTGCGCGGGCAACCGCTCGGCCATGCGCGGCACGATGGGCGTGTGATATCCGCCCGAGGCCACGACCACGTGATCCGCCGTGAAGTCGCCCTGGCTGGTGGCCACGGCATAGACGCCGTCGTCGCGCCGCTTCACGCGCGTGACCTGGGTATGCTCGAGGAGCGGCGCATCCACCATCGCAATGAAGCCGTCGAGGTAAGCGAGAATCTCGTCCTTCTTCATGAAGCCGTGCGGATCGTCGCCCGCGTAGGGATAACCTGGTAACGCGCATTGCCAGTTCGGCGTGACGAGACAAAAAGCATCCCAACGCTGCTGGCGCCAGGTGTGCGTCACCGTCTGCTTTTCGAGCACGAGGTGATCCACACCGGCCTGCTTCAGGTAATAACTGACCGACAGACCTGCCTGCCCGCCGCCGACGACGAGCACGCTGTAGTGCCCATGTTCGCCGGCCGCCGAGTCCACGGAGTGCGCTGTATTCGACATGATGCGTCCTTGCAAGAAAAAACTCAGATCAGTTCGATGACTTTCACGGTGGCACCCGCCTGTTCACGAAAGCGCTCGGCCTCACGCTCGATCTGCGCAAGCTGATCCAGCGCCGCCGAGCATGCGAAGCCATATTTCTGCCGCACGCGTTCGGAGGCGATGTTGAGCGCCTCGCGCGAACGTTGCACAAAGTCGTCGAGCGGGTAAGCCTGACCCGGCGTAAAGAAATCGCTCACCACCTGCGACGGCGAATAGCAGTTCGCTTCGTCGCCATCGGGCCATTGAATCCGAAAGTGCATGACAGGCATGGAGAGTTCCTCTGTATTCCGCGAATTGCGCACCTAAGGCGCGGGGACGATAAACGACTCGCCGCCAAAGTCCCACAACAGTTCGGATTCCTCATCACGATGCACAACCACTTTGCGCGAGTCGTCCACCGTGCCGATTACCGCGCAGGCCAGCGAGCGTGCCGCGAACAGCGCCTGCACCTGTTCGACGTGCGCCTCGCGCACCGACAGCAGATACCCAAAGCTCGGAAACGCCGTCACCCAGCGTGCGAGCGGCACGTCAACGGGCCTCGGAATCGCGTCCAGATCGATTCGCGCGCCCGCCTGCGAGCACTCCAGCAGCATCATCGCCGTGCCGAGCGTGCCGGCCATGCTGATGTCCTTGGCGGCATCGCACAGGCCGCTTTCCGCCAGTTGCGGCAACAGTTCGAGATCGCCGCGCAGACGCGCGGCAGGCGCGCCGACCGAGGCGTTCCAGAACGGATACGGCTCTTCGAAGCGGCCGCGCAAATCGACCGCCATCAGCAAACGGTCGCCGGGGCGCGCGGCGAAACTCGACAACAACGCGCTGGCGCGTCCCACAATCGACACCGCCAGTTGCCCATGATCGCTGCGCGCATTGGTGTGGCCACCGACAATCGGCACGCCGTACACCATCGACGCCGCCGCCATCCCCGCCAACACTTCCTGCGCCGCTTCGAGACCATTGCTCCATAGCGCATCCACGACAGCCAGCGGGCGGCCGCCCATCGCGTAGATATCGCTGACGTTGACCATCACGCTGCTATAGCCGGCGAACCACGGCATCGCCTGCACGAAATCGCTCACCATGCCTTCGATGGCGAACAGCAGGTAGCCGTCGCCATCGCGCAAGGCGGCGCAATCGTCGCCGACTGCAACGGCCTGGCCGAGATCGTTCGCACCGCCAGGCAAACGCTGCGCGAGCGAGCTCACCACCCCGGCAATATCCGTCTTATGACGAAAGCCGCGGCTTTCGCGCAAGCTCGCGACCAGATCCGAGACGCTCATGAGCCGCTCCGCGCCTGCGTGACGAAACCGCTACGCGGCGCCGCGCATGGCGGATAGTGATCGAGCTGCGCCTGCATCAGATGATGCGAGCGGCCATGCATCATCTCCTGCTCAAGGGCATCCCAGTGCAGCGCGCGAAACAGCGGCACGTTCTGGCTCTGCACATGCGCGAGAAACGTCTTGCAACCCAGCGCATGCGCGCTCGTCACCGCGAGGCGAATCAGCGTTGCGCCAATCTTGCCGTGGCGGCGAAACGCCGCGTGTACCGCGAGCCGCGAGCCATGCCACACGCCCGGCGCTTCCTCGTGGATACGCACGGTGCCGACCACCTGCTCGGGTATCCCGGCAATACAGCTCACCGCCACCAGTTGCTGCGCGCGGTCGTCGATCTCGTCGCGATCATCGCCCATGAAAATGCCCTGCTCGATGCAGAACACCGCGCGCCGCAATTTATAGGCTTCCTCCGCTTCCCACGGCAGCGTGGTCCATTTGATGCGGTATTCGATCGGTGTATAAAACGCCGGCAATGCCGGTGTCATTTCGAATGATTCCGCTACTCCCGCGATCGCTTCACCGAACATGATCACACCTCGTATGAAGACAACGACGAGCACGCGCCGCACTTGCCGCAACCGGCCTTGATATCGCTCGAGCGCAGATTCGCCGCCGAGAGCATCGCGCCAAGCGGCTGCAAAACCGACTTCATGAATTCCGGCGTCGGCGCCGGATGATCTTCGAGCGGCGTGCCGCTAATCGGTACGAACGGCACGACGAACGGATATACGCCGAGTTCGATCAGTTCGCGTGAAATGTCCAGGATCGCTGCGGCGCTATCGCCGAGACCCGCGAGAATGTAGGTGCTGACCTGGCCGCGTCCGAATACCGCCACCGCGGCCTTGAACGCTTCCATGTAACGCGTGAGCGGGACGCTCGACTTGCCGGGCATGATGCGTTCGCGCAAGGCGGGCGTGACGACTTCGAGATGCATGCCGAGCGTATCGATGCCGCTCGCCTTCATACGCGCGAACCAGCGATCGTCGTCGGGTGGTTCGCACTGCGCCTGGATCGGCAAATCGACCGCAGCGCGAATCGCAAACGCGCTTTCGCACAAAATCTGCGCGCCGCGATCGCTGGTGGGCGGCGTACCCGTCGTCAGCACCATATGCTTGACGCCGTCGAGCAACACTGCGGCGCGCGCCACTTCAGCAAGCTGCTCGGGCGTCTTGCGGGCGATGGTGCGTCCCGCCGCCAGCGACTGGCCGATCGCGCAGAACTTGCAGGTCTTGCGGCGGCTCTCGTAGCGGATGCAGGTTTGCAGCACCGTGGTCGCCAGCACATCCGCGCTGTGCAGCGTGGCGATATGCGAGTACGGCACGCCGTCGAGCGTCTGCATGCCGTAAAAACGCGGCGCCTTTGGAAAGCTGATCTTCGCAATCGGGATCGTGCCGCGCAGCAGCGCGCTGGTGCCGCCCGCATCGGCCGGCGCCGCGACGAACGGCGAATGCCACGCCGTGTTGGTATGCACCGGCACCATGATGGTCACGCCGTCCACCGTCACCGCCTTGTGGTCCGACGGCCCTGCGCCGCCGCGCCGGCTAGCGACGCCCGTACCCGGATCGGCGAGCCGCAGGCCCACCGACTGCAACTCAGTCATCAATTGCCGGCTCGCGGCTGGCAAGGTCTCGTTGGAGTTCATCGCGGCATCCCACGGTTGGGTTGAAATCAGGGCTACTAATCGAGCCGCTAATCGGGTTGCTATCAGGGCCGTTATAGGCGCCAAACGACGCCATCGGCGACACCGTCGCTGCCGGCCGTTCGTTGATCGCGAGGCTCAGCAGTTCCGGGCGCGCGTAGTGGCCGACCGAATCCATCATGCGTTTGCGCTTGGTGATCAGCGCCATATCCAGATCCGCGATCACCATGCCCTCGCCTTCGCGCAACGGCGCCGCCAGATGCTGGCCTTCGGGCGAAACGATGGCCGTATTGCAGCCGCCGCGCAGCGCCTTCTGCAGCTTCGGGTCGGTGGTGATCGAGGCAATCTGCGCCTCGGTCAGCCAACCGGTTGCGTTGACGACGAAGCAGCCCGACTCCAGCGCGTGATGACGGATCGTGACTTCGATCTGCTCGGCGAAGATCGGCCCCACCAGCGAGCCGGGAAACTGGCTGCAGTGAATCTCTTCATGCTGCGTCATCAGCGCATACCTGGCGAGCGGGTTGTAGTGTTCCCAGCAGGCGAGCGCGCCCACTCGCGCCACGCCCGTCTGCACGACCTTCAAACCGGCGGCGTCGCCTTGCCCCCAGATCATCCGTTCGTGAAAGGTCGGCGTGATCTTGCGGCGCTTGAGCAGCAACTGGCCGTCCACGTCGAAAATCAGTTGCGTGTTGTAGAGGCTGCCGTAATCGCGCTCGTTGACGCCGAGCACGACCACCATGCGGTGCAGACGGGCGCGTTCGGCGACCGCCTGCGTCACGGGCCCCGGCACCACCACCGCTTCTTCATAAAGCCGCATGTGATCGGCGCCGGAGGCCACCGGCGGGCGCACGAACGAAAAGTACGGGTAATACGGCACGAAGGTCTCGGGAAACACGATCAGTTGCACGCCCTCGCGGGCGGCCTGGTCGATAGCTTCGCAGACCTTGTCGAGGGTGCCGTCGCTGCGCTCGAAGTCCGGTGAAATCTGGACCGCGGCGGCACGAACAATGCGTTTTTCAGACATGGTGAGGGCCGCCTGTGCTCAGACCGTCCAGGTATGGATGACCAATGCGTTGTCTTTGCGATGCAGAAGCTGGATGTCCAGCACGTCGAGCGGGCTGATCGGGCGAATGCCTTCGATGAGCGAGGCCTCGCCGTGTCCGTAGAGCGCCTGCAGGGCGAAGCGGCACGCATAGACCTTGCCGCCTTCCTCCATGAACTTCGTCAACTGCTTGTTGAAATTCAGGTGGCCGGGAAACGCTTCGTCGCCGAGGGTCGGAAAGCCGCGCTGCAAACCTAGCGTGACGCCTGGACCGTACAGGAGTACTGAGGTTTCGAATCCCTTGCGTTGCAAACGGGTGGCCTGCAGCATATTGACGAAACCAATCGAGCCTTCGAACGCCACCGTATGAAACGTGACGAGCGCCTTTTCGCCGGGTTCGGCCTTCACATCCTCGAAGACCTTCTCTTCGTAGTCGACAAGGTAATCGCCTTTCTTATGCAGCGGTATGTTGACGGCTGGCATGGCACTCTCCAAGATGGTTTGCATGAACAGGAAGTAACGCGTGGCAGCGGCAAGTCCGCTTGAGTTTTGCACCGTTGCCCGCCGCTACCTCTAATGCAACGGCCGTGCCACTGATCGACGTGGCCGATGCGATCACTTTCCAATCAAATCCGCGATCATTCGTTAAGCGCCCCGAAATATTTTTTGGCCCGAAGGTTGCATACAGCCAAGCCCGTCAGTGGGAGCGGCCCGACCCGCATCAATCGCACCAGCCAGGTGCGAAACGATGGGTGTCCATGCCCGGCAGCGGTGCAGTCATTCACCACATACGATCAATCCGATCATTGCATGCGATCACTTTCGGCGGCCTCGCAATACATGTCTGACGCATCAACGAAGCTCCTTTAACCGTCATCTATCCGCGCGAAAACGATGAGTAGCCCGACACATCACTGGATCAAACGCCTCGCTGAAATTCGCAAGCCGGCGTACCTTGCGATTCCCGATCTGATCGAAGAGGACCTGGCCAACGGGCGCCTGCGGCCACGCGACCGCCTGCCCGGCCTGCGCGATCTGGCGGACGAACTGGCGCTCAACTACACCACGGTGGCGCGAGCCTATGCGGAGGCAAAGAAACGCGGTCTGCTGGATTCGCGCGCCGGCAGCGGCACTTTCGTGCGCGGGCGGACGGCCACGCTGCCGCTCTCAGGCGGCAGCAGCATCGAAATGACGATGAATACCCCGCCCGAGCCGGCCGATTACGCGGCGCGGCTGCGGGAATCGGCGGCGCGTTTGATGGCGGGCAGCGACCCGTATCAACTGCTGCGCTATCAGGATTTCGGCGGCACGCCTGCGGATAAGGCGGCCGGCACCGAATGGCTCAAACGGCGCCTGCCGAACTGCGCGGCGGACAATGTGCTGGTGTGCCCCGGCATTCACAGCGCGCTGGTCGCGCTGGTTTCGCAACTGGCGCGGCCGGGCGCGATGATCTGCCTCGACACGCTCGCCTATCCCGGCATCAAGGCGATTGCCGCACAACTGGGTGTGCGTTTGCAGGCCCTCGCACGCGACGACGAAGGCCCGCTTGCGCATGCATTCGAGGCGCTTTGCAAGACCGACAAGCCGAGCGCGTTCTACTGCAATCCGACGCTGCAAAATCCGAGCACGCTGACGCTGACGCACAAACGTCGCGAAGCGCTCGCGGACGTCGCGCTGCGCTACAGCGTGCCGATCATCGAGGACGACGCCTATGCAATGCTGCCACTGCAGGCGCCGGATGCGCTGGCGAGCCTTGCACCGGAGTTGACCTACTACGTCACGGGGTTGTCCAAGAGTCTCGGCGCAGGTTTGCGGGTCGCCTATCTGCAGGCGCCGACTCCGCGCCAGACGCAGCGCCTCGCGGGCGCGCTGCGCGCAACCACGGTGATGGCAAGTCCATTTACGGTGTCGCTCGCCACGCAATGGATAAACGAAGGCACCGCGCAGGACATGCTCAACGCCATTCGCAGCGAAGCGCAGGCGCGTCAGGCGATTGCGGCGCGCGTGCTCGGCGAAGCGGCTTACGACTCGCATCCAGATGGCTTTCATCTATGGCTGCCGATTCCGGGCGTCGGTGGCTGGAGCGCCTCCGAACTGGCGCTGCAATTACGCAATCAGGGCATTGCCGCCGTGGCCGCCGCCGCGTTTTCCACCGACGGTAATCCGCCGAATGCCTTGCGCGTTTGCCTCGGCGGCTCGAAGAATCGTGAAGAATGCGAGGAGGCGTTGCGCATCATCGCCGAGACGCTGGAGCATCCTCATCATCTGCATTCGGCAATCATGTGAGGCAACCCGTGATGTGATTCATGGGTCGCGTGATGCGGCGAAAGGTAACCTCTCGCTATCTTCAGACAAATAGCATGAGCCGACCACTTCGTCGCATTACTATCAAGGCACGCAACACTTCACGCGTTTTCCTCCTTAGAGCTGAATCATCCCGAACGTCCCGTCTAAAAAAAACTTCCCGCCCGTAAAATGCCTTGCCACAGGCCCTCAAACCTCTTTGCGTAATACGCGGGAAGCCAGCCGCACGCAGGCTTCGCTCAAGTCCGTCCTCATGCCGCCGTATACCCGGACAAGACGCGTCTCGTCAGCTTTTCGAATAATCATCATGGTCCTTGCGGGCTTGCGGCACACCGCACCGTGCCTTAAAGTCGCGCGGGACTTCAAGCGGCACGCGCCGCCGCGCCGATGTCACAAGCGCCGGCGACAGGTGGCGGGCCGCATCACGTATCGGGAGTAGCTGTGTCGTTTTATCGAAATCTGAAAATTGCCGTCAAGCTGGCTTTGCTTGGCGCCGTGCTGCTGGCGGCCACCATGATCGTCGGTCTGGAAGGATGGCACGCGCTGTCCAAGACTCACACGCTGGAAACGGAGTCGGCGCAAACGCTCGAACAATACAGCCGTGCAGCCGACACCGCGCGGGTCGCGCAGGTCGAATTCAAGAAGCAGGTCCAGGAATGGAAAGACCTGCTGTTGCGCAGCAGCGATGCCGCCGCGCTCGCCACTCACCAGCAGGCTTTTCTCGCGCAGAGCGACAAGACCAGCGCGGCCTTGCAGAAACTGCGCAGCCAGTTGAGCGCGCTGGGCGTCAACCTCGACGGCGTCGACAACGCGCTCGCCACGCATGCTTCGCTGCAAACGAGCTACCTCGATGCACTGAAGCATTTCGATGTCGCGGATTCGAACAGCCCGCACGTCGTCGATGCCCTCGTCAAAGGCATCGATCGTCCGCCGACCGCCGCAATCGACGCGATCGTCGCTTCCGTCATGGAGCAGGCGCAGGCTTCGGACGAGCGCATCCAGCAGACCTCCGAGCAGGCGTATCGCCTCGCCTGCACGCTGCTGGCGGTGGTCGTGCTGGCCGCGCTGGTGCTCGGCGGCGCCGCGATCGGCATTCTCAGCCGCAGCATCACCGGACCGGTGCGGCAGGCGGTGGGCGTGGCGCAAGCCGTCGCGGCGGGCGACCTGCGCGCCGACGTCGAAGTGACAAGCACGGACGAAACCGGCCAGTTGCTGGTGGCCTTGAACGACATGAATCATCGCCTGCGCCATATCGTCAGCGAAATTCGCGAAGGCGCCACGACGATTTCCTCGGCTACGCAACAGATCGCGGCCGGCAATCTCGACCTGTCGGCCCGCACCGAACAGCAAGCCGCGTCGCTCGAAGAAACCGCCGCGTCGATGCAGCATTTCACCGACTCCGTGCAACTGAACGCCACCCACGCCCGCAATGCGACGGCGCTCGCGCAAACCGCCGCGCAGGCCGCGCGTGACGGCGGCACCGTGATGAACGATGCCGTGCGCACCATGGAGCAGATCAACGCGGCGTCGAAGCGCATCGTGGATATCATCGCGGTGGTCGAGGCGATTTCCGCGCAGACTAACATCCTCGCGCTCAATGCCGCTGTCGAAGCCGCGCGCGCCGGCACCCAGGGGCGCGGTTTCGCGGTGGTAGCAAGCGAAGTGCGCAGTCTCGCGCAGCGCTCGGCGGACGCGGCACGCGAAATCAAGGAACTGATCCGCGCCTCGGTCACGACGATCGAGTCCGGCACGCAACTGATTCATCGCGCGAGCCAGACGATGGATGGCGTGGTGGAAAGCGCCGGCAGTGTCACCCGTATCGTCGAGGCGATTGCCACGGCCACCGTCGATCAGGCCACCGGCATTGCCGAAGTGAACGACGCCGTCAACCAGATGGACCAGGTCACGCAGAGCAATGCCGCGCTGGTCGAACAGGCTGCGGCGGCCGCCGACGCCGTGCAGAGCCGCGCCTCGGGTCTGGTGCAGAGTGTGAGCTTCTTCAGGCTGGGCGCGACAGCCTGAAAAAACCATGAGGCAGCGAAAAGCCGCCTACGACTGATTGAGCGCCGCTACGACTCGAAGTCGAGGCCACCGAGCAGCATGTCGATTTCGGCCTGCGTATGCGAACGGAAATCGATCTCACGCGCGTTGTGCCAGGCGTCGAGCTTGCGCGGCAGTGCCTGCAGATAACGTGAAAAGCGCGCTTCGCCGCCTTCCTCCATCAAGTCTTCGATCTCGTCGCTGTCCCAGGTGAGATACACATTGAGCGGATGCGGATAATGACGCAGCGCTTCGATGGGCGCGGCCCATATGCGCACGCGGGTGGGATGGCCATGCCCTTGCGAGGGTTGCACTTCGGCATGGACGCCGGTATCGAACAGGCCGGCAATGGTCGCGGCAATACGCGGGGCGAATTCGTGGTCGAACCTGGCTACGGTCTCCGGATTCATGCGGGTCTCCATCGCGATCTGCGAATCATCGTAGCACGAGCTTTTCGCTTGATGCGGCGGCAGCGGTTTTTTATCATCCACGGCAGCTGAGAGGGCGTTGGCCGCGCCCTCTTGACCACCACACGCTATTCGGCCAGATGCTGCCCCTCAGCATAGACCTTGCATCCCGACCACTTCTCATTGCAGCGTTCCAACGCATGCTGCGCCGCGTCCTGCGGCGAACGTTCGATGAGAGTAAGCGTGCAGTGGCCGCCTTCGGCCGTCACGAAGGCCTTGCCTTCATTGCGCGAGGCACCGTATGCATCGAACAGATTCTGGCAGCCCTGATTCAGGCCGGCCGGCGTGGTCAAAGCCGCGGGCGGCGGCAAATTAATCACCACCGCCGTCGGCAGATTCAGGCTCTTCAGGAACGGCTCGACCGTCGGCCACCAGGCCTGCTCGGGCGCATCGTAGAGCAGTTCGTGGCCGTCGTCGCGAAACGGCGGCAGCACCGCGAGTTGCGCCGGAGCGCCGTGCGAGGTGTAAGCGCTCAACATCTGATGCGCCAGAGCCGGGCTGAAGTAGTGGTCGTTCTCCGACCACACCCATTGGCTCGGCACCTTCGCGCTCACGCCATATTGCGCGACGGCGGCAATCAGTTCATCCGCTTCGCACACGTAGTCGGGACGGCTCGAACCGCGGCCGCCGGCAAAGTCCAGCACGCCCACCACGCCTTGTGGATTACGCGCCGCCGCTGCGAGCGTCGCAAAGCCGCCGGTCGATTTGCCGAGCAGGATCACGTGCTGGGCGTCCACCCAGGGTTGTGCGCGCAACGATTCCAGCGCGCCGAGCAGATCGTCGGCGGAGGCTTTGCCGGCGCCAGGATAATCCTCGTTGCGGCACGAGCCGAGGCCTTCCGCATACGGACCCTCCGAGCGACCGAAGCCGCGCCGCAGCACGATCACCGAGGCATAGCCCCGCTGCGCGAAGGCCACCGCTGCGGTGAGCAGCAACTCCGGCGCACGATCCGCCACGCCGTTGCCGTGACCGCGCGGCGTACCGGGCGTCATCAGCACGAGCGGCCAGCGGCCCGGACGGTCGGGCCGGATCACCAATGCTTCGAGTGTCGGCCTGGCGCCGTCCGGCAGGCTGATCTGCAAGCCGATCCGCTCTCGCACGAGGCCGGGCAGCAGGGTTGCGTCGGCGGCTGAGGTGACGCCGGGCGCGGCTTGCGCTGCGGCCATCGGTTGCGTCTGTGCTTGTGCATGGAGCGGCGCAAGCAGCGTCGGGAGCAACAGCAGCATGGAGATGCGCAGACGTTGCGCGGTCCCCCGGGAAAACCTGGCGCGACGCGGCAAAGGGATGTCGTGGGCAGTCTGGTCTTGCATCGTTGTATTGCCTCTGCGGGTTGCGGGTCACGAGCCGATGCCGGACATCGTCCGCGCGGTCTGGCCGCCAGTTTAGCCGCATGGCACGTCCAAACGGTCCTATCACGTCGATCAGAACCGGTGACGAATCCCGAGCACCGCCACGTCCTGCGAATTGCTGCCCGAATTCACGCCGAAGTCGCCGATCGACGCTTGCGCGCCAACCGCCGCGCCGCTCGCGTTCAAGGTCGTGCCGCTCGCCTTCTGATAGCCGAACAGCGCATACAGATCCGTGCGCTTGGACAACAGATAGTCGGCCCCAAGGTTGACCTGGTTATAGTGCGCCGAAGCCGGTCCGGTCAGGGACGTGTAGTTGTAGCCGACACCCGCACGCACGGCCGGCGTGAACTGATAGTTGAAGAACACCGAGCCGTTGTTGAACTTCGCTGTCTCGTGGAAAGCGGAGAACGCGTCGCTGCCATACTGTGTGTTCGAGTAGGCGAGACCGATGGTCGCCGCGCCGATCGCATACTGCGCGCCCACCTTGGCGACCTGGATGGAATTGGCGCTGGCGAAGCCCGAATTGATCACCGTATTGAACAAGGAGTCCGAACTGCTGGTCCACGTGCGCAAGCCGTTCGTCAGCGTGTTGCCGCCGTTGGCGAAGAAGTAGCCGGCGCCGAGCGAGAACGGCCCATTCGCGTAAGCGGCGCCCAGGCTCCAGGTGCATCCGCTGCCGCTCGAACCGGCCACACCGCCGAGACCATACAGCGCTTCGAACTGGAAGCCCGCGAAAATCGGGCTCACGTATTTGACCGAGTTGTTGACGCGCAAGCTGTTGTCGTAGTTGTCGAGATCGCCAGGCGTGCCGAACACGCCGCCGAAGTAGTTGTCCTCAGTCAGGCCCTGTACCAGGTCGACGATCGGATCGTACTGGCGCCCGAGCGTCACCGTGCCCCACGCGTCGCCGGCCAGGCCGACCACCGCCTTGCGGCCGAATTCGCGGCTGCCCTGGCCGAGCGCGCCGGTGCCGACGTTAAAGCCGTTTTCCAGTTGAAACACCGCCGCGAGGCCGCCGCCCAGGTCTTCCGTACCCTTGAGGCCCCAGCGGCTGCCGGAGATGTTGCCGCTCGCGAACTTGATCAGCGTGGACTGGTTCTGGCCGCTGCCGCTCTGGGCGTTGTGCACGTAAGCTACGCCCGTGTCGATGATGCCGTACAGCGTTACGCTGCTTTGCGCAAAAGCGCCGCTGGACAGAAGCACGCCGGCCGGAATAGCCAGCAGGGAAAGGCGCTTTTTCATTGTTTGTTTTCCGTAATCGTAGTTTTGTTTTGACGACCGGGGAGAACGATAAAAGAAGCACCCAATGGCGAGAACAAACCATTTCTTCGATCGATATGAACTCGGCGTTTCGCTGGAATTGCGTTTAAATGCAAACGTCGCACGAGAGGGACAGACTCATTTATCATGCAGGCTTGATGCAAGCTGCACGCGCGCGCCGCTGCCGATGGGCGCGCCGATCAAGCCGGGCGTAACCGACCGGCGCCTCTTTTCTTCAGCCGAGCCGATGCACATCATGCCGAAACCTGCCGCCCCGCACGCCGGCATCCGCCGTCCCCGTGAAAGCGCCAGGGCAGCGCGGCGGCGGGCCCGCGTCGTCGCGTAGCGCGCCATGGTCTACCCTTCACTGCGCGACTGGCTCTTCTCGGTCAAGACCTTTGCGGCGGCCATGCTCGCCCTCTACCTCGGCCTCGCGTTCCAGCTGCCGCGCCCGTACTGGGCCATGGCGACGGTCTACATCGTGTCGAATCCGTTCGTCGGCGCGACCCGTTCGAAGGCGCTATACCGGGCGCTCGGCACGGCGCTCGGTGCGTCGGCGGCGATCTTTCTGGTGCCGCCGTTCGTCGAGTCGCCGTACCTGTTCAGCGTGGTGGTGGCGCTGTGGACCGGCACCCTGCTCTATCTGGCCATCTCCGATCGCACCGCGCGCAGCTACGTGTTTTTGCTAGCCGGCTATACGATGCCGCTGATCGCGTTGCCGGCCGTGTTCAATCCGGCCAGCGTGTTCGATCTCGGCATCACCCGCACCGAGGAGATTCTGCTCGGCATCGTCTGCGCCAGCGTGGTGGGCGGCGTGGTGTTTCCGAATCGCCTCGCCCCGGCCATCATCGAACGCACCGACGGCTGGTTCCGCGACGCTGTGTTCTACGCCAGCGAAACACTCTCCGGCCGCATCGCCGGCGCGGCGATTTCGGCCAGCCGCCAGCGGCTCGCCGCTACCGCCAATGGGCTCGAACTGCTGCTAAGCCAGCTCGCCTACGACAACACGCGCCCCGACATCCTCACCAACGCCCATGCCCTGCGCGGCCGCATGGAGTTGCTGCTGCCCATCATGTCGTCGCTGGCCGATCCGCTGGTGGCCCTGCTCGGCGGCCAGCGCGAACGCCCCGCCGGACTCGAGCCGCTGCTCGCCGAGGTCGTCAAATGGTTCAACACGCCCCTGCGCCCGGCGAGCGAAGGCACCCCGCCCGACCTCGAAGCCGACCGCCTGCGCGCGCGCATCGCGGCATTGGAGCCGACGCCCGCCGCGCTCGCCGGGTGGGACGGCGCGCTGCTCTCGAATGCCCTGTGGCGCCTGAAGCAACTGGTGGATCTGTGGCAGGACTGCCGTGCGCTGCGCAGCATCATCACGGGCGCGGACGGCGTCTGGGAGCCGCGCTTTCGTCACTGGCGGGTCGGCGGCACGGAGCGCTATTTCGACCGCGGCATCATGCTGTTTTCGACCGGCTCGGCGGTCGGCGCCATCGTGCTCGCCTGCGCGCTGTGGATCAGTTCGGGCTGGAACGACGGCGCCGGCGCGGTGACGCTTGCCGCAATCGCCTGCTGCTTCTTCGCGGCGCTCGACGAACCCGCGCCGCAAGTGTTCAAGTTCTTCACCTCGACCGCCGCCAGCGTCGCGCTGGCGGGACTGTATCTGTTCGTCGTGCTGCCCAACGTGCACGATTTCCCGATGCTGGTGATCCTGTTCGCGGGACCGTTCATTCTCGTAGGCACGCTGATTCCACGGCCGCAGTTCAATCTTGCCACCATGCTGGTCGCGGTCAACACGGCGACGTTCATCAGCATTCAGGACGCCTACGACGCCGATTTTTTTGTTTTCCTGAACAGTAACCTCGCGGGTCTCGCGGGCCTGCTGTACGCCTACCTGTGGACCCGGGCGACCCGGCCGTTCGGCGCCGAGCTGGCCGCGGCGCGCCTGCTGCGGGCGAGCTGGGCAGACGTCGTGCTGAGCGCCTCGAAGAACCCGATCGAGGACCAGCGCAATCTCGCCGCGCGTATGCTCGACCGTCTGATGCAACTGATCCCGCGCCTCGCCGCCACCGACGACAGCTTCCATCCGTCCATCGAAAGTTTCCGCGACCTGCGCATCGCCTTCAACGCCATCGATCTGCGCCGCCTGCGCCCGAAGCTCAGCGGCGACGCGACCGCTGCAATCGACGGCGTGCTCGACGGCATCCGCGCACACTTCGAAAGCTGTCTCGCGCGCCGCGGACGCCAGCCGGTGCCTGACAACCTGATGTCCATCATCGACACGGCGCTTGCGCGCGTCACGGCACTGGGGCTGGGGCTGCCTGACGGGGCAAATGCGGCCGCCGCGGCTGCCTCCACCGGCCCAACTAACCGCCCGGCGCTCCCCGCGCGGCAATTGCGCGACGCGCTGCATGCGCTGGTAGGCTTGCGCCTGTCGCTGTTTCCGGCCACGATTGCTGCGGCGGCGCCGCCCGCTGCACCTCAACAGGAATCTGCTTCATGATCGGCTCATTGACTTCACCGCACGGTTGCAGGCCATGATCGGCGAAATCGATATCTTCGGCGTGTTCGTGCCGTCCGTGCTCGTGCTGATGCTGGTCGCCTATCTGATCAACCTCGTCATCCGCACGGCGCTGACACGCACCGGCTTTTACCGCTTCGTCTGGCACCGCTCCATTTTCGATCTCAGCATCTACGTGCTGGTGCTGGGTCTTGTCGTCATCGTTTCGCACCGGCTCATAACGTGAAAAAAACCTGGTTCTCCATTGGTCAGATCGTGCTGACCCTGATCGTCGTCGTGATCGCGGGCATCGTGCTATGGAAGATGGTCAATTACTACATGTTCACTCCGTGGACCCGCGACGGCCGCATCCGCGCCGACATCATCCAGGTCGCGCCAGACGTGTCCGGCCTCATCACCGAAGTCGATGTGGTCGACAACCAGCAGGTGAAGCAAGGCCAGACGCTGTTCCTGATCGACCAGGCCCGCTACGCGCTCGCGCTGCGGCAAGCCGAGGCAACCGTGCAGCAACGGCGCGCCACGCTCGATCAGGCGCGCCGCGAAGACGTGCGCAATCATCAACTGGGCGATCTGGTGGCGCGCGAAGTGTCGGAAGAAAGCCGCTCGCGTGTCGAAACCGACGAGGCGGCGCTGGCGGATTCGCTGGTGGCCGTGGATACCGCGCGTCTCAATCTGCAACGCACCCGCATCGTCAGTCCGGTCGACGGTTACCTGAACGACCGCGCGCCGCGTACCGGCGAATACGCCGCGTCGGGCCGCGCGGTGGTCTCGGTGGTGGACATGCATTCGTTCCGCGTGGACGGCTACTTCGAGGAGACCAAGCTGAGCGGCATCGATATCGGCCAGGCCGTGGACATCAAGATCATGGGCGAGCCGGCGGCGCTGCGCGGGCACGTGGCGAGCATCGTCTCCGCCATCGAGGACCGCGACCGCGCCGAGGGCAGCAATCTGCTGCCGAACGTGAATCCGGCTTTTAGCTGGGTGCGCCTCGCGCAACGCATTCCGGTACGCGTCGCGCTGGACGACATACCGAAGGACTTCCGCATGATCGCGGGACGCACGGCCACGGTGTCGGTGCGCGGGCTGGCGCCTTCGCTCGGCACGCATGCCACGGGGGATCGTGCGGCCCCGGGTGGGGCGGCTGCCTCGGCGACAGCACCTGCCTCAGTTGCTTCGCCTGCGTCTGCTGGACAGAGCCGCCCGGCGGCTGCGGATCAGGCAGCGTCGGTTCAGGCGGCCGCCGTGCAAACCGCGCCGCGCGCCGCCGCGCCAGCCGCAATGCAACCTGCCGCGAGCGCCGCAAAATGAAGCTGCCGCGCGCCCTCTTCTCCCTGCCGGCGGTGACGCCGGCACCACGGTCGCCACTGCTACCGCTGCTACCGCTCGTGCTCGCCCTCGCGGCCTGCACGGTCGGGCCGAACTACTCGCTGCCGAGGAACGCGGTGGTCAACGCGCCGTTCGCCGATGCCCCATTGCCCGATATCGACGGCCAGCACGTCTCGCAGGATCCGGTGCCGCCCGACTGGTGGCATCTCTATGACGACCCTGTGCTCGAACAACTCGTCAGCGAGGCGCTGAAGTCCAACACCGATCTGCGCGTCGCCGCCGCCAACCTCGCGCGTTCGCAGGAAGCCCTCGGCGTAGCCGAAGCGCAAGGCGGCTTCTCCGGCGGCGCGGACGTCGGGTTCGCGCGGGCCCAGGAGTCCGGCCAGCAGTACCTGATCTTCAGCAAGATTCCGGTGTCCAACGAAGGCGATGCGGGCATCCGCGTCTCTTATGAATTCGATCTGTTCGGCAAGCTGCGCCGCGGCGTCGAAGCCGCCAATGCCGAAAGCGAAGCCACCCAGGCGGCCAGCGATCTGGCACGTATCACCGTGGTGGCGAGCGTGGTGCGCGCCTACATCGAGAACTGCTCGGCGGCGGAAGAACTGAAGATCGCGCAACAGTCGCTCGCGCTGCAGAAGGAACGCGTGGACGTCTCGCGCCGTCTGCGCGACGCCGGACGCGGCAATACGCCGGATGTGACGAGCGGCCAGACCCAGGTCGAATCGCTGACGGCCGATATCCCGCGTTACACGGCGCGGCGCAAGATCGCCCAGTATCAATTGGCGATGCTGCTCGCGCGCGGGCCGTCCGAGCTCCCTGCGGCAGTGCTCGCGTGTAATACCGTGCCACAGATCAGGCGGCCGCTGCCGGTCGGCGACGGCGCGGCCATGCTCAAACGCCGGCCCGACGTGCGCGAAGCCGAGCGCCAATTGGCGGCCTCGACGGCGCGCATCGGCGTCGCCACCGGCGCGCTGTATCCCAGCGTGAGTTTCGGCGCCTCGACGGGGACGGTCGGCCTTGCCGAAGATCTGGTCACCTCGCAAACCGATTACTGGCGCTTCGGACCCCTGATCAGTTGGACCTTTCCCACCAACGGCGCACGCGGCCGCGTGCGCGAGGCGCAGGATGCGAGCACAGCGGCGCTCGCCCACTTCGACGGCGTAGTACTCAACGCGTTGCGCGAGACGCAGACCAATCTCGCCACCTACGTGGCCGACTACACGCGTGCCGAAGCGCTGCGCGCGGCGCTCAAATCATCCAGCCAGTCGGCTGACGAAACCCACCGGCTGTATGTGGCCGGCCGCGATTCATTCATCGCGGATCTGGATGCGACCCGCACGCTGACCTCGGTCCGCTCGCAGGTGGCGGCGGCCGAGGGACAGGTCGCGCTCGATCAGGCGAACCTGTTCCTCGCGCTCGGCGGCGGCTGGGAAAGCGCGCCGGCCCATCAGGCGCAACCGTCTCAGTGATGCTCCGCGAATTCCGAGCGCGCTATCGGCGTCGTCGCCACGTGCGCGTACTGGAAGGCCGGCATTGCCTTGATCGCGTCGCGCGTGCCGCCCGGCAGCGTCAGCTTGCCTTTCACGAAGTCGAGCTGTTCGATCGGCACCGCCACGTCATGCTGCGAAACGCCCGCGAACTGATGCGCGGCGATGATCGCAAACGAAGCGGATTTGTCCGGCGCAATGATGATGTCGTGCACCACGCCGATCTGCTCGCCGTTGTCGTTGACCACCGGCTTGCCGATGATCGACTTCTTCACGCTCCAGCCGCGCACGATCAGATCGGACTCCGAAACGCTAATGCCGATCGGCTGCGAACCCGCCACCTGGGCGCGCGCCTGCAGGCACGCAACACTCAGCGTGGAACTGAGCAAGAGAGTCATCACAAGCCTTGATTTTTTCATGATCGTTCTTCCTGTCAGAGAGAAGCTGCATTGACACCGGCGCCGCCGGCCGCCCGGGCCGCCGCTGTGGATGAGAGGACCGGCTCGCGGCCGAAGCACCGCAAGCCGGTGACGCGCTTCGTGCCATGACGGCCCACGTAGTGCGAAATTTCGCCACCGCCGGTGGAGTGGCCCACCAGCACGGCGTCGTTCAGATCGAGCGAGTCGATCACGGCGGCGCGATCGTCGGCATAGGTATACGGAAACACCCTGCCAAACGGAGAAAGAACAAAATCTGCGGGCAGCGACGGCACTTGCGCCCATGCTGGACTGCTCGTGCAGAATGCGCCCGTCAAATGCTCAGGTTATTGCGCCATCGGATGAAGCGCGGCTTGACGGGCCGCATTGCGGTAGTGATGCGTTCAGCGCAGGTTGGTCCTCGCCAGCTCGACGATCTCGTCGCCGCGCCCGCTCAGAATCGCCCGCATCATGTACAGGCTGAAGCCCTTGGCCTGCGCCAGCTCGATCGTCGGCGGCATGGCCAGTTCGTGCTTCGATGTGACCACATCCACGAGGGCCGGCCCCGGATGCGCGAACGCCTCGCGCAGCGCCGCCTCCACGCCCTCGGATTCCTCGACGCGAATGCCGAAGATGCCGGCGCCCCTGGCAATCGCGGCGAAATCGGTCTTGCTCAGGTCCACATTGGTATCGAGGAAACCGCCGGCTTTCAGCTCCATCGAAACGAACCCTAGCAGGCTATTGTTAAAGACCACTACCTTGATCGGCAGATCCAGTTGCCGCGCCGTGAGCAGGTCGCCCAGCAGCATCGACAAGCCGCCGTCGCCCGAAAGCGACACCACCTGGCGCTGCGGATGAGCAGCCTGCGCGCCGAGCGCCTGCGGCATGGCATTGGCCATCGAGCCGTGATTGAACGAGCCGTGCAGTTGGCGCTTGCCGTTCATGGTCAGATAGCGCGCGGCCCATAAGGTGGGCGTGCCGACGTCGGCGGTAAAGACGGCGTCTTCACCGGCCACCTGATCGATCATGCGCGCCAGATATTGCGGATGAATCGGCCGGCCCGGACCGGCGGGCGTGGCGAGATCGTCGAGTCCTTTGCGCGCCGAGGCGTAGTGCTTGCGCGCGTTGTCGACGAAACGGCGCTCGCTCTTGCGGGTGATTTTCGGCAGCAACGCGGCGACGGTCTCCTTGATGGTGCCGACGAGTCCCAGCGCGAGCGGCGCCCGTTTGCCCAGTTGCGAGCCCTTGTGGTCGATCTGCACGATCTTCGCTTCGGGCGGATAGAACGGCCGGTACGGGAAATCGCAGCCGAGCAGCAGCAGCGTCTCGCACGACATCATCGCGTGATAGCCCGAGCTAAAACCGATGAGACCGGTCATGCCCACATCATAAGGATTGTCGTATTCGATAAACGGCTTGCCGCGCAGCGCGTGGACAATCGGCGCACCGAGCGTGTCGGCCAGCGCGACCACTTCGTCATGCGCGCCCGCGACGCCGCTGCCGCACATGATGGTCACCGCTTCGCAGCCGTTCAGCATGGCGGCGAGGCGTTCGAGGTCGGCGTCGGCCGGCACGATGGTGTGCGGCGAGCTATGGCTCCACGCCGGTGTATCGGCGGGTCCTTCGCTAAGCGCGACGTCGCCCGGCAGCACGATGACCGCCACGCCGCGTTCCTCGATGGCGGTACGCATCGCGCGTTGCAGCACGCGCGGAAACTGCGACGCGTTGGAAACCAGTTCCACGAAGTGACTGCACTCCTTGAACAGCTCCTGCGGATGGGTTTCCTGAAAGTAGCCGAGGCCGATTTCCGTAGACGGAATCTGCGCGGCGATAGCGAGCACCGGCTGCTGGTTGCGATGACAATCGAACAGGCCATTGATCAGATGCAGATTGCCTGGGCCGCAACTGCCGGCGCAGACCGCGAGCTTGCCGGTGGACGCCGCGTCGGCGCCCGCGGCGAAGGCCGCCACTTCTTCGTGACGGGTATGCATCCAGCGAATCGAGCCGACCTGATCCAGGCTGTACGCCAGTCCGTTCAGGCTGTCGCCAGTGACGCCCCAAACGCGTTCGACGCCCGCAGCCGCGAGGGTTTGCGCCAGATAGTCCGCGATAGTATGCCGAGCCATACGAGACTCCTTTGACGGCAATGCCGGCCAGTTCCCCGCATGCACATGCAAGATTGGGACGGCGGCGTTGCCAGGAACGATGAAAGGCGGCGCGCAATTGCGCCGAAGAGCGCGGCGGCCTGAATCGGACTCCGTCGAGGAGCCGGCCGCAGCCGCACGATTGAGCTTAGGTTATGCAGATGAAACTTAAAAGTCCCGCAGCGACATTAAGGCCGATTTGCGCTTGCATGCGTCGTGGCAGCGGGACCGAACGGCGGCGCAAGCGGCGACCAGGCGGCGGCGCATGCGAGCACGCCTGCGCCGGCTTTCAGCGCCGACTCTAGCCCTGACTCTGGCTTTGGCTTTGACTTTGACCCTGCACCGGCTGCACGCTGATCTCCACCGTCAGCGTCTCCGCGCCCTGCCCGGTGCGCACGCCGGTGACGGGCATGGCATCGCGGTAATCGAGACCCATCGCCATGCGCACATAGCGGTCGTCGGGGCAATTGTTGTTGGCCGCGTCGAAGCCCACCCAGCCGAGCCCGTCGACGTGCGCCTCGGCCCAGGCGTGGCTCGCGCTCTGCTGCGCGCGGTCATCCATCAGCAGATAGCCCGAGATGTAGCGCGCCGGCACGCCGATGCGCCGCGCCGCCGCGATAAAGGCGTGGGCGTGGTCCTGGCATACGCCTTCGCCGTCGCGCAGGGTGCTCTCGGCGTCGGTTCCCACACCGGTGCTGCCGGGTTTATAGGCGATCAGGCCATGCACTTCATTCATCAGACGGTGCAGCGAATCGAGTTGTCCGCTGCTCGCGCGCACGCTGTCCGCGAGGGCCTGGATGCGCTCGCCTGGCCGCGTGAGCGGAGTCTCTCGCTCGTAGATCCACGCGGGAGCGAGGTCGCTGGTGAAGCCGTAGACGCCGGACATATCCACGGTATCCACCGTCCCCGCTGCGACGATGACGATCTCGTGCCGGTTGCGCTCGTGACGCACGAGGTCGGCGCGATTGCCGAAGCCGTCGGTCCAGCTGACGGCAGGCTCGACGCCGTCGACCGTCACGCGCCATTCGAGCACGTTCTGCCCGGGGCCGGACTGGGGACGCAGCCGCAGGCGCTGCAAGGCATAAGGAACCGGCTGATCGTACCGATAGTGGGACGTGTGGCGAATGGCGATACGCATGGCCGTACTCAATCGAAGTTGTAAGTCTCGGCGATTTCAAAGCCAAGCCGGTTGTTCTGCGCGATAAAGCCGGTGAGAAACTCGTGCAGGCCGCGCGAGAAAATCTGCTTGACCGAATTGTCGCGCAAGGTGGCGAGCGTGGTGTCCGCGGTGTCGTGGCAGTCGCGCGTCACACCGTAATCCTGCGCCAGATAGCGCAGATTTTCGACGATGTTCAGATAGCAGAAATGCAGCGAGCGCGGCATGCGTCCGTTGAGAATCAGGTAGTCGGCAATGTTGACGGGTTTGTACTGCACGTCGTAGACCCAGCGGTAGGAACGGTGCGCGTCGACTGAACGCAGGATCGATTCCCATTGGTAGTTGTCGAGCGTCGTGCCGACATACGACAGCGCCGGCAGCAGCAGATGGTATTTGACGTCGAGAATGCGCGCCGTGTTGTCGGCCCGTTCGATGAAGGTGCCGATGCGCGAGAAATTGAAAATCTCGTTGCGCAGCATGGTGCCGTGAAACGCGCCGCGAATCTGCGCGGACTCGCGCTTGATGCGATCGAGCACCGCCGGCAGGTCGCTCGCCGGCACCGGCGCGGCGAGCACGCGGCGAATCCCCATCCATGCTTCGTTGACGCTCTCCCACGTCTCGCGGGTCAGCGCCGTGCGCACCATGCGTGCATTCGAGCGCGCCGCCTCGAAGCAGGACAGCACGCTCGATGCGTTGTGTGTATCGCGCAGCAGATAGTCGGGGACGGTGTCGGCCGTGCAGATATCGTGCTGCTGTTTGAAGCCCTGCTCCGTGCCGGAGGTCACCACCACCGACGACCACGTCGCCGGGGCATCGGTGCTTCGTGTCAGCGCCATGCGCAGTCCCGCATCGACCACCCGTGCGATGTTTTCCGCGCGCTCGATATAGCGGTGCATCCAGTAGAGCCCGCTTGCTGTGCGTCCAAGAAGCATGTGCTGTCCTAATCCAGTTGCTGTCTGTTGCCCTGTTATTTACGCGCCGCGTGGCCGCGTGGCTGCGTAGCTGCGAAGGCGGCGGCTTGCCTCAGTCGGCCAGCACCCATGTGTCCTTGGTGCCGCCGCCCTGGCTCGAATTGACCACCAGCGAGCCCTCCTTTAGCGCCACCCGCGTCAGGCCACCCGGCGTAATGCGGATCTGGTCCGACACCAGCACGAAGGGCCGCAGGTCGACGTGACGCGGCGCGAGGCCCTGCTCGGTGAGAATCGGCGTGGTCGAAAGCGCCAGCGTGGGCTGGGCGATGTAGTTGCCGGGCCGCGCGCGCAGCTTGAGGGCGAAATCCTCGCGCTCTTTCTTCGAGGCGGCAGGTCCGACCAGCATGCCGTAGCCGCCGGAGCCGTGCACTTCCTTCACCACCAGTTCTTCGAGATGCTCCAGCACGTATTTCAGGCTGCTTGCCTCGGAACAGCGCCATGTGGGCACGTTTTCCAGAATCGACTTGCGGCCGGTGTAGAACTCGACGATCTCGGGCATGTATGAATAGATCGCCTTGTCGTCGGCAATGCCGGTGCCCGGCGCATTGGCAATCGTGATGTTGCCCGCGCGGTAGACGTCCATGATGCCAGGCACGCCCAGCACCGAATCGGGGCGGAACGTCAGCGGGTCGAGGTAGGCGTCGTCCAGACGCCGGTACAGCACGTCGATGGCGCGAAAACCTTCGGTGGTGCGCATCGCCACGTGGCCGTCCACGACCTGCAGGTCGCTGCCTTCGACCAGATGCACGCCCATCTGGTCGGCCAGAAACGCATGCTCGTAGTAAGCGGAATTATGGATGCCGGGCGTCAGCACCGCGATGGTCGGGTTGTCGTGATTGCCGCCCGGCGGGCACACCGCCGCCAGCGACTGGCGCAGCAACTCGGGATACGCCTCGACCGGCCGCACCTTGACCTGCTGGAACAGTTCCGGGAACAGCTTCATCATCGTCTCGCGGTTCTCCAGCATGTAGGAGACCCCGGACGGAGTGCGCGCGTTGTCTTCGAGCACGTAGAACTGGTTTTCTGCAGTCCGTACGATATCGACGCCGATGATGTGCGTATAGACATTGCCCGGCGGCCGGAAGCCGATCATCTCCGGCAGAAAGGCCTCGTTCTGCGCGATCAGTTCCTTCGGGATACGGCCGGCCCGCACGATTTCCTGACGGTGATAGATATCGTCGAGGAAGGCATTGAGCGCCATCACGCGCTGCTCGATGCCTTGCGACAGGCGCGTCCATTCCGGGCCGGAAATGATGCGCGGAATGATGTCGAACGGAATCAGGCGCTCGGCGGCCTCCTGCTCGCCGTACACGGCGAAGGTGATGCCGGTTCTGCGGAACACGCTCTCCGCGTCCTGCGCCTTTTGCGCGAGATTCGCCGGATGCTGGGTATCGAGCCATTGCTTGAGCAGTTCATACGGCGCGCGCACTCCTTTGTCGGAGCTGAGCATCTCATCGAATGGCGTCACTTCGGTTCTCCGTCGTTGTTGCGGTCTTGCCGGTCCTGCTGTGATTGCAGTGGTTGCTTTCATGGTTATTGCAGGCTGCCTGTCGCAGCCGCCCACGTGCCATTAGGATAGTCGAAAGCCCTCGCCCCCCGCACGCCGATCAAAAATACCGGACCTGCAAGATAACCGCCCGGCGGCGCCTGACGAGTATTCCTGACAAGAATTGACATTCGCCGCGACCTCGACCCATTCAGCATGTGCCGCGCGCGTTGCGCGGAGGATGGCGGCTTGGTGTTTACCCTGTTGCCGGCGCGGGCCGAATGGAGGAAATGCCCGAGGCGCCGACAGGGCCACGCTGTATCATTCCGGTGCGCCGAGCGTCGACGCCCGCCAGGCGGGCGACGATGCGCCGGCGCACAAGCAAAGGAAGCCCATGGTAAAGAAAACACGCCGGCGCGTGCTCATGGCCGGCGTACTCGCAGCGTCCGGCCTGGCCGTTTCGAAATTCGCTCAAGCCATACCGAATGGCAAGCTGACGATCGCCCTCGTGCTGAAGTCGCTCGCGGATCCGTTCTCGATCGCGATGTCGAGCGCCGCGCAGAATTATCAGAAGCACTTCGCCTCGCAGTTCGATCTGGATGTGCTCGGCACCGCCAACGAGACCGACGCGGCCGCGCAGATCCGCATGGTCGAAGAGCTGACCGCCGCCCGCATCAGCGCCATCGTGCTGGCGCCGACCGATTCGAAGGCGCTGGTGCCGGCGGTGATCCGCGCGATCAATGCGGGCGTGATCGTGATCGCCATCGACAACCTGCTCGACGAAACCGACCTCGAAGCCGCTCACCTCGCCGTGCCGTTCGTCGGCCCCGACAACCGCAAGGGCGCCGCCATGGTGGCCAATTACCTCGCCACGCGGCTGACACGCGGCGACGAAGTGGGGATCATCGAAGGCCTCACGCGCGACCGCAACGCCCGGCAGCGCACCGAAGGCTTCCGCAGCGCGATGGAGGCGGCGGGCATGAAGGTGGTCGCGCTCGCGCCGGGCGACTGGGTGTACAGCAAAGGCAAGGCCGCTGCCACGATGATGCTGGCGCAGCATCCGCGCATTCGCGCCCTGCTGTGCGGCAACGACAACATGGCCTCGGGCGCGGTGGATGCGGTGCGCAACGCGCATCGCACCGGCAGCGTGTTGATCACCGGCTATAACAACGACCCGGACATCAAGCCCTTGCTCGATACCGGCCGGATTCTCGCCACGGTGGATCAGTTCGCGGCGCGCCAGGCGGTGTTCGGCGTCGACGTGGCGCTGAAGGCGCTGACGGAATCGACCCGCGAGCAGGACCTGTCGCCGTTCATCGAAACGCCTCTGCAACTGGTGACAAGCGGCGTGCGCTGAGGCGGGCGGCGGGCCTGGCCGCATCCCCACATGCGCGGCTTGCCGTTTGATTTTTCATTGAGTGACGACGCCACGACTTCACGTCGTGGCCGCTTGCGCCACGCCCTCGCCCACGCCGCCCGGTTCTTTCACCAGCAGACGGCGCAACTGCGCGGTCTGGTTGACCGCGTCGGCCTCAGCCAGCGACAGATGCCGGCGCGGCAGCGCCACGTAGTTCGCGTCGTGCGGAGTGCCGCGCAAATGCGCGTCGATCTCGCGGCTCACCGCCGCGATCCATTCGATCAACGCATTGTCGGCCCGCGCCTGGTTCGCCGCGAAGCGCATGCGGGTGGCGGTGCCGGCCACGCGCCGCAGCAACGCCAGCGCGGTAACGGCGGCGCGGTCGGCGAGCGAGCTCTCCAGTTTCTCCAGACGCAGGCGGTTGAACGCCTCTTCCGCATTGTTGCTGGCAAGGCCGGCGGCGCGCCGCAACCGCTCCACTTCGATATCCTCGCCACCGGCATGTTCGAGCGCGCCTACGAGGTAGTCGAAATTGGCCTGTACGGCGTCGGCGAGGCGCATCCGAAAATCGATCGGCTCGCGGCTCGGCCACAGCACAAAGGTGGCGAGCAGGGCAATCGAACAGCCCAGCACGTTATTGCCGAGCCGGGCGAGCGCGAAGATCAGTTCGCTCGCGCCGGGCGTGGCGAAGTCGGCCACCAGCACGAAAGTGGGCGTGAGAAACAGCACGAAGAGGCTGTAGCTCACCGGACGCAGCGCCATGGTCGCGCAGACGAGCGGAAACACGATCAGCGAAATGGCGATGGGCGAATGAACCGCGAAGCCGATCGCCGCCGCCAGCAGGCCGCCGGCGATGCTGCCCGCCGCGCGCTCGATGCTGCGCGGCCAGGTGGCCGCAATCGACGGCTGCAGGATCAGCAGGATCGCCATGGTGGCCCAGTAGCCGAACGGCAGATGCAGCGCCCGCACGATCATGAAGCCCGCCGTGACGGCCACGCCGACCCGCGCCGCATGCCGCAAGCCGATGGACTGCAGCGACGCGTTGGCCTTGAGCGTCACCGAGGCGCGCGCCAGGTTGTCGGCGGCGGCCCGCAGCCAGCCGGCCTCGCGGCGCGGCGTTGGTTCGAAGGCGAGCCCGCCCGCAGCACGCAGCCTTAACGCGAGCGGTTCGCCAAGCGCCGCTTCCAGCGAGCCGGCCAGCTTTTGCAAACGGCGTTGCAGCGCGGCCAGCGCGGTCCAGCGGTCTTCGACGACGGGCTTGTCGTTCGGCTCGCTGACCACGCGACCGATCCGCAGCATCACCTCGGCCAGCGCGGACAACAGGCGCGCCGCCCGCCGCGGTTCATGCAGCGTGTGATGACCGCGCTCGCAGGCATCCGTCACGGCGATCAGGTAGGCGAACAGCCGCTCGGTATCCGCCAACGCCAGCACGAGGTATTCATAGGTTTCACGCTGACCGGCGCGTGAATTCGGCACCTTGGCCAGCGCCTTGCGCGCCGTTTCGAGGGCGGCGCGCGCCTGCCCTCGATAAGTCGCGGCGTGGCGGGCCCACTGGCCGAAGTCGGCGGTGTCACGGCGCAGCAGACGGGCGCTGTCGAGCGCGATATCCGCGAGCCGGCCATAGACCGCGCGCAAGGCGTCGCGGCTCGGCCCGAACGGATGAATGCGCCACACGGTCAGGCTCAGGACCACCGCGAACAGGCAACCCGAAAGATAGATGGCGAGGAACGGCAAGCCTTCGGTGAGACTGTGCATCGGCTTGTCGACCATCACCACGCAGGCGGTGGCGGCCAGAATCCCCACCTGCGAGGCGGCCGAGCCCCAGACCCGCGCCAACGCGCCCGCAGTGGCAAACAGCAGGATCGCAGCGGTCGCGGCCAGCGTGCCCGCGCCGGAAACCAGGGCGGTGAGGCCGCCGCAAAGCGTCGACAGCAGCGCGAAGCTCACCATGGAGGCGAAGCGCATGCGGTTGGAGCCGGCCGCATCGGCAAGACAAGTCCAGAACGCGCCGATCGACGCCCATGCGAACAGTGGGTCGTGCAGCAGATAGCCCAGCAGCAGCATCGACGTGGCCGCGCAAGCGGCGCGCAGCCCTTCCGACAGATTGGTCTCGTCCATCGCGAACGACACCATCCACACCGGCCGCCGGCGCGAGACGAAATCGGCCAGCGCGTGCAAGGTGTTCAGGCGGCGATTGGCGGCGTGCTTTGCCCTGCGTTGGAAATGACCAAACATTGAGCCTTGGGAATGGGAGGGGCCTAAACCCGCGCTAAACCGAACCCTTCCGGCCGGTTTCGCGCGTCACCTTGACAAGAATCAACATGATACGGGTAAACCCTCCCATGCCAATATGAGTTCGCTGCATGACGAGGATGCCTTTTTCCCATTGGCGAGGCAAATGCGCATGCCGGGCAAGACGCGTCAACGCCGCCCGGACTCGTCAGGAGCGAATGGGTGACGCTATGGGTCGCGCTATTGGCGGCGTTATGGGTGGCGCGGGCGGCGTTATGCGCGGCGCCATTGCGCGAGCAAGGCGGGCAATTGCTGCATGTCTTCGAACACCGCCGCGACGCCCACCGCGCGCAGGCCATCCGGTGTGCCGTGGCCGAGCCCGGACGGACTGTAGCCAAACACGGTAGCGCCGGCCGCCACACCGGCGGTTGCGCCGGTCACCGTGTCTTCCACCACGGCGCAACGTTTCGGGTCCACGCCCAACGCCGCTGCGGCAGTGAGGTACACATCGGGATGCGGCTTGTTGCGCGGCAATTCGTGGCCGCTAAAGATACGGCCCGCGAAATATTCGAGCACGCCGGTTTTCTTCAGTTGCATCTCGATCTTGTAGCGATCCGCGCCCGAGGCGACGGCAATGCGGCCATCGAGCGCATCGTGGAGCGTGCGCACTACCGCCGCCGCACCGTCGATGCCGGCCAGCTCGCTTTCGAGCGCCATGTTGCGGCGCTCGCGGAATTGCGTGAGCCATTCATCCGTGATGGCGACACCCGTATTCGCCTCGATGAGCGCCGCTTCGTCCCGCACCATTTTGCCGACGAATAGCCGCGTGCATTCTTCGGCGCCGATCTTCCAGCCTAGCTCGCCCAGCATCTGCGCGAGCACGCGGTTGGTGATGAATTCGGAGTCGACGAGCACGCCGTCGCAATCGAAAAGTACGGCGTCGAAGGGGAAGGAAGGCATTCTGGCGATAGGCTGGAGGGTCTCGAAGGGCTAAAGGATACTGTAGGTTCGGCCTGCGTGGGTGCCGGCGCGGCGGCCAGTGCATGTATCGACGCCTTCGCTCAACGATCCCCCTCGCGCACCGAGGACGCATGCCGGCACAACGCCCGCACTTCCAGCTTCATATACGGAAACAGCGGCAATTGGCTCAACACCTCGTGCAGATGCGCCGGGCTTTCGACGTCGAAGATGCTGATATTCGCGTAGTGTCCCGCGATACGCCAGAGATGCCGCCATACCCCCTCTTCCTGCAGCTTCTGCGAGAGCGCCTTCTCGTCGGCCTTGAGCCGCGCGGCGTGCTCGGCGTCCATCTCGGGCGGCAGATTGACCGTCATTTCGACGTGAAACAGCATGCTTGCCTCCTGGTTGTGTTCGAAGCCCCGGCGACGCCGCAAAGCGTGCAACTAAGGCTGTGGCGGATATTGATTAGCAGTACGTGGTTTATGCCTCGGCGCGCACGCGGTCCACTTCCGCGCCCGGCAGATTGTCGCGATCCCTGAACAGCGTGAAGTCGAAGTCGATCAGCGCGAAATTCCCGTCCACGCCATACGGTTTGCCCTGCGCGCCCTCGGCCTGCTTGACCACCGGTACGAGGCCCTCGCGCGTAGCGAACGCGAAGTCATCCCACAGGTACGGATCGCCGTCGATGTTGATTTGCGTGGTCAGCTTGCGAAAACCCGGCGCCGAAATAAAGAAGTGAATATGCGCCGGACGATGCCCATGACGGCCAAGCTGATCGAGCAGGCGTTGCGTCTGCCCTTGCGGCGGCACGCTGTAACCCACCGGCACCACGCTGCGGAAACTGTAATGGCCATCGGCGCCGGTGCGAATCGAGCGGCGCAGATTGAAGGCCGCTTGCGACGGGTCGAAGTACGAATAGTTGCCCAGATGATTCGCGTGCCACACTTCGACCAGCGCGTTCGCAAGCGGCTTGCCGTCCTCGCCGAGCACACGGCCGCGCATCACCAAGGTCTCGCCGGGGTCCGAGCCGTCGTCGAGTCGCGCGTGGCCTTCGGCGAGCGGCGCGCCCGCTACATACAGCGGTCCTTCGATGGTGCGCGGCGTACCGCCTTCGATACCGGCTCGCGCCTCCGCTTCATCCAGACGCAGATCGAGGAAATGTTCGAAGCCAAGACCCGCGGCCAACAAACCGAGCTCGCCGCTCTTGCCCGCTTCGCCGAGATAATTCAGCGCGGTCCAGAATTCGTCCGGTTGCACGTCGAGTTCTTCGATCGTGTAAAACAGATCGCGCACGATGCGGTTGACGATTTACTTGGTGCGCGGGTTACCTTCGTGGGTGGCGCTGGCGTTGATCTTCTGTAGCAGCGCGTCGATGGCTTGCCTGTTCATGAGGGTATCTCCCTCAGTCAATCTTATGGATAGCTAATGATCTAAAGCCTTAGCTCGTGATGATGCTTGCACCTTGGGTCGAATCGCGCCGAAGGCGCTCGATCTTGTTCCAGTCCAGCGTGATGCCCAGACCTGGCCCCTGCGGCAGTTGCAAGGAAAACTGCTCGTAGCGCAGCGGTTCGGTGAGAATCTCTTCGGTCAGCAGCAGCGGACCGAAGAGTTCGGTGCCCCACTTCAGCGCACTAAAGGTGCTAAAGAGTTGCGCCGAGGCGATCGTGCCCACCGCGCCTTCGAGCATCGTGCCGCCATACAGGTCGATATTTGCCGCAGCGGCGATGGCCGCCACCTGCGCGGCGCCGCTCAGTCCGCCCGACTGGGCGATCTTCACCGCGAACACGTCGGCGGCCTGTGCGCCGGCAAGCGCAAAGGCGTCGGCCGGACCGTGCAGCGCTTCGTCGGCCATGATCGGCACCTGCGCCAGTTTCGTCAGGCGCTCGAGCCCCGCATGATTTTCGGCGGCAATCGGCTGCTCGATCAGCGTGACGCCGGCCTCGGCGAGGCGCCGCGCCGCCCAGATCGCTTCGGATTCGCTCCACGCCTGATTCACGTCCACCCGCACTTCGCCGCGCCCTTCAAGGGCTTTTCCAATCGCGGCCACATGCGCCACATCGGCGGCGACGGAACGTGCGCCGATCTTCAGCTTGAATACGCGGTGACGCTTCGCTTCAAAGACGCGCTCGGCCTCGTCGATATCGCGCTGCGTGTCGCCGCTCGCGAGAGTCCACGCTATCGCGCACGCGGCCGCCTAACAATTCGGATAGCGGCACGCCGAGACGCTGCGCCTGAGCATCGAACAAGGCCGTTTCAAGGGCGGATTTGGCAAAACGATTGCCCTGAAACAGCCCACGCAGCTTCGCCATGGCAGCGCCCGGACGGGCTGCGTTCATTCCCACCAGCATGGGGGCAAAGTAAGTGTCGATATTGACCTTGATGCTTTCCGGACTTTCCTCGCCATACGCCAGGCCACCGATGGTGGTGCCCTCGCCCACGCCGACGATACCGTCGGCGCAGCGAATCCGCACCAGCACGAGAGTCTGGCAGTTCATGGTGGCGACCGAGAGCCGATGTGGGCGAATCGTCGGGACGTCGACCAGGATCGTCTCCACGCGCTCGATCTTCACGGGTGTTGCTATCATGCCAGGACTCCTCGACTGCTTTGCTGTGGACACCATCTTAGGAACAAAGCCGCGCCGCAGTCCAACACCGATTCCGACTACTTTCATACCTTAGGGGTATGCATGGAAATTCGCCAACTTCGCTACTTCATTGCCGTGGCGGAAGAAATGAACATCACGCGTGCTGCCGATCGCCTGAATATGACGCAGCCGCCGCTTAGCCGGCAGATCCAGCAGATCGAGGAAAACGTGGGGCTCGCCCTGTTCGCGCGCGGCTCGCGGCCATTGCGTCTGACCGAGGCGGGCCGCATCTTCTATACGCAGGCAAAACGGCTGGTCGGCGAGGCCGACGAACTCGCTCCGCTCACGCGGCGTCTCGCGCAACTGGCCGAGCGAATCGTGATCGGCTTCGTACCGTCGACGTTATATGGCGCCCTGCCCGCCGTGATCCGCGCGTTCCGCGAGGCGGCGCCGCAGATCGAACTGTCGCTCATCGAGATGTTCACTATCGAGCAACTGGGCGCCCTCAAAGGTGGACGCATCGACGTGGGTTTTGGGCGTTTGCGTTTCGACGATGTGCAACTGGCGCGCGAGGTACTCGTCGAAGAACGGATGATTGCCGCGCTACCGCAAGGGCATCGGCTGGCACGGCAAAAGAAGGCATTGACACTGGCCGCGCTGGCGCAGGAAACCTTGATCGTTTATCCGAGCACGCCGCGGCCGAGCTATGCGGACCAGCAGCTATCGGCCATGCACGATCATGCGCTGGAACCGAAAGCGATTCATGAAGTGAGGGAATTGCAGACCGCATTGGGTCTGGTGGCGGCGCAGGTGGGCGTATGTCTCGTGCCGGAGAGCGTGGAAGGCTTGCGCGCGCACGGCGTGGTGTACCGGCCAATTCCGGCGGCACATGCGGTGTCGCCGATCATCATGAGCCGGCGCCTGCAGGACGAATCGCCGGCGACCACGTTACTGTGTTCGCTGGCGCGTAAGCTGTTCCGCGACGGTTAATGCAAGGCACCGCATACGGCCGCGCCGACATCTCTTCGGTGTAAGCGAGTCCGTGTTTGCAGACGAAATCGAGTTGGCCGTAGGCGTATTCTGAAACCAGAATACCGCTTAACCCACGAACTGTTGCAACTGTCCGATGCTGTCCTTCAATTCACTCTCCAGTTGAGCGAACAACTCGGCGGCAGGCAAATGCCTGGCAAGCGCCGCGGCCTGGCCCGCCCACTGCGCGCCGTAACCAAACTCGCCTTTGGTTTTGCCGGCGGCGTGAAGCGCTTTGCCCGCATCATAGGCAATCGGATAAACCGGCGCTTGCGGCGCACCTGCCTTTTCGCCCAACTCCGTGAAGCGGTTCACCATGCTGCGGGCGACGCGGCCGGAAATGGCCCGCGTCAATGTGGTCCGACGTGCCGCCTCGCCCAGTAATGCGCGCCGGTAGCCTTCGTCGATCGAAGTTTCCGGGCATGCAACAAAGGCCGTTCCCAATAGCGCGGCCTGAGCGCCGAGCGCCAGCGCCGCGGCAATTCCCGCGCCATCCATAATGCCGCCCGCGGCAATCACCGGCAGATCGAATTGCCTGACCAATAGACGCGTCAGGGCAAACGTGCCCAGATGATCGTCGGCTGCATCCGACTCGAAGATACCGCGATGGCCGCCTGCCTCGATACCCTGCGCAACGATTGCATCGACACCCGCCGCCGCGACCTGCTGCGCTTCATGCAGATTCGTTGCGGACGCAAGCAGTTTGATGCCGGCCTTCTTCAACTCCGCGATGACTTCAGCGGGCGGCAAGCCAAAATGGAAACTCACCACCGCCGGCTTCTCTTCGACGAAAACCGCCAGCATGGCCGGGTCTTCCACGAAGCTCGTATAGATCTCCGACAACGTGGCCGGCGGCGCGGCGCCAAACTGCTCGAACTGCGGCGCGAGCCACGTCAGCCATTGGCGCTCCACGGCGGCATCCGCAGCAGCCGGGCGGTGACAGAAGACGTTGACGTTGAACGGCTTCGAGGTCAGCGCCTGCGTTTCCTTGATGACCTTGCGGGCGCCGGCGGCGTTCATCGCCCCGACACCCAGCGCTCCAAGGCCGCCAGCGTTCGATACGGCCGCCGCCAACGCTGGCGTGCTCACACCGGCCATGGGCGCCTGGAAGATCGGCTTCTCGACGTTCAGCAGACGCAGCAGTGCCCGATGGTCTGTCTGGTGAGTCATGTCTATTCCTTTATCAAGTTGGGTTGCTCGCCCATGTCCTGACATATTGAACCAGTTCCTCGTAAGCGCCACTACGATACGCCGCACGCGCAACCAGAAACGTGTCGATCATCGCGATGGGCCGCGTCACGACATCGAGCGGAGCGCGCTGCAAATCCAGTACGGATTTCGGACACAGCGCGAAACAGGACCCCGCCGCCACGCTCGCGAGAATGGCATGGTACGAGGCCAGCTCGAGCGTATTCCAGCCGCGATGCTGCGAATCCGCGTGGCCGAGCCAGCCTTCGAGCACGCCGCGATACGCACAGCCGCCGGGAAACACCGCCGCCGTCGTCAGTGTGATATCGCGCGGCCGTTTGACCGGCGCGTGATTGGGCGGCAGGACCAGCAGCATTTCTTCGGTGTACGCACGAGTTGCCTGCAAGCCACGCGCCGCGAATGGATTGATGGATTCGACGGCGCCCTGAAAGACAGCCTCGGCGACAAACGCGCAGTCGAGGCGATCGCCCAGCACGTCCTCCATCAGCGAACGCGACGTGCCGATCGAAATATCCATGGCGATTTGCGGCCATCTGCTGTGATACGCCGAAAGCAGCCCGGGCAGACGGGCCGCCGCCGTGCTTTCCATCGCGCCGATGCGCAGCCGGTCGGCGGCCTGATCGGGCTTCATGGCCTGGCGCGCTTCCTCTGCCAACGACAGCAGGCGCTGCGCATACCCAAGCATCTGCTGCCCTTTCGGCGTGAGCGTCATACGCCGGCCGCTACGCGAAAACAGCTGGACGTCCAGTTCCTCTTCGAGATGCCTGACCCGCGTGGTGACGTTCGACTGCACCCGCGCCAGATGCCGGGCCGCCCGCGTAACGCTCTTCTGCGTCGCTACGGCGTGGAATATTTCCAGCGTTGAAAACTCCATTGCGGCCTCGTTCAGATTCTCGCCAGGGGATTGACCTTGCACTCATACTCACCTTGGGAGAACGAACGGTCAATCGACTGCCAGGCAAAAGATTCTTTACCCGATGGAAAGGCAAATTCGCCTATTTCGCCTGTTTCTTCGGGTCACAATTGTTGGTCCGCGCAGGGTATTCGAACTTGTCGCCATTGAGCTGGATTACGCAGTTAGCGAAGCCACGCGCGAGGTCATACGTGAGCGACAGCGCGGCCCAGTCGGCATAAATCCCACGACCGGGCATCATCCCTAGCCGATGCCCGGTCGATCAACTACGATCAAGGAGCGCATCATGCCCATCGTCACCATTCAGGTAACCCGCGAAGGCACCCGACCCGGCGCCGACTCGGTCACCGCGCAAGAGAAAGCGCAGCTCATCAAGGGCGTGAGTCATCTGCTGCTCGACGTGCTGAACAAGCCGCTGGAGGCGACATTCGTGATCATTCAGGAAGTGGAAACGGAAAACTGGGGCTGGGGTGGTCTGCCCACCGACGAGTATCGCAAGCAAAAAGGCTGGAAATAGGGGCGTTCGCGGACACAGGTTCTGCGGCGCCATGGTTGAGTGATAAACGGAGAAAACCACAATGGACGGCAAACCTCTTACGCGCGGTATCGACCATCTCGGTCTCGCGGTTCGCGACCTGAACGTCACACGGGACTTTTTTATCCAGTGCCTTGGCTGGAATCTGGTGGGCGAACGTCCCGCCTACCCTGCGGCTTTTGTGTCGGACGGCCATATCATGCTGACACTGTGGCAGGTGACGAATCAGGATCGGCTCGTGGAATTCGACCGCAAGTCCAACGTCGGCCTGCATCATCTCGCGTTGCGTGTAGGCAGCGAAGCAGCGCTCAAGGAGATTTTTGCGCGCGTCACGGCATGGCCGGGCGTCACGGTCGACTTCGCGCCCGAGAACCTGGGCGAAGGACCGAAACAGCACGCGATGGTGTTCGAGCCCGGCGGCATCCGGCTCGAGTTCGATTTCGACCCGCGCATTTAAGCGTCAATCGTCACGAGCACCATCAGCACCAGCCGCATCATCAGCACCGCCCGCGATAAATCGTGCGCGCCATGCCTGTCGTGGCGCGCGACCCCTGAGTTATCGCCTGCGGTGATACCCCTATCGTCACAAACCGTGCGTCTTTGCGCGCCAACGTTGCTAAAGTGACTGGCAACGCGGCGCGATTCTGACTGCGCGGTTTGGGTCAGCCCTATCCCCAATCAAGCGCCGAGAGTCTCCTACCCTGCACCCTGTTTTTCCAGCGAGATCGATGATGGACCAGCTTTACATGTTGCGGGCCTTCGTTGCGGCAACCCAGCATAAGAGTTTCAGCAAGGCAGCCACGTCGCTTGGCGTGACGACGGGGTCCATCTCCAAGGCCATTGCCAAACTCGAAGCGGCGATCCAGACACGGGTACTGCATCGGACCACCCGCTCGGTCACGCTTACCGAAGAGGCGCAAGCCTACTATCTGAGCTGCTGCCGGCTGCTTGCAGAGCTTGACGAGGCCAACCGGCGCATTACCGAGGAACGCGAAGTCGATAGCGGCAGGCTGCGTCTGGTGGTTCATCCGATGCTGGTGAGCGATACGTTTTCGCAGTTGGTGTCGAGCTACAATGCGATTGCGCCGAATGTGAACCTGACGGTGTCGGTGCAGGAAAACGTGGTGAATCTCTATGACGGCCACTATGACATTGCGATCGTGCCGCCGCATCTGGTCGAACAGTCGGCGGTGATTCGCCGGACCTTGTCGAAGTCGTCGAAAGTGCTGGCGGCTTCGCCCGCCTATCTCGCCCGATACGGTGTTCCCGTGCACGCAGCAGACCTGTCCGCACATTTTCTGCTGGTCGATCCACGCCTGCGTCAGCAGGACAGCAATTTTATCGATCTGTTCGAGGATGGCCTGCCGGTGAGAGTCTTGCCGATGGCGTCGATGGATGGCAATGAGGCCCTGTTGCGCGCCGCCGCGCTGACCGGCACCGGCATTGCGGCGCTGCCCGAGGCGATGATCCATCGGGACCTGGCAAACGGCCAACTGGTGCACGTCTTGCAGGGCTGTTCGACCTCGGAGAGCGATGTCGAAGTCTGTCTGTTTTATTCGCACCGCGAACTGTTGCCGGCGCGGTTTCGGACCTTCGTCGACTTTTGCACGACGTTTTTCCGCGGCGAACGTCTTGAGCGGCAAGCGGTTGCGAAACCGGCTGCCAATGCCGAACGGCTTGAGCGGCGCGCTTAAGCCGCCACCATCAACGGGTCCTGCTCGGAACGCGCGATTTCGATAAACGCCTGCATCGCACTCGATACATACGCATCGTGCCGACGCACAAACAGTGTTTCGACATGCGCCTTTTCCGGTGCAAGCGCGTGAATCGCCACGACGTCCTGCTGCGCCGCGTTCGCCACCACGCCACGCGGCAGCAGCGTCACACCAATGCCCGCCGCCACGCACGCGATAATTGCATCCAGCGACCCGAATTCCAGCGGCGTGGCCGTGACAATGCCCATTTCGGCAAGCAGGGTTTCGAGCCGCTGACGATACGAGCAGCCCAACCGGAACACGATGGTCTTGAGATTAGGAATGGTGTTGAGGGCTTCGAGCGAGCGCATCGTGCGCGGCGTCACCAGCACCAGCTCTTCGCTAAAGATGGTCTCGGTGTGCAGGTCCGGATGATCTACCGGGCCGGCCACGAACGCGCCGTCCAGACGGCACTCCGCCACGTCCGCGGTGAGACTGGCGCTGGTGCCCGTGGAGAGCGACAAACGCACCTGCGGATAGGTCCGCGCGAAATGGCTCAGGATGGGCGACAGGCGCAGCGCCGCCGTGGTTTCGAGCGTGCCGAGTATCAATGCGCCGTTAGGCGGACCGTCGTCCTGCGCCGCGAGTTTGGCGTCGGACACCAGTTTTGCAATGCGCGCCGCGTAAGGCAGCATGCGCTGCCCGGCCGGCGTCAGGCTGACGCCGCGCACATGGCGGTGAAACAGCGCAACGCCAACCTCTCTTTCCAGCGCGCGAATCCGCGCCGTGACATTCGACTGCACCGTATGCAATTCGGCGGCCGCCTTGTTCATGCTGCCATGGCGGGCGACAGCTTCGAGTACCTTTAGATCGGCGACGTCCATGCTTTGCACCTATCGAAATGATCCGCACTTTCACGACGGCCAGTCTACCGCGGCGTCGTTATTCCCGCTCTTGCACGGCCTTGATCAGGTTGTTGCGCAGCGTGGCGATCGACTTCTGCACCTTGCTGAACTCCTGGCGGGTCAGCCCGCACGCATCCACGAGGTCCATATTGAGGCCCTTTTCGCGCAAACGGCGGCCGGCTTTGGTAAGGCTCACCAGCACCTGGCGTTCGTCCGAAGGATCGCGCTGCCGGTACAGATAGCCCATTGCCTCGAGTTTCTTGAGGATGGGCGTGAGCGTGTTCGACTCGAGAAACAGCTTTTCGCCGAGGCTGCCGACCGTCTGGTTGTCTTCCTCCCACAACGCAATGATCGTAATGTATTGCGTGTAAGTGAGCCCCAGTTCGTCGAGGATGGGCTTGTAGGCCTTGCCGAAGGCAAGATTCGCGGAATAAACCGCGAAGCAGAGAAAGTCGGCCAGCTTCGGGGCGGCGGTGTCGGGCTTTTCGATCGTGCTCATCTGCGTCCTTTTCTTCAGCCAGGCTGCTGCGTCATGGAGCCACGATTATATATCGGATGCGATTAACTCGCAAAAGCTGTATTTTTCGCAAAGCCCGGCTAATGGAGCATGGTTGCGTCGGCTGCGGAATCTGGGGCATGTAAGCTCAGGCAAAGGGACGCATCTCAACGCCCGGCGTCCCTCACCCAGCGGTCGTATGCAGCGCAGGCCAGCAACAACGCGCCGGTGACGAAAAACACGTAACGCATGCCGAAATGCACGCCGATCGCGCCACCGATAAGCGGCCCCGTTACCTGTCCCGCGTATTGAGCGGACTGCAGATAGCCCAGCATCTTGCCGGACTCGTGCTCACGCACCGCCTGGCGCACGAGTTTGGCAATCGCCGGCAGCAGGCCGGCGAGAGTCATGCCCATCAGTCCGCGTAGCGCGGCCAGTTGCCACCACTCGGTCACGAAGGCCTGTGGGATCATGACAATGCCAGTCGCCACCAGGCAACCGATGATAACGTTCCAGCCGCCGATGCGATCCGCCAACGCCCCGAGCCGGGCCGCCATTACCATGCTGCCGAACGCGGAACATGCCATCACGATGCCGGCCACGGTGGCGAGGCGGTTGTGCGCCACGCCCAACTGGCCGATATACACCGTGATGATCGGCTCGATCGACATGTTGGACAGCAGCACCATCATGGCGGTAACCAGCAACGCGCCGAGGACCGCGTAATTGCGCTTGCCATGCTGCACGCCGGCGCCAGGCTGCTTCGATTTATTCTGCGGTCGATATGTAAAGTCTTCGCGTACCAACGTAACGGTCAACAACGCCGCCACAGCGATCATCCCGCCTGCGGCAAAAAATGCGCCACGAATGCCGATCAGATTCGGCAGCAAGCCACCAATCAGCGGGCCGATCAGATTACCGGCGAGCACACCCGTCGACAGCACGCCCAAGGCCCAGCCGGCACGTTCAGGCGGCGCCTGGGTCCCGATCATCACAATCGATGCGGACGCGTAGCCGCCAATCAGGCCGGCGGCGAAACGCAACGCCACCAGCTCGTAGACGTTGTGTGCCAGACCGATGGTGGACATCACCACCGCCATGCCGACCGCGGCACGAATCAGCATGGGCTTGCGTCCATAGCGATCGGCGAGCTGTCCCCAGATGGGCGCCGTGACGGCCGTGCCCAGAAACGTCACGCCGAACGCGACGCCCGACCACTGCACGATGGCCGAGGTCGAACTCACGCCAAGCTGCTGCACGTAGAGCGGAAGAAACGGCAACAGCATGCTCAAACTCACCAGCGTGGTGAACGAGCCGAACACGCAGATAATCAGGTTCCTGCGCCAATACGGTTCGTTGCGGGCCGAGTAGGTAATTTTCTCCGCGCCAGGCGCCGGTTGCGCGAGTCCGTCAGTAGTGTTTGTCATTGCAGTGACTGAATCCCAGGATGGTTGGCCGGATAGCGTGCTTGCGGACTCACCCTCGCCAGCAATTGCATTAACTCCGCAATCGGATGTTGCTCCAGGGTCGACACGAGTTCGATGATCTCGCCGCGCAGCGCCTCGTCTGCATAGGGCTCGCTTAGCCAGTGGAATTTCTCGACCGTGCGCTCCCACGTGAACGGGTTATCGAGGCCGCCTTCGAAGCCGACGTGCTCTTTCGAAACACTCCGGCCGTTCTTGCAGCGGATCGTCACGCGAGTGTTCAGGGCCTGCGGATACTGCGCGCTGAATACCGGGTCCGGCCGCACAGTGACGCGCTTGAGAAGCGCCTGCGTGTCGGCCGCCTGGACGCGCGCCGCTTCTAGCTGAGCCGGCCCTACCATGTCGTCGAGCAACGCCGCTGCAATCAGATACTTCAGGTTGTAGTCGGCCTGTTCCTTGGTTTGTGGATCGTCTTTCGCACCGAAAGCGCCGCCGCCCGCGATGTCGTAGCCCGTCTGGAAGATATCGCACACGACCTCTTCGACATCTCCGGCCTGGATGCCGTTGCGGCGCTTCAGATCGAGCGTAGCCTCAAGCACCGGCTGGCCGTGAATCAACGCGCAGTGCTTCTTCATGACCGTCTCATGGATCACTTCCAGCCGGTGATCGTCCCAATCTACTTCGAGCGGCTGATCGAACATGCGTACCAACCCGTTAGGCCCTTCGAACAGACGCAGTGGTCCCGTGAAACCGCGTTTTGCCAGCGACGCCGCATAGACCGCCCGCATGCCGGTGATGCCCGGCGAAAAGCCTTTCCATTGCGATACCGGCTCCGAGTGGACACAGGTCAACGAAATGTTGTCGGCCGCTGCAATTGCCAGCGCATGAGCAATCTGTTCGGAATCCAAATCAAATAATTTACCGGACGCCGCTGCCGATGAAATCGCCAGTTGAATGGCGTGATTAAAGCCCTTCGCCATCACCGGAACGATTGCGGTGATGCGGCAGCCGATCTCATACGCCACCGCAAGCGCAAGCATGAAGGCTTCGCCGCTTGCCGCCGCGTGCTCGGCGGCGGCGAGGACGGTGCCGAAGTTGTCGCTGGGATGACACAGGCCGCCTGGCGACATATAGCTGTCGAGCAGATCGACATAACGAACAAGGCTGGTGTTGTACAGCGCGGCCTGATCCGGCGACGAGGTGCCGCCGCCAATCAGCGTGCATGAACCTGACCGGCCGTATTCGTCGAACTGCTCGCGCAGCAGTTCGAACGGCTTGCCCGGCAACGCGCCGATTGCGCAGCCGAGGCTATCGAGAATGTTGCGTTTGAACACCCTCCGCGACTGCGGCGTGAGATGACTGGCATGCGCATCAAAGGCAAACTGGCCGATGCGTTGTGCAGTGGTGGGCGAGTTCATGGGCGAGAGTCTCTCGGTAAGAAGACAATGATGCAAACTCGCATCCTTCCGCCGTGTTATCAAGCGACGCAAAAGCATAGGGGTATCTGGCTTAAAGATACCCCGCGTCCCGCCTCGTTGAGCGCGCGTCGCCCTCCTCGCCCGTCAACACACTTTTTACCCGCAGACAACAATGAATGTGTCCGCCATTCGCGATTCCAGCTCGCAGATGGGGCCGCCGGCAAGCGTCAGCCGTTCGGCTTAGCCTCGATGGCGAGATCATCCGCGCTGGGCGCGCCATCGGCCCGATGATTGGCCGCTGCCGTAAAGCATTGTTTCCTCGCCGGAAAAAATTATGCGAAAAAGCAGTTAGCGGTAAAAGATCGCGACCGCTCGGGGCGCGGAAAACGTTTGCTTCGTCGCACGTGACGTAAAAAAAAGCGCGGCCCGCAGGCCGCGCAATAACAAAGATGAAAAGCCGCCAAGCAAAGCGGCGATAAGCAGTCTAAGGCCAAATATCGCGCTCGTTTCAGTGCGGATTGACAATTGAGTCTTGCCCGATTCAAAGAGAATCTTGTTCTCGCCGGCTCAACGCAGTTCGCCTGCCCATCAAGCCGCCGCGACTTCGCCTGGCCTCATCCTCAATCCGCCGATTCCGTTGACTTGTTCCCGGTACGCAAGACTGTTTGTCCTTCGCGGGTATTCGTACTCTGCGGCAAAGCGCCTAGATTGATCACCTGTCGGAATCAAGATCCGATCAGCAACACAACTCATTCAATGGAATTGTTTAGGAGGTTTAAGTGAACACATCGCAGAAGGTTGTCGTTGTAACCGGCGCATCGCAAGGCATTGGCGCAGAAGTCGCAAAAGCGTTCCGCAAGCTGGACTATCGCGTGGTTGCCACTGCGCGCAGCATCAAGCCGTCGGAGGATCCCAACTTCGTGACCGTGGCTGGTGACATTGCCGACCCGGAAACCGCCCGGCGGGTAATCAAGGAAGCCGTGACGCGCTTTGGCCGCGTCGATACGCTCGTCAACAACGCCGGCGTGTTCGTCGCCAAGCCCTTTACCGCCTATACCGCGGAAGACTATGCCTCGGTCATGGGCGTCAACGTCCATGGTTTCTTCTACATTACGCAGCTCGCCGTTGCGGAAATGGAAAAGCAGTCTGGCGGCCACATCGTCAGTGTGAGTACCACGCTGACCGACCATGCCATCGATGGCGTGCCGTCAGTGCTCGCTTCGCTCACGAAGGGCGGTCTGAACTCGGCGACGAAATCACTCGCAATCGAATACGCAAAACGCGGCATTCGCGCCAATGCGGTGTCACCTGGCATCATCAAGTCGCCGATGCATGCTGTGGAAACTCATGCCGCGCTTGGCGGGCTTCATCCGATGGGCCACATGGGCGAGATGGCCGATATCGTCAATGCAATTCTGTATCTGGATTCCGCGCCGTTCGTGACCGGCGAGATTCTGCATGTCGATGGTGGTCAGAGCGCAGGACACTAAGCATTCCCAGGTAATTTTCTGGAACGAGGGACGCCGCGCGGCGGCGTCCCTTTCGTGCTTGCTACACACGACAATCACGATGACAGGTGTCGAGAAACTTACTCCACGCCCTCGACGATACGGAAGTCCCGCTCCACTGCGTCGCCCAACACGTCGAGCGCCGCCTTATATGCCGCGCTGTCGAATGCGGCAACGGCTTGCGCGAGACTGTCGAATTCGACGAGAACCGTCCGTTCCGCGACACCGCCGCCGTGCGTGGTCGTAGCGATCCCGCGAACCAGCACGCGGCCGCCGCCCTCACGTATCGCCACTGTGGCGAGCTTCGAATATTCGGCGACCTGCTCCGGTTTAAATATCTTGCGATACGCTGAGACCCAATAGCCTTTTGCCATCATCCTCTCCTTTTACGTTGGCATGACATGCCCCCTAAACCTCCTAACCACACGGAGCCGTCAAACTGACCGGCTAACCGTGTCGCTTAAGGCGGGGCATGACAGGAATCATACGGCATGAGGCGCCGTGCCTCTCGTCACCTGAATGACTTGCCGAAGATTCAACGGCGACGCGATCCGTCCATGAGGACGGTCCGCCCGCGGTTTGACCACTGCCAAGACAACGATATCGTGGCATGTCAATGCCCGCGTGGTACGAACCACGTCATCGCGCGCTCGGAGTTCTACGACGAATGATCCGTTTTCATAGGGCCAACGGCAGCGTGCATGCGGGCGGCCTCCAGCACTGTCACTCACCCTGCAGTTCGGCTATCCTGCGCGCGAGCGCCGGTTTTTTCCGCATCCTCGCGGCTCTAACGGGTGCGGCAGAGCAGGCCTATGCTTCGCATTCCGAATGAATGAGAATGTGGATTCATGACGCTGGAACAAGCTTGAACGACCCGCAACAAATCGAAGCACGCGCGGGGAATCCGCGCTGTGGCGCATCTGCGTCGCGGACGAAGAAAACAGCGCCTGCGTTGTATTGCAGGCATAAAAAAACCCGCACAGCCTAGCGACTGTGCGGGTTGTATCTTTGGTCGGGGCGAGAGGATTTGAACCTCCGACCACCTGCACCCCATGCAGGTACGCTACCAGGCTGCGCTACGCCCCGAACAGCTAAAAATTATAACAGACACTTCAATCGATTAGAACCGCCCGTTACCAACAAAACCTGAAAAGACCGCTTACGCCCGCACTGGTCGATCACGTCAGCAGTGCCGGAACGCTACCGGCTCAGCAGATCAATCACATGCAGCAATTCCTTGCGCAACTGATCGACATCCACTGCGGCCGCGCTTTTGGCCGCCGCCTCGACCACGTCACCTTCCTCGACAATCTCATCCGCCGCCGGTGCCCCATGCACTGCGCCATGCGAATCGAGCCGGTTGCGCGCGCCGTTGATCGTGAAGCCCTGCTCGTACAGCAACTCGCGAATCCGCCGGATCAACAGCACTTCATGATGCTGGTAATAGCGACGGTTGCCGCGCCGCTTCACCGGCCTCAACTGCGTGAACTCCTGCTCCCAATACCGCAACACATGCGGTTTAACGCCGCACAGTTCGCTCACTTCACCAATGGTGAAGTAGCGCTTCGCCGGAATCGGAGGCAAGACGACTTTTTCGATCGTCGCTGTCATCGTCAGTTAGCCGTCGTGGTGGGTTGCGCAGGAACGCGCTGTCGATCAGCGCGCGAAGCTCGCCTCGGCGCCGGTCTCGACCAGCGCCTTCAGCTTTTGACTTGCATGGAACGTCACAACGCGGCGAGCGGCAATCGGAATGGCCTCGCCGGTCTTCGGATTACGGCCAGGACGCTGAGGCTTGTCGCGCAACTGGAAGTTACCGAAGCCCGACAGCTTCACGCTATCGCCGCTCTCCAGCGCGTCGCGAATCACCTCGAAGAACGCCTCGACCATGTCCTTGGCTTCCCGCTTGTTGAGTCCGACATTGTCGAACAGCAACTCGGCAAGCTCGGCCTTGGTAAGCGTGGGCGTTTCCGCTGACGCGTTTGCGGGTGATGTCGGAATATCGCGAATCATGGCGCTACGCTGCGCCGTAAGAAGGGCTTCGAAATCACTCGAGTTCATTTCATTCATATCTATCAAATGGCGCGCCAACCAGGAACCGGAGAATGCGAAAACTACCGCTTAATGAGTATTCGCGGGTTATCCGCGCAACCGTGCGCCATATACTCGAGCCAGACGATCCACCAGGGTTTGAATGGCCAGATCGACCGTCTCGTCCTGAAGGGTCCCGCCAGTATCTTGCAAGGTCACACGGAACGCAAGGCTTTTCTCGTGAGCTGCCAACCCACCGGAAGTGTTTGATTTTGGACGGAATTCGTCGAAAAGCGCAACCCTTCTGATGGTCTTGCAGGCGTCTTCGGAAAGCGCCTTTTGCATCTCGTCGAGCAGTGCCTGAACCTCGATTTTCTGGTCCACGACCACCGCGATATCACGCCGCACCGGCGGAAACTTCGACACTTCCGAAGGCACCGGCAATGTACGCTGAATTAATGCATCCGCTTCGATTTCAAACAGAATCGGCGCATGCGGCAAATCATATTTCTGCATCCAGCGCGGATGCAATTCACCAATCCAGCCCACTGCGCGGCCATTCAACTCAATACGCGCACTGCGTCCCGGATGCAGAGCCGGATGTTCCGCTTTCACGAAGCGCGCCACCGCGGGCGCGAGCAACGCTTCCAGATCGCCCTTGACGTCGAAGAAGTCCACGGCGCGCGTGGCCGCGCTCCATTGCTCTTCCTGCGCCGGACCATAGGCGAGCGCGCCGAACATCTTCGGCTGCGAGAAGCCTTCGACCTGCAGCTCACCGGCCTTGATCGCCGGGTCGTGCAGGAACACACGACCCACTTCGAACACGCGCACGCGATCCGCCGCGCGACGGCTCAGATTCGTGCGCAGCACTTCGATCAGGCTGCCAAACAGCGTGGTGCGCATCACCGAAAGCTGACTGGCGATCGGGTTCAGGAGACGCACCGGCTTGTCGTTGCCGGCGAAATCCTGCTCCCATTGCGCGTCGACGAAACTGAAATTGACCGTTTCCGCGTAGTCGCGCGCGGCAAGCGCGTGACGGATATCGTGCTGGGTGCGCCGCGTCTCGTTGGTCGCGCGCATTTCGCTCGTGGCCACGGGCGGACGCGCCGGAATCTTTTCGAAGCCGTAGATGCGCGCGACTTCTTCGATCAGGTCTTCCTCGATTTCGATGTCGAAGCGATACGACGGCGGTGTCACGGAGAACACGTCATCGCCTTCGCGCTCGAATGTGAGGCCAAGGCGCGTGAAGATCTGCGCGATCTCATCCGCACCGATTGCCACGCCGATGATCCGGTTCGCCCGTGCGACGCGCATTTTCACCGGCGCGCGCTGCGGCAGGTTGACAACCTGATCGTCGACCGGACCCGCCTCACCGCCGCAGATGTCGAGGATCAGCTGCGTGATGCGCTCGATATGTTCGACGGTGGTCGCATAGTCGACGCCGCGCTCGAAGCGATGGCCCGCGTCGGTCGAGAAGTTGTACTTGCGCGAGCGGCCACGAATGCTGTCCGGCCACCAGAAGGCAGCTTCCAGATAGATGTTGGCGGTATCCAGCGTCACGGCCGTGCTGTCGCCGCCCATGATGCCCGCGAGACTTTCGATATGCCGCTCGTCCGCGATCACGCCGACTGTCTCATCCAGTTCAACGGTGTTGCCGTTGAGCAGCTTGAGCGTCTCGCCCTTGCGGCCCCAGCGCACATCCATGCCGCCGTGGATCTTGTCGAGATCGAACACGTGCGAGGGGCGGCCGAGTTCAAGCATCACGTAGTTCGAGATGTCGACCAGCGCCGAGATGCTGCGCTGTCCCGAGCGTTCCAGACGCTCGACCATCCACTGCGGCGACTTCGCGCGCGCGTTCACGCCGCGAATCACGCGGCCCGAGAAACGGCCGCACAGATCCGGCGCCGAGATCTTGACCGGCAGCGTTTCATTCAGGGTGACCGCAGCCGGCTTGATGTCGAGCGCGCGCAGCGGTGCGCCCGTAATCGCCGAGGTTTCGCGCGCCACGCCGAACACCGAGAGGCAGTCGGCCTTGTTCGGCGTCAGCTTGATTTCAAAGACGGTGTCGTCGAGATTGAGCGTCTCGCGGATGTCCTGGCCGATCGGCGTATCTTCCGGCAGGATCAGCAGGCCGCTATGATCTTCCGAGAGCTTCAGTTCGCGAGCCGAGCACAGCATGCCCTGGCTTTCCACGCCGCGCAGCTTCGAGAGCTTGATGGCGAACGGCGCGCCGCCCTCTTCAGCCGGCGGCAGCTCGGCGCCCACCAGCGCGACCGGCACCTTGATGCCCGGCGCCACATTCGGCGCGCCACACACGATGTTGAGCGTTGCGCCCGTGCCGGCGTCCACCTGACACACGTTGAGCTTATCCGCGTCCGGATGCTTGACGACTTCGAGCACCCGGCCGACAACGATCTTCTTGGTGGGCGGCGCAGCAGGCTGCAGGCCTTCGACCTCGAGACCCGCCATCGTCAGCGCGTGCGACAGCTCGTCCGTCGTCATCTGCGGGTCGACAAAGCTTCTTAGCCAGGATTCCGGGAATTGCATGGTTCTGTGTACGTTCTGATCAGGTTAGTCCACGTCCGGCTGGGGCCTTGTGTTCCGTTATCCTCGCCGGGATAACGGGCGCCCTGCCGGTGGCACTGCTCGCGGCGCGCACCTGCCTGCGTCTGTGCAGATATTCTCCGCATCTGGCAGGCGTGCGCGGCTCGATGCGTTAAGCGAATTGCCGCAGGAAGCGCAGGTCGTTCTCGAAAAACAGGCGCAGGTCCTGCACCCCGTAGCGCAACATCGTCAGCCGTTCGAGGCCGCTACCAAAGGCAAAGCCGATGTAACGCTCCGGGTCGAGGCCCATGTTGCGGATCACCGTGGGGTGAACCTGGCCGGAACCCGAAATTTCGAGCCACTTGCCGGCGTTCTTGCCCGTTTCGAACAGCATGTCGATCTCGGCCGACGGTTCGGTGAACGGAAAGTACGACGGACGGAAGCGCACGAGGATGTCGTCGCGCTCGAAGAATTTCTTGAGGAAGTCGGTGTAGACGCCCTTCAGGTCGGCGAAGCTGATGTTCTCGTCGATCCACAGGCCTTCGACCTGATTGAACATGGGCGAGTGCGTCGCGTCGCTGTCCACGCGGTAGGTGCGGCCCGGCACGATCACCTTGATGGGCGGCGTGTTGGTGCGCGCGTAACGCACCTGCATCGGGCTCGTGTGCGTGCGCAGCAGCAGTTGACGGCCGTCGGCATCCTTGCCGTCAACGTAGAAGGTGTCCTGCATGGAACGCGCCGGATGATTTTCCGGGCTGTTCAAGGCAGTGAAGTTGTACCAGTCGGTTTCGATTTCGGGGCCGTCGGCCACGTCGAAGCCGATACTGCCGAAAATCTTTTCGACGCGTTCCCACGTGCGCATGACCGGATGCAGGCTGCCTGCACCCAGGCCGCGGCCGGGCAAGGTGACGTCAATGGCTTCAGCGGCGAGGCGCTGGTTCAGAAGCGCGTCGGCAAGCGCCTGACGGCGGGCCGTCAAGGCGGCTTCCACCTGCTGCTTGACGACGTTGATCCGCGCGCCTTCCGTCTTGCGCGTTTCGGGATCGAGTTTGCCAAGGCCCTTCAACAGCTCGGTCAGCGCACCCGATTTGCCGAGAAAGCGGGCTTTCTCGTTCTCGAGGGTGGTGACGTCGTTGGCTTGCCCGAAGGCTTTTTGCGCGTCAGCGACAATCTGGTCCAGATCCATTGATCCCATCATTTCAACGTCAGTGTTCAATCGATGCAAAACTGGTTCGACCAACAAAAAAGGGGCTCGGTGAGGAGCCCCGTTTTTGTTGCAGCGTCACCGAGACTACCGGATCTTCGCTGCAACGAACCACGCAGTTTAATTGCCCAAAGCGCAATCAGGCTGCAACGGCGGCTTTCACCTGCTGAACGATCGCAGCAAAAGCAGCCTTGTCGAACACAGCCATGTCGGCCAGCACCTTGCGGTCCAGTTCGATCGAAGCCTTCTTCAGGCCGTTGATGAACACGCTGTACGTCATGTCGTGCTGACGCACCGCCGCGTTGATACGCGTGATCCACAATGCACGGAACACACGCTTCTTGTTGCGGCGATCGCGGTAGGCGTATTGGCCTGCGCGCATGACCGCCTGCTTGGCGATGCGATAGACGTTATTGCGACGGCCGCGGTAACCCTTGGCCAGCTTGATGATCTTCTTGTGACGGGCCCGTGCGGTAACCCCACGTTTGACTCTAGGCATAGTTAGCTCCTGTGAGTTTTAGTTAAGGGTTAAGCGAACGGCAGCATTGCGCGCACGGAGTTCATATCTGACTCATGAACCGACGTGGAGCCGCGCAGATGGCGTTTGTTCTTGGTGGTCTTCTTGGTAAGAATGTGGCGCTTGAAGGCTTGACCGCGCTTGACGGTACCGCCCGGACGCACCACGAAGCGCTTTGCAGCACTCTTCTTGGTCTTCATCTTCGGCATGACAACTCCATTATTTGATGGACATGGGTGTGCGGTCGGCCTGATGGCCATTACCCGCCCTTCGAAACCCATTCCACTTGGTATGCAGCCGGCCGGTACTGATGGCCGCCGCTTTTCAGAAACCGCACCCGTTTACATGGACGCGGTTCCGAAACCTGCTGTCTTCGCCATGCGCTCATCAACACACGCATCGCGAAGTACATCTCAATCTTTTCGGGCCTTTTCTGGCCGCCAGCGCGCACCTCACGGCGCGCGGCCTGACGATCGGCCTCAACAACCCAACCTGCCCTTGCAACCAGGCGATCGGCTTACTTCTTTTTCTTCGGAGCGAGCACCATGATCATCTGGCGCCCTTCCATCTTCGGCATTTGCTCGACCTGACCGACTTCGTCGAGGTCGGTGCGCAGGCGTTCCAGCATGCGCATACCAATTTCCTGGTGGGCCATTTCGCGGCCACGGAAACGCAACGTGATTTTCGTCTTGTCACCGTCGTCGAGGAAGCGGATGAGGTTGCGCAGCTTGACGTTGTAATCGCCGTCGTCAGTGCCCGGGCGGAATTTGACTTCCTTGACCTGGACAATCTTCTGCTTGAGCTTCGCCTCGTGCTGCTTCTTCGCTTCCGAGTACTTGAACTTGCCGTAATCCATCAAGCGGCAAACCGGCGGCACCGCCTGTGGAGCAATTTCGACCAGATCCACATCTTGCTGTTCCGACATGCGGAAAGCATCGGCAAGTTTCACGATGCCGAGGGGTTCATTCTCGACTCCGACCAGACGCACCTCGGGTGCAGTGATTTCACCGTTGATGCGGTGCGCAGACTTATCAGTAGCGATGTTACGTTTCCTCTAAAAATTAAAAAAACGAGCCGCGCTGCCAGGTGGTTTACCTGAACGACTGCACGTCCTGGCGCAGACGCTCAATGAAGGCGCTGAGGGGCATTACACCCAGATCAACACCGCCACGGGCACGCACGGCTACCGTTTGGGCATCACGCTCTTTATCGCCGACCACAAGGAGGTACGGCACCTTTTCCAGCGTGTGCTCGCGTATTTTATAGCTAATCTTCTCGTTGCGCAAATCGGCCTCTACTCTAACCCCTTGTTTTTGCAACGATTGGGCCAGAGACTGGGCATATTCGGCCTGACTTTCCGCGATATTCATCACAACCGCCTGCATCGGCGCCAGCCAGGAAGGCATTGCACCAGCATGGTGCTCGATCAGAATACCCAGGAACCGCTCCATTGATCCGACGATTGCCCGGTGCAACATAATCGGACGGCGGCGGCTGTTGTCTTCCGCGACGTATTCCGCGCCGAGGCGCTCCGGCAGCACCATATCGAGCTGCAGGGTGCCGCATTGCCACGACCGGCCCAGCGCGTCCTTGATGTGGTACTCGACCTTCGGGCCGTAAAAGGCGCCCTCGCCCGGCAACTCCTCCCACGTCACGCCGCAGGCCGTCAGCGCGTCGCGCAGGCCCTGCTCGGCACGATCCCACGTCTCGTCGGTGCCGGCACGCGCGTCCGGGCGTAGCGACAGCTTGATCTCGACGTTATCGAAGCCGAAGTCCTTGTAGACGCTCATCGCCAGCGTGTTGAAGGCGATCGATTCGCTGATGAACTGGTCTTCGGTACAGAAAATGTGCGCGTCGTCTTGCACGAAACCGCGCACGCGCATCAAACCGTGCAAGGCACCCGACGACTCATTGCGGTGGCACGAGCCGAACTCCGCATAGCGCAGCGGCAGATCGCGATACGACCGCAGGCCATGATTGAAGACCTGCACGTGACCCGGGCAGTTCATCGGCTTGATGGCGTAATCGCGCTTTTCCGATTCCGTCGTGAACATGTTTTCACGATAGTTCTGCCAGTGGCCCGACGCTTCCCACAGCGAGCGGTCCATGATCATCGGCGTCTTGATCTCGAGATAGCCGGCATCGTTCACGCGGCGGCGCAGGTACTGCTCGACCTGCTGCCACAGCGTCCAGCCACGCGGATGCCAGAACACCATGCCCGGCGATTCGTCCTGCATGTGAAACAGGTCGAGCTGCTTGCCGAGCTTGCGGTGATCACGCTTTTCCGCCTCTTCGAGCATGTGCAGATACGCTTCCTGATCTTCCTTCTTCGTCCAGGCCGTACCGTAAATGCGCTGCAACTGTTCGTTCTTCGAATCGCCGCGCCAGTAAGCGCCGGCCACCTTCATCAGCTTGAAAACCTTCAGCTTGCCAGTGGACGGCACGTGCGGGCCGCGGCACAGATCCGTGAAGCCGCCATGCGAGTACAGCTTGATTTCGTCGGTAGACGGAATCGACTCGATGATCTCGGCCTTGTACTTTTCGCCGATGCTCTTGAAGTAGTCCACCGCTTCGTCGCGCGACACCACGCGACGCGACACCGGCTCATCTTTCTTCGCGAGGTCCTGCATGCGCTTTTCGATCTTCTCGAGATCTTCCGGCGTGAAGGGACGGTTGTAGGCGAAGTCGTAGTAGAAACCGTTCTCGATCACCGGGCCGATCGTGACCTGCGCTTCCGGATACAGGTCTTTCACGGCGTAGGCGAGCAGGTGCGCCGCGGAGTGGCGAATGATGTCGAGGCCGTCGGCGTCTTTTTCCGTGACGATCGCGAGCGACACGTCGTGATCGATCAACGCGGACGTATCGACCAGCTCACCGTCGATCTTGCCGCCAAGCGCGGCTTTCGCGAGACCAGGGCCGATCGACGCGGCCACTTCGGCAACCGTGACCGGGTGCTCGTACTGTCGAACCGAACCATCAGGCAAACGTATCGAAACCATTGCGTTCTCCGTGGTGCCGACCGGCGGTGGCACATACAACCATCAAAGCCAAAAAAAATGCGGCCCCGCTTTCGAGGGGCCGCATTCACATTTCCTGCAAACTACACTGGCGAAAGTGGTCCTCGACTAGCGTCGCTCCGAAGTTGTTTCGGTCAACGTTCGCGGTGTCATAACCGTATTCGCCTTTCGCGCCAAGGCGCTTACTGCAGCTTGCGAAACCCCGGCAAAGCGGAATTTCTCTTTCGTTGGTAGGCTCGATTGGACTCGAACCAACGACCCCCACCATGTCAAGGTGGTGCTCTAACCAGCTGAGCTACGAGCCTGAAGAAACGAGATTATATGGAGCCCCACATCGCTTGGCAAGTACTTTTGTACACCGACGCTGAAAATCCCCGCCGCCCTTTATCGACATGCGACTGCGGGCCGACGTCACACCTGAATTCAGATTTTGCGCCCCGCCCGTAATACGCCCGTGACTTCACCGAGCAACGCGCAGGCACGCTGAATCTGCGCGGCGCTCGACACTTCGACGGTGAACTGCATGAACGCGGCGTTACGGCGCGTCTGCGTCTTCACACCGATCACATTCATCTTCTCGCGCGCGAACACTTCGGAGATATCGCGCAGCAAGCCCTGGCGATCGGTGGCGTCGATCGTCAGGTCAACCGGGTACACCGAGCGTCCATGGCCGCTCATCACGTCGGCGGACCATGCGGTTTCCAGCACGCGCTCAGGCGCGCGCTCGGCCATACGCAAAAAGGTCGGGCAATCGCTGCGGTGAATCGACATGCCCTTGCCGCGCGTGACGAATCCGCTGATGGCATCGGGCGGCGCCGGCCGGCAACAGCGCGCGAGCTGCGTGAGCAGCGCGTCGACCCCGACCACCAGCACGCCCGTCGACGCGCCATGCGCGACACTCGAGCCGCTGCTGCGCTTCTCGAACTGCTCCGGCGCTTCCACCACCGGCTCGGGCGGCGGCGCATCCTGCAACGCCTGCTCGACCTGACGCAAGCTGAACTCTTCCTTGCCGACTACCGAGAACAGATCGTCAGTGGTCTTGAAGCCGAGCTTCGCCGCGAGCTGGTCCAGATTCACCGAGGTCTTGCCTTCGCGCTGCAAGGTCTTTTCGACCATCGCCCGGCCCGTGGCGATGTTCTCCTGCAACTCGACCGCGTTGAACCACGCGCGCACCTTTTGCCGTGCGCGCGGACTATGCAGATAGCCAAGCTGCGGATTGAGCCAGTCACGCGAAGGGCCGCCTTCCTTCACCGAGACGATCTCGACTGTCTGGCCGTTCTGCAACTGCGTGTTGAGCGGCACCATCGCGCCATCCACGCGCGCGCCGCGACAACGATGCCCCAGCTCGCTATGCAGGTGATACGCGAAGTCAACCGGGGTCGCGCCTTGCGGCAACGGGATCACACGCGCCTGCGGCGTCAGCACGTAAATGTGGTCGTCGTCGAAGGTGGCCTGGCGCAGTTGCTCCCAGGGTTGCGCGGCGCGCTTTTCGCCGTGCTCGCCTTCGGACACGTCGTCCTTCCATGCGAGCAACTGACGCAACCAGGCAATCTTCTCGTCGTACTTCTCGCTCGCGGTGACCTGGCCGCCATAACCGCGCGTGCCGGCCTCCTTGTAGCGCCAGTGGGCCGCCACGCCATACTCCGCGAACTGATGCATCTCCTGGGTGCGGATCTGCACTTCGAAGGCGCGGCCATCGTCGCCGATCACCACCGTATGCAGCGATTTATAGCCGTTCGGCTTGGGCCGCGAGATGTAGTCGTCGAACTCCTTCGGCACCGGCTGCCACAGGTTGTGCACGATGCCGAGCACTGTGTAGCAATCCTTGATATCCGGCACGATCACGCGAAATGCGCGCACGTCGTACAGTTCGGCGAAGTCCAGTTCCTTGCCGCGCATCTTGCGCCAGATGCTGTAGATATGCTTTGGCCGCCCGCTGACTTCCGCGCGAATATTCGCCGCGGACAGTTCCTGCTGCAGCCGCGCGATAGCCCCCGCGACATAGGTCTCGCGCTCGACGCGCTTCTCGTCGAGCAGCTTGGCGATGCGCTTGTAGGTGGCCGGTTCTTCGAAGCGCAACGCGAGATCTTCGAGCTCCCACTTCAGTTGCCAGATACCGAGACGGTTCGCGAGCGGCGCGTAGATATCGAGCGTCTCGCGCGCCACGTCCGGCGAAGGCGTGACTTTCGCCGCCGCGTAATAACGCATGGATTGCAGCCGCGAGGCGAGCCGGATCAGCACGACGCGGATGTCCTGCGCGAATGCCAGCAACATCTTGCGCAGCGCTTCGACCTGCGCGCGGCGCGCCGCCTGGGCGTCGCGCCCGGCTTCGGGAATCGCATTCTGCGCAGCCCGCAAACTCACGGTGCCAAGCCGCAGCAATTTGCGCACGTCGCTGACGAGCTGTGCGACCTCTTCGCCGAAATTATCCGCAATCACCTGCTCGGGGTCTTGCAGATGCGGTGTCAGCGCAAACAAGGCCGCCGCCAGCACCGCCGCCGGGTCGACATTGAGCGTGCGCATGATCGCCGCCGTCCCCGCTGCGTGATCCGCCAGCAACTCGCCCGAGGACAGACGCACCTCGCCCGCGTGCTCCCGCACGAACGCCATTGCCTCTTCGAAAGAAGGCAGCGGGACGGGCGTAGTCGTAACGGTATCGGTATTCATGGTGCGGCGGGCCGCCGGGCCAGACGGATCAACTGGGATTCAGCAACGGGGTGGGACGCGGACTTAGCTACGCTGCGCAGCCACGACCACGATTTCGACGAGGCACTTCGGGTTCGCGAGCTTCGCTTCGACCGTCGCGCGCGGCGGCGTAGCGCCCTGCGCAACCCATTCGTCCCACACGGCATTCATGCCGGGGAAATGGATCATGTCGGCGATGTAGATTTGCACCGACAACAGCAGCGACTTGTCGCTGTCCACTTCCGCCAGCAGGCGGTCGATATGGCCGAGCACTTCACGCGTCTGACCGGTGATGTCCTGATCCGCGTCCTCGGCAATCTGACCGGCGAGATACACGGTGCCGTTATGCACGGCGATTTCGGAGAGCCGCTTGCCGACGTGGTGACGAATGACTGCCATGACGATTCCTGATGATGGTGAAAGTTGATCGAAAATCCATTGCGCATCGCGCCCCGATCCGATGAAAGGGATGCGCCGCACAGCCTCACATTATGACGCCTCGCCGGCCGCGCCGATGAAGAAGCGGCGTGCAATCCCGATCTGCTCGTCGCTCACAAACGCAGGCGCATGACCCACGCCGGGAATTTCCACACTCGACACCGCGTTGCCCAGCGCCACCATCTTTTCAACCGTCTCGCGCGACAGCAAGTCGGATTGCGCGCCGCGCACCACCAGCACCGGCGATTGCATCGCCTTCAGTGCGCCCCACAGCGCGACCTCACCGGCGGCGGCCTGTTCTTCCGTCGTCGCGGCAAACGGCACGGCAATGCGCGGGTCATAACGGAAATACCAGGCTCCGTCGCGCTCATGCAGAAGCGGCGTGTTGATCTCGCGCCATTCCTCCGATGTCAGCGGGCCGAACGATTGCGCCAGCATGGCGGCGTAATCGACACCCTGCTGCAAAGTTTCGAACTGCACCGGCTTGCCGAGATATTCGCCGATCCGACTCACGGCGACGAGTTCGAGATGCGGCCCGATATCGTTCAGCAGCATCTTCCGGATCGGCGAATCCGGCAGGCCGCCAAGCCCTAGTCCGATCAGACCGCCCATCGACGTGCCGAACCAGTCCACCTTTTCCACGTCGAGCCGCGCGATCAGCGTGACCATATCCGCCACATACTGCGGCACCGTATAGAAGTTGGGGACGTTCAACCAGGATGAAAGACCGCGGCCGGCCACATCCGGGCAGATCACCCGGTAGGTGTCCGCAAAATTCGCCGCCAGTCGGTCGAAATCGCGCCCCGAACGCGTCAGGCCATGCACGCACAACAGCACGCGCGGATTGGCCGGATCGCCCCATTCGGTGTAGGCAATGCGATGCAGACCGCCCGGGCTCGCACACTGCACGAAACGTTGACGTGGCGTGGCCGTGCCGGCGGCAGGACGCAAAGCGGGAGACGTGACGGTCATCGGATTTTCCTTGGCATGCGCGAAAGAGTGATGACGATTGTAAACCGCTTTACCGCGCTGCAAAGATTGGCCAGATGGCATAGGCCAATGCACCGATAGACAAAACCCGCCGCAAAAAAACAAAGCGGGCGAAGACCCGATCAGTCCCGCCCGCTTCGTCATCTACGCCTTCAGCCATTCAGCGCCAAATATCGGACCGCGCCGCCTCGCTCAAATGCGCATCACAGCACCACCGTCCAATCAGTTCACCGCGCTCACATCCAGCGGCGCGCCGGTCTTGGCCTTGATCTCATCCACCGTGACGCCCGGCGCCAGTTCGGTCAGTTTCAGGCCATCCGCCGTCACTTCGATCACACCGAGATCCGTGATGATCTGATCCACCACGCCCACGCCCGTCAGCGGCAAGGTGCATTCTCCGAGAATCTTGTGCTGGTCGCCCTTTGCGACGTGCTCCATCAGCACCACGACGCGCTTGACGCCCGCCACCAGATCCATCGCGCCGCCCATGCCCTTGATCATCTTGCCGGGGATCATCCAGTTGGCCAGATCGCCGTTCTTGCTGATCTGCATTGCGCCGAGGATGGCCAGGTTGATATGGCCGCCGCGAATCATCGCGAACGAGTCGGCCGAGGAGAAAATCGACGAACCCGGCAACGTGGTCACCGTCTGCTTGCCGGCGTTGATGAGATCCGCGTCGACTTCCTCTTCGGTCGGCGACGGGCCGATGCCGAGCAGGCCGTTTTCCGACTGCAGCCACACTTCGACACCCGCCGGCACATGGTTCGCCACCAGCGTCGGCAAGCCGATGCCGAGGTTCACGTAGAAGCCGTCCTGCAATTCCTTCGCCGCGCGCGCGGCCATTTCGTCACGAGTCCATGCCATGATTACGCTCCTTTCGCGCGGACAATGCGTTGTTCGATGCGTTTCTCCGGATGCGCATTGAGCACGATGCGCTGCACGAAGATGCCCGGCGTATGGATGGCGTCCGGATCGAGCTCGCCCACTTCCACGATTTCCTCGACTTCCGCCACGGTGATCTTGCCCGCCATCGCGCACATCGGATTGAAGTTGCGCGCGGTGCGGCGATAGATCAGGTTGCCCGACTTGTCGGCCTTCCACGCCTTGACGAGCGCCACATCCGCCGTCAGCGAATGTTCCAGCACGTAATGGTTCTCGCCGAACTGGCGGGTTTCCTTGCCCTCGGCGATCAGCGTGCCGTAGCCGGTGTTGGTGAAGAACGCGGGGATGCCCGAGCCGCCCGCGCGCAGCTTCTCGGCGAGCGTGCCTTGCGGCGTGAATTCGAGCTCGAGTTCGCCGGCCAGATACTGGCGCTCGAACTCCTTGTTTTCGCCCACATACGACGAGATCATCTTCTTGACCTGGCGTGTTTCGAGCAGCAGGCCGAGGCCGAAACCGTCGACGCCCGCGTTGTTGCTGATGCAGGTGATGCCTTTGACGCCCGAATCGCGCAGCGCCGCGATCAGCGCCTCGGGGATGCCGCACAGGCCAAAGCCGCCGACGGCGAACGTCTGGCCGTCCTTGACGATGTCCTTGAGCGCGGTAGCCGCGTCTGGATAGACCTTGTTCATCAGTGTGTCCCTTCCTTTATGGAAATCCGCAATCCGGTACGCCGGCCGCCGGATCGGTGCGATACGGTGCAATATGGGGCGACGCGCGGCAGCGCCCGACGCGGCCTGAACCCAGTACCTCATTCTAGCGATGCGCGGCCGGCCGTGTGTCGAGATCGGACCGTATGTTCGTGCTGCCGTCGCCCGCGGCCTCGCAATCCTGCGATTTGCCCGAAAGGGTACGATGCCCGCGCCATACGGCACAATACGCAAAAATACATAAGTGATTGTCCGCTTTCGCACCTTCCATGCCCGCACTGGACTACCAAACCGCCTTCCATCTCGCGCCCATCGGCCTCGTGCTGTCGCGCGAACGCTTTATCGAGGACTGCAACGACCAGTTGGCGTCGATCTTCGGCTGTCCGCGCGAGTCGCTGCTCGGACAGTCGTTTCAGGTGCTGTATCCGTCGGCGGACGAATTCGAGCGGATCGGCGAGCGCATTCCTCCCATCATGACCGCGCAAGGCAGCTACGCCGACGACCGCATCATGCGGCGCGCCAACGGGGAGCTGTTCTGGTGCCACGTGACGGGCCGCTCGCTCGAACGCGCGGCGCCGCATGCCGCGGGCGTCTGGACTTTCGAGGACCTGAGCGCAACGCGCCGGGTCGCCATCGAACTGACGCCGCGCGAGCGGGAAATTGCCGCGCAACTCGTGACGGGCAAAACCAGCAAGCAGATCGGCCGGATTCTGGCCATCAGTTCGCGCACGGTGGACGTCTACCGCGCGCGGCTGATGCGCAAGTACGACACAGGCAATGCGACCGAGCTGCTGCAGCGGCTGCTCGGGCATTGACGGATGGTTTTTCTGGACGGGGACGGCGAGCGCCGCCCTGCATGAAACCGGAGCAACCGCAGAGGTCCAACTCCGGCCAACCGCTTCAGGCGGCCCTGACAAGCACCGCGTTTTCGATGGTCGAGCGCAGCAGATCTGGAATCGGCACCGACTTGCCGGCTGCGTAATCGATCCACACGCAACGGGCCGACCCGCGCGCATAGAGGCTCGAAGGATCGTCGGCGCGCGTCAGTTCGAAAGCAGTGTCGAAGCTGCTGCGGCCCGGCGCGCCGACCGACATCCGGCCGATCACATCGCCCGGATAATGGAGCTGCTTGAGAAAATCCATCGACGCATTGACGATCACAGGTCCCTGCCCTTGGGCATTGCCGCCGGCAATGCCGAGCTGCTCGAACCAGGAAATCCGCACCTGTTCCATGTATCGAAAATAGACCGTGTTGTTCACATGGCCGAATGCATCCATGTCGCCCCAACGGATCGCCATGGACATCTCAAAAACGGGGTGATATTCGCTCATCGTACTTCTTCAACAGGTTGAAACAGGAATGGCCGTGGGCCTGAATTCTTGAACTCAGGACAGCCCGAAGCCGTCGTCGGCGGCGATGATCGCGCCGTTGATGAACTGCGATTCGTCGGCGGCGAGCAGCAGCAGCAAGCCGTCCAGATCTTCCGGCTGGCCGACGCGATGGCGCGGCAGCATGGAAACCAGCTTTTGCCCCTGGTCCGTCGACCAGTGATGGTGATTGATCTCAGTGTCGATGTAGCCTGGGCAGATCGCGTTCACATTGATGCCGTGGCGCCCCCATTCCTGCGCCATCGCTTTCGTCATATGAACCACGGCGGCCTTGCTCATCGAGTAAAGCCCGATCTGCGGCAGCACGCGCAAGCCGGCCACGGAGGCAATATTGATGATCCGGTACGACGGCTTTTGACCGCCGTTGCCGCGCATGATCATGCGTTTGGCGACTTCCTGCGCCACAAAAAAGGCGCCGCGAGTGTTGGTGTCGAAGACGTATTCGAAGTCGGCCGGCGTGACTTCCGAGAGCTTTTGCGTGGTCGATACGCCCGAGTTATTCACGAGAATATCGATCGTGCCGGCTTCCGTCTCGGCATGCGCCACCGCCGATTTGATGCTCTGGTAATCCGTGACGTCCAGAGAAACGACGTGTGCCGCGCCGCCGGATGCCTCGATTTCGGCCCGCAATTCCTTCAGGCGTTCGGTGCGGCGGCTAGCCAGCACAACCTTCGCGCCGGCCTGCGACAGCACCTGAGCGAAGCGCTTGCCGAGCCCGCTCGAGGCGCCCGTGATCAGCGCGACCTTGCCTTCCAGATTGATCGAACGGCCCATTGTCGTTACCTTGTTCGGTTGGGTTAGAGGCGCGGCGAGGCCGCGAAGGCTCAGGGATCCCCGAGTTTTACCCGGGCGATACCGTAGCATATAAATAGAACGATCGTGCTAATCTTTGTACATTGGGTTGCGGCGCCGGAGTCGTTCGCCCACAATACGAACCCGAAAAAAGCATTCTAACGGTAAGAGGAGCATCAATGACCCCCGCAAGTCTCATTGAGCAGTACGGCCCGCGCGAGTCGATGGAATACGACGTGGTGGTGGTCGGCGGCGGCCCCGCCGGCCTGTCCGCGGCGATCCGCCTGAAGCAGCTGGCAGCGGAACAAGGCGTCGAAATCGGCGTCTGCGTACTGGAAAAGGGCTCGGAGATCGGGGCGCACATCCTCTCCGGCGCGGTCATGGACCCCCGCGCGCTTAACGAACTGATCCCGGACTGGAAGGAAAAAGGCGCGCCGCTGACCGTGGACGTGACCGAAGACCGCTTCCTGTTCCTCTCGGAAACGGGCGCGAAGAGCGTGCCGAACTGGGCGCTGCCGGATAACTTCAAGAATCACGGCAATTACGTGGTCAGCCTCGCCAACGTGACGCGCTGGCTCGGCCAGCAGGCCGAGGCGCTCGGCGTGGAAATTTTCCCGGGCTTCCCGGCCGCCGAAATCCTCTATAACGACGACGGCTCGGTGAAGGGCGTCGCCACCGGCAATCTGGGCATCGGCAAGGACGGCCAGCCTACCGAGAATTTCCAGCTCGGCATGGAACTGCACGCCAAATACACGCTGTTCTGCGAAGGCGCGCGCGGACATCTCGGCCGCCAGCTCAACGACAAATTCAAGCTGCGCGACGGCGTCGACCCGCAGGTCTACGGCATCGGCATCAAGGAACTGTGGGAGATCGATCCCGCGAAGCACAAGCCGGGTCTGGTGATCCACACGGCCGGCTGGCCGCTGGAGAACGACACCTACGGCGGCTCGTTCCTCTACCACATGGACAACAACCAGGTGATGGTCGGCTTCGTGGTGGGCCTCGGCTATACCAATCCGTACCTGTCGCCGTTCGAGGAATTCCAGCGCTACAAGACGCATCCGTCGATCCGCGCCTTCCTCGAAGGCGGCAAGCGCGTGTCGTATGGCGCACGTGCGATTACCGCCGGCGGCCTGATGTCGCTGCCGAAGCTGGTGTTCCCGGGCGGCGCGCTGGTCGGCGACGACGCGGGCTTCCTGAACGCGTCGCGCATCAAGGGCTCGCACGCGGCAATCAAGACCGGCATGCTGGCCGCCGACGCCGCCTTCGCCGCCGTGCAGGCAGGACGCCAGGCCGACGAACTCACGGCGTATCCCGAAGCCTTCAAGACCTCGTGGCTGCATGCCGAGTTGTATCGCGCGCGCAACTTCAAGCAGTGGATGAGCAAGGGCCTGTACCTCGGCACGCTGATGGTGGGCCTCGAACAGAAGCTGCTAGGCGGCAACGTGCCGTGGACGCTGCATCACCAGCATTCGGATCACGAGATGTTGAAGCCGGCCTCGCAGTGCAAGCCGATCGTGTATCCGAAGCCGGACGGCAAGCTGACCTTCGACCGGTTGTCTTCCGTGTTCATCTCGAACACCAATCACGAAGAAAACCAGCCGGCTCACCTGACGTTAAAGGACGCAAGCGTGCCGGTGGACGTCAACCTGCACACCTACGCCGGCCCGGAAGCGCGCTACTGCCCGGCGGCCGTGTACGAGTTCGTGAAGAACGACGACGGCAACGAACGTCTGGTCATCAACGCGCAGAACTGCGTGCACTGCAAGACCTGCGATATCAAGGATCCGACGCAGAATATCGTGTGGGTCACGCCTGAGGGCGGCGGCGGCCCGAACTATCCGAATATGTGACGCGGCGTAAAGCGCATGGCGGGCCGTGCGCTCAGCGCCTGCTCAGTGCCGGACTCATAGCTTGATTAACGCCCGGCCAGCGTCACCAGTCTCTCGCGCACGCCCGCCAGCACCGGCGCCCACTCGCCGAGCGAAGGCTGGCGAAACAGTTCGACCGAGTCGTACCAGGGCGTGCGTTCCATCTCGCTTCCCCAAAACCACGCCGATACATGGTCGATCATCAGACAGGTCGGCACGCCGAGCGCACCGGCCAGATGCGCCGGGCCGCTGTCGATCGTCACCACCAGATCGAGGTTCACCAGCAACGCCGCCACATCCTCGAAGCCGGCCGCGAAATGCGGGGTGGGATCCACAATCGCGACGCCGTGCGCACGCCATTGCTCGACGCTGGCCGAGCGCCCCGGCGATAGCGCGAAATAGGTGACGCCCGGCACGGTCAGGAGCGGTTCAAGCTGGTCGACCGGCACCGAACGACGCATATCCCGAATGTGCTGCGGATTGCCGTTCCACACCAGGCCGACTTTCGGCCCGCTGCCGGCCGGCGCCATCTGCGCGACTCGCGCGCGCCACGCATCGGCGCGCGCCGGATCGGCCGTCAGATACTCGTGGCCCCAGCCTGCCGTGTCGAAAACGCCGAGTCGCAAGGGCAGGCTCAACAGGCCGCAATGAAAATCAGGCCGTGTTTCGAGACCGGTTTCGAGCGCCACATCGGTCGGGAGCATCCGCTCGAACAATTGCCGCAACGGTCCGTCGTGACCGAAGATCACGCGGCCGCCCTCGCGCCGCGCCCGCTCGGCAAGCAGCGGCAGAAAGCGCACCGCCCACAGGCAATCGCCGTTACCTTGCTCGCCGTAGACCACCAGCGTCTTGCCCGCCAGCGACTCGCCCTGCCAGTAGCGGCTGATCGCCGCGAGCGCAAGATGTGCCTCGTTCAGATCGTTGCCGAACGCGGTGCGTGATTCGTAATTCGCCCAGCCGTCCGCGAAGCGCCCAGAACGGATTTCCAGTTCCGACAGATCGAACATGACAAGGGCGTTGTTCGGCGAGAGTTCGAGCACGCGCCGCAGCAGTGTTTCGGCTTCGGCAAAGCGCGCCTGTTCCTTGACGCACAGCGCGAGCTTGTGCAGCGCGACCGGGTTGCCGGGCACCACCCGCACGGCTTCGCGCAAAAGGCGCTCGGCTGTGTCGAAGTCGTTGCCCTGCTGGACAGCCGCAGCGCGCCAGACGAGTGCGTTGGCGTCGCCGGTGTTGCGCTCCAGCAGCAAAGCGGTGGCCGAATCGACCAGCGGCCAGTCGCGCAGGGCGAACGCGGTCTGAGCGATCGCATGCAGCAGCCCCGGATCGCAGGATGGGTCGAGCCGATATGCCTGCACCAACGCGCCAAGTGCTTCACGCTGCTGATCGCGGTTACGCCCGGCTGCCTGCTGCAGCAAGGTCTGGCCGAACGCGAGCCAGTCGGCGGCGCTGGCCTGCGGCGTGGCGACTCGCGCGCGCAACTGCGCGAGCGTCTCGGCGGCGAGGGTATTCGGGTCGCTCATGACGGTCGTTTTAACTGATTTCGACTAACGCCAAACATGCAAAAACCCGCGCAGGATGCGGCTTAAGGCGCGCTCGCCGCGATCTTCGGCGTGCTGACGGCCACATCGCCGCATTGCGCGCGATGGCGCAGCGCGTGGTCGATCAGCACCAGCGCCAGCATCGACTCGGCGATCGGTGTCGCGCGGATGCCCACGCACGGATCGTGACGCCCGAAGGTTTCGACGATGGCCGGCTGGCCCGCCTTGTCGATGGAGCGGCGCGGCGTGCGAATACTCGAGGTGGGTTTGATGGCGATCGACACCGTGATGTCCTGCCCCGTCGAAATGCCGCCGAGCACACCGCCCGCGTGATTGCCGACAAAACCTTGCGGCGTCAGCTCGTCGCCATGCACCGAGCCGCGTTGTGCGACGCTCGCGAAGCCCGCGCCGATTTCGATGCCCTTCACCGCATTGATGCCCATCATGGCGTGCGCGATGTCTGCGTCCAGCCGGTCGAACAGCGGCTCGCCGAGGCCAACCGGCACGCCCGAAGCCACTACGTTGATACGTGCGCCGATCGAATCGCCGTCCTTGCGCAGCGCGTCCATATAGGTTTCGAGCTGCGGCACAACCTCGGCATTGGGCGCGAAGAACGGGTTTTCACGCACGTGCGACCAGTCGACGAACGGCACCTCGATCTCGCCGAGCGCCGCCATATAGCCGCGAATCTCCGTGCCGAAGTGCTCACGCAGCCACTTCTTGGCCACCGCGCCCGCCGCCACGGTGGGCGCCGTCAGACGCGCCGACGAACGGCCGCCGCCGCGATAGTCGCGAATACCGTATTTCTGCCAGTAGGTGTAGTCGGCGTGGCCGGGGCGGAAGGTTTCGGCGATGTTGCCGTAGTCCTTGCTGCGCTGGTCCGTATTACGGATCAGCAGCGCAATCGGCGCACCGGTCGTCACGCCTTCGAACACGCCCGAGAGAATCTCCACCTTGTCTTCTTCCTGACGCTGCGTGACGTGGCGCGAAGTACCCGGCTTGCGGCGATCCAGTTCGAACTGGATATCGGCTTCGACCAGCGCCATGCCCGGCGGGCAGCCGTCGATCACGCAGCCGATCGCGGGACCATGCGACTCGCCGAAGGTCGTGACAGTGAAAAGCGTACCAAGCGTATTGCCGGACATGAGCGTCGTCCAAAGAGATGCGGGGAAGACGCTATTATGCCAGCCCGCCTGGCGGCGAGGGCCGCGCCACGCGGACGTTGGCCGAACGGACAAGGCGCGGCGGCCCGCCCGAACCGCCCCGGCCGCAAAAGCGCCCACCCGACGCCCGTGTGCCGTCACGCCCGCCTGGCGGCGGCTATTTGCGCGCCCCGCGCAGTTCCGTCACGATCTGCTGCAGCCCTTCCGGCGTCACCTGAGCCGGGTCGAGCGGCTCGCCGACGGCCAGCGTCAGCCGGCTCATCACGCCCTTTTGCACCGGCCGCGGCCAGCGGGCGTCGGCCGCGCGCGAAAACACGCTGCCCCACAGCCCGCGCAAGGCCATCGGCACCACGGGCGCCGGCGTGCGGCGAATGATCTCGGTCACGCCATGGCGGAACGGGTTCAGTTCACCGGTTTTGGTCAGCTTGCCTTCGGGGAAAATACACACCAGATCGCCCTCGGCGAGCGCCCGCGCGCAGGTCTCGTAAGCGCGCGTCAGCATTTGCGGGTCTTCGTGGGACGACGCAATCGGAATCGCCTTGGCGTGACGGAACACCCAGCCGGCAAACGGCGTCCTGAAAATATGGTGATCCATCACGAAGCGGATCGGCCGCGGACTCTCGGCCATGATCACGATGGCGTCCACGTAGCTCACGTGGTTGCACACCAGCACCGCCGCGCCCGCTTCGGGAATGCGTTCGGCGTGCACCAGCCGGATCCGGTAGAAGGTATGCACCAGCACCCACGCGATAAAGCGCAGCAGGAACTCCGGCACCAGCGAGTAGATGTAGGTGGCGACCACAATATTGAGCAACGCGGTGACGAGGAACAGGCCCGGAATGCTGACGCCCGCCGAAGTCAGCGCCATGGCCATCAGCGCCGAGACGATCATGAACAGCGAATTGAGGATGTTGTTCGCGGCGATGACGCGCGCCCGATGGCTCGGCTGGCTGCGGCTCTGGATCAATGCATAGAGCGGCACGCTGTAGAAACCGCCGAACATGGCGAGCAGAAACAGATCGGCCAGCACGCGCCAATTGGCCGGTATCGCGATAAATTCGCCGACCCTCAGCAGATGCCCCGCCGATGGCATCGCGTGGCTCGCGAAGAACAGGTCGATACCGAACACGCTCATGCCGATCGAACCCAGCGGCACAAGGCCGATCTCGATGCGCCGCTTCGACAGCCGCTCGCACAGCATCGAACCGAGCCCGATGCCGATCGAAAACGTGCCGAGCAGCACGGTCACGACGTCGGGACTGGCGGACAGCACGTCCTTGGAAAAATTGAAAAACGACGACAGAAAGGTCGCACCGACAAACCACAGCCACGAGATGCCCAGAAGACTCAGAAACACCGTGCGGTTTTCGCGGGCAATCTTCAGATTGCGCCACGTTTCGCTAAACGGGTTCCAGTTGATCTTGAGATCGGCCTGCGGGGCGGGCGTCGTGGGCACCCACGCGGACACCGCACGTCCCACCAGCGCGATTGCCACGCACGCGCACGCCAGCACCACCGCGCCATGTTCGACAAACCCGGCCGCTTCCCCGCCGATAATGGTCCCCACCAGAATGGCGACGAACGTGCCCATTTCGACCATGCCGTTGCCGCCCACCAGCTCGGTTTTGGCGAGGTGCTGCGGCAGGTACGAGTACTTCACCGGACCGAACAGGGTGGAATGCACACCCATCAGAAACGTGCACAGATACAGCAGCGGCGCGCTATGCAGCCAGAAGCCCGCGCCGCCGATCAGCATCACGCCGATTTCGAACGTCTTGACGAAGCGCGTCAGCATCGCCTTGTCGTATTTGTCCGCAATCTGGCCCGAGGTCGCGGAAAACAGCACGAATGGCAGGATAAAAATCGCGGAGATCAGAAACGCCGCCGTCTTCGCGTCGACGCCCGAAAAAAGCGCGGTCTGATACGTGACAAGCGACGTGAAGCCGATCTTGAAGACGTTGTCGTTCATCGCGCCGAGAAACTGGGTCCAGAAAAACGGCGCAAAACGCCGCTCGCCCAGCAGACGAAACTGGGATTCGTGGGCTTCGGCACTGCGGGCGGCACGACGGGCGGCAGGTAACGGACGATCGCTCATGGAGGTCGAAGAAGAATGCGGATACAAAAAAGGCGCACGCTCTCGCGTACGCCCCTGGATCAATACCTCAGGCTTGTGGCAACTTGATGGCCGGAGCCGCTAACGCTGGCCGGCACCGGACGATTCCAGCCAGCGGCATCGTGGAAAGCCACGTCACGCCCCGCCCGTTGGCCGAGCCGCTTTTGCGGCCAGCCCGGACGGGCCGACTAGCGCGCCTGTTGCGGTTCCTGCTCTTCCGGCCAATCGCGGATATAGGCCTTGAGCATGCGGTTTTCGAAACCCTGCTCTTCGACCACTGCCTTGGCGACGTCGTAAAACGAGATCACACCCATCAGGGTGCGGCTTTCCATGACCGGCAGATAGCGCACGTGATGCTCGAGCATCATGCGACGCACCTCGTTCACGTCCGTTTCCGGCGTGCAGGTAAGCGGGTGATCGTCCATGACTTTGCGGATCGTGGCCGTGCCCACGCTGCCGTGGTGTTTGCTGAGCGTGAGAATGATTTCACGGAACGTCAGCATGCCGACCAGATCGCCGTACTCCATGACCACCAGCGAGCCGATATCATGCTCTGCCATGGCATTGACTGCGTCGAGCAGCGGCGTATCCGGCGTGACGGTAAAAAGGGTGTTGCCCTTGACCTTGAGAATGTCGCTGACTCGCATGATTGTCTCCTTTGTCGACCAGAGTGAGCGCCGGGCGCCAACTCCAGACCCATGCACGATAGTTGCAAAAGCCGTTAATACATGACTGATTTTCGATCCTAGCGGAAAGGCCCGTAAAAGGAAAGCGGGCCGCCCACCGACGCAATACAGACGCGGCAGGCCGCCGCATGGGGAAAACCGGGCTTGAAACCAGCCGCCCCGGTGATACGATGCCCCCACTTTCACCCTTCGCGGAGCCGCCCGTGGCCCCGCCGTCCAGGATGTCCGCCAACCGTTTCGATACGCTTGCGCTGCATGCAGGCGCAGCCCCCGATCCCGCCACCGGCGCACGCGCCACGCCGATCTACCAGACCACCTCGTTCTCGTTTCGCGACACCGATCACGCAGCCGCCCTGTTCAACATGGAACGCGCCGGTCACGTGTATTCGCGCACCTCGAACCCGACCGTCGCCGTCTTCGAGGAGCGTGTCGCCGCGCTGGAAAACGGCGCGGGCGCAATCGGCACGGCCAGCGGCCAGGCCGCGCTGCATCTGGCGATCGCCACGCTGATGGGCGCCAATTCTCACATCGTCGCCTCGGGCGCTCTGTATGGCGGCTCGCACAATCTGCTGAACTACACACTGCGCCGCTTCGGCATCGAAACCACCTTCGTCAGGCCCGGCGATCTGGACGGCTGGCGCGCTGCGCTGCGCCCGAACACCCGGCTCCTGTTCGGCGAGACACTCGGCAATCCGGGCCTCGACGTGCTGGATATCGCCGCCGTCGCCGGGATCGCGCATGGCCACCGCGTGCCGCTGCTGGTCGATTCCACTTTCACCACGCCCTATCTGCTCAAGCCCTTTGAGCACGGCGCCGACTTCGTGTACCACTCGGCGACCAAGTTCCTCGGCGGTCACGGCACGACCATCGGCGGCGTGCTGGTCGACGGCGGCACCTTCGACTTTGAGGCCTCAGGGCGCTTTCCCGAATTCACCGAACCTTACGAGGGTTTCCACGGTATGGTGTTCGCCGAAGAAAGCACGGTCGCGCCGTTCCTGCTGCGCGCCCGCCGCGAAGGCCTGCGCGATTTCGGCGCGTGCCTGCATCCGCAAGCCGCCTGGCAACTGCTGCAGGGCATCGAGACGCTGCCGCTGCGCATGGACCGCCACGTCTCGAACACGCGCAAAGTGGTCGAATTTCTCGCGGCCCATGCGGCGGTCGAATCCGTCGCCTATCCGGAACTGCCCTCGCACCCGGATCACGCGCTGGCGAAACGCCTGCTGCCGCGCGGCGCCGGCGCCGTGTTCAGCTTCAATCTGCGCGGCGACCGCGCCGCCGGACGGCGCTTCATCGAGGCGCTCGCACTGTTCTCGCATCTGGCGAACGTCGGCGACGCCCGTTCGCTCGTGATCCACCCCGCCTCCACCACGCACTTCCGCATGGATGCCGCCGCGCTCGCCGCCGCCGGCATCGCGGAAGGCACGATCCGCCTGTCCATCGGCCTCGAAGACCCGGACGATCTGATCGACGACCTCAAGCGCGCGCTGAAGGCCGCGCAAAAGACCACGGGCGGCGGCAGCGCCCCTAAACCCAAGGCCGAGGCCGGCAATTCCAGCCAGGGCGGCACGCCCGGGGAGCCGGCATGATCCTGAGCCTCCAGAACAAGCCCACCTACGTCTACACCGGCGGCAAGCCGTTCGATGCCGGCCTGCCGACCGCTGTCTTCATCCACGGCGCGGAGCACGACCATAGCGTCTGGGCGCTGCAAACCCGCTACTTCGCGCATCACGGTTTCGGCGTGCTGGCGGTCGACCTGCCCGGCCACCATCGCAGCGCCGGCCCGGCACTCGACCGGATCGGCGCCATGGCCGACTGGCTGGCCGACCTGCTGGACGCCACCGGCGTGGCGCAGGCCTGCGTGATCGGCCATAGCATGGGCTCACTCGTCGCGCTCGATTTCGCCGCGCGCTACCCACAGCGCGCAAGTGCGCTGGCGCTGCTCGCCACCGCCGTACCCATGGCCGTCTCCGACGCCCTGCTGGACGCCGCGCTTAACCGCGAGCCGCAAGCCATTGCGATGGTCAACCAGTGGTCGCATTCGACGCTGGCCGCCAAGCCTTCCTGCCCAGGGCCGGGCTTCTGGCTGCACGGCATGAACCAGCGGCTGATGGAGCGCGTTTCCACCACCGGCGAACCCGGCCTGTTCCACACCGACTTCGCAGCCTGCAACGCTTACGCAGACGGCCTCGTGCGCGCCGCCGAGATCCGCTGCCCGGTGCGGCTGATCGTCGGAAAGCGCGACGCCATGACGCCGCCGCGCGCCGCGCAAGCGCTTGCCCAGGCACTCGCGCAGGCCAGCCCACACGTGGACACGATCACGCTCGATTCCGGCCATGCGCTGATGACAGAGCAGCCGGACGCGACGCTCGACGCGCTATTCGGCTTCGCCTCGGGCGTGGTGCAATCTGCGCGATCCGCCTCGCCTGCGTCACTTCCCTAGCCGCAACGATAACGGCGTTTGCGAGCGCGCGCCATTGGCCGAATGGCCAGGTTGCGCGCATCGGACGATGGCCGCACAATGGCTCAAGCCTGCCCGGTTCCAGGCGCACATTGCGTTGCCGGGCCGTTGTGCCGTCTGACCGGGCATGGCGGGGGAAAGGCTTAAAGAAAGCAGCGAAACGGAGGCCGTGATGGCTCAAACCGCTCATACCGATCACTTCGCGAGCTTCGCGGAGTTCTATCCCTTCTACCTCGCGGAGCATCGCAATGTGGTCTCACGGCGGCTGCATTTTGTCGGCTCGCTCGGCGTGATCGGCTGTCTGGCCATGGCGCTCGCCACCGGCGACTGGCTCTGGCTGCCAGCCGCGCTTGTCAGCGGTTATGGGTGCGCGTGGATCGGGCATTTCTTCTTCGAGAAGAACCGCCCCGCCACCTTCCGGCATCCCATCTATAGCCTGATGGGCGACTGGGTAATGTTCAAGGACATCTGCACGGGAAAGATTTCGCTGTAGCGGATCGGCCGGCGGTCATTCAAGCCGTCTGATGCGGCATCGCCGAATTGCGCTCTTCGGCTTGCGCCGCCCGCGCGGCACGCGCCGAAGCGCGCGCGGCGAGCAGCGTGGCCAGCGAGACGTTCAGCTTGTCGTTCTGGAGCGCCGCCAGCAAGCTCGCGCCGTCGACCCGGGTCGATTCCAGATTGAGCTGATATTCGAGTTCCGCGCGATCGATCACAAACAGATCAAAGAGCCGTGCCACCGTCACCTGGGCCGGATTCGCCAGCAGCAGAAAATGCGGACGTTTGCCGTCCTCGTTCAGGCGCGCAATCCACTCGATCTCCTCCAGTTTCTCCAGCAGGTAGGTGGTCGTATCCATGTCGCGGCGAAGCATGCGCGCGAGATCCTGCAGCGTATAGCCGCGCTTGCCCGCGTCGCGCGCTTCGGAGAGCCGCGCGAGCATTTCGAGTGAATCGAACAGGTCGCTGCCCGCAAACTGCGGCCGGTGAAACTGGCCAATGCGGATTGCCGGCAGCGCCGAGGCCACCATCGCGCCGGCCAGCGCGATGAACCAGCTCAGGTACATCCATAGCAGGAACATCGGCACGGTGGCGAAGGCGCCATACACGGCCGTATAGGTCGGCACCCGCCGGATGTAATAGCCGAAGCCGCGCTTGGCGAGTTCGAACGCAATGGCGGCGCCCAAACCGCCCACCACCGCGTCGCGCCACTCCACCCGGCAGTTGGGCAGATAGACGTAAAGCATCGTGAAGGCGAGCGCCGTGAGCGGCAGTACCGCGCCCGTCAGCGCCCAATCGATGACGGGCGTAATGTGCTGCGCGGCGCTAAACGCCATCGAACGCGTGAACAGATAGGAGGACAGCGACAGGCTGACGCCAATCAAAATAGGTCCGAGCGTGATGATTGCCCAGTAGACCAGCACGCGCTGCGCCAGCGGACGCGGCTTGCGCACGCGCCAGATCACGTTGAAGGCGGATTCGATCGTCATCATGGTCATCACCGAGGTGACGAACAGCACGATCATGCCCATCGTCGTCAGGCCCTTGGCCTTCGAGGCGAACTGGTTCAGGTACTTGAAGATCTGGTCGTTGATCTGCGCGGGCATCAGATGGTCGGCGAGAAAACCCTGCAACGACATCTGAAACGAACCGAAGATCGGGAATGCGGTGAACAGCGCGAACGCCACCGTCGCCAGCGGCACGAGCGACAGCATGGTGGTGAACGTCAGACTGCCGGCCACCTGCGGAATGCGATCTTCGCTGCTGCGCTTCGCGGCGAATTGCGCGAGGCGTTTGAGCGTATCGAGGTCGAAACGCATTCTGGACAACAAACCCCACCTCCTTCGCCTGCATGAACCATCCACGGCAGGCGCCGGAATGCCGGAGAGCCGCCTGTGCCGTGGACCCAGCCCCTATAATACCCGTTCATCCGATGAGGCCTATGAAAGACATTCTCGTGCTCTATTACAGCCGCTACGGCGCCACGCGGGAACTCGCGCTGGCGATCGCGCACGGCGTCGACAGTGTTCCTGGCATGCAGGCGCGCCTGCGCACCGTGCCGGCCGTCTCCACGGTCTGCGAGGCCACCCAGCCCGACATTCCTTCGGAAGGGCCGCCATACGTCGAGTTGCGCGATCTGGAAGAATGCGCCGGCCTGGCGCTCGGCTCCCCGACCCGCTTCGGCAATATGGCCGCCGCACTCAAATACTTTCTCGACGGCACCACACCGCAATGGCTTTCCGGCGCGCTGGCGGGCAAGCCGGCCTGCGTGTTCACGTCCACCGGCAGCCTGCACGGCGGCCAGGAATCGACGCTGTTGTCGATGATGCTGCCGCTTTTGCATCACGGCATGCTGATCGTGGGCATCCCCTACACCGAAAGCACGCTGACCACCACGCTGACCGGCGGCACGCCGTATGGAGCGTCGCATTTTGCGCGGGCCGGCTCGGCGGAGCATGGCATTTCCGCTGATGAGAAAACGCTCGCCGTCGCGCTCGGCGCGCGCGTCGCGCGCACGGCCGCGGCCATGAGCGAACGGCCGTGAGCGTGCCAGAGGACGATCCGCGGCAGAGCACGGCGGAAGAGGCCGCGCCTACAGCGTCTCCAGCGCCGGTCACGCGCCGTCCCGGCGCCGCGCTCGGCGCGGCGGCCTCGCTCATCGCGCTGATCGTGCTCACGGTCGCCTGGGAATGGTGGCTCGCGCCGCTGCGGCCCGGCGGCACGGCGCTCGTCCTCAAAGCCGTGCCTTTGCTGCTCGCCCTGCCCGGCGTGCTGCGTCGGCGGCTCTATACGCTGCAATGGGCGTCGATGCTGATCCTTTTATATTTCGCCGAAGGCATCGTGCGCGGCATGAGCGACCGTGGCTTGTCCGCGCAACTCGGCTGGCTCGAGACCGCGCTCGCGCTGGCGTTCTTCGTCTGCGCGCTGGCTTATGTCGCTCCGTTCAAGCGGGCGGCGCGGCGCGCGAAACGGGCCGCGTAAAGGCATGAGCGGCCGCGATGCGCTCACAATTGAATGAATGCCGCATCGCTGCCGCACTGCGCCAGAACAGCAACACGCTGTAACCCCAGGCGGCCGCCCGCGTCTCATGCCTCATGCCTCATGCCTCACTTCATTGACCGACCATCATGACCGATCACGCTTCCCAACCGGCACGTCAAACCGCTTCGGCAGAAGCCGTCACCGTCTTCATCGGCGCCTGCCGCAAGGCGATCGGCGCGCCGCACGTCCTCACCGGTCCGCACGACACCGCCCCCTATCTCACCGACTGGCGCCGCCGCTACGCCGGCGCTGCTTGCGCCGTGCTGTGTCCGGCGACGCCCGCCGAGGTCGCCGCGCTGGTCAAGCTGGCGGTCGAACATCGCATCGCGCTGGTGCCGCAAGGCGGCAACACCGGGCTCGCCGGCGGCGCCACGCCGGACACGACCGGCTCGCAAGCCGTCCTGAGCCTGCGGCGCCTGAACCGCATCCGCGACATCGACCCACACAACAACACCATCACCGTCGAGGCCGGCGTGATCCTCGCCGAGGTCCAGGCGCACGCCGAACAGGCCGGCCGCCTGTTCCCGCTGAGTCTCGCCGCGGAAGGCAGTTGCACGATCGGCGGCAATCTCGCCACCAACGCGGGCGGCACCGGCGTCTTGCGCTACGGCAACACACGCGAATTGTGCCTTGGCCTCGAAGTGGTCACCGCGCAAGGCGAGTTGTGGGATGGCCTGCGCGGCTTGCGCAAGGACAACACCGGCTACGACCTGCGCGATCTGTTCATTGGCGCCGAGGGCACGCTCGGCATCATCACCGCCGCCGTGTTGAAGCTCCATCCGCAGCCGGCGGCGCACGTCACCGCGCTTGCCGCTCTCGCCTCGCCGCATGCCGCGCTCGATTTTCTCGCGCTCGCGCAACGTTTCGCCGGGCCGCTCCTGACCGGCTTCGAACTGATGTCGGATTTCTGTCTGCGCCTCGTCGGACGCCATTTTCCGCAGATGCGCTACCCGTTTGCCGAACCGCACGGACAAGTCGTGCTGCTGGAACTGTCGGATAGCGAAAGCGAACAGCATGGCCGCGCCCTGTTCGAACGCTTGATGGAAACCGCCCTCGAGAATGGTCTCGTGGAAGACGCGGTGGTCGCGGAAAATCTCACGCAGTCGCAGGCATTCTGGAGTCTGCGCGAGCACATTCCGCTTGCCCAGGCCCAGGAGGGCCTCAATATCAAGCACGATATCGCCGTGCCGATCTCGCGCATCGGCCACTTCATCGAAGCCACCGACGCCGCTATCAGTGAAGCCGTTCCCGGCGCGCGGATGGTTACCTTTGGCCACCTCGGCGACGGCAATCTGCACTACAACGTGCAGGCCCCCGAAGGCATCGAAGCGAAAGCGTTTCTCGCGGAATTCCAGAGCCCGATCAACAAGATCGTCTACGACAGCGTGCACCAGCATCGCGGCAGCATCAGCGCGGAACACGGCCTCGGCCAGTTGAAGATCGACGAAGCGATGCACTACAAATCCGACGTCGAAGTGCAGTTGATGCGCGCCCTCAAACACGCGCTCGATCCGCTGAATCTGATGAATCCCGGCAAGGTGCTACGCTAAAGGCATCCGCCCACCGCAGAGGTATCGTTCGTGAAAATTCGTGTGTTGTCCGACCTGCATCTGGAATCCGACGAGCCGGACGTGGTGCCGCACGCGCACGCGGATCTGATCGTGCTGGCCGGCGATATCCACAATCACGCAGCCGGCCCGCGCTGGGCCGCGGAAACCTTCGACGGCGCCACGCCGGTCGTCTACGTGCCGGGCAATCACGAATACTACGAGGGCGAGTTCGGCGCGCTGGAAGCGGCCATGCACGACGCGGCGGCGTCGGTGGACAACGTGCATGTGTTGAACAATAAGGCGCTGGTCGACCCGGCCGGCAAGTGGCGCGTGCTCGGCACCACCTTGTGGACCGACTTCACGCTGTACGGCGCGGACGACGAAGCGGTGACGGCATCGATTGCCGCTGCCCAGCGCTCCATGGCGGATTTTCGCGGTCTGATCCAGGTAACATGGCCACATGGCGCCTTCGGCAACACCCACGCCTCCGCAGCCCGCGATTTCACCCCGGCCGATACGTTGGCCCTGCACGCAAAAGCCCGCGCATGGCTCGAGAGCGAATTGGCCAAACCGTTCGGGGGTAAAACGATCGTCGTCACGCATCACGCGCCGCATCGGCTGAGTCTCGCCGGGCGTTACGCAGACGACCGCGCCTCAGCAGGCTTCGTCAACCATCTGCCGACGCTGGTGCGCCAGCCCGTCGCGCTATGGATTCACGGCCATACCCACAGCGCCTTCGACTACACGGTGGACGGCACCCGCGTGGTGTGCAATCCGCGCGGCCACTTCGACCGGCGCACGGGGCAACGTGAAAATCCGCAGTTCGCCTGGGACAAGATCGTCGAGATCTAGCTGCCGTGAGGCCTACGTGCAACCGCGCGAATCTCAGCGGCGGCGCGTATAGCCCGCTGCGTCGCGGCGCTCGGCGCGAATCGGGATCAGTTGCGGTTGTGCTCGCAGGTTGCGCAGGAGATCGCGCGACGCGGCAATTCCGATCAGTCCCAGCATAACCACCACGCCGATCAACAGATGCGTATCCATGAGTGCCTCTTGATTCCAGTTAAGTCAGTTCCTGCCGGCTGCCACACTGCTTGTGCCTTGCGTCTGCCGGCGCGTTGACCCAACGTTACCAAATCAAATCGGCGTGAGAAGTAAGGAAATGTTGCGGTGCCGCGCTTGTGTAACAGCATGTCATGCGCGCGCCGTCACGGCTGTCAACCAAAGCACGCGGCATTTCACGCAGCCTCAGGTGCGCGCAAACTTGCGCAACTCCGCCTGATTCGCGGCCAGCGTCGCCGGCAATTCGTCGCGCAGGAATTCGACCCAGGTGCGGATCTTCGCGTCGAGATACTGGCGCGACGGATACAGCGCATACAGATTCATCTCCTGCGACGTGTATTCCGGCATCACCCATACCAGTTCGCCGCTACGCAGGCCGTTCATGGCCGAATAGACCGGCAGAAGCCCGAGCCCCATTCCCTCACGCACGCCCACCGCCAGCGCTTCGGCCACGTTCACCTGGAAGGTCGCCGCGCCGAGCAGATGGGTTTCCTGGCCGTTAGGGCCGTCGAACGTCCATTCGTCGGTCGGGAACACCGGCGTCACCATCTGCAGGCAGGTATAGCGGCTCAGGTCCGACGGCGCCTGCGGCACGCCGTTACGTTCGAGGTACGCCGGCGACGCGCAGACAATGCTGAAGGTGCTGCCGAGACGCTGCGACACCAGCCCCGAATCCGGCAGATCCTGCGCCATCACGAGCGCCACGTCGTAGCCCTCGTCCAGCAGGTCGGGTACGCGCTGCGCCAGCGTCAATTCAATATGCACCTCCGGATAGCGCTGCTGATAACGCCTGACGGCCGGCACCACGTAGTGCTGACCAAAACTCGTCATGGCGTGGACCTTGAGCTTGCCGGAGGGTCGGGCGTGAGCGTCGCTCGCCTCGGCTTCCGCCTGATCCACGTAAGCGAGAATCTGCTCGCAGCGCTGCAGATAGCGCTCGCCGGCCTCGGTGAGGGCGATGCGGCGCGTGGTGCGATTCAGCAGGCGCGTCCGCAGATGCGCTTCGAGATCCGAAACCGCGCGCGAGGCATACGCGGTGGTGGTGTTCAGGTGCTGCGCGGCACCGGTGAAACTGCCTGCTTCGACGACTCGGACAAATACGCGCATGTTTTGAAGCGTATCCATACATATCCTTATTGGGACAGGGGCGATTGTTACACGTTTCGTAAGAGCGATTGTCTCAGCATCCGTAAAAATGCCTTGCATCTTTACGGGTTATTCGGGAATCGATCGAAAAATATAATAACGCACAGGATTCTTTAGTCAATTAAGGGGGAAATCGTGCAGTCTCCGGTACAAAAAGGGGTCGCCGCACTCGCGGTTCTTACGATCTCACTAACAATCGCCGGATGCTCCAGTACCGGAGGCCTCGCCCCGCAAGACCGTCAAACCACGCCCTCGACGCTGGACGCCGGCGCCGCCATCCGTGCCGCCGACACCGAGGCGCAATGGCCCGCCGCCGACTGGTGGCGCGCCTATCACGATCCGCAACTCAACGCATGGATCGAGTTGGCCGAAGCCGGTAATCCGACGCTCGCGGTGGCGCAGGCGCGGGTGCGCGAAGCACAGTCGATGGCCGGGGTCGCGCGCGCGGCGTTGGCGCCGCAGGTCAACGGCAGTCTGTCGCTCGAGCGCCAGCACTGGCCGGATAACGTCTACTACGGCCCGGGCCCGCTGTCCGACGCCAACACCTGGGACAACACCGGCGCGATCGGCCTGTCCTATCACCTCGACCTGTGGGGCAAAGACAAGAACGCTGCCGAACGCGCGCTCGACGCCGCCCACGCCAGCGCCGCCGACGCCCGCGCCGCGCAACTCGAACTCGAAGCGAACGTGGTGCGCGCGTATATCGGCCTGTCGTTGAATTACGCGCTGCTCGATATCGCCCATGCCACGCTCGCCCAGCAACAGCAGATCGTCGATCTCGCCACCCGCCGTCTGAAAGGCGGCCTCGGCACGCAACTCGAAGTGAGCCAGGCTGAAACGCCGGTACCCGAATACGAACGCCAGATCGACGCGCTCGAAGAGCAGATTGCGCTCGGCCGCAACCAGTTGGCGGCGCTGGCCGGCAAGGGACCGGGCGCGGGCGACCCGATCACCCGGCCGACGCTGGCGCTGAACGCGCCTGCCGGCCTGCCTTCGGCGTTGCCCGCGGAACTGCTTGGCCACCGGCCCGACATCGTCGCGGCACGCTGGACCGTGGCGGCGCAGGCACGTGGCATCGACGTCGCCAAGGCCAACTTCTATCCGGACATCAACCTGCTGGCGTCACTAGGCGGCGAGGCCGCGGCGGGCCCGTTGTTCCAGTTCCTGCGTGCGGCGAACGGCGCGTGGACGGCCGGGCCGGCCATGTCCCTGCCGATTTTCGACGGCGGACGGCTGCGCTCGGAACTGGGCGTCGCGGATGCGGGCTACGACGTAGCGGTCGAACAGTACAACCAGGCCATCGTCAGCGCGCTGAAGGACGTGGCCGACCAGGTAGTGCGAATCCGCTCGCTTCAGACCCAGGAAAACGACGCCGAGCGCTCGGTGGCGGCGGCGCGCAAGAACTACGATCTTTCGAAGGAAGGCTACCGGCGCGGTCTGACGGATTACCTGAACGTGCTGGTCGCTCAGAACCAGCTGCTGCGCGCGCAGGAAGGCGTGGCACGCGTCGAGGCGCAGCAGCTGGGCGCCCACGCCTCGCTGATGACGGCGCTCGGCGGCGGCCTCGCCGAGCCGGCGGATAGCCCGCAGCCGGATGCGACACTACCCGCGCACGGCAAGGTCAAGGGCAACAGCAAGGACAAGGACAAGGACAAGGACAAGGACAAGGGCGACGGCACCGGCAGCGCAGCGGCGCTTGCGGCGACGGGCGGCGGCGCTTCCGCCTCACCGGCTGCAGTGCGATAAACCCGGAACCGCTCATGTCCGCCAATCCCTCCTCCGCTCCACGCGAACCGCTCGGCTTTGCGGCGCTCTACGCAGCCGCCGCCGACTGGGCGCGCACCGACGGCCTCGCGTGGATCTACGTCTTCAAGGCGTTGACCGCCGCGTTTCTCGCGCTCGGCATCGCCATGAAGCTCGACCTGCCGCAGCCGCGCACGGCGATGACCACCGTGTTCATTCTGATGACGCAACAAAGCGGCCGCGTGCTTGCCAAAAGTTTCTACCGGATCTGCGGCACGCTGGTCGGGCTCGTCGTGATGCTGGTGTTCATCAGCCTGTTTTCTCAGCAGCCCGAACTATTTATTCTCGCCACGGCAATCTGGGTCGGCATCTGCACTGCCGGCTCCGCGCGCAACCGCAACTTCCGTTCGTATGGCTTCGTGCTGGCCGGCTACACGGCGGCGCTAATCGGCATTCCGGCCTCGCAGAATCCCGATGGCGCCTATATGTCGGCATTGACGCGGGTGGCCGAGATCACGCTCGGCATCGTCTGCTCGGGCGCCGTTAGCGCGCTGCTGTTTCCGCAGCACGTCGGCGAGCAGATGCGCACGACCGTGCGGGCGCGCTTCAGCGGCTTCGTGGAATATGTCTCGGCGACGCTCGCGGGGCGCATCGACCGCGCGCAGATCGAGGCCACCAATGCGCGCTTCGTCGCGGACATCGTCGGCTTCGAGACGACCCGCAGCGTCGCCGTATTCGAAAGCCCCGACTCGCGGATGCGAAGCGGCCGGCTCTCGCGCCTGAACAGCGAATTCATGACTGCCGCGACGCGTTTTCACGCGCTGCATCAGTTGCTGAACCGCCTGCACGATGCGCAGGCCACCACGGTGATCGACGCGTTCGAGCCGTATTTCAAGGAGATCGCGCCGCTGCTGCACAAGTCGGGCGAGCCGGTTTTAACCGCAGCGGATGCCGCGCAGGCCGCCGCGCAACTCGCCGCGTACAAAGCCGAATTGCCACAGCGCGTGCGCGCGACGCGCGCCGAACTGGAAGCGCGCACCGAGTCCGCCGTGCGGATGCTCGACTTCGATACCGCCTCGGAACTGCTGTACCGCTTCATCGACGATCTGCACGCCTACGCCGCCACGTATGCGTCGCTGGCTGTGGACACGCACGAACGCGAACGCTGGGTCGAACGCTACACGCCGAAAACCAACGCGCTGGCGGCGGCCATCGGCGGGCTGCGCGCGGCCTTCGTGGTGGCTCTGCTGGGCGCCGTGTGGATCGCAACGGCATGGCCGAGCGGCGTCTCGCTGGTGCTGACGGGCGCGGCGGTGTGCGCGCTGGCGTCGTCGTCGCCGTATCCGGCGCGCATGGCTTTTCATATGGGGATGGGCACGGCGCTGGCGTCGATCGTCGGGCTGGTGTTGACGTTCGGCGTGTATCCGCACATCGACGGCTTTCCGCTGCTCTGTGCCGTGCTGACGCCCTGTCTCGGCCTCGGCGTATTCATGACGACGCGTCCCAAACTGCTTGGCTACGGCTTCGGCTATTGCGTGTTTTTCTGCACCCTCGCAGGCCCCGACAACCTGCTCCACTACGACCCCACTGCGTTCATGAACGACGCAATGGCGATCGTGCTGTCGATGCTGGTGACATCCGTGGTATGCGCAACCATGTTGCCGCCCTCGACACCCTGGCTGCGCAACCGTCTGCTGATCGACCTGCGCCGCGCGGTGGTGACAACCTGTCAAGCGCGACTGACGCCCCTCACGCGGCTGCGTGCGCGCTTCGAAAGCGGCGCGCGCGACCTGGTGTTCCAGATCAACGCCCTCGCCGCCGGCGAAACCGAATTTCAGCACGACACGTTTCGCTGGCTGTTCGCGGTACTGGAAGTGGGCAACGCGGTACTCGATTTGCGCCGCGAGGTGACGACGCTGCCCGCCGAGCCACGTTACGCCGCCAATACCGCGTGGCGCGACGCCGAACGCAAGACGCGCAATGCGGTAGCGGCGTTATTCGACCAGCCGGACGCAGCACGCATGGCAGCCGCATTGTCCGCGACGTCCATAGCAACCGCCGCCGTCCAGCATGTGCTGACCGCGTTCACACCGCCGCGTGAGGAGCGCCATCAATTGCAACGTATTTTGAGTCATCTGCATTTCATTCGTACCGCGCTGCTCGATCCGCAATCGCCGCTAGGACCGCTGGTGGACAAACGGAGCGAAGCGCCAGAAGGAGTTCGCCATGCCACGTGAAGTTGCTGTGCTTGATGCGTATGTGCCGGCCATCGTGCTGCTGTTCATGGCCGGCGCTGCGCTGACCTGGCTGCTGGACCGTGCGATTGCGTACACGGGTCTGTATCGCGTGGTGTGGCATCCCAACCTGTTCCGGGCCAGCCTGCTCGTGTGTGTGTGCGGCGTGCTGGGTCTCGCCGTTTATCGTTGATCAGAGTCGAATCATGACCATCCGAAATATTCTGGGTTTCGTCGCGACAGCTATCGTGTTCATTGTCGCGCTGCTGATTGGCCGCGCCTTGTGGGTTCACTACATGGACGAGCCGTGGACCCGCGACGGACGCGTGCGCGCGGACGTCGTCAACATCGCGCCGGACGTCTCGGGCGCGGTCGTCGAATTGCCGGTACACGACAACCAGCTGGTGAAAAAAGGCGACCTGCTGATGCAGATCGATCCTTCGCACTATCAGATCGCCGTGGAGCAGGCGCAAGCAGCCGTGGCGGCACGCAAGGCCGAGCTGCAAATGCGCCGCGACGACGCGCAACGCCGCGCGGACATGGACAGCCAGGTGGTGTCGAGGGAAAGCCAGGAAAACGCGACGCATACGGCGTCGGCGGCGGAAGCGGGCTATGAGCAGGCGCAGGCGGCGCTCGACGCGGCGAAACTGAATCTGGCGCGCACGCGAGTAGTGTCACCGGTGGATGGCTACGTGACCAACCTGAACGTATTCCAGGGCGACTACGCGACAGCGGGCGCGGCGAAACTCGCCATCGTGGATAGCCACTCGTTCTGGGTGTATGGCTATTTCGAAGAGACGAAGTTGCCGCACGTCAATATCGGTGACAAGGCGGAAATGCGGCTCATGAGCGGCGGCGTGCTGCAGGGCCACGTCGAAAGCATTTCACGGGGCATCTATGACCGGGATAATCCGCAGAGCCGCGAGTTGCTGGCCGATGTGAATCCCACTTTTAACTGGGTGAGATTGGCACAGCGGGTGCCGGTGCGGATTCAGATTGATCATGTGCCTGAAGGGATGGTGTTGTCGGCGGGGACTACTTGTACGGTTATTGTTAAGCGGGGGTGATTTTTTGCCTTGCGGGGCGCTTTGGTTGTCGTGTTTCTGGCTGTTTTGGCCTTTCCTTGCTGTGTTATTGGTTTGCCTGCGATGCCCCTGTGCGGGGCGGCACTTACTTTCTTTGCCGCCGCAAAGAAAGTAAGCAAAGAAAGCGGGCTTCCAACCGCCAGCCTGTAGGTGTCCGCCTCTTATGTGATGCCGGAGTGGTCCGAAACGAGACCTTCCCTCGCATTTCCCCGCCCTGGTGACACGGGGCTCATTCATCCCGCGAGCACACTTCGTGTGCCGCGGATGGGTCTGCCGGATTGCAGGCTTCGTTCGCGGCGGGCAGAAGGTGCCAGGCAAAATTCGCAAAAGCACCGGCCACCCATTTGATACGAACTACTAACGAAGTTTGACCACGAACAAAAGTTGGCGGCCGAAGAACCCGTTATGCCCGACGGCGGGGCGCGCAGCGCGACGCCGGAACGGATGAGCCCTGTGTCATTAGGAGTTGGAGGCGCGAGGGCACGTCTCGTTTTGGGCCGTTTCCCGTTGCAGACCGGGACGGCTCACTACCGACTAGCGGTGTGAGCCCGCTTTCTTTGCTTACTTTCTTTGCGGCGGCAAAGAAAGTAAGTGCCGCCCCGCACAGGGGCAACCCAGGCAAACCAATAAGACTGCAAGGAAAGGCCAAAAACAGCCAGAACAACCACCAAAGCGCCCCGCAAGGCAAAACCCCCTACACCTTTAACCTAAACCTCCCCACCATCACCTTCAAAGCCTGAGCCTGATCATCCAGCGACCGCGCAGCGGCCGTAGCCTGCTCCACCAAAGCGGCATTCTGCTGGGTCCCTGCATCCATCTGCGTCACAGCGAGATTGATCTCCTCGATCCCCGAGCTCTGCTCGGCAGACGCCGCCGAAATTTCTCCCATGATGTCCGTGACGCGCTTCACCGCTTTCACCACCTCGTCCATCGTCTGGCCGGCATCCTGCGCCAATGTCGAGCCGTTGCTTACGCGCTCCACCGATGCGCTGATCAAGCCCTTGATCTCCTTGGCCGCCGCCGCGCTGCGTTGCGCCAGATTGCGCACTTCCGCGGCCACCACCGAGAAGCCGCGCCCCTCTTCGCCCGCGCGCGCCGCTTCGACGGCCGCGTTCAGCGCCAGAATATTGGTCTGAAACGCGATCCCTTCAATCACGCCGATGATGTCGCCGATGCTCTTCGCGCTGTCGTTGATCTCGCTCATCGTCGCCACCACGCGCCCCACCACCGCGCCGCCCTTCTCCGCGATCTCCGAGGCATTATTCGCTAGCGTGCTCGCCTGCTTCGCGTTGTCGGCGTTTTGCCGGACGGTCGAGGTCAATTCCTCCATGCTGCTCGCCGTGCGTTCCAGCGCCATCGCCTGCTGCTCGGTCCGCTGCGACAGGTCGAGGTTGCCCATCGAAATCTCGCCCGAGGCCGTCGCGATCGCATCGGCGCTCGCGGCAATGTCGGAGACCGTCGTCGAAAGTCCGCTTTGCATGTCGTGCAGCGCCGCCAGCATGCTCGAATGATCGTTACGCGCCAGGGCAATCCGGTTCGACAGGTCGCCGGCGGCGATCCGGCTCGCGATCTCCTTGGCATACACCGGCTCGCCGCCGAGCTGGCGTGCGAGCCGCCGCACCACCGATTCGCTGACGACAAACGCCAGCACGATCAACCCGACCGTCATCGCGGCGATCATCACGAACGACGAGTGGTAAATGAAGGCCGAGGCCGCGATGGTCGCCTTCGCGGCGACGCTGCGCTGCTCGACCAGCGCGTCGACCATCTTTTCGAGCTTTTCGGTTTCCACCAGCAACGACACGTCCTGCATGCCGACCTGCCAGTTCATCTGCGAGAGGTCGAGCGGCTGCGCCTTCACCAGCGTCACGAAATCGCGCAGGTGGCCGCTCCAGGCCGTCACGGCGGCGGCGAACTTCTTCTGCTGCTCGACCTGGGCGGCGTCCGACGTGTCCACATAGGTTTGCAGCGTGCCCATCTGGGTGGAAATGCCGGCGAGACCCTTGTCGATGTCCGAACCGAGTTCGTCGCGCTCCTTGGCGGTGGTCGCCGTCAGCAGCATCTTTTGCGCGCGGCTTGCCCGCAGCACGTAGCCGCGCGCCTCCTCCGCCGCCCGGCTGGCGACGTGGCCCTGGTCGTAAATGGATTGCGCGGATGCATTGAGGCGGCCGATCTGCAGCAGCGAAAACACCCCGATCGCCAGCGTGCCGACCAGCAGCACGGCAAAGGCGAGCCGCAGCATAGCCTTGACGGATAAACCCTTGAGCCGCCCCACCGGCCTGTGTGCCGGCGTTGGGCCGCCTACCGGCTCGCCGCTCGCCACAAATCCCACGCCAGTCTGGCTACCCAGCGATACTGCTTTCATATTTGGTCCCCACGTATGACCTGCCGGAAGGTTGGCACCGGCAATGCTCTTTATCTCACCGGGTCTACGGCATCCGCGACCGCAATCTTTAATGCCGCCGTCGCGCAACGCCGCGCCCGCCGTGCGTCTTCACCTTCTTAATCCCGCCCCGCGAGCGTTTTATACACGGTCAAAATTCGCCCCGGCGGCGGTGGCGGCAATTTGCAGGGCCGCGGCAAACATGACAGACAGATGTCCACGCGCCCCATCGAGGTGCCTATTTTTGCCGAATTGATGTCCGGTTCGCGACAAAAGTTGTCCGAACATTTCACGCGAGCCACATTACACTTCGTGAAAGACGCAAAAAGCGCCGGTCGCCGTGTCGAAATGCCGCACCAGGTAAATCCGGCTCTCACCACCTTTTTCTCCTTTTTTCAAGCGTATGGAATCGAGCCTCGACAAAAACGCCCTGGCCGCCGCTGCGGCAAGCTCAGCCGGTGCCTCGGCGCCGCCTCTCGCCGCCAAAGCTCAGCGCACCGTCTACTCGGTGCTCGGCGCGATCAGCTTCTCGCATCTGATCAACGACATGATCCAGTCGCTGATCCTCGCCATTTATCCAATGCTGAAGGCCAATTTCGCGCTGTCGTTCGGGCAGATCGGCCTGATTACGCTGACCTACCAGATCACCGCGTCGCTGCTGCAGCCGCTGATCGGCATTTATACGGACAAGCATCCGAAGCCGTATTCGCTGCCTGTCGGCATGGGCTTTACGCTTGCCGGCCTGCTGCTGATGTCGGTGGCGCCGAGTTTCGGCATTCTGCTGGTGGCGGCGGCGCTGGTCGGCTGCGGCTCGTCGGTTTTCCATCCGGAGTCGTCGCGGGTCGCGCGGATGGCGTCGGGCGGTCAGCACGGCCTCGCGCAGTCGCTGTTCCAGGTGGGCGGCAACGCCGGTTCGTCGCTCGGACCGCTGCTCGCCGCGCTGATCATCATTCCGCACGGCCAGCGCAGCATCGCGTGGGTGTCGGTGGCGGCGCTGGTGGCAATCTTCGTGCTGACGCAGATCGGCCGCTGGTACAAGCGTCATCCGGCCGTCAAGAAGGCCAAGGGCGCCCAGGCCGGGCATGCGACGCTGTCGCGCAGCCAGGTGCTGTTTGCAATGGGCGTGCTGGTACTGCTGGTGTTTTCCAAGTACTTCTATCTGGCCAGCATCAATAGCTATTTCACCTTTTATCTGATCGACAAGTTCCATCTGCCGGTGCAGGCCGCCCAGGTCCATCTGTTCGTGTTCCTCGCCGCGGTGGCCGCCGGCACCATCATCGGCGGTCCGATCGGCGACCGGATTGGCCGCAAGTATGTGATCTGGGTGTCGATCCTCGGCGTCGCGCCGTTCACCCTGCTGCTGCCATACGCCAATCTGTTCTGGACCGGCGTGCTGACGGTGGTGATCGGCGTGGTGCTGGCTTCGGCCTTCTCGGCAATCCTCGTCTACGCGCAGGAACTGATTCCCGGCAAGGTCGGGATGGTGGCCGGGCTCTTCTTCGGCTTCGCGTTCGGGCTCGGCGGGATCGGCGCGGCGGTGCTCGGCCAGCTCGCGGACGCGACCAGCATCCCCTACGTCTACAAGGTCTGCTCGTTCCTGCCGCTGATCGGCGTGCTGACGGTGTTCCTGCCGAATATCGAAGGCAAGCGCGCCAAAGCCTGAACCAGCCAAACGCGAGGGTGACGAAAAAGGCGCTGCGGCGCCTTTTTCCATTGACGACGCCCCTATGGTGAACCCGCGTTGTCCACGCGGGCGGCCCTGCTCTATGCTTGTGCGGAGCCTACCCATTCCGCCGCAGAAAGGATCGCCGATGAGCCGTTACCGCGAGTTCCACCGCCGTTCCATCGAAGACCCCGAAGGCTTCTGGCGCGACGAGGCGCGGCGCATCCATTGGGAGACGCCGTTCGACACGGTGCTCGACCGCTCGAATCCGCCGTTCGCGCGCTGGTTCGTCGGCGGCCGGACCAATCTGTGCCATAACGCCGTCGACCGCCATCTGGCCGAGCGGGCGCAGCAGAACGCGCTCGTCTATGTGTCGACGGAGACCGGCATCGAGCGGCGCTACACGTATGCCGAGCTGTACGCGGAAATCAACCGCATGGCCGCGGTGATGCGCTCGCTCGGCGTGAAACCTGGCGAGCGCGTGTTGCTTTACCTGCCGATGATCCCCGAAGCGGTGTTCGCGATGCTCGCCTGCGCGCGGCTGGGCGCGATTCACTCGGTGGTGTTCGGCGGCTTCGCGGCGCCGAGCCTGGCCGCGCGCATCGACGATGCAAAGCCGGCGCTGATCGTCACCGCCGACGCCGGCGCGCGCGGCGGCAAGGTGATCGACTACACGCCGCTCGTCGACGAAGCGCTGGCCCGCGCGCAGCACAAGCCGCCGCACGTGCTGCGGATCGACCGCCAGCTCGCGCCGGAACGTCTGAATGCCAGTTACCTCGTCGATTACGAACCGCTGCGGGAGCAGTTTTTCGATGCCCACGTGCCGTGCGAATGGCTCGAATCCAACGAGCCGTCGTATGTGCTTTACACCTCGGGCACGACCGGGCGGCCGAAGGGCGTGGTGCGCGACGTCGGCGGCTACGCGGTCGCGCTCGCCGCGTCCATGGAGTACATCTACGAAGGCCGCGCGGGCGACACGATGTTCACCGCCTCGGATATCGGCTGGGTGGTCGGCCATAGCTACATCATCTACGCGCCGCTGATCCCGGGACTCACCACGGTCATGTACGAAGGCACGCCGATCCGTCCGGACGGCGGCATCTGGTGGCGACTCGTCGAGCAGCATCGGATCAACCTGATGTTCACCGCGCCCACCGCCCTGCGCGTGCTCAAGAAGCAGGATCCGGCGCTGCTGAAGAAGTCCGACCTGTCGAGTCTGCGCACGCTGTTTCTGGCCGGTGAGCCGCTCGACGAACCAACCGCCTCGTGGATTGCCGACGCGCTCGGCAAACCGGTGGTCGACAACTACTGGCAGACCGAAACCGGCTGGCCGATGCTGGCGATCCAGCGCGGCGTCGAAGCCCTCACGCCGAAACTCGGCTCACCGGGGCTGCCGGTCTACGGCTACAACCTGACATTGCGCAACGAACAGACCGGCGAAATCTGCGCGCCGGGCGAGAAAGGCGTGATCACGCTCGGCTATCCGCTGCCGCCGGGCTGCATGTCGACGGTATGGGGCGACGACCGGCGTTTCGTCAGCACCTACTGGTCGAGCGTACCGGAACACCAGCTTTATTCGACCTTCGACTGGGGCATTCAGGATGGCGACGGCTACGTGACGATCCTCGGCCGCACCGACGATGTGATCAACGTGGCGGGCCATCGACTCGGCACGCGGGAAATCGAAGAGGCGCTGTCGAGCCATCGCGCCGTAGCGGAGGTCGCGGTGGTGGGCGTGGCCGATCCGCTGAAGGGCCAGGTGGCGATGGCCTTCGCCGTGCTGCGCGATGCCGACGCTTATGCGGCAGACAAGGCGCGCGTCAAGCTGGAGGCCGACCTGATTGCGACGGTGGATCGTCAGCTCGGCGCGATTGCACGGCCGGCGCGGGTGCATGTGGTGTCGATGCTGCCGAAGACGCGCTCCGGCAAACTGCTGCGGCGCGCGATCGCGGCGCTGGCGGAAGGTCGCGAGCCCGGCGACCTGCCGACCATCGAAGATGCCAGCGCCTTGCAACAGGTGCGCGACGCGCTGGCCGCGAGTGAATCCGCGAAGAAAAATTAACGGACGGCGGCAGCGGCGCGCGCCGCTAAAAACCGCTTGAGAACACCGTTCGAATAGGTCCCGGCAATCTCGGTGAGGAACGACGTGAACGAGGCGGGCGCGTGCGCGTCGGCAGTGTCCGAGATGGTTCGCACGATCGCGCACGGCACGCCGTATTCGTGACACACCTGGGCAATCGCCGCCCCTTCCATTTCGACGGCCAGCGCGTCGGGCAGCGCCTCGCGCAATGCCGCGACCGCCGCCGCGCTGGCGACGAACTGATCGCCGCTGATGATGAGCCCGCGATGCACCCGCGGCAGTTGCGTGCCGAAGCGGGCCGCGAGCGCGCCGCCCTCTTCCGCGACAAACTTCTCCACCGCCGCCGCAAGCTGCCCGGCCAGCGCCTCGTCCGCGGCGAAGCGGCCGATGCCGAGCAACGGCACCTCAAAGCGCGGAAACAGCGGCGAGGCGTCGAGATCGTGTTGCGTCAAGGTATCGGCGACGACGACGTCGCCAATCCGCACCTCACGCCCCACCCCGCCGGCGACGCCTGTGAACACCACCGCCTCGACATCGAACGCATGAATCAGCGCGCTGACCGTCGCCGCCGCGGCCACCTTGCCGATGCGCGCGAGCGTCACGACGCACGGCGCGCCGTGCACGGTGCCGAGATGATAGTCACGGCGACCGTGCGTGACCGTGCGCACGCCGGACTCGGCGCGCATGGCCTCGATCAGATCGCCCAGTTCCTGCGGCAACGCCGCCATTACGCCCAGCGGACGACGCGCGTCCCCCGCCCCGTTCTGCATTGTGTTCATTCGACCGCCTGCAGTTTGGCGACAGCAAGCGCCAACCACTTCTCGCCGTGCCGCTTGAATTTGACCTGGGCCTTGGCGTCCGCGCCGCCGCCTTCCAGCGCGGTGATGGTGCCTTCGCCGAACTTGGTGTGGAACACCTGCTGGCCGACCCGGAAGCCGCTTTCGGCCGCGCGCTGTTCGTTGGCGAAAGCCGGCAGCGGCGCCGAGGTGGTCGACGCGGGCCCCGTGTAACCGGGACGCGCGAACCAGTCGCGGCCATAGCCGGCGTTATCCGACCGGCCGCCCCAGCGCGATCCCGCTTCGACCTTGGGCGTGAGCCACTTGAGCGTCTCCTGCGGCAGTTCGTCGAAGAAGCGCGAACGGATGTTGTAGCGCGTCTGGCCGTGCAGCATCCGGCTTTGCGCGAACGACAGATACAGCCGCTCCTTGGCGCGCGTGATCGCCACATACATCAGGCGGCGCTCTTCTTCGAGACCGTCGGTTTCCATTGCGCTGTTCTCGTGCGGGAACAGGCCCTCTTCGAGACCGGTGATGAACACGGCAGTGAACTCGAGCCCCTTCGCCGCGTGGACCGTCATCAATTGCACGGCTTCCTGGCCGGCCTGCGCCTGGTTGTCGCCGGCTTCGAGCGAGGCGTGCGAGAGGAAGCCGGCGAGCGGCGTCATCGTGTCCGGGTTTTGCGCGGGGTCGGTGAGGTTCGGCGCGTCGAGGACCACGGTGTTCGGGTCATCCGTTTGCGTCACCAGCTCCGGTGCGGAAGTCGCGCCCGGACGCAGCGGAATGGAGCGCGCCGGCGTATCGAGCCCATAGCCTTCCTCGCTGACGAACGCCGCCGCCGCGTTGACCAGTTCCTGCAAGTTTTCGAGGCGGTCCTGGCCTTCGCGCTCGGTCTGATAAAACTCCGACAGACCACTCGCCCGCACGACATATTCGACCGTCTCGGGCAGACTCATCTGCTGCGTTTCCGCGCGCATCTTGCCGACCAGATTGGCGAAGCTGGCGAGACTCGACCCCGCTTTGCCCGCCACATACGGAATCGCCGCGGCCATCGAGCAGTTGTAGAGCCGCGCCGCATCCGCGAGCTGCTCGATCGAGCGCGCACCGATGCCGCGAGTCGGAAAATTGACGACGCGCGAAAAGGCGGTGTCGTCATTCGGGTTGTCGATCAGGCGCAGATAGGCAAGTGCGTGCTTGATTTCCTGGCGCTCGAAAAAGCGCAGACCTCCATACACGCGATAGGCGATACCGGCGTTCACCAGCGTGTGTTCGATGGTGCGCGACTGCGCGTTGCTCCGGTACAGCACGGCGACTTCGCTGCGCGAGGTGCCGGTGTTGATGAGCGCCTTGATTTCCTCGACGATCCAGCCGGCTTCCTGGGTATCGGTGGCGGCTTCATAGACGCGCACCGGCTCGCCGTGGCCCGCATCGGTACGCAGGTTCTTGCCCAGACGCCGCGAGTTATTGGCGATCAACTGATTGGCCGCATCGAGGATGTGGCCGTGCGAACGATAGTTCTGCTCCAGCTTGATCAGATGGCGGACATTGAACTCCTGTTCGAAGTCGCGCATGTTGCCGACGTTCGCGCCACGAAAAGCGTAAATGGACTGATCGTCGTCGCCGACCGCGAAGATCGAATTGGTTTGTCCGGCCAGCAGCTTGAGCCACGCGTACTGCAGCTTGTTGGTGTCCTGGAACTCGTCGACGAGGATGTGACGAAAGCGCGCCTGATAATGCGCCCGCAGCGGCGGATTGTGCGCGAGCAGTTCGAAGCAGCGCAGCAGCAACTCGGGGAAATCGACCACGCCTTCACGCTGGCACTGCTGGTCGTAGGCTTCGTAAAGTTCGACGAACTTGCGGTTGAAGTTATCGGTAGCGTCGACGTCTTTGGGACGCAGGCCCTGCTCTTTGGCGTTATTGATGAAGTACTGGAGATTTTTCGCCGGATATTTTTCGTCGTCGATGTTCAAGCCCTTCATCAGACGCTTGATCGCGGAGAGCTGGTCGGCGGTGTCGAGAATCTGGAAGGTGGCGGGCAAGGCGGCGTCACGGTGATGCGCGCGCAGCATGCGGTTGCACAGGCCGTGGAAGGTGCCGATCCACATGCCGCGCGTATCGATGGGCAGCAGCGCCTGCAGGCGCGCCATCATTTCGCGGGCGGCTTTATTGGTGAACGTTACCGCGAGGATCGTGGCGGGCGACGCCAGGCCTTGCTGGATGAGCCACGCGATGCGGGTAATGAGGACACGGGTTTTGCCGCTGCCCGCGCCGGCCAGAATCAGCGCCGGTTCATTTGGCAGCGTGACCGCTGCGTGTTGTTCGGGGTTCAGGTTATTGAGGAGTTCGGGCATTTTCCAGGGGGGTCGGCGGCGGTTCGTTCGTCATTATAAGGTTTGGGGGTGGGTTTGGTTTTTGCCCTCGGGTGGGGGTTGTGCCTGCGGCGCCTTGGTTTGGGTTGGTTGCCCTGCGGCGTTGGCCTTTCCTTGCGTTCTTATTGGTTTGCTGGCGTTGCCCCTGTGCGGGGCGGCACTTACTTTCTTTGCCGCCGCAAAGAAAGTAAGCAAAGAAAGCGGGCTGCAACCGCCAGCCTGTAGGTGTCCACCACTTACGCAGCCCCAGAGTGGTCCGCGCACGAAATGACCTCTCGCACCGCCGCTGACTTTGACAAAGGGCTCATTCATCCCACTCCGCACTGCGTGCGTCGCGGTCGGGTCTGCTCAGGAAAGCCGCCCGTGGGTCCCGCGGCCGCCGAACCGGGTGTTATGCCCAGCGGCGGCGCGCAGCGCGACGCCGGAACGGATGACGGCCTTGTCACTACCGCGTGTGGCGCGAGGACAGATTTCGTGCGCGAACCACTCCGGTTTGATGCCAGCGGTGGACACCTACAGGCTGGCGGTTGCAGCCCGCTTTCTTTGCTTACTTTCTTTGCGGCGGCAAAGAAAGTAAGTGCCGCCCCGCACAGGGGCAACGCCAGCAAACCAATAAGAACGCAAGGAAAGGCCAAAACAGCCAGAACAACCACCAAAGCGCCGCAGGCAAACCTCCCCCCAGGCGCACCGCTTATAATCGACAATTCCACAGAATCAGCGCAGACCACGAACAATGAGCGACACCACGCTTGCCAAGAGTTTCGAACCCCACAATATCGAAGCCCAATGGGGCCCGGAGTGGGAAAAACGCGCCTACGCCGCGCCAGCGTTCGCGGCAAACGCCAAAAACTTTTCGATCCAGCTTCCGCCGCCAAACGTCACAGGCACCCTCCACATGGGCCACGCCTTCAACCAGACGATCATGGACGGCCTTACCCGCTACCATCGGATGCTCGGCGAAAATACCCTGTGGGTCCCCGGCACCGATCACGCCGGCATCGCCACCCAGATCGTCGTCGAACGCCAGCTCGACGCCCAGAAGATCTCGCGCCATGACCTCGGCCGCGAAAAGTTCGTCGAACGCGTCTGGGAATGGAAGCAGCAGTCCGGTTCCACCATCACGAGCCAGGTGCGGCGCCTCGGTGCGTCGATTGACTGGTCACGTGAATACTTCACCATGGACGACAAGATGTCCGCCGCCGTGCGCGACGTGTTCGTCCGTCTGTATGAACAGGGCCTGATCTATCGCGGCAAGCGTCTCGTCAACTGGGACCCGGTCCTGATGACCGCCGTCTCCGACCTCGAAGTCGCCAGCGAAGAAGAAAACGGCCATCTGTGGCACATCCAGTACCCGCTCGCCGACGGCTCGGGCCATCTGACGGTGGCCACCACCCGGCCGGAAACCATGCTCGGCGACGTCGCCGTGATGGTTCATCCCGAGGACGAGCGCTACGCCGCCCTGATCGGCAAGATGGTCAAACTGCCGCTTGCCGACCGTGAAATCCCCGTCATCGCGGACGATTATGTCGATCGCGAATTCGGCACCGGCGTCGTCAAGGTCACCCCCGCGCACGATTTCAACGACTATCAGGTCGGTCAGCGTCACAAGCTGCCGCAGATCGAAATCCTCACGCTCGAAGCGAAAATCAACGACAACGCGCCCGAAAAGTATCGCGGTCTCGATCGTTTCGAGGCGCGCAAGCAGGTGGTCGCTGATCTCGAAGCCATCGGCCTGCTCGAGTCCGTCAAGCCGCACAAGCTGATGGTGCCGCGCGGCGACCGTACCGGCGTCGTGCTCGAACCCATGCTGACGGACCAATGGTTCGTCGCCATGAGCAAGCCGGCGCCCGAAGGCACCTTCAACCCCGGCAAGTCGATCGCCGAGGCCGCGCTTGACGTGGTCCGCGACGGCCAGATCCGCTTCGTGCCGGAAAACTGGACTACCACGTACTATCAGTGGCTCGAAAACATCCAGGACTGGTGTATCTCGCGCCAGCTCTGGTGGGGCCATCAGATTCCGGCCTGGTACGGTGAAAACGGCGAAATCTTTGTCGCCAAAACCGAGGAAGAAGCCCGTGCGCAAGCCACTGCCCAAGGCTATGACGGCGCCCTGAAGCGCGACGAAGACGTGCTCGACACGTGGTTCTCGTCCGCGCTGGTGCCGTTTTCGTCGCTCGGCTGGCCGAACGACACGAAGGAACTGGCAGCCTTTCTGCCGTCGTCGGTGCTCGTCACCGGCTTCGACATCATCTTCTTCTGGGTCGCGCGGATGGTCATGATGACCGCCCATTTCACCGGCAAGGTGCCTTTCGACACCGTCTATGTGCACGGTCTGGTGCGTGACGCCGAGGGCCAGAAGATGTCGAAGAGCAAGGGCAATACGCTCGACCCCATCGATATCGTCGACGGCATCGGTCTGGATGCGCTCGTCGCCAAGCGCACCACCGGGCTGATGAACCCGAAGCAGGCGGCGTCGATCGAGAAAAAGACCCGCAAGGAATTCCCCGACGGCATCCCCGCCTTCGGTACCGACGCGTTGCGTTTCACCATGGCGTCGATGGCCACGCTCGGCCGTAACGTCAACTTCGACCTCGCCCGCTGCGAGGGCTATCGCAACTTCTGCAACAAGCTGTGGAATGCCACCCGCTTCGTGCTGATGAACTGCGAAGGCCACGATTGCGGCTTCGGCAAACCCGCCGACGCCTGCGGCCCGAATGGCGAAGGCAACTGCGGCCCCGGCGCCTATCTCGACTTCTCGCAGGCGGACCGCTGGATCGTCTCGCACCTGCAGCGCGTCGAAGCCGAAGTGGCCAAGGGGTTTGCCGACTATCGCTTCGACAATGTGGCAAACGCCCTATACAAGTTCGTCTGGGACGAATACTGTGACTGGTATCTCGAACTCGCCAAGGTGCAGATCCAGAACGGCGCGCCGGAACAGCAACGCGCCACCCGCCGCACCCTGTTGCGCGTGCTCGAAACCGTGCTGCGCCTTGCGCATCCGGTGATTCCGTTCATCACCGAGGCGCTATGGCAGAAGGTGGCGCCGCTTGCCGACCGTTACCCGCAAGGGATGGCCGAGGGCGAAGCCTCCATCATGGTGCAGCCGTATCCGCTGGCGGATACGGCCAAACTGGACGAATCCGCCGAGCAATGGGTAACCGATCTGAAAGCCGTGATCGACGCCTGCCGTAACCTGCGCGGCGAGATGAACCTGTCGCCCGCCACCAAGGTGCCGCTGCTCGCCACCGGCAACGCCGAACGCCTGCGCACCTTTGCACCTTACGCCCAGGCGCTGGCCCGATTGTCGGAAGTGCAGATCATCGCCGACGAAGCCACGCTCGACGCCCAGACACATGGCGCGCCAATTGCTATCGTAGGCAATGACAAGCTGGTGCTGAAGGTGGAAATCGATGTCGCAGCCGAACGCGAACGCTTGTCAAAAGAGATTGCGAGATTGGGCGCTGAAGTGTCGAAATGCAATGCAAAGCTGCAAAATGACAGCTTTGTCGCAAAAGCCCCGCCCGCAGTCGTTGAGCAGGAGCAGAAAAGGCTGGCAGAATACGAAACGACCATCGGCAAGCTGAACGCGCAACTCGCGCGACTGCCAGCCTGATTGACGCTCCATGCCTGTGCTCGCGCAGGCGTAGCCACCAGAGGATTCAGGGGTAATTACATGCTAAAAGTTACAAAAGCGGTATTTCCGGTAGCAGGTCTTGGCACCCGGTTCCTCCCCGCCACCAAGGCGAGCCCGAAGGAAATGCTGCCCATCGTCGACAAGCCACTGATCCAGTACGCGGTCGAAGAAGCCATGGCCGCCGGCATCACCGAGATGATTTTCGTCACGGGGCGCAGCAAGCGCGCCATCGAAGACCACTTCGACAAGTCGTATGAGATCGAAGCCGAACTCGAAGCGCGCGGCAAAGACAAGCTGCTGGAACTCGTGCGCAGCATCAAGCCGAGCCATGTCGACTGCTTCTACGTGCGCCAGCCGGAAGCGCTCGGCCTCGGCCACGCAGTGATGTGCGCCGAAAAGCTGGTGGGCGACAATCCGTTCGCCGTGATCCTCGCGGACGACTTGCTGTACGGCAAGCCGCCCGTGATGGCGCAGATGATCGAGGTGTTCGACCACTATCACAGCTCGGTGATCGGCGTGGAAGAAATCCCCCATTCGGAAACGAAGTCATACGGCATCGTCGACGGCAAGGAATGGGAGGATTCGATCATCAAGATGTCGGGCATCGTCGAAAAGCCGGCGCCGGAAGTCGCGCCGTCGAACCTCGGCGTGGTGGGCCGCTACGTGCTCAAACCGCGGATTTTCGAACATCTGCGCGCCCTGAAGCCGGGCGCCGGCGGCGAACTGCAATTGACGGACGCGATCCAGTCGCTGCTCGCCGACGAACAGGTTCTCGCCTACAAGTATCACGGCACGCGTTTCGACTGCGGCAGCAAGCTCGGCTATCTGAAGGCAACAGTGGAATTTGCGCTGCGCCATCCGGAAGTCGCAGCGGATTTCGAAGAGTATCTGCGCACGCGCTCGCCGGTGCTGGAAGGCTGAGTGTTTGCTTGAAGGTGTGAACGGTCAGCCAGGCGCCGCGGAGGTACGAGCGGCGCGTAGCGGGAACCGGCGAAGGCGCTGTCGCCCAGCATAGCGGGCCACGGCGCCTTTTGTTTTAGCCGTTGGGTTTGGGCTTGGATTTGCGTTTGCGTTTGCGTTTGCGTTTGCGTTTGCGTTTGCGTTTGCGTTTGCGTTTGCGTTTGCGTTTGCGTTTGCGTTTGCGTTTGCGTTTGCGTTTGCGTTTGCGTTTGCGTTTGCGCTGCGCAACCGCAAACCAGGCGGGCGGCATACGTTACCCGCCGCCTACCCGCGCCAAAATAGTATATTGAGCGACAGCCTCAGCCGCCGTACCCGCTTCATCATCAAAGACGGATAAATCGGAGCCCCCTATGCCGAACGAACGGCACTCAAGCAATACGATCCTGCATTGGACCGACGAATGGGTTGCCTCTGTCTCCGACTATTCGATTTTCGCTATTTCTCCCGACGGCCGGATTCTCACCTGGAACGCAGGCGCGGCGGCGATCCACGGCTATCAGCCCGACGAAATCGTCGGCCGTCCGCTCGATGTCCTGTATACGGAAGAAGACCGCAAAGATAACGTGGCGGCGAATGGCCTCGAAATCGCCCGGCGCACCGGCCGTCACGACACGGAAGGCTGGCGGCTTCACAAAGACGGCACGCAGTTCTGGGCCAGCGTGGTTATCAACAGCCTGCATGATGCGGACGGGCAACTGACCGGTTTCGTGAAAATCGTCCGCGACATGACGGATAAAAAAGCCGCCCACGAGGCCGTGCTCGAAAGCGAGCGGCGCTTTCGCATGCTGGTCCACGGCGTCACCGATTACGCGATCTTCATGCTCTCGCCGCAAGGCATGGTCACCAACTGGAACTCCGGCGCCCGGCGCATCAAGGGCTATACGGCGGAAGAGATCATCGGTTCGCACTTTTCGCGCTTTTATCTGCCCGAGGACGCCGCGACCGGACTGCCGCAGCGCGGCCTCGACGCCGCCGCGAAAGACGGCCGCTTCGAAGCGGAAGGATGGCGCGTCCGCAAGGACGGCACGCGCTTCTGGGCGCACGTCGTGATCGACGCGATTCGCGAGGACGACGGCACGCTGGCCGGCTTCGCCAAGATCACCCGCGACATCACCGAGCGGATGGAATCGAACCGCCTGCTCGAAGATGCCCGCAAGGCGCTGTTCCAGTCGCAAAAGATGGAGGCCATCGGCAAGTTGACGGGCGGCGTGGCGCACGACTTCAACAACGTCCTGCAAGTCCTGCGCGGCAACCTCGAACTGCTGGAGCGGCGCCATGCCAGCGACAGCTGGACTCGCGAACGGCTCGACAAGGCCATCGACGCCGTCGAACGCGGCGCCAAACTCGCCTCGCAACTGCTCGCCTTCGGCCGTCAGCAGCCCTTGCAGCCGGTGGTGATCAATCTCGCTGCGGCGATCCGCGGCATGGACGACCTCCTGCGGCGGGCGCTGGGCGAGACGATCGAGGTGGAGACCGTGGTCTCGGGCGGTCTGTGGAACACCTTCGTGGACATCCATCAGCTCGAAAACGTGATCCTCAATCTGGCGATCAACGCCCGCGACGCGATGGCGGACGGCGGCAAGCTGACCATGGAACTCGCCAACGCGATGCTCGACGACCAATACGTCGCCGGCCTGCCCGAGGTGCCCGCCGGCCAGTACGTCCTGCTGGCCGTCACCGACACCGGCACGGGCATGCCGCCCGACGTGGTCGAACGGGCATTCGAGCCGTTCTTCACGACCAAACCGGAAGGCCAGGGCACTGGCCTCGGCCTCGCCACCGCCTACGGCTTCGTCAAGCAAAGCGGTGGCCACGCGCGCATCTACAGCGAGCTGGGACACGGCACGACCGTCAGGATCTACCTGCCGCGCTCGACCGAAACCGCCGTCGAACCGCCGCCGCGAACGAGCGTGAAGCTGCGCGGCGGCACGGAGACGATTCTCGTGGTGGAAGACGACCCGAAGGTGCAGTCGACGGTGGTCGACACCTTATCGGGCCTCGGCTACAGCGTGTTGAAGGCGGACGGCACCGAGCAGGCGCTGATGGTGATTCGCAGCGGCGTCCATATCGATCTGCTGTTTACCGACGTCGTCATGCCCGGCTTGCCGCGCAGTCCCGAAATGGCCGCCCAGGCGGTGCAGCTTCTGCCCCGTCTGAAAGTGCTGTTCACGTCCGGCTACACGCAAAACGCGATCGTGCACGGCGGGCGGCTGGACCCCGGCGTCGAATTGCTGAGCAAGCCCTATAGCCGCGAACAGCTCGCCTCGAAGATTCGCCAGATGCTACGCACGCCCGGCACGCCCATCCCCCTTACGGACACGCTGCAGCCGCCAGCAAGCGCGCCCGCGACGAGACTGCGTGTGCTGCTGGTGGACGACGATCTGGCCTTGCTGGAAGCCACGAGCGAACTGATCAGGATGCTTGGCCACGAGCCGGCACAAACCGGTTCACCGGACGACGCGCTACGCCAGCTTGGCGAGCAGGCTTTCGATGTCTTGCTCGCGGATCTCAGTCTTCCCGGCAAATCCGGTATCGAACTCGCGGAAAAAGCGGTGCAATTGCGGCCGGCATTGCGCGTGATCTTCGCTTCGGGGCACGAGATGACCGATGTGCCTGACCTGACGTTCCGCTGGAAGGCGTTGCGCAAGCCCTATACGCTGGACGAACTGAGCAAGGTGCTCAACAGTTCGCGGCCCTGATCGACAGGCGGGAGACGGCGTCGCGCTCAGCGGCGGCGCATCAGAAACACGAACACTTTGTCGTGAGTCGAAACTTCGACGATCTCGTTGCCGGTCTGCTTGGCGAACGCGGCGAAATCGCGTTGCGAGCCGGGGTCGGTGGCGAGCACCTTGAGAATCTGGCCGCTTTCCATGTCGGCGAGCGCTTTTTTGGCGCGCAAAATGGGGAGCGGACAGTTCAGCCCGCGCGCATCGACTTCCTTGTGAACCTGAGTTTGCATCGACGATGACCTTCGGGATGAGGCGCCGCAACGGCGCCGGACAGAGGGTCAAATTCTACCGCAGCCGTCATCTCCACGCCGGTGCCGCGCGGGTATGACGGTTATCGCAGAAGCGCGTCGATCACGCGGTGTTTGCGGCGCGCGCTTGTCTCGTCTGCGCGGGCCCGTCAGGCCTACCAGGCCCGTTATCAGGCGCATAGCCTCGCTGGGCCGCCAGCCGGCAGCCCAGCCTTACAACGTCACCGCCTGGCCCGTTTGCAACGATTCCCGCAGCGCGCTGCCGATCCGCGTCGCTTCCAGCGCGTCGGCCAGCGTCGCGCCCGCGGACGCCCCGCCCTGCACCGCCACAACGAAGGCGCGCGCCTCGTACAAAAACGCGTCTTCGAAGCGATCGAAGAAGGTTGGCGTGCATTCGTTGCGAATCCCGCTGGCGTCCGCAATTTCGACCCGGTTCAGACGCGGATTGTGGCCAATCGTCAAAGCGCCCGCCGTGCCGATCACTTCGCTGCCCGTGTCGTTGCCGTGCGCCATGGTGCGCGAGGCATAGAACATCGCGAGGCGGCCGCCTTCGAACTCGCAGATCGCCACGCCGTTGTCGACGTCGCCGAATTCGCGCAGTCCTTCGTGCAGCGCAATCGTGCCGCTGGCGAACACGCGTTTGGCGCGTGGCTTGCCGAGCAGCCAACGGGCCACGTCGATGTCGTGCACCGTGCAGTCGAGAAAAATCCCGCCCGAGGTCGGCGCGAAGCGCACGAAGAAACCGTCGGGATCGTTCTTGTCGGTAGTCTGCGAGCGCACCATGAACGGCCGGCCAATCACCCCCGCGGCGATCTTGTCGAACGCGTCGCGGTAGCTCGGATCGAAGCGGCGCATGAAACCGATGGTCGCCTGCAGATGCGGCCGCTGCTGCGCCTCGGCCAGCACGCGCTCGCATTCCGCCAGATCGAGCGACAGCGGCTTCTCGCAGAACACATGCTTGCCTGCGCGCAAGGCATCGATAATCTGCTGCGCGTGCAACGCCGAAGGCGTGACGAGCCACACGGCGTCGACCTCGCGGTCTTCGAGCAAGGCGGCATAGTCCTCGTAGAGGCGCGGCGCGGGCAACGCCTCGCTCGCCCATGCCAGTTCCTCTGCAACCGGACTGCACGCCGCCACCAGCGCCGCGCCCGGCACCCGATAAGCCAGGTTCTCGGCGTGACGCTTGCCGAGCCGCCCGAGCCCGACCACGCCCACTCGCACCGGCTGACGATTCGACGTAGCGGCCATCACGCCCCCTCGCCGAGACGCACCGGCCGTCCTTCGCGCCACGAACGCGTCGCCGCCTCGGCCAGTTCCAGCGCCTTCAGGCCGTCCGCCACCGTCGTGCGCACCGGCTTGCCCTGCGTGACTGCTTCGAAGAAATGCGCGATTTCCGCCGCGTAGGCCGCGCGGTAGCGTTCGAGGAAGAAGGCTTCGGGGACGTCGCTCGATACTTCCGTTTTCGAATACGCCACCACTTCCGTGGGCCGCACGTTACCGGCCTGCAGCATGCCCGTACTGCCAAGGACTTCGAAACGTTGGTCGTAGCCATACGCCGCGCGCCGCGCCGTGTTGATCTGGCATAGGCGCCCGCTCTTCGTGCGGATCGTCACCGCCGTGGCGTCGATATCGCCTGCTTCGGCGATCGCCGGGTCGCTCAGGCAGCTGCCGGTGGCATCCAGCGTCTCGGCTTCGTCGTCGAGAATCCAGCGGAAAATGTCGAAGTCGTGGATCAGCATGTCCTTGAAAATGCCGCCCGAATGCTTGATGTATTCGACCGGCGGCGCACCCGGATCGCGGCTCGTCACGATCAGCATTTCCGGCGTGCCGATCTCGCCCGCGTCGATGCGCGCTTTCAATGCCGCAAAGGTCGGATCGAAACGGCGCTGAAAGCCGATCATGCACACCACGCCCGCTTTCGCCACCGCGTCCGCGCAGGCTCGTGCGCGCTCGAGCGTCAGGTCCACCGGCTTCTCGCAGAAAATATGCTTCTTTTGCGCCGTGGATTTCAGAATCAGGTCCGCGTGGGTGTCCGTGCTCGAACAGATCACCGTGGCGCCGATCGAGGCATCGCCCATCGCGCCGTCGATATCCGCCACCTGTGCGCCGTGCAGGGCCGCGAGCGAATTCGCCGCGTCCCGGTTCACGTCCACCACATATTTGAGCCGCACGCCCGGTTGCCGCGCGAGATTGGCCGCGTGAATCCGGCCGATGCGCCCGGCGCCGAACACGGCTACGTCGATTGTCTTGCCTGCCACGTCAGTCATCGTATCCTCCAGTGTCTTTCGATTCTTCTACGTTTAATTCCAGCTTGTACGCAAGCGCGATGAACAGCGCCTGGCACAGGCAGATGGTGCTGGTCAGCGAGCGGAACGCGAACGCGCTCCCCTCCTTCACATAAAGTTGCGTGGTGGCGTAGCGTGCGAGCGGCGACAACTGGCTGTCGCTGATCACCAGCGTCTTTGCCTGATGGTGATGCGCCACTCGTAAGCAGTACTGCGTTTCTTTGCCGTAGGGTGCGAAGCTGATCGCAATGACCACGTCGCCTTTGCGAACGCTGCGAATCTGTTCGCGATACATGCCGCCGAAGCCCGAGACCAGATGCACGCGCTTGGGCGTGTGCTGCAACGCGTAGACGATGTAGCTCGCCACCGGAAACGACCGCCGCACGCCGACCACGTAGATATTGTCGGCCTGCTGCAGCATTTTCACGGCGGCGTCGAATTCCTTGTCGTCGAGACCCGCTTCGAGTTCTTCGAGACCGCCGCGCGAAGCCGCGATGAATTCTCGCGCCACCGAACCGCCCGACAGCGCACCCGGCTTCTCGTCGATCAGCTTGCGAATGCGTTGCTGATAACTCGGCGACGAGGTGCCGTGGCCGGTATACGCCTGACGAAACACCGCCTGCAGATCCGAGAAACCCGAAAAGCCGAAGCGCTGCGCAAACCGGACCACCGCCGAGGGATGCACGCCGCAACTCGCGGCGATGTCGCTGGTGCGATCGACCATGACGCTGGAACGATGCTGCTCGATATACGTTGCGACGCTCTTCAACTGACGCGGCAACGACTCGTAGTTTTCCGCGATGCGCTGCATCAAATCTTCGACACTCGACAACTCTTCCGTACCGTCTTCCGCCATGGCTCTTCCTTTACCGCTTTATTGCGCTGCAAAACGGCGCCCACATAGGCTCCGCGCATTGCACTGACGCTGCCGATTATAGGCAGGCGCTTCGTCAAATGGAACATATTTTCCATTTTTCTTTGTCATGAAATTTTCATTGCAACACGGCAAAAGTTGGCCTACTCTTGGTTTTGAGCGATGGCGATGCGAGCTGCGTGAAAACGCTAAGAGGGCTTGCAGGTATGAAGAAAGCCAGACGCTCCCTTCAATAACGAAGACCGAGAAAGGTGGAGACAATGAGACTTTGCAATGGCAAGGCAACGCTGAAGATTCTGGTAGCGGCACTGGCACTCACGGCGGGCCTGGCCGCCACGACCGCGGCCCGCGCGGCCGATGCGCACTTCGTGTTGATCAGCCACGCGCCGGATTCCGATTCCTGGTGGAACACCATCAAGAACGCCATCAAACAGGCCGACGAAGATTTCAACGTCGAGACCGACTACCGCAACCCGCCTAACGGCGACATCGCCGACATGGCGCGCCTGATCGAACAGGCGGCCGCGCGCAACTACGATGGCGTGATCGTCACCATTGCCGACTTCGACGTGCTGAAGGGCTCCATCGGCAAGGTCACCGAAAAGCACATTCCGCTCGTCACGATCAATTCGGGCACCGAACAGCAGAGCGCGGATCTGGGCGCGGTCATGCATATCGGCCAACCGGAATATACGGCGGGCAAGGCCGCCGGCGAAAAGGCCAAGGCGGCCGGCGTCAAATCGTTCCTGTGCGTGAATCACTACGCCACCAATCCGGCTTCGTTCGAACGCTGCCGAGGCTTTGCCGACGCGCTCGGCGTCGACTTCAAGACCTCCACGCTCGACGCCGGCACGGACCCGACCGGCGTCCAGTCGAAAGTGAGCGCGTATCTGCGCAATCACCCGGATACCGGCGGCGTGCTCGCACTCGGCCCGCTCTCGGCTGCGCCGACCATCAAGGCCGTGCAGCAGATGGGCCTCGCCGGCAAGATCTGGTTCGCCACCTTCGACTTCGACGATGACATCGCCAAGGCCATCAAGGACGGCACGATCAAGTTCGCCATCGACCAGCAGCCCTATCTGCAGGGTTATATCGCGGTAGCCGTGCTGGCCATCGTCAAGCACGACCACACCACCGACCCGGTCAAGATCCGCCAGATCCTTCAGGCCAATCCGAAGTTCCAGGCACGTCTGTCCACCTACGGTCTCGCCCCTTCCTATGGACCGCGCAATATCGGCTCAGGCCCGGGCTTCATTACGAAGGAGAACGTCGACAAGGTGATCCAGTACGCTGGTCAGTATCGCTAAGCAATGTCGCATTGAGTTCGGGTACGGGGCCAACGCGGCCCTGTACCGGCAGGCCCGAGGGGAAGCGCGCCGCCAGCGGCGCACCCGCCGCCCTTCGCAATGTGTCAGCCGCACTTCATTTGCATTTCATCTGCATCAAGCGCCTTCAGGCGCAGCGTCGTCACGGCGCCTGCGCCGGCGCATCAAGGAGAGCTTCAATGGGCGTCGCCAACCCTTTCCACGCCAAACATCACCCTTCCGACCAGGACGCGGCCAACGCCGCGGCGTCCGGCCCCGCTGCGGCGGCAGACGAACGGGTGCGTCGCGAATCGTGGTTCAAACACCTGCTGAGCCGGCCGGAATTCGCCGCCCTTGCCGGCACCGTGATGGTGTTCCTGGTGTTCGGGCTCTCGGCCGGCAATTCCGGCATGTTCAATCTCGACGGCGTGATGAACTGGTCGCAGGTCGCCGCCTACCTCGGCATCATCTCGGTGGGCGCGTGTCTGCTGATGATCGCCGGTGAGTTCGACCTTTCGATCGGTTCGATGATCGGCTTCTCCGGCATGATGGTCGCACTGCCGACGATGTACTTCCACTGGCCGATCGCCTTGTCCATCGTGTTCGCGTTCGCCGGTTCCATGCTGCTCGGCGCGCTGAACGGCTACCTCGTGATGCGCACGCGGCTGCCCTCCTTCATCGTGACGCTGGCGTTCCTGTTTATTCTGCGCGGCCTCACGCTCGCACTCTCGGTGATGTTTGCGGACCGCACCATCATTTCGGGGGTCGGCGACGTCGCCGCGCACGATTGGCTCGCGCATGCCCTGTTCCAGGGTGTCGCATTCAAGGGCCTCTTCACCTGGCTTGGACATATCGGCGTGGTCAAGCTGCTCGACAGCGGCCTGCCTCTCGTCCCCGGGATTCCGAAAGTGATCCTCTGGTGGTTCGCGCTCGCGGCGATCTGCGCCTTCGTCCTCGCCAAAACGCAGTTCGGCAACTGGATCTTCGCCGTGGGCGGCGACTCCAATGCGGCGAAGAATGTCGGCGTACCGGTGCGTCGCGTGAAGATTTCGCTGTTCGTGCTGACCGCGTTCTGCTCCTGCCTCTATTCGGTCCTGCAGGTGTGCGACATCGGTTCAGCAGCGGCGGATCGCGGCCTGCAGGCGGAATTCGAAGCCATCATCGCGGCGGTGATCGGCGGCACCTTGCTGACCGGCGGCTATGGCTCGGTGGTTGGCGCATCGTTCGGAGCACTGATCTTCGGTGTCGTGCAGATCGGCATTACCTATACGAACATCGATTCGGACTGGTTCCGCGTTTTCCTCGGCGCGATGCTGCTGTTCGCGGTGCTGTTCAACCACTACGTGCGCAGCCGCGTCGCGGCGGCCCGCTAAGCGAGAGTCCATCATGAACACTCCATTGAATCCCACGGCTGATACGGCAGCTTCGCAAGCAACTGTCAAAACGCAGCCCGCGGACGGCGACTATATCCTCGCGCTCGAAAACGTCAGCCGCTACTTCGGCAACGTGATTGCGCTGAAGGACATCACTTTGCGCTTAAGGCGCGGCGAAGTGCATTGCCTGCTGGGCGACAACGGCGCCGGCAAATCCACGCTGATCAAGACGCTCGCAGGCGTGCATCAGCCGAGCGAAGGCACTTATCTGGTCGACGGCAAGCCGGTGCGTTTCACCTCGCCCAAAGACGCGCTCGACCTCGGTATCGCCACCGTTTATCAGGATCTTGCATTGGTGCCGCTGCTGTCGGTGGCGCGCAATTTCTTCATGGGACGCGAGCCGCAGAAAAAACTGTTTGGCTTTATCAACGTGATGGATCTCGACCATTGCGCCAGCGCCTCGCGCGACAAGCTCGCGGAAATGGGCATCAACGTGCGCGACCCGCATCAGCCGATCGGCACGATGTCGGGCGGCGAAAAGCAATGCCTAGCGATTGCGCGGGCGATTCACTTTGGCGCCCGCGTGCTGATTCTCGACGAACCGACGGCGGCGCTCGGCGTGAAGCAGAGTTTCAACGTGCTGAAGCTGATCCACACTGCGCGCGCCAAAGGCATCTCGGTGATCTTCATCACGCACAACGTGCATCACGCGTATCCGATCGGCGATTCGTTCACGCTGCTCAATCGCGGCAAGTCGCTCGGCACCTTCACCAAGGACACCATCAGCAAGGACGAAGTGCTCGACATGATGGCCGGCGGTGCCGAGATGCAGAAGATGATCGGCGAACTCGAAGGCGCGACGATCTGATCCGCGCCATGCAGCGGATGCACGGCCCATGCCCCGCAGCAGCCGCGTTTCACCCTTGCCGCCAAGTCACGCGTTAGGACATACAGGACATTCCATGGCTCTCACCAGCACCCCCACGCCGTCCGTTGCCGGCCGCTTCGCGCCGGACCGCAGCCGCGACATCATCTGCCTTGGCCGGCTCGCGGTGGATCTTTACGCCCAACAGGTCGGCGCCCGTCTCGAGGACGTATCGAGCTTCGCCAAATATCTCGGCGGCTCGTCGGCGAATATCGCGTTCGGTTGCGCGCGACTCGGGCTTGCTTCGGCGATGCTCGCGCGCGTCGGCAACGACCATATGGGCCGCTTTCTCACCGAAACGCTCAGCAAGGAAGGTTGCGACATCAGCCACGTGCGCGTCGACCATGAACGCCTGACCGCGCTCGTGATACTGGGCCTGAAAGACCGCGACACCTTCCCGCTGATTTTCTACCGCGAAAACTGCGCCGATATGGCCGTCGATGAAGCCGATTTCGACGAAGCATTCATCGCTTCATCGAAAGCCCTGCTGATCACCGGCACGCACTTCTCCACCGAGCAGGTCAACCGTACCAGCCGCCGCGCGCTCGATCACGCGCGCCGCCACAACGTGCGCACGGTGCTCGATATCGACTACCGTCCAGTGCTGTGGGGACTCACCGGCAAGGCCGACGGCGAGACCCGTTTCGTGGCCAATGAAGATGTCACGGCACACCTCCAGCGCATTTTGCCGTTGATCGATCTGGTGATCGGCACCGAAGAAGAATTCCGCATTGCCGGCGGCAAGGCGGAATTGATCGACGCCCTCGCGATGGTGCGCGCCGTCACGCCCGCGACGCTGGTGGTCAAGCGCGGCCCGCTCGGCTGCCAGATCATCGACGGCGCCGTGCCGGCCTCGCTCGACGACGCGCCGCTTCACGGCGGTGTCGAAGTGGAAGTGCTGAACGTGCTTGGCGCGGGCGATGCCTTCGCCTCCGGCTTTCTCTCCGGCTGGCTGCGCGACGAACCGCTCGAAGCGTGCGCGCGCGCCGCGAATGCCAGCGGCGCGCTGGTGGTGTCGCGCCATGGCTGTGCCCCGGCAATGCCGACGCCCGCCGAGCTCGACTACTTCCTCTCCGAAGCGAAAGCCGATCCGCAGCGCATGCGCCGCCCCGATCGCGATGCGAAACTCGCGCGGCTACATCGTGTCTCTCCGGCCCGCAAGCAATGGGACGAAGTGCTCGGCTTCGCGTTCGATCACCGCAACCAGCTTTTCGATCTGGCCCAGCAGACCGGCGCGGACGAAGCGCGCATCGCCCGCCTCAAGAGCCTGTTCGTCGAAGCCGTCGCGCAGACCGAGAGCGCGCTTGATCTGCAGGGACGCATCGGAGTCCTGATCGATGACCGCTACGGCCAGGACGCATTGAACGCTGCGACAGGACGTGGCTGGTGGATCGGCCGTCCGGTGGAGTTGCCGGGCTCGGTGCCGCTGGTATTCGACCACGGACGCTCGATCGGCACCTCGCTGATCGCCTGGCCGCAGGAACACGTCGTGAAATGCCTCGTGCAGTTTCATCCCGACGAGCCCATCGAGCAACGCCTCGAACAGGAAGCGCAATTGCGCGCCCTGTACGACGCCACCCAGGCGAGCGGTCATGAACTGCTGCTCGAAGTGATTCCACCCAGGCACGCGCATCTGCCGAACGGTTCGGACACGGTGTATCGCGCATTGAAACGTCTGTACAACATCGGCATCTATCCGGAGTGGTGGAAGCTGGAGCCGATGGAAGCAGCGCAGTGGCAAGCCGTCGATGCATTGATCGCCGAACGCGATCCGTACTGCCGTGGCGTGGTGCTGCTCGGCTTATCCGCTGCGGTCGAACAGCTTAACGAGGGCTTCCGGGCGGCGGCGCAGTCGGCTACCTGCCGCGGCTTCACGGTGGGCCGGACGATTTTCCACGAGCCGAGCCATGCGTGGCTCGCCGGCTCCATCAGCGACGACGAACTGATCTCGCGCGTGCGGCAGACCTTCGAAACATTGATCGAATCGTGGCGCGCCACGCGCGGCAGTGCCGCGCCGCACGGCGCCACACCGCAACCCATTCACCAGGAGCAAGCTGCATGAACCAGCGCATCTTGCATCACGATACGAGTCCCGCCTTTTCCGCATCGGCATCTGCGGCGCCGGCCGCGGGTACCGTGCGGCTGACCATGGCGCAGGCGATGATCCGCTACCTCGCGGCGCAGCGCGTCAGGACCGAGGACGGCGCCGGCATCGAGCCGCTGTTCGGCGGCGTCTTCGCGATCTTCGGTCACGGCAACGTGGCGGGGATCGGCGAGGCGCTGTACCAGCATCGCAAGGAATTGCCGACACTGCGCGCACACAACGAGCAGGCCATGGCACACAGCGCGATCGCCTACGCGAAGGCGCATTTCCGGCGCAGGATGATGGCGGTCACCACGTCGATCGGCCCTGGCGCGACGAATCTGCTGACCGCTGCGGCCCTCGCGCACGTGAACCGCCTGCCGGTTCTGCTGTTGCCCGGCGACGTCTTCATCACGCGTGCGCCGGACCCGGTGCTGCAGCAGGTCGAGGACTTCAACGACGGCGGCATCTCCGCCAACGACGCGTTCAAGCCGGTCTCGCGCTACTTCGATCGCATCGTGCATCCCGCGCAATTGCTGACGGCGCTGCCACGCGCGATTCGCGTGCTGACCGACGCCGCGTTGTGCGGACCGGTCACGCTTGCTTTGCCGCAGGACATCCAGGCCACCGCATGGGATTTCCCGGCGGAGTTCTTTGAACCGCGCGTCATCAACTTTCATGCTCCTGCACCGGTTGTCGAAGAGATCAGCGCCGCGGTCGAGCGCTTGCGTCAAGCAAGGCGGCCGATGATCGTCGCCGGCGGCGGCGTGCTGTACGGCCACGCAACCCATGCGCTGCAGGCGTTCGCGAGCGCGTATGGGATCCCTGTGGCGGAGACCCAGGCCGGCAAGGGCTCGCTCGCCTGGAACGATCCGCTCAACACGGGCGCGCTCGGCGTGACCGGCTCGCCCGCGGCAAACGCCCTCGCGCACGACGCCGATTGCGTGCTCGCCATCGGCACCCGTTTGCAGGACTTCACGACGGGCTCGAACACGCTGTTCACCCAGGCCGACGTGATTGGCATCAATGCGAATGCCTTCGACGGCCTCAAGCATCGCGGCCAGGTCGTGGAGGCCGATGCGCGCCTCGCGCTCGGCGCGCTCACCACCGAACTCAGCGGCTGGCGCGCCGATCCGGGCTGGACCGCGCGGGCGCAAAAGCTCGCCGCCGACTGGCGCGACACCGTGGGCATGCTCACGCACGCGCCGCAACACGAATCCGTGCTGCCTTACGACGCGGACGTGATCGGCGCGGTGCAACGCTCGAGCGCCACCTCGGCGACGGACGACATCGTCGTTTGCGCGGCAGGCACGCTGCCCGCCGAATTGCACAAGCTATGGCGCGCGGGCCGTCCCGGTGCGTATCACGTCGAATACGGCTATTCGTGCATGGGCTACGAGATCGCCGGCGGTCTCGGTGCGAAACTGGCGCGGCCCGAGCGCGACGTGATCGTGATGGTGGGCGACGGCAGTTACCTGATGCTGAACAGCGAGATCGCCACTTCGGTGATGCTCGGCGCCAAGCTGATCATTGTCGTGCTCGACAATCGCGGCTACGGTTGCATCAATCGACTACAACAGGCTTGTGGCGGCGCGCCGTTCAACAACATGTTCGACGATTGCGAGCAGGGTCCGCTCGGCGCACCACCGGTCGACTTTGCCGCTCACGCGCGCGCGCTCGGCGCGCAGTCCGAACACGTCGCCAACGTGGCCGAACTCGAAGCCGCGCTGCAACGTGCGCGCGCCGCCGATCGCACCTATCTGATCAGCATCGACACCGACGCCGCCCGCACCACCGACGACGGCGGCTGGTGGTGGGAAGTGGCCGTGCCGGAAGTGTCGCCGCGCGAAGGCGTGCGCGCTGCGCGTGCGCAATACGAAACCCATCTTGCCGAGCGCGCCAGGGCCGCCGGCGACGCCAAACATGATTGAGGACGCTGGCATGACTCAGTTCGAAGTACGCATCGGCATCAACCCGCTGTCGTGGATGAACGACGACCTGCCCTCGCTCGGCGGCGAAACGCCGCTCGAAGTCGCGCTGACCGAAGGACGCGAAATCGGCTACGACGGCTTCGAGCTCGGCAACAAGTTTCCGCGCGAACCGCAGGCGCTGAAAACACTGCTCGCGCAATACGACCTGGCGCTCGTCTCCGGCTGGTACTCGGGACGGCTCGCGCGCGGCAGCGTCGCGGACGAAATCGCCGCCGTGGATGCACATCTGGAATTGCTGTCGCGCAACGGCGCGACGGTGATGGTGTACGGCGAAGTGGCCGATTCGATCCAGGGCGCGGCGCAACCGCTCTACCAGCGCCCGCGTTTCTTCAGCGACGCGCAATGGGACGCCTACGCCGCGCGTGTGGACGAATTCGCCCGCTATACGCTGAGTCGCGGCGTGCGACTGGCATACCATCATCACATGGGCGCGTATGTGGAAACACCCGCTGACGTCGACAAATTGATGGCGCGCACGAGCGACGCCGTCGGCCTGCTGTTCGACGCGGGACACATCACGTTCGCAGGCGGCAACCCCGTAGAAGTGCTCGATAAACACATCGGACGAGTCTGTCATGTCCATTGCAAAGACGTGCGGCCCGCGGTGATGAAACTCGCGCGCAACCGCAACTGGAGCTTTCTGGACTCGGTGATCAACGGGGCGTTTACGGTTCCGGGCGACGGCGCGGTCGACTTCCCGAGCATCATTGCTCGCCTGAAACGGCATGGTTATCGCGGTTGGCTGGTGGTGGAAGCCGAACAGGATCCGGTGATCGCCAGGTCGTACCCCTATGCACAGAAGGGATACCAGACGTTGCGCGCGCTAGTGGATGCACCGCTCGATGCCGGCACGTCTGCAACGAAGGAGGCAGCATGAGTTTGCTAGTGAAGGCACAGCGCGAGGGCCAGACGATCGCGCGAGTCACACCGGAGACGGCGGCATGGCGCTACGTGGGTTTTGCGGCTTACCGCATGAACACGGATGAGGTGGTGCACGTCTTCGAGCCGGCACGCGAAGTGTGCATCGTGGTGTTGGCAGGCGCGGTGGATGTGGAAACGGCCGACCAGAAATGGAGCAGCCTGGGTTCACGCGACAGCGTGTTCGAAGACGCCGCACCGTATGCGGTGTATCTACCGCCAGGCTTGCGCACGACGGTGCGGGCGCTGCGCGATGCGGAAGTGGGCGTAGCGAGCGCACCAGCCAAAGGCGGCTTCCCGGCCCGATTGATCGAGCCCTCGCAGATGAATCGCTCGACGCGCGGCAAGGGTCTGAATACGCGCTACGTATGCGATATCTTGCCTCAGACTGAGGCAGCGGAGTCTTTACTGGTGGTGGAGGTTCGCACGCCGGGCGGACATGCTTCGAGCTATCCGCCGCATAAACACGACACCGACAACGTGCCGGCCGAGAGTTCGCTTGAGGAGACTTACTATCATCGGCTCAATCCGCCACAGGGGTTTGCTTTTCAGCGCGTGTATACCGATTCGCGCGATATCGATGAGTCCATGGCGGTTGAGAATCACGACGTGGTGATGGTGCCGCGTGGGTATCATCCGGTTGTTGTTCCTTATGGATATGATTCGTACTACTTGAATGTTATGGCCGGGAAGCAGAGGGTCTGGCATTTTAAGAACGATCCGGCGCACGAGTGGATTATCAATAGGGAGTGAGGGTGGTGGCTGGGCGGCCAGGGTTTGCACCCAGCTTTCCATATTCAGAGCAAATTCTCTCTATTTTTTCGGACGGCGGGTGGACTATTCGAGCGGCTAGCGCGCCTGTTCGGGCGCGTGGCTCGCACGCTCGTGTCAATTTCTTACTTAGTGCCGCCCCAACAGCTACTTCCTCCGCTTCAAATCAACATCCAATCCCCCATCCTCAGCCATCCTAACCATCCCAAGAGCCACATCCCGCCGGTAAGCATAAAGATCAAACTTCATCGCCCCAGCAACCCCGCTATCCCGAATGAGAGTCCGCCCATTCGTAACCAGCGAATCGAACATCTTCACATCTCCACCTTCGATCCACACAAAACTCTCCCCAGCCGCCGCAGGAGGATGCGCCATAGGCGCGCCGGCATCGCGTCGAAACTTCAGCACCAGGCCCTCGTCCGTAACGGTCGCGCTCACCAGATGTCCCTGCAACACCGGAGCAGGAAACACCGTGTACTGGTCGAACACCAGTTCGTTACCCTGCAGGGCTACCCCCTTGCGCACAAACGGCGTCAACGACGCCAACGGAATATCCAGTGCCCGCAGCAACCCCGCCTGCGGCACGCCCAGCACTTTCACCGAGGTCGGCGCATACACCAGATGACGTTCGTCACGTGCGACGATCGTGCCGCTCATCGTCGTCGGTAACCATGCGCCCGGAAAGTGATTCCAGAGCTTGATGCCGCCCGTCACCTTCAGCTCGCCGTTCTCCGGCGTCAGCTTCAGATCGTTCAGCGAGCGCGGTTCGTAGTCCAGCAGGTAGTCGTTGAACAATGCCGCCATCGCCGGCCAGGGTTCCACCACCTCGCCACCCAGGATGTGAATGTCGTATTGATGCGGGTCGTCCAGATCGACCGGTTGGCCCGGCGTTCTCGGCACCATCTGCGCGTCCAGCGACCGGACGTGAAAGCCGATCTTCCCCGCGACGAAGAAGTCGACGTTCTGCATGTGGATCAGCGGCGCCGGTCCCGTTGAGCGTCGTTCGTCTGCGATTGCCGAGCCTGACGTGGCCGCGTTCGCGCCCGAGAACGCGGCGCGGGTTCCGACCGGTATGGCTCGGGCTTCGGCGTTGAGCAAATCCGCGGGGACCCGCTGCCATTGCCTGCGCGCCGCCGCCAGCGAGGCCTGCTGGGCGCGGATAAAGCTGTCGTTAAAGCGCGCGCTCGCGCTGCCGGTTTGCGGCGCAGTGTCGTGGGCGGCGCTCGCCAGCGTATCGAAGGACGGCAGGCGCACATCGAGCGCGCCAGCTTCATCGAACGTGAAGTAGCCAGCCGCCATCTGCTCCCGGTAGTGATACAGGTCCAGCACGAATGGCGCGTGCGGATCGAGCGGCGTGAGCGCCATGTCGATGTTCATCGGCATCGAGCGCATGAACTTTACGTCGCCGCCCTCCACCAGCATGCCGCATGGCGGCATCGTCGCGGGCCACGCGATGTCGGGCAGCGTGTGGTCGTCGAGCGTAAAGCGCACGCCCGCCGATGAGGTGTCGATATGTGTGATCGTCATGCGCAGCGCCGGCGGCGGCGTGAGTTTGGCGACCTGCATCACGACGTCGTCGCCGTCCAGACGCGCAATCGGCGTGTTCACTTTCAGCAGATCGGCCATCTTCACGTGAGCGGCCTGCATCAGCCGGTCCGCGGCCACGCCCGCCACTTCGATGTGATCGGCGTGGAACACGAGCTCGTCCGCGTTGTGCATCGACAGCGTGCCGCTCAGCACGATCGGCACCCACGTTTCGCGATGCATCTCGCCGGTGATGCGCAAGGTGCCGCCGTCTTGCGGCACCACACGCATATTGCGCAGCGGCGAGCCCTGATACTGGAACAGGTAGAGATTGAAAATCGCCGTGAGCTTGGCGCTATCCAGCGTGACGTCGCCGCGATGGACGTCGATCGTGACGCTGGTCGGATCGTCGAATACGACGGGTGCGCCCGCATGCGTCGGTGTCAGCGTCGCGGCCATAGCGTGGATCATGAAGCCGATATCGCCCGTCACGCGAAAGTCGACATCGCGCGCGAACATCAGCGAGCCGTCGATGCCGGAATCGCGCAGCGTCAACGCACGGGTGCGCTGCTCGGCGAGGCCGCTTAGGGACGGCACGCGCGCGGCAACGCGCTGTTCGTCGGCGAGCTGGCGCGCTTTGGCAACTTCCAGCGCGGGACGTGGGGAGGACGCGGCATGGGGCGCGCCCGGGGCCGATGCGAAGGCGGCGCCGGAGGCCTGAGCCACCGTCCCCGCGGCGGCGCTGCTTGAAGCGCTGGCAGAAGAGCTTGCATCCGCGCAGGCCGACACGAGCAACGCCATCGTCACCAGCACGGCGCCAGGCGCGACGCGCGCGTACCAGGGCGTCGGTCGTGCTTGCGGCGGTGGCGCCGGCTGCCGCTGCGGGCGTAGCCTGCCCACAGCCGCAGCCACAGTCACGCACCGCGCCCACCACGCCGCTTGCCCGCGCTCGACCCCGCGCGCATCCGTTCCTGCCGCTGCATTCCGCATGATGTCCCCTCCCTCCTACGCCGCGACGCGAGAATCGCGACCGCAGCGCAGGGTTGTCTATGGCCGCAGCGGAACAACTTGAAACGCCATGCCGCCGCTCGCGCCTATGCCTTGATTGTCTTTATTTGAGGCCGCAATGCCGACAAGATTTCTGGAGGACGCTCACCAAACGATCAAGCGTTTGAATCGGTCAAGCCCCACCACGCCAAGCCCTGTGGGCTATGGCCTGAGCGGGTTTTCCGCTGGCGGATTCAAACAGGAGAATTGGCCCGTCCGAGAAATGCACGGGCCGCAAAGGAAGGGAGAACAATGGGTCAGCGCCAAAAAAACGATCGAAACCATTCATGCCGCGGCGCAACACCGGTTATCGAATGCGGCGCCGCAAAGCCGTCCGGCTGCACCTCAACCTCATACCCTTCGCACAACGTATCAATTGAACCGTGATGCTCAACACGCCTCTTTAACAACCAGCGGCTCGAGCACCGCCCGCAACTTCACAGGCAACGCAACCGGCCGGCGCGTGACACGGTCCACGTACACGTGCACAAAATGCCCTTGTGCGGCCGGCTGCGCGGCGCCCTCCTTGAACAGACCCACCTCATAGCGCACGCTCGTCGAACCGAGCCGCAGCACCCGCAGACCGGCTTCGACCCGCTCGGGGAACACCAGCGGCGCGAAGTAGTTGCACTGCGTTTCGACCACCAGTCCGATGGTCGCGCCGTGTTCGACGTCGAGTACGCCGGCACGAATCAGATACTCGTTCACGACCGTGTCGAAGTAGCTGTAGTAGACGACGTTGTTCACGTGGCCGTAAACATCGTTGTCCATCCAGCGGGTCGTGATCGGCAGGAAATGGCGGTAAGCCGTGCGCGGCGCGGGAGCGGGTTTGTTCATCGTCAACGGTGGTCGAATTGTCGGGGTAAAAGTGCGGTTAAAGCGACTCGGTCAGCATGCGGCGATAGTCGTCCGCCGTCGCTTCGCGCGGATTGGTCTTGTGGCAATGATCGGCGAGCGCGCCTTTGATCACCTTGTCAAACACGCTTTCGTCGACGCCCATTTGCCGCAGACCGGTCGGCAGGCCGAGGCGCGCGGTCATGTCGAATAGCGCCTGGGCGAGATCGGCGTTATCCGCGAGACCCATCACGCGTCGCATGCGCGCGTAGCGGCGATTCGCCACCACCGATTCCGCGTGCTCATTGAACCGCAGCACCGCCGGCAAAACGACGGCGTTAAGCGTGCCGTGATGCAGCGACGTGCGTCCGTTCACCGGCACCCCGCCCAGCGGATGCGACAGCGAATGCACGCAGCCAAGCCCTTTCTGAAACGCCATGGCCCCTTGCATCGATGCGCTCATCATGTGCAGACGCGCATCGCGGTCGCTGCCGTCTCCGGTCGCGCGTTCGATGTTGGCCCAGCCGCGCTCCAGTCCGTCGAGCGCGATGCCGTCGGCCGGAGGATTGAAGGACGGCGCGAGGAAGGTTTCGATGCAGTGCGCGATGGCATCCATGCCGGTGGCGGCGGTCAGCGAGGGCGGCAGGCCGAGTGTCAGGCCCGGATCGCAGATCGCCGATTTCGGCAACAGATGCCACGAGTGGAACCCGAGCTTGCGGCCATCGTTGAGAATCACGATCGCACCGCGCGCCACTTCGCTGCCGGTGCCGGAGGTGGTGGGAATCGCGATCAGCGGAGCGGCGGCGTCGGTGATCTTGCCGCTGCCGCCTTCGATGGTGGCGTATTCGGTCAAGGTCCCCGGATGGGTGGCGGCAATCGCGACGCCCTTCGCAAGATCAATGGAAGAACCGCCGCCCACCGCGATCAGCCCGTCGCAGCCTTCCTCTTTGTAGCGCGCCGCGGCGGCCAGCACCATCGCCTCAGTCGGGTTGGAGGGCGTGTCGTCGAAGACCGGCACCGCGCCAAACTGCAGCGCGTCCAGCGCGCGTTGCGCGACGCCGGCCGCGACCACGCCCTTGTCGGTAATGACGAGCGGCCGCTTGATGCCGATGCGCGCGCATTCCGCAGGCAGTTGCGCGAGGGCGTCGTAGCCGAGATGGATGTGGGTCAGGTAGTAGATATAGGCCATATCAGAGGTGCATTCCGGATGAGAGGAAAGAAGCGCATCGCCGGTGGGTACGCAGTACTTTTCCGGACGATGCGTGCCTGCATAGCGCGCCTGTGGCACAGACGGGTCGCATGCATTGATTGCACCCGCTCATTGCACACATCACGCGCGCGATCGATTCTGCCCGCAATCGACCACGCTCTATCTCACTATTGTCCCGGCCGCTCGACGAACTCGAACGGCAAGCCGCGCCGCCGCATCCATTCGCCGAGCGCCTGACCCGTGCCGGCGCGCCACGGCCGCAATTTGGCCGGTTCGACGAGCCGGTACTCGAGCAATTCCGGCGACAACGCAACCGTCCCGTTCGCCCGCACGTGATACGCGATGATCAGCTCGTTCTTGCGCATGAACTCGTAGACGCCGATCAGTTCCACCGACTCGGCCACGAGCGATGTCTCCTCGCGGACCTCGCGCGCGATGCCCTCCTCCGGCGTCTCGCCGTTTTCGAGGAAGCCGGTGATCAGCGCGAACATGCCTTCGGGCCACGCGGCATTGCGCGCCAGCAAAATCTTGCCTTCATATTCGACGATCGCGGCCACCACCGGCAGCGGATTGTTCCAGTGCACATAGCCGCAGGTTTCATCGGGGCAGATCTGGCGAACCCGGCCGCCTTCGTGTTCGGGATCGGTGCGTTCGGTGAGGGGCGTCGCGCAGCGGGGGCAGAATCGGTAGTCACTCATGTCAGGCGGGTTCGTCTCTTGAGATGTCGTTGTAGTGTGGCGCATTGCTGCACGGATCCGGTTGCAGGCGCGGGGCTCGTTCAGCACTCAATCAGCACCCAGCCTGCGCTCACGCCGCGCACAGCTCGCGCACTTCGGCCGCGAAGCGTTCCACGGTCTCCGGTTGCGTATCCCACGCGCACATCAACCGGCAGCCGCCCGCGCCGATGAACTCGTAGAACTTCCAGCCCTTCGCCCGCATCGCCTTGGCCACGCGGGTCGGCAGTTGCGCGAACACCGCGTTCGATTCAGTGGGGAACATGATGTCGACGCCCGCAATCGCGCTCAGGCGCGTTTCCAGCAACTTCGCCATGGTGTTGGCGTGACGCGCGTTGCGCAGCCAGACGTCGCCGTCGAGCAGGCCCAGCCATGGCGCGGAGATGAAGCGCATCTTCGACGCCAGTTGGCCGGCCTGTTTGAGACGGTACGCGAAATCGTCGGCGAGCGCGCGGTCGAAGAACACCACCACTTCGCCGACCGGCAGGCCGTTCTTGGTGCCGCCGAAGCACAGCACGTCGACGCCCGCGCGCCAGGTGATCTCCGACGGATGCACGTCGAGCGCGGCCACGGCGTTCGCGAAGCGCGCGCCGTCCATGTGGACTTTCAGATGGCGGCGCTTGGCGATCGCGGCAATCGCGCGCACTTCTTCGACGCTATAGACCGTGCCCACCTCGGTGGACTGCGTGAGCGTCACGACCTTCGGCTTCGGATAGTGGATGTCGGCGCGGCGCGTCACTACGGCTTCGATCGCATCGGGCGTCAGCTTGCCGCCGATGCCCGGCGCGGTCAGCAGTTTCGAGCCGTTCGAGAAAAATTCGGGGCCGCCGCATTCGTCGGTTTCGATATGCGCGAGTTCATGGCAGATCACCGAGTGATACGACTGGCATAGCGAGGCAAGCGCCAGCGAATTGGCCGCCGTGCCGTTGAAGACGAAGAAGGCTTCGCAGTCGGTCTGGAACAGCTCGCGCAGACGGTCGCAGACTTGCTGGGTCCAGGAGTCGTCGCCATACGCGGGTTCGTGGCCGCTGTTGTTGGCGGCGATCAGCGCATTGAGCGCTTCGGGACAGATGCCCGCGTAGTTGTCGGACGCGAAATGTTGCATGGCTGGCGACGCGCCCGGCGACGGGCGCCAAAGAAATGACGGAAAGCGGTCATTTTAGTGCGCCGGCCGGTTATTTGTTTTTGCCTCGCCAGATTAGTGCGGCTGCCGCTCGCGCACCACCTTCGGCCTTGCCCGCGCGACCGCGACCCAAGCGAGCGCGCCGAGCAGCAAGGCGCCCGCCGCCAGCCACAGTGCGAGTGAGAAGGAGCCGGTGTGGACGGCAATCGGCGCGGCCACCAGCGGGCCGACGATCTGTCCGACGCCGTATGCCGCCGTCGCATAGCCCATCAGCCCGGCCGCCTGATCGCCGCGCAGACGGCGTGCCTCGCGCATGGCGAACAGGGTGATTGCGGTGAACGGCAGGCCGATCAGCATGCTGCCAATCGAGAAGCCTGCCGCCGTCGGCCAGACGATGCCCGAGGCCACACCCGCGGCCTGCAGCACATAGCAGACGGCGAGCAGGGTCCGATTGTCCCAGTGATGCGGCAGACGCGCGGCGCCCAAAGCGCCGACGATAAGCGCTGCGCCGAACATCGGCCAGAACAGGTCAGGCCACGCGGTGCCCGGCAAGGCGTGGCGGGCAATCACGGGCAGGAAGGTCGCGGTGATGATGTAGCCGAAGCCGGGGATCGCGTAGAGCAGGACCAGGTAAACGGCGTCGGCACGGCGGGTTGGAGAGGCCGCGTGGCTGGCTGCCGGCGCCGCGCCCGACATACCGACACCGGGAGCCTTTGCCGGTTCCGCGACGAACACCCGCCAAACCAGCGCCGACAGCAGCGTCGCCGCCAGCCCAAAACCGAGCCAGCCGGCCCGCGCGCCCCAACCGCCGGCCACGCTCACGAACAGCCCCGTCGCGACGATTCCCGCGCCCGGACCCGCATAGATCACGCCGCTCCAGCCATGCGCATCCAGTTCGGCCAGCCGCCGCAGACCCCATTGCGAGGCGAACACGAACGTCCAGGCGCTGACGGCGCCCGCCGCGAAACGCACAATCGCCCAGAGCCAGAACTGGCTGGTCAAGCCCATCGCGAGAGTCAGCAGAGCGGTCAGCGCCAGGCCCGTGCGCACCATCCGCGCGGGTTCGACGCGCAAGGCGGCACACGTGATCGCCCCGACGAAGTAACCGGCGTAGTTGAACGACGCCAGCCAGCCGCCGTGGCGAATATCGAGGCCCCCGCCATGCAGCATCAGCGGCAACAGCGGCGTGAAGGCGAAACGCCCGATCCCCAGCACCACCGCCAGCGCCACCATACCTGCCAGGGCGGCATGACGAGCCAGGTGGGAGCCGGCAGGAGCAACGAGGCGCTGCGGCAAGGTTAAATCATCCATATGGCAGTAAAAGTGATGAAAATCGCGCTTAAAGACGGCAAAAGTGGGAATGTGGCCGAGCAGCCGCCCCACCGCTCGCAACCATCTTAGCTTGACGCTTGAATCATAAAAAATGAATAATTCGGATATCAACGATCACATATAGAGAACCATGGATCTCGCCGCCCTGTCGATTTTTCGCGCGGTCGTGCGCGAAAACGGTGTGACGCGCGCCGCCGCGAAGCTCAACCGCGTGCAGTCGAACGTGACCACCCGCATCAAGCAACTCGAGGAACAGCTCGGCACCGACCTGTTCATCCGCGACGGCCGCCGGCTGGTGCTCACGCCCGCCGGTGAAACGCTGCTGCCATATGCCGAACGCCTGCTCGCGCTCGCCGACGAGGCCCGCCACGCATTGCGCGAAAGTCGGCCGAGCGGGCGGCTGCGTCTGGGTACGATGGAAAGCGCCGCGGCTAGCCGGCTGCCCGGCGTGCTCGCGCACTATCACCAGAGTTGGCCGGAAGTAGCGCTCGAACTGGAGACCGGCACGACTGGCCGGCTGATCGAACGGGTACGGGAATTCGAGGTCGACGCGGCGCTGATCGCCACCCAACTCGAACCGAACTTGAATGGCGATTTATTCGACAGCGTGACGGTGTTTCGGGAGGAGATGGTGATGCTGACGCCGCGCGGCCATCGCCCGGTTCACGAGGCGCGCGACATCGCGCTGTCGACGCTCATCGCATTCGAGCGCGGTTGCGCATATCGCAGCTATATCGAGAAGTGGTACATGGAGCACGGCATCCGACCGGCTCGCGTGCTGGAACTGGGCTCGTATCACGCGATCGTCGCGTGTGTGGCGGCGGGCGCAGGGGTAGCCGTCGTGCCGCGCTCGGTGCTGGAGTCGCTGCACGAGCTAGGCAACGTCGCGGTTCATGCGCCAGACGGTTTAGGCAGCATTGACACGCTGCTGGTCTGGCGGCGCGGGCATTTCTCGTCGGCGCTGAAGGCGTTGCGCGAAACCTTGCTGGCGAACGGCAATTTGACCCCGCCCACGATGGGAGCGAGCGAAACGGGGTTGGAGACGGTGTAAAAGCCGCCGTACTGCCCGGGCGGCGGCCCCGCGCGGCGCCGCGCCAAAAAAGAGCCGCGAGTTTTAACGCTCGCGGCTCTTTTGCTGCAAATGCCCCTTCAGACGCTCCGTTACAGCAACGGGGCTAATCCGGGTGACTTACAGTTGCGCTTCGACCCAACCCTTCACGCCTGCCAGCGCCGCCGGCAGATTGGCCGGTTCAGTGCCGCCAGCCTGCGCCATATCGGGACGGCCGCCGCCCTTGCCGCCCACCTGCTGCGCCACGAAGTTGACCAGTTCGCCGGCCTTGACCTTCTTGCTCGCGTCCGCCGTCACACCGGCGATCAGGCTGACCTTGCCGCCTTCCACCGAAGCCAGCACGATAGCCGCACTCTTCAGCTTGTCCTTCAGCTTGTCGACGGTTTCGCGCAGCGTCTTGACGTCGGCGCCGTCGAGCGTGGCAGCCAGCACATGCACGCCGGCCACTTCGATGGCCTGGCCGGCCAGTTCGTCGCCCTGGCTCGAAGCCATCTTCGACTTGAGCGCGCCAAGTTCCTTCTCCAGCGCCTTCACCTGATCCTGCACCTGGACGATGCGCTGCGTGAGTTCCGACGGCTGCGCCTTCAGCGCCGCAGCCGCCGCGTTGATGCGCGAATCGAGCTCCTGCACGTAGCGCACGGCGTTGTCGCCGGTGATCGCTTCCACGCGACGGATACCGGCCGCGACGCCGCCTTCCATCACGATCTTGAAGAAACCGATGTCCCCCGTGCGCTGTACGTGCGTGCCGCCGCACAGTTCACGCGAGAAGCCGAGGTCCAGCACGCGCACTTCGTCACCGTATTTTTCGCCGAACAGCGCCATGGCGCCGCCCTTCACGGCTTCGTCGAACGGCATCACGCGCACGATGCCCGGCGCATTCGCCAGCACTTCCGCGTTGACGATAGCTTCGACCTGGCGGATCTGCTCGTCGGTCATTGGCGCGTTGTGCGCGAAGTCGAAACGGGTCTTTTCCGCGTCGACGAGCGAGCCCTTCTGTTGCACGTGGGTGCCGAGCACTTCGCGCAGCGCCTTGTGCATCAGGTGGGTTGCCGAGTGATTGCGCTCGGTGCGGGCGCGGCGCACCGCGTCGATTTCCGCCTTGACGACATCGCCGATCTTCAGTGTGCCCTGCTCGAGTGTGCCGTGGTGGCCGACCACGTCGGCTTGCACCTTCAACGTGTCCGCCACCGCGAAACGCAGGCTCGCATTGGCAAGCACGCCGGCATCGCCGACCTGACCGCCGGATTCCGCGTAGAACGGCGTGTGATCGAGCACGACCACAGCCTGCTGGCCCTGCGCCACTTCCTTGACCGAAGCGCCGTCCACATACAGGGCAACGACCTTGGCGTCGTCGAACACGACTTTTTCGTAGCCGTGGAACGTGGTCTTCGCGCCCGAGTATTCAAGGCCCTGCGCCATCTTGAACTTGCCGGCGGCACGCGCCTGATCGCGCTGACGCGCCATGGCTTCGTCGAAAGCAGCTTCGTCGACCGTCACTTCACGTTCGCGGCACACGTCCGCCGTCAGATCCAGCGGGAAGCCGTAGGTGTCGTGCAGCTTGAACGCGAGCTCGCCGTCGAGCGTCTTGCCCCCCTTCGCATCGAGATCGGCCAGCGCGCTTTCGAGAATCGACATACCGTGCTCGATGGTTTCGAAGAAGCGCTCCTCTTCCTGGCGCAGCACGTCGGTCACGCGTTGTTCCGCGTCCTTCAGTTCCGGGTAAGCCTCACCCATCTGCGCGACCAGATCCGGCACCAGACGATGGAAGAACGAACCCTTCTTGCCCAGTTTGTAGCCGTGACGGATAGCGCGGCGCACGATGCGGCGCAACACGTAGCCGCGGCCTTCGTTGCCCGGAATCACGCCGTCGACGATCAGGAACGAGCACGCGCGGATGTGGTCGGCAATCACCTTCAGCGAGTTGTTGCCGAGGTCGGCCACGCCAGTTTCACGGCCAGCCGCCTTGATGAGCGCCTGGAACAGGTCGATCTCGTAGTTGCTGTGAACATGCTGCAGAACCGCGGCGATCCGCTCCAGACCCATGCCGGTGTCGACGCACTGCTTGGGCAGCGGCGTCATGTTGCCTTGCGCGTCGCGGCTGAACTGCATGAACACGAGATTCCAGATCTCGATGTAGCGGTCGCCGTCTTCTTCAGGCGATCCCGGCGGCCCGCCCCACACGTCCGGGCCATGGTCGTAGAAGATTTCCGAGCAGGGGCCGCACGGGCCGACGTCGGCCATCTGCCAGAAGTTGTCCGATGCGTAGCGCGCGCCCTTGTTGTCGCCGATGCGAATAATGCGCTCGACCGGCACGCCCACTTCCTTGGCCCAGATGTCGTGCGCCTCGTCGTCTTCGTGATAGACCGTGACCCACAGCTTGTCTTTGGGCAGCTGATAAACGCCTGTCAACAGTTCCCACGCGTAGTGGATGGCGTCACGCTTGAAATAGTCGCCGAACGAGAAGTTGCCGAGCATTTCAAAGAACGTGTGGTGACGCGCCGTGTAGCCGACGTTCTCCAGATCGTTATGCTTGCCGCCGGCGCGCACGCTGCGCTGCGCCGTGGTGGCGCGCGAGTATGGCCGCGATTCCGCGCCGAGGAATACATCTTTGAACTGCACCATCCCCGAATTGGTGAAGAGCAGCGTGGGGTCGTTGCCGGGCACAAGGCTCGACGAGCGAACGATCGTATGGCCCTTCGATTCGAAGAACTTGAGGAATTTCTCGCGGATTTCGGCGGCTTTCATAGCGTACTGGGGACGGTCCTGGCTGGATCTGGCGACATCCGGGGTGACCTCTGGGATGCGCCAACCGAATGTTGCTGAAACGACCGATTATACGGGATCGGAGCCCTTAAGCGGCGGCGTGCGCAGCCTCGCAGGCGGGATTAGCCGTTTGGCCAGGTTTTGGCGTTGGTCGCCGGGCCGGCCGGGTTTGCAGGCAGCGCTGCGCGCATGTGATTCGGCCTATGCCGTTTGGCCGAATGGGCCGTCTCGCGGGAATCGCTTAAGATTCTGCACATTGTGATGCTGCAACGACAGCGACACCGTAGCCATCGGAGACATCGAAACCATATGGGCGCTCTTAGTCATATCCGCGTGCTGGATCTCACCCGCGTACTGGCAGGTCCGTGGTGCGCGCAGACACTTGCCGACTTCGGCGCGGACGTCATCAAGGTCGAACGTCCGGAAGTCGGCGACGACACGCGCCACTGGGGCCCTCCCTATCTGAAAACACCGGATGGCGCGGACACGCGCGAGGCCGCCTACTACCTCGCGGCGAACCGCAACAAGCGCTCGGTGACCGTGGATATCGCCACGCCCGAGGGGCAGCGCATCGTCCGCGAACTGGCTGCGCACAGCGACGTGGTGCTGGAAAACTACAAGGTCGGCCAGTTGAAGAAATACGGGCTCGACTACGCGTCGCTGAAAGAGATCAAGCCGGACATCGTCTACTGTTCGGTTACGGGCTTCGGCCAGACCGGGCCGTATGCGCAGCGGGCGGGCTACGACTTCATCGTGCAGGGCATCGGCGGCTTCATGAGCATTACCGGAGAGCGCGACGGCCTGCCCGGCGGCGGTCCGCAAAAGGCCGGCGTGGCGATTGCGGATCTGATGACCGGCATGTATTCGAGCGTCGCGGTGCTGACCGCCCTCGCCCACCGCGACCGCACCGGCGAAGGCCAGTACATCGACATGGCGCTGCTCGACGTGCAGGTCGCGATGCTGGCGAACATGAACTCCAACTTTCTCGCCAGTAGTGAGCCGCCGGTGCGCTGGGGCAACGCGCATCCGAACATCGTGCCGTACCAGACGTTCCAGACCAGCGACGGCTGGATCATCGTCGCCGTGGGCAACGACGGGCAGTTCCGCAAATTCGTCGAAGCCGGCGGCCGGCCGGAACTCGCCGACGACGAGCGCTTCGCCACCAACCCGGAGCGCGTGCGCAATCGCGACACGCTGGTGCCGATCCTCGCGGACATGGTCCGCACGCTCGGCAAGCAGCAATGGATCGCGGCGCTCGAAGCCGCCGGCGTACCCTGCGGCCCGATCAACGATCTGGCGGAAGTATTCGAGAACGAGCAGGTGATCGCGCGCGGCATGCAGGTCGATCTGCCGCATCCGTCCGGCGGCACGGTGAAGCTGGTGCGCAACCCGATCAACATGAGCGGCACGCCGCCGCAGGCACTGTCCCATCCGCCGACGCTCGGCGAGCACACGGAGAGCGTGCTGCGCGAAGTGCTGGGCTACGACGAGGAACGGATTGCGCAGTTGCGCGGCAAGTCGGTGATCTGAGCTGGCGGCGTAACGCCGCTCAGTTGACCCGCAACTGACGCTCAGGTACTGCGAAAGTGCCAGTCAGGTGCTGCGACGGTGCCGCTCAGTTGACGCCCGGTTGACGCTCAGTTGACCCTCAGGCGCTCCAGCCAACGTCGCCCCACAGTTGCCGCCTCATGCGCCCGCCGAACCCCGCGTGAGCGACGCCAGCCACTGCTGGGCCTCGTCCCAATCGCCGAGGCCGCTGTCGGCATTGATATGCCCGCGCGCGCCGATCTCGCGCCAACTGCTGCCCCACGCGGTGGCGCATGCGCGCGCGAACGGAATGCCGGCATACGGGTCGTCCGTGCTGGCGACCAGGATGCTCGGAAACGGCAGCGCCACCATCGGCACCGTCGCATAGGCGCTCAGCTCCGGCGGAAACTCGGGGCCGGCCGGATCGGGCGGCGCCACCAGCAGCGCGCCCGTCACTTTCGCAAGGCTCTCGGACGTGGCGTACTGCGCGGCCCAGAACGCCACGGTGAGACAACCCAGGCTATGCGCGGCGAAAGCCAGCGGACCGGTAGAAGCCGCCACGGCCGCATCGAGCGTGCGGCACCACTCGTCGCGCACCGGATGATCCCAGTCCGGCATCTGCACGCGCTCGAAACGCGTGTGCAAGGCTTCCCATCGCGTTTGCCAATGCCCTTCGCCCGAGTTCATATAACCCGGCAACACCAGCACCTTCTGCCCGAAAACCATCGCGCTACCCCGTTGTCATGTGATCGCCAATTGTAGTTCGCCGCTCACTGGAACACCCGAGCCACCCCCACGCCGCGCGGGTCGGCGGCCGGTTGCGGCGTCGTGCCGTCCACGCGGATCAACTGCACGTCGCCATTGAACGACTGGCCTTCCAGCGTATAACCCTTGCTTTTCAGTTGCTCGGCCAGATCGCCGGTGATGGGATGATACGGCTCCCAGTAGATTGTCTTCTGTGGCAGCAACTGATGATGGAAACGCATCGCGGCCAGTGCGTCGGTGGGCGACATGCCGAAGTCGATCATATCCGTCATCACCTGGAAGATCGTCGTGAAGATGCGCGAGCCGCCTGGCGTGCCGATCGCGAGCGCCACCTTGCCGTCCTTGAGCAGGAGAGTCGGCGTCATCGACGACAACGGCCGCCGGCCCGGCGCAATCGTGTTCAGTTCATCGTTGCCCGCGCCTGTTGCATCCGCTGCGGCCGCAGCCGCTGCAGCGGGCGTGGTGACGAAATCGTCCATCTCGTCGTTGAGCAGAAAGCCGCCGCCGTCCACCACCACGCCCGAACCAAACGAGCCGTCAAGCGAATATGTATTCGAGACCGCGTTGCCCCATTTGTCGACCACCGAGAAGTGTGTGGTCTGCGGCTTGTCGGCGCTCGCATCCGCGAGACCCGGTTTGACGGGCGCCGCGCCCGGCACTTCGGCGGCGTTCACTTCGCCGGCACGCCGGGTGAGGTACGCGTCGTCGAGCAGCTTGTCTGTGGGCACCGGCGTCGCATCGGGGTCGTCCAGGTATTGCTGGCGGTCGGCGAACACCCGGTCCTCGATCTGCGCGATCAAATGGATATACGGCGCGGAATTCAGCTCGACGCCGGCGAAAGCCTGCTTCAGATCGGCCTTCATTTTGAGCATCTGGATCAAGCCGACGCCGCCCGAACTCGGCGGTGGCGCGGTGACGATCTGATAGCCGTTCCAGTCGGCGGTGAGCGGCTGGCGCCAGACCGCCTTGTATTGCCGCAGATCCTGTTTGGTAAGGAGTCCATGACCATACATCTGGTTCGTGATCAGGTCCGCCGTGCGGCCTTCGTAGAATTCGCGGCCGCCGTCGCTCGCGATGCGGCTGAGCGTCTGCGCCAGTTCGGGCTGCTGAAAGTTGGCGCCCGCCTTCAGTGTGGCGAAATACGCGCTGAAGTTGGTCTTGCCCGCAAAGGCGGCCGCAGCGTCGTCGCCGCTCTTTTGCAGGCGTGCGTCGACCTTGAAGCCGTCCGTTGCATAGTGGATAGCCGGCGCCAGCACCTGTTTCCACTTCAGCTTGCCGAAGCGCCGCTGCGCCTCCCACAGCCCTTCGACCGTACCCGGCACGCCCACCGCGCGATAACCCACCTCGCTCATGCCCGGCACGGCTTTGCCCTTGTCGTCCACGTACATATCGCGCGTGGCCGACTGCGGCGCGCGTTCGAGGTAATCGAGAAAATACGGCTTGCCGTCGATGTACAGCGTCATGAATCCGCCGCCGCCCAGATTCCCCGCGTCCGGATAAGTCACGGCCAGCGTGAAGGCAATCGCCACGGCTGCGTCCACGGCGTTGCCGCCCGCGGCGAAAATCTGCTGCGCCGTGTCGGCGCTGTACTGATCGGGCGTCGCCACGGCCGAGCCGTCCAGCACCGGCTTCGGCGCGCTTTTCGCCAGCGCCGGCGTGGCCGTCACGAGGCTCGCCGAGCAAACGGCGAACAGCACGGTGGTCGCGATCAGTTTCAACCCCTGAGGGAGGGCGTTGCTCATGATGGGATTCCTTTCAGGCAAGTTTCAGGTGCAGCGAGACGGCCAGGGTGGCGCCGCGACGGTCGCATCCTAAGGTGGCCGCGTATGCGTCAACAAAGCGATTTACGTCCTGTTACAGCCTGCCATGTGGCCCGAAAAGACTCGAATCGTTGGCTGGAAGCCGCACTCGGTCTGTCAGAAGGGTACTCGTCAGGTAGAATCGACAGATAAGTGAGCGCATTGCGCGCCCTCGACCGACCTTCTCCATCTCGCATGAATACCGAACGCAACGACGCGCCAGCGGCATCCAATTTCATTCGCAACATCATCGACGAAGACAACCGCTCCGGAAAGTGGGGCCAGCGCGTGGAAACGCGTTTCCCGCCGGAACCGAACGGTTATCTGCACATCGGCCACGCGAAAAGCATTTGCCTGAATTTCGGCGTCGCGCGCAGTTATGGCGGCATCTGCCATCTGCGTTTTGACGACACCAATCCGGAAAAGGAAAGCGTCGAATACGTCGATTCGATCATCGACGCCGTCAAATGGCTCGGCTTCGAATGGAAGAAAGGCGCCAGCGAACATCTCTACTACGCGAGCGATTACTACGACAAGCTGTACGAATTCGCGGAGCTGCTGATCCAGCGCGGCAAGGCGTATGTGGATAGCCAGTCGGCCGAAGAGATGCGCGCCAATCGCGGCTCGGCCACGGAAGTGGGCACACCCTCGCCGTTCCGCGAACGTTCGGCCGAGGAGAACCTCGATCTGTTCCGCCGAATGAAAGCGGGCGAATTCAAGGAAGGCGAGCACGTGCTGCGCGCGAAGATCGACATGGCGTCGCCGAACTTCAATATGCGCGACCCGGTCATCTATCGCATCCGCTTCGCGCATCACTACCGCACCGGCGACACGTGGTGCGTGTATCCGATGTACGACTACACGCACTGCATCTCGGACGCGCTGGAAAACATCACGCATTCGCTGTGCACGCTGGAGTTCGAAGATCACCGCCCGCTCTACGACTGGATCCTCAACGAACTGGCCGAAGCCGGCATCTTCACGCGCCCGCTGCCGCAGCAGATCGAGTTTTCGCGCCTGAATCTCACGTATGCGATCACCAGCAAGCGCAAGCTGCTGCAACTCGTCAACGAAGGCCACGTGGACGGCTGGGACGATCCGCGCATGCCCACCATCGTCGGCGTGCGCCGGCGCGGTTTCACGCCGGAGGCGATCCAGCTGTTCTGCGAGCGCATCGGCGTGACGAAGGTCGATTCGTGGATCGACATGAGCGTGTTCGAAGGCGCACTGCGCGACGATCTGGACGACAAGGCGCCGCGTATAGCCGCCGTGCTCGACCCGGTCAAGCTCATCATCGACAACTATCCTGAAGGCCTCACCGAGGAATGCAACGCGCCGGTGCATCCGCATCATCCGGAACATGGCACGCGCATTTTTCCGATCTCGCGCGAACTGTGGATCGAGCGCGACGACTTCACCGAAACGCCGCCCAAGGGCTACTTCCGCCTGTTCCCGGGTAACAAGGTGCGTCTGCGTTACGGCTACGTGATCGAATGCACGGGCGCGGACAAGGACGAGAACGGCAACGTGACCGCCGTCCACTGCAATTACTTCCCGGACAGCAAGTCAGGCACCGAAGGCGCGAACAACTACAAGGTCAAGGGCAATATCCACTGGGTCAGCGCTGCGGGCGCCGTGCCAGCCGAAGTGCGGATCTACGACCGCCTGTTCAAGGAACCGCAACCGGACGCCGGTGGCCGCGACTACCTCGAAGCACTCAATCCGGACTCGAAACGGGTGGTGAACGCTTACCTGGAACCGGGCGCGCGCGACGCGCTGCCTGAGCAGCGCTATCAGTTCGAGCGGCACGGCTACTTCGTCGCCGATCGGGTCGATTCCAGGCCGGGCCAGCCGGTCTTCAATCGCATCGTGACTTTGCGCGACAGTTGGGGCAAGCCGGCGTAAGCTGGGTCTGGTGATGCGGCCACGCGGCCGCATCACGTTTTGGCCAGATTGACGGTGCGCGCACCGCTCCGGGAGGAACGATGAAGTTTGCTGCCTGCCGCTCGTCACGCATGCGCTCCACCCTGGCCGCGCTGGTCATGGCATGGCTCGCGGGCGCCGCGCAGGCGCAGGACCTCACCGGCACACTGCGGAAAATTCACGACGACGGCGTCGTGCGGCTTGGGGTGCGCGAAGCCTCCATTCCGTTCTCCTATTTCGATGGACACGGCACGGTGGGTTATTCGCAGACCATCGCGCTTGCCATCGTCGAGCAGATCAAAAAAACGCTCGACTTGCCCGATCTGAAGGTGCGCGAGGTTCCGGTGACCTCGTCGAACCGCATCCCCATGCTGCAGAACAATCAGATCGATCTGGAATGCGGCTCGACCACCCACACGCACGACCGCGAAAGCGAAGCGGCCTTTTCCGACAGCTTCTTTCAATACGCGGTGCGAATGATCGTGCGCCGTAGCAGCGGCATCACCGATTTCCCGGATCTGGCGGGCAAGGCCGTGGTAACCACCGCCGGCACGTCCGACGAGCGCCTGCTGCGCGAGCTGAACGCGAACAGGCATCTCAATATGCGCATCACCAGCGCGCGCGATCATCCGGATGCGTTTGCTGCGGTCAAGGAAGACCGCGCGGTGGCTTTTGTAATGGATGAACCGATCGTCTACGGCTTCAAGGCCACCGATCCGCACCCGGACGACTTCCTCGTGACGGGTACGCCGCTTGGCTACGAGGCCTACGCCTGCATGTTCCGCAAAGGCGACGCGCCGATGCGCGGGCTCGTGAATGGCGTGATCGACCGCATGCAGACTTCCGGCGACGCGGAACGCCTCTATAACACCTGGTTCACGCAGCCAATCCCGCCTCACGGGATCAATCTCAATTTCCCGTTGTCGGCGTCGATGCGCGCGTTGTTTGCCCATCCGAACGATCACGCCCTCGACTGAGCGCGTTTTGCGCGCCCATCCGTCCTGTTTCGTGCCTCGGGTTTCGTGCCTCGGGTTTCATGAAGACGCGCTGCCGCAGTCACACGCTGCGATGCAGCTCGGCCAGCGACAACGTAGTCTGAAACAGCCGCGCGAGACTACGGCTCGCGTACCGTTCGACTTCCTCCGGCGCGGTCCAGCGATAAGCGTCCATCTCGGGAATCAATGTGCCGTCCGAGCGGCGCGGGAACATCGACGTGCACGTGCAACGCGTCAGATCGAGTTCATCGGCATGCGCGCGGGCGCCGAACAGATGCAGGTCCTTGTCGCGCCGGTAGACGAACAGGCCGAGATCCTTGAGACGCCCAGCCTCGATCACCATGCCGGTTTCCTCGACCATCTCGCGCAAGGCCGTGACGTGCGGCGCTTCGCCCTCTTCGCCGTGCCCTTTCGGGATATCCCAATGCGACGTCTCGGTGGCATGCGCGAGCAGCACACGCCCGCCCGGGTCCAGCAGCACGACCCCGCAGGAGACGATCCGCGCGCTCAATGCTTCTTCTGAAGTTGCCACGCGCCGCTGCCTTCACGGCAGAATTGCGGACGCAGCGTCATGGACTGCCCTTTCGCATTCAGCACCACCGTCGTATCGCGGCAGGTGCGCTCGCCTTCTTTCGCGGTGCCTTGCGGGGTAATGGTGGCGTCGATATGCACGCTGTTGCCGGTGCCTTCGTTGACCCAGGTGGCGGCTTCGCCGTCCTGTTTGGAATCGAGCGCGTCCTGCACGGCCTTCTTCACCGAATCGATGTCGCGCTGCTTCATGTAGGCGATCGGTGTGTCGCTCAGGAAGCCGAGGTTCGCCGCATAAGCGCCCACGGATGCAGCCAGTAGCAATCCGCCCACGGTGACGTGAAACAGGGCACGGGTTCGCATCGACATTGAGTGTTCTCCTCGAGAGATCGTTCGGGCGGTCACGAGACGGTTCGTGATCTGGACCCTGAAAAGCATAGCATGACGCCCGCCTGACAGTGGCCGGATGCTTATCCATTAAAGGCGTTTTCAGATTTCTCTCATAGTGCTGGGCGCGCCGAATTAATAAGATGGCTCGCTTAACGCAAAATCGTTGCACACATCGCGCATCCGCCGCGCCGTCATCATGGATCTCTCGTTCGCTCTCAAGTTTTTTTCGTTCGTGCTCGTGCTCTTTTGCATCGCGCTCATGCCGTTTCTGGTGCGGCGCGATCCGGCGCCCGTGCCGAGCATCGTCAGCCTCAGCGCATTGCCGCGTCCGAAGTGGCCAGGCGTCGTCACGCGCATGGGCGTGGTAACGCTGCTGGCATCGTTTGTACTGCTGATCGGCGGCTGTTATCTGCTGATCAACGGTTAAGTTTCGAGGCGTGCTGAACCACGCGCCTTGAAGAATGGCGCCCGTCCGACCGGACGCGCCGCCCGGTTCGTCCCGCACTGTCCTTGTCGTTGTCCTTGTCGTTGTTCTTGTCGTTGTCCGTCCCCGCCCGGCTCCCCTAAACTGTTGCGTGCCGCCACTCACTGGAGCACGCATGCTGCAAATACTCGGGAAAACCACCTCGATCAACGTCCGCAAGGTGCTTTGGACCTGCGCGGAACTGCAATTGCCGTTCGAACAGGAAGACTGGGGCGGCGGTTTCCGCTCCACCCATAGCGCCGATTTTCTCGCGCTCAATCCCAATGCGATGGTGCCCGTCATCAAGGACGGCGACTTTGTGCTGTGGGAATCGAATTCGATCATTCGCTATCTGGCCAGCCGTTATAGCGACCGCGCCGCGCAGCTTTATCCCACCGAGCCTCAAACGCGGGCGCGAATCGATCAATGGATCGACTGGCAAGCCGCCGAACTGAACCGCTCGTGGAGTTATGCGTTTCTTGCGCTGGTCAGAAAGTCGCCGGCTCATCAGGATGCCGAAGCGATCGCGGCATCCTGCGCCAACTGGACGTACCTGATTGGCATCCTCGACGAGCAGCTAGCCGCAACAGGCGCTTACATCGCGGGCCGGGATTTTTCGCTCGCGGATATTCCGATCGGCTTGTCGCTCAACCGCTGGTTCAGTACGCCGCTGGAGCATCCGCACTTCGCCGCAGTGTCCGCGTATTTCGAGCGCCTCGCGCAGCGGCCGGGCTTTCTGGCCCATTGCCGCAACGGCACGCCCTGATCCCGCGCACTCAATCCACGGAAAGCTCCATGACCTGCGGCGTCGCCGCTTCATGCGGCGCGGTTTCCGCCGCGCTCACGAGCCACCACGACAGCACGGCGGCAGCCAGCGCGACGAGTCCGGCGCTCAGCAACACGCCTTCGTACCCGTAGCCGAGACTGGCCCTCGCGATGGATGCGGCGCCGCCATGGGCCTGAATCAGCGCGGTGGCGGACGTTAGATTGCCGTCGGCGATCGCATGCGTGATCGCGAGCCGGTTGGCGCCGGCGAGATCGGGCAACGCGTCCGCGACGCTGGCGCCGATCCGCGCAAACAGCACCGCACCCAGCGCCGCGAAACCCACCACGATGCCGCTAAAGCGCATCGTCCCCGACACGCCCGAAGCCATTCCCGCCCGCTCGACGGGAATCACCGTCATGCTGACCTTGGCAATCTGCCCATTGAGAATGCCAGCGCCCATCGAAGCGATCAGCATGCTTTCGAAAATCACCGGGTAGTGAAACAGCGTGATGTGCCAGGCCGTGAGCAGCAGCCCCACGCTGACACAGGCCAATCCGATAACGAGCAGCGTGCGGCCGGACAGACGTTTGTCGAGATAAAGCGCGACGATGCGCGGCACGACGAAGAGCGGCACGGCCAGCGGCAGCATCAGCAGCCCCGCCGTCAGCGGCGCATAGCCCAGCGCGCTCTGGAAGAAAAACGGCAGATAGGTCAGCATCGTCAGGAACGCCACGGCATACGCGACGCCCGCGATATTCGCGCCGAGATACGTGCGGCGCAGAAAGTACTTCAGATCGACCATCGGCCGGGCCTGAATCGTCTCGACCCACAGGAAGGCGATCAGCATGACAACGGCCACGCCCAATTCTGCCAGGATCGCGCGGCTGAACCAGCCATCGCGATTACCGGAAATCAGCGCGAGTGTCGTCATGCCGAGAAAGCCGCTAAACGTCAGCACGCCGGCCGTGTCGACCCGCATCGCATGCGGGTCTTTCGACTCCTTCACCGCATACAGCGTCAAGGCGATCATTGCCGCGCCGACCGGCAGATTCACGTAGAAGGCCCACTGCCAGCCGAAAAATTGCGTGATCAGCCCGCCCGCCACCGGCCCAAGCATGATGGCCACGCCGATCACCGAACCCCAGAACGCGAACGCACTGGCACGCTCCCGGCCCTGGAAGCTATGCGCCAGAATCGCGAGCGCGGCGCTCAGTTGGAGCGCCGCACCCACGCCCTGCAGGGCGCGCGCGTAATTGAGCACGGTAGTGGACGTCGCCGCGCCGCAGATGCCCGAAGCCAGCGTAAAGACAGCGAGACCCACCACCAGCATGCGCTTGCGGCCGAAGCGGTCGGCCAGCGCCCCGGCCGGCATGACCAGGGTGGCGAAAGCCAGCGTGTAGGCGCTGATCACCCATTCGATCGCGGCGAAATCCGCGTGCAGCGAGCGTGCGATCGACGACAGCGACACCGCCACGATGTTGGCGTCGAGGTTGATCATGAACGACGGCACGGACACGCACAGCAATACCAGCAACCTGTTTTGCATTTCAACCACCTGTGAGGTACAGCGGGTTCTGCCGCGCGCCATCCGGACATGTCGTGCCATGCCGGCGGCGCAGGAGACAACTCAGGACACCACTTAGGACATCGATTCAAGCAACGCAGTCATGCGCTCGGAAAAATTCGCGGAGGAAATCAGATCCAGCGTGGCTCGCAATTGCGCGGCACCCGGCTGGCCGAAAACATCGTCAAAGCCGACCTGGACTTTTTTCCAGATGAGGCGTGCCTGCGCCAGCTTGGCGCGGCCTTCCTTGGTCAGATGAACCCGGCGGCGGCGGCGATCCTCTTCATCCACCACCAGTTCCACGAAACCGTCGCGCATCAACGGCTTCAGGGTGTGACCCAGGGCCGACAGGTCCATCACGAGGTGCTCGGCCAGCACGCGCATGGTGGGCGCGCCCACCCGATCGATCTGCGCCATCAGCGAGTATTGGGTGGCGCGCAGCCCGATCGGCTCGAAGGCGTCGTCGTAGATCTGCCCCATGCGACGCGCGGCCCGCCGGATCGCCGCGTTGACGCAGACGCTGGGGCCGCCGTGAGGGTGATCCGATGCCGTCTGCCGTGATTTCATCGCATGCTCGAATTACAGGTATATGCCAGCATTCTATCTCAATAAGGTCGACTGACAAGCGCCGCGTGCAAACGCCTCGCCGCAGAATGCGGGGCGGATCTGCGAAGCGGGCGTGTGGATTGCTATGCTGTGCGGTTGTATCCTCAGACCCTGAGGGACACTCAGAGCCTTGGGGACATCTTCCCGCCCCGCCAACCAGAACGTCGCCAACATGAAACTTTCGCTGCCGCCCCACGGACGGACCAACCGCGTGTATCCGCCGGGCTCGCCCAGCCTGCACGGCCTCGCGTCGGTGATAACCGGGGTCGTCGTGGTGTGCGGGCTGTATTTCGGCCGCGCCGTCCTGATTCCGATCACGCTGTCGGTGCTGCTGAGCTTCCTGCTCGCGCCGCTGGTGGCGGCACTGCGGCGCCTGCGCATGGGGCAGTTGCCGTCGATCTTCATTGCGGTGTTTTTCGCGCTGGCCATCGTGCTCGGTGCGGGCGCATTGATCACGGCGCAGATCGTCCAGCTGGCGGCCGATCTGCCGCAATATCAGGTCGCCATCGAGCAGAAGATCGAAACCGTGCAGGAAAAGACCGTCGGCCGCGCCGATGTCCTGATGGGCAGGGCCGCGCTCACCCTGCAACGGGTTGCGCCGTCGCGCCCGGCCGCACCGCGCAGCTTCGGCAAGGCCAACCGCAACGCCCCGCAGGCGCCGCTGCCCGTCGAAGTGCACGAGCCCGCGCTCACGCCGATGCAGCTCGCACAGCGGGCGTTCTCGCCGGCCATCGCGCCGCTCGAGACCACTTTTATCGTGCTGGTGGTGACCATCTTTATCCTGCTGCAGCGCGAGGATTTGCGCGACCGCCTGATCAGCCTGTTCGGTTCGCGCGACCTGCATCGCACCACCACCGCCATCAACGACGCCGCGAGCCGCCTGAGCCGCTATTTCGTCGCGCAACTCGGCCTGAATCTCAGCGTGGGAGCGGTGCTCGCCGTTGGCCTCGCGGGCATCGGCGTGCCGGGCGCGCTGCTGTTCGGGGTGGTCGCGGCGCTGCTGCGCTTTGTGCCGTACATCGGCATCTGGATTGCGGCTCTGCTGGCCACCTGTCTCGGCGCCGCGATCCAGCCGCAGTGGACCATGGCCGTATGGACGCTGGTTCTGTTCGTGGTCGTCGATCTGGTGGCCGGTCAGGTGGCCGAGCCGTATCTGTATGGTCGCCGCTCGGGCCTGTCGCCGCTCGCCGTCGTGGTGGCGGCGATTTTCTGGAGCTGGCTGTGGGGCCCCGTCGGGCTCGTGCTGTCGACGCCGCTCACGCTGTGCCTCGTCACATTGGGCCGCTATGCCGACCGCCTCAACTTCCTGACCATCCTGCTCGGCGATCAACCGGCTCTCACGCCCGCGCAGACTTTCTATCAGCGGCTCCTCGCCGACGATCCGCACGAAGCCATCGTGCAGGCCGACCGGCTGCTCAGCGAGATGTCCGTGATCGATTACTACGACCAGGTCGCGCTCGAAGGGCTGCGCCTCGCACGCAACGACGCGCTGCGCGGCGTGCTGACCGCCGAGCAACTGCTGCGCTTTAACGAAGCGGTGGTCGATATCATCGAAAATCTGGAAACGGTGCGCGGCCTGCCGGACGAAATCGGCACGCCCGAAGCGGCCGAGGCGACCAGCGCCGCGCCGCCGCGGGACCGTACCGAGCCGCATTACGGCGATGGCGTCGAAGAGACGGACGCCCGCCAGCAAGCGATGGAACACGCGGTAGTGCTGTGTATCTCGGGACGCGGCGCCTTCGACGAAGTGGCCACGGCGATTGCCGTGCAACTGCTCGGCCGGCAGAACATTGCGACGGTCGCGACGACCTACGAGCAATTCCGCAGCACGCGCGGCGAAGTGATCGAAGCCGAACGCGTGACGCTGCTCTGCGTGGTGTCGCTCGATGCCGCCGAATCGCCGCCGTATCTGCGCAACCTGCTCCGGCGAATCCGCAGTCAGCCGCTGCCCATGACGGTAATCGTCGGCTTCGGCGGTGTGGTGGAAGGCCCCACGGACAGTGGCGCGGATGAAGTCGCGCACGGCAGCACGCGCAATGCCACGACGTTCCGTGGTCTGATCGAAGAGTGCCGGGCGGCGACACTTGTGACGCCGCGCCGCCAGGAGCAGACGCGCGCCGAAGCCGAGCCGCCGCTGCAGGAGCAGGTTCAGGGGGCGGTTCAAGGAGCCGACTAGCCGGCCGATTAGCGGCTTAGCGGTCGATCAGCGGCTGACCAGGCCGCTACAATACCCATCAAGCCTCCCCCGAACCCGTCATCCTGCGACCCGTCATGCATCTGAAATACCTTAGCGCCTATCCGGCCGCGCTACAGGACAAGGTTCGCCGGCTGATCGCCGAGCAGCAACTGGGCGCCTACCTCGCCGACCGATATCCGCAGCGGCACACGGTGCAAACCGACCGCGCGCTCTACGAGTACGTCGCCGACCTGAAGCGCGAATTCCTGCGCAGCGGCCCCGCCATCGACAAGGTCATCTACGACAGCAAGCTCGACGTGCTGCGGCATGCACTCGGCCTGCACACAACCATCTCGCGGGTGCAGGGCGGCAAGCTGAAGGCGAAGAAAGAAATCCGCATCGCCTCGCTGTTCAAGGAGGGCGCGCCCGAATTCCTGCGCATGATCGTCGTCCACGAACTCGCGCATCTGAAGGAAAGCGACCACAACAAAGCCTTCTACCGGCTTTGTGAGTTCATGCAGCCCGGCTATCATCAGACCGAATTCGACCTGCGTCTCTACCTGACGCATCGCGAGCTGGTGCGCGAACAGTCCACCTGAGCCCTACTCCCCGCAGAGGCAAGCCTGTGTCAGCAAGCAATCTTCAGTCTGGTGTTCTTCCGAATCTTCATCGGGGTCTTCATCTTTACGCGGACGCGCGACTCACCAGCCCCTATGCGATGTCGGTGTTCGTCGCCCTTCATGAAAAGGGCTTGCCATTCCAGTTCTCGACCGTCGATCTCGAACGCGAAGCTAATCGCGAACGCGACTTCGCCGCGCCGTCGCTGACGCAGCGGGTGCCGATGCTGATTCATGACGGCTTCACGCTGACGGAATCGTCGGCCATCACGGAATATCTCGATGAGGTGTTCGCAGGCACCCGCCTCTACCCGGCCGACACACACCAGCGCGCGCGAGCGCGCCAGGTGCAGGCATGGCTGCGCAGCGATCTCATGCCGATCCGGCAGGAACGCTCGACTGAAGTGGTGTTTTATCGCGCTTGCGATATCCCGCTCTCCGACGCGGCACATGTGGCCATCGACAAGCTGTTCGCCGCCGCCGAAGCGCTACTCGCGCACGGTGGCCCAAATCTCTTTAACGAATGGTGTCTCGCCGACGTGGATCTCGCGGTCATGCTCAACCGTCTCGTACTGAATGGGGATGCCGTGCCGCAACGCCTCGCGCACTACGCCACGTATCAGTGGCAAAGACCGTCCGTGCAGCGCTGGGTCAAGCTGGAGCGGCCCGCGGCTTGATGCCTTGACCAAAAGGAGTGGCCCGCCCTACACGATTCGAACGTGTGACCTACGGCTTAGAAGGCCGTTGCTCTATCCGTCTGAGCTAAGGGCGGAAAACAGGAGATAAGACTGGAATTTTAACGGCGCGTGCGAAGCCGCGCAGGGGCCGGATTATAACCGAACCTGAAAGACGGACTACGAAGCGGGACTACGAAGCGGGGCGACGAAGCAGCCTGCCAGGCAGCCCACCAGGCGGGCTGCGGCCATCGTCAGGCCGCTGCGCCCCAGGTTTCACGCCAGTGCCGCGCCGGCTCAGACCGGCTGTGCATGCAGCATGAACCAGCCAAGGCAGACGATGCCGGCAATCACGCAATACACGCCAAAACTCGCGAGACGCCCGCGGCCTTCGAAATAACGCATCAGGAAACGCACGCTCAGATAAGCCGCGATGGCCGTCAGCACGCCGCCGAGCAGCGCGTCGCCCAATTGGCCGGGCGCGTGAAACAGCTTCGGCAGTTCGAGAATACCGGCCGCGAAAATGATGGGCGTGCCGAGCAGGAACGAAAACTCCGCCGCTTTTTCCGAGGTAAGACCGGCCGCATTGCCGGCGATCATCGTCAGGCCGCTGCGCGAGAAGCCCGGAATCAGCGCGCCGATCTGCGCCAGTCCCACAAAAAACGCCTGGCGGAAGGTCAGCTTCTCGGGAGCCTGATGCACGCGTGCGCGCTGCAGACGGTCGCCGAACCACAACAGCACGCCATTGACAATCAGCGCCACCGCGACGATGCGCAGATCGTGGAACAGTAGCTCGAGCCGCTTTTCCAGCACGAGACCGACCACGCCCGCCGGAATCGTGCCGATGATCAACGCCCACATCATGTGGCCGTCGTCGTTGCGGCGACCGCCCAGCGAAGCGAAGAAGCCGCGGATCAGCGCGACCCAGCGCTCGCGGAAGTACCAAAGCAGCGCGAGCGCCGTGCCCAGATGCAGCGCGACGAGGAACGGCAGCAGTTGGGGCGCGTGGGCGTCAATGTGCATGCCGAACAGCGCGGGCACGAGCAGGGTATGACCGAGGCTGCTGACGGGGAACAGTTCCGTGACGCCCTGCAGCACGCTCAAAAAAATCAGAAACGACAAGCTCACGCGGCAGTCCTTTTAGTGAGTAATGAATCAAGGAGCAGCACGCCGGCCTGATGCAGCCGACGCCTGGAAGCGCACCGATTATGCCTGGCCGCTATGTCAGCGCCAAGCGTTTGCGCCACGTTTGGGGAAATTTCGCCGCCCGGCGTCACAACTCGATACGGTTGTTACGCCGCAGCAAGCCATCTGGCCGATTGCCTGGGCGAATCTTCGCAAATGAGGAACGGGAGGGATTTGCGCCGCAGGAAAGCGGCGCGGCAGGACTTGGGACAACCGGAGAGCGGCTACGGAGGCAACCTGTTGAATAACCGCAAGACAGCCACAGGGAAAGCTGAGACGGGCCGGCTGCCGCGTTTAACGCCCGAGCTGGTAAAAGAAATACACCGTGCTGACGGCGAACATGCCGAAAAGGGCTACGCCCATTGCCATTGCGAGATCCATCGCGCCTCCGGAGACAGTCAGGTCCGGCCCTCGATATGGCCGGTCAGTTCAGACGAATTATCGTCACCCCGGACGGCCCCGCGAACCCGTAATTGCCCGAGAAGGGTTTCCCCGTAGCTCAAAGCAGCGCAAAATCAGCCTCGCGCCGCGCATTTTGGCGCGGCCCGTCGAATTCACCGCCTTCAACTACACCGTGCAACATGGCCCAATTCCAGCATCAGGACATCATTGAGATCGCGCAGGGCGCTTCGCTCCTGCGTTTCGCGCCGCAAGCCGGCGGCCGGCTACTGTCGTGGCAGATCGACGGCCAGCAGGTGATCCACTGGCCCGACGCGGCCGACTGGAGCCAGCCCGCGCGCATTCGCGGCGGCAATCCGCTCCTCTTTCCGTTCCTTGGACGCCATCGCGTCGACGGCCAGATTGGCCGCTGGCGCGACGCCGCCGGCACGGTGCGCGATCTGCCGATGCACGGCTTCGCGCGCGACCTGCCGTTTGCGGCTGTGGTCGAACCCGCCAATGGCAGCGGCACCGCACTGCGCATGACGCTCGCCGATAGCGACGCCACCCGCGCGGCGTATCCGTTCAGCTTCCGTTTCGAAGCGGTCTACCGCCTCGTCGACGCCCATACGCTCGACGTCGAGCTGACGACCGTCAACACCGGCACGCCCGGCACGTCCGCGCTGCCCTACTACGCCGGTCACCACTTTTACTTCTCGCTGCCGCATACACAGCGCGGCAAAACCGTGCTGGAACTGCCGCGCACCGAAGGCCGCTACCAGAAGCCCGATGGATCGATCAGCGCCGCCGAGCCCGGCCAGGCAAGCTACACGCTCGACGAGGCCAAAATCATCGATTGCTTCCATGTTTTCGACGGCGCGCCGGATCAGCCGGTGCGACTCGTGGCGCCGGGCCTGAACCGCAGCGTCACGATCGACCTGAACCGGCCGGGCTCGGTGCCCTGGTACGCGGTCACCACGTGGACCGAAGCGGCGGAGTCGGACTTCTATTGCGTCGAGCCATGGCTCGGGCTGCCCGATGCGATCCACAACGGCCTTGGCCTGCGCTGGCTCGAACCGGGACAGACCGAGACGGCGGCGCTGCGCATCAGCGTCGACACTCTGCGCTGATTCGCCGGGCAAAAGGAGGCTCGCGCATGGCGGGCCTGCCTTCACGTGCCCATCCTTGCGACCGCCTGCGGTCTCAGCCGTTTCGCGTGCTGCACTGCAAAACCGTTAAAATCAGACGTTTATTTGCCCACCTGCTGCGTGACCGGGACCATCGGGGGCCGGCGCGGGATCGACGCCGGATCGGCGCGCGGCAGCGCTTTGCGAGGTCCAATGTTGGGAACAAGAAGAATGAAACGGCTTGCATGCGTGTCGTTGCTCGCCGTACTCGTCGCGTGCGGGTCTGCGCCGGTCGGCCCGGGGTTCTATCGCGTCGAACGGGGCGATACCTTGTCGAAAATCGCGCGCAGCAACCGGCAGTCGGTGCAAAGCATCGTGCGCTGGAACAATCTGCCGAATCCGGACAGCATCGAGGTCGGCCAGGTGTTGCGCGTCGCCCCGCCGGGCAATTCGGCGCCGGTGACGACCGCCACGGTCAGCGGCGGCAGCGGCGCCGCGCGCAGCAATGGCGGCCGTGGCGGCGCCGCTGCCGCGCCGGCGCCCCGCAGCGCACCGGACGATGCATCGCCGGCCGTGGCGCCCGCCAGTTCGATCTCGCTGATCTGGCCGGTCAACGGCTCGGTGATCCGCCGTTTCGACGGCTCGAACTCGAAAGGCATCGATATCGCCGCCAGCGCCGGCACGCCGGTGGTCGCGGCCGCGGCCGGCACGGTGGTATACGCGGGCAACGGCCTGCGCGGTTACGGCAACCTGCTGATTCTCAAGCACAACGCGGATTACCTGACCGCCTACGCGCATAACCGCGTGCTGCTCGTGAAGGAAGGCCAAAGCGTGACGCAAGGCGAGAAGATCGCCGAAATGGGCGACACCGACACGGATCGCGTGATGCTCCACTTCGAATTGCGCTACCAGGGCCGCTCGATCGATCCATCGCGCGCCCTACCGGCACGCTAATTGCGTCCTCGGTGACTTGGCTGGCTGCGTCGCGCGGGAACCTCGGCTCCCCGGCGACGCTCCATCAGACACTGGACACGGCGAACCACCGCGTCCGTCACCCACTCTGCGAGGAACCTCCGATGAAATCTGGCTGGACCTCAACGGCCGTCGCCGTGGCGGCGAGTTGCGCCGCCCTGACACTCCTGAGCCTCGGCGGTTGCGCCAGCTCGACCAAAATGACCTATTTGCCGAGCGGCGACACCGGCTTTGCCATCAATTGCAGCGGCAGCGACGCGAGCCAGAGCTGGGCCGAATGCTACAAGCGCGCGGGCGAAGTCTGCGGCTCGTATGGCTACGACGTGGTTTCGAAGGATGTCGACAATGGCGCGACATCGGGCGGGACGGTGGGCGGCATCTTCGGCGCCAACGTCAAGAACCGCTCCATGGTGGTGCGCTGCAAGCAGTAATAACGGGGCGGCGCATCTGCCGCCCGAGATCGCCCGCACGGCGGCATAGCGGGGGCAGGCACGAGACTTGATCGCGCGCATTTGCCTCGGACCTCGCGCTCGATGTCAATTAATCCGCAATAAATCGCATCGAATGCAACGCCATAATCGGACGAAAAAAAGCCCGGCTCTAGGCCGGGCTAACGGGGGTTCGGCGCATATCGGTAAAGGACCGGTTCACCATGCGCCAGTACGGAATCTATCAATGCATTCCGGCATATGCAATCAATTAATTGCGCAGATAATGTGAGTCGCCGCACGGAATACGCATTCCGTGAACATAAAATAGCGAGATAACTCGAATAAACCGAGTCAAATGAAACGGGATGGAAGCCTTGAGCAGGCTCCGAAATAAGGCATTGAAATCCCGCTGGGCCCTTGCCGCATATAGCCAGGTCGACAAGTCAAGGGTGGCAGGAAATCACGTGGGCGTGGTAAAAATATCTGCGCCTTAAAAGCGTCAGCTTCAACTTTTATAGCTTACAACCCTTGGTACGAAACCGCACGCATCGGCGAATTAAATCATCAATCTTTTTTTCAACCGCTCGTTTCTTTCATCGGATTTTCTGATTTATTCGCATCATGCGGAGCATTTTATCTGTTAAATATGCCGAGATAAACCTCTGAATGATCGATACCGCACATTCGGAATCGAGCCGCCTGGCATTGCGGCCATATCCGGATAACAGCGGCGCCGGCCATTATTTCGCTATTTGCGAATTCCGCCTCAAAGCACACGCAAACCCAGTTCGGTGACCAGAACCGCGGCCTGCTGATGCGAAATGGTGGCGCCCTTGAACAATCCCGCATCGACCAGCCGGACGCCGCTCAGGTCCACCAGACGCAGATCCGCGCCGTCGAAGCGGGCGCCCTTGAGATTGGCGTCCTTGAGACTGCCGCCAGCAAAAGTCGCCTCGCGAAAATCAGCGCCCGCCAGATCCGCATCGGAGAAATCGAGTTCCTGCAGCGTGGCTTTACGAAACGACAGGCCGCGCAGATACGCGCCGATCAGCAAGGTTTCCACAAAACTCAGCCCCAACGCGCTGCAATCCTCGAAATTCGCGCCGGTCAGCTTGCAGCCGTTGAAGCTGGCCGAGGCGAGCCTCGCGCGGCGCCAGGTCGTATTGTTGAGATCGCTCGACTGAAACGCGGCGTCGACGAGGTCCGCGGAAGCGAAATCCGCCTGCCGGCCGCGACAGCGCAGCCAGCGGCTCTGCGTCAGCGTCGCGCCGAAAAACGACGTCTCGGCGATCGTGCAACGATGAAATTCGACACCGCGCAAATCGAGCCGCGATAAGTCCGCGCCCTCGAAATCGCAATCTTCGAAGCGCAGCGGCTGCCGATGCGCGGCGAGAAGCTGCTGCACGTCTTCGCGAGCGAGCGTGACGCCGGCGACGGTATGAATGCCGGCGGCCGGCGTCGTAGAATTGTTCGGCATGAAAAAGCGATTCCTGTTCGGCGCGGCGTGCGCCGGCCCACGGACGGTGACGGTCCGGTGAAGTTAAGGCAAAAACGGCGCGTCCATCGGCGCAAAATGCCGGGCGTACCGGCGTCAGCTGCGGCCGTGACGCACGCGCCCATGGTTTATAGTAACGGCCCGCCGACCCGCAATCCGCTACCAAGATGACCTCGAACGACGCCGCCCATAGCCCGCTCTACCTCTCGCTGCTGGCCGAAACTGCGCAGATCGGCTGGCCGGAACTGGAGCGCTTCTTCGCCCGCGGCATCCTGCTGCGCGTCGCGCGCGACCTCGATCTGGTGAGCGTCGCCGAGGCTATCGCCAACGACGATACGACGCAAGTCACGCAGTGGCTGTCGGCAGGTCTGCTCGAACGGGTTCAGGCCGAGACCGCCGCCGATTTCGCCGCGCGCGATCCGGACCTCTGGGCCGTGGTGGTATCGCCGTGGGTCTGCGTGCAGGAACGCGGTTGACGGCGCCATGCCCCGTTTTGCCTGCGCATCGGCTCGCGCGCATTCCCGTTACGGGTTGAAACAAGCGCATACATATCGGGCAGGCCGCGCGTCCTAGAATGGCTGCAGCCCGCGCTCTCCGCGCGAACAGTCTGCGCGGGTCAGAAGCGCCGGCGTGCCCGCGTCGGCGCTTCGCCTTCATTCCGCCTTCTGCACGATCGGCTCGGGGTATCGCAGATTGCCGGGCGGGCACGCCACGCCGGCAATGCCGTTCGCACGCGTTTATTTCGGTGCGGCTTGCTGCGGTGCGGCCTGCGGCGCATCCGGCGTGTCGAGGATGGTCGGCGGACGGTCGTCGGTGGGCACGCCGTGGTAATCCGGCGGATCTTTTGGCGGCGGCCCGTGATGGCCGGCAGCGGGATCGTTCGAACAGCCGGCGAGAGCGGCCACGGCAAAAACAGCAGTCAAAAGGGCGCGATTCATAGACTCTCAAAAGTAAACCTAACGACGTAGGCGCGCCGAGAGTCTACCTGCAAAGCGCCAGCCGCCGCATCGACGGCGGCGCTGCGCATAGGGCATATGCATAGCCCATGCGTCGCGCATATGCCGTTTTGGCGAAGCGTGAACTACTATGTACGGATGGCTGCAATCGTCAAAGGAGGCTGCCATGGATACCGAATCGATCGCGGGTTTTATCGGGCTAGGTGTAGGCCTGCTGGTGCTGATAGGGCTGTCGATTTTCGAATCGCGGACCTATCGCCGTGAACACAACGGCGAAGGCATGATGCACCACTGGTTGTCGGAGCATCACCTGCTCAACTGGACGCGGCGCAGGCATTAAGCGGCAACGGTTCGCAGCGCCGCCGGCACTGCGAACCGCTTACACTCCCGCCTTCGCCAGCACAACCACCGAGACCCCAAGCGCCTCGCTCTGCGCATCCTCGTTGCGATACGAATGCGGCACGTGCCCTGGAAAGGCGAGCACATCGCCCGTCTCCAGAGCGTGCCGCTCTCCCGCTACGAAAATCGCGACGCGCCCTTCCATGCAGGTGAAATACTCGCGCGTGCCGGGCAGATGCGGCGTGCCGCGCATATAGGCACCCGGCGCGAAAGACATCGTCTCGAGAATGCCGTCCGGCATCGGCTCCGGGACCAGCGGGCGGATCGTCAAACCGTTGCCGCGATTTTGCGCCGAGATATCGTCCGCGCCCCACTTGCGCACCTTGGCGCGCGGCGACGCCAGCAGTTCATCGAGCGGCGCGCCGAGCGCCCCCGCCACCTTCATCAGCACCGCCAGCGACGGATTGCCCTCGCCCGATTCCAGATTCGCCACCGTCGAGCGCGGCACGCCCGAGGCCTTCGCGAGCCCTTCTTGCGTGAGCGCGCGGGCGTGGCGCAATGCGACCAGGTTGCGCGCCAGATGCTGCGCCGCATGTGACGCATCGGCTGCGCTCTCGCGTGCGGGTTCGTAAGCGGTCTCGTCCATCGTATCGACTTTCTGACAAGGAGTTGGACATCGCACTCGGCCGTGCGGCGTGGGGTTCCTATTATCGGGCCATCGAGACAGCAGAGGTAAAGCGCAACGTCTCGCCCTCAACGGAGAACCCGCATGAAATCAACCCACCCGAGCCTGCATGGCATTCGCGTCGCGCTCACCGGCGGCACCTCGGGACTCGGCCTTGCCTTGCTCGACGAACTGCTGGCGCGCGGTGCGAGCGTCGCCTTCGTCGCCCGGCGTGAACGGCGCGTGGCCGACATCGCAGCGGCGCGTTCGCACGCGGAGCGCGTGGTCGGCATCGTTGGCGACATCGCGAACAAGGCGGACATCTATCCGCTTGCGACGCAGATCAGCGGCGTGCTTGGCGGCGTCGACGTGCTGGTGAACAACGCCTCGGCGCTCGGCCCCGTGCCGCTCGCCCTGCTCGCCGACACGCCATGCGAAGACTTCGAGACCGCGCTCGCGACCAATCTGCTCGGACCGTTTCGCCTCACGCGCGCCCTGCTCGGCTCGTTGAGCGCCGCGGCACGCGAACACGGCGGCGCGCTCGTGCTGAACGTTTCGAGCGACGCGGCCATCCAGCCGTATCCCACATGGGGCGCCTACGGCGCGAGCAAAGCCGCGCTGCATCATATGAGTCGCATCTGGGACCAGGAACTGGCGGCGCAGCGCGTGCGGGTGTTGTCGCTCGACCCCGGTGACATGGACACGCCGCTGCACGCGCTGGCCGCGCCCGGCGACGACCCCGCCACCTTGAAGCGCCCCGCCGACGCCGCCCGCGAATTCGCCGATGCCATCGAATCTGCCTTGCAAGCCCTGCGGCAAGCCACGCCTGGGCGCGAAGAAACCACCACTGCGGAAGAAGGAGAACGGCCATGACGATGCGCGCTGCTACCCTGCCGATCCAACGTCCGCACGATGCACGCTTGCTGGTGATCGACCCGCGCGGCCACATCGAGCATCGTCCGCGAAGCACCTTTGCCGATTTGCTGCGACCCGGCGATTGCGTCATCGCCAACGATGCGGCCACGTTGCCGGCCAGCCTGCAAGGCATCCATGAACCCAGCGGATCGCAGATCGAAATTCGCCTTGCCGGGCGCGCGTCGCTCGATCCGAAAGACGTCGAACGGTTTAGCGCCGTGGTGTTCGGCGCGGGCGATTTCCATACGCCGACCGAAGCGCGTCTCGCCCCGCCCGTGCTTAAATCTCGCGACCGGCTGACGCTCGGCACGCTCGGCGCGACGATCGTGCGCATGCTGGATCATCCGCGACTTGTAGAGCTGCAATTCGACGGCGACGCCGCCCACATCTGGCGCGCCCTGGCGAAACAGGGCAAGCCGGTGCAGTACGCGCATCTGCACGATGCGCTGGCCTTGTGGGACGTGTGGACCGCGATCGCCGCACAGCCGGTGGCGTTCGAAGCACCATCGGCAGGCTTCGTGCTCGACTGGCGGATCGTCGAAACGCTGCACGCGCGCGGCGTTTCGTTCGCTACGCTCACGCATGCGGCCGGCCTGTCGTCCATCGGCGATGCCGCGCTCGATCAGCGCCTGCCATTCGACGAGCCCTACCGCATTCCCGCGACCACCGCCGCCCTGATCGCGGCGACGCGCGCCCGGCGCGGACGCGTCGTGGCGATCGGCACGACGGTGGTACGGGCGCTGGAGCATGCGGCGGCGCGCGACGGCATCATCCGCGCGGGCGATGGAGTCGCGACCCAGCGCATCGGGCCGCAGACGCAATTGCGCGTCGCCGACGTCATCGTCTCCGGCACGCACGAACCGGACACGAGCCACTACGCCCTGCTGCGCGCCTTCACCGATGCCGTGACGTTGCTGGATGCGAACGAGGCTCTCGCGACACATGGCTATCGCACGCATGAGTTCGGCGACTCGGTCTGGATCGAACGCCGCACCTGCGTGCTTCGCGATGGCCAGCCGCATCCCCGCCATGCAGGCGAACAGGAGCGATGCGTGACGTGTTGAATCGGGCATACGGAACGCCCGCTCCTGGTTTTTCGCAATTCGAGATTGACGCCCTCAGGTCTGACACGATATGATCTCTGATTCGTCGGAGCGTAGCGCAGCCTGGTAGCGCATCTGATTTGGGATCAGAGGGTCGTAGGTTCGAATCCTATCGCTCCGACCATAGAATCAAAGGGTTACACGTTTCGGCGTGTAACCCTTTTTCTTTTGTCTTTGGGTTTCCCTAATAATGACGTCCGGTTGAGCGGATTCAGACGGGCGGATTCAGACGGCCCCCCCCCCCCCGCTCACGGACTGAAGCCATTAGAAAGCCATTTAAGGATCGATCCGTGCGTAAATTCGTATCGCTCATCCTGCTGGCGGCATTCGCCGCAGCATTCGCGCCCGTCAGTGCCGAGGCGCATCCCCGTGTGGTGTGCAAACGTGTCTGGTATCGCGGCCATCTGGTGCGCCGCTGCCGGCCGGTGCCGCCGCCGCGTCATCATCATCGCCGGCCACCGCAGCGGCGCGGCAATTCCGTCTAACCCCCATGGACTACTTCGCCGCCGTTCGGGCCTTCGTTTGCGCAGCGGAACTGCAGAGCTTCAGCAAGACGGCGCACGAACTGGCCGTCAAGACCTCCACTGTCTCCCGCTACATCACCGAGCTGGAAAAAGATCTGGGCATCGCCCTCTTCAACCGCTCGACGCGTGGGCTCGTCCTGACAGAAGGCGGCAGGCTGTTTCGTGAGCACGCCATGCTTGCGCTGCAGGCGCTCGACGACGCGCGCGAGGTCACGTCGTCGCTCAATCGCACGCCGCAGGGCGTGTTGCGCGTCACCATGCCGCCGGCATTCGGGCGCCGTCATATCGTTGCGCATCTGCCGGATTTCATGGCGCGCTATCCCGCCATCGACCTCGATATCGTCTCGACCGACGAAACGCTCAACATGATCGACGCCGGCGTCGACGTCGCCATTCGCATCGGCGTGCTACCCGATTCGTCGTTGATGGCGCGACGCATTGCGCCGCATCGTCGTATCGTCTGCGGCAGCCCCGCGTATTTCGCGCGCAACGGCATGCCTCACGCCCCGCAGGATCTGGCCGCGCACGAAGTGCTGCGCCTGTCGCTCGTGCCGGACGACAAATGGTCTTTCACCCGCGCCGCTGCCGATGCGCAAGCGTCGCCGCAACAGGTGCTGGTGGAATTGCAGGGACGCCTGCGTGCGGACGATTCCGAAGCCGTGCTCGCGCTCGCCGTGGCCGGCTGCGGCGTGGCGCTTCTGCCAACCTGGCTCGCCTCCACCGCGCTGCGCGAAGGCCGCCTGCAGCATGCACTGCCTGAGTGGGAAGCGCGCATCGGACGCGCCGAACCCGCAGTCTGGGCGGTCTACCCGCCGAAGAAAATCGTCTCGTCGAAAGTACGTGCCTTCGTGGATTTCTACGCCGAAGCGTTCGGCGAGCCGCCGTACTGGGACGACGGACTCGCGCTATAGCGTCAACCTTAATGAGCGAAGCGGATGTCGAGCGTGCGCAGATAGGTCTGCAAGCCGGCGTCCTGAATCGGAATCACGTAGGCGTTTTCGTTCGTTTCGTTGAAATGCGCGTGCCAGTATCCCGGCGGCGTGACGAACGCCATGCCCGCTTCCCAATCGACGCGAGTCGGATTCACGATATTGCCCTCGCCGTCCAGTTCGGTTCCGACCAATGTATAGACGCCCGGCTTGCCCCCGGCGATGAAGTCGAGCGCAATCGACTGGTGCCGGTGCGGCTTCTGCACGGAATGAGGCGGCACGATGCCGAACATGGCCCACAGCACGTGCGTGACCGTGCGCGTCTGCGGGAAGTTGGCATTGCCCATCAGCACGCTGATACGGTTGCGCCGTCCCGCATTGGCTTCTTGCGCGACCTTGCGCAATTCGGCCTGCGCCAGGGCGGCCGGATAGCGTGTGGGCGCAAAGCGCGCCTGCACGCCGGTCGTGCCCAGATAGGTCAGAAGCGGCGCATCGTTGACGTAATAAAGCGTCGCCGTCGCGTCCGCGGACAACACGGCGGCATGGCCGCCTGGCAGCGTGAAGAAATCGCCTTGCGCGAACGGAAAGCTCGTTTCGCCCTGCGTCACGCTGCCCGTTCCGCTGATGACGTAGCAAACCTGCGAGGTCGCATTAGGGTCGAGCGTCAACGCATCGCCCGCGTTGATACGCAGGAAGTTGGCGCTCAAGCCGGGACCGGTCGCGGGACCGGGACAGCCCAACTCCGCCGACAGGTCGAGCGGTACGATGCGGGTTGCGCCGTCCGCATAAAGCGAGGGCGCGAAGTTACGGAACGGCACGCGCGAGATGAGCTTCGCGCCAATCGGATTGGCGGACGAGGTGTATTCGAAGTATTGCGCGTCGTCGGTCGCGATGGTGGATTCGGCGAGAAGCGCGGGGGACGTTTTCGTCAGCATGATCTACTCCTTTTTGCTTGATGGGAGCTTCGTGCGGGTCTTCTTTGCGAGAGGAGCCGCGGCCAGAAGCTGACCTGACTTTAGGCGTGCGGCCGGGGCGCCAGAAGTGCCGTCGATCGAATTCAGCTTTGCATAAAGGGGATGACCGCGGGAACTGCTGCTCGGATTCAGGGCGCAGATGTCTTGCGGTGGCGGCCTTGAGGATGACGGCGATTTAGGACGTCCCCGCAGAATCGTCACAATCGCGGCAGACAATAGCGCACCCTTTTCTTTTGAACCGACATCAGATGAACAAATCCCTAGCCGCTCTGGCGCTCGTCGCTCTTTGCTCCACCGTCCAGGCGGCTCCGGCATCCGATGCCGACGACGGCTTTCTCACCGGCAAGTTCTTTCGCAGCGGCAGTGAAGCGATGCGCGCCGCCTACGTCATCGGCATGCTCGACGGCTTCTCTTACTCGACGGCGCTCGGCGCGCCCGATGCGAAGATCGAGAAACTGCGTCACTGCATCAGCGGCATGAATGCCAATACCAAACAGGTCGGCACCATCGTCGATCAATACCTCGACGCCCATCCGGAATCGTGGGGCGAGAAGATGCAGCCGATCGTCTTGCGCGCCATGCGTCAGGCTTGCTCGGCGCATGGCCTCGCGCTCGACTGAAACGCCGTCAGGCGATAGCGCTTCCCGTCTGCAATACAAAAAAATGTCCCGCTGTCTGTCGTCCATCAGGACGACGTATAGCGGGACATTTCAGTAAACCTGACGCGTAAAAACTATGGCGATGAATTTAGTGGCCAAAATAAACCGAACGCGAGCCAGCGAACGCCGATGCAGTAGCGGCCGGAGCGCCCGATTCCGACGAACCGCCTGCTACGCCACCGACGCCACTCGTCGAGCCATTCCGGGCGGCAACCTGCGCTTCAGCGGCCTGGATCTGGTCGGGATAGCTGGCGTGTCCGCCACCCGGACGATAGCCGGTGCTTTCGAGTTGGACCAGTTGGCTGCGGACTTCCGCGCGGCTCAACGGCTGATTCGATTGAGCGAACGAAGCGACCGGTGCGGAAAGGACAACAGCAATAGCGACAGCCTTGATAAGCGATTTCATGGTAACGACCTCCAGTGATTGTTTTTACGGCACTGCAAACATGTTTGTGTGCAGCCAGTGATCACAGTGTAGAAAAGCATTCACCCAGGGTAAATACCTAAGATTTGAAATCACTTTTCCTGCAAATCGCACAATGGAAAAGTTGTGCGAATATGACGCAATATGGGCGGGCACGGAAACTGCTGTTAAGCTAACGGTACCTTTCCTGGAGCATACCTATGAAGAAGATTTGCATCGCTGTAGCCGTCGCCGCAACCACCCTGTTCGCCACGGCACCGGCATTCGCGGATTATTATCACCATCATCATTGCCATTGGGCCTGGCACCATCACCATCGGGTCCATGTCTGCAACTAATACGCATGACGGATCGGTGAGGTAAGGCAAGGCGTTCGCCCGATAATCGGGCAAACGCCGGCTGATACCCGTCTCCATATCCGAAGGTTTTTCGCGCCATTAAACGAGACAATCGGTGTAAAAAGGCCTAGAATTTTTCGGCAAGCTGCGGCAAGCATTAACCGCCCAATGCCAAAGCCAACACCGGAGGTCGAGCATGACTGCGCCGCAAAAACTCTATGGTGTGACGCTGAAACCTCGCGCCAAACTCCCTCCCCGCAAGCTGATTGAAACCCCGGCTTCTGAAACGCATCCGGATCTGCTGGAAGCGGTTCGCCGCGCCGTGATCGAGCAACGCGAAATGGCCGAGCGGCCGTCCCCGCATTAAACCGTTTGAATTGATTTGCCGGATTTATCGCAGCCCGCTTCGAGCGGGCTTTTGCACGTAAAGGGTCGAAAATGGCGTGTGAATAAACCGCTCAATAGCGTCGCCGTCGACTTACCCGGCGCAGCGCGAGCCCACCCATGATCATGCCGGCGATTCCCGCCAGCGCGCCCACCAGGCTGGCGATCACCGTCACGTAATTGGTCCATCCCGTCGTCGTTGCGGGCGGGCTGGCGAGCGGCGCCGCCGCGATCACCGCAGGCGCCGGCACAGAGACGCTAGCCGGCGGCGCTTGCTCCGGCAGCGGCGACGTCGTCACCGAAGGCGTCTGCACGGTCGATACGGCCGCGGATTGCCCGGGAGCCGCATACAGCCCGGTCGCGAGCGCCATCGATGCGGCGGGCGTGTTCTGAGCGATATCCCCGGCCAATGCGGGCGCGCCATGCAGCGACACCAGCAACATGGGCAGCGCCGCCACGAGCGGGCGCGCAAATCCGACGGGATGCCGTAAAGCGTCCGAGGCGCCCGGTCCGATGAGCGAGTCGTCGCTGAAAGACAGACGGACGATAGTCGAAAGGCTGGCCATCCGGTCACTCCGGTAGGAATTCGATCGACTGATTGTAACGACTACCGGACGTCGCCCTGATTACATGAATGAAATCGACGCGCGTCGCGGTAATGTGAAATCCGTTCGCCTCGTGTCTTTGGCGTCGCGAGTCCAGAAAGCAACTGCCCCGCTACCGCACGTTTTCTGCGCGATAGCAGGCCAGTTTCACGCAGCGCAAGTTATTGAAATCGCATGTGGCGAAAAACCGCGGCCAAAGCGTCGCTCAACAATCCGCCTTAATACTCAATGATCAATCTTAACCAGGCGCCAAACCGGTCAATGCCGCGGCCGACGAATTACCGCGCGCCTGCCGCCGACGAACCGCTCACCGCGCCACCGACACCGCTCGTCGCGGCGTTCTGAGCCGCCACCTTAGCTTCAGCGGCCTGAAGGTCGGCCGGATATTGGGTGTCGTTCGAGTTGGACGGGTTGTAACCTGCCTTTTCCAGCTGGATCAGTTCGTTACGGACTTGAGCGCGCGTCACGGGCTGATTCGACTGGGCGAACGAAACAATCGGAGCAGCGATAACAGCAGCGAGTGCAACAGCCTTAATAAGCGATTTCATGATAACTACCTCCAGAACTTGTTTTTAGCGAGGCCGCAAGCAGGTTTGTTTGCAGCCGGTAAAGACAGTCTAGAGATCGGGCGACCTAGGGTAAATACCTAAGTTTTGAAATCACTGTTTCTATAAATCTCACAATCAGAATAACTCCTGCTCGTGAATAAGCGCGCCCGGCGCGGCGCAGCCAGCCCTATGCCATCACGGCCGTTTTCAGCGTAGCAATGTCACGCCGCGGCGGCGCGCCAAACATGCGCGTGTATTCGCGGCTGAATTGCGACGGACTTTCATAACCCACCTGGTACGCCGCCGCCTCCGCGTTCGCCTGGCCCGCCACCATCAGATTGCGGGCCTGCAGCAGGCGCATCTGCTTTTGATACTGAAGCGGCGTCATCGACGTCAGCGCCTTGAACTGCCGGTGAAATGCCGACGGGCTCATCTGCGCCACGGCGGCCAGGTCTTCGATACGCACGGTTTCGGTAAATTGATCCCGCAAGGCATGGATTGCATTCACGACGCGCTGCGCGTGACCGTTGGCCAGCACCATCCGCGCGACTTCGTTGCCGTCGGGGCCGGTCAATAGCCAATAGCAGATTTCCCGCATGATCAGCGGCGCGACAATCGGAATGGCCTGCGGCGTGTCGAGCAGACGCACGAGGCGCAGCACGCAGTCGCTCAGCGGGCCTTCGAAGTCGGTGACGAATACGCCGTGTCCAAACGGGTCTTCGGGTGTGGGCGGTGAGTCGAGGCGCTCCATGACGTCGCGCGCGACCGCCAGATCGAACTCGATCACGAGACCGAGGAACGGCTCGGCGGGACTCGCGTGTGCCACCCGGCTGAGCGCGGGCATCTCGACGCTCACCACGAGCGCTTGTCCCGCCCGGTAGTCGTAGCGCCGATCGCCAAAGGTGGTCCACTTGGCCCCCTGCACCACGACACAAAGCGCCGGCCGCATGATCAGATGAGACGGCGGCCGCTCATGATCCGCGCGCAGAATCGCCATGCCGTCGATGGCGGTCAGGATGGGATTGGACTGCCCGGCGTGCTGGTCGGTATAGCGCTTGACGGCTTCGAGCAAGGCATTTGACATGAGAACTCCCTTCGCATCGGCATGGGTGCATGTTACCGCCGCTTGCGCCGGCAAATGAGCCGCCTGGCAGGATCAGGCAAGAACGGAGGCAGTTCGGGCATTCAGCGGCGCGAGCGGGCGGCATAAGCTGGCTGTTCCCTATCGAATCCGGAGTGCAGCAATGACAGCAGGACAAACAGCAGATACCACCAGGAAGATCGCCATCGTCACCGGCGGCAGTCGCGGCCTGGGGCGCAACACGGTGCTCCATCTGGCGAAACGGGGCGTCAGTTCCATCTTCACCTACCGCGCCAATCAGGCCGAAGCCGATGAGGTCGTCAGCCTTGTGGCGCAAGAAGGGCAACGGGCCGTCGCCTTGCCGCTCGATACGGGCAAGGTAAGCGCGTTCGATCCATTCGTGGCGCAGGTCCGCGAAGCGCTGACGCAACTGGGCGCCGAGCGTTTCGACTATCTCGTCAACAACGCCGGCACGTCGCATCACGTGGCAATCGAGCAAACCACCGAGGAAGAACTGGACAGTCTCTACCACGTCCATTTCAAAGGAGTGTTTTTTCTGACGCAGAAGCTGTTGCCGCTCATTCAGGACGGCGGCCGCATCGTCAATATTTCGTCGGGGCTCACGCGGGTTGCCGTGCCGGGCAGCGCGTCGTATGCATCCATGAAGGGCGCGGTCGAAGTGCTGACCCGTTATCTCGCCAAGGAGCTCGGCCCGCGCCGGATCGCCGTCAACACGGTGGCGCCCGGCGCCGTCGCCACCGATTTCAGCGGCGGCATGGTGCGTGACAACCCGGAGGTCAACAAACGGGTGGCGGAATGGACGGCGCTCGGCCGTGCGGGCGTACCCGACGACATCGGCCCGATGATCGCGTCGCTGCTGGGCGAGGACAATCGCTGGGTCAACGCGCAGCGCATTGAAGTCTCAGGAGGGATGGTAATCTAGCGCCTGCGCGGAGTCAGGCGTGATGCGTGATGCGGCTCAGTGTTTCGGGCGGCTGAATTCATAACCACGACGGCGCTGCATCTCGCCGATCACACGCCGGCGCGCCGACTCGCGCCGGTAGTGGCCTACCGCGAAGATCAGCGCAAACAGCAAAACCGAAAACCCTACGGCGGTGGTCAAAACAGTTGCGTCCATGACGGCCTCTTGTCAGGTGCTGCGCCCAGCCGCAGCGGCGTTCCAATTACTGCCCACACCCACAACAACCTGCACGGCGCACCTGCGAAAAGCGCTGCCTGGCAAACCAGGCCAGCCTCTCTGGCGAGAGCCGACCTGCCTGATACTGGCGCGCGCTGTGGACAGCGCCCGCCTCACAATCTTCCAGCTACTCGAGTCGTCCGGCCCCGCGGTGGCGCATCATAACGGCACACCGCGCTGCACAACACACCTCACAGCGCGGCGCGCAATCACGCGCCGTCGCGGCCGGCTACGCTTACTGCGAAACTGCGCGCTGGCCCGCTTGCGACGAGCCGTTGCTGCCCGAACCATAGCTGGCCGAGGCACCCTTTTCGGCGGCGATGCGAGCTTCAGCCGCCTGGATGTTGGCCGGATAGTGGTACCAGTCATGCGGGTTGTAGCCAGCCTGCTCGACGCGAACCAGGTCGGCGCGCACTTCAGCGCGGGTCAACGGCTGGTTCGATTGCGCAAACGCCGCTAGCGGCGCGGCGATCAGTGCAGCAATAACTGCGGCTTCGATAAACGACTTCATGATGACGACCTCTGGTATCTGTTTCTGCGTTGCCAACAACCACCCTGGTTGCGGCAGATGGACACAGTCTACGGATTCATCGACCTAGGGTAAATACCTAGACGCCGAAAACACTGTTGCCGAAATCGTCATAATCGCGGGACCAAGGTGCGGATACGCCGTAACCCCGCGGAAAGTCGCTGTCCCCAAATCTCTTTTTGCGAACTGTGGGCTACGCCACGTTCATCTGAAAAATGCCCGTCTAAGATGGCTGCTAGCAAAATTCCGTCGAGTTCCGCCATGCGCTACCCGTTCGACATCGCCGTCGCGTATGCCCTGCTGCTGCTCGTCATGTGCTGCATGGTAAATCTGACCCTTTCCTGAGCGACGCTTCATCCGGGCTGGCTTCATACGCCTGGCTTCATACGCCGCAACCGTCCCGCCGCCTTGCCTCCTCGTCATCCCACCTTGCTGTCACGCGCGCGCCCATGCGACAGTGATACAAGAAAGACCGCGTCGCGGCCCTTGGCGACGCGGACAAGACCGGGAGACGCACCATGAACCTGATCCTCTGGCGCCACGCCGAGGCCGAAGAAAACGCCCCGAGCGACCTCGCCCGTCAGCTGACTGTGCGCGGCCGCAAGCAGGCGCAAGCCGTGGCCAAGTGGCTGCGCGCCCGCCTCGACGAGGATGCCGTGATCCTCGCCAGCCCCGCCGCGCGCACCATCCAGACCGTCGAAAGCCTGACCGATCAATACCGCGTGGTGCGCGAACTCGCGCCCGGCGGCAGCGCAGCCGACGTGCTCAACGCCGCCGGCTGGCCGGAAGGCATCGCGCCGACCGTGCTGATCGTCGGCCATCAGCCCACTCTGGGACACGTCGCCGCCCAACTGCTCGCCCAAAGCAGCGCGAGCTGGCCGCTCAAAAAAGCCGGCGTATGGTGGCTCGCAAGCCGTGAGCGGGACGGCGACGAACAGGTGGTGTTGCGCGCAGCCATCGGTCCCGATCTTTTGTAAAACAACGAAACGCAAATTACGCGGGCACCTTACGGACCGTCATCTAATGGTCACGACGCTGCCACGCGAGCGTCACCGGGCGTTACTACATTGGCGAAAAAGCGAAATCCTCCTTTTCCGCCTAGGACGCCCACATGCAAGATCTGCCGACGTCTTCCCTGCCGCTCGCTTCGACCCTCGAGACGCGCCGTCGGCTGCCGCGCGCCGAGGAAACGGTCACCGCGCAACATCGGCTGCAGGTGGCCTGGGCGCGCACCGACGAAGAGCTTCGCGAAGCGCAGCATCTGCGCTATCGCGTCTTCGCCGACGAAATGGGCGCCCGCCTGACCGGTCCCGCGGGCCTCGACGTCGACGCCTTCGATCACTATTGCGACCACCTGCTGGTGCGCGACCTCGACACGCTGAAGGTGGTGGGCACCTATCGCGCGCTGCCGCCGCACCAGGCGGCACGCATCGGGCGTCTCTATGCGGAGAGCGAATTCGACGTCTCGCGTCTTACGCACCTGCGCCCCAAAATGGTCGAAGTGGGCCGCTCGTGCGTGCATCCGGACTATCGCAGCGGCGCGGTGATCATGTCGCTGTGGGGCGGACTCGGCGCGTACATGCTGCATAACGGCTACGAAACCATGCTCGGTTGCGCCAGCGTGGCGATGGGCGACGGCGGCCACTATGCGGCGAATCTGTACTGCGCACTGCGCGACAACGCGCTGACGGCGCAGGAGTACCGCGCGTTTCCGCACACGCCGCTGCCCGTCGAAGAACTGCAAACCGGCGCGGACGTCGCACCGCCGCCGCTCGTCAAAGGTTATCTGCGGCTCGGCGCGAAAATCTGCGGCGCACCGGCTTGGGATCCTGATTTCAACACCGCCGATTTTCTGACGCTGCTGCGCCTGTCCGAAATCAACGCACGTTATGCGCGTCACTTCCTGGGCGATGCCTTGCCGGTTTAAGCCGAAGCACAACGATCAAGCACTACGGGGGTAGTTGCCAATAAAACAGCCCGGCGGAGCGTGTGCTCCGCCGGGCTGTTTCCTTTCGCTGCGCCCCTTCGATATGCCTGAAGACGGCGGATCGTCAGTCGTCCGTATAAACGACGCGATACGGGATGCCGACCTTCTCCCATTCCGCCGCTTCCTGGATCAGGCTGTAATCGGTAAGTGGATTGTTCGCCACCCACTCCTTGGGCAGGCGCACTTCATAGCCATTATTCGCACGCGAGACGGCGATGCCCGGCAGGCCCACGTCGGCACGGCGCCGGCACAGCAATGCCGCGAGACGCAGACAGAACAGCAGCGGCCATTCCACTTCACGCGTTTGCGACAGCTTGCCGAGCTTGCCCGCATGACCGAGCACGAGCGCCGCCAGACGCGCCTGATCGGTGCGCGAGAAACCGGGCATGTCCGCGTTGCTGGCGATATACGCCGAATGCTTGTGATAGGCGCTGTGCGAGATCGACAAACCGATCTCATGGAGCGACGCCGCCCAGCCCAGGAACATGCGGTTTTCGGCGCGCCGCTCCGAATCCGGCTCGGCAAACTGGTCGTAGAAACTCACCGCCAGTTCGCCGATGCGCCCGGCCTGCGCGCGATCCACACCATAGCGGCGCATGAAGCCTTCCACCGTGACCGTGCGCATGTCTTCGTGCTGCGAACGGCCCAGCAGGTCGTACAGCACGCCCAGACGCAAGGCGCCGTCGGTGGTGTCGACATAATCGACGCCCAGTTCGTCGAACACCGCGAGCATGATCGACAGACCGCCCGCCAGCACCGGAATGCGATCGCCTTTGAGCGCCACCAGTTTCAGGCGATTGACGTTTTCGGCCTTGATCAGCGCGCGCTTCAGCCGTTCAAGGCCGCCGCGCGAAATGCCGTGCGTGATGCCGGGGTCGTTGAAACCGTTCGCTTCGACCAGTTCCGCCAGCGCGCGCGCCGTGCCGGACGAACCGATGGCCTGCTCCCAGCCGGTCTTCTTGTACTCGTTGGAAATAATCTGGATTTCGCGGCCGGCCGCGAGTTCAGCCTGGCGCATGGTGTATTCGTCGACATTGCCCGCCGGGAAGAAAGTCCGGCTATGGCTCACGCAGCCGATATACAGGCTCTCCATCTTGATCGGCGTGTAATGCGAGCCGATGATGAATTCCGTGGAACCGCCGCCAATATCGACCACGAGCCGTTTGCCGGGACTCGCCGGCACCGAGTGCGCGGCGCCTGCATAAATCAGACGAGCCTCTTCGCGCCCGGCAATCACTTCGATCGGAAAACCCAAGGCAGCCTGTGCCTCGCCGAGGAACTCGCCGGCGTTTTTGGCGATCCGCAGCGTGTTGGTGGCCACCGCGCGCACGTGATCGGGATGGAAATCGCGCAGCCGTTCGCCGAAGCGTTTGAGCGCGTCCCAGCCGCGCACCTGCGAGGCGCGGTCGAGCATCTTGTCGCTCGACAGGCCCGCCGCGAGCCGCACCGGCTCGCGTAACGCGTCGACCTGATAGATCTGGCTGCCGGCATCGGTTTCTTCGACCCGTCCCACGATCAGACGAAAGCTATTCGAGCCGAGATCGACCGCAGCGAGAAGTTGTGGAGTGTTGACCATCGATTGAGCGGACTCCATACGCGCAAGCGCAGCCAGTTTGTTACCGGCTCCGCCGTTTAAAGCCCCCATTTTAAGCGTACCCGACCTCACGATGTAACCTTCGCGGTGAATGCCTGCGTTATGGACCCATATGGTCCCACGATTATTACGTCATATTTACGACATAAGCCGCGCCACTCGAAAGTTTATAATTTGTAAATTGTCATAAGAGCTTCATCATACTGTGAGAATTTCCGAGCGTCTTTCGTCGTCCCTACCTGACCTTCCATTCTCGCCGCCGATGTCCACCCGCTACCCCCTGTTGAATCGCGAACTGGGCATCCTGGGATTTAACGAGCGCGTGTTGGCGCAAGCCGCCGACCCCGCCGTGCCCCTGCTCGAACGCCTGCGTTTCATCTGCATCACCAGCAGCAATCTCGACGAATTCTTCGAAGTCCGAATGGCCGGTTTGCAGGAGCAGATGCGCGACAACCCGGGCGCGTTGTCGCCGGATGGCATGTCCTTGCAGCACGTGTACGACCTCGTGGTCGAGCGTGCGCAGAAGCTCGTGCATCGCCAGTACCGCATGCTGCACGACACAGTACTCTCTGCGCTCGAACAGGAAGGCATTTATTTTCACGGCACGGAAGCGTGGAACGAAGCGCAGACCGAATGGGCGCGCAATTATTTCTTCGACGAACTGCTGCCCGTCCTGACGCCGATCGGCCTCGATCCCGCGCATCCCTTCCCGCGAGTGCTCAACAAGAGCCTGAACTTCGTCGTCGAACTGGAAGGCAAGGACGCGTTCGGCCGCCAGGCGCTGATGGGCATCGTGCAGGCGCCGCGCGCCTTGCCGCGGCTCGTGCGCATGCCGCAGGAACTGTCGGGTTATCCGCATGGCTTCGTGCTGCTGAGCTCGCTCTTGCAGCGTTTCGTCGGCGAGCTGTTTCCAAATCTGGTGGTGCGTAGCTGCAACCAGTTCCGTATTACACGCAACAGCGAACTGTTCGTCGATGAAGACGAAATCACCAATCTGCGCGTCGCGCTGCAAGGCGAACTGCCGGCGCGGCATCTGGGCAACGCGGTGCGCCTCGAAGTGTCGGCGGATACGCCCGCGCATCTGGTGCGGCGCCTGCTCGACGAAAGCAGCCTGTCCGATAAGGATTGCTACTTCGTCAACGGCCCCGTCAATCTGGTGCGGCTGATGCAGTTACCGGAGATGGTGGACCGGCCCGACCTGAAATTCGTCCCGCATATTCCGTCGATTCCGCCGCAGATCGCCAATAGCGCCAGCCTGTTCGACGTGGTCGATCAGGGCGACGTGCTGCTGCATCATCCTTACGAGAGCTTCCAGCCGGTGCTCGAACTGCTGCTGCAGGCCGCCAAAGACCCGAACGTGATGGCGATCAAGCAGACCATCTACCGCACCGGCACCGATTCGCCGCTGATGGACGCGCTGATGCAGGCCGCGCGTAACGGCAAGGAAGTCACTGTCGTGGTGGAACTGCTCGCGCGCTTCGACGAAGAGACCAACATCAACTGGGCGGCGCAGCTCGAAGCGGTGGGCGCGCACGTCGTGTACGGCGTGGTGGGCCACAAGTGCCACGCGAAGATGATGCTGATCGTGCGGCGCGTCGCCGAACACGGCAAGATGGTGTTGAAGCGCTATGCGCATCTGGGCACCGGCAACTATCACCCGCGCACGGCACGCCTTTATACCGACTTCGGCCTGATGACCTCCGACCAGAAAATCTGCGAAGACGTCCACCATGTGTTCCAGCAACTCACCGGCATCGGCGGCGAACTGAAGCTGCACGAGTTGTGGCAGTCGCCGTTCACGCTGCATCCGAAACTCGTCGAGGCGATTCGCGCCGAGGCGGAGCACGCGCGCGCCGGCAAGAAGGCACGCATCGTCGCCAAGATGAATGCGCTGCTCGAACCGACTGTGATTGCTGAGCTGTACGAAGCGTCGATGGCGGGCGTGAAGATCGATCTGATCGTGCGCGGCGTGTGTTCGTTGCAGCCGGGCGTGCCGGGATTGTCGGAGAACATCACGGTGCGTTCGATCGTCGGGCGCTTTCTCGAACATCACCGCATCTTCTACTTCTACAACGAAGGCAAGGAAGACGTGTACCTGTCCAGCGCCGACTGGATGGATCGGAACTTCTTCCGCCGCGTCGAAGTGGCGTTCCCGATCAACAATCGGCGCCTGAAACGGCGCGTGATCGCCGAAGGCCTGTCAGCCTTCCTCGGCGATAACCAGACCGCGTGGCTGATGGCCAGCGACGGTCATTATCGGCGCCGCCGGCCAGGTAAATCGTCGCGCAATGCGCAGATGAGCCTGCTCGGGAAGTTCTGTTCCTGATGCAGGGCGGCCCTCGCGATTCGCTCGGGCCGCCCTGCAGTATCCAGGCTGGAAATAAAAAAACCGCCTGAAAAAGGCGGTTTTTTGTTGGGCCAGCGGTAACGCGGGTCTAAGCCGTCAAGCCGGCGCCGGCTGCCGCCGCGCCGTGCGGAACACCGGAAAGCGCACGGTGAACGTGCTGCCGCGCCCCTCTTCGCTCTTCACTTCCAGTTGCGCATCGTGCCGTTGCAGCACGTGCTTGACGATCGCCAAACCGAGACCGGTGCCGCCGGTGTCGCGCGAACGGCTGCGGTCCACGCGATAAAATCGTTCGGTAAGCCTGGGAATATCCGCGGCGGGAATGCCGAGACCGCTATCGGTGACGGAAAAAATCGCGTTGCCGCCGCTCGCCTGCCATGTCACATGAATCTTGCCGCCGTCCGGTGTGTAGCGGATCGCGTTGGTGACGAGGTTGCCGAGCGCGCTGAGAATCTCCGTTTCGACGCCGGTCACGGTGAGCCCTTCGTCCGCGTCGAAGCTGATCACGTGATGATCCTTGGAGAGATTCTCCGCGTCGTCGCGCAGATGCCGCAGCACGGCACGCATGTCGATCATCTGGTCGCTCGGCGGCTTGTTGTCGCCTTCCAGCTTGGCCAGCACCAGCAAATCGTTGACGATATGCCGCATGCGCCCCGCCTGCTGCTCCATCAATTCGAGGTAGCGGGCGCGCTCGGCTTCGCTCAGCGGCAACTCGCGCATCGTCTCCAGAAAACCGGACAACACGGTGAGCGGCGTTTTCAGTTCATGCGAGACGTTGGCGACGAAGTCGCGCCGCATCGCGTCGGTGCGTTCGAGTTCGGTGATGTCCTGCGACAGCACCAGCTTGCGGTTCTCTCCATACGGAAACACCTGCACCGACAGCACGTTCTGGCGCTTCTCGCCCATCCCGCGCATGATCAGCATCTGCTCGTAGTGGTGCGAATTCAGATAGCGCACGAAGTCGGGATGACGCACGAGGTGCGTGATGTGCTGACGCAGATCGCGCTTCGCATCGAGTCCGAAATGCACCTCGGAGATCGCGTTGCACCACTCGATCTGGTCGTGGTCGTCGAGCATCGCCACGCCGTTCGGCGACGCCTGGATGGCCTGAATAAAGCGCGAATGCTGCTGTTCCACCTGGCGCACCTGGGCATGCCAGCGCTTCGCGAGCTTGTGCAGCCGGTAATAGATTTCGCCCCAGATACCCGGCGCGCTCGGCACTTCGCCGTAGACCGGCGCATCGAGCAGGCGCCACAGACGCTGCTTATGGAAGGTGCTAAAGACGCTCTGCGCGAGCAGCACGAGGATCGCGACGATCAGTGCCGTCTTGACGCTGACGAACACGCCAAGCAACGCGCACAGAACAGCAAGCAGCACGACCGACACAATGGAACGCGCCCAGATGATGTTCATGTTCTAGCGATCGAAGAGAAGACGATACGCGCCGCAATCGATGCCGATCGATGCTTGCAGCGCGGGAGTGCCAACGGTGCTAACCGTATCCAGCCTTAAGAGCAAGCCGGGTGGATGGACTACCCAGCCTGCATACAACAGCGTGTTACGCGCTCTTGGCGAGCCGGTAACCGCTGCCCCGAACCGTTTCAATCATAGCATCGCACCCCGCCGGCTTGAGCGCGGCGCGCAGACGCTTGATATGAACGTCCACCGTGCGCTCTTCGACGAACACGTGGTCGCCCCATACCTGATCGAGTAGTTGCGTGCGGCTATGCACGCGCTCCGGATGGGTCATGAAGAAGTGCAGCAGACGGAACTCGGTCGGCCCGAGATCGAGCTTGATCTCGCTACCTTCCGCGTGCGCCGCGACCCGATGGGTAGCCGGATCGAGCTTCAGACCGTTGATCGCCACCACGTCCTCGGTCAACTGCGGTGCGCGGCGGCGCAACACCGCCTTGATGCGCGCCATCAGTTCTTTCGGAGAGAACGGCTTGGTGACGTAGTCGTCCGCGCCGATTTCGAGGCCGAGCACCTTGTCCTGCTCATCGCCACGTGCGGTCAGCATGATGATGGGAATGTGCTTGGTCCGCTCGTTGTTGCGCAGATCGCGGGCGAAGGCGATGCCTGATTTGCCCGGCAGCATCCAGTCGAGCAGGACGAGGTCGGGCAGTACATCGCTGATCAGGTTCTGCGCCTGCTCCGCGTTATAGGCGCGGATCGGGCAATGGCCCGCGTGCTGAAGATTGACCGAAATCAGTTCTGAAATCGCGGGCTCATCTTCAATGACGAGAATGCTGCTAGGCATCGGCACCTCTTGACCTTTATGCAGGGGTTAACTAAGTGCTTCGCGTTCGAGCGCGTCGCGCGACTTGTGCCGCACGTCGGTACCCTTGACGATGTAGATGATGAATTCAGCGATGTTCTTCGCGTGGTCGCCGATCCGCTCGATCGCCTTGGCGATGAAGAGGAAATCGAGGCCCACTGAAATCGAGCGCGGATCTTCGGTCATGTACGAAATCAGCTTGCGCACGAAAGCGCGGAATTCTTCGTCGATCGCCTTGTCGTCGCGCACGATCTGCGCGGCCGCCACCGTATCGAGACGCGCGAACGCATCGAGCGCACGGCGCAGGATCGACACCGCCATTTCGCCGGAGAGTTTGATCTCGGCGATATTGATGGTGCGCGAGGCGCCGTCTTCCATCAGGCGCTTGGTGCGCTTGGCGATTTTTTCCGCTTCGTCGCCGGCGCGTTCGAGATTCGTGATGGTCTTCGAAATCGCGATCAGCAGGCGCAGATCACGCGCGGCCGGCTGGCGGCGCGCGATGATGTTGCTGCACTCTTCGTCGATATCGACTTCCATCTTGTTCAGACGCTCTTCGGCGGCGATAACCTGCTCGCACATATCCAGGTCGAATTCGTTGAGCGCCTGCATCGCGTTGACAATCTGCGATTCAACCAGGCCGCCCATTTCGAGGACCTTCGACGAGACCAGGTTGAGGTCGGCGTCGAACTGGCTTGAGAGGTGTTTGTCGGACATGTCGTGCTCCCTTATGGTGCTCGCCGGAGTTAACCGAAGCGGCCGGTAATGTAATCCTCGGTTTCCTTGCGGACCGGCTTGATGAAGATCTTTTCGGTATCACCGAACTCGATCAGCTCGCCGAGGTACATGTAGGCAGTGTAGTCCGAACACCGTGCGGCCTGTTGCATGTTGTGGGTGACGATCACCACGGTGTAGTCGCTCTTCAGTTCTGCGATCAGTTCTTCGATACGGCCCGTCGAAATCGGGTCGAGCGCCGAGCACGGTTCGTCGAGCAGCAGCACTTCCGGACGGATCGCAATGCCGCGCGCAATGCACAGACGCTGTTGCTGGCCGCCCGAGAGGCCGTAGCCGCTCTGACCGAGCTTGTCCTTCACTTCGTTCCAGAGCGCCGCCTTGGTCAGCGCCCATTCGACGCGGTCGTCCATTTCCGAGCGCGGCAGCGTTTCGAACATCTTTACGCCGAATGCGATGTTGTCGTAAATCGACATCGGAAACGGCGTCGGCTTCTGGAACACCATGCCGATCCGCGCGCGCAGCAGCGAAATATCGCGCTTGGAGGTCAGCAGGTTTTCGCCGTCCATCAGGATCTCGCCTTCAGCGCGCTGCTCCGGATAGAGCGCGTACATCTTGTTGAAGGTGCGCAGCAACGTGGACTTGCCGCAACCCGACGGGCCGATGAACGCGGTCACCTTGCCTTCCGGAATGCGCAGGTTGATGTTCTTCAACGCGTGGTACTTGCCGTAGAAGAAGTTGAGGTCGTTGACCTCGATCTTCGGCTGCGCCGACGCTTGGGCACTGTCGCCCTGGGCGGGGTCGAAACCGGCGGGCGCGGTGGGACGCGCGATCGGATTGAGTTGAGTTTCTGCCATGTTCATCGGATTACTCCGCCCTTACTTTTTCGAAAAGATCGTACGCGCGAGGATATTCAATCCCAGCACCCCGAGCGTGATCAGGAACACGCCGGCCCAGGCAAGCGATTGCCACTGCGGGAAGGCGCTCATCGCAAACTGATAGATCGTGACCGGCAGGTTTGCGACCGGCTGGTTCATGTTCAACGAGAAGAACTGGTTCGACATGGCGGTGAACAGCAGCGGCGCCGTTTCACCGGCAATCCGCGCGACACCGAGCAGCACGCCCGTGATGATGCCGGCCACCGACGCCTTCAACGTAATCGACATCACCATCTTCCACTTCGGCGTGCCGAGTGCGAAAGCGGCTTCGCGCAGGGCGTTCGGCACCAGCTTCAGCATGTTTTCGGTAGTGCGGATCACGATCGGAATCTGCAGCAGCGCGAGCGCGACCACCCCGGCCCAGCCGCTGAAGTGACCCAGCTTCGAGACGAACAGCGCGTAGACGAACAGGCCCACCACGATCGACGGCGCCGACAGCAGGATGTCGTTGATAAAGCGTGTGACGGCGGCAAGCCAGCCCTTCTGGCCGTATTCCGCGAGATACACGCCCGCCAGAATGCCGATCGGCGTGCCGACGAACGTCGCCAGCGAAATCAGCATCAGACTGCCGACGATGGCGTTGGCGAGACCGCCGCCATCGGTGTTCGGCGGCGGCGTCGACTGCGTGAACAGTTCGATCGACAAACCGCCGATCCCGAGACGCAGCGTCGTGAACAGAATCCATACCAGCCAGATCAGACCGAAAGCCATGGCCGCGAGCGAGAGCGTCAGCGCAATCGCATTCTTCACGCGGCGGCGGCCCTGCAGTTTGGTCCGCATGGCCTCCAGAACTTCGGCGTCGTCCGAACCGGGAATATTCAGGGTGGACTGGCTCATTTCGCGCCCTCCCCTTTTTCGAGGCGAAGCAGCATGATCTTCGAGATCGCCAGCACAAAGAAAGTAATCACAAACAGGATCAGGCCCAGTTCCATCAGCGCCGAGGTGTGCAGGCCCGGTTCCGCTTCCGCGAACTCGTTGGCGAGCGCCGAGGTAATACTGTTGCCCGGCGAAAACAGCGAGACGTTATCGAGCAGGTTGGTGTTGCCGATCACGAAGGTCACCGCCATCGTTTCGCCGAGCGCGCGGCCGAGGCCCAGCATGACGCCGCCGATCACGCCGCTCTTGGTGAAGGGCAGGACGATCTTCCACATCACTTCCCAGGTCGTGCAGCCGATGCCGTAAGCCGACTCTTTCAGCAGGACCGGCGTGACTTCGAACACGTCGCGCATCACCGAGGCAATGTACGGAATGATCATGATGGCGAGGATCACGCCCGCACACAGGATGCCGATACCGATGGGCGGCCCCTGGAAGAACGCGCCGATAAAGGGAATGCCGCCGAGCACCGTGCCGAGCGGCTTCTCGAACCAGGTCGCGAAGATCGGCGCGAACACCAGCAGGCCCCACATACCGTAGACGATCGAAGGGATCGCAGCCAGCAGCTCGATGGCGATACCGAGCGGCCGGCGCAGCCACGCGGGCGCCAGTTCAGTGAGGAACAGCGCGATGCCGAAGCTGACCGGCACCGCAATGACGAGAGCAATGATCGACGTCGCAATCGTGCCGTAGATAGGCACCAGCGCGCCGAACTTCTGGCTGGGTGGATCCCAGTCCGCGGTCCACAGGAAGCTCAGACCGAATTGACGCATCGACGGCCAGGAGGCGACGATCAGCGAAAGGATGATGCCGCCGAGCAGCAGCAACGTGATGATCGCGGCGAGGCGCGCGAGGCCACCGAAAATAACATCGCCGGCGCGACTCGGCGCTTTCTGCTGCGCCGTGCGGCCGGACGTGCTCGACACGAGGGGGATGTCGGACATAAGAACCTATGCACCTGTGACCATATGCTGCATGACACGACGCCATGCAACCAGTACTAGAGCCGCCCCGCCTCACATGAGGCGGGGCGGCTTGTTGCTACGCGCTAACGCTTATTCGGCGACCGGCTTGCCCGAAGCGTCCTTCACCTTGTCTTTCCATTGCGACTTGATTTGCGTCACAACCGATTCCGGCAGCGAGATGTAGTCGAGGCTGTCAGCAGCCGGCGTACCGTTCTTGAATGCCCAGTCGAAGAACTTCAGCGTTTCGGCGCCTTGCGGTGCCTTGTCCTGCGTCGTGTGCAGCAGCACGAACGTTGCGCCGACGACCGGCCATGCGTCCTTGCCCGGCTCGTTCGTCAGGATCTGGTAGAACGACTTCGACCAGTCCGCGCCAGCAGCCGCGGCCTTGAACGTTTCCGTCTTCGGCTCAACCACGTTGCCGGCCGAGTTCTTCAGGTCGACGTAGACCATCTTGTTTTGCTTCGCGTATGCCCATTCGACGTAACCGATCGCGCCCGGCAGACGTTGCACGAAGGCTGCGACGCCGTCGTTGCCCTTGCCGCCCGTGCCCGTCGGCCAGCTGACCGTTGCGCCTTCACCGACCTTCGACTTCCAGTCCGCGTTGACCTTCGACAGGTAGTTCGTCCAGATGAAGCTGGTGCCCGAACCGTCGGCACGGCGGACCACGGCGATATCCGTATCCGGCAGCTTTGCCTTCGGGTTCAGCGCGGCGATTGCCGGATCATTCCACTTCTTGATCTTGCCCAGGTAGATGTCGCCGAGCACTTCGCCCGACAGCGTCAACTGGCCCGGGGTCACGCCCGGCAGGTTCACCACCGGCACCACGCCGCCGACCACCGTCGGGAACTGGAACAGGCCGTCCTTGGCCAGTTCGTCGTCTTTTAGCGGAGCGTCCGACCCTGCGAAGTCGACCGTCTTGGCGATGATCTGCTTGATGCCGCCCGACGAACCGATACCTTGATAGTTGACCTTGCCGCCGCCCGACTTCTGGTAAGCGTCAGCCCACTTCGTATAGATGGGTGCTGCAAAGGTGCTGCCCGCGCCGGTAATGTCGGCGGCTTGCGCTGCGATCGCGAAGAGCGCGCCAGCCATGCCAGCGAACGCGGTTTGCATCAATTTCATGAGACCTCCAGTGGTGTGAGCGGATTACACGACACCGCGAAGAATAGGGTCTCTTTGTGACAGTAACGTGACGAACCGTGAATGAAGCGTGACAGTAGGGTTACTGTCGTGAAAGGCTTTGACGGCAATTGAAAGCTGGCGTGACGAAGCGCCGGGCGACCAGATACAGATTAGATGAAAAACAGGTAGCGCGAGCGTTTGCACGCTAATGAAGGGGGTCTGGAAGGTGTTGCGGAGAAAATGGAAGGTTTTCGTAAGTACGCTAGATTTTGGCGGCAATGCGCGGTGCGTCTTTTTAGGGGCTGTTGGGCATCTGAGGGGACGGAAGTGCCGCGGCAATTGGCCGCAGCACCTCATTACATTTAAATTACATTTCGACTCTCAGGCCGTGGCCTGTTTGACCACTGCGGCGATGGTCTCGGCGTGATGAACCGCGTCGTCCACGCGCTGAGCCTCGACCATCACACGCAGCACCGGCTCGGTGCCGGAAGCGCGGATCAGTACCCGGCCATGGCCATCGAGGGCCGATTCGGCCGTGCCGATCGCGCGGCGGATCGCCTCGCTGCCCTTCCAGTCCGCGCCCGGCTGCATGCGCACGTTGATCAGCTTTTGCGGGAACAGCGTCACGCCTTCGAGCAGTTGCGCGAGCGTCTTGCCGCTGCGCTTCATCGCCGCCAGCACCAGCAGCGAGGAGACAATGCCGTCGCCGGTGGAATGCCGGTCGAGCGAGAGGATGTGCCCCGAGCCTTCGGCGCCGAGCTGCCAGCCGTTCTCGCGCAGTTGTTCGAGCACGTAGCGGTCGCCGACGGCGGCCCGCACGAACTTCACGCCGGCGCGCTGCAACGCCACTTCGACGGCCATATTGGTCATCAGGGTACCCACCGCCCCTTCTACCTTGCCGTCGGTCTGGATGCGGTCTTTGACCAGCACGTACAACAGTTCGTCGCCGTTGTAGAGGCGGCCCGCGGCGTCGACGACCTGCAGGCGGTCGGCGTCGCCGTCGAGCGCGATGCCGAGATCCGCGTGGTTGGCCCGCACCGCGCGCACCAGCGCGTCAGGGGCGGTGGCGCCCACGCCGTCGTTGATGTTGAAGCCGTTGGGCGCCACGCCGATCGGGATCACGTCCGCGCCGAGTTCATGGAACACGTGTGGCGCGATGTCATAAGCCGCGCCGTGCGCGCAATCCACCACCAGCTTCATACCGCGCAGGTCGAAGGCGGCCGGAAAGGTGCTTTTGCAGAATTCGATATAGCGGCCGGCGGCGTCGTCGAGACGGCGCGCCTTACCAAGTTGCTCGGATGCCGCGCAGTTGAGCGGCTGGTCGAGCTGCTCTTCGATTTTCAGTTCGACTTCATCGGGCAGCTTGTCGCCTTGCGCCGAGAAGAACTTGATACCGTTGTCGTAATACGCATTGTGCGACGCGCTGATCACGACGCCCGCGGCCAGCCGCAGCGCGCGCGTGAGATAGGCGATGCCCGGCGTCGGCATCGGGCCGGCCAGCATGACGTCGACGCCCGCGGCGGAAAAACCCGACTCGAGCGCGGCTTCGAGCATATAGCCCGAAACGCGCGTGTCCTTGCCGATCAGAACCGTGGGGCGTTGCCCGCTACCGGCCCAGCGATCACCGCCCGCCAACACCTTGCCTGCGGCATAACCGAGCCGCAAAACGAAATCGGGCGTGATCGGCGCGTCGCCGACCTTGCCGCGAATGCCATCGGTACCAAAAAAACGTCGTGCCATCGTGTAGTTATCCTCTCTTTTCGAAGGGTCAGCCGTGACGCATCGCGTCACGCATGGCTGCCCAAACCTTTAATGCGTCAACGGTTTGCGCGACGTCGTGGACGCGCAGTATGGCGGCGCCCCGCTCGGCCGCGCATACGGCGGCGGCGACGCTCGCGGCCAGCCGCTCGGGCGCGGCACGGCCGGTCACCGCGCCTAGCATCGATTTACGCGACATGCCCGCCAGAATCGGAAACGGCGCGGCGGCAGGTTCGCCGCGCGGCGCCGTGTCCGGCAGGTGCGCCAGTAATGCGTAATTGTGTTCTACCACGGCCTTGCCGAACCCGAACCCCGGATCGACGCTAATACGATTTTTCGCAACGCCGGCTTCGATTAGCGCCGTTATCCGCTCTTCCAGGAACTCCCGAACTTCGCGCACGACGTCCTGATAAGCCGGCTCGCCCACCTGCATGGTCTGCGGTTCGCCGAGCATGTGCATCACGCACAGGCCGCACTGGCTGTCTTGCACGGCGTCGATGGCGCCCGGCATGCGAAAGCCCCAGATGTCGTTGACGAGATCCGCGCCGGCCGCGACGGCGTGGCGCATCACTTCGGGCTTGTAGGTATCGATAGACAGCGGCACCTGGGCGCCGCGCAACTGTTCGATGAGCGGAATCACCCGCTCCAGTTCCTCGTCGAGCGGCACGGGCGGCGCGCCGGGACGCGTCGATTCGCCGCCGATGTCGATCAGGTCAGCGCCGTCGAGCATCATCCGCTCGGCCTGACGCAGCGCGTCGCCGCGCATGGCGAACTTGCCGCCGTCGGAGAAGGAGTCGGGCGTGACATTGAGAATGCCCATCACCAGCGGGCGCTCGAAGCTCAGCGTGAAGCGTCCGCATTGCAGCGGCTCAGGTAGAGGAAAAAGCGTGGGTGCGGCGTTCGACACGTTACGGGCCATACGGACAAGCTAATGGGATCAACGCAAAGGGAGCCAATGCAAAACGGGCCGGTGTGACTTCACACCGGCCCGCGTTTGAGACGTGGCTTCGATCAGGCCGGAGCAGTCGCGCTGCCCGGCTTTACTTCGCTACCCGCGCTGCCACCCGACGAAGCGTCGGTTGCCGGCGGCGGCGAGCTCTTCGGAGCGCGCGGCGGACGACCGGCCATGATGTCGTTGATCTGATCGGCGTCGATCGTTTCCCACTCCATCAGTGCCGCAGTCATGGCCTCGACCTTGTCGCGGTTCTCGTCCAGCAGGCGCTTGGCGAGGTTGTACTGCTCATCCAGCACGCGGCGGATTTCCGCGTCGACCTTCTGCTGCGTCGCTTCCGAGATGGTGCGGGTGAAGCCGCGGCCAAACGGCGTAGCGTCGTTTTCGTCGTCGACGTAGACCATCGGTCCGAGCGCGTCGGTCATGCCGAAGCGGGCCACCATGGCGCGGGCCGTGGCCGTTGCCTTGTTGAAGTCGTCCGACGCGCCGGTGCTGATCAGGTTCAGGAAGAGCTCTTCCGCCACCCGGCCACCGAACAGAATCGCCAGACGATCCAGCAGATAGTCCTTCGAATACGTTTCGTTGTCGTGCTCCGGCAACTGCCACGTCACACCCAGTGCGCGACCGCGCGGGATGATGGTGACCTTGTGCACCGGATCGGCCTTCGGCAACAGCTTGGCGATCACCGCGTGGCCCGACTCGTGATACGCCGTGGCACGCTTCGATTCCTCGCGGATCACGGCCGACTTGCGCTCCGGACCCATGAAGATCTTGTCCTTGGCATCTTCGAAATCGATCATTTCAACGATGCGCTTGCCGCGGCGTGCCGCGAACAATGCCGCTTCGTTCACCAGATTCGCCAGATCGGCGCCCGAGAAACCCGGTGTGCCGCGTGCGATCACGGCTGCGTCGACGTCGTTCGAGATCGGCACCTTGCGCAGGTGGACTTTCATGATGTGCTCGCGACCGCGGATGTCCGGCAGGCCGACATACACTTGGCGGTCAAAACGGCCCGGACGCAGCAGCGCCTTGTCCAGCACGTCCGAACGGTTCGTAGCAGCGATCACGATCACGCCGGAATTCGCTTCGAAGCCGTCCATCTCGACCAGCATCTGGTTCAGCGTCTGTTCGCGCTCGTCGTTACCGCCGCCCATGCCGGCGCCACGGTGACGGCCGACCGCGTCGATTTCGTCGATGAACACGATGCACGGCGCATGCTTCTTGGCCTGCTCGAACATGTCGCGCACCCGCGCCGCGCCGACACCAACGAACATTTCCACGAAGTCCGAACCGGAAATGCTGAAGAACGGTACTTTCGCTTCGCCCGCGATAGCGCGCGCGAGCAGCGTCTTACCGGTTCCCGGCGGCCCGACCAGCAGCACGCCGCGCGGGATGCGCCCGCCGAGCTTCTGGAATTTCTGCGGATCACGCAGGAAGTCGACCAGTTCGGAGACTTCTTCCTTGGCTTCGTCGCAACCGGCGACGTCGGTGAAATTGATTGCGTTGTTGTTCTCGTCGATCAGACGTGCGCGGGATTTGCCGAACGAGAACGCACCGCCTTTCCCGCCCCCCTGCATCTGTCTCATCATGTAGAACCAGAATCCGATAATCAGGATTGTGGGTCCGAGGTAATACAGCGCGGATACAAGCGCGTTCGGTTCGTCATCGGCCTTGCCGCTCACCTGAACGCCATACTTCATCAGGTCGCCGACCATCCAGATGTCGCCGGGCGACACGATCTGGTATTTCTGGCCGTCTGCTGGAGTGACCGTGAGGTTACGCCCCTGAACGATGACGTTCTTGACCTTGCCGTTCTTTGCGTCATCCATGAACTGCGAATAGGAAACGCCTTCCTGGACACGGGGCTTATCGAACTGCTTGAACACCGTAAACAGCACCAGTGCGATAACCAGCCACACTGCTGCCTTCGAAAACATATTGTTGTTCAAAGCACCACTCCTTCACTCATAGACGGGCGCCTACATTTGCCTTGCGGCACCACTAAAGCATTCTAATCCAGACCGCAGACCCCTGCCATAACCAATCTCTACCACAGAAATAGCCTGGGAGGCCGTCCAGTGCCTCTTTCCGCCAGATCCAGGACTTGAAAAGGTCGAGGAACGCCCGCCGGGCAACCCAACTAGGCGGGCCGTTTCAGATGCTTACCCAAAATAAAAGTTTCGGACGATTTGTCCCGCGAGGCTTTGGGCTTGCGGGCTGCCACCGTCTTAAACTGCTGCTTGAACTTTTCGACAATCTGACTGTAACCGCTGCCGTGAAAGCATTTGACTAAAAGGGCGCCATCCGGCTTCAGGTGATTCTGCGAAAATTCCAGCGCGAGATCGCATACATGCTCGATTCGCGCGGCATCCGCCAGCGCCACTCCCGACAGGTTGGGCGCCATATCCGAAATTACAAGGTCGACCTGACGCTCGCCCACCAATTCTTCGAGCTGATGCAAAACCGTGTCCTCGCGGAAGTCGCCCTGAATAAAGGTGACGTCGGCAATCGGCTCCATGGGCAGCATGTCGAGCGCAATGATCGTGCCGTCGATCCCGCCTTCGCGCGTGTCGTCCCGTCTGGAACCCTGCGCCAGCTTGTTGCGGGCGTACTGGCTCCAGCTACCGGGCGTCGAGCCCAGATCGACGATGACCTGGCCGGGACGGATCAGCTTGTCCTGTTCGTCGATTTCCTTCAGTTTGTAGGCTGCGCGGGCGCGATAGCCCTCCCGCTGCGCCAATTTCACATAGGGATCGTTGATGTGATCGTGCAGCCACGACGTGTTGAACTTGTTTTTTGCCATTAAACGTTGAACTCTTGCTGCGTAATGCAGCGCTTTTAGCGGATAATACGCGTTTAATTCGCGTGGCCGCGCTCCACGGGTCAATCACCCGGAGACCTCGGCCGCGATTCTGTGTTGTTCTGACGCGCCGCCCTGCTCGATCGACCGAAGCAATCGGAACTGCAGGCGCCGCCATTTTAGTCGAGTCTCCCACTTTCCATGCCAGCCCTTAAAGTCTCTTCCGATCAACGCGCCGAGTTGCGCTCCCAGGCACACGCGCTCAAACCGGTGGTGCTCATCGGCGCCGAGGGGCTGACCGAGGCCGTGCTGGCCGAGATCAAGGTCCACCTGGGCGCGCATCAACTCATCAAGATCCGCGTATTCGGCGACGAACGCGAAGAACGTCTGGCGATCTACGAACAGATCTGCGACACGCTCAACGCCGCGCCCATTCAGCATATCGGCAAGCTGCTGGTGATCTGGAGGCCCGAAGGCACAGCCAGGCCGGCCGCCACTCGCGCCAAACGCGGTGAGCTGCCCGGCATCAAGCGCGGCGAACTGCCGAGCGCCCGCCAGGCAGCGGCCGAAGATGCCAAACCAGGTAAAGGCCGCGCTCCGCGCGTGGTGACGGTGGTCAAGCCGTCGGAAATCCCCATGCGCAAGCCGAAGCCCAAAAAGGTGGTGGTACGCGGCAACGAACGCGTGACCCAGGGCGGCAACGTCAAGCGGGCCAAGAAACGCCAGGCCAGCGCGAAGCGTCCGCATCAGTCGGTGAAATAATTCCTGGTGTTACACGGCTGCGGGCGCCTTGCCCGCAACGCCGTGCCAGGCGGTGGCTCGTTGAGGCCTATTTAACCCGCCACACCCTTGCCGGCCGCGCCTCGCGCACCTTCCTGCCCGGCCACGCCGGCGCCTGCGGCGGTAGGCAGCTTCCACACCAGCGCGATCGCCAGCAGGCTCTCGATCAGATAAAACAGACTCGACACGCCGTGCAGCACGCCAAAGCGCGTGGCATCCGGCGAATGAGCGACGTCCGTTCCCGCTTCGAGCGCGGCCACACGAATGGCGTTCATGAACGGCTGCAGCGCGAAGTAACCGAGCAGCACACATACCAGCATCGCGGCAATCAGCCAGCGCAGGCGGCGATAGGCGTCATTACCACGCCGAATCAGCCCATTGGCGAGCACCAGCAACAGCACGCCGCAGATCACACCCAGCACGCCTTCGATGCGAAACAGTTGTGCCGCCACCGCGCCGGCCGAGATCCGGTCGAGCGCCGTAAACAGCACGGGCGCCACCGCATAGCCGATGGTGAGCAGACTGCCGACCCACACCACGGTCAGCAGCCGAAACACCCTATGGGGCACTGACGATACCTGGGTAGACGCCGGATTAGACACCTGGGCGCCCTCAGACGTAGCTGACCGCGATGATTTCGTACTCGCGCACGCCGCCCGGTGCCTGCACCGACGCCACGTCGCCTTCCGACTTGCCGATCAGAGCCCGTGCAATGGGCGAGCTGATGGAGATCAGGCCGTGCTCGAGGTCCGCTTCGTCGTCGCCGACGATCTGATATTTCACCGAAGCGCCCGATTTCAGGTCTTCCAGCTCCACGGTAGCGCCGAACACGATGCGGCCGTCCGCGTCCACCGCGGCGGGATCGATAATCTGCGCGCCGGCCAGTTTCGACTCGATTTCCGCAATGCGGCCCTCGATAAAGCCCTGCTTCTCTTTGGCAGCGTCGTACTCGGCGTTTTCCGACAGATCGCCTTGGGCACGCGCTTCGGCGATCGAGTTGACAACCGCCGGACGTTCAACCGATTTCAGGTGCTGCAGTTCGTCGCGCAACTTCTTTGCGCCACGCGTCGTCAATGGAATAGTGCTCATAAACAGCTCTAGTGGCAAAAAAACGGCCGTAAAAAAAATCACCGCGGTTAAGTGCATCCCCGCTGGCGCCTGAGCCCGGGCAAAGCCCATGCCGGTACCTTGGGGGACGCCGCTTAACCGCGGCACTTACATCTTGGACAGGTATTCGAAGCCTTAGTTTAGGCGAGCGTGGAGTCCTTGTAAATCATAGACTTCCAGGTCCTTCAAATACCGCAAGCCTTCGACGGCGGCCCGCGCGCCCGACATGGTCGTGTAGTACGTGACCTTGTTTGCCTGGGCGCTCATGCGGATCGAACGCGAATCGGCAATCGCCGCGCGGGTTTCGTCGACGGTCGTGAAGACCAGCGCGATATCGCCGTTCTTGATCATGTCCACGATGTGTGGACGGCCGTCCTTGACCTTGTTGACCACCTTGACCGGCACGCCGGCCGCTTCGATGGCGGCAGCCGTACCCTTGGTCGCGACAATCGGATAGCCCAGTTCGTGCAGCATGCGGGCGACTTCGACGGCCTTCGGCTTGTCGGCGTCCATCACGGTCAACAGCACCGTGCCCGACTCCGGCAAACGCGAACCTGCCGCGAGCTGCGACTTGAACAGCGCCTCGCCGAAAGTCTGGCCCACACCCATCACTTCGCCGGTCGAGCGCATTTCCGGTCCAAGCACCGGATCGACGGCCGGGAACTTGACGAACGGGAATACGGCTTCCTTCACGCTGAAGTACGGCGGATCGATTTCCTTCGTCACGCCTTGTTGCGCCAGCGTCTGGCCGACCATCGCGCGCGCCGCGATTTTCGCGAGCGGCAGGCTGGTCGCCTTCGACACATACGGCACCGTGCGCGAAGCGCGCGGGTTCACTTCGAGCACATAGATCACGTCCTCTTTCGAACCGTCCGGCTGCGGCACTTGCTGGATTGCGAACTGCACGTTCATCAGGCCGATCACGTTGAGCGCCTTGGCCATCGCGCCGGTCTGGCGCTTCAGTTCGGCAATGGTTGCCTGCGACAGCGAGTACGGCGGCAGCGAGCAAGCCGAGTCGCCCGAGTGGACGCCCGCCTGTTCGATGTGCTCCATCACGCCGCCGATAAACACCGCTTCGCCGTCGGAGATGCAATCCACGTCGCATTCGATTGCGTCGTTGAGGAAGCGGTCGAGCAGCACCGGCGAATCGTTCGACACCTTCACGGCCTCGCGCATATAGCGCTCGAGATCGCGCGGCTCGTGGACGATTTCCATGGCACGGCCGCCCAGCACGTAAGACGGACGCACCACCAGCGGATAACCGATTTCATCGGCCAGCTTCAGCGCTTCGTCTTCGGCACGCGCGGTGCGGTTCGGCGGCTGACGCAAGCCCAGGTCCTGCAGCAGCTTCTGGAAACGCTCGCGGTCTTCGGCGGCGTCGATCATGTCGGGCGAGGTGCCGATGATCGGCACGCCGTTCGCTTCGAGATCGAGCGCGAGCTTCAGCGGCGTCTGGCCGCCGTACTGCACGATCACGCCGACCGGCTTTTCCTTGTCGACGATTTCCAGCACGTCTTCGAGCGTCAGCGATTCGAAGTACAGACGATCGGACGTGTCGTAGTCGGTCGAAACGGTCTCAGGATTGCAGTTGACCATGATCGTCTCGTAGCCGTCTTCGCGCATGGCGAGCGCGGCGTGCACGCAGCAGTAGTCGAACTCGATGCCCTGGCCGATCCGGTTCGGGCCGCCGCCCAGCACCATGATCTTCTTGTTGTTCGTCGGATTCGCTTCGCACTCTTCCTCGTAGGTCGAGTACAGATACGCCGTGTTCGTCGCGAACTCGGCCGCGCAGGTGTCGACGCGCTTGTAGACCGGGCGCACGTTCAGCTCGATACGGCGCGCGCGCACTTCCGCGGGCTTGGCGCCGAGCAGCTTGGCGAGACGCCGGTCCGAGAAGCCGCTCTGCTTCAGATACTTCAGTTCTTCCTTCGACAGGCTCGCGAGCGTGCGGCCGTCCAGCGCCTTTTCCTTCAGCACGATCTGTTCGATCTGCGCGAGGAACCACGGGTCGATCGACGTCTCTTCGAAGATTTCCTGCTGCGTCATGCCGATACGGAACGCGTCACCCACGTACCAGATCCGGTCCGGACCGGCTTCGCCGATCTCGCGGATGATCTCGTCGCGGCTCACGGTCTTTTCATCGAGACCGTCCACGCCCACTTCGAGACCGCGCAGCGCCTTCTGAAACGACTCCTGGAAGGTACGGCCAATCGCCATCACTTCGCCCACCGACTTCATCTGCGTGGTCAGGCGCGGATCGGCTTCGCGGAACTTCTCGAATGCGAAACGCGGAATCTTGGTGACGACGTAGTCGATGGTCGGTTCGAACGAAGCCGGGGTCTGGCCGCCGGTGATCTCGTTCTTCAGCTCGTCGAGCGTGTAGCCGCAGGCGAGCTTCGCCGCGACCTTGGCGATCGGGAAGCCGGTGGCCTTCGAAGCCAGCGCCGACGAACGCGACACGCGCGGATTCATCTCGATCACGATCATCCGGCCGTCTTTCGGATTGATCGAGAACTGCACGTTCGAGCCGCCCGTGTCCACGCCGATCTCGCGCAGCACGGCGAGCGAGGCGTTACGCAGAATCTGGTATTCCTTGTCGGTGAGCGTCTGCGCCGGCGCGACGGTGATCGAGTCGCCGGTGTGGATGCCCATCGGGTCGAGGTTCTCGATCGAACACACGATGATGCAGTTGTCCGCCTTGTCGCGCACCACTTCCATCTCGTACTCTTTCCAGCCGAGCAGCGATTCTTCGATCAGCAGTTCGCGCGTGGGCGAGAGGTCGAGGCCGCGCTTGCAGATCTCTTCGAACTCTTCGCGGTTGTACGCAATGCCGCCGCCCGAGCCGCCCAGCGTGAACGACGGGCGGATCACCACCGGATAGCCGCCGCTGCCGGTTTCGGTCGCAATCTGCGCCTGCACCTGCAACGCTTCTTCCATCGAATGCGCGGTGCCCGACTTGGCCGAACCGAGACCGATCTTGGTCATCGCGTCCTTGAACTTCTGGCGATCTTCCGCCTTGTCGATGGCTTCCGGCGAGGCGCCGATCAGCTCGACCTTGTACTTTTCCAGCACGCCGTGCGCGTGGAGGTCCAGCGCGCAGTTCAGCGCGGTCTGGCCGCCCATCGTCGGCAGGATCGCGTCCGGGCGCTCCTTGGCGATGATGCGCTCCACCACTTCCCACGTGATCGGCTCGATGTAGGTGACGTCGGCCGTGTTCGGGTCGGTCATGATCGTCGCCGGATTGCTGTTGACGAGAATGACCTTGTAGCCTTCCTCACGCAACGCCTTGCAAGCCTGGGCGCCCGAGTAGTCGAACTCGCACGCCTGGCCGATGATGATCGGACCCGCGCCGATGATAAGGATGCTTTTAATGTCTGTCCGCTTGGGCATAACGCTCTCGCTAATGTATTCCTGAATTCTTTCCGTTGGCGCGCTTCGCCGCTGCAGTCGCCGCAGCCGTTAGCTGGTTCGGCTCCGCATAGCTGCCGCGGCGGCGCGCTCTGTTCTTTTCCGCTCGCCGGCGAAGCGGCCCGGCCTGGAGCACCGGGGTTTCGCCGTGCGCGGCCGTCTTGCTTTATGTAGACGCCCTTTTGGGCGGCTACCTAAGCGGACGCCTTACGCCGCCGCGGCCGTCTTGCCGGCCTTCTTGTGGTCCATCAAGCCGGTGAAGCGATCGAACAGATAAGCAATGTCGTGCGGGCCGGGCGACGCTTCCGGGTGACCCTGGAAGCAGAAGGCCGGTTTGTCCGTCAGCGCGAAGCCTTGCAGCGTGCCGTCGAACAGGGAGACGTGCGTGGCGCGCGCATTGGCGGGCAGCGTGGCGGCATCGACCGCGAAACCGTGATTCTGGGACGTGATCACGACGCGGCCGTCGTCCAGATCTTTCACCGGATGGTTCGCGCCGTGGTGGCCGGTCTTCATCTTCATGGTCTTCGCGCCCACCGCGAGGCCCATGATCTGATGGCCGAGGCAAATGCCGAAGGTGGGAATGCCCGCTGCAATCAGCTCCTTCGTGGCAGCGATGGCGTAGTCGCACGGTTCCGGGTCGCCGGGGCCGTTCGACAGGAACACGCCGTCCGGGTTGAGCGCCAGCGCGTCGGCGGCCGTCGCTTGCGCGGGCAGGACAGTGACGTGGCAACCGCGCTCGGCCAGCATGCGCAGGATGTTGTACTTGACGCCGTAGTCGAACGCGACCACGCGGTAAGTCGGCGCTTTCTGCGTGCCGTAGCCTTCGCCCAGACGCCATTCGGTCTGGGTCCATTCGAACGATTCCTTCGTGGACACGACCTTCGCCAGATCCATGCCGGCAAGACCCGGGAACGAGCGCGCGAGTTCGATTGCCTTCGCTTCGTCGTCCGAGCCAGCCAGGATCGCGCCATTCTGCGCGCCCTTGTCGCGCAGCAGGCGCGTCAGCTTGCGGGTGTCGAGGGCGGCGATGGCGACCACGCCTTCGTCCTGCAGATATTGAGAGAGCGTGCGCTCCATGCGGAAGTTCGAGGCGAGAACCGGCAGGTCGCGGATGATGAGGCCGGCGGCATGGACTTTCGAGGCTTCCACATCTTCGGCGTTCACGCCGACGTTGCCGATGTGCGGATACGTGAGGGTCACGATCTGACGCGCGTAGCTCGGGTCAGTCAGGATTTCCTGATAACCGGTGATAGCGGTGTTGAAAACGACTTCGCCAATCGTATGGCCGGGGGCGCCGATCGAGTAGCCACGAAAGACCGTGCCGTCGGCGAGCGCGAGCAGAGCGGGAGAAAAAGACGGCAACACGGGAGACTCCTTGGGGGAACACCCTGATGCCGACCTGTCTATCCGAGCCGTGCGAGCCGCAGCGAGGCGCATCTTTGGATGCGCGCGCAGGCTCGCTCGCGTACCGCGGCAAACGTCGCAAGGGCGCGATGGATCCATTGTGTGGACTGATCGGCTGGGTGCGGTGCGTTGGCGGCGCGCGGCGGATGAACGGTGTGGGAGAGGTAGGCGCTAGGGTGCGGGTTGATAAGCTCAAACCTTGCAATTGTAGCCCGAAAACGCCCTTCCCTCCAAATCCGAGATGGCATACCGGGCAGGTACAAGGCCCCGTCTGACGGCGCGGCGCCTTGTGCGACAGGGCTTCCAGCCTGCCTGCACGGAATTTTCGCAGCCGAATCGGGATACGGCCCTGGAGGGCCCACGCCGTCTTAAAGGCGGCGTTATTCGGACTGCAACTGGGCCGGTTTGGCGAGCGCCCGGCTCGGCAACACGTACCAGATTGCGCTGGCCACCTGCAGGACGACGAGGATGCCCCATGCGGTCAGGTGGGCGGCGGCCGGATAGTGCCCGGCCGTCGCCGGCCACTGCGACAGCACCGCGCCCACGCCGATCTGGAAACCGAAGATCAGCAGGAAGATGATCAGCGTCAGCGTGGTATTGCCGCGGCCGATCAGATGCGCCGGGAAATGCCGCGCCAGCACCGCGTAGCTCAGAATGCCCGTGCCGCCGAAGACGCCGTATGCCGCCCACAGCAGTCCCGAGGGCAAGGGCGCGCCGAACATGATCAGCAACTGGGTGACGACGAACAGCGCCATGCCGATCCCGCAAAAGGCATACAGCGACACGCCGCGCTTTTCCAGGCTGCGCGCCCCGGCGCCGAAACCGACGCAGCCGGCCATCATCGCAAAGCCGAGAATCGACACCTGGGCGGCCGCCTCGCGCGGCGCGAGGCCCATCACGTCGCGCATCCACGCTCCGACCCACAGCGATTGCATGGAGTAGAACACGCCCTGCGTCACGACCGAAAACGACGCGATCTTCCAGAACGCCGGGCTTTTGAGGATATGCCAGGTGCCTTTGAACTGCGTGACGAGGCTCGCCTGGCGGTGATTTTCCGGACCCTCCGGCGCGAGAGTCCACAAGGCGAGCGCGACCACGATGGTCAACACGCCGAGCCCGCCGCACACCGCGCGCCAACTCGCGAAGGTCAACACCCATGTCAGCGGCGAGCCCACAGCCACGCCGCCCAGACCGCCGACGGCCATGACAAGCCCGTTGATCAGCGGCAACCGGGCCGCTTCGAAATGCTGCGCCAGCGCCTTGAACGCCGCGCCCAGACAAACCGACACGCCCACGCCGATCAACAGCCGCCCAAGCATCATCATGCCGATGCCATGCGCCGCTCCGAATGCCCAGATGCCCGCCGCCGCAAACAGCAGCATGCCGGCCGTGACGCGCCGCGAGCCGAAGTGGTCGAGCAGCACGCCGGCCGGAAGCTGCGCGCCCGCGAAGCCGAGGAAATAGAGGCTCGTCAGCAGGCCGAGATCGCCCGCCGAAAGACCCAGTTCATGGGTAATCAGCGGCGCAAAACCGAGATTGACGCCGCGAAACACGTAGGAGACAAAGTAGCCCGCGGAAAACAGCAGGAACACGCGAAGCTGGATGGACGACATAGGCTGGAAGCGGATTCGGGTCAGACGAAAGCTGGAACGATAAAGGAAAATACCGGCATCGGGCACAAAGACCCTGAAACGAAAACGCCGTCACCACAGGTGACGGCGTTGAAAAACGAGAAGTGTTCGGAGCGCAATTCACGCGCTGCCCCCGCAGCGCATGTGGCCACTTCCGTCAGAGCCGCTTTGGTCTAATTACCCTTCTTCGTCTTGGCCGCGGTCTTCGGGCGGCCTGGAGCCGCAGCCTTCGACGCCTTGCTCGACGTGACCGGCTCGGCCACCTTCACCATCTTGCCCCTGGACGCCGAGCTCGATGCTGACGATTTGCCGGCCTTGCCCGTCGAATCCGACACCTTCACGACGGCATTGCGGCCACGACCCGATTTCTTATCGTAACGCGATTCGGAGCGGGTGTCTGTCATCTGGGTGCCGATCCGCTCGACGCCGCCGCCCTGCATGCTGGTGGCGATCCGTTCCGGACCGGGTTCGCTCGGCATGGCTTTGCCAACCGGTACGTGCAGCACGATCACCTGCCCCGGATTCACCTGGTCGCGATGCGTGCGGTTCCACGATTTCAACTGCCCGATCGACACGCCGTAGCGAACCGCCAGCGCCGCCATGGACTGTTTGCGACGCACGCGAATCAGCATCTTGCGCGTGTCGGGGACGTCCGGCTCCATGGCGAGCACGGCGCTTTCGGCGACGTCGGCGCTGATGTCTTCGTCGTCGTTGCCGTCGTCGCTACGCGGCACCACGATCGTCGAACCCGGCTTCAGACGCATGCCGACCGGAATCTTGTTGACTTCCATCAGCGTGTCCGCATCGACGCCGATTTTCTGCGCGATCACGGCCGGCGCGGCGCGCTCGGTCACGGTGTAGGTCGTCCACGACGACAGATTGCCGGTGTAGCCCTTCAGATTGTGTTCGAAAGCGCTCGCATTATCGAACGGCAGCAGAATCTGGGGCTGCGTGGCGCCAAGGATGACCGGCTTCTTGAACGACGGGTTCAGCGAGCGGAATTCGTCGGGCGTCATGTTGGCGAGCTTGGCCGCCACATCCACGTCGATGTCATGCGCGGTGGTGACCGTCACGAAATATGGGTGATTCGGAATGGACGGCAGCGCCAGACCGAACGCCTGCGGGTTCATGACGATGTTCTTGACCGCCTGCAGCTTCGGGACGTAGTTGCGCGTCTCGTTCGGCATGCGCAGATCCTGATAGTCCGTCGGCAGACCGGCCGCTTCGTTGCGCGCGATGGCGCGCTGCACGTTGCCCTCGCCCCAGTTGTAGGCGGCGAGCGCCAGTTGCCAGTCGCCGAACATATCATGCAGACGCGAGAGGTAGTCGAGCGCGGCGCTGGTGGAGGCGAGCACGTCGCGCCGCTCGTCCTGCCACATGTTCTGCTTGAGGTTATAGGTGCGGCCGGTGTCCGGCACGAACTGCCACATGCCGGCCGCCTTCGCCACCGACAACGCCTGCGGGTTGTAGGCGGACTCGATGAACGGCAGCAACGCGAGCTCGGTCGGCATGTGCCGCTGCTCGAGTTCTTCCACGATGTGATAGAGGTATTTCTGCGACCGCTCCGTCATACGCTGGACGTATTCCGGGCGCTGGGCGTACCAGTTGGCCTGCATGTCGACGAGGTCGCTTTGCAGGTCGGGCATCTGGAAACCACGGCGAATGCGCGCCCACAGATCCGCGTCGGCGCTCGTCAACTGGTCGACCGAACCTTGATCGACGTTGATCGTTTCCTGGGCAGAGGCGGTTTTGCGAAGGGCGTCGGCTACGGCTTGCTGGGTGGCAGGATTGGGAGTGGCGGTATTGCTACTCGTCGTCGACCCCTCACTCGCGCAAGCGGCGAGCATGAGGACCAACAACGCACTAAAGATAAATCTCATGAACGTCTCGGCTTCCACAGGACTGGAATTTGCAGCCGATAGTACGAAAGCGAAACGTTTACGTCAATCGGAAATATACGAAAAACCTTGGAAAATCTTGGGCTTGGCAGATTTTTCCGAAATTCAAGGTGAACTTGACCCCATGAAAACCAGGTCAACGGAACCTATTCTTCCATTCCCGCAACAGTGTGAACGCCGTTAAACGATCGAGCACTGATTCATGCAACTGTTCCGCGAGCGTCGTTTGAATGGCCGGTTGATCCGCGCGCAGGAACGGATTGACGGCTTTCTCGTGTCCGATCGTGGTGGGCAAAGTCGGCACGCCGCGCTCGCGCAGCGCCGTCGCCTTGTCGCGCCACGCCTGTAGCGCGAGATTGTCCGGCTCGGCGGCGAGCGCGAAACGGATGTTCGACAGCGTGTATTCGTGCGCGCAGTGGACCTGGGTGTCGCCCGGCAACGCGGCGAGTTCGTCCAGCGACTTCAGCATCTGCGCCGACGTACCTTCGAACAGCCGGCCGCAGCCGCAGGCAAACAGCGTGTCGCCACAGAACACGTGCGGGGTGCCGGCCGGATCGGCCGCCTGGAAATAGGCGATGTGGCCGCTCGTATGGCCGGGCACATCCAGCACCCTGAATTCGAGCGCTGGCTCGACGAGGCTCACGCGATCGCCGCTTTTCAGACGGTAAGTCAGCCGCTCGATCGATTCGCCGGCCGGCCCATAGACGGGGACGTCCTGGCCATTCAGCAGATCGGCCACCCCGCCGACGTGGTCTTGATGATGGTGCGTGAGTAAAATAGCGCTCAACTGCCAGCCCCGTTTCGCCAGATAGGCGCGAACCGGAGCGGCCTCACCCGGATCGACGGCCACCGCATGGCGGCCGTCCGACACGAGCCAGATGTAATTGTCTTCAAACGCCGGGACGGGTACGTACTCGAGCGCATTCATAGGCGACGCAATCTTCAATATGTCTGAGCGAACGATTATAGACTGGCCCGCCTGGACCGATTCGCCACCCGGACGCTACGTGCTGGAATGGGAACAGGCGCAGCTCGACCGCGTGGTGTCGGACGTGTTCGGCTACCACGCGCTGCAACTCGGCCTGCCGCAGCTCGACGCACTGCGCGAGAACCGCATGCCGTGCCGCGGCCTCGTGCTGGACGCCGCGAGCGGCGCCAGCGCGCCGTACCGTTTTCCGCGCACTGCCGGCAGCGGCGCGCGCGAACAGCATGCACCGCCAGGCCGCAGCACGGTCTGGTGCGATCTACTGGACCTGCCGTTCGAAGCGCAGAGCGTCGACCTGATCGTGATGCCCCATACGCTCGAATTCACGCGCGATCCGCACCGCCTGTTGCGCGAGGCCGAACGCGTGCTGATGCCGGAAGGTCAGTTGATCATCCTCGGCTTCAATTCGCTTTCGCTGTGGGGCGCGCGGCAGTCGGTCGGCAAGGTCACGGGCCGTCCGTTCGTGCCGGCCGCGCACGACCTGATTGCGTTCACTCGCCTGAAGGACTGGATTAAACTGCTCGGCTTCGACCTTGAGCGCGGCCGCTTCGGCTGCTATCGTCCGCCCCTCGTCAGCGACCAGTGGCTCGCGCGCTACGCCTTCATGGAAAGCGCCGGCGACCGCTGGTGGCCGATCTTCGGCGCCACCTACATGGTGAAGGCGATCAAGCGCGTGCGCGGCATGCGCCTCATCGGCCCCGTAAAGGTGAAAAAGCCCGTGCTTGCCGCGGGCCTCGCCCCCGCCGCCTCCCCGAACACACGCAACCAGAGAAAATGACTTCCGAATTGATCGATATCTATACCGACGGCGCCTGCAAAGGCAATCCCGGCCCAGGCGGCTGGGGTGCGCTGCTGCGCTTCGGCGCGCAGGAAAAGGAGATGTTCGGCGGCGAGGCGAACACCACCAACAACCGCATGGAACTGATGGCAGTGATTGCCGCGCTCGAAGCGTTGAAGCGGCCTTGCAAGGCCGTCGTGCATACCGACTCGCAATATGTGCAAAAAGGCATCAGCGAATGGATCCACGGCTGGAAAAAGAAAAACTGGATGACGGCCGCGAAGACGCCGGTGAAGAATGCGGACTTGTGGAAGCGGCTCGATGCGGCAGTCCAGCAGCATGAGATCGAATGGCGCTGGGTGAAGGGTCACGCAGGGCATCCGGAGAACGAGCGCGCCGATGCGCTGGCGAATCGCGGCGTCGCGTCGCTGGCGGAAATCTGAGGCGCGTGCTTACGCGCTTCGCCTTCTACGCGAGCGAGGCTGCTTGCGTGTTTTGTTTTTCTTCACGCCAAATTTTTAGAGCGGGTTAATCCGACATGCGTCAACTCATCCTCGATACCGAAACCACCGGCCTGAATGCGCGCACTGGCGACCGCATCATCGAAATTGGCTGCGTCGAGCTGGTGAACCGCCGGCTCACGGGCAACAACCTGCACTTCTACGTTAATCCGGAACGCGATAGCGACCCTGGCGCGCTTGCGGTCCACGGTCTCACCACCGAGTTTTTGAGCGACAAGCCGAAGTTCGCGGAGATCGCCAACGAACTGCGCGATTTCGTGCAGGGCGCGGATCTGATCATCCACAATGCGCCGTTCGATATCGGCTTTCTCGATGCCGAATTTGGCCTGCTCGGCCTGCCGCCGTTCAGTTCGCATTGCGGCGAGGTGATCGATACCTTGGTGCGCGCCAAGGCGATGTTCCCCGGCAAGCGCAACTCACTCGATGCGCTGTGCGACCGCTTCGGCATCAGCAACGCGCACCGGACGCTGCACGGCGCACTGCTCGACTCGGAACTGCTCGCCGAGGTTTATCTGGCGATGACGCGCGGCCAGGAGAGCCTCGTCATCGATATGCTGGGTGAAACGTCAGCGAGCGGCGGCGAGCGCGCTCCGCGGGTGGCGTTTGGTTCGCTTGAGTTGCCGGTTATCGTCGCAAGCGACGAAGAGATCGCGGCGCACCAGGCCGTGCTGGACGGACTCGATAAGGCGGTTAAAGGCACCAGCGTTTGGCGTCTGGAATCTGCTCCCGCTGCGGATGAGCAAACCGCTTAAAAAGTGCTTTACGAGCTCAAGATCCTCTGACATAATCTCAATCTCTTCGGGTGGTTAGCTCAGCGGTAGAGCACTGCCTTCACACGGCAGGGGTCACAGGTTCAATCCCTGTACCACCCACCAGATTCCTCCGAAGCCTCTGGAAACGGGTCCAACATTAGTTTGACCAACTACTCCGGCCAGAACCGAGCTTCTGCTAAAGCAACACGAAAAAGCCCTGCACTCGCGGGGCTTTTTCGTTTGCTCGACGCTCAACAACGCTTCGTATATGCGGCCGGATCAATGAGCAGCTAACGACCCACTTCGGCCGTTCGACCCAGCGTGAACTCAACGGCAGCTCGCAAGGGTGCAACGGCCATCCGCGCCTCAGCGTCCGGAGGTGATTCGTCGTCGACCAAAGCGGGCCACTGGAACCCCAACTGGAAATCGAGTCCGGCGATCGCGGATCCACTCATTCGAACGCCAGCCCCCCGAGCCCCCAGCGAGCTCTGTCAACATAGTGCGGACATGGGCAGCATAGCTGGGTGTCCGCGACTGCTCGTATGACACGAGGTATCTCTAGGCTGGCGCGAGAAATTCCTCGATTTGCGCGACAAACGACCGAATCTCTTTTGCGTATTTTTCGCACAAATGTTCAAAAAGTTCGATCTGACTGTATAGTCCAGATCGCTTTAATGCAATATAAAGACCTTTCCCATCTTTTTTACTAACATCGCCTTTCCAGTCATGCGGCAGTTTTTTTAGTTTTCCATTCTGATATTCGATATAAATATCTTTTTCAACACTTAGGAAGGGAACAAAGAGAATGTCGCTGCGAGCGTGCGCATATCGCTCCCCTGTTTGATCCCCGTCTAGAACGCAAATGACAGTCGCTTCATCGGTGAAGAATTTTTCGCTTCTGTTTCTTGTCATCAAGTCAACAGTGTTCGACCCGCCTGCGATATGAACTATCGTGTACGAACTAAATATTCTTTTGATATACTTTCGAATAATGTGCTCGATGAATTCATTTAAAATTTTGTCCTCCGTCAAGATGTATCTATCCCATCCGGTGAATCCAAACAAAATGCTTCTAACGTAGTTATATGTTACTTCATTATGCTCGACTTGGCCATTTTCGTTTGTCAAGTACAATATCTCACCGTCTCGATCTAACGAGCGAAGCATGGCTAGAGAGTGAGTTGTGAAAACGATATTTACACTATAATCCGCGCAAAAGCGCCGTAAATTTTTTATCAAATGCACTTGAGCAGCGGCATCGAGCGATATGTCGATCTCATCAATAACAATTAGTTTCTTTCGATTTCTAATTTTCCGGTACAAACTTATAACAAAAAACTCCCCTGAACTGAAATAATCTTCGCGGATATATCGGCTATCGGGCCTGATTAGGCAAAAATATGATTTATTCTTTATTCGAATTTCTCGAAGATCGTCAAATCGACGTTCTCCGTAAATATCCGAAAGAAAATCGATAAGCTCTTGCGGAACGGAGTAGTTTTCCAAAACAACGTTCTGCCGTATTTCGGCGTCGTTGTTGCTAATTGTTTGAAAGTAATTAAACCGTTCTCCATGCGGCATGGGTAGCTCGACATCAATCTCATCCTTCAATGCACGCGGAACGGGCGTCTTGCTGTTCAGGGTGCCGATGTTCTCGTCGTACTCGAACAGGTAATCGGTGCCGCCGTAGCGATAAACAATACGGCTTTGCGGCGAAAAAATGCTGCGGTCCGACGTAAGGTTATACGTGTCCGCTACGCGAAGATTCCTCAGCGCTTTTACGATGGAAGTCTTTCCGACACCGTTTCTACCGACGATACAAAATAGCTGATTACCATCAAACGGGATTGCAATGCACGCACTGGTGATGTGCTGAATATTTTCGATCTGAACGAAAATTTCCATCGTCACTTGTTCCTCTTCGAATCCGTATTTTTCTGCCGATGGATCAGCGTATCGATCACCGTGACGCCATATCTTCGCCGAAGTTTGTCCAGATATTTTTGATCGATCGTGTTAACGTAGTTTACCAAGCCGCCAAGTACATCGACACTCTCGTCCAAATCAGTGTTTGTGAGATCCACCAGTGCGTCATTATTGCGGACGTAGAAATGCAACATCGTTTCTACTCGGTTTCTGATCTTCGAATCAACGGTAAGCTGCCCATTCGGAAGAATGACCATACCAAGTATCTTGATCTTCCGCCCGATGCTAGTCAGTTTGGTTTTCCGATCGTTAAGATGCATCTGTGGATAGTCACATTCAGCGAGAAGGCGCGTAATCGTAGCGTCCATTCCAAGCAAGGACTCTTTTTCTTGCGCTGAAATCGTGATGTCGTCAGAATACCGGGTGTAGACGAGGCCCTTTTCTAAGCAGACGCTCGATAGGGCATCGTCGAACAAAAGAAGAGCTGTATTGCTTATCGATGGCGATGTGGCAAAGCCAAGGGGAAGCGCGGATTCGACAGTGACGAGATCAATAATTCGGTCTAGATACTCAGCCACGTCGCTGACCGGAACTTGGTGGACTCCTCTTAGGATGGCTTTTTTAATAGAATCGGCCGAAATACTAGGGAAGAAATTTGCGATATCGGCTTGATAGAAATGGCGGCTATTGACATGCTTCTTGACAGCGTCGGCGGCATTCGTTCCCTTTCTGTACGAGAAGACTATATCTTCACGGATTGGGAGATGATTAAAAATGAAGAGATTAAGAAAAGAATGATATTTTACTAAAACCTTATCCGCCGCGTATACGATTCGCTCTTTCGCCGAATTATCGGATACCGTTTTGCGAGTAACCCGCTGCGCGACGTCACAAGTAGCGAAGTCTTGGAACGACTGCTTCCCGTGGTACATCGCATTGAAGAGGGTTTCTAGCGGTTTTTTGTTCATTTCGCGGAACTGCCCGATTTGGTCCTGCAAACGCGTCGCTAGGGACGTCTAGCGCGGCGGAGCTGGGGTGTTTGGGAACCTGATCGGGAACGATATCACGCCTCCGCGGCCGCCGAGGTGCCGTTAGGGAAATCTGCGTGAGGGATGACTGGGTCGGTGTCAGTTCGAGACGATGGAATTTCCATACGAAATGGGCGACTCCTTGAAATCAAGGAATCGCCCACACGTAACATTGATGCAGACCCGGTAGAGGCCAGACCTAAGACTGGAGATACTCCTAGTCGCTGGCATAGTCTTATTCTACTGAGCTCCGACGACAGACGCAACCTTCGCCAAACGGTGACGAAGCGCACGGACGATTCCTTCTCCCATGCAAATAACTATCGGGATGCGACCCTATGATAAAGGTATCGTTTGACGCTGGCGCCGGCTAAGGGCGGTACGGCGAGGTTGTGGCCACGGTGGTTCGTCACCCGGCAGTATGCGTGGAGACGCCAAGATAGCATCGTGACGTAAGAGCTCAGTGGCGGGGCGGCTGAATGCTCACGGCGAACGGACGCTCGAATGTCCTGATCGAACCTCAGGCAAGTGTCTGTAGCTGTCCGCCCACTGCACAACAGAGCGCGGACGGCGACCCGAAACCGGCCACATAGCTGCGCGACAGAGCACGCCGCGCTCAGAGGAAGCTCCTGATCAGCATCGTCACCCACCGCCAGGCGCCGCCGCAGCCGACGGCCCGGCAGCGCGCATCGGGATCCGCCAGAAGGCGGCCATTGGCGTCGCTCACCAAACTTGAGTTGCGCAGGAAGTACGCCACGCTGTCTTGCAAGGGATCGAGGCCGTCCTCAGGGATATCTATCCACAGGCCGTTTTCGGTATTCAGGTGGGCCGACAGCGAATCGAAATTGAAACTGCCGAGATAATATTGATGGCCGTCGATGAGAACCAGCTTGGCGTGCATCATGCGGTTCTCCCGGTCGGAATATTCGCGCACCTCGATCCCGGCATTCACCAGGCCGGGCAGATCGTCGGCGTAGGCGCGCGCGACGGCGGGGAATTCCTGCGTCAGGCTCGCCAGCGAGGCGCTTACCAGGACCACATGGACACCTTCGCGCCGCTTGCGCTCAAGCGCCTCGCGCAGTTCCGGCACCAGGATCACGTAGGGGTTGATGATCAGGATCTCGTGCTGCGCCGTATCGAACGCTTGCAGCATGTCCTGCAACGTGCCTGGCGAGCGTTTGTCGGGCCAGTCGTGGACATAGCGCAGACGCTCGCAGGCGATCGGCGTCCAGGCAGGATCGAAATACGCTCCGGGAGCGGGCGGAGCGGCGGCATCATTGGGCGTATCGGAGGCAGTTAGTGTATCGCTCGCAGCCAGGTCCGTCGCCGGGGCTCCAGCGTCGAGCGGAGCCAGCAGCCATTCGCGCCAATAATGGATGCGCGCCGGGTCCAGCGTCGCATCACCCTGCGAGACGCGATAAGGACTTGCGACTTTGAGGAATTTTTCCGGCTCGGGGCGAACCACTTCCGGGCTATTCCAGAACAAGGCGAAATGCTGGTACATGGCGTGCAGGGAGGACGCATCCTGGCCGGCGTCGCCCGACACCATCAGATCGCGCTCGCTGAGCCAGTCGCGGAAGCTCGCATCCCAGATCGAGGTACTGCCGATCACGGCCGTGTCGCCAACCAGGAACAGCTTGTCGTGCATGCGATGCGAAATCTCGACGAGATCCGAGCGTGGATGGAAGATTCGGAGTTCGATGCCGGGAGCCACCTCGTGCAGGGCGACGATGAACTCGTCCTCGAGCGGGAAGTGCGGCTCGGGGCCGATGCCGTCGATCAGCAGCTTGACCGGCACGCCTCGGCGCGCGGCGCCGACCAGATGACGCAACAGCAGACCACCGGTCTGATCGATTTCGAAGATGTAGGCGAGGATGCGGATCTGCTCGTCAGGCGTGGCACGGTCCACCAGCGCAATCCGCGACTGCATCAACTGACCGTCGGCAAGACTGGCGACCAGGTCGACACATTGCGCGTGAGCGTGCTGGGAAAAGGCAAACACGCATGCCAGAAAGAGCGCCAGGCTTCTCGTTGTAGTCATGTAATGTGGCGAACGGGTTCGATGTTTCTTAGGCCCTACGTCCTTGAACGTCTGGAAGGTTTTGTCGCGTTAGCGCGGTCAAGTAGCTCGCTGTTGAACAGAACGGCGAGCCCGAGATAGTTTCCGATAGCATTTCAAAAATCCCCCACCAAAGCATCCCTTTCCTCGTACCAATCCCGCCACACTCTCGCCCAAGACTTGCCACCGCAACAAACCCGCTATATATTCGAGCTTCGGACATCAGTTCCGATCAGCAACAAACCATCATCACTTCACCCAACACTAAAGGGAGGCATCACATGTTCAACGTGCACATTGCCACTCTTTACGTGGCCTCGCGACCTTAACTCGTCGCCTACGCAGGTCAGCCGTTTCGGCAAACCTGTGCATTTTTTCCAGACGGTCTGAAATCAGTACGCCGGTTCAATCCGGCACGCTGCGGCTGTCTATTCCTATTGCTCCTGACTGGAATCCCGGGGTCTCTGCGTCCCCAGGCCGTGACCAATGACTACTAAAAAACTCGACTTGCGCGGACAAGCCTTCAAGGACGTCCTCGGCTTCACTTTCCGCCACTGGCGCGAACAACCCTGGCGCATCTTCGCCGTCACGTCGCTCGTGCTGCTCTCGGCATTGGCCGACGTGCTCACGCCGATGTTCGCCGGGCATCTGGTCGACGCCATCGCCTCCGGCCCGGCCGGCAACCCGTCCGCGTGGCATGCGGCCGTCACCGCGTTCTGCATTCTGGCCGGACTCGGACTCGGCGCCACGCTGCTGCGTCAAGGTGTCTACAAGAACATCATCCCGTTGACACTCACGATGATGAGCACGATCGCCGCCGGCGCGTTTCATCGCGTGCAGCGTTTTTCGACCGACTGGCATGCGAACAGCTTCGCCGGTTCAACCGTGCGCAAGATCACGCGCGGCATGTGGGCGCTCGACATTCTCAACGACACGCTGCTGATCGCGCTGTTTCCGTCGCTGGTAATGCTGGTCGGCTCCACGGTGCTGCTCGGGGTGCGCTGGCCGTTGATGGGCGCGGTCGTCGGCGTCAGTTCGGTGCTGTATATCGTCGTCACGGCGATGTTGTCGCTCGGCTTCGTCGCGCCCGCCGCGCGTCTCGCCAACGCGTGGGATACGCGCATGGGCGGCGCGCTTGCCGATGCCGTCAGTTGCAACACGGTCGTCAAGGCTTTCGGCGCCGAAGAGCGCGAAGAGGTGCTGCTGGCCCGCATCATCGACAAATGGCGTCATCGCACCCGGCGCACGTGGGTGCGCGGCACGCTCAACGGCGGTGTGCAAGGCGGCATGCTGGTGCTGATCCAGGCGTCGATCCTCGGCGCGGCGCTGTTCCTGTGGGCGCGCGGAGAAGCGAGTGTCGGCGACATCACGTTTGCGCTGACCATGTTCTTCATGTTGCAGGGTTATCTGCGCGAAGTCGGCATGCACATCCGCAATCTGCAGCGCTCGGTCAACGACATGGAAGAACTCGTGGCGCTCGAAAAACAGCCGCTCGGTATCGAGGACAAGCCGAGCGCCCGGCCCATCGCCATCGGCAAGGGCGAGATCCGTTTCGAGCACGTCACGTTCCACTACGGCTCGCTCGCCACGCCGCTCTACGACAACTTTTCCGTGCGGATCGCGCCGGGTGAACGCGTCGGTCTGGTGGGCCATTCGGGCTCGGGCAAGACGACGTTTATCAAGCTGATCCAGCGGCTTTACGATGTCTCGGGCGGCCGCATCACGATCGATGGGCAGGACATCGCCCTCGTCAATCAGGCGTCGTTGCGCAGCCAGATTGCGATCGTGCAGCAGGAGCCAGTGCTGTTTCACCGCACGCTGGCGGACAACATCGCCTATGCGCGTCCCGGCGCCACGCGCGCCGAGATCGAGCAGGCGGCGAAGCTCGCCAGCGCCCACGACTTCATCGTGACGCTGCCGAAGGGCTACGACACGCTGGTGGGCGAACGCGGCGTCAAGCTCTCGGGCGGCGAACGCCAGCGCGTCGCAATTGCGCGGGCGTTCCTCGCGGATGCACCGATCCTGATTCTGGACGAGGCCACTTCGAGTCTCGACAGCGAAAGTGAAGTACTGATCCAGCAGGCCATGGAGCGGCTGATGGTGGGCCGCACGACGCTCGTCGTCGCGCACCGGCTGTCGACCGTGCGCGCGCTGGACCGCCTGCTGGTGCTCGACAAGGGCAAGGTCATCGAAGAAGGCAGTCACGATTCGCTGATCCAGCTCGAGAAAGGCCTGTATCGCAGATTGTTCGAGCGCCAGGCGCTGGAACTGATCAAGGGCCTGTCGGAGCCAACACTGGGCGGACACGCCAGCGTCAGATCCGGCGCGGGCGCCGCGCAGATTGACGACTCGGAAATGCTGGTCGGCGAATAAGCGGTACTGAGGACGATGGCGGGACGTCGCGAGACTCCCGCCATCCCTTTCTGTCTGCCCGAAAGTTTTTTTGTACTTGTGCTTGACAATCTATCTACTGGTAGATAAAGTTCAGTCCATGGAAACGACAACGACAGTCCGCGAACAGATTCTCGAGCACGCCATCACGTTGATGATGCTGCGCGGGTACAACGGTTTTAGTTACCGTGATCTGTCGAGTCTCGTCGGCGTCAAGACCTCGAGCATCCACTACTACTTCCCGTCGAAAGACGATCTGGTGCTGGAAGCGGTCAACGAATACAGCAAGCAGGTATTCAGCGCGTTTCAGTCTGTCGACGATTCGTGGCCGGCTGATATCAAGCTCAGCAAGTACGCAAAGATGTTCGGCAAGACGCTTGGCGACGGCAACCAGATTTGCCTGTGCGGCATGCTGGCTGCGGACATCGAGTCGTTGCCCGAGAACATCCGGCAGGCAGTGCAGGCGTTTTTCAAGGCGAACGAGCAGTGGCTCGCGAAGGTTCTGGCGCAAGGCGCGCAAGAAGGCACGCTGGCGGTTAACGGCAAGCCGGAAAACGCCGCGCGAACCCTGTTCGCGGCTTTTCAGGGCAGCGTGTTGGCGGCCCGGCTGTTTCATACCAAGGCCCGGCTTGAAGATGTCGAGGCGTCGGTGAGCGTTGCGCGGTAATGCAGTGAATATGAGGTGGCGTGTTCGCCTCTTTGTTTGGCCCGATTATCTATCTTTGCATAGATAGATAATCGGGTAGCCGTGAAAGAGAAATCGTGCGGTCTTTTGTCATTCAATCTATCTAGTAGTAGATAGTAAATTTAGCAATTCAACCTGTTTGGCAGTTCAACCTACTTAAGGAGCTTCACCATGTCCCTCGAAAAAGTCCTCTACCGCGCTCAAGCTCACGCAACCGGCGGCCGTGACGGTCGTGCTGTCGTCCCCGCTGGCAATCTCGACTTCAAGCTGACGACGCCCAAGGAACTCGGCGGTGCAGGCGGCGAAGGCGCCAATCCGGAACAACTGTTCGCAGCCGGCTATAGCGCGTGTTTTCTCGGCGCGATGAAGTTCGTCGCCGCTCGCGACAAGATCGCGATTCCGGCGGACGTGTCGATCGACGGCAGCGTCGGTATCGGCGTGATTCCGAATGGCTTTGGCATCGAAGTGGAACTGAAGATCTCGCTGCCCGGCATGGCGCGCGACGCGGCACAAGCCCTGGTCGACAAGGCGCACATCGTTTGCCCGTACTCGAACGCGACGCGCGGCAACATCGACGTCACGCTGACGATCGTCTAAGCACCGAATAAGCCGCCGATTCAAGCAGGCAAACCCGCTGATCCGGCAGCGGCGCAGTTTTCAAATGGCAACTGCGCTGCGCCCGCTGTAGGGAGCGCCGCCGGACTCACACAGACATTTAACGCATCGGAGTAAATCTCATGAACCGCAATCGCATCGCAACCCTTCTCGTCGCCGCCACCGCAGCAATCGCGGCCCCCGCATTCGCCAGCAGCGGCTACGGCCCGGCGCCGTCGTATAACCCGGTGGCCGGCGCGCCGGCTTCGCAGCGTGGTCAGAGTGCGCAAACCATCGCCGCCGAACAGGCCGCGTTTGGTGCGAACAGCAATGCCTATGGCGGCGTGGCGAGCGTGCAGTCGGAAGCAGGCAGCCGTGTGCAGACCCTGCCTGGCCAGTCGACCTTCGCGCATCATTAAGCGGAGTGGGGATTGGGCCGGGCCACTCGCCCGATTCCATTCAGACCTGGCGCAGCGATTTATCGAGAGCGCGCGCCGCGACGCGATCCCCCTCGGTGGCGAGTGCCGCGCGAAAGACGGTCTGATGATTGTGTCCCGCCGCCGCGGGCGAGTCCCACAGCAGTTCGACCTTGGGCCGCCGATGCAGCCAGCCGCTGCGCGCCATGTCCTGCGGCACCGTCGCCGCCGACGCCGGACCGGCGCCCACCGGCGCGGGCGTCCCCGTGGGGTCGAGCATCGCCACAGGCGCCGCAATGGGCGCCGCGCCCGTATCGCTCTGCCCGTCCAGCCAACGCACCGTCAATTCGCGCGCATCGTATTGACCGAGCTTGCGGCTTTCCACCCAGACGATCACCGTGCGCGTCGCCGTATCCACGGAGATCGCATAACGGCCGATCGCGAAGCGACGCGCCGCGACGTTAGTGCGCCACAGCGCGCGCGGCCGGCAGATCCACAGCACCGCGGCATAGAGAGCCGGCGCCGCCACCAGCCAGCCGTTGGTCGCCGCTACGGCATGGATCGCACGCCGCCCGCCGGCGCTCCAGACGAAAGCGCCCACCGAGAAAACCGCGAACAGGAAACCAAGGAAAGCGAATAGCCGCAGCGCCTGCCGCAGCCATTGCGGCAGCGGATGAAACGGGCGCTCGGCGCGGGCGCGCGCGCCCGGCAGGAAAATCAGCAGAAACAGAAAGACCAGGTTGATGCAGGCCCACGGCGATGAAGCCATGGCGGACAACGACGCAATAAAATCCATGTCCGACATCGAAAACAGCCAGCGCGCCAGAATCACGAGACCGATGGCACGCAACGCGAAAACCGTTCCGGCGCCGGGCGCCGCGTTCGCACGCGTTTCTTTCGTTCTCGCCAAGGCATCCTCCTGTCGTTGACGCCGCCGCAGCCAAATTTGCGGCACGGCCATTATAGGGATATTACCGAGGCGGCTCACGGTTCCCGTTCCCGAAACGCCACTTTCAGACAGTTCCACCACAAATGCGCGGCGCGCATGCAACAACGCCCCGCGTACCTGAGGCACGCGGGGCGTTGTTGGCGCCTGGCACGCCGCCCGCAGGCGGCATACAGACAGTCACGCTGAGCAGAACTTAGCTCGCGTTGACTTCGCGCAGGACCGTGCGGCGCTTCTGACGCAGCAGCTCCTCGTAGGTTGCCACGTAGTTCTGCGCCATGACCTTCGACGAGAAGCGCGATTCGAACGCGCCGCGCACCGTGGCGCGGGGCAGCGTATGCAGACGGTTCACCGCCGCAACCGCGCTGATTTCGTCTTCAACGACAAAACCCGATACGCCGTTTTCGATCACTTCCGGCACCGAACCGCGCTTGAACGCGATAACCGGCGTGCCGCAAGCCATGGCTTCGATCATCACCAGACCGAAGGGCTCCGGCCAATCGATCGGGAACAGCAGCGCATGAGCGTTGCCGAGGAATTCGGTCTTCTCTGCTTCGCTGATTTCGCCGATATATTCGACGTGCGGCAGCGCCATCAACGGCTTGATGACTTCGTCGTAGTAGGCACGGTCGGCCTTGTCGAGCTTGGCGGCGACCTTGATCTTCATGCCGGCCTGCTCGGCAATGCGAATAGCCGTGTCGAGGCGCTTTTCCGGCGAGATGCGGCCGAGGAACGCGAGATAGCTGGGCTTGACGTCGGGAATCGGCTTCAGCAGGTTTTCCGGCAAACCGTGATACACGGTGGACAGCCAGTTGGCCTGTTGCAACGGCTGACGCTGGTTGTCCGAAATGGACACCACCGGCACGTCGCTGAACGTATTGAAGATGGGCTGCAGTTCCGGCAGGTCGAGACGGCCGTGCATCGTGGTCAGGAACGGCACCGGCTGGCGTGCGAACAGCGAGAACGGGTAGTAGTCGATGTGGAAATGCAGCACATCGAACTCGTCCGCGCGGCGGCGCACTTCTTCCAGCAGCAGCATGTGCGGCGCCATCACGTCGCGAATGGTCGGGTCGAGGCGCAGCGCCTGCGGCCAGAAGGCTTCGAGTTTCGCCGAGGTTTGCGAATCGCCGCTCGCGAAGAGCGTCACATCATGCCCCTGTTCGACCAGTGCTTCGGTCAGGTAGGACACTACCCGTTCCGTTCCGCCATACAGCTTGGGAGGAACCGCCTCGTGCAACGGAGCGATTTGAGCGATTCGCATAAAGAGAACTCCTCGTAAAAAATCAGGCAAAAGTACTGCGGTTTGTTAAAAGCGCCTCGCTTTGCTCGCCTTGCCAGCCGCACCGGACGCTCCGGCACGGGCCTGTTTCTTCGAGAAATCCTGCGATGGATCGCTTGGTAAGGATGCCCAGACTGATCATCGTCACCAGGCTGTTCATGTGCAATAAACGCACCTGCTTCAGACTCGTTGACAAACTGTCAGTTAATTCATGGCACGACCGAGGCTGCATTATGCGGGTCCGCCGCCCCGCGCCGCGCCAAACATTTCAAACACTTTACGTTGTTACAAAGCGGAAACACTTGGCAAACCCTTGTTTTATAAGACAGTTCTACAGTAGGGTCTGGCTGTGGCAGGCGACCGAAATGCGTCTGGTTTGCAAATTCTTCCGTCCATGTTTGCCGCGTGCTACCGCTTCTACGCGTCGCCGGAAGCCGGTCCGCGCTGAATGGCTTTTGTAATTATATCCCGAAATTATCCGCGACCTGTGTGAACGACCGCCGCGGCGCGAGGTCGAGCTAGGGAGGTTTTGCGGATGCCATCGCGAAATCAGTCGCGTCTCGTTGCCGTGCAAACACGGCGGAATGCCTTTTGCGTGTTTACAATGCGAAGCATCTGCCTTTCGTGGCGATGCGTCCCGTGGCCCATGCTGTTGCATGACATAACCTGAATCACACCGACCACACGATCAATTGGAACATCTCACCATCGCCCAGCGTAATGCCCACAACGCAAAGCTCGCGAGCTATGCGCACAGGCCGCTTGCGTTTCTCTTTAGCTACATTCGCCGCCACCCGTTCGCCCATGCGATCGTCCTGTGCAGCGTGTTCGCGGCCGTGGGTTGCGCGCTCGCTTCGCAATACGCGATCAAGCATCTCATCGACGTGCTCGGCGGCGGCCGGCATCATCCCGGCCCGCTGTGGGGCGCGTTCGCCATCCTTGTCGGCCTGATTGCCGCCGACAACCTGCTGTGGCGGGTCGGCGGCTGGGTCGCGGCGCACACCTTCGTGGCGGTTACGGGCGATCTGCGCCGCGATCTGTTCCAGTATCTGAGCGGCCACTCGCCGACCTACTACTCGGAAAAGCAACCCGGCATGCTGGCAAGCCGCATCACCGCCACGTCGAACGCCGTCTACACGGCGGAGAACACCACCGCCTGGAACGTGCTGCCGCCCTGCATTGCGGTGCTCGGCGCCATCGTCATGATCATCGCCGTCAATCCGTTGATGGCGGCCGGCCTGATGCTCTGCTCGGCAATCCTCTCAGTGGTACTTTACAAGCTCGCCGGGCGCGGCTCGGCGCGGCACCATCACTTCGCCACCAAGGCGGCGTCGGTGGACGGCGAGCTCGTCGACGTGATCAGCAACATGGGCCTCGTGCGCGCGTTCGGCATGACGATTCGCGAGCAGGCGCGCTTCGGCGCCACCGTCAAAGCCGAGATGGATGCGCGCCAGCAAAGCCTGCTGTATCTCGAGAAGCTGCGCCTGCTGCACGCGGTCATCACCGCCATGCTCTCGGCCGGCCTGCTCGGTTGGGCGCTGTGGCTGTGGGATAACGGCCGCGCGACCTCGGGCGACATCGTGCTGGTCAGCTCGCTCGGCTTCACGATTCTGCATGGCACACGCGACCTCGCGGTCGCACTCGTGGACGTCACGCAGCACATCGCGCGGCTAGCCGAAGCCGTGCGCACGCTGCTCGAGCCGCACGGCATGCCGGATCGCGCGGACGCCGTCGAACTGGTGCCGCAAGGCGGCCGGATCGACTTCGAGCGCGTCACGTTCGCCTATCCGCGTCGTCGGCCGATTCTCGATCACTTCGATCTGCATATCGAGCCGGGCCAGCGGGTCGGCCTGATCGGCAAGTCGGGCGCGGGCAAGTCGACCGTGCTGTCGCTGCTGCAACGTTTCTACGAGACGCAAGGCGGCCAGATCAAGATCGACGGGCAGGACATCGCCACGATCACGCAAGACAGCCTGCGCCACGCGATTGCCGTGGTGCCGCAGGATATCGCCCTGTTCCACCGCACCGTCTACGAGAACATCGCCTACGGCCGCCCCGAAGCGAGCCGCGAGGAAGTGCTGGCGGCGGCGCGGGAAGCGCGCTGCTCCGATTTCATCGAAGCCATGCCGGAAGGCTACGACACGATCGTGGGCGACCGCGGCGTAAAGCTGTCGGGCGGTCAGCGGCAACGCATCGCGATCGCGCGGGCCATCCTCAAGAACGCGCCGATCCTGCTGCTCGACGAAGCCACTTCGGCGCTCGACAGTGCCTCCGAAGAGGCCATCCAGAAGGCGCTCGACCGCCTGATGGTGGGCCGCACGGTGGTCGCCATCGCGCACCGGCTGTCGACGCTGAACAGCTTCGACCGGATCATCGTCATGAGCACGGGCAAGGTCGTGGACGACGGCACGCCGGAAGAGCTGCGCAACCGGCCGGGGCTCTACCGCGATCTGCTGTCGAAGCAGTACGGCAAAGGCGCTACGCTGCACGCCGGCGGCAAGAAGGTCGACGAGCAACACGTGGTTTGACGGCGGCTGGCGACCCGGCAGCGCCGCCAGGATGCCGATAGATCAGGCCGGAATGTAGAAAAGCCGCTTCGAATCGAAGCGGCTTTTTTGTGCTTTGTGGGCCGGGCTCAGCAGGCCCTCAGCCAGTCACGCCAGTAATCGGTTAGCGGCGATTCAGCGCCATCTCACCGCGCCAGCTTCTCGCGCCTCACCTTCTTCGCGCCTTTGCCGTCCCCCTGCACGCTACCCGCCGCCTGCAAATCGCGCATGAAGTTATCGCGCCATACCGACACGTTGTTCTCGCGCAATTGCACCATCATGTCGCGATAGCGGGCCTGACGCTCGGCGAGCGGCATCGACAAAGCCGTAGCCAACGCCTCGGCCATGCCGTCGATATCCACCGGATTGACGATCAACGCGCCGTCCAGTTCCTGCGCCGCGCCCGCGAAGCGCGATAGCACGAGCACGCCCGGATCTTCCGGGTCCTGCGCCGAGACGTACTCCTTGGCCACGAGGTTCATGCCGTCGCGCAAAGGCGTCACATAACCCACGTGGGCCGTGCGAAACAGCGCGGCCAGCACGGCCCGGTCGTACTGACGATGGATGTAGAGAATCGGCGCCCAGTCGAGTTCGGCGAAACGGCCGTTGATGCGGCCCGACTCGCCTTCCAGTTGCAGGCGGATGTCCTGATAGGCATTGAGATCGGCGCGCGTCGGCGGTGCGATCTGCAGGAACGAGACCTTGTTGCGCTGCGCCGGCGCATGTTCGAGCAGCCGCTCGAAGGCGCGAAAGCGCTCCACCAGCCCTTTCGAATAATCGAGGCGGTCGACGCTCATGATCAGCTTGCGCGAGTGCAGCGTGGCCTTCATCGTGCGCACCGGCTTGCCGCGCTCGCCCGCTTTGGCGAGTTCGGCGATTTCGTCCGGATAGACGCCGATCGGATAAGCCGCGGCCTTCAGCGAGCGGCCGAACGCCTGTATGACGGCGGGACCTGCCGCCGGCGTCTCAACGGTGCCGTTGGCCTCGTTGACGATGTAGTCGCAAAACGCCCGCAGATCCGGACCGGTCTGAAAGCCGAGCAGATCGAACGAGCACAGTGCTTCGACCAGTTCCCGATGCGGCGGCACCGCCAGCAGCACCTGGGAAGCCGGAAACGGAATATGCAGAAAAAAACCGATCCGGTTCTTCACGCCCGCCGCCCGCAAGGCTTGGGCAAATGGAATCAGGTGATAGTCGTGCACCCAGATGACGTCGTCGTCACGCAGGAGCGGCACGAGTTGCTGCGCGAGCCAGGTATTGACCCGGCAATAGCCGCCGAAGTCGTGCCGGTCGTATTGCAGCAGATCCGCGCGGTAGTGGAACGCCGGCCACAAGGTGGCGTTCGAAAAGCCGCGGTAATACTGGTCGTAGTCGCGCCGCACCAGCGGAATGGTGGCGAAGGTCACCGGCCCGCGCTCTTCAAGGCTGATCTGCGGCTGCCCCGAGGCGAGCACGTCGCCGCTCCAGCCGAACCACATGCCGCCCGTTTCCTTCAGCGCATCGTAGACGCCCACCGCCAGGCCGCCGGCTGCCGGGCCGCCTTCCGAGATCGGCGCGACCCGATTCGATACGATAATCAGTCGACTCATGAAGCGCGGTTTCCGTGCAGAAGGACGTTCGATTTGAAGCGAAGGACGAGGCGAAAGCCGGCGCGCATCATGCGCCGCGCGCCGCGCTGACGATCGCGTCGAGCCAGTCGAGCAAGGCGTCGACCGACTCGAGCCGCGAGCGCGCGATCGTGTCGCCGGGGCCGATCTTGATCGACACGCCGCCGCGCTCGTTGACCACCGCGAAGCCCTTCTCGTCGGTCAGATCGTCGCCGGCGAACACCGGGCGGCGGCCGGTGAACGGCGGCTCGTCCAGGAAGGCACGCACGGCGCGGCCCTTATCGACGTCTTTCGGTTTGATCTCGTAGACCATCTTGCCGGGCTGCAGCACATAGGCGCCCGGATAGTCGGCCACCAGTTGCTCGGTGGCCTTGCGCGCCACCGGCTCGCGGTCGGGCGCGTTGCGGTAATGCAGCGCCAGCGCCGCGCCCTTGATTTCGAGCAGCATGCCCGGATTGCCGTTGACGACTTCGGCCAGCACCTGTTCCATGCGCAGAAGCCGCTCGTCATGAAAACCGATGCGCTGAGTGTCGCCATTCGAATCGCGCCGCTCGGCACCATGCAGGCCGGCGATAGGCAGATCGGGCATGCCGAGGAACCCATCGATACTGTCGATCCCGCGGCCCGACACCACCGCGACCGCGCCATTGGTCAGCCGGCGCAGCTCGGTCAGCAGGGTGATGACCTGGGGCTGCACCCGCACGCCATCAGGAGTGGAAGCGAGTTCGACCAGCGTGCCATCGAAATCGAAGAAAAATGCCGTCTCGCTCGGAGACAGAACAGCCGGAAGTGCTTGCATCGGTTTATCTTGCCTTTCAGCCGCTCGCAGCCGCAAAAGTGTGCGCATCTTACCGCGCATCCCGCTATTTTTCGGGAAAGTCAGGTTTAGCGCAACGCGCCCGGAGAATCCGGTGGTTTGCCACGGAAACTCCCTACGGAATCCACTGGGTTCGACGTCAGAAGCGCCCGCTCATCAGGATGCGTCAAATTGCCCCGCGATGGCGACCCTTCGGGACGCCGTATGCCATGCTCCGGGAAATTACGCTACAGTCCCAGCCACGCTGACGGGTCCCGCATGGCGTGCAACCTCGGCAGGCCAGTTGCCGCTTACCCGCCTCAGCCCGTGCTTCATGCCGTTACAGGCCGCCTAGGATCGAGTCATAGATGCCTGCTTTGTTCCCCAGAATTTCGCGCCGACCGGCGCAAGCTGATGGACCGGAATCGCCCCGGCACGCCGTTCGCTCGGCGCGAGGTCTGCGCCGGGCCGCGTGGCGGCCCGGCGTATTGGCGCTCGCCATGACGCTCGGGCTGCTCTCCGCCTGCTCGCACAAGGAAGAACCCTGGCATCTGACCAACGTGACCGGCCATCTGCCCGATCTGGACTTCACGCTGACCGGCGACGACGGTAAACCCGCCACCGGCGGGTCGTTCAAGGGCGACATCGCCCTCGTCTACTTCGGCTATACGCATTGCCCGGACGTCTGCCCTGAAACGATGGCGCGTCTGATGCAGGTGCTCGCCAAGCTCGGCCCGGACGCGCAAAAGGTGCGCATCCTGTTCATCACCGTCGACCCGGCGCGCGACACGCCCAAGGCACTGCATGATTACGTCGGCGCATTCGACGCCGAACACGCCGTGGGCCTGACCGGCAGCGACCGGCAGATCGAGGCGCTGGCACGGCAGTATCGCGTCGCGTATCAGATGGAACAGCGCGATCCGAACGGCAACTATGAAGTCACGCACAGCTCGGCCGTCTATGTCTTCGATGCGCAGGGCCACGCGCGCCTGCTCGCCACCGACCGCGATTCGCCCGACGTGTTCGCCGCCGATCTGCGTCGTATCATGGCAAACCCGTCCTGACGATGGGCGGCTCACCGCCCGGCTTTAATCTTTTATTTGTCTTCTTCCCGAGTCTCCGTTTATGAACCTCAAGCCCTCCTCTCTCGCGGCATTGGCCGGCGCCCTCATCCTCTCGCTCGGCGTCGCCGCCACGGCCGACGCGGCCGGCCCGCAGGCCATCACCGCCCAGCACGCCTGGGTGCGCTGGTTGCCGAACAACCTGCCCGCCGCCGGCTATGTGACGCTCGTCAATTCGAGCGCCAAGCCGGTGGATCTCACCGACATCTCAAGTGACGACTACCAGGGCGCGATGCTGCATCAGACGGTCGCGAACGGCTCGACGCAGCAGATGGTGATGGTCGACAAGTTGACCGTGCCCGCGCACGGCCAGGTCGCGATTGCACCGGGCGGGTATCACATCATGCTGGAACACGCGCAGCACAAGGTGGCGCCGGGCGATACGGTGCATCTGAAGCTGCAGTTCTCGGACGGCGAAACGCTCGATACGGTGTTTGCCGTCAAGTCGCCGGCTCAGGCGAACTAAAAAAGTAGAGTTCGAGCGGCGGCGCATTGCGCAGTGGCGTGACGCGCGCCACGCGCACCGTCATCGTGCCGCTCACTGCGAATCTCAGGCAGAGCGCATCCAGACGTGCGGAATGCCGTCTTCTTCGTGGATATCGGAGACAGGCACGAAACCGAATGCGCCATAAAAGCCCTGCAGATGCGCCTGCGCGTGCAGGCGGATCGGCACGTTGGGCCATTGTTCGAAGATATGCGCGATGGCGCGTTCGAGCATTTTGTTGCCGAGGCCCATGCCGCGAAAACCCGCGGTCGTCAGCACCCGGCCGATGCGGATGTCAGGCTCGTTTTGGTCCGGCAGCAGCACGCGCAGATAGCCCGCGAGTGTGGCCTGCGGCTCGGCGGGACCGAACGCGAACAGATGCCATGCGCCGAGGTCGAGGCCGTCGATATCGCCATACACGCAGTTCTGCTCGACCACGAACACTTCGCTGCGCGCGGCCAGCATGGCGTAGACCTCGCTGATGGTCAGGTCATCGAAGAATTTCCAGCGCCATTCGACAGGTGCATGCGGCGCGGTTTTGGAGTGCTGCGGCTGGTTCATTGGCAAATACACATCGGGAAGGATGCGTCCGGGCGGACGGCAATTGCGGAATTATGCCGCGAATGCCACGCGCGGGCCTGGCGAGCCTTAAAGTGGCAAGCCGGTGCCGGTGCCGGTGCAGATGCAGATTCCGGTACCGGTGCCAATGCGCCATGTTTAGAAATTGAGCGCCGATTTCACCGATTGCAGCGCCGCGCCATTCAGGAAAATGTAGAAGCCGTTCGGCGAGGTGGCGCCTGGCGGCAAGGTCTGCAGCGGGGTGCCGTCCTTGATCAGCGCGCCCTCGTAGATACCGCCGTTATTCTGGAAGAAGACCCGGTATTCCGGCGTCGCGGTCGGGAGTGCCGTGTTCGAAACCCACGCGCGGACCCCTGCCACCGTGGTGATCTGACCGCCCGCAAGCTGATAGGTGGTGCCGTCCGACGCGCTTGCATACGGGAAGAAATTCTCCAGCGCCGACACAGTCGTCGAACACGGCGTGAGATTGGCGCCCGTCGTGGCCGGTGCCGCGCAGTCGCCGACCACCAGCGAATTGCCCACCACCTGCCTGACCACCTTGATGTACGCCGAACCCGGTTGCCAGCTTGCCGACAGGTTGTAGAGCGACTGCCCGTTGATGGTGTTGGTCAGAAGTCCAAGCTGGCTATCCGCGAAAAGCTCGCTCGGTGAAGCCGAAATAAGCCCCGCCAGCGGCACGCTCGTATAGCTGGTGCCGAGCAGCGACATGACGACAGTCTGCCCATCCGCGGCGAGATAGTTTTCCTGCACGTTGGCCCCCGAATAGCTCACCTTCACCTGATCGGGCGCCGGTCTGACGACGACCGCGCCATTAACCAGATATCGCGTCGGCGTAAGGGAAGGCACGGTAAGCGTGGACGCCAGCGACGTCATGCTGACGGTCAACGCCTGTGTGCCGGTCGACGGGCTCGCCGGAGCGCTTGAGTTATCGCTGTAGAAATAACTGGTGGGGCTCACGGAAATCGTGCCCGTCGACGAGGTCGTCAGGTTGAGGTTGCCCAGCAGGAAGTGCGCGCCGCCGTTGGCCGCCAGCGCGAAACTTTCGTAAACCTGCTGATTGGCGCTCAAGTTGGAACTGCCTGAGCCGTCGAACAATGAATTCGGCGATGAACTCGAACCGCCGCCGCCTCCACATCCAGATGCCGCAAGGGCCACTAAAGCAATAACGATTGCGTGCCGCCCAGCCGAAAATCCGTCTTTATATTTCATTTGTCTTTGATTTATCTTTCGATTTTATTTGTTCGACTGATGGGGCCGCCATGGCCTGTTCAGTCGCCCCCGATTGGCGCTCGATATATTGCCGCGTCCGGCTCTGCGCAGCGCGTGAGTCTTGCCACGAGGCAGTTCTGTCGAGCCATACCGGAACATACCAAAGCGTTGTAAAACTGGAAATATGCCAGTTTAGGAATGTCATTCGACATCGGTGAATATCTCGACTCATGAAAGCCCTTTTATTTGCCGGGCGCACATGATCCTGCCGACTTGCCGCAAACACTTAGCGGGCATTCAACCGCTCGCTGCAATCTCTTCAATGGGATGTTGCAGGCGATCGATCAGATTGTCCGGGCCGGCCAGATGCAACGCGCCGACCACGACGAGCGTGCGCTCGGGACTATCGAACGCTTCCCGCACCCGCGGCGCCCACGCGAGATTGCGCGCGTCGAGAATCGCGCTGCGAATGCCGGGCAGGCTGAACATCGGCGATTCGGCGGCGACGTCATAGAGACCCTGAAGATCGCGTTGCAGCCACGCGGCCTGCATACGTTCCAGTGTGCGTTGCGGTTCGGTCAGATCGGCGAGCAGCAGTTCGAGTCCGGTGCAGATGGCCGGCAACGGAATCGACTCGAGCGAGGCGACCACCTCATCGACCGTTTCCAGATAGCGATAGGGCTTCGACTGCGCCGCGGCCTCTCGCAGCATCCTCGGCTCGACGCCCTCTACGACGCGCTGACAAAGCGTCGGCGCAACCATCATTGCGGCCCACGGACGCAAGTCGCCGAGCGGAGCCAGTACGCCCGCGGACGGCCACGATGCGTCGAGACGGCGCCAAACATCAGGCGGCAAAGCGTGTTCGATCGATGCGCCGGTCTCACGCTTCAGAAACGGCAGGATGGATTGCGCGTCGGATTCGAAGACGAGCGTGTCCGCCCAGTCGAACGCCTGCGAAACCCATGCGGGCATGCGCGGACTGGAGGCGGGAAACAGATGCATCGAACCCAGCAATCGGACCTGCGTGCCGGTGAGCTGTAGATACATGGATGAAGAACCCGTGGTCCGAAGAAAATGACGCACAGTATTTCATATGCGACGGATCGTGCGTGACCGCTGGCGTGGCCGGACCTAGCTTGCCGACTTTTGCGTCGCATGCAATGTGACGCCGAAAAAAGAAAAGCCCCGACAAGTCGGGGCTTTTCTTTGACAACTGCTGGAGGCGCGAGCCGGAGTCGAACCGGCCTAAACGGCTTTGCAGGCCGCTGCATAACCGATTTGCTATCGCGCCGTAAGCGGGCTGCTGATCCGTCGCACCTGATTGCGTGGAAACGGGGTTCGCAGATTTGTTCGATGGCCGGTCAGTCCACCAAACAAAAAGGGAAGCGTTGCTTCCCCGAATGTCTGGAGCGGGAGACGAGTCTCGAACTCGCGACCTCAACCTTGGCAAGGTTGCGCTCTACCAACTGAGCTACTCCCGCATAATGCTGCTTCACAACGCCTTGTTACTACATTCGCCACACACAAAACGCTGCTTCAAAAATTTTGGAGCGGGAGACGAGTCTCGAACTCGCGACCTCAACCTTGGCAAGGTTGCGCTCTACCAACTGAGCTACTCCCGCGTTTTGCTGCTTGCTACACCCCGTTGCTCAGAACCGCGTGCATCGGAGAAACGAGATTATGTATAAAGCGCTGAAACGTGTCAACCCCTTTCAAGCAGGTCTTTTACGAGACATTTTTTGCTCACACGATCCCGCCCCGTTCACGAATCTGCGGCCACGCGAGCTTCATGTAATAGAGCATCGACCAGATGGTCAGGAACGCGGCGAGCAGCACGAGCCACATGCCCCACACGCGGGTATCGATACTCACGCCGGGCGCGAGCGGCAGCGGCCCGTAGAACAGCAGCATGGGAATCGCGATCATCTGGCAGGTCGTCTTGAACTTGCCGAGCGAGTTCACCGCCACGCTCTTCGACGCGCCGATCTGCGCCATCCATTCGCGTAGCGCCGAAATGGCAATTTCGCGGCCGACGATGATCAGCGCGATCGCCGAATCGAGCCGCGCCAGTTGCACGAGCACCAGCAGCGCGGCCGTCACCATCAGCTTGTCGGCCACCGGGTCGAGGAACGCGCCGAATGCCGAGGTCTGGTTCCACTTGCGGGCGAGGTAGCCGTCGAACCAGTCTGTCAGCGCAGCCATGATGAAAATGGTCGCCGCCGCCAGATTGCGGTGCGCGGGACTCATCATCATGTCAGGCAAATAAAACACGCCGACGACGAGCGGAATCAGAACAATCCGCAGCCACGTCAGGAAAATCGGGAAATTAAACGGCATGGGCAGGCGCAGCGTCTGACAAGAGAGTTGCAATTGTGCCGTGTCAGAAGGCCTGCCACAAGCAAACATGCCGCAAACAGGCGGCGAACAGCGGGCAAATAGTGGGCAAGGTGCCGCGTCCGAGGCTTTCGCCGGCAAGGGACGGCCACCCTGGCGGCGCCGCCTCGCCCGCGCTCAGTGCAATTGCCGGTATATCTGCTCGGCCAGCGCGAGGGAAATTCCTTCGACGCTGGCCAGATCCTCGACGCTCGCCGCCACCACGCCACGCAGCCCGCCGAAGCGTGCGAGCAGCCGCTGGCGGCGTTTTGCGCCGACGCCTTCGAGTTCTTCGAGGCGCGAGGTCTGGCGAGTCTTGGCACGCTTGGCGCGCATGCCGGTTATGGCGAAGCGGTGCGCCTCGTCGCGGATCTGCGCGACCAGCATCAGCGCGGCGCTTTCCTTGCCCAGTTCGAGCGGCGCGCGGCCGTCCGCGAAAATCAGCGTTTCGAGCCCGACCTTGCGCCCTTCGCCCTTCGCCACGCCCACCAGCATCCCGCAATCCAGACCTACTTCGGTGAACACCTGGCGCGCGATTTCCACCTGGCCCTTGCCCCCGTCGATCAGCACGATGTTCGGCAACAGGCCGCCGGCGGCGGGTTCGGGGGCGTCGGCGGCGAGCGGGGCGGCGGCCGCCGCGAGCGCCGGATCGGCGGCCGGTTGTTCCAGCGCGGCGTCTGCGGCATTCGCGGCGGCCTGCGCGACCATTTTTTCGTAGCGGCGTGTCAGCACCTGGCGCATGGCGGCGTAGTCGTCGCCCGGCGTAATGCCTGTGATGTTGTAGCGGCGGTACTCCGACGACTGCATCTTGTGATGGTGATAGACCACGCACGACGCCTGGGTCGCCTCGCCCATCGTATGGCTGATGTCGAAGCATTCGATACGCAGATGCGCGAGGTCGTCGCATTCGAGGCCGAGCGTGTCGGCGAGCACCCGCGTGCGCGATTGCTGCGAGCCCTGCTCGGAGAGCAGCCGCGCCAGCGCAAGCCGCGCATTCTGCTCGGCCATTGCCAGCCATGCGCGCTTTTGTCCTTGAGGCTGGCGCAGCAGCGTGACCTTGTGGCCCGCTTGCTCAATCAGCAGATCGACGAGTTCCCGATTAGCCGGCGCATGACTCACGACCAAAACGGGCGGCACGCGGTTGCCCAGATAATGCTGCGCGATGAAGGCTTCGAGGACTTCGGATTCGATGCCGGTGACGCGGCGGCGCGCGGGTTGAGCGGCGTTCGCAGCGGCGGCTTCTTCTACTGCGGCGGCTTCTGAGTCGGCGGGCTCCTCGTCGGCGAGCTCATCCGCTTCGTCGTCCGCGTCGTCCGCAGCGTCCACGTCGTCATCTTCGGACCGCAACTCCTGCGCGATCGCCAGCGCATCCGCCAGCGCGTCGGCCTGTGCATCGGCATCCGCCGCGCCGCCCGCGCGCCGCTGCGCCACGATACTCGCGAGCGATGCCTCTTCCGCCGCCCGTAAACCTTCCGCGACAACCGCCTTCAGCACGCCCTGCGCATCCGCGTCGCCATCGTCGAGACCGCCTTCGTCGATGGTCAAGGCGCTTTCCACATGCGAAGGAAAATACGCCTTGTCGCCCAGATGACGGCCGCCACGTACCATCGCGAGGTTCACGCACACGCGCCCGCCGAGCGCGACCACCGCGAGAATGTCCACGTCGCTGTCGCTGCCCACTTCGATGGCCTGCTGATGCAGCACCGTCGACAGCGAACTCATCTGGTTGCGCACCGCCGCCGCCTGCTCGAACTTCAACTCGCCGGCAAACGCGTGCATCTTCTCTTCGAGCTCCTTCATCACTTCGCTCTGCCTGCCGAGCAGAAAGCGCGAAGCATTGGCGACGTCGCGCGCGTAATCTTCCTCGTTAATCGCACCGACGCACGGCGCCGTGCAGCGCCCAATCTGATGCAGCAGACAAGGCCGCGTGCGATTGTTGAACACCGAGTCTTCGCAGGTCCGCAACTGGAACACGCGCTGCAGGATCTGGATGCTTTCGCGCACGGCCCACGCGCTCGGGAACGGTCCGAAGTACTGGTTCTTGCGGTCCACCGAGCCGCGGTAATACGCCATGCGCGGAAACTTGTGGCCGGTCAGCTTGAGGTACGGATACGACTTGTCGTCGCGAAACAGAATGTTGTAGCGCGGCGTGAGCGCCTTGATCAGGTTGTTTTCGAGCAGCAGCGCCTCGGCCTCGGAGCGCGTGACGGTGGTCTCGATGCGCGCAATCCGCGTCACCATCATGGCGATGCGCGGCGACAGCAGCGTCTTGGTGAAATAGCTCGAGACGCGCTTTTTCAGGTCGCGCGCCTTGCCGACGTACAGCACGGCGCCGCTCGCGTCGTAATAGCGGTACACGCCGGGCAGATGCGGCAGTTGCGCGAGCACCTTCTTGGGCTCGAATGACTCGGGCGTTTCGGAAGCAGCGGTTGCGTCTGGCTTGGTCATGCAGAATCGAATGAGCACCGCGCCGGGATTCACGCGGAGACTGGGGTGAGTGCTTTAGAATCGCCAGTTTAGAACATTCCGCACGCGTCCGAGACCCGGATGCCCGCCATCATGTCCTCCGCGCGCCGTTCTGCCCCGCTTTCGACTGCTCCGTCCGCCACGCCGTCGCCGAACCTGCCGGTTGCGGCTGGCGACGCCATCGCCTGCGACCTGTTCTGCGCCGTGATCGACAACTTCGGCGATATCGGCGTGTGCTGGCGTCTCGCGCGCCAGTTGACGAGCGAGCACGGCTGGCAGGTGCGCCTGTTCGTCGACGACCTGCACGCGTTCCGGAAGCTGTGTCCCGCGCTGGATGTGTCGCGCAGCCGCCAGGCGGTGAGCGGCATCGTCATTGAACATTGGCGCGAGCCGGCGCACGTGGGCGACACGCTGGAAGTCGCGGACGTGGTGATCGAGGCGTTCGGCTGCGAACTGCCGCATGTCTACGTCGCCGCGATGGCGCGCCGCGAGCGCGCGCCGGTCTGGCTGAATCTCGAATACCTGAGCGCCGAGGATTGGGTCGCTGATTTTCATCTGCGCCAGTCGCCGCACTCGCGCTATCCGCTAACCAAGACCTTCTTCTTCCCGGGCCTCGCCGCGGGGACCGGCGGCGTGCTGAAGGAGCGTCACCTCGATGCCGCGCGCGCCGCTTTCGAAGCATCGCCGCAAGCACGCGAGGCCTGGTGGCGCCAGACCACCGGCCAGCCTGCGCCCGGCCCGGAAGTCACCGTCATTTCGCTCTTCTCTTACGAAAATCCGGCGCTCGACAGCCTGCTCGGCCAATGGAGCGAGAGCGCGGATCCCATTGTGCTGCTGGTGCCGGAAGGCCGCATTTCCGCCGCGGTCGCGCGCTTTTTCGGCTTGCCGTCGTTCGCGGCGGGTTCGCATGCCGGGCGCGGCAAGCTGCGCGCCCACGCGCTGGCATTCACGGACCAGGCCGGCTACGACGCGCTGCTGTGGGCCAGCCACTTCAATTTCGTGCGCGGCGAAGACTCGTTCGTGCGCGCCCAATGGGCGGCCCGGCCGTTCGTGTGGCATATCTATCCGCAGTCCGACGACGCACATCTGCCGAAGCTGGACGCCGCCCTCGCCCACTATGCCGGTCCATTGCCCGCGCCCGCTCGCGCGGCGCTCGGGCGCTTCTGGCATGCCTGGAACGGCGTCGGCGAGCCGGACTGGGCGGATTTCTCGGGCCCCCGCGCCCTCTTCGAGCAGCGTGCAGCCGCATGGGCGCAGGAACTCGCCGGCCTCGGCGACCTCGCTGGAAATCTGGCCGGATTCGCAAAAAGTCAGTTAAAATAAGCGGTTATCCAACGGCCGACGACGCAAGCGCGGCACGATGGCGGCGGCGAATTCCGGCACTGGCAGTGCATCCTCAGTGAAACCGGGTCGTCCTCGCGCGTCGGCGCCACTCGTGTACGCGCCCGCACCGGGTAAATCAGGTTTTCGGAAGGCGACGGGCCGCGGCAATTCGGAGCAACAGGTGCCGTACCCGCTTACGCCGTATGCCGTTGAGCACAGTTGAAGCTACTCATTTCGTACAGGACAGTTTTATGAAGACCGCACAGGAACTCCGCACCGGCAACGTCGTGATGATCGGCAGCGACGCGATGGTCGTGCAAAAGGCCGAATACAACAAGTCGGGCCGCAACTCCGCCGTCGTCAAGATGAAGTTCAAGAACCTGCTGACCGGCGCAGGCATGGAAACGGTCTACAAGGCCGACGACAAATTCGACGTCGTGCTGCTCGACCGCAAGGAAGTGACCTACTCGTACTTCGCCGACCCGATGTACGTGTTCATGGACGCCGACTACAACCAGTTCGAAGTCGAAGGCGAAATGATGGGCGACGCCCTGCATTACCTCGAAGACGGCATGGCTTGCGAAGTCGTGTTCTACAACGAGAAAGCCATCTCGGTCGAACTGCCCACCACGCTGATCCGCGAAATCATCTACACGGAACCGGCTGTCAAGGGCGACACGTCGTCGGGCAAGGTCCTGAAGACCGCCAAGCTGAACACCGGCTTCGAACTGCAAGTGCCGCTCTTCTGCAACATCGGCGACAAGATCGAAATCGACACGCGTACCCACGAGTACCGCAGCCGCGCCTAACTACATTTAAGCGCAAGCTCTGTCAGGCCCGTCCCGCAACGCTGCGGGACCCGGTCCGAATTAAAAAAGCGCCCCGCGGGGCGCTTTTTCTTTTTTCCGCGGCCGTGTATGGTTGAGGAAATCTTTACCGGTACGGTTTTTCGATTTTTCCAATCCGCATGCAATCCGCACCCCTCTACGTGCGATAAACCATTGATAGGCTTAAGTAATTGCTGATGGCACGCTCCCTGCTAGTAAGAGAGGCAAGGGCCTCAGGGCTTTTCCCTTTTTTCTCGTTCTGGAGACGTGACATGAACAACGACATCGCTGAAGGCAAGTGGAAGCAGATCATGGGCAAGGCAAAGACGGCGTGGGGCGAGTTGACGGACGACGAACTGACGAAGGCCGAAGGCCGCGCCGACAAGCTCGCCGGCCTGATTCAGGAGCGCTACGGCAAGACCCGCGAAGAAGCCGTGCGTGAAGTGAACCGCTTCTTCGACGCGTACCGCGACTGACCATCGATGACAACGCGCGCGGCGCTGTATTCCGCAAGGAACAGCGCCCGGCTAACGCACCCTTGCTCCGCGCCGGACGGCCGGCGCCCCGGCAAGGCCTCCATCACCTAAAAAATAGCGCTCGCCATGCCACACGCCTTGATTGTCGAAGACGATCCCAATAGCCTGTCCGGTCTGTCCGCGATTCTCGCCGCCGACGGCTTCTCGGTCGACACCGCGACGACGCTTGCCGAAGCGCGCGCGGCCCTGACCCGCTTCATCCCCGACGTCGTGCTGGTGGACCTGAACCTGCCCGACGGCAGCGGTCTGGACCTGCTCCAGCATCTGCCCGCGCAACCGCCCGGCGGCGCCCTGCCTGTCATCGTGATGACGGGTAACGCCACGGTGGAAAGCGCGATTGAAGGTCTGCGGCACGGCATCTGGGATTACCTGCTCAAGCCCGTCAACATTCCGCGTCTGCGCAGCTTGCTGGCGCGCATCCCGCGTCCCTACGAGCTGACCGAAGAAGTCCAGACCCTGCGCGCGACGCTGCGCCAGCTCGGCCGCTTCGGCAATATGCTCGGCAGAAGCGGCGCGATCCAGCACGTCTACGACCTGATCGAACACAACGCGCCCACCGAAGCCGCCGTGCTGATCTCCGGCGAAGCGGGCACCGGCAAGGAAGTCGCCGCGCGCACGCTGCACGAAATGAGCCGGCGCCGTAAAGGCCCGTTCGTCGCCTTCGATTGCCGCACGGCGGCGAATCTCGCGGCCAACCGTTCGCTCGACAGCGTCCTGTTCGGTCACGAACGCGGCGCGTTCAATGGCGCCGACCACCGCGAGCAGGGTCTGTTCGAACAGGCGAGCGGCGGCACGCTGTTTATCGACGAAATCGCCGAACTGCCGCGCGCTCAACAGGAAGCACTGCTGCGCGCACTCGACTCCCAGACCTTCATGCGGGTCGGCGGCACCAATCCGGTGGTCACGGATTTCCGCCTGATCGCCTCGACACGCAAGTCGCCGCGCGCCGCGGTCGCCGACGGCAGCCTGCACGAAGACCTCGCGCTGCGCCTCGACGCCGCCGCCGTGACGCTGCCGCCGCTGCGCGAGCGCGGTGAAGACGCCGCGCTCTTCGCGCAATCGATGGTGGACGAATTGAATCGCGAGGCCAGCGCGCGCGGCGTCACCGATTCGACCAAACAGATCGGACCGAATTTCCTGCGCGAATGTCTCGCGTATGAATGGCCGGGCAACGTGCGCGAATTGCAGGAACGCGTGCGACGCGCGTATCAGGCCTCGGGCGACGTGCTCGAAACGCTGCGCGCCGACGAAGCCGGCTCAGCCGGCGGCCGCGACCTGAACGGCAGCCGCGTCCAGGTGACGGTCGGCACGCCGCTCGCGGATGTCGAAGAGATGTTGATCCGCGCGACGCTCGACGCGGTTGGCGGCACGCGGCATCGCGCCGCCTCGCTGCTCGGCATCAGTCCGAAGACGCTGTACAACAAGCTGCAGCGGATGCGTTTGAACTGACGGGATTGCGCGATCAGGCGAAGGCGCTGCGCAACAGCGTCTGTGCCTGCAGATACTCGGGTTCGGCCACCAGCTTGTTCCAGTTGAGCGCCTTGCCGCGCGGGCGCATCCGTTTGAGGCGCGCCTGCGATTCCTTCGACGGCGTGAAGCGCAGCGCGTCGAGCACCTTCTCCGCCTCCTCCGGCTGATTGCAGATCAGCACCATGTCGCAACCCGCGTGCAAGGCCGCGCTCGCCGCTTCGGTGAGCGTGCCGCCTTGACGCGCGGCTTCCATCGACAGGTCGTCGCTGAAGATCGCGCCCGCAAAACGCAGCTTGCCGCGCAGGATGTCCTGCAGCCAGACCGTCGAAAAACCGGCCGGCTTCGGATCGACCTGCGAATAGATCACATGCGCCGGAATCACCGACGACAACGCGAGCCCCAGCCAGTCATACGGCGCGACGTCGTCGCGCAAAATCTGTTCGAGCGGACGGTCGTCCACCGGCATGGCGACGTGCGAATCCGCGCTGGCGAAACCGTGTCCGGGGAAATGCTTGCCGCAGTTGGCCATGCCCGCCAGCGCGAGGCCGTGGTTCAGACTCTTCGCCAGCATCGCCACCACGCGCGGGTCGCGATGGAACGCGCGGTCGCCGATCACCTGCGACTGGCCGTAGTTCAGATCGAGCACCGGCGTGAAGCTCATGTCGATCCCGCACGCGCGCAATTCGGCGGCAAGGATATAACCGACCGCCGTCGTCACCTTGGTCGCATGCAGCACGTCCGAATCCCACAACGCGCCGAGCTTGCCCATCGCCGGCAACACGGTGAAGCCGTCGGTGCGAAAGCGCTGCACACGGCCGCCTTCGTGATCGACGGCGATCAGCAGATCGTCGCGCACGGCGCGAATCGCCTCGGTCAGCGCAACAAGTTGCGCGCGGTTCTCGTAATGGCGGGCGAACAGGATCACGCCGCCGGTCATCGGATGCGCGAGGCGGCGCTTGTCGTCGCCGCTGAGCGTTTTGCCGACCACGTCGAGCATCACCGGTCCGGGAGTGGTTTTCATCGAATTCCGTGCAGAGAAAGAGAAGGCGCGGGTTGCCGACCCCGCACCGGGATAAATCAGGGAGCAGCGCGGTCCGGCGTCTCGGCGATCACGAACGACACCGCGTAATCGTGCTCGTCGCTGATCGTGACCTGAGCGGTGATGTTGCGTGCTTTCAGCCAGTCGGCCAGTTCGCCCGAGGCGACCACCATCGGCTTGCCGCTCGGCTCGTTGAGCGTCTGCAGCGCGCGCCACGTCATCGGCCAGCGCATGCCGAGGCCGATCGCTTTCGAGAAGGCTTCTTTCGCCGAAAAACGGGTGGCGAGAAACGCGAGGCCGCGCACGGCCGAGCGGGCCTGACGCGCGTGATAGATCTTCAATTCGTCCGGTCCGAGCACCTTTTCGGCGAAGCGCCCGTTGGTGCGCGTCATCACCGCCGCCACCCGGCTGACCTGAATGACGTCCGTACCGATGCCGTAGATTGCCATGCTCGCGCGCCGTTAAGCGCGTGCCGCGAGACGGGCGGCGACCATGATCGCCTTCATCTCGCGCACCGCGTTGTCCCAGCCGGCGAAGATCGCATGCGCAACGATCGCGTGGCCGATATTCAGCTCGACGATGCCGTCGATCGCGGCAATCTGCTGGACGTTGGTGTAGTGCAGACCGTGTCCGGCATTCACCTTGATACCGAGCGAGCGGCCGAATTCGACGCCGCGCACCACGCGCTCGTACTCGCGCTGCTGTTCGGCCGGGTCGTGCGCCTCGGCGTAGCGGCCGGTGTGCAGTTCGACCACCGGTGCGCCCGCTTCATACGCCGCGCGGATCTGCGTTTCGTCCGGGTCGATGAACAGCGACACCCGCGAGCCCGCCTCGGCGAGCTGTTTACACGCGGCGCGCACCGCTTCGAACTGGCCGGCGACGTCGAGACCGCCTTCCGTGGTCAGTTCGGCACGCTTTTCCGGCACGAGGCAGACGTCATGCGGTTTCACTTCGCAGGCAATGTCGAGCATCTCCTGCGTGACCGCGCATTCGAGATTCATGCGCGTGGTCAGCAACGGACGCAGCTTGCGCACGTCGGCGTCGACGATATGGCGGCGGTCTTCGCGCAGATGCAGCGTGATGGCATCGGCGCCGGCGGCTTCGGCATCGAGCGCGGCACGGATCGGATCAGGGTACGAGGTGCCGCGCGCGTTGCGCAGCGTGGCGACGTGATCGATATTCACGCCCAGGTCGATCACATCAGGCGACGTAAGAAAGAAACTCATAAGTTCTGCAGGTCGATAAGGATCTGGCGCGTCGCGAGCGGCGTGCCGCCAAGATAAGTGTTGAGCAGAAAGCGCATCAGCGTCTTGCTTTGCGCCACGGTCTGGGGACGATGGTACTCGTCCGCTTCCATATCGAGCAAGGTCTGGCCGGCCACTACAGGCCATTGCGTAGGCAGTTCGTCCGAGGCTTCACGCACGCCGCGCTCCGGGTCGAACACGTAGCGGCCTTCGGCCATCACGGTCTTGCGCGATACCGTGCGGTTCAGCGCCATGGCATAGCCCGTTTCGCGCAGCAGCACGCGCTCGAAGGAGCGCAGCACCTGCACGGCGGGTTCGTCGTGTGCGAGACGCGCGAGGGTGACCACGTAGTGCTGGAACAGTTGCGGATGCGGATCTTCGCGGCCGCAAAATTTGACCAGCAATTCGTTGACGTAAAAGCCGCACAGCAGCGCGTCGCCGGCAAGCGGCAACATGCCGCCGACCCACTCGGCACCGGTCAGCGTGCGCAATTCGGCTTTGCCGGACCACGCGAGCGCCAGCGGCTGGAAGGTTTGCAGCACGCCACGCAACGCGGAATGCGGACGCTTGGCGCCCTTCGCCACCAGCGCGAGGCGGCCGTGATCACGCGTCAGCACATCGATGATCAGGCTGGTCTCGCGATGCGGATAGCTGTGCAGCACGAAGGCCGGTTGCTCGGTGACCTTATACTCGGAGCCGGAACTGCGCGGCGTGCGGCGGGCGGGGGTTTTACGGGGCTGCGGCGACGGTTCGCCGGCTGCGTCCGTTGCGGTGTCGGCGGAGCGGCGTGAAGCGTCGCGCGCGGCACTGCGCGGTGAGGTCCCCGAAGAGTTTTTCTTCGATGCGCGAGCCTTCACAGGCTCACGCGCCGACGCGTCCGGCTCGGTGTCGTCCGGCTCAGCGTCGGATTGCAGCGTCATCCATGCGTCATTCGTACCCATACGCACGGAGTCCGGCTTCGTTGTCGGCCCAGCCGCTTTTCACCTTGATGAAGGTTTCCAGATACACCGGGCCGTCGAACAGCTTTTCCATGTCGAGGCGCGCTTCGGTGCTGATCTGCTTCAGCTTGGCGCCCTTCTGGCCGATGATCATGGCCTTGTGCGTGTCGCGCTCCACCATGATGGTGGCGAAAATACGCCGCAAGCGCCCTTCCGTTTCGAACTTGTCGATCAGCACGGTGCTGGTGTACGGCAGTTCGTCGCCGGTCCAGCGAAACACTTTTTCGCGCAGGATTTCGGCGGCGAGAAAACGCTCGCTGCGATCGGTCAGGTCGTCTTCGCCGTAGATCGGCGCGCCTTCCGGCAGGAACGGCTTGACGGTCGCCATCAGACGCTTGATGTCGTCCACATTCTTGGCCGACAGCGGCACGATCTCGTTGAACTGGCGCAGCGCGCTCACCTGCTGCATGAACGGATACAGCGAGTCCTTATCCGAGACGCGGTCGAGCTTGTTGGCGATCAGCAGCGTGGGCACCGACGGCGGAATCAGGTCGAGCACCTTCTGGTCGTCCGGACCAAAACGGCCGGCTTCGATGACGAACAGGATGGCGTCGACCGAGGTCAGCGTCGACGTCACCGCGCGATTCAGCGAACGGTTCAGCGCGCCGCTGTGCTTGGTCTGAAAACCCGGCGTATCGACGAAGATGTACTGCGCGTCTTCCAGCGTGTGAATGCCGGTGATGCGATGGCGCGTGGTTTGCGCCTTGCGCGACGTGATACTGACTTTCTGGCCGACCAGCGCGTTCATCAGCGTGGACTTGCCGACGTTGGGCCGGCCGACGATCGCGACCATGCCGCAGCGAAAACCAGTGGGAGTGGGAGCGTTCATATTCGGGCTGCAGCAAGTTCGTACGGACGCGCGGCAGAGCGCGCGCCCATGACATCAGTGGCCCGCATCGGCGACGCGCGTTTGTTCCGCGTCGGCAATGCCGGGTTCGAGTTCGGCTGGCGCCGCCGCGCCGGGCGCGGGTTCGCGGCTACGGGATGCGGCGGATTTGTCGGTGCTGCGGGCGTGGGCGGCTTCGGGCTTGTCTTTCTCTGCCACGGCCTGGCCGCTGTTGCTGTATTCGACGTGGGCGGCGCGAATCACGGCAAGCGGCGCAACAGCCGGCGCCGAAGTAGCCTGCGGCCGCTCGGCCAGCGCTTCGGCGACGGTCGCTTTCGGCTCGCCGCGCGCATGACGTTCGGTCTTGCGGTCAGGAGCGCGCAGATCGAGCGCCGTCTGCACGCCGGTTACGCCGGGAACGATCTCCAGCTCGGCGTTTTTCGCGGCGCGCGCGCCCTTCGAACGCTTGGGTTTGGCCACCACGGCGGGCGCGGCCGCCATCACCTCGTCGAGCGCCTTCTTGGCCGCAGCCTGCTCGGCCGCGCGGCGGCTGGCGCCGGAACCGGACACCTTCACTTCCAGCTTGGGCACCGTGCATTCGACTTCGAACTGCTGATTGTGCGCCGCACCATGAGTCGCAACGACGGTGTAGGTGGGCAAGGCGATCTTGTGGCCCTGCAGATACTCCTGCAGCAGCGTCTTGGAATCCTTACCGAGCGTGCGTGGATCGATATGGTCGAGAATCGGCACATAAAGCCGCTTGATGACCGTCTGGGCGGCGTCGAAACCGCCGTCGAGGAAGATGGCGCCCAGAATGGCTTCCAGCGTGTCAGCGAGGATCGACGGGCGGCGGAAACCGCCGCTGCGCAACTCGCCTTCGCCCAGGCGCAGACCGTCCGAGATATTCAGGGCCTGAGCAATTTCGTAGAGCGACTGCTGCTTGACCAGATTGGCGCGGACGCGTGACAGGTCGCCCTCGTCCAGTTTGCCGAAACGTTGGAACAATAGCGCAGCCACCGCGCAATTCAGAACGGAGTCGCCGAGAAATTCCAGCCGCTCGTTATGCGTGGCACTGTGACTGCGGTGAGTTAAAGCCTGGCGCAACAATTCCGCATTGCGAAATTCGTAGCGCAAACGGCTTTCCAACGGAGATAGGGGCATGTGCAGAGTATAACGCGGGCGCCCGCCCCGGCGAAAACGCCGGGCGGCCGACGGAAAAAGCGTAGTGAAGCGACCTTACCGCACGTTCTTAAAGTAGCGTGATAACACGGCGCGCCCGATGAAGCCGAGGCGCGCGGCGCGTCGTGCGGTCATTGCACGCTGATTGCATGGCTAGCGTGCGGTCAGATGCAGCGACATTCAGTGGAACGTGCCGATGCGTTTCAGATTGCTGAAATTCATCCAGATGAAGAACGCGCGGCCGACGATATTCTTGTCCGGCGCGAAACCCCAATAGCGGCTGTCGGCGCTGTTATCGCGGTTGTCGCCCATCATGAAATAGTTGCCGGGCGGCACCTTGCAGATAACCCCGCGCGCGTTATAGGTGCAGTTATCGCGGTACGGATAATCTTCCGCGCCGACGATGAACGGCGGCACCGCGGGATTGTTCAGAATCGCGTTCTTGCGGCCGTCGATGTCTTCTTCGAACTGCTTCGCGTAACCGATGCGCTCTTCGTCGAAGTAATCCGGCAGCGGCGTTTCCGCCACCGGCTTGCCGTTGATCGTCAGTTGCTTGTCCTGATACGCCACCACGTCGCCCGGCAAGCCGATCACGCGCTTGATGTAGTCCACCGATTCGTCTTTCGGATAACGGAACACCACCACGTCACCCCGCTCCAGCGGCCGGCCTTCGGTGATCTTGGTGTTGGTGATCGGCAGGCGAATGCCGTATTCGTACTTGTTCACGAGGATGAAATCGCCCACCAGCAGCGTCGGCACCATCGACCCCGAAGGAATCTTGAACGGCTCGACCACGAACGAGCGGACCACGAACACCACCAGGATCACCGGGAAAAAGCTCGCGGAATACTCGAGCCACCACGGCTGGCGCAGCTTTTCGTCACGCAGACGGGCGCGCGTTTGCGGCGCGTTTTCGTCGGCGAAACGCTCGCCGACGCGGCTCTGCTGACGATCGAACTCGGCGACTGCCTCGTCCGCTGCGCGCCGCCGTTGCGGCATGAAAACCAGTTTGTCTGCGACCCACGCGATGCCCGTAATGATGACGAGCACAAAAAGAATCAGCGCAAAATTCATAAAGTTCCGTTCTTCGTCTTATTTGTCTTCGACACGCAAAATTGCGAGGAAAGCCTCTTGCGGAATCTCAACGGACCCGACCTGCTTCATTCGCTTCTTGCCTGCCTTCTGCTTTTCCAACAGCTTCTTCTTACGCGAAATATCGCCGCCGTAGCATTTTGCCAGCACATTCTTACGCAAGGCCTTGATGTTTTCGCGGGCAATAATGTTCGCGCCGATGGTTGCCTGAATCGCCACGTCGTACATCTGGCGCGGAATCAGTTCGCGCATCTTGGCCGCCACTTCGCGGCCACGGTACTGGCTCTGCGAGCGGTGCACGATCACCGACAACGCATCCACCTTGTCGCCGTTGATCAGCATGTCGACCTTCACGACATCCGCCGCGCGATATTCCTTGAACTCGTAGTCCATGGACGCGTAGCCGCGCGACATGGATTTCAGGCGGTCGAAGAAGTCGAGCACCACTTCGCCCATCGGAATTTCGTACGTGAGCTGAACCTGGCGACCGTGATACTGCATGTTGATCTGCACGCCGCGTTTTTGCGTACACAGCGTGATCACCGCGCCGACATAATCCTGCGGCATATACAGATTCACGGTGACGATCGGCTCGCGCACTTCTTCGATCTTCGACGGGTCCGGCATCTTGGCCGGATTCTCGACCATGACGACCGTGCCGTCGCGTTGCAGGACTTCGTACACCACGGTCGGCGCCGTAGTGATCAGGTCCATGTCGAACTCGCGCTCGAGGCGCTCCTGCACGATCTCCATGTGCAGCAGCCCCAGGAAGCCGCAACGGAAGCCGAAGCCCAGCGCCTGCGAAACTTCCGGCTCGTAGTGCAGCGAAGCGTCGTTGAGTTTCAACTTTTCCAGCGAATCGCGCAGCGCGTCGTACTGGTTCGCTTCCACCGGGTAGAGACCGGCGAACACCTGCGGCTTCACTTCCTTGAAGCCCGGCAGCGGTTCGGGGGCCGGACGGTTCACCAGCGTGACCGTGTCGCCCACCTTGGCGGACGCCAGTTCCTTGATGCCGGCGATGATGAAGCCCACCTGCCCCGCGGACAGCGACTCCAGGTTCTTCGACTTCGGCGTGAACACGCCAATGTGTTCGACCGGATACTGCGTGTCGGTCGCCATCAGGCGGATCTTGTCTTTGGGACGCAGCGTGCCGTTGACGATACGCACCAGCATCACCACGCCAACGTAATTGTCGAACCACGAATCGATGATCAGCGCCTGCAGCGGCGCGTCCGGATCGCCCTTCGGCGGCGGCACTTTCGCGATCAGCGCTTCCAGCACGTCTTCGACGCCCAGACCCGTCTTCGCGCTGCAACGCGTGGCGTCGGTGGCGTCGATACCGATCACGTCTTCGATTTCGGTGATCGCATTTTCCGGATTTGCAGCCGGCAAATCGATCTTGTTGAGCACCGGAATGACATCGACGCCCAGTTCGATAGCCGTATAGCAGTTCGCCACCGTCTGGGCTTCGACGCCCTGGCTCGCGTCCACCACCAGCAGCGCGCCTTCGCACGCCGACAGCGAGCGGCTGACTTCGTAGGAGAAATCGACGTGCCCCGGCGTGTCGATCATGTTCAGGTTATAGATCTGCCCGTCACGAGCCTTGTACGTCAGTGCCGCAGTCTGTGCCTTGATGGTGATGCCGCGCTCGCGCTCGAGATCCATCGAGTCGAGCACTTGAGCTTCCATTTCGCGGTCGGACAGGCCGCCGCAAATCTGGATGATGCGATCGGCGAGCGTCGACTTGCCATGGTCGATGTGCGCAATGATCGAGAAATTACGAATATGATCCATTCAGTACCGATCAAGCGAAAAAGGCGCGCTCGGACGATTGCGGAGCACGCCTTGTAAGTAGGTGAAAAACCTGTCTATTTTAGCCGAAAAAGGCTTGCGCCCGGCATATCTTGCAGGAGAGCACGGAAAGTGGGCTCAGACGTCGTGTCAGGCCCGAAGACTTTCGATGCGCTAGCGGGCCTGCCCGGCACGTGCGCTCAGCGCCGCACGGACCCGCCCTTCGTCGAGATGATAGTGGCACAACTCGACACCATCACACACCAGAACCGGCACCAGCTCGTTATAACGCGCTTCGAGTGCGGGATCGGTGTCGACGTCGATAACTTCGACCTGGGCACCGAATTCGGCCAATAACGGCTCGAGTCCGGCGCGCATGTCGTCGCACAGATGGCACCACGCGCGCCCGAAGAGCGTGAGTGGCGCCGCCACGGTCACTTCGGCGCTGCGCCGCTACGCGGGCGCAGCGGCACGAACTGCGTGTTGTCGCCACGACGCACGAGCAGCGCGACCATCTTCTGCGGATCGAGATGCGCGGTGACTTCGTCGAACTGCCTGGCGTTCGTGATGTCCGTGTCGCCCACGCGCAGGATCACGTCGCCCTTCTGCAAGCCGACGCGCGCAGCCGGGCCGTCCACCTGATCGACCTGCACGCCGCCGTGTACCTTCAACGTCTTCTGCTGATCGGCCGGGATGTCGCTCACCGCGATGCCCAGCGAGTTGGTGGCGCGCTGTTTCGGCGCCGGCGCCTGCTTCTCGTCGGCCTTCGCCGTCTTGTCCGGCTGCATTTCGGCAATCGTCACCGGCAGGTCGCGCGTTTGACCCTTGCGCCACACGGTGATGGTGGCCTTGGTGCCCGGCTTCGTATCGCCCACCATGCGCGGCAGATCCGTCGCCGTGTCAACGGAATGGCCGTTGAATTTCAGGATGATGTCGCCCGGCTGCACGCCCGCCTTGTCGGCCGGTCCGCCCGGCTCGACGCTGCTGACGAGCGCGCCTTCCGCGGTCGGCAGGCCGAGCGAATCGGCGACGTCCTTGGTCACTTCGCCAATCGCCACGGCGATGCGGCCACGCGTGACCTTGCCGGTGGTCTTGAGCTGGTCGGCGACGCGCATCGCTTCGTCGATGGGGATCGCGAACGAAATGCCCATGAAACCGCCGGTGCGGCTATAGATCTGCGAATTGATGCCAATGACTTCGCCCTGCATGTTGATCAGCGGACCGCCCGAGTTGCCCGGATTCACCGGCACGTCGGTCTGGATGAACGGCAGGTAGTCGCCCGTATCGCGGCCCTTGGCGCTGACGATGCCGGCGGTCACCGTGTTCTCGAGCCCGAACGGAGAGCCGATGGCCACCACCCACTCGCCCACGCGCACCTTGGTCGAATCGCCGATCGTCACCGCCGGCAGGTTCGAGGCGTTGATCTTCACCACCGCGACGTCGGTGCGGTCATCCATGCCGATCAGCTTGGCCTTGAATTCGCGCTTGTCGGTGAGGGTGACGTAGATGTTGTCGGCGTCGTCCACCACGTGCGCATTGGTCATCACGTAGCCATCCTGCGACAGGATGAAGCCGGACCCTACGCCGCTGCTTTGCTCGGAATCGGAATTGTCGGGCGCATCCTGGCTGCTGCCGCCACTACCGCCGCTTCCACCGCCGTTGCCGCTTTTATCGCCGCCACTGCCGTTGTCGCCACCGCCGTTTCCGCCGCCGTGCGGCGAACCCGGCTGCTGCGGCATCGGAATGCCGAAGAAACGCCGGAAGAACTCCGACATGTCGCCATCGTCCATCCCCGGCGGCATGCCGTGAGCACTGTCGCTGCTCGTCACCCGCGTAGTGGTGCGGATATTGACCACGGCCGGCCCGACCTTGTCGACGAGATCGGTGAAGTCGGGAAGATTGGCTGCTGCAGGGGCCGCCGACGCCGCATGCGGCACGAGCGGCAGACAAACTGCCACCACCGCGGCTGCGAGAAATTTGCGCACCGTGAAAATCGTCATATCTTAGCCAGCCGAGGGATTCGAGGGAGTCGCGGGGTTACTTCGGAGCCTTATATTCTATGGCAGAGGCAAATTGCTGCAATGTGGCTTGGGGCACTTCCCCCAGCAGAGTAATCCAGAAGTCGCCGCGACGCTTCACCAGCACGTGCGTCGCCCCACTATTGCCCGCGCCTTCCTTGCGCGTGTTGTTTTCGACCGGCTCGACGAACACCGAGATCGCAGCCAGACCGTCGGAAAACACCGCCTGATCGACCGGGATGGGCGGCGCAGCCGGGTCCGCCGACGCCATCGGACGGCGCAACTCACGAATCTTGTGGAAACCCGGCACGGAGGGCGCGATATCCCAGCCCTGCGCTTCCATGTCGACCGGCTCGACCGGCGGCTTCACCATCGTCCAGCCCGCGGTGTTATGGATGCCGTTGACGATGGCGCTTTTGTCGCCCGCGACGCCAATGCTGATCTGCGAGAACGACAGCTGCTCCAGCACCTGCCCGCTCGGATCGAGCGTCTGCGCACGCAGCAGCAAGCCGGTCTTTTTGTCGGCCCACAATTTGTAAGCGAAGCGATAGGCGTCTTTCGGGTCGAGTTCGACGACCTCGCTGTCGATACCCGCCACGCGGTCAGTGCCGAGCAGTTTCGGCTCGTAGACCGACAGCACGTCGTCGCTGGAAGCGGTGAGCAGTGCCGGGAACGAATCCTTGTTTTGACGTTTTTCGACGACGCACAGATGCCGTTCGGGGATGAACGTGTACATGTCGTCGTTATGGCGCAACATCTTGCGCGGCTTGCCGTCGAGGCTTTCGAGCTGTTCGAACTCGCCGTCGCTGTGAGTAGCGTAATGGGCGATGCGCGAGGTCTGGACGAAATTGCCCCGCTGATAGACGAACGCGCCTTCGTAATTCTGCTGCTGGGCAGCCTGATGAATGCGGTTGAGCAAGTCCGCCGCAGTGCGGCGGACGACGAGCGGATCGTCTGATTGCGCAAAGACACGCGGTGTGGCTGACAACAATACGGCTGCACAGAAAAGAAATGCCGGCAGCCGCCCCCAGATAGTCGTTTTATTCAACCGCAGTGTCTGCATCAGACTATTGGCCTTGCGTGGTCGTGGCGGAAGTACGAATCAGCGGCATCGAACCGGGCATGACCGGCTGCTGCGCGAACTGCTGATGGGCTTCCAGATACTGGTCGAGACTGGCGTCACGAATGATGTTGCCGTCCTGCACCGGCTGCGCGGCGGCTGTCGGCACGGGCGCCATGGCCACCCGCTGCAAGGAATCACCGTGCGTCTGGACGGACGCCACCTGACCCACCGAACCGCCGGGCACGCCTTGCAACTGCGGCACGACGATCCACGTCAGCGTGGCGGCGGCCGCGGCCACCGCGAATGCCGGCACGACGCGGCGGCGCAGCGCCAGCAGACGGCGGGCAGCCGGCAGCGCTGCGGGCGCGAGCACGTGAGGCTCCTGCTCGAGACGCGCGGCAAAACCGGCGAGGAACGCGCTGCTGGCCGCCGGACTCACCGCCAGATCGTCCGACCGCAGAGCGTCGCCGATCAGATGGTAATGCGACCAGGATGCACGATCTTCGTGATCCAGTTCCGAAATAAACTTGTTCAGATGCTCTTCGCCGAACAGCTCACCGTCGACAAAAGCGGACAGACGCTCGCCTCGCGAGCTTGCTTGCGATTGCATCGAGACCGACCTCATGATGCTCCCCATCTTACGGACACCCCTAGTGACACCACCTAACCCAGATATTGCCCCATTGCCCCGCCGGGCTAGCCGGTGTTTACCAGCGTTTGCCTTCGGGTGTGTCAAGCAATGGACGCAATTTTGCCGCAATGGCTTCGCGAGCGCGAAAAATTCGTGATCTGACCGTGCCGATGGGGCACCCCATCATCTCAGCGATTTCCTCGTAACTCAAACCTTCAATTTCACGAAGAGTAATGGCGGTGCGCAACTCTTCCGGTAAAACCGCCATTGCAGCATTGACCGTCTCAGCGATCTGCTTGCTCATCAACATCGACTCAGGCGTGTTGATATCCCTTAGTTGGTCGGCGTCCGAGAAAGTTTCAGCTTCTTCAGCATCTGCTTCGGTCGACGTGGGTGCGCGCCGCCCCTGGGTCGCAAGGTAATTCTTTGCCGTGTTGACCGCAATCCGGTACAACCACGTGTAAAACGCCGATTCGCCGCGGAATTGGGGCAATGCCCGGTAGGCCTTGATAAAGGCGTCCTGGGCCACGTCCTCAACCTCGGCGGGGTCGCGCACCAGGCGCGAGATCAGCCGGAGGATCTTGCGGTGGTATTTGGAGACCAGAAGCTCGAACGCCTGCTTGTCGCCCTTCTGGACGCGTTCGACCAGCACCTGATCAATTTCTTTTTCGCTCACCTGATAAATCCGTTAACTATAGGGCGCATCGCGGGGCACCATTGTAGCGTCCCCATCATCGCGTCACCGAACTAAGGTAACAGCGGTTACAGTCGTTACAGTCAGACGCGGCCGGCCCGCCGGCCCAGCACGGCCAGTTCGCGAAACGCCTCGGCGCAGAGGGCGTCAGCCGCGATCAGTAAAGCACGGGAACGGCCGCCGGCGTCGGCGAGCACCAGAATGAGAAGCCGGCCGCTCCACTGCGAGCACCCGGCAATACGGCCCTGCACGAGCAGTTTCCCCGCACGGTTCCAGACGACGAGCTCATCCGGCCCGATTTTGATGGCGTGAGGCTCGCTGCGCCAATGCCGCTCCGCGCCAAGCAGCAGAAAGGCTAGCACAGCTAATGTGGCAGGGACTGCCTGCATGGCGCCGAGCCTGGCCGCCAGACATGACTGCACGGCCGCGACGGCTATCAGGACAAAAACCAGCGTGAGAACGCGCAGCGCCACCGAACGCCGCAGCGTGATCAACGGCGCCCCATGGGACGAGGCCGGTCCTGGCGGGAGCGCCGGACCGGCCTGCATAGGGTGTTGCGCGGACTTTGACGTCAAACGGCGAAGCCTGCTCAGGCGCGCTTGAAAACCAGCGTACCGTTCGTGCCGCCGAACCCGAACGAGTTCTTCAGCGCGATGTCGATCTTCATCTCCCGCGCGGTGTTGGCGCAGTAATCGAGATCGCAAGCCGGATCCTGATTGAAGATGTTGATCGTCGGCGGCGACACCTGATTGTGCACGGCGAGCACCGTGAACACGGATTCGAGACCGCCGGCGCCGCCCAGCAGGTGGCCGGTCATCGATTTGGTCGAATTCACGACCATGTTCTTCGCGTGGTCGCCGAAAGCGCGCTTGATGCCGGTGGTTTCCGCCAGGTCGCCCAGCTGCGTGGAGGTGCCATGGGCATTGAGGTAGTTCACCTCGTCCAGGTTCACGCGTGCGTTCTTCAGCGCGGCCAGCATGCAGCGGCGCGCGCCGTCGCCATCTTCCACCGGTGCGGTCATGTGATACGCGTCGCCGCTCATCCCGTAGCCGCTCACTTCCGCGTAAATCTTCGCGCCACGGGCCTTCGCGTGCTCGTACTCTTCGAGCACCATCACGCCGGCGCCTTCGCCCAGCACGAAACCGTCGCGGTCTTTGTCCCACGGGCGGCTCGCCGTTGCCGGGTCGTCATTGCGCTGCGACAGCGCGCGCGCCGCCGCAAAGCCGCCAATGCCGAGCGGCGACACGGTGGATTCCGCACCGCCCGCGATCATGACGTCGGCATCGCCGTACTCGATCAGGCGCGATGCCTCGCCGATGCAATGCAGGCCGGTGGTACACGCCGTGACAATGGCGAGGTTCGGGCCTTTGATGCCGAATTTGATCGACAGGTGGCCGGAGATCATGTTGATGATCGAGGCCGGCACGAAGAACGGCGAAATCCGCCGTGGACCGCGGTTCAGCAGCTCGGTTTGGGTCACTTCGATCATCGGCAGACCACCGATGCCCGAGCCGACCACCACGCCGATGCGCTCCGAATTCTCGTCGGTGACTTCGAGCCCGCTGTCCTGCATCGCCTGGATGCCGGCCGCCACGCCGTAATGGATGAAGGTATCCATATGGCGCGCTTCCTTACCGGGGATGTAGTCCTCGATATTGAAGCCCTTCACCTCGCCGGCAAAGCGGGTCGTGAAGTTCGACGCATCGAACTTCGTGATATTGGCAATACCCGACTTGCCTGCGACCAGATTGGCCCAGCCGTCGGCAACATTATTGCCAACAGGCGAAATCAGCCCCAGGCCTGTAACAACAACACGACGACGGCTCACGGTAACCTCTTTTTCATAGGTGACAAAAGCAAAAGCCACAGCGGCTACAGGAATCAGACCTGTGAGCCCTGTGGCTGTTTAACCTGGAAACTGCGCTCGAAACCTCGCTGGCGCCAGCCCCGCGAATGCCGAACAGCGGCCCGACAGGGCGTCACACGCCGCCAAACCAGCAACGCGGGCGCGAATGACCTTAGGCCTTGACGTTTGCGCGAGCGTAGTCGATTGCTTGCTGAACGGTGGTGATCTTCTCAGCTTCTTCATCCGGAATTTCCATGCCGAATTCGTCTTCGAGGGCCATCACGAGTTCGACGGTGTCGAGCGAGTCAGCGCCGAGGTCGTTCACGAACGATGCTTCGTTCTTGATCTCCGCTTCCGCAACGCCCAGTTGTTCTGCGACGATCTTCTTGACGCGCTGTTCGATATTGTCCATTAACCCCTCCAAGGGAAAAGAAGTTCAAAAATACAGGTGCGCGCATTTTATCAGGTTTGCCCCTGCAAAAAAGCGGCGCGCACGGTTCCTGTCAAGGCATCCGCCTCGCCGCGTCAAGAAACGCGTCACGGCGCGGATGGTACCCGAAATCCGTTACGACATGTACATGCCGCCGTTCACGTGCATTGTCGTGCCGGTGATGTAGCCGGCCTGCGGCGAAGCAAGAAACGCGACGGCGTGTGCGATGTCTTCCGGGCTGCCCAGCCGGCCAAGCGGAATCTGGGCTTTCAGGGCGGCTTGCTGCTCTTCCGGCAGGGTCTTCGTCATGTCGGTGTCGATGAAGCCCGGCGCAATGCAATTCACGGTAATGCCACGGCTGCCGATCTCGCGCGCCAGCGCCCGCGTCATGCCCGCCACGCCGGCCTTGGCGGCCGCGTAGTTGATCTGCCCGGGGTTGCCGGCCGAACCGACCACCGAAGTGATGTTGATGATACGGCCGCCACGCGCCTTCATCATCGGCCGCAATACGGCGCGCGACAAGCGAAATACGGCCTTGAGATTGGTGTCGACCACCGCGTCCCAGTCGTCGTCCTTCATGCGCATCGCCAGTTGATCCTGGGTGATGCCCGCATTGTTCACGAGTACGTGCAGCGTGCCGAATTCCTTCACGGTGCCGTCGATCAGCGCTTCCGCCGCGGCGGCGTCGTTCACGTTCAGCACAACGCCACGGCCGTTTACGCCCGCATCCCTAAAGGCTTCGGTGATCGCGCTTGCGCCGCTTTCACTGGTGGCCGTGCCGATCACCGTGGCGCCCTGGCGTGCCAGTTCGAGCGCGATGGCGCGGCCAATGCCGCGCGAGGCGCCCGTCACGATTGCGATCTGCTTATCGAGAGTCTTTTCCATCTGTAGTCCGGATTGCCCGCGAGGGCGGATTGCGCGTTAGCTGAGTGGATCTTGCCGAGTCTTGCAGCGAGGCTTGCGCGGCAGCGCTTCAGGCCGTCACGAGCTTGAGCGTTTCTTCGAGCGAAGCCGGGTCGAACACCGAAGCACCGACCAGATTACCGTCGATACGTTTGGTCAGGCCCGCCAGCACCTTGCCGGGGCCGCATTCGATCACGTGCGTCACGCCCTGCCCCGCCATGGCCTGCACGCACTCCACCCAACGCACCGCGCCGGCGGCCTGGCGCACCAGCGCGTCCTTGATGGCGGCCGGTTCGCTGACCACGGCCACGTCGACGTTATTGACCACCGGAATCGCCGGCACCTGCACTTCGACATTCGCCAGATACTCGCGCAACTGGTCCGAAGCGGGTTTGAGCAGCGACGAATGGAACGGCGCGGAGACCGGCAGCGGCAGCGCGCGCTTCGCGCCCTTGGCCTTGGCGATTTCGCAGGCCTTCTCGACCGCGGTCTTATGACCGGCAATCACAACCTGTGCGGGCGCATTGAAATTCACCGCTTCCACGACACCTGCCGACGCCGCTTCGGCACACACCGCGCGCACCGTGTCGTCGTCGAGACCGAGAATGGCGGCCATGCCGCCTACACCGACCGGCACGGCCGTCTGCATGGCTTGCGCGCGAAAGCGCACGAGCGGCACCGCGTCGCGGAACGCCAGCGCACCCGCGGCGACCAGTGCCGTGTATTCGCCGAGGCTATGACCGGCGACGAGCGCCGGCGCCGGGCCGCCCGCCGCCTGCCACGCGCGGTAGATTGCATACGCGGCGGTCAGCATGACGGGTTGGGTATTGGTGGTGAGATTCAGGTCGTCCGCCGGACCTTCGGCGATCAGCTTGCCCAGATCCTGGCCGAGCGCGTCGGATGCTTCCTGAACCGTCTCGCGCACGATGGCGTGATCGGCAAAGGCATTGAGCATGCCGACCGATTGCGAGCCTTGACCAGGAAAAACAAACGCAAATTTCATAGGATCCTCAAAATTCGATATTTCAGATGCGCGCGGCACACGGCCGGATCGACACCATCGAGCACTGCGAGCGGCGCCTACGCGCCGACTCACGCAGCGATCAATAGCGGATCACCGAGGCGCCCCACGTGAAGCCGCCGCCGACGCCTTCGATCAGCACGTTCTGGCCGCGCTTGATGCGGCCGTCGCGCACGGCGACGTCAAAGGCGAGCGGGATGGACGCAGCCGACGTATTGCCGTGCTCGCCCACCGTGACGACCATCCGTTCCTGCGGCAGGCCGAGCTTGCGGCACGTGCTTTGCATGATACGGATATTGGCCTGGTGCGGAATTAGCCAATCGACCTGGTCGGCCGTCAGGCCAGCTTTTTCGAGCGCTTCGACCGCGACCTTTTCCAGCACGTTGACGGCGAGCTTGAACACCGCCTGGCCGTCCATATGCAGGAACGCGCTGCCGGCGATCACGCCGCCGTTCACGTTACCCGGCGTGCAGAGAATATTGGAATGGCTGCCGTCCGCGTGCAGCGCGCTCGAAAGCACGCCCGGCTGTTCGGAGGCCGAAAGAATGACGGCGCCGGCGCCGTCGCCGAACAGCACGCAGGTGGTGCGGTCGTTGAAATCGAGCAGGCGCGAGAAGGTCTCGGCGCCGATCACGAGCGCGGTGCGATGCTGGCCACTGCGGATGAAACTATCCGCCGTCGCCACGGCATAAGCGAAACCGGAGCACACGGCCTGCACGTCGAACGCCGCGCCGTTGTTCTTGATGCCGAGCTTGTTTTGCAGCAGACACGCCGTGCTGGGGAACACATAGTCCGGCGTAGAGGTGGCGACGATGATCAGGTCGATCGATTGCGGGTCGACGTCGGCGGCCTCGATCGCGCGCTGGGCGGCGATGAGCGCGAGGTCGCTGGTCGTAACATCGGGATCGGCAAAGTAGCGCGCATGAATGCCGGTGCGGGCCACGATCCACTCGTCACTCGTCTCGACGCCTTGCTTCGCGAGACGATCCGCCAGTTCCTGATTGCTGACGCGTCCGGGCGGCAGATAGCTGCCGGTGCCCAGCACGCGGGAATAAATTGTTGATTGAGCCATTATGCCTTCGAGGATAGCGCAGCGTAGGGCTCGGCTGGCTGGCCCGCGGCCGGGCTTGCGTGACCCGCGCCGTGTGCTTCGCGCGTGGCCTGTTCCAGAGAACTCGCATTCTCTTCCATCGCCCGCGCAAGTCGTTCCAGCACGCCGTTTTTGACGGCATCATACCCGCGTTTGATCGCCCACTCAAACGCGTAGGCGTCCGCCGAGCCGTGACTCTTGATCACGAGACTGCGCAGGCCGAGCAATGCGGCGCCATTGTATTGCCGGTGGTCGACGCGCTTCTTGAAACGCATCAATACCGGCAGCGCGAGCACGGCCATCACCTTGGTCAGCCAGGAACGGCCGAACTCTTCCTTGATGATGTTGTTCAACATCTGCGCGAGCCCTTCGGACGTCTTCAGCGCGACATTGCCGACAAAACCGTCGCAGACGATCACGTCGGTCGTGCCCTTATAGATGTCGTCGCCCTCGACATTACCGTGGAAATTCAGTGTACTCGCCCGCAGCAGCTCGCCCGCGCGCTTGATGGTCTCGTTGCCCTTGATGACTTCCTCGCCGATATTGAGCAAGCCGATCGTGGGACGCTCCTTGCCGCCGAGCGCCGCCACGAGCGCATGCCCCATCTCCGCGAACTGCAGCAGATGCTGCGGCTCGCAGTCGACGTTGGCGCCCAGGTCGAGCATCATCGTATAGCCAGTGGGATTGGGGAGCGCGAACGCAATCGCCGGGCGTTCGATGCCCGGGAGCGTTTTCAGAACATAGCGGGACACGGCCATCAACGCGCCGGTATTGCCGGCGGAGATACAGGCCTGAGCCTCGCCTTCCTTGACGCGGTTCAGCGCCACCCGCATCGACGAGTCTTTTTTCTTGCGCAGCGCGACTTCAACCGAATCGTCCATGGCGACGACCTCGGAAGCAGGCACGACGATCAGCGAAGGCTGGCTCTCAGCCTTCAACTTTTTCAGTTGCGCGCGAATGGCGCTTTCGATGCCGACGAGCATCAACTGCGCATCGGGATGCGAACGAACGAAATTGACAGCTGCGGGAACGGTCACGGACGGGCCGTGGTCGCCCCCCATGCAATCTATTGTGAGCTTTACTGTCATGGAGTGCGACGAATTTCAGGCGCTCCGCATGGGATTGCAACAGGCGTTAAAGCGCCAACTGCAATCGACACAAAAAAGCGGCAATGGAATGCCGCCTTTTGCCGAGCCGGGAAAATGTCAAGCGAGCCGATCGCCACGCGAAACGCCAAGAGGCGCAACGCAGTGCAACGATTAGTCGTTCTTCGTCTTGACGACTTTCTTGCCGCGATAGTAGCCGTTCGGGCTAATGTGGTGACGCAGATGCACTTCACCCGTGCTCGGTTCCACAGCCAGCGGCGCTGCGCCGAGGAAATCGTGCGAACGGTGCATGCCGCGCTTCGACGGCGACTTCTTGTTTTGTTGGACTGCCATGATAACTCCTAAAAATTTTCCGAATTCTAACACAGCCCGATACTGCAATCGCCACTGGCCGGATGGCCAACGCGCCGCATCGTGCTCCTATGCAACTGTTCAGTGCTTCTCGCCGCCGGAACCGCCCTTCTTGAGCGCTTCGAGCGCCGCAAACGGATTGGGCCGCGCGGGCTCGCCGCCCTCTTCGGCTTCATCTTCTGCAGCTTCGTCGCCCTCTTCTCCGGCCGCCCCTGACACGAGCGACTCGTGCACTTCGGGACAGACCTCGTGCTTGGGCACCAACGGCAAATTCAGCAGCAACTCTTCTTCGATCAAGTCGACAAGATCGAAATGGGCCGAACCCACGATCACGTCGACTTCATCCTCGTCGAGCGGAAACTCTTCGGCTTCCGCCTCGGTGTTGACGATCCGGTAAATCGCATCGACGTTGAACGCCTGCGAATACGGCGCGAGACACCGCTGACATTCGAGCCATGCCGACCCGTGAATCGCCAGCCTCAGATAAGGCTGCGGACCCTCGGTGCCGTCGTCCTGCAATTCCGGTTGCGTCGTCCCTTCGGCCTGCCAGGTGAATGCGCTTTCACGCTCTGGCGCTTCTGCCGGGACTTCGTTTAACATGCGCGGCAGTTGCGAGACGCGCACGAGACCCGCGGCCTGGCGCCCACTACGCGCGAATTCGAACAGATCGAGATCATGCGGGTCGGCGAGACCGGCAGGTTTGCCAGGATGTTGAGTCATGTGCGCTCCTGCGTCGGCACGGATTGAGCCGGGGTAATCGGTATGGTGAGTATGCTGCCTGTTACGGCACGTCTACCACGAGACAAACCCTGATCGCAGCGAGGCTGCGGGAGGGTTTTCAGGCGGCTTTCCGCAGTTCTCATGCAGCTTCCATGTGAACGCAACTTCGCATACCGATGAAAAGCCCAAAATCATATCCGTTTTGTCTTTTCGAGTCAAACACTTAAGCCCGTATGCGCGAAAGCCCGTGCGGCCTGCCCTCTCTAGCCGTTGGTTCACCATGCCGGATACCTTTTCCCGCCCGCCACGCCTGATTCTGGCGTCGAGTTCGCGCTATCGTCGCGAGCTGCTCGAACGCCTGCGCGTGCCGTTTGACGTCGTCGTGCCTGCCGTCGACGAGACGCCGCAAGCGGGCGAAACGCCCGAAGCCACCGCGCTGCGTCTTTCCGAAGCCAAAGCGCGCGCCGTCGCCGCCCGGCTGGCCGAGGGCGAGCATGCGCTCGTGATCGGTTCAGACCAGGTCGCCACCTACGACGGCCTGCAGATCGGCAAGCCCGGTTCGCACGACAAGGCGCTCGCACAATTGCAGGCCATGCGCGGCCGCGAGGTACTGTTTCACAGCGCGCTGTGCCTGTTCGATAGCCGCAACGGCCGCGCGCAAACGCTCGACGTCATCACGACCGTCCGCTTCAGGAATCTGTCAGACGCCGCGCTCGACGCCTATCTGCGCGCCGAAACGCCTTACGATGTCGCCGGCAGCGCCAAATCCGAAGGACTCGGCATTGCGCTGCTGGACGCGATCGAATCGGACGATCCGACAGCGCTCGTCGGACTGCCGCTGATTGCCTTGTCGCGGATGCTGCTGGCCGCCGGTTTTCCACTGTTGGGGGCGCAATGAGCGGCACACTGTATCTGATTCCGAACACGCTCGGCGAAGGCGACGCCGAGGCGCTCGACGCCGTTCTGCCCGCGCCGGTGCGCGCCCGCGCCGCGGCGCTGCACTACTACATCGGCGAAAACGCCAAAACCACGCGGGCGTTCCTGAAGAAGGTCGGCACCGAGAGGCCCATCCAGGAAATCGAGATCCGCGAACTGAACGTGAACACGCCGGCGGGCGAGATCGACAAACTGCTCGCGCCGATTCTGGGCGGCACGGATGCCGGCCTCGTCTCCGAAGCCGGTTGCCCGGCCGTGGCCGACCCCGGCGCGCTACTGGTACGCCGGGCCCATGAGCGCGGCGTCAAGGTCGTGCCGTTCGTAGGACCGAGTTCGATTCTGCTGGCTTTGATGGCGTCCGGCCTGAACGGCCAGAGTTTTGCGTTTCACGGCTATCTGCCGGTGGATGCTGTTGAGCGCGCCAAGCGGTTGCGCGATCTGGAGCAGCAGTCGCGCAAGGCGAAGCAGACCCAGATCTTTATCGAGACGCCTTATCGGAATAAGGCCCTGCTCGATACGCTGCTGGCGACCTGCACGCCGTCGACGCTGGTCTGCGTCGCGGTGGACCTGACGCTGGAATCGGAGACGATTGCCAGCCGCACCGTGGCGGACTGGAAAAAAGCGCCGGCGCTCGATCTGCACAAGCGTCCGGCGATTTTCCTGCTACTGGCGGTCTGACAGAGACGAAGACGCCCGCTCCGTCTGGTCGGGCGGGCCGCTGACGCCGCGATAAGCGACGCTCAGCAATCGTTCTTTACCGCACGCTCATCTTCCCGCCCATCACCATCGCATGCACGGCGGCGCTGCCCACGGCGGCGCCGAACTTGCGCGCCACGCGGTCGGTGATGCTTTCCTTCACCGTGTAGTCGACGATATCCGGCGCCTTGATGATTTCACGCGCCACGTAGTCGGAATCGCCAAAGCCATCGGCGAGGCCGAGGTCGACGCTTTGCTGGCCGGTCCAGAACAGACCCGAGAAGATGTCCGGCGTTTCATGCAGCCGCTTGCCGCGGCCTTCCCGCACCGCGTCGATGAACTGCTGGTGGATCTGGTCGAGCATTTCCTGCGCGTGGGCGTCCATCTTCGGCGTTTCCGGCGAGAACGGGTCGAAAAAGCCCTTGTTCTCACCCGATGTATGCAGGCGCCGCTCGACCCCGAGCTTGTCCATCAGCCCCGTGAAGCCGAAGCCGTCCATGAGCACGCCTATCGATCCGACGATGCTCGCCTTATCCACGTAGATCTTGTCCGCCGCCGCGGCCGCGTAGTAGCCACCGGAGGCGCACATGTCGCCCACCACCACATACAGCGGAATTGACGGGTATTTAGTGCGCAAACGGCGAATATCGCGGTTGATGATGCCCGCCTGCACCGGACTGCCGCCCGGACTGTTGCAGCTCAGGATCACGCCCGCCGTGCCGGCGTCGTCGAAGGCGCTTTCCAGCGCGGAATCGACGTCGTCGGCGTTGGCGTTGGTGTCCGCGGCAATCTCGCCGTCGAGCGAGACCAGCGCCGTATGCCGACCGGTGGTCGCCACCTTCTCGCCGGAAAAGTCGAACACGCCCCAGACGATCAGCAACAGAACAATGATGAAAATAAAGCGGAAAAAGATTTTCCAGCGCCGCGCCGCGCGCTGTTCACTGATTGCCGCCAGCGCAATGCGTTCGAGGGCGGCGCGTTCCCAGCCCGGTTCATCGGTGGGCGTCGGCTTGCGGCCCGCTGAGGACGGTTGGTTCGGATCGGGAGTGAGATTGTCGGCCATGCGTCGCAGATCGAAGAGTCAGGGAGTGACCGGACACAGGTCGTGATCCGGCAGCCAGAATACCGCGCGGCCATCCGGTGTATCCCGTTCGTCGACCTGAACGGGACGCAGCCTGCCGCCACGGCACGGACCGCCGACACATTTACCCGTGTCCGGCGCGTAAATTGCGCCGTGCGTGGCGCACATCAAGTATAAGCCCGAAGATTCGAAGAACTGGCCTTCGACCCAGTCGAGCTCCATCGGCACGTGCGCGCAGCGGTTCAGATAACCATAAGCCTCACCACCATAGCGGACAAAAAAGACAACTGCGTCGCCGCCGGCATATTTCGCCGCGCGACGCAGCCCCGCGCCGCCTTCGACCAACTCGGCGGAGGCGCAGATCCGCACTGGTTCCATGGCGGTGGGGTCGCTCATGTGGTCACGCTCATTTTCTCGCTCAGGTTGCTCACGCGTTTTCGAGCAGCCAGGCGGACAGCACGCCGACGCTGGAAGCGACGAATTTCGGTTCCAGCGCGACGAGCGAGGCAGCCGGATGGGCGCCGTAGGTCACGCCGATGCCGGCCACCCCGGCGTTGATCGCCATCTGCAGGTCGTGGGTGGTGTCGCCGATCATCACCGTGCGCGTCAGATCCTGCCCCAGTTCGCGGGTCAGTTCATGCAGCATGGCCGGATGGGGCTTGGAGAAGGTTTCGTCGGCGCAGCGCGTGCCGTCGAACAGGCTCGTCAGACGCGACTGGTCGAGCGCACGGTTCAGGCCCACGCGGCTCTTGCCGGTGGCGACGCCCAGCAGATAACCCTGGTCGCGCAGCGCCTGCAGCATCTCGCGCACGCCTACGAACAGTTCGGTGGTCTGGTCTTTGACGAGATAGTGGAAGCGATAACGTTCGGCAAGACGCGGATAATCCACCGGATCGAGCGTGGGCGCGGCGATCTGCAGCGCGTCGCGCAAGCCGAGGCCGATCACATAGCTCGCCGCCTCATCCGCCGGCACCGGCAAGCCGAGATCGCGGCAAGCCGACTGGATGCTGCGCGTGATATGCACGGTCGAATCCATCAAGGTGCCGTCCCAATCGAAGACGATCAGGTCAAATTGCTCTCTAGCCATGCGATTCTGTCTCCGGGTTTGACCCTTTATTCAATTCATTGAGCTGATCGACGAAGCGCCGGCATTCCGCCGGCAGCGGCGCCTCGAACTGCAGCACCGCGCCGGTGGCGGGATGATTCAGCTTGAGCCGATAGGCGTGCAGAAACATCCGCTTCAGTCCCGGCCGCGCGTTGGTGCGCGCCAATTCTTTATTCAGTGCGAAATCGCCATATTTCGCGTCGCCGACGATCGGCAATTCCAGATGCGCGAGGTGAACCCGGATCTGATGCGTGCGGCCGGTCTTCAGTTCCGCCTCGAGCAGCGCGTAATCCGGCCAGCGGCTGACCAGGTTGAAAACGGTGTGCGACGCCAGCCCGTCCGCCTGCACCCGCACGCGGCGCTCGCCGTCGGCGGTCAGATACTTGTGCAGCGGTTCCTTGACCGCGCGGCGGCGGCCCCAGTCGCTCGCCCATTCGCCATGGACGCACGCATAGTAGCGCTTGTCCATTTTGTTCTCGCGGATCTGCTCGTGCAGACCCACCAGCGCCGCGCGCTTCTTCGCCAGCATCAGCACGCCGGAGGTCTCGCGGTCCAGCCGGTGCACCAGTTCAAGGAATTTCGCCTCGGGACGCGCCTCACGCAATTGCTCGATCACGCCGAACGCCACCCCGCTGCCGCCATGCACGGCGACGCCGGCCGGTTTGTCGATCACCAGCATGTGGTCATCTTCAAAAAGAATATTGAAATGGCCAGCCGGGATCGGTGTGTGAGCGCTCGCTTCGGTTCCCTGAGCAATGCGGATGGGTGGCACCCGCACCAGATCGCCATGTTCCAGACGGTACTGGGCGTCGACCCGGCCCTTGTTTACACGCACTTCCCCGCTGCGCAGGATGCGGTAGATGTGGCTTTTCGGCACGCCTTTGCAGACGCGTAACAGGAAGTTGTCGATGCGCTGTCCGGCCGCGCCGTCGTCGATCTCGATCATCGAGACCTGGTCGCTTGCGACCGATTTCTGGGATATTTTGCCTAACTCTTTCATTCTGAATATAATTTGCCCAGCAGTCTGCGGCGGCCGGCGCATTGTCCGGTATTCCGGCGGTCTGCGCAGGTGCAAGCGATAAACAGTCATTTTACTTGCGCCCGGGTCTGGTTGCTCACCCGCATAACGAGATGCAACAAGTTGTACGCACGGAGTCAGCACCCGGCAGGGACGGCGCCCACAGGCGCGTTCGGTCACGGTCGGCTCCGCGGTAACGGAATTTTGGTAAAAAAGAATTTAACTGCGAAGCCTTGGTATCGGGCGGTTTGACGCCCTGCAGGACGGGGCTTCCAGTTGCGAAAATACGGCGTGCGCCCGAGGCGTCTTGTAGAAAGTACAAGACATGGCGACGTCAAAATGAGGCGAGACACCCCCGGCGAGAAAAGACGCGCCTTTTGCGCGAACTTCCCGCTGCGGCATGACCCCATCCTTCGGCCCTCCGGTCACGCGCCCAGTTGGCGCACCGGCGCGAGTGGACGAAGGCAGATGCAAGGTCAGCCGGCAGAACCCGCGGCGTGTCGGGTCATTATTTGAAGCCGTGTTCGCATGTGCCCTGCGGCACCGTGTCCTTTTATGTGTGGACCGGGCCCTCTCAGGCAATTCTCCCCGCCATTTTTCCCGCTCCAGCGTGCTTGTGAAAACACAATAAGGCGCGGCATGCCGCTGCCCTGAAACGTCCTTTGCGTCCGACAAACGCGAGGCGTGGGCAAGCTAAGCCGCTCTGGAGCCGTTCAATGAAACGAATGTTGTTCAACGCGACGCAGCAGGAAGAACTGCGCGTAGCCATCGTCGATGGGCAAAAACTCATCGATATTGACATCGAAACCGCCGGGCGCGAACAGCGCAAAGGCAATATTTACAAGGGCATCATCACCCGCATCGAGCCGTCGCTCGAAGCCTGTTTCGTCAACTACGGCGAAGACCGTCACGGTTTTCTGCCGTTCAAGGAAGTCGCCCGCCAGTATTTCCGTGACGGCGTCGACATGCGTTCCGCCCGTATCCAGGACGCCCTGAAAGAAGGTCAGGAACTGATCGTTCAGGTCGAAAAGGAAGAGCGCGGCAACAAGGGCGCGGCCCTCACCACCTTCATTTCGCTGGCTGGCCGGTATCTGGTTCTGATGCCGAACAACCCGCGCGGCGGCGGCGTGTCGCGCCGGATCGAAGGCGACGATCGCCAGGAACTGCGCGAAACCATGGCGCAGCTGCAATTGCCGGAAGGCATGAGCATCATCGCGCGCACGGCCGGCATTGGCCGTTCCGCCGAAGAGCTGCAGTGGGACCTGAACTACCTGATGCAACTGTGGCGCGCCATCGAAGCCGCGTCGCAAAGCGGTTCGAGCGGCCAGCCGATGCTGATTTATCTCGAATCGAGCCTCGTGATCCGGGCGATTCGCGACTATTTCCAGCCGGATATCGGCGAAATCCTGATCGACACCACCGAAATCCATGACCAGGCTCGCGCCTTCATGGATATCGTGATGCCGGACAATGTCGGCAAGGTGAAGCGGTATCACGACGATGTGCCGCTTTTCTCGCGCTTCCAGATCGAACATCAGATCGAAACGGCGTACTCGCGCACGGTGCCGCTGCCTTCGGGCGGCGCGATCGTGATCGACCACACCGAGGCGCTGGTCGCCATCGACGTGAACTCGGCGCGCGCCACCAAGGGCGCCGACATCGAGGAAACCGCCGCGCGCACCAACCTCGAAGCCGCCGACGAAGTGGCCCGCCAGTTGCGTCTGCGCGACCTGGGCGGCCTGATCGTGATCGACTTCATCGACATGGAATCGGCCAAAAGCCAGCGCGAAGTCGAGCAGCGCCTGAAAGACGCCCTCAAGCACGACCGCGCGCGCGTCCAGATGGGCAAGATCTCGCGCTTCGGCCTGATGGAACTGTCCCGTCAGCGTCTGCGCCCGGCTCTGTCGGAAGGCAGCCACGTGACCTGCCCGCGCTGTAACGGCACGGGCCACATCCGCGATACCGAATCGTCCGCGCTGCAAGTGCTGCGGATCATTCAGGAAGAAGCGATGAAGGAAAACACCGCGGCGATCCATTGCCAGGTGCCGGTCGAAGTGACCGCCTTCCTGCTGAACGAGAAGCGTGCCGAAATCAACAAGATCGAGTCGCGTTTCAAGGTCAATGTCGTCCTGATCCCGAACAAGCATCTCGACACGCCGCATTACAAGCTCGAACGCCTGCGTCACGACGACGCCCGCCTCGACGAGCCGCGCGCTTCGTGGAAGATGGCCGAAGAAGCGGCCCGCGAACTGGAATCGGAAACCGGTTACAGCAAGCGTGCCGAGGAAGTGAAGCCGAAGCAGGAAGCGGCGGTCAAGGGCATCACGCCTGAGAAGCCGGCGCCGAGCGCACCGGTTCGCCCGGCGGTCCAGGCGACGCCTGCGCCGGTCGCGGTCACGCCGGCTGGCGGCGGTTTCATCGGCTGGCTGAAGAACCTGTTTGGCGTGGCACCGGCCGCGCCCGCTCCGGTCGCTCCGGCGCCTGTCGAGAAGACGGCGCGTCCGGCCCGCGGCGATCGTCCGGAACGCGGTGAACGTACCGGCGAGCGCGGCGGTGACCGCAACCGCAATCGCCGTGGCGGCGCAACCGGCCGTGATGGCGCAGCACGCGGCGAAGGTGCGGCGGTCGGCGGCCGTCAAGCCCAGCCGTCGCAGCGTCGTGACGAACGCGAAGGACGCGAAAGCCGTGAAACCCGCGAGGGTCGTGAGCCGCGTGAGAGCCGCGAAGCTCGTGAGGTCCGCGAACCGCGCGGCAACCGTGAGCCGCGTGAAGGGCGCGAACCTCGCGAAGGTCGTGAACCGCGCGGCGAGCGCGAAGGCCGCGAAAGCCGTGCCGAGCGCGGTCAAGAACGCGCAGACCGCGGCGAAGCCGTAGAAAGCGCACCGCGCGCCGAGCGCGGCGAACGCCCGGAACGCGGCGAACGTCGTGAGCGCGGCGAACGAGCGGAACGTGGCGAGCGTCGCAAGCAACAGCCGGAAGGCGCAGAGGCAGTCGGTCAGGACGAAAACCAGGATCTGCTGACACAGAACCAGCCCGGCAACGTCGAAGGTGGCGCACCGGTCGATCAGGAAGCCGTGGCGCGCGAGGGTGAAGAACGCCGCCGCCGTCGTCGCGGTCGCCGTGGCGGTCGTCGCGAGCGTGAAGAAGAAGGCGTGAACGGCAATGTTGGCGCGGAAGGTGCGGAGGGTGCAGAAAGCGCCGAAGCAGGTAAAGGCGCCGAAGCGGACTACGAATCGGTGAGCGCAGTGAGCGAGGCGCCGGCCCAGCAGCCGCGTCACGAATCGTCGGAGGCCGCGCCGGTCGAAGTGGTCGTCGCCGCTGTCGCCACGGAAACCGCCGTGGTCGCCGAACTGCACGCCACCAGCGAAACCCCGGCTCTGGCTGTCGAACAGGCCGCCAAGGCGGAAGCCTTCGTGCCGACGCCGGCCGCTGAACCGGTCGTTGCCGAAGCTCCGGTGGTCACGCAGCAACCTGAACCGACGCCGAGTCCGGTTGCTACGGCTGCTGCAGCTGCTGAGCTTGTTCCTGCCGCGCAGGTCGCGATCGAAGCGGCGCCCGCCGCGCTCGTCGAAGCCACGCACGCAGCGGTTGAAGCGGCGAAGGTCGAAGCACCGGTGCAGGCACCGGCTGCAGTTGAGCCGGTAGTGGCCGCCGAGCCGACGGTCGCCCACGCGCCCGTCAGCGACGCAGCATCGGTGGCGCCGGCCGTCCAGGTCGCGGCTCCGGTCGAAGCCCAGCCTGTGGTCGAAGCCGCACCGCAGGTCCATGCCGAAGCCGCCGCTCCGGTCGCCCCGCAGCAGGCGTTCGTCGCCGAGCCGGCAGCGGCGCCCGTAAAAGCTGCCGAGCCGGCACAGGCTCCGGCCCCGCAACCGGCAACGCGCAGCACCGGTCTGTCGACGGAAGCCCTGGCTCCGGTGCTGGAAAGCGCTGGTCTGGTCTGGGTCAACACCGACTCGTCCAAGCTGCGTGCCGCGCAGGAAGCCGCTGCGCAGGCCGTGAAGCCGGCCCGCGTGCCGCGCGAGCGCAAGCCGCTGCCGCCGGTCGATGCCGCGCCGATGCAGCAGGTCGAAACGGCAAAGCATCAGCAGTAAGCTGCCGCGTCGGGGCGCTTGCATGGCCCCGTCACCCAGAAAGCCCGCCTTAACCGGCGGGCTTTTTGTTTTGTTATGTTGGGGCGCGCATTCGCTCCACTATGGCCCCGCCCCCCATCCGCTAGAATGAGAGTCTGTACTCCTTAAAAGCGCTGCCCCGCCATCCATGTCCCGACGCATCATCCCTGTTGCTGATGTCAGCGCGGTGCCGGCCTTCTCCGGCCCCGTGCAGACGCCAAGCGGCGTGCTGCGCGACACCCTGTCGCGTCCGCTGCGGGATTTGCGCATCTCGGTGACGGACCGCTGCAACTTCCGCTGTGTCTACTGCATGCCGCGCGCGGTGTTCGACAAGGATTACGCGTTCCTGCCGCATAGCGCCCTGCTGAGTTTCGAGGAAATCGAGCGGCTGGCGCGCCTGTTCGTCGCGCATGGCGTGGAAAAGATCCGCCTGACCGGCGGCGAGCCGCTGTTGCGCAAAAACCTCGAATTCCTGATCGAACGGCTCGCGCGGCTCACCACGCCGGACGGCCGGCCGCTCGACCTCACGCTCACCACCAATGGCTCGCTGCTGGCCCGCAAAGCTCGCAGTCTGAAAGATGCCGGCCTGACACGCGTGACAGTGAGCCTCGACGCCATCGACGACACCCTGTTTCGCCGCATGAACGATGCCGATTTCGCGGTAGGCGACGTGCTCGAAGGCATCGAAGTAGCCCACGCGGCCGGCCTTACGCCGGTCAAGGTCAACATGGTGGTCAAGCGCGGCACCAACGACGCGGAAATTCTGCCCATGGCGCGCCACTTCAAGGGCACCGGCAGCGTGCTGCGCTTTATCGAATACATGGATGTCGGCACCTCGAACGGCTGGAACATGGCCGAGGTGATGCCGTCCGCCGAAGTCGTGACGCGCATCGCCGAACATTTCCCGCTGGTGCCGCTCGAGCCGCACAGTGCCGCCGAAACCGCGCAGCGCTGGGGCTATGTCGACGGCGGCGGCGAAATCGGCGTGATTTCGAGCGTCACGCGGGCGTTCTGCGGCACCTGCACGCGCGCCCGTCTATCGACGGAAGGCAAGCTCTACCTGTGCCTGTTTGCAGCCGCGGGACACGACCTGCGCGCGCTCCTGCGCAACGGTTCGAGCGACGCTGTCATCGGCTCGGCGGTCGCCCACATCTGGCAGGGCCGCCGCGACCGCTACTCGGAGTTGCGCGGCAGCAGCGCCGCCACGCTCTATGCGGCGGACGAGCGCCGGGTCGAAATGTCGTACATCGGCGGGTAGACCACCTTGTCCACCAGGTCTGCCAGCACCGTCGCGACGGCGAATCTCACCGGCCTCGTGCTGGCCGGCGGTCGCGGCATGCGCATGGGCGGCGTCGACAAAGGGCTGCAACTATTGCACGGCGAGCCGCTCGCCGTGCACGTCCTGAGACGCCTCGCCACCCAAACCGGCGCGCGACTGATCAGCGCCAACCGCAACGCCGAAGTCTACGCAGGACTCGGCGCGCCCTTTGGCGCAGCGGTTGTGGCCGATACCGTGGCCGGCTTTCCCGGGCCGCTCGCGGGTTTGCTGGCCGGCTTGCGGGCCGCGCGCACGGAATTCGTGCTGAGCGCGCCATGCGACTCGCCCGCACTGCCGGCCGATCTGGCCGCGCGCCTCGCCGAAGCCGTCAATGCGCACAACGCCGATATCGCCACCGTCACCACCACGGACGCCGCGGGCCAAACCTCGCTTCACCCCGTCTTCGCGTTATTGCGCACGAGTCTCGCCGACGACCTCGCGGCCTTTCTGGAGGCGGGCGAACGCAAGGTGCGCGCGTGGTACGCGCGCCACAAGACGGTGGAAGTCGCCTTTCCCGATGAGCGCGCGTTTTACAATATCAATTCTTTGCAAGAACTCGCCGACCTCGAGCGTCACTGAGACGTCACGGAGGTCGTAGCCGTAGTCCTGCTCCGGCCGCACAGCGGCCACCGGCCAAGCCGGCGGCTGGACCCGCCGGGCGCATCCGGCCGCGACGCTCCTCCATTCATGACCACGCATAACGAATTCTCCAGTTGCGTCGCCCAGTACGATCCTCAAGCGCTGCCGGTCTCGGCCGCGCAGGCGATCGTGCGGCAGTGGGCCTCCCCCGTCACCGCCGTCGAACACGTGCCGCTGCACGACGCGCTAGATCGCGTGCTGGCCGAGGACATCGTCTCGCCGAGCGACGTGCCCGCGCACGACAACTCGGCCATGGACGGCTACGCGTTCCAGAGCGCCGCCCTCGCGGCTGGGTCGGGTGTCGTCGAACTCGCGGTGGCGGGTAAGGCGCTGGCCGGTCATCCGTTTGCCGGCGCAGTCGCGCTCACGCAATGCGTGCGCGTCATGACGGGCGCCAGCATGCCGGCCGGTTGCGACACAGTCGTGCCGCAGGAACAGGTGACGCGCCACGGCGAGTCGATCCAGTTCCCCGCCGCCAGCGTGCGCGGGGGCGCCAACCGGCGTCTGGCCGGCGAAGACCTCGCGCGTGGCAGTTCGGCCCTATGCGCCGGCCGCATCCTGCGCGCCTCGGATCTCGGCCTGATCGCCTCGCTTGGCATTGCGGAAGTACCCGTGCGGCGCCGTCTGCGGGTGGCGTTCTTCTCCACCGGCGACGAATTGCGCTCGCTCGGCGAGCCGCTCGAACCCGGTTGCGTCTACGACAGCAACCGCCACACGCTGTTTGCCATGCTGCGCCGCATGAATATCGACACGCTCGATCTCGGCGTGGTGCGCGACCAGCCGGCCGCGCTCGAAGCCGCGCTGCGCAGCGCGGCCGGCAGCGCCGATATGGTCCTGACCTCGGGCGGCGTCTCGGTCGGCGAAGCGGATTTCACCCAGCAGTTGCTGCAGACTTTCGGCGACGTCGCGTTCTGGAGCCTCGCCATGCGTCCCGGCCGGCCGCTTGCCTTTGGCCGCGTTTGGTCCGGCGAGCGTCCGGGGCTCGGTCTGCCGGCGCTGTTCTTCGGCCTGCCCGGCAATCCGGTGGCCGTAATGGTGACGTTCTATCAGATCGTGCGCGAAGCACTGCTGGTCATGTCCGGCGCCACGCCGCAGGCGGTTCCGATGCTGCGGGCCGCCAGCCGCGAGACGATCCGCAAGCGCGCGGGCCGCACCGAATATCAACGTGGCGTCGCCGAGCGCGATGCGCGCGGCCAGTGGCATGTCATGCCAACCGGCTCGCAAAGCTCCGGCGTCCTCAGTTCGATGAGCGAAGCCAACTGTTTTATCGTGCTCGAACATGAGCGCGCCGACGTCGACGCCGGCGAGACTGTGGATATCATGCTGTTCGACGGCCTGATCTGACGCGCGCCTGCTGCCCGCTTCCAACCCCTTACCCTTTACCTACGACCAACGGGTTTGATCTACATGAAAAAACAGATCTCTTTCATCGCGGCGGGACAGACCGCCAAAGCGCTGATCCTGGTGTATCTGACTTTTAGCGTGCCTATCGTGCTGCTCGGCGTGCTGGTGGCTTTTTTCCGTTATGGCTCGGTCGAACTGAGCACGGTGTTCAGCGCCTTGCTGCTGAATGCGATCCTTGGCTTCGTGCTGCTGTGGATCGCCTGTCACGCGTATAACTGGGTAGCCTCGCGTTTCGGCGGCATCGAGATCCAGTTGAGCGACGTGCCCGAGGAAGCGTAATGAGCGCGACGATCCGCCCCGCCACGCCCGCCGACGTCGGCGCCATCTTCGCGTTGATGTACGAACTGGCCGAGTTCGAAAAACTGACGCATCTGTTCGTCGCCACCGAAGCCGGCGTGCATGACGCGCTGTTCGGCGCGCGGCCGTCGTCGGAAGCGCTGGTGGCGCAGGAGGAAGATGGCCGCATCGTCAGCTATGCGCTGTTCTTCCATAATTTCTCGACCTTCCTCGGCAGGCGCGGGCTGTATCTGGAAGACCTGTACGTGCAGCCGACCCAGCGCGGCAGCGGTCTCGGTACGCGGATGCTGAAGGAACTCGCGGCGCTGGCCGTGCAACGGCAATGCGGCCGCTTCGAATGGACGGTGCTGGACTGGAACCAGCCGGCCATCAATTTCTACGAGAAGATGGGCGCCACCGTGCTGTCCGACTGGCGGGTCGTGCGTATCACGGGCGAGGCGCTGGAACAGCTGGCGGGCACGGCGACGGTAACCGCCGAATGATGTGACGGCCAGTCAAGAGGCCTGCAGTAAAGCGACACGTGGCTTCGTGCGGGCGGTGCCAGCTGGCGCTACGCGGCCCGCCCCGGTGCATCTGCGTGCCGTCTATTCGTCCGCATCCGCGCCAGGCAGCATGTCCCCGAGCAAACCGCTCGCGGCCTCTCCCGGCAGCGCCTCCACATCGCGCAGCTTGCGGTTCATCATGCGCGTGCGCGTCTCTGCCGCTTCGATCGAACGGGTCACCGTTTCGAGCTGCGACTTCGTCTTCGCCAGCACATCGCCGAATTTGCCGAATTCGGTCTTCACCGCACCCAGCACCTGCCAGACTTCGCTCGAGCGTTTCTCGATGGCGAGCGTGCGAAAGCCCATCTGCAGACTGTTGAGCAGCGCGGTAAGCGTGGTGGGCCCAGCGATCGTCACGCGGTATTCGCGCTGCAACATGTCCGTGAGCCCCGGCCGGCGCAATATCTCCGCATAGAGCCCCTCGGTGGGCAGGAACAGCAGCGCGAAATCCGTGGTGTGCGGCGGCGAAACATACTTCTCGGCAATCGTGCGAGCCTCGGCGCGAATCCGCGCTTCCAGCGCCCGCGACGCGTCCTCCACCGCGACCGGATCGGCCCGCTCCTGGGCATCGATCAAACGCTCGTAGTCCTCGCGCGGAAATTTGGCATCGATCGGCAGCCATACCGGCACGGCGGTGCCGTCCGGATCCTGGCGGCCCGGCAGCTTGATGGCGAATTCGACGCGATCGCCACTCTTCGGCACGGTGGCCACATTCTTCGCGTACTGATCCGCCGTCAGCAACTGTTCGAGCAAGGCTTCGAGCTGCACCTCGCCCCACGTGCCGCGCGTCTTGACGTTGGTCAGCACCTTCTTCAGATCGCCCACGCCGGCGGCGAGCGTCTGCATTTCGCCAAGCCCTCGATGTACCTGCTCCAACCGGTCCGACACCTGCTTGAACGATTCGCCCAGCCGCTGTTCGAGCGTGGCATGCAGTTTCTCGTCCACCGTGCGGCGCATCTCTTCGAGCTTGGTCGAGTTGTTCGCTTCGATGTCCTTCAGACGCTGCTCGATCGTCGCGCGCACCTCGGCGAAACGGCGGTCGTTTGCCTCGCGCAATTGTTCCAGTTGCAGCGTCAGCGTCTCGCCGAAATGGCGCAACGCGCCGCCCTGCTCGTCACGCGCGAGTTGGGCCTGCTGTTGCAGACTTTCGCGCGAGGCTTCGAGCTGTTGCGCATTCGTTTCGGTGAGCTTGACGAGTTGCTGCGCGAAGCCGTCGATTTTGTTGTTCTGCAGCGTCGCCATGCCGGTGAACTGCGCCGCCAGCGTCTGTTGAAACTGCGCGAAGCCGCCGTTCAGTTCGGTACGGGAGACGCGCGCGGTTTGCTCGATCTCGCTGCGCAACTCGCGTTCGAGCCGCTCGAAGGCGCGCGTCTGCGCTTCGGCGGTCGAACCGAGGTGGTCGCCCAGATCGTCGAGTTGCGCCTCGAGGTCGCCGTGGCGGCCGCCGCGCAGCAGCACCAGCAAGGCAATCACCAAGGCGGCGGCCAGCACCGCGACCGCCGCCGCCAGAATCATCGTCATGCGCGGGCCTTGCCGAGTACTTCCGGATTGACCGGATTCGCCGGGCGTCCTGCATTCGGACCTTCGCCGAGCGCCGCAATCAGATTGTCCGCGGCGAGATTGGCCATGGCGCGCCGGGTTGCTTCGGTGGCGCTCGCGATATGCGGCGTCAGCACGATATTCGGCACCGTGAGCAACGCCGGATTCAGGTTCGGCTCGCCTTCGTAGACATCGAGCCCGGCCGCGGCGATCTGTCCGGCACGCAAAGCGTCGACCAGCGCCGCGTCGTCGACGATCCCGCCGCGCGCAATGTTGGTGAGCGTCGCGGTGGGCTTCATCTGCGCGAGTTCGGCCGCGCCGATCGTGTGGTGGTTGTCACGGGTATAAGGCAGCACGAGCACGACGTGATCGGCGCGCTTTAACAACTCCGCCTTCGACACATACTGCGCGTTCAGTTCCGCCTCGATCTCCGGCGCGACCCGCGACCGGTTGTGATAGATCACCTGCATGTTGAAGCCGCGAGCACGCCGCGCCAGCGCCTGGCCGATGCGCCCCATGCCGATCACGCCAAGCGTCGAGCCGTACACGTCGCTGCCGAGAAAGGCGTCGTAGGCCCACTTCTGCCATTGGCCGGCGCGCAGCCAATGCTCGGATTCGGCGACGCGACGCGCGGCCGCCATCATCAGCGCCCAGCCGAAATCGGCGGTGGATTCGTTGAGCACGTCCGGTGTATTGGTGCCGAGCACGTTGGCCGCGTTGAAGGCGGCGATGTCGAAGTTGTTGTAGCCAACCGCCATGTTCGACACCACCCGCAGGCGCGGCGCCGCCGCCAGCACGGCCGCACCGACCGGATCGCCGGCGGTCAGCGCGCCGTCCTTGTCGGCGAGACGGCGCGTCAGTTCTTCGGCGGACAGGACGTCGCCGTTATTCCAGTCGACCTCGAAATACTGCTTGAGGCGTTCGATTACATCCGGAAAAATCGGACGGGCAACAAGGATCTTCTGCATTGCAATTCTCCGAATAGCGCGACGGAACTGTCAGCGGCTCCGTCATCATCAACCGCTAAAAGAACAACCAGGTGGTCACGAGAAAAACCGGCACCAGAATCGTGACCGACCACCCCAGATAAGCAAAAAAACTCGGCATGCGCACGCCGCGCGATTCCGCGATGGCCTTCACCATGAAGTTTGGCGCATTGCCGATATAACTGTTGGCTCCCATGAAGACCGCGCCGGCCGAGATCGCCGCCAGCGTGGTGGCGCCGTGGCTCATCAGGCTCTGCGCATCGCCGCCGGCCAGGTTGAAAAACACCAGGTAAGTCGGGGCGTTGTCGAGGAAGGATGAGAGGAGACCGGTCGCCCAGAAATACATCGCGTCATGCGGCTGGCCTGCGGCGTCGTTGACCAGATGGGCGATGCCGGCGAAAGCGCCCGCATCGCCGGCACGCAAAATGGTGATGACCGGCGCAATCGTCACGAAGATGCCGGCAAAGAGCTTCGCCACCTCTTCGATCGGCGCCCAGTTGAAGGCATTGCCGACGCGCGCGGCGCGCGGCGTCACGGCCAGCGATAGCAGTGTCACCCCGATCAACGCCACATCGCGCGCCGCATTCTGCAATGCGACGTGCGTGCCGAACAGGTCGAATTCGACGCCCGGCTTCCATAGCCCGCTCATCAGCACCAGCGCGATCACGACGCCGAGCAGCACGAAGTTGATCTTGCCGTCGATGCCCAGACGCGGCGTATCCGGCGTCGGATCGAGCAACGGCGCGCGCTCTTCTTCACGGCGATGGTAATAGTACGAATCGAGCGCGTAAAACGTCACGAGCAGCACGCCGCAGACGAACAGCATCGGCAGCGCCAGATGTGTGGTGGTCCAGAAGAAGCTGACGCCATTCAGGAAGCCGAGAAACAGCGGCGGGTCGCCGAGCGGCGACAGCGAACCGCCCGCATTGGCGACCAGAAAGATAAAGAACACGACGACGTGCACGACGTGCTTGCGGTTGTCGTTGGCGCGCAGCAGCGGCCGGATCAGCAGCATGGCCGCGCCGGTCGTGCCCATCAGGCTGGCCAGCAGGGTGCCGAGCGCAATGATCGCGGTGTTGGTGCGCGGCGTGCCATGCAGATTGCCGCGCACGCAGATGCCGCCGGCCACCGTATACAACGCGGTCAGCAGGACGATGAACGGCACATACTCTTCGAGCATCGCGTGCACGAAGCTGCCGACCGCGACGCCCGCGCCGAAGGTGACGCTAAACGGTACGAGGAACAGCGCGCCCCAGGCCGCCGCGATCTTGCCGAAATGGTGATGCCAGAATTTTGGCGCGACGAGCGGAAACACCGCGATCGACAGCAGCACGCCGGCAAACGGCAGGCCCCACCAGGCCGGTAGGCTCGCGCCATCCAGCGTCGCGGCTGAAGCACTCTGCGGCCACAGAGCCAACGCGAAAGCGAAAGCGCATGCGAGTGTGGATGTGACGGCGAGCCCGAGGCGCGCCGCTGCGGCACGATCACGCATGCGGCTCACGCGCCGCGCACGACGATCGCATGCACCCGACACGGCCCATGTGCACCGAGCACGATGGTCTGCTCGATATCGCCGGTACGCGACGGTCCCGAGACGAAATTGACCGCGCGCGGCAGTTCGCCGCGTTCGGCGCGGATCAGCTCGAAGGCGTCTTCGTGACCCGCGACGATCCGCGAGGCCGGCACAATCGCGATGTGCGTTTCCGGCAGCAGTCCCGCGGACGCATAGGTTTCGGGTCCGGACAGCAACGCCAGCGTGCCGGTCTCCGCAATCGCGCAGAAACAGCCGGTGATGCCGACCACGTCGCTATCCACGGGCTTGCGGAATTCGACCGCGAGGCCTGCGGCGCTCCAGTCGAGCTCTTGCAAGGTCTGCCAGGCAATCGCCTGCACCGGCAGGCCGTGCTCCGTCAGATAGCGCTGCGCCGTAGCGGGCACTTCGCTCAAGGTTTCGACGCTCTCGACGCTGGTCGCCATCTTCTGCGCCTCGTCGATAAAGCGCGCGGCGAGGTCGTCCGGCATAGGCGGCCGCGGACCTTGCGGATGACGCGCGAGATAGTCGGCGGCGGCCTCGCGTTCGGCGGCCGCAGGTTCGGCTTCGCGTCCCTGCGCCGCGCGGATGCGCGCCAGGATATTGCGGCGGGCGGTCGATGTATCCATGTACGCTTGTCCGTTGGGCCTAGTTCGACACTTCCTCGTCCGGCTGCCTGATGCCGAACACCTGGCGCAGGTAGGCCAGATACGCCTTGTCGTCGCACATGTTCTTGCCCGGCGAATCGGACAGCTTGGCGACCGGCTGGCCGTTGCAGCGAACCATCTTGATGACGATCTGCAGCGGGTTGTAGCCGAGGTCGTTGGTAAGGTTGGTGCCGACGCCGAACGCCAGCTTGCAGCGTCCCCGGAACCGTTCGTACAGTTGCAGGACCTTGGGGATATCGAGCGCGTCCGAGAACACGAGGATCTTGGTGCGCGGGTCGCAGCGGTTGGCTTCATAGTGCCGCAGAAGCCGTTCGCCCCATTCGAACGGGTCGCCGGAATCGTGGCGCGCGCCGTCGAACAGCTTGCAGAAATACATGTCGAAATCGCGCAGGAACGCTTCCATGCCGTACACGTCCGAGAGCGCGATGCCGAGGTCGCCGCGATATTCCTTTGCCCACATCTCGAAGCCGTAGATCTGCGAATCGCGCAGCCGCGGACCGAGCGCCTGGCAGGCCTGCAGGTATTCGTGAGCCATCGTGCCGAGCGGCGTCAGGCCGTGCTTCATGGCGTAAAAGACGTTGCTGGTACCGGTGAACTGTTCGCCGAGGTCGTCTTTCAGCGTCAGGATCACCTCTTCGTGCCAGCGCTTCGAGAAGCGGCGGCGCGTGCCGTAGTCGGCGATCTTGCAGTCCGCGAATTCGGGGCGCGCGCCGAGCAGCTTGATCTTTTCCGAGAGACGCTCGCGGCCTTCGCCATACGCCGGCTCGCGCTGCGTGTTGCGAAAGTAGACCTCGTTGACGATCGCCAGCACCGGGATCTCGAACAGGATCGTATGCAGCCACGGACCCTTGATCTCGATGTCGATTTCGCCGTTGCCCCTGGGCGAAGGCGTGATGGAAATGTACTTGTCGTTCAGATGAAACAGCGCCAGGAACTCGATGTAGTCGCCCTTGATGAAGCGCATGCGCCGCAGATAATCGAGCTCGCCGTCCGTGAAGCGCAGCTCGCACAGCTTGCGCACTTCCTCGCGGATTTCCTCGATATACGGCACGAGATCGACGTTCGGCGTCCGGCAGCGGAAGCGGTATTCCACGCTCGCAGCGGGAAAATGATGCAGAACCACCTGCATCATCGTGAACTTGTAGAGATCAGTATCGAGCAGCGAAGTAATAATCATGATGGTGCGAACCGGACTGCAGGAAAAACGGAAGGCCGCGGCGGCTGGCCCATGCGCCTGCGGCACGCCTCGCGTGCCGACCTGACGCATGTTACCCGAATGCGCAGGCCGAACGGCGCGGCCGGGGCTCGCCGCCGGAGGCGCCATAAACTAATCACGAAAACGTATAAACCGGTTGGCGCGCCGCTACATACGCCACTTGACGTTACGTTACAATAGCGCTTTTGGCGTTTCGCCTCCCCAGATACCGCATGCAGGAGCTGCCTGAATGACTCACGTTGTGACCGAAAGCTGCATCAAGTGCCGCTATACCGACTGCGTCGATGTGTGCCCGGTGGACTGCTTTCGCGAAGGTCCCAACTTCCTCGCGATCGACCCCGACGAATGCATCGACTGTGCAGTGTGCGTCGCCGAATGCCCGGTGAACGCCATTTACGCTGAAGAAGACGTGCCGGGCGACCAGCAGGATTTCATCGCGCTGAATGCCGACCTCGCCAAGAACTGGCCCAGCATCACGAAGACCAAGGCTCCGCTGCCCGAGGCAGACGAGTTCAAGGACGTGAAGGAAAAGCTGGCTCTGCTCGCCCGCTGAGCGGCCATGGGCGGTGTTCCGTCCGGTCAGGGCAAAAATTCCGGCTCACCTCTTCGAATGAAATGGAGATGAGTTCGGGGCCTTGACAGGTCCGGGAGCACCCCCTACAATTTCGCTTCTCTGCTGTTGTTGTTCCCCGATAGCTCAGTCGGTAGAGCGCCGGACTGTTAATCCGTAGGTCCCTGGTTCGAGCCCAGGTCGGGGAGCCAAAAATTGCAAAGGCCCGTTAACCAAAACGGGCTTTTTTATGTAAAGGTTGTACTGCTGTTCCTCGATAGCTCAGTCGGTAGAGCGCCGGACTGTTAATCCGTAGGTCCCTGGTTCGAGCCCAGGTCGAGGAGCCAAAAAATTCGAAGGCCCGCATCCGTGCGGGCCTTTTTGTTTTGGTTTCGGAAATGATCTGCCTGCGCGTTTCTGCGGACATAAACCAGCGCGCCGTGGAATTGCGAGCCCCACGCGTCACCTGGGCGGGGCTTGCCGTTATACGATGGGGCTTTCCCTTCGCGATCATTCCGGTCTCCCGATGAAATCCACCTTGCTGTGCCTCGCCTCCACACTCACCCTCGCTACCGCGCTGTTCGCTCCGCTCGTCCATAGCGAGGAAGTCGCCAGCGTCAACACCAATTTCCATCTCACCGGGTCCGACCGCGTGGTGGTCGAGGCCTACGACGATCCGCTCGTCCAGGGTGTGACCTGCTATGTCTCGCGGGCGCGCACGGGCGGCATCAAGGGCACGCTGGGGATTGCCGAAGATCCGACCGAGGCGTCGATCGCCTGCCGGCAAGTGGGCGCAATCAAATTCACCGAGCCGCTCAAGCAGCAAGCCGATGTGTTCTCCATGAGCATGTCGCTGATCTTCAAGACGCTGCACGTCGTGCGCGTGGTCGACGCCAAACGCAACACGCTGGTCTATCTGACCTATAGCGACCGGGTCGCGAGCGGCAGCGCGAAAAACAGCGTGACGGCAGTGTCGATGCCTGCCGGCACGAGCATCCCGGTCAAGTGAAAGCCGCCTGTGCGGGACGCCGCGGCGGGCGCTAAACTGGCAGACCGCGCCGGACTTTCATCATGACCGTCACCCGTTTTCGCGATTCCGCCCGCTACTGGCGCACGCCGCTTTTGCCCGGCGCGGATCTGCTCACGGCCGAATATCACGATCACGAGTTCTCGCCGCACTGGCACGACGCCTACACGATCCCGGTGATCGTGGCGGGCGCGGAGGGCTACCGGTATCTCGGCACGGACTACGTCGCCGAAGCCGGCAGCGTGCCGATCATCAATCCGGGCGAACTGCATACCGGCGCGCGGGCCATGGAGGAAGGCTGGCGCTATCGTGTGTTCTATGCGCCGGTGGACTTCATGCAGCAGCTCGCCGCGGATGTCGCCGGCCGGCCGCAGGATCTGCCGTGGTTCGAGCCCGGCGTGATCCGCGATGCCGATCTCGCCCAGCGGCTCGCACGCGCTCACCGCCTGCTCGAAGCACAAGCGGATCCGCTCGCGGCGGAAGCCGCCATGCTCGACGCGCTGTCGACGCTGCTGGTCCGCTACGCCGGCAATCCGACGAAACCGGCGCGACTCGCCACCGACGACGCCCGCGTCGCCACCATGAAAGAGCGTCTGACCGGCGATCTCATCGTGCCGCTGCAACTTGGCGAGCTGGCTGAGTCGGTGGGATTGTCGCCGTTTCACGCGGCGCGGCTCTTTACGCGGGTCACCGGCATGCCGCCGCACGCGTGGCGCAATCAGGTCCGTCTGCAACGGGCGCTGGCGCCGTTGCGCGCGGGCGTGTCGGTCACCGAAGTGGCGGCGGCCAGCGGCTTTACGGATCAGAGCCACTTCACGCGGCACTTCCGGCGCATGTTCGGGGTGCCGCCGGGCCGCTGGCAGGCGGCCTGAACGAGACGCCGCCCGCGCCGCCGCCACACCACGCCACACGAGACGCGGCTGCCCCTCACCGCAAGAACGTACAAGCCCTCCCACCGAGCCATCGCTATGCTCGATGGACCCAGGAGGCCAGCTTGACCCATCCCGACCATTCGACCCGTTCGACCCGTTCGACCCGCTCGACTCATTTGACCGAAGGCACCGCCGGCGCGCGCGACATCATCCCCATGATGGTCGGCGCGGCGCCGTTCGGCGTGATCTTCGGCACCCTCGTCACTTCCGGGCCGCTGCATCTGTGGCACGGACAACTGATGTCGCTCGTCGTCTTCGCCGGCTCCGCCCAGTTCATCGCGCTCGGTCTGATCGCCGGCCATGCGAGCTTTGCCGTGGTGTGGGCCACCACCCTCGTCGTCAATCTGCGGCACGTGCTGTACAGCGCCACGCTCGCGCCCTACGTCTCGCATCTGCCGCTGCGCTGGCGCCTCGCGCTCGGCGGCGTGCTCACCGACGAAGTCTTCGCGGTCGCCTGGGCGCACTACCGGCACCATCCGCCCGGCTCGGTGAGCCCATACTACTTCCTCGGCGCGGGCCTCGCCATGTATCTCAACTGGCAGATCTGGACCCTGGCCGGGCTGCTGTTCGGCGCGGCGTTCCCCGGCCTGCAGTCGCTCGGGCTCGATTTTGCAATGGTCGCCACCTTCATTGCGATCGTCGTGCCGCAACTGGTCGCCCTGCGCTACCTCGCCGCCGCCGTCGTCTCCGGCGCGCTGGCCTTTTTCTGGCAAGGATGGCCGTACAAGCTCGGCCTGCTCGGCGCGGTGTTCGCGGGCGTCGCGATCGGCGTGCTGCTGTCGCGCCCTGGCCGTCAGCCGCGCACGGCGGAGGCGGCACGATGATGAACTACGTCGTCCTGATACTCGGCATGGCGCTGCTCACGTGGATCATCCGCGCGGCCGTGTTCGTGCTCGGCGACCGGCTGGTATTTCCGCCGCTCGTGCGCACCGCCCTCGGCTTCGTGCCGGTGACGGTGCTAACGGCCATCATCGTGCCGATGGCCGTCGCGCCGCACGGTGGCGGCGCCGAGCTGAGCTGGCGCAATCCGCAGCTGGCCGGCGCGCTCGCCGCCATCGCGGTCAGCGCGCTGACGCGCCGGCCGCTGCTGACCATCGCGCTCGGGCTCGCGGTGTTTTTTGTCTGGCAAGGCGTCGTGCTCAAATAGAGCGCCCTGTCTACAAACATGCCGGCGGCGCGGTCAGCCTTGTGCAGCGCCGCATCCAGCGTTTTCCGCGGACGGACGGGCCTTGCATGTCCTCAAGTTTTATCCTGATCCGCCGTTATGCAGTCGAGGTCCGCTCGTCGGGAAGTCATCCCCGCTGGTTATGCGGCAACAAAGCAGGATCAACCGCGTCGGGCATCGACGCCGCCCTCGCACAGGAGTTGTTCGCAGAGGACGGCGCTTTGCGATGTCACGCGGGAGGACCAAACGGGATAAGACATGGGTCAGATCACCCTTTCACTCAAAGACGAAACCGTCGCCACTTTGCGCAAGGACTTCGACGCTTTTTTGCGCGTCTCGCTGAAGCTCGACCCGCAATTTGCCACGCCGTCGTTTGAGGATTTTTTGCGCGCCAAGCTGCTCGACAACATGCTGCCGCTCACCGAACACGCGGTGAAGCGGATGTTGCAGGGCGGCCAGTATGCGTGGGCCAAACGCACGCTGGACAAGGAATTTCCGGATGTCGTGGCGATTTTGATGCAACAGGCGTCGGAATTCGGCTTCGGCTTTGCGTCGCGTTCGGAATGGACGCCTGAGGAACTCGCCAAGCAGTGCCACGACTGGGCCGCGGCGATCGTCAAGGAATCGGAAGGCGACGAGTCGCTGGTCGACCCGCTCGCCGCGCAGATCAAGAGCGCCGCGCAGGACATCCAGGCGCTGGAAGAGGCCATGCAGACCCCGGCGTGGCGGCTCGTCGAGTCGCTGCGGCAGCGGGTCTACGAAGCCAAGGTGGCGTGCGAGACGAACGTCGGCAGCACGGCGCGCGAAAAGCTCGGCGAATTGCGCGGCCTGCTGCGTCTGGGTATTTCACACGGCTCGTTCCAGAAGCAGGAAGCGCAGCAGATCATGGAATATCTGCGTTTGCTGAAGCCAGAGATCTTCGTCGAAGAACCCTACGACATTTTCTCGCGCCTCGCGGCGTGGCTGCGCGCGTTCTTTACGCCGCCGCCGCGGCCGACGCAGACCCGCCAGCAGCAACAGCAGCCGCCGCAGGCGCGATAAGCCGCGCCGCGCGCTCAGTCCCACATTCTTTTCAGCTTCGCGGCAATCTCGAGCTTCGCCTGAGCCGCGGCGGCAAGTCCCGCTACGCTCGGCGCGGTGGGCTGAGGGATGCGCGGCCACGCATAGGCGTCGAAGAGCGGCAGCAGATGCGCCGGGATAAAACGCGTGCGCGACGCCCAGACGTGCCGGTCGCCCAGTTGCGTCTGGTTATGCACGTAAAAGCGCTGCGGCACGACGATGTGCAGATCCTCTTTCGCGCGCGTCATGGCGACGTAGAGAAGACGGCGCTCCTCGTCGATTTCCGCCTCGCTGCCGGTGCCGAGATCCGACGGGATGCAGCCATCCACGCCGTTCAGCACGAACACATTGCGCCACTCCTGCCCTTTGGCCGAATGGATCGTCGAGAGGATCAGGTAGTCCTCGTCGAGCAAGGGGACGCCGGACTCGCCGCTGGTGGCATCGGGCGGGTCGAGCGTCAGTTCTGTCAGGAAGCGCTCGCGCGACGCGTAGGTGGCCGCGATGCTTTCCATCTGCAGCAGATCCGCGTGACGCATGGCGGCGTCCTCGTGATTGCGCTCGAGATGCGGCTCGTACCAGCGGCGGATCTGCTCGAATTCGGCCGGCCACGCCGAACCTCGCCGGCACACGCTCGACATCAGCGCCACGAACGGCTGCCAGTCTTCAAGGGTGCGCGGCGGCGGGACGAAGGCGGCGAGCGCCTCGATGGTATTGGCGGCGCGGGCCGCGATGTCGTCGAGCAGGCGCGCGGCCGTCGCCGGCCCCACGCCCGGTAGAAGCTGCGTGACCCGAAACCCGGCCACCCGGTCGCGCGGATTTTCCGCCCAGCGCAGCACCGCCAGCACGTCCTTCACGTGCACCGAATCGAGAAACTTGAGGCCGCCGAATTTCACGAACGGGATGTTGCGCCGGGTCAATTCCACTTCCAGCGCGGCGCTGTGGTGCGCCGCGCGAAACAGCACCGCCTGCGACTTCAGCTTCATGCCGCCCTCGCGCGCTTCGAGCACCTGTTCGACCACGTAGCGCGCCTGCTCGGCTTCATCCACGACGCTTACGAGACGCGGACGCTGCGCCGAGGCTGTGTCGGTCCAGAGATTTTTGGTGAAGCGTTCGCTGGCGAGTTCGATTACCGCGTTCGACGCCGCGAGAATCGGCTGCGTGGAGCGGTAGTTGCGCTCAAGCGTGACCTGCTTCGCGGGCGGATTGAAGTGCGTCGGGAAATCGAGGATGTTGCGCACCGTCGCGCCGCGAAACGAATAGATCGACTGGGCGTCGTCGCCCACCACGGTGAGGCCGCGGCCGTCCGGCTTCAGCGCGAGCAGGATCGACGCCTGCAGGCGGTTGGTGTCCTGATACTCGTCGACCAGCACGTGATCGAAGCGGCCGGCGAGGTCGGCGGCAATCGCGGGCTGGCCGGCCATCAGGGACCAGTAGAGCAGCAGGTCGTCATAGTCGAGCACGCTCTGCTTCTGCTTGGCCTCCACGTAAGTGGCGAACAGCATGCGCAGGTCCGCCTCCCATTCACGGCACCACGGGAAGGCGCTCGCCAGCACGTCCGCGAGCGACGCGCCGGTGTTGACGACGCGCGAATAGATCGCAAAGCAGGTGCCCTTGGCCGGAAAACGCCGCTCCTTCGCCGACAGCCCGAGTTCGTGGCGCACCAGGTTCATCAGGTCGGCGGAGTCTTCACGGTCGTTGATCGTGAAGGTGGGCGCGAGGCCGATCAGCTCGGCGTACTCGCGCAACAGTCGCGCGCCGATGCCGTGAAACGTGCCCGACCACGTCAGACCTTGCGCCACCGCGGCCCGCGCGCCGAGCGCCTCGCCGGCGATGCGCGTGACGCGGCGGGTCATTTCGACGGCGGCCCGGCGCGAAAAGGTCAGGAGCAGAATGCGGCGCGGATCGACGCCCTTGACCACCAGATACGCGACGCGATGCGCCAGCGTGTTGGTCTTGCCCGAGCCCGCCCCGGCAATGACCAGCAAGGCGCCGGCCGGCTGGACGGGGTTCCCGGCGCCGTATTCGACGGCTTCGCGCTGCGCCTCATTGAGCTTCGCCAGCCAGGCGGCGGTATCGGACGGCGCGGAGTCGGCAACGGAGAGCACGTTTGGGTCGAAGGTTGGAGTCGTGGATGGGCGCGGCGTCGCATACTGTATATCCATACAACCGGGGACGACAAGCGCCCTTTTTTCGGCCTGACGTCAGTCGGAGCGCGAAAAAGAAAAGCGGCCCGGGTGCTAGAGCACCACGGGCCGCTTCTCGCCGGCGAATTTCAGGTCGCGCGAAAACCTATTCCTTCTTCGCGTCCTTTTCCTTGGCATCGGCGGCGGCCTTGTCGGCATCCGTCTGGGCGTCGGTTTTGGATTTGTTGGCCTTGGCCTGAGCGACATCGGACTTCTTGTCCGCCTTCGACTGTTCCTTGGCGGCCTTCTTGTCCGCGTGCGTCGGCGTGGCGGACGGGTCCGCGGCCTGCGCGAGGGCAACTGACGACAGGCAGCCCGCTATCAACGCCACGTAAATTCTGCTCATAGGCTTGTTCATGCATGGCCTCCATGATGGCCCGAGGTAAATCAAATCAAGTCAAAGCGAATCGAGCCGGGGCGAACCGGCCGGGGCGCGGGCAAAGGCGCACCGACCGGGCGGTCAGGCCGCCCGAAACGACGGTCCGGCGCCCTCAGATTTCAGTGATTAATGCTTGGCGTCCGACGGATCGCCCTGACCCGGCGTCTGGCCTTGCATGTCCGCCTTCATTTCGTTGTTGGCCGTCTGCTTGTCGGCCTTCTTGTTGAGCTTGGCGTCCTTGACCTGCTGCTTGTAGCTCGACTTGGCGGCCGCCTGCTGTTCCTTCAATTGCGCCTTCGACGACTTCTTCGACGCGCTGTATTCAGCATTCGCCTTGGCGTCGGCGTCGCGCTTTTGCACCAACGGATCGGTCGATCCCGGTGCCGTCAGGCGCTGCGGCGCCGGCGTCGCGGGCTGCACGCCCTGGGCGGCCGGCGCAGCGTTGTCGGCATCCGGTTGTGCGTTGGTCTGGGCAAACGCGCCAGTGACGGCAAAAGCACTCAGGGCGGTACCGATCAGGAGCGAACGAATCTGGGTCATGGTTATCCTCTCTAAAATTGTTGTTACGACGCGGGCGTCGGCGCTTCCATCCCCAGTCAGACAGCAACTGGACGCCGACCGCAGCACTGACAGTGCAGCCTGCCCGGTCTGTCATCACCAGCCGTCAAATGCAGCCATGTGGCAGTGAAGTCACAAAACAGCACGAAGACAGCAGGCTTTTCTACAGACCAGCCCGTTGCGAGTGAAGTTCTCAAGAAGCGCCCGCTGTTACGGAACGTTTCATTTTCTAACAATCACCCGACACCTACTTTCATTTATCCGATGTCCGCATTGCCAGGGCCGATGTGCCGGCTTCTGACTTATGATGCGAACCCCGTTACCCGAAGTGCAATCGCCATGCCTAACCTTGATTTCACCCTGACCGGCGACTATGTCGAACTGCACAATCTCCTGAAGATAACGGGCCTTGCCGACAGCGGCGGCTCCGCGAAATTAATGGTTGCCTCGGGCGATGTGACCGTCGACGGCCGGGTCGAACTGCGTAAAACCTGCAAAATCCGCGCGGGGCAGGTCGTGCTGCTGGGCGACACGCGCATTGCGGTCCACGAGGCTTAGCCACCACCCAAGGCCCGCGGATGCCGTCCCACGCCACGGCCGGTGATAGCTTGCAGTGGCCGCGATTGCCCTCGCGGTCGCGCCCAAAACCCGCACCAAAAATGTGCTTACAGATCGACAACCGCGCGCCTGGCCCATAAGCTGTCAGTTTTGACAGATACGGCGCGGGCGCCGCCCCGCCACCTCGCACGACCGATGACCCAATCCGGCTTCTCCCGCGTGGCCGTCCCGCCGCCGACCCTGACGCGTCACGCCGCCGACACCGCCCGCCTCGCCGCCCCGCTCGCCATCGCCCAGTTGTCGCAGATGGCCATGGGCGTCACCGACACGATCCTGCTCGGCGCGCTCGGCCCCGACTCGCTCGCGGCCGGCGGCCTCGGCGCGAACCTGTTTTTCGTGGTCGTGACGCTGCTGCAAGGCGTGCTGACTTCGGTGAGCGTGAGCGTCGCGCACGCCCGTGGCGCGCAGGCGGAGAACCGTGTGCCGGACATCTACTGGACCGGCCTCGTGATGTCGGTGCTGCTGGCGATCCCGGCCTTCGCGCTGCTGTCGTTCGCCGCGCCGATCCTCGCGGCCTTCGGCGAACCGGCGCTGCTCGCGCACAACGTCGGCGAATATGCGGCGATCGTGCGCTGGGGCGCGCCCGGCAGCCTGATCGGGATTGGCCTGATGCGCTCGTTCCTGCCGGCCATCGGCGCGGCGAAGCGGCTGCTGTGGGTCTCGCTGGTGGGCGTGCTGATCAACGGCTTTCTGAACTACGGCATGATCCACGGCGTGTTCGGCCTGCCGCGCCTCGGCTTCCTCGGCTCGGCGTGCGGCACGACCATCACCGTCTGGATCACCGCGCTCGTGCTGATGGCGTGGCTGCATCTGCGGCCGCGCTACCGGCATTTCGTCACCGCGGCGCGGCCTCGCTTGCCGCTGATGGGCGAGCTGTTCGGCATCGGCTGGCCGGTCGCCATCACGTATGGCGTCGAATCCACGCTGTTTCTCGCCACCGGCCTGATGGTCGGGCTGCTCGGCGAAGCCCAGCTGGCCGCGCACCAGATTGCGCTGAACGTCGCGTCCGTGGCTTTCATGGTGCCGCTTGCCATCGGCCAGGCGGCCAATGTGCGGGTGGGCTACTGGTCCGGCGCGGGGCAGCCGCTCGCGGCACGCCATGCCGGCTTCGTGGCGCTCGGCCTCGGCGTCGCCTTCATGTCGTTGTCGGGGCTTCTGCTGATACTCGCGCCGCACTGGATCGTCGGCCTGTATCTGCATCTGGACGATCCGGCCAATGCGGCCACGGTCAAGCTCGCCAGTTCGCTGCTCGGCGTGGCCGCGATCTTCCAGATCGTCGACGGCATGCAGACGGTGGGCTCCGGCTGTCTGCGCGGCCTGAAGGACACCCGCGTGCCGATGATCGCCGCGGCGTTTGGCTACTGGGGCATCGGTTTTCCGACCGGCTACGTGCTGGCGTTTCACCTCGGCCTGGGCACGCGCGGCCTGTGGTGGGGGCTCGCCGCAGGGCTCGCGAGCGTCGCGCTGCTGATGACGCTGCGTTTTCACCGCCTCAGCCTGCGGCGTGCGGACGGTTAGGCGCGGACGGTTAAAATACCCTCCGGTTAGTCTCCCGGCCCATCCCGGTCACCCTCGCAGCAGGTCCACGCGTCCCACGAGGACGCGCCCGCGCCGCCGCCGTCTTCAGCACAACGATTCATCCAAAAACAAACAGTATCAAGGACCTCCTGACATGCTTGCCCGGGTTACCCGTCTCTTCCCGCTGTGGGCCGTGCTGATCTCGCTCGCCGCCTATTTCTCGCCGGCCTCCTTCAGCTTTATCGCCCCGCACGTCACCACGCTGCTGACCATCATCATGCTGGCGATGGGCGTGACCCTTTCCATTGCCGATTTCCGGCGCGTCTTTACGCGGCCCGCGCCGGTCGTCGCCGGCATCGTGCTGCACTATCTGGTGATGCCGCTCGCCGCCTGGGCCATCGCCCGGGTGCTGCGCATGCCGCCCGATCTGACCGCCGGCATGGTGCTGGTGGGCAGCGTCGCGAGCGGCACGGCCTCGAACGTGATGATCTATCTGGCGCGCGGCGACGTGGCCTTGTCGGTGACGATCAGCGCGCTGTCGACGCTCGTGGGCGTATTCGCCACCCCGCTGCTCACGCGCCTCTATGTCGACGCGTCCATCGTCGTCGACGTGCACGGCATGCTCATGAGCATTCTGGAGATCGTCGCGCTGCCGATCGTCGTCGGCCTCGTCATCAACCATCTGTTCGGCAAGCTGGTGCGCAAGGTGGAACCGGTCCTGCCGCTCATCTCGATGATCGCGATTCTGCTCATCATCTCGGCCGTGGTGGGTGGCACGCAGAAGAGCATCGCTTCGGTCGGGCTGGTGGTGATGGTGGGCGTGGTGCTGCATAACGGCATCGGCCTGCTCGGCGGCTATTGGGGCGGCCGGCTGCTCGGCTTCGACGAAGCCGTGTGCCGGACCCTCGCCATCGAAGTTGGCATGCAGAACTCCGGCCTCGCGGCCACGCTCGGCAAGCTGTATTTCTCGCCGCTCGCGGCATTGCCGGGCGCCCTGTTTTCCGTGTGGCATAACCTGTCGGGATCGTTGCTGGCGGGCTATTGGGCCGGTCGTCCGGCCAAAGGCTCCACGCATCGCGACGCCGCCGCCTTCGACGTCAGGCGCGGGTGAAATAACGGCGTGAGAAAAAGCCGTGGCCAAAGCCGCAGAGCCGCAATCGCAAAAGTTCACGGCAGTTCCTGAAGCGCTGGCGTTGTTTTCGTCCCTGACGAGCGCAGCGCCGGCACGGGTTCAAACGAGGCGGGCGTGGCCGGCCATGCTTCAACCCGCGCACGCCTCACCTCACCTCACAATTAATCAGCATACCGAATCAACTCGGGCATCACTGATTCATCCACATTCACCGCGTCACGCGAAAACCCTTCGCGCTCCGCCCACCGCCGCGCGTCTGCGAACTCCCGCACTCGTCAGACCCATTCCCCCTTAGAATGCTTTCCTCACCAGCGCCCAGACGCCATGCCTATGCGCCTGCGTCGAATCAGCGTGTGCGAACCGAATCCAGCGGAGGAACAGCGTGCCGGTGTACAACAGCAATAACAAACTCGTGTCGCAATCTCATCATGAATCAACGGGAAGCTCGATGTTCCCGCGCCCCATCACGCAAATGGCGACACACATCGGCAAGCGTTGCCTGTTGCTATGCGCCACAGCGGCACTTTTGACCGCCTGCGCAAGCCGGCCGCCAGCCGCTTCGTTCGACCGTCCGGTCACGCACGCCCTGCCCACTTCGACATCGACCGCACTCAGCACGGCCCTGGCGCCTGTCGAGCTTGCGCATCCCGGCGAATCGGGTTTTCGCGTGCTCTCGGACGGCACCGAAGCATTGCAGATGCGCATTGCGCTCGCCCGCGCCGCGACCAAAACGCTCGATATGCAGTACTACATTGCCAACGAGGACACCACCGGCAAGCTGCTGCTCGGCGCCGCGCTCTACGCGGCGGATCACGGCGTGCGCGTGCGCATGCTGGTCGACGACCTGAACTTCAAGGACATCGACGACGTAATGGCCGGACTGAACTCGCATCCCAACATCGAAGTGCGCGTGTTCAATCCATTTGGCAGCACGCATCGCAGCGTATTCGAACGCACCACCAATCTGCTGACCAGGATCGACCAGTTCACGCGCCGCATGCATAACAAGGCGATGATCGCGGACAACCAGCTGGCGATCGTCGGCGGCCGCAATCTCGGCGACGAATACTTCAGCGCCAGCACGACGCTGCAATTCCGCGATCTCGACGTGCTGGCCGCCGGCCCCGTCACCGCCGACGTCTCCGCGAGTTTCGACGAGTACTGGAACAGCGCCGGAGCCTATCCGTTGAAGGCGCTCAATCATCAGAACTTCTCGGCGCAGGAACTGGACGCCACCCGCGACGCCTTGCGCGAGCACTGGCGCACCAACGCCGATCCCTATAACGCCAAGCCTTTGAATGCGACGCCGCTCGCCACACAGATCGCGAATAATTCACTCGGCCTGATCTGGGCGCCGGCGGAATTCAAGGCCGACACGCCGGGCAAGATCGACCAGCCGTCGCCGGATTACGTGAGCCCACCGATGCAACGGCTCGCGGACCTGATGAAGGACGCGCAGACGGACTTTCTGGTGGTGTCGCCGTATTTCGTGCCGCACGATGCGGGCGTGCAGGCACTCGCGCAACTGACGCACCGCGGCGTGCGGGTGGCGGTGCTGACCAACTCGCTCGCCGCGACCGACGCCGTCGCCGTGCAGGCCGGCTACAGCCCGTACCGCGTGCCGCTGCTGCAAGACGGCGTCGAGCTGTATGAGTTCAAGCCGGAGCAGAACAACAGTCCGCGGGTGTCGGTGGCGGGTTCGGGTTCGCGCGCCAGCCTGCATGCGAAAACCTACGTGCTCGACCGCAAGATTCTCGTCATCGGCTCGATGAATCTCGATCCGCGTTCGACCAATCTGAACACGGAACTGGCGCTGTTCATCCACAGCCCGGAGCTGGCCGGCCAGGTCGCCACTCTGTTCGATCGCGCCACGACGCCCGAAGTCAGCTTTCGTGTGACGCTCGCGACGCCTGCACAACTCGCCGGACTCAGCTACATTGGTGCGCCGCAGTCGCAGCTTGTCTGGACCGACGTCGAGAACGGCATGCAGCGCACCTACAGCGTCGACCCGCAAGCCGGTTTTTACCGGAATCTGATGACGGGTCTATTCTTGCTATTGCCAGTCCAGGGACAGCTTTGATCTGCGCCGTAGTTTGCGCCTTGATGTGTCCTCGCAGCAGCGGCGCGCAGGCCATCCGAACCACGCAGTTATTCAGCAAAAGCGGAGTTGAACCATGACCGAAGACGTACGAATGGAGCGCGACACGTTCGGCGAGATTGCCGTGCCGAACGCTCGTTTGTGGGGCGCGCAGACCCAGCGCTCGCTGCAGAACTTCAAAATTTCCACCGAGAAGCAGTCGCCCGAACTGATCACGGCGTTAGCCGTCATCAAGCGTGCGGCGGCTGAGGTCAATCTGGGCCTCGGCGTGCTCGAGGAAAGCAAGGCCCGCGCGATCATCGAGGCAGCGGACGAGATCATCGCGGGCAAGCATGCCGGCGAATTTCCGCTAGCGGTGTGGCAAACCGGTTCCGGCACGCAGACCAACATGAACCTCAACGAGGTGATTGCGAACCGGGCCAGCGAGCTGATGGGCGGCGAGCGCGGCGAAGCCCGCAAAGTGCATCCGAACGACGACGTGAACCGCGGCCAGTCTTCCAACGACGTGTTTCCGACCGCCATGCACGTGGCGGCGGCGGTGGGCATCGTCAAGCATCTGGTGCCGGCGCTGAAGGTGCTGCGCGCGACGCTCGACAGCAAGGCGAAGGCGTTCGCGGGAATCGTCAAGATCGGCCGCACGCACTTGCAGGATGCGACGCCGCTCACGCTCGGCCAGGAATTCTCCGGTTATGTCGCGCAACTCGACCACGGCATTCGCCACGTCGAAACGGCGCTGCCGCATCTGTACGAATTGGCGCAGGGCGGCACGGCGGTCGGCACGGGTCTGAATGCGCATCCGCAATTCGCGGACAAGGTCGCGGCCGCCATCGGCAAGCTGACGGGCGTGCCGTTCGTCTCGGCGCCGAACAAATTCGAAGTGATGGCCGCCGCCGACGCGCTAGTGTTCGCGCACGGCGCACTGAAGACCGTGGCGGCGAGCCTGATGAAGATCGCCAACGACATCCGCTGGCTGGCGAGCGGCCCGCGTTGCGGCCTGGGCGAACTATCGATTCCGGAAAACGAACCGGGCAGCTCGATCATGCCGGGCAAGGTCAACCCGACCCAGTCCGAAGCCATGACCATGCTGTGCTGCCAGGTGTTCGGCAACGACGTCGCGGTGAATATGGGCGGCGCGAGCGGCAATTTCGAGCTGAACGTGTTCCGTCCGATGATTGCGCACAACGTACTGCAATCGATCCGCCTGATCGCCGACGGCGCGCACAGCTTCAACGACAACTGCGCGGTGGGCATCGAGCCGAATCGGGAACGCATCGACACGCTGCTCAATGAGTCGCTGATGCTGGTGACGGCGCTCAATCCGCACATCGGCTACGACAAGGCCGCGAAGATCGCCAAGAAGGCGCACAAGGAAGGCACCACGCTCAAGGCATCCGCGCTGGCGCTCGGTTTTGTCACCGAGGAACAGTTCGACGAGTGGGTAAAGCCGCACGACATGGTCGGAAATACGGCGGGCTAAGCTGGGCTGAGCCAGGCTCAGCCGCGCCGGTTCGCGCCGATCCGCCTTGCGGATGGCACCGATGACGCACAAGCGCCGCGCCGGTCGTCGTGACCGGCGCGGCGCTTGTTCTTTGCGGCTGCCTGCTTTTAAAAAGCCGGGGACGGCCTGACGCCTAGATCTTGCCCTGCGCGACTTCTTCCGGCTTGAGTTCGACGATGGCGTCGAGCGCTTCCTTCACGTCCAGCGCGTATTTGGCGAGGCGCTTCTGCTCGTCGGTCTCGGGGACGAAAGCCGGCACCGGCACGGGATGGCCATTTTCGTTGACCGCCACCATCACGACGAGGCAATCGGTGGTCTGCATCAGCTCGCCGCCTTTCGGATCGCCCGCCTGCACCGACACATGAATGTGCATGCTGGTGCGGCCGGTATTGACGACGCGCGCCCGCAGTTCGACCAGATTACCGACGAGGATTGGCCGGCGAAAGCGGATATTGCCGACGCTGACCGTCACGCAATAGCGCCCCGACCAGACGGCGGCGCACGCGTAGGCGGTTTCGTCGATCCACTTCATCAGCGCGCCTCCGTGCACCTTGCCGCCGAAGTTGACCGAGGTCGGCTCGGCAAGAAAGCGGAACGTGGTTTCAGAACGGTCCAGCGGCGCGGCGGAAGGGGTGCTCATCTTGACTCCGGTCAAACAGTGTGTCGAAAGGAGCCGATTATACGAGCGCAATTTTGACTGCGGCGTGCCGGGCGGTCGGTAAGGGTGTTTTGTTGTACGGGAAACAGGCGAACCGGCGAGGCCGGAATGATCCGGACGTGAGCGGCACGCCGTCCGGCGACGTCCAAAGGCGCGTCAGCTGCTGGCGCCACGGACGGCGCGCCGACCCGGCCTGCCCCTACAGGCACGGAAAGCCTCAGCGGACCGGTTGCGCCGCGGCAAAGCGCTCGCGGTAATCGAGCGGCAGCACGCCGAACCGCCGCATGAAGGCGCGCCGCAGATTCTGCTCGCTGCCGAACCCGCACTCCAGCGCGATCCGTTTGAGCGGCCGGCGCGATTCGGCCAGCCAGCGCGACGCAGCCTCCAGACGCAATGCCGCGACCGTCCGCGCCGGCGTGCGGCCCACCTCGTCCACATAGCGGCGCGCGAAGGTACGCGGACTCATGCGGGTGCGTTCCGCGAGCCGTTCGACTGACAGGTCGTCGCGCAGATTCGCGGCCATCCAGCTATGCAAGGCCTCGAACGGCCCGCCCGCCGACGCCTGCGCCGCGAGCGCCGCGCTGAACTGCGACTGACCGCCCGGCCGCTTCATGAACACCACCAGCCGGCGCGCCGCCTGCATGGCGACCGCGTGGCCGAGATCCTCTTCGATCAGGGCCAGCGCGAGGTCGATGCCGGCCGTCACGCCTGCCGAGGTCCAGACGGCGCGGCCGTCGCGCACGTCGCGGATGAAGATGGGATCGGCGTCGACCTCGACTGTCGGGAAGCGCCGCGCCAGTTGCGCCGCGTCGCGCCAATGCGTGGTGGCGCGGCGGCCGTCCAGCAGCCCGGCGGCGGCCAGATAGAACGCGCCTGTGCATACCGAGCACACCCGCCGCACCTGCGGCGCGCGGCGCGCCAGCCACGCGACCAGTTCAGGCTGCAGCGGCGCGCCGTCGTCGACTGGCACGCCGGGAACGATCAGCGTGTCGATCGGCTCGTCGTCGAGCGCGTCCAGACGCGTGGTCACGACCGGCAGGCCCGGAAAAGTCTGCAGGACGCCGCCGTCGATCGAGGCTACGGTCGTGCGATAAGCCGTCGCGGCACCATCGTGCAACGCGAGCGGCGCGCCCGCCGCAGCCGCCGCAACCGTCAGCTCGGCGCGCCAGAAGGCCTCGAGCGGGCCGCAGGCGTCGAGCAGCACCAGTTCCGGCGCCACGGCGAACACGACGTGGCGCGCCCTGGGCGCCACGCCCGGCTGCGCTGCGTCGCGCTCGTCCCCGCCTTCCGGCCGAGGCGATTCAACAGATTCCAAAGCCGGTTCCAAAGCCGCCACTCGAAACGAAGCAACCATCAGCGTTTTTCCTCAATCCTCAGTCGAACCATTCGGCAATTTGCCGCCGCCACGTTCACGACGACACCCACGCCGCCTGCCGCGAACGCGACCAGCCATAGCCTAGCGTCGCCAGCGCGGCGAGCGCCAGAAACGGAAAGATCGCCGCGTTGATCATCGCCCAGCCGAAGTGCGCGAGCAGTTGCCCCGCGAACAGCGAGCCGAGCGCCGAGCACGCGAAGGTGGTGAATTCGCTCGTCGCCTGCGTCCTGGCGCGCTCGGACGGCCGGTACGACTGCGCCAGCAGTGTCGTGCCGCCCACGAACATGAAATTCCAGCCCACCCCGAGACAGGCCAGCGCCGCGTAGAAATGCGCCAGGTCAGTCGAGCGCAGCGCGAACACGCCGCACAGCGCCGACAGCACGATCCCACAGCCGATCACGCGCAGCACCCCGAAGCGCTGGATCAGGCGCGCCGAGAACAGCGACGGCGCGAACATGCCGACCAGATGCCACTGGATGATCTGCGCGCCGTCGCCGATGGTGTGGCCGCAGGCGAGCGCGGCGATCGGCGTCGCGGTCATCACGAACATCATCACCGCGTAGCCGAGAGCGTTATTTGCCAGCGCGGCGACGAAAATCGGCTGCCGGACGATCTGACCGAGCGGACGCGGCGCTTCTGCGGCGCACGCCCCAGCCATGCCGGCGTGCGTGGACGGCGCGGCGTCGCGATAGGCCAGCGCCAGCAACGCCAGCGAGATCAGCCCCAGCAGCGTGACCAGCGCATACGAGCCGGCGAACGCGACCGGCGCGAGCCAGTCCTTGCTCCATGCGGCGAGCAGCGGCCCGAGCACGGCGGCGACCACGCCGCCCGTCAGCACCGTCGAAATGGCGCGGCTTTTGGCGGGCACGGCGACCGCATCGGCGGCAGCGAGCCGGTAATACTGCGCGAAGGCCTGGAACACGCCGACCGTCGCGGTGCCCGCGCAGAACGCCCAGAAGCTGTGATGGAAGATCGCCCACACCGAAATCGAGCCGCCCAGCGAACCCACGCCCGCGCCGAGCAGAAAGCCCGCGCGTCGTCCGATACGCGCCATCAGGAAGGAGGCGAGGATCGTCGTCAGCGCGGCGGCCACGGTGATCAGCGAAAACGGCAGTGTGGCGAAGGCTTTGTCGTCGGCGAGGTTGTAGCCGACCAGACCGGTCAGTGTCAGATCGATCGAGACCGAGGACGTGTAGAGCGCCTGGCAGACCGCCAGCACGCCGGTGCCGCGCCAGCGGCCCGGTTGCTCCGGGGCGGCCTGCTGGCCTGAGTCTGCTGTGGGAATGGCGGCGACCGTTCCCGTGCGGGGGCGGAATCCGGAACTGGCTAGGGAAACCACAGACTGTGACGACATCGGCAAGCCTCGCGTTGCTGGAAGAACGAAGCCTGATCGTCACATGGCAGACGTTGGCAGAAGTGACAATGATGCATCAATTCCTGCCACACGTCGTGGACCGCCTGAAAAACTCGTGGCGCGGCGAAACGAATCATCCACGCCGCACAGCGTGGCCCCTATTTGCTGTGATAGGAAAGACCTTCGTCGATCGTGCCGTACATCGTGATGCCGCTCGAATCCGCGCTCGGGGGCGCCGAGCCGCCTTGTGCGCAGGCGGCACACAGCAGCGCGGTAGCGGCAAGGGCTAACAGAAGTTTCATGGGGAAAGGGGTCTCCGGATGCAGGTTTTGATTCTAGCCTGGTGGGCTCATGGCGCGCGCAAGCGCGGCGCGGACGGCTGCCGTGCTTTTCTTTGCCTCGCCGCACCTCACCGCGCCGCCGGTGCTTGCCCCAGCCCGCTTCGCCGCCGACCGGCCATTCGCATCCCACATTTCACGTCAACCCGAAACGTCGAATACCACGCTCCGATATAGTGAAGAGGTCGACGAGCGCGCACGCGCGCCAGCCTCAGGAGCCATTCATGTCCGCTTTGCTTTCCGATGAACACAACCACTTTCCAGGCTTGAGCCGGATCGGCGCCCTGCTCGCCGACCCCGGCCGCGCCGCCATGCTCTGGGCGTTGATGGACGGCAGCGCGCGCCCGGCCGGCGAACTGACCATGGTGGCCGGCCTCTCGCCCTCCGCAGCCAGCGCCCATCTGGCGCGTCTGACCGAAGGCGGCCTGCTGGCCGTCGAAGTGCGCGGCCGGCATCGCTACTTCCGGATTGCGTCGGCGGATATCGCGGCGTCAATCGAAGCGCTCGCCAACGTCGCGCAGGCAAGCGCGTCGCAGCGCACGACGCCGCGTCCGGCGCGCACCGTGCCCGTCGACATGCGCTACGCCCGCACCTGCTACGACCACATGGCCGGCGAACTGTCCGTGCAGCTATTCGAGCAGATGCTGAGCCACGAGCTGCTGAGCCTGCACGGCAACGCCCTCGAAGCCACCGCGGACGGCGTGGCCCAACTCGCCGCGTGGGGAATCGACGCAGCGGGCCAGCGCAGCCGCCGGCGCCGCTTCGCGTGCACCTGCCCGGACTGGAGCGTGCGCCGTCCGCATCTGGGCGGCGCGCTCGGCGCCGCGCTGCTCGACGCCTGGTCGACGCATGGCTGGGTGGAGCGCACCGAACGGCCGCGCATCCTCAGAGTGACGCCCGCCGGGCATCAGCATTTCAACGAATTTTTGCAGCCCTCCTGACCCGGATGCAGGAGGGCCGCGCCGGACCGCCGGGTTCGGGTCAGGTCCAGCGAGAATCGCCAAACAACCGGCACGGCAACACGTTTTGTTACACGCAAGCCAGGGAGGCTTACAAATGTCGACGCCTTGAAACAGGCCCCAACGGTAGAGTGTTTTCACGGATGCAACAACGAAGCGTCCGTTTGAGAGACACACCATGAAAACGAAAACATTCACCGTATCCCGACCCGCGCTGCGCCACGTCACCGGATACACCCTGATTGCCGCAGCCGTATGTTCGCTCGCCGCGCAAACCAGCTTCGCCCAGGAAGGGCCGCCTCCGGACGACGCGCCCAGCGCGACCCAGAGCGCCGGCAATGTCGACCCGCCGGGACGCGTGGCGCGCCTGAACTACACGTCGGGTGCCGTGACCACCGAACCCGCCGGCGCCACCGACTGGTCCTACGCGCAGATCAACCGTCCGCTCACCACCGGCGACCAACTCTGGGACGACCAGAACGCCCGCGCGGAACTGCATATCGGCTCGACGGCCGTGCGGCTCGGCGACTCGACCAGCCTCGACATCCTCAACCTCGACGACAGCAACGCGCAGTTGAAGATTGCGCAAGGCACGCTGTCGACCCGCGTGCGCGAACTCGCGCCGGGCTCGACCTATGAGATCGACACGCCGAACCTCGCGCTCGGCGTGACCGGCCCCGGCGACTACCGCGTGGACGTGGCGCCCGACGGCAGCAGCACGACCGTCACGGTACGCAGCGGCAGCGCCACTGTGTACGGCGACAACGGCCAGGTGCCGGTCGCCGCCGGCCAGCAGATCCGCTTCGCCGGCACCGCCCTGCAGCAGGTCGCCGACAACGGCGCGCCGGGCCTCGACGGCTTCGATCAGTGGGCGGCCGGCCGCGACGCCGCCGAAGACCGTTCGGTGTCGGCCCGCTACGTGTCGCGCGATGTGCCCGGTTACGAAGACCTCGACGCCAACGGCACGTGGCGCAGCAACCCGCAATACGGCGAAGTGTGGGTGCCGAGCGCGGTGCCGGCCGGCTGGGCGCCCTATCACGACGGCCACTGGGTCTGGCAGGCGCCGTGGGGCTGGACATGGGTCGACGACGCGCCGTGGGGCTTCGCTCCGTATCACTACGGCCGCTGGGCTTATGTCGACGATTCGTGGGCGTGGGTGCCCGGTCCGGTCGTCGTCAGCGAGCAGCCGGTGTATGCGCCGGCGCTGGTGGCGTTTGTCGGCGATGGCGGCGGTTCGTTCGACTGGGGCGTGAGTCTCGCGGTGGGCGGCGTCGCTGCAGCGGGCCTTGCCTGGTTCCCGCTCGGCCCGGGTGAGCCGTGGCATCCGCGCGGCGGCGGCTGGAGCCCCGGCTACTACAACCGCGTCAACAACTACGACCACCGGGTGAACGTCACCAACATCACCAACATTCACAACACTTACATCAACTACCGCGCGCCGGGTGGCGTGACGGCCGTGCCGGCGACCGCCTTCGTGCATGGCCAGCCGGTTGGCCGCTTCGCCCAGAAGGTCGATCCGCGGCAATGGCGAAACGCGCAATTCAATCCGGGCGGCCCGGGCATCGCGCCGGTGCGGCAGAGCTTCGATTCCGGCATGCGCAATGCGAACTACCGGCCGCCCGCCGCAGCGACGGCGCGCTCGGTCGTGGCGACGCGTAGTCCGTCGGTGCCCGCGGCCTATCACGACACGCTCGCGCAACGGTTTGCGCAAGGCGGCGGCCGAGTGCCGGGCGCCGGCGAGCCGATCGTGCGGACGTCAGTGCCGGCGCATTTCGCCGGTGCGGGGACGCGTGGCGGTCTCGCGGCGGCGACCGCGCAGAACGTGCGGGTCGTTCAGGCGAATTCACCGCGTATGGCGACGGGTGCCGTCGGCGCCGAACCGCATGTCGCACAGAATGCGGCGCAGGGTGCGGCGCGGCCGGGCGAGCCCGCGCTGAATGGGGCGCCTCGTCCGTCTGGGTTCGGCGGTACGGGGCCGAACGGGGCGCAGGCGCCGCGTGGAGTCGCTGAACAGGGACGGCCGGGAACGCCGGGTGCGCCCGTTGCGCCCGCGCAGCTTGCCAATGAGCGGCCGCAACCGAACAACGGCGTGCCGCGTCCGCCGCAGGCAGCAACGGCCGGTGCGAATCCGAACTCGTTCGCCCAGCGTAATGGCGTTGCGCCGGCAACGGGGCAGCAGGCGGCGGCCGAAGCTCGTCACGAGCCGGCATGGACGCAGCCGCATACGCCGATGGCGATCCAGGCGCAGCAGCATGGCAGCGCGCCACAACAGGGCGGCGCGGCGCGTGAGCCGTTTGCGCAGCAGGCGGGTGGGCCGCAGAACCGGCAGCCACAAGCGGGTTTCGCCGCGCAGCAGCAGGCGCAGGAACGTGGGGCGCCGCATCCGGCGGAGAATCCGGCGGCAGCGGCGCGGGCCCCACAAGAGGCTCAGCGCGAGCCCAACCCCGCGCAGCAGCAACAGCAGCAGCAGGCGCGCGCGACGGAGTATCGCCAGCAGGCCGCGCCGCCGGCGCAGCAGGCTCAGCGTGAAGAGGCCCGGCCGCAGGCACAGACGCAAGCTCAGCCTCGTCCGGAATATCGTCCGCAGCAGGTTCAGCAGGCGCCGCGTCCGGAGTATCACCCGCAGCCGCAAGCTCAGGCGCAGCCTCGTCCGGAATATCATCCGCAACAGGTTCAGCAGGCGCCGCGCCCGGAATACCACCCGCAGCAGGTTCAGCAGCCTCGGCCCGAAGCCCGTCCCCCGCAACAGGCTCAACAGCCCCATGCGCAGCCGCGTCAGGAGCAGCATTCCAACAACGGCGGGCATGAGGAGCATCGGAGGGGGTAATGAATGCTCGCTGACGGCGGCAGCGACGGCGTTGTTCCAGCTCGACCCGGCAGGTCACGAGTTCGCCAGCTCGCCCCAGATTGGCCACGCGGGACAATGCACGTCGCCGGCACGGTCGATTCACGCTATCGCAGCGCGCCGCCAGCGAACTGATCGCGGACATCTGGCGCGCGGCGCGGCAGTGGCGCGTCTACTTCGAGGAGTTCGGCGTGGACGCCGCCGAGACCGATCAAGCCGCGCCAGCGTTTCGCCACATCGACGCGATATCGACTCCGGCTATGCGCACGCTGTTACCGTGAAAAGATTCACCGGGAACAGATGCGCACGGCGTCGCCAGAAGCCGTTAAACCGCCATCGGCGCAGTCAGCGGCTCATGATGCCGGTAACCGACCAGCGAGAAATCGGCTGGTTCGATCTTTTCGAGCCATTCCGGCTCGTACACGCCGGTTTTGGCGTAATCCGGCACACGCGCATCGATCGCCAGCTGCGGGCTTTCATAAGGCTCGCGCGTTAGCTGCCGTTGCAGCATGTCGAGCTGATTTTCGTAGATATGCGCGTCGCCGATGAAATACGAAAACCAGCGCGGCGTGTAACCCGTCAAGCGGCCAACCAGATGCAGCAAAGCCGCGCCCTCGGTCAGATTGAACGGCGTGCCGAGCCCCACATCGTTGCTGCGAATGTAGAGGCACAGCGAAATTTCGCGCCGCGCCGCGTTCGGCAGGAACTGATAAAGCAGATGGCAAGCCGGCAAGGCGATCTCTTCCAGAACCGCAGGGTTCCACGCATGAAACAGAATGCGCCGGTCGCCCGGGTTCTGCATGATCGTGTCGAGGCACTGGCGCAACTGGTCGATGGCCTTGTACAGCAGCACCTTGCGGGCGCCGTCTTCGTCGAATTCGGTGACAACCCGGTAGCCGCGCCCGCTCGCATCCGCGATCTGCGCGCTCGCCGACGCATCCAGCACCTTGTAGGCCGGCCATTTGCGCCACTGCACGCCATACACGTCGCCGAGGTCGTCAGGACCTTCGCGGTACGGATTGGCCAGCCATTGCGGATTCTGATTGGCGTTCGCGTCCCACACCTTGCAGCCCAGATCGCGAAAGTCCGCCGCGCTGCGCGAGGCGCGCAGGAAGCCCACCAGTTCGCCAATCGCCGACTTGAAGGCGAGTTTCTTGGTCGTGACGGCGGGGAAGCCCTGCTGGAGGTCGAAGCGGAGCATCGCGCCCGGCATGCTGATGGTGCGGATGCCTGTGCGGTTCTCCTGCCACGTGCCGGTATCGAGAATCGAGCGGACGAGGTCGAGGTATTGTTTCATTCGGGTTCCTTCGGCCCGGCGCCGGGCGCCCAGGACTTTTCGCGACAAAACCCGATTCTAGCAAGCGCGGACGAGCGGCGCCCCAAAAGCGCAAGGCGCTCAGATGTGCGGCACCGTCGCCTGCTCGCCATGCGGCACGATGGGCTCGCCTTCCATATGCCGCATTCCATGCGCGCACAGCAGACGGTACAGCGTCACGCGTGAAATGCCCAGTTCCTGCGCCGCATCGCCAAGCCGGCCGCGATGACGCAACAGCGCCAGTTCGATAGCCTGGCGCTCCGCCGCCTCGCGCGCCTGCGCGAGCGACACCGGCACGATTTCCACGTATTCGGCAAGTTCGAGATCGCGCGCGGTAATCGCGCGCCCTTCCGACATCACGATGGCGCGCCGCACCCGGTTGATCAGTTCGCGCACGTTGCCCGGCCAGCTGTAATTGTGCAGCGCGGCGATGGCGTCGGGCGCAAAACCGCGCAGCCGGCGGCTTGCATCTTTTTTGAAACGTTCCAGCATGTGCCGCGCAAGTAGTTCGATGTCCTTACCACGCGCCCGCAACGGCGGTTCGTCGATCTGCAACACGCACAGACGGTGATACAGGTCCGAGCGGAAACGTCCTTCGATCATCGCGGCGTTCATATCCACGTGGGTCGCCGAGATGATGCGCACGTCGACGTCGATCGCGCCATGGCCGCCCAGCCGCTCCACCTTGCGCTCCTGCAGGAAGCGCAGCAGGCTCGCCTGGCTTTCGAGCGGCAGGTCGCCGATTTCATCCAGAAACAGCGTGCCGCCGTTGGCCGCTTCGACGCGGCCGATCTTGCGCTGATTGGCGCCGGTAAACGCCCCGCGCTCATAGCCGAACAGTTCGGACTGCAACAGATGCGGCGGTATCGCGCCGCAGTTGATGGGGACAAAAGGCGCGGCGCGGCGGGACGAACGTTCGTGAATCGCTACCGCCGTGAGTTCCTTGCCGGTACCCGATTCGCCGGAGATGAACACCGGCGCGTCGGTCATCGCCACTTTACGGATGGAGCGGAACAGCGCCAGCATCGCATCGCACGAGCCGACCATTTCGCCTTCTGCACCATTGGGCGAGCCGTCGTTCGAGCCGGGTTCGCCGAGTGAAATCATGCCGTAAGCATGCCCGACGGAATCGACGATCCTGTCGCCCGAGTAAGGCACGGTCACGTAATCGAAACAATAGTCGCGCACGAGCCGGCGCAACGCGGCATCCTGCAACTGGCCAGGCATGGTCGCGGCAACCCAGCCGACGTTGGGCATCGTCAGGCACGACTCGAACGCGGCGATCTCATGCTGCTGAAAATGGCTCGACAGATCGAGCAGTCCACCCGCGGCCATACCGGAGCGAACGGCACGACGGACGTCACGCGCCGAACCGACCACTTCAACGTGCCAGCCGCGTTGATGAAACTGGTTATGCAGTTCCGCGCTAGGGTCACGCGAAACGTAAATCAGTTGCCGCGTTGCGGGTTCCATTATTCAGATCCTCTCGTCAACGAACGTTAAGGATGACGGCACGCGCCGAAACATTGTTTCAGGCGCATTGACTCAGCTCGGGATTCGCGCATAGCAAAAACCGAACGGCCATTCCATTCCGTGCGGACAGCTGATCCCCGAAAAACGGCGTGTGTGATTGAGACGGCCCAACTACGGGCTTTTTTTAAATGTGACTCTGTTTTCGAGAGCTTACTATACGCGCGCCGCTTCGAAAACAAATATGCGAATTTAATCACCCACTTCACCGCCCAGCCGCTCTGGGCGGGCGTTCCAGAAGTCTACGCAGTCTGAATAAAGCGTTTCCAGAAGGCGATCCTACGTGTCTACCCTGACCTTTCCGGTGACGGCGTTAATCGCGCTTTATCGGTATTTCCTGCTGCCCGTTTCAGGGCTGAAACGTTTTTTCCGCATTTTCACGAGTTTCTTTCGAGGCTGTTACCTGAGACCCAGCCGTATCAATCGATTGCGGCTGATGGCACACGTTTCGCTAAATGTCCCGCACCAAGGAGACACATCATGCGACTCGCTTTCCGCATCGACCTGCACCGCTTTAAGCCCTACGCCGCATTGTGCGCCACGTTGCTGATTGTTGCGCTGCCGCTGGGCGCCAACGCCCAGGAATCCCTCACCGCCAGTTCGCCCGATACCGGGGCCGCCACCCTCGCGAGCGACGCGCCCGCAGCGGTGGCGGTCCCCGATACCGTGCCCAGCAGCGCGGCCGACACATCGAATGCCCCAGCCTCCGCCAGCGATCTCGCGGGCAACGTGCTGAGCATGCCGGCCGACGCGGTCGCAGCAACCGATCCGGTGCTCGACGACCAGGCGCTGTCGCAGCAACGCGGCGGCTTCGGCGGCCTCTTCATGGTGGCGGCGACGCCGCAACTGATGCGGGTCAGCAATGGCAGCGGCGGCGGCAACGGCGTGACGCTGTGGGACGAAATCGCGCCGCCCTCGCAGTTACCGATTCCGGTCGACGTCGCCCGCTCGGCGCAAGGCAACCTCACCACGTATCAGAGAAATTAGCCGGACGACGCCCGCTCGCTGCCCAACGCCAGCCGCGCGTCCGCCAAGGAACCGACATGAACGCCTCAATCCAGATGCCAAGCCTTCGCAGCGACCACCGGACCCTGCTCTGTGTGCTGTGCAGCGTGCTCGCCGCCGGCGCCGCGGTCTCATCGGTCCCCGCTGCCGCGCAGCAGGCCACGCAGCCCGGCAACCTGATCATCGAGCGTGACATCACCCCGCGCGACGCGTTTGTGCCGGTGCCGCGCAACGACGACCCGATCGCCGTGCAGGTGCAGACGTTCCCGACCGTGGCCTTCGACGGCGCGCTCGGCGCAATGGCGAGCGACCTCGACCTGAACAGCGCGCACGGCACCACCGGCATCAGCACCGGCAGCAGTTTCATGCCGGCGCTGGTCGGCACCAACGGCATCGAACACATGCTCGCGGGCAATGGCAACGGCAGCGGCCTGCCTGTCGGCGCGGCGGCGGGCTTGGGCGGCGCAGGCGGCATCGGCAGCACGATTACCCAGACCATCACCGGCGCACTGGCCCCGCTCGGCGCCGCGATGGGCTCCATCAAATGAAAACCTACCGGGCAATGGCCATGAACCCCCTGCCGTCACGTCAATCGCTGCGCTCACTGCTCGTCTTCGCGCTGTGCGGCGCGAGCTTCGCCGCCCACGCCCAGACGCCGCCGTCCGCCCTGGTGGACGTGCAATCGGTGATCGGCACTAGCGCAGTCACCGGCGCTACGGGCGTGGTGGCGATCAACGAGACCGCCGGGCTCGATAACGTCCAGGCAAATCAAGGTGTCCTGATGAATGGACCCGCGCCCCTGAACCTGACCGGCAGCGTGCAAAGCGCGTCGGCCAATGCGAGGACGACGGCCGCACGCAGCGACATCGGCAACAACGCATTCTCGAACACCTCCGGTCTGATTGAAGTGAATCAGTCGGCGGGTGCAGCGAATCTTCAGCGGAACAGCGCCGTGATCGGTGCGGCTCCGGTTGAGGGGGAGATCGTAGCGGATGGGATCCTATCCGCTACGACCGCCAAAAACGTCGGTACAGGAAGGTCCAGCGAAAACCACGACGCACGCGAGGTGTCCATCGGCACGGACGCGCTCAAGAACGTCAGCGGCATCGTCCAGATCAACCAGGCTGCCGGCACGGGCAATGTCAGTTCAAACAGTTTTGTGCTCCGTCCCCCGGCGGGCACCTTTTTCTAACGAGCCACACTCTCTATCGGAGCGTCATCATGAAGCGCACTCTCATTGCAGCAGCTGTTCTTTCGACGATGGCAGTCAGCTCGGCTTACGCCGAATGCACGGCAGGCTGCGACCCGGCTGAGCTGTTCACCGCCACGGACCTCTATACCGACATCGGCGAGTTCGGCTTCATCACCCTGCGCGGCCGGGTCGATGTGTCGAGCAGCAGCGGCGCCACGGTCAACAACACGCAGAACGTCAACGTAGGCGGCGTCGACATGAAGACGCCCCCGCAAACCTACACGTCCGGCAACGTGACGACCGGCATCCACACCGCCAACGTCTGGAACGACGCCAGCGGCAGCAGCAGCGGCGGCGGCTACAGCCAGTCGTATAGCACCAGCGGCTACAACTACGGCAACGTCAACTCGCACACCACGACTTCGACATCCGCGGGCGGCTTCGTCGCCGGTGGCGGCTTCACGGCAGGCATCGCCGCGGCCACGCAGAGCTACAGCTACGCCAACACGCATGCTTCGGCAAACGGCTTCCTCGCCGCAGGCCTGATCGCCGGTCTCGGCGTCGGCGACGGCGTGATCGTCGGCGGCCTGGCCGCGGGTTTTGCCGGCGCGCTGAACACGCATGAGTCGCAAAACGCGGGCGCCGGCGTCGCGGCGGCCGCAGCCGGTTACGGCGCGGCATGGGGCGGCTATGAGGCCGGCAACACCAGCACGACCACGAACTCGAACGCCGGCTACGGCGACAAGACCAATTACGCGTTCTCGGAAGGCAGCCACGCTTCCAGCTGGTCGCATGACTACGCGGACAACGCCGGTGCAGTGACGGTGAACGGGAGCATCACCGAACACATCAACACCGAAACGGCCACGACGATGTCGGCGGGCATTGGCAACGGCGCGCTGGACGGCACGAGCGGCAACGTCGGCGTCAACATCGCCACCGGTGTCGACAACGCGCAGTCCAACGACGCCGCCCTGACGAACATGGACGTGGGCCCGGTGTTCGGCAGCTCGCAGATCTACTCGACCCAGTCGTCGAACGGCACGGCCAAGATCGGTGACTTCAACTTCGTCTCTTCGGTCGGCGCAGGCGCGCTTGCCGGTGCGACCGGCAATGTCGGCGTGAACGTGGCGTCGGGTGCGGGCAACGTGCAGAACAACAGCCTGTCCGCTTCGGCGACGACTGACAGCAAGCCCACTGGCTTGCACGGCGCCGCGGTCGATGGCGGCGAAGTGCTCGCCAGCGACCAGAACTGCCAGACCGCCGCAGCCAGCGTGAATGGCGAATTCACCGGTTCGTCGCTGCTCGGCGCCGGCGCACTGGCTGGAGCCAGCGGCAACATCGGCGTGAACATCGCGTCGGGGGTAGGCAACCTGCAACACAACGGCCTCGCAGTCGCCAGCGTGTCGCACTAGCAACTAAAGCATCGACGCAGGAAGACTCCGGTCAGCCTTCGAGCTGGCCGGCTGTCTCCGCAGGGGGAAGTACCATGTTCGGGGTGAGCAGGGTCACGCGTTGTCTGGTTCTGGCGCTCGGCGCCGGCCTTTGGCTGTCACAGCCGGGGCACGCCCAGAGTGCGCTCAACATGTACGCCGCCGCGGGCGTGCCGTTCGATCTGAACGTGCATTCGGTTCGCGAGCTGCGCTACAACCACATCGTTTCCCAGCGTTACGACTATAGCTGCGGCTCGGCGGCGCTCGCCACCTTGCTGAAATTCGGCTATGGCATCGACATTCCGGAGACCGAAATGATCCGCCGCATGATGGTGTTTTCGACACCGGCCGTGGTGGTGAAAAACGGTTTCTCGATGCTCGACATGAAGAAGTTCGTCGAGACGCTCGGCCTGCGCGGCCGCGGCTTCCGGGTTGCCTCCGAGGCGCTCTACCACCTGCAGATCCCCGTGATCGTGCTGATGAACAGCGACGGTTACGAACACTTCGTCATCGTCAAGCATGCGGAAAACGGGCTCATTTTTCTCGCCGACCCCGCGTTGGGTAACCGCATCATTTCCGAAGACGACTTCGTCAAGAAGTGGAACGGCCTCGTATTCGCGGTCGTGGGCAAGCCATTTAGGGAGGATTCTCCGCTCTTGCAAGGCAACGAGTCGCTCGCGCTAAAACTGCGTGAACGTGCACTGGAAAACGGTACGGCAGCGACTCCCTTCGTTGAATACGGTCTGATCAAGGCAGAGTTGTTCTGACTCATCATGGATCGAAACTTACTTACCGTCGCCTGCGCGTTGTGCTTCGCGACCTGCAGTCTCGCCTCCGTCGCGCAGGCCGCCGAGCCGACGGCAGTCCCTCTTTTCGAAGACGTCGCCGCCATCAAACTACAACCGGTCGACGACACCATCCTCGCATCGCAAAGCGGCAAAGGCGTCGCGGGCGACATCATCTCCGGTGTGGTGGTGAACCTGCTGTCGCAATGGAACCTGCCCAATGGCACCACCGCCGTCGCGCAGGGCGCACTTTCCATTGTGACCAACGCGCTCAACCAGGTGTCGGTTCGGGTTGGTTCGTCCGCCAGCGTCACCGGCCCGAACACTAACCGGGACAGCGGCGCCAATCCGAACGCCAGCGCCAGCGGCGGCGAGAACACGAGCGTCAACGGCGTCTCGCAGATCGCGCAGGTGGCCGGCAACGGCAACAGCGGCAACAACCAGACGCTGATCGACTTCAACACCCCGTTGAGCAGTCTGCCGAACAGCGCCACCAACAACCAGACCTCAGCCTTCGCGAGCAACACGGCCGGTTCCGTCAAAGCCGGCGTGAGCTTCAACAACGGCGGCATCGCCATCGCCCTGCAAACGCCAGCAGGCCTCGCCACGCAAACGATCACGCCGGGCACCTCGACCCAGGCCGGCCAGATCGCGCAGCTACTTCAGATTGCAGGCAATAACCAGCAAGTCGCCAACGCGTTGCAACTGCATTTGCAGACACAACAGATGTCGGCCTCGATGCTTCGCCAACTCGGCGTACTACAAGCCCTGCAAAACACCGTGAGGAGATAACACGGGCCGCAACCCGATGAAAAAAGAAGGAATACGAAGTATCGAAGCACCAAAGCGACCGCACGAGCCACAAGGAGACACAGGACGCGCGGTCTGAATACCGGGGGAACAAAAATGACCAGACTTTCCACCATCGGGGCGCCGCGCATGGTTTTAGCGGCCATCCCTGCTGCCGTGATGTTGTTCGCACTTTCACAGGGGGCCTGCGCCCAGGCGCTCGGCGACCAATCCGTCGAGGACCGGCTGAACACGTTGATGCGCGTGGTCAGCGAGCAGCAGAAGCAGATCAATTCGCTCGAACAGCAGGTGACGACGCTGGAGATGTCGCAGCGCGGTCGCGGCATGCCCGGAGCCGGCGCACCGGCCGACAGCGCCGCGGTGGCCGAGCAGCCCGGTGCGGACGGCCTGCCCGTGCCGCTGCCGCCACTGGCCCAGATCAACCCGGGCGGCACACCCGCGCCCGGCGGCGGCACCGGCACCGCGACCGGCGTGCCGGTCAATCCGCCCGCGCCGGATGGCGGCAGCGCCGGCGGCCTGCCGTCTGCCAGCGACGGCACCGGCGCGGTCGGCCAGACGCAGAAGGACGCCCAGCCGGTGCGCACGCAATCGGAAGAAGCCGTCGCCCAGCGCGAACTGGCGCCGCTCTTCGACCACAAGCTGACCTTCGACTGGGGCATCAGCGATACCTACTACGACCGCCGCCAGTTGCAACTGTCCGGCTTCCTCGCGCTCGATGCGATTTTCCTCGGCAACATCAACCTGGGCGAAACCAAGTCGCACCAGGTGATGGCGGATCTCGACACGCGCTACGGCGTAAGCGACCGGCTGAGCGTCGACGTCGACGTGCCGTATATCTACCGGCATAGCAACTTCATCGTCGGCGGCGCGGGTGGCGCGGCCAGCACGCTGTCGGATGCGTCGGCGAACTCGAGCGATATCGGCGACGTCAACTTCGGCGTGTACTACCAGTTCATGAAGGAAACCAACAGCCTGCCGGACCTGGTCGCCAGTCTGCGGGTCAAGGCGCCGACCGGTTCGTCGCCGTTCGGCATCAAGCTCCAGCAGGTCGACGCAGACAATACCAACCTCGTCGCGCCCAACAAGCTGCCCACCGGCACCGGCTTCTGGAACGTGACGGCCGGCCTGTCGGCGTTGAAAACCTACGACCCGGTGGTGCTGTTCGGCAGTGTTTCGTACACCTATAACATCGCGCGCTCGTTCTCGGACATCTCGTCGGTCATCGGCCAGACCGAACCGGCGACGGTCAAACTCGGCGACGTCATCCAGTTCGGCGGCGGCGCGGCACTGGCCTTCTCCGACAAGGATTCGGCGAGCGTGTCCTACACCATGGCGCTGGAGCCGGAGTCGCAGACCAAGGCGCCGGGCGGCACGTACTCCAAGGTGCCGGGCAGCGAGACGACCGCGTCGGCCATCACCTTTGGTCTGAATCACGTAGTGAACAAGCACCTGACGATCAACGGTTCGGTTTCGGTTGGGCTCACGCCCGACACGCCGAACTTCGTGGTCGGCGTGCGCTTTCCCTACACTTTTTGACGTGCCAACGATACGAGGCTGATCGTGCGCGAATCCCCCCATCTGACCAGTGTTACCGCGCCCACGGGCACGCATCTTTCTCTGGCGCGCGCGCCGCAGGAAGCGCCCGCGGGGCGGCCGCGGGACGTCTCGCCCGGACAACCGCCGGATGCCGCAGCGGGTTCCAAAGCGGCGCCGCGGATTCCCCATGCGCAGGCCGAACGGGCGTTGCTGTACGTGGCGCGCACGCCGGACGAAACGCTGGTTGCGCACCTGAAGAGCCGCGCCTGGAACGTCATGGTGGCGCGCACGGCGCATGAGGCGAGCCGGCTCATCAAGCCCGACGTGGTGTACGCGGGCGTGGTCGATCTGGCGAGCTTTGCATTGCGCGATCTGGGCGGCCTCGAAGCGGGTCTGCGCCATCAGCAGATCGGCTGGATTGCGCTGTCCACCGCCGAGCGTCTGACCGATCCGGAAGCGCGCCGCCTGATCCGTCATTACTGCTTCGACTACGTGAAGAAACCGGTTGCGCACGCAACGATCGACTACCTCGTGAGCCACGCGCTCGGCATGGTGACGTTGTGCGATCCCGACGATATCGGCAGCGCGCCGGCCAGCGACGAGGAAGAAATGGTAGGCACCTGCGAGGCGATGCAGAATCTGTTTCGCACCATCCGCAAGGTCGCCAACACCGATGCGAGCGTGTTCATCTCGGGCGAGTCGGGCACCGGCAAGGAGCTCACCGCGCTGGCGATTCACGAGCGCTCGCGGCGCCGCAAGGCGCCGTTTATCGCCATCAACTGCGGGGCGATTCCACATCATCTTCTGCAATCCGAACTATTCGGCTACGAACGCGGCGCGTTTACCGGCGCCAACCAGCGCAAGATCGGCCGGGTCGAAGAGGCGGATGGGGGGACGCTGCTGCTCGACGAAATCGGCGATCTGCCGCTCGAAAGCCAGGCGAGCCTGCTGCGTTTCCTGCAGGAAGGCAAGATCGAACGTCTGGGTGGGCGCGAATCGATTCCCATCGACGTGCGCATCATCTCGGCTACCCACGTGGACCTCGAAACCGCGATGCGCGATGGCCGCTTTCGCGCCGACCTGTTCCACCGCCTGTGCGTGCTGCGGGTCGACGAGCCGCCGTTGCGCGCGCGCGGCAAGGACATCGAAATTCTCGCGCATCACATCATGCGCAAGTTCAAGACCGATAGCGCGCGCAAGATCCGCGGCTTTACGCCCTCGGCGATCGAGGCCATGTACAACTACAACTGGCCGGGCAACGTGCGCGAGATGATCAACCGCGTGCGCCGTGCCATTGTGATGGCGGAGAACAAGCTGATTTCCGCCGAAGACCTCGATCTGGCGCACTACACCGCGCAGGAACCCATGAGCCTCGCGCAAGCCCGCGAAGCCGCCGAAAAGCGCGCGATCGAATCCGCCCTGTTGCGGCACCGCCACCGCCTGTGCGAAGCGGCCGTAGATCTGGGCGTCTCGCGCGCGACGCTGACACGCCTGATGGGCACCTACGGTTTGCGCGAGGCGCCCGGCGCGGACGAGGACGGCCTGTCCGATGTGCCTGACGTGCCTGACGCGGGGGCCGGAGCGGGCGAGTAACCGCAGCGGCCTCGCGCTCCGTCCCCGTAAGCAGGCGCGCGCGCCCGTACTACGCGCCGGTGTAGCCGTCGCGACCCGGGCGTCAGGTAGAATCGGGACGATTACGTTCCCGTGTTCACTCGATGACGACGCTCACCCTGATCGTCGCTCGCGCCCGCAATGGCGTGATCGGCCGCGACAACCAGCTACCCTGGCGCCTGCCCGAGGATCTTGCGTTCTTCAAGCGCACGACCATGGGCGCGCCCATCATCATGGGCCGCAAAACCCATGAGTCGATTGGCCGGCCGCTGCCGGGACGGCGCAATATCGTCGTCACCCGCGATGCCGCGCGCCGCTTCAACGGCTGCGACACCGCCACCAACCTCGACGAGGCGCTCGAGCTCGCAGCCCAGGATCAGGCGCCGGAGGCGTTTCTGATCGGCGGCGCCGAGCTTTACGCCGAAGGACTGCGCCACGCGGACAAATTGATCGTCACCGAAATCTCGATCGACTTCGAAGGCGACGCGCATTTCGCCGCACTCGATTCGCAGGAATGGGAAGAAGTCGCGCACGAGACGCACCGGGCTCATGCGCCCAACGAATTCGACTACGCGTTTGTGACGTACCGCCGCAAGGGCGGCGTGGCGAATTCGCGCGAGGCGTAGATTCGCCTCACGCGGGGACTCGCGAGCAGGTACGAAACAAACAAAAAAACGCCACGGAAAGTACTTTCCATGGCGTTTTTTCTGGCTGCTGGCCGGCCGCGCCAGCCTGCCTCAAGTCTTACTGCCCGGCAATCGTCATCCGTTCGATCAGCACCGAACCCGTCTGCTTGGTGCCGCGCACGAGCGTGTCCGCGCCGACGGCGACGATATGGCGGAACATCTCCTGCAGCGTGCTCGCCACCGTGATCTCTTCCACCGGATACTGGATCTTGCCGTTTTCGACCCAGAAACCCGACGCGCCGCGCGAATAATCGCCCGTCACATAGTTGACGCCCTGCCCCATCAGTTCGGTCAGCAGCAGGCCGGTGCCGAGCTTCTTCAGCATGGCTTCGAAATCGTCTTCCGGACGCGTCTTCGAGCTGAGCAGCTTCAGGTTATGCGAGCCGCCGGCGTTGCCGGTGGTCTGCATGCCGAGCTTGCGCGCCGAGTAGGTGGACAGGAAATAGCCTGCGACCACGCCGTCCTTCACCACCGAACGCTGCTTCGTGCGCACGCCTTCTTCGTCGAACGGCGCGCTGCCCATGGCGCGGGCCACGTGAGGGTCTTCGACGATCTGCACATGCGGCGCGAACACCGGCTTGCCGAGGCTGTCGACGAGGAACGAGGTCTTGCGATACAGCGCGCCGCCGCTCACCGCCTGCACGAACGCGCCGAGGATGCCCGCTGCGAGCGGCGCCTCGAACAGCACCGGCACCTTGCGGGTATCGAGGCCGCGCGCGCCGATGCGCGCCAGCGCCCGTTGCGCGGCGTAACGGCCGACGGCTTCCGGATCGGCGAGGTCGGCCGCGCTGCGCTGCGAGGTGTACCAGTCGTCGCGCTGCATGTTGCGGCCGCTGCCGGCGATCGGCGCGCAGGCCACGTAGTGGCGCGAGTACGGATAGCCCGACAGAAAACCGCGCGAGGTGGCCAGCACGAACTGCGAATGCTGCGCGGAGACGCTCGCGCCTTCCGAATTGCGGATCTGCGGATCGGTGGCGAAGGCGGCGTCTTCGGCGCGACGGGCGATTTCCACCGCTTCGTCGGCGCTCAGATTCCACGGATGATACAAATCGAGGTCGCGCGGATCGGTTTCGAGCAGCTCGGCCTCGGCGAGGCCCGCGCAGTCGTCCTCCGCCGTGAAGCGGGCGATGTTGTAGGCGGCCGCGACGGTGTCCTTCAACGCCTGCGCGGAAAAATCCGACGTGCTCGCGTTGCCGCGCTTGTTGCCGATGAACACCGTCACGCCGACCATCTTGTCGCGGTTATGTTCGATCGTCTCGACCTCGCCACGCCGCACGGAGACGGACAGGCCGTCGCCTTCGGAAATTTCGGTCGCTGCGTCGGTGCCGCCGAGCGACTTTGCGTGACGCAGGATGTCCGAGGCAATCTCTTTCAGCTCATCCTGGGTATGCGGGAAAAAGCGCTGTCGTACGTCCATGTCTGCTGCCATATTCGTTGCCGTCCTTTTACATCGCTACGTATCCCGCGATCATAGCAAGGTCCGCGCGGACGCACCTGGCATTCGCCGCGCGGCAAGACGTCCTCGCGACACGGGCAAGCGCGCCGGCACGACCGCCGCACCCGGATGGCCGGCCCGCGGCCTCTCGCGCACGGCACGCTACAATAACGGTATGACACGTAAAACCCGCATTCAACCGATGGAACCCGCCGCCGAGCCAGAGATCGACGAGAACGGGTATGACCGTCCCAGCAAATCCCAGCTCAAGCGCGAAATGCACGCGCTGCAGGAGCTGGGCGAGGCGCTGATCGCGCTGCCGAAAGACGCCTTGAAGCGTATGCCGATGCCCGAAAAGCTCGACGACGCCGTGCGCGAAGCGCGCCGCATCACCGATCACGAGGGCAAGCGCCGCCAGGTCCAGTACGTGGGCCGCGTGATGCGCTCGCTGCACGAGGACGAAACCGCGGCGCTGCGTACCGCGCTCGACTCTTACAACGGCGTCAACAAGGCCGAAACGGCGCGCATGCACTGGATCGAGCGGACCCGCGAGAAGCTGCTCGCCGACGACGCCGCGCTGACCGAATTCATCCGCCAGCACCCGGCCGCCGATCCGCAGGAAGGCCGCACGCTGATCCGCAATGCCCGCAAGGAAGCCCAGCAAAGCAAGCCGCCGCGCTATTTCCGCGAACTGTTCCAGTGGATCAAGCACGCGGACGGCCCGGCGGCAGCCGAAGACGGCGCGGACGACGCCCCGGAAGACGACGATGACGAAAATCGCGCGTAACCACCCTGACGAAATCGTGATCGGCCTGGTGTCGATCAGCGACCGCGCGAGCACCGGCGTCTACGAAGACAAGGGCATTCCGGCGCTGCAGGAGTGGCTCGGGGCGGCGCTGAGCTCGCCCTGGCAGGCCGTCACCCGTCTGATCCAGGACGACGCGGCGACGATCTCCGCCACCCTCATCGAACTGGTGGACGAGGCGGGCTGCGATCTGGTGCTGACCACCGGTGGCACCGGGCCGTCACGGCGCGACGTAACGCCCGAGGCGACGCTGGCGGTGGCAACCAAGGAAATGCCCGGATTCGGCGAACAGATGCGGCAGATCAGCCTGAATTTCGTGCCGACGGCGATTCTGTCGCGCCAGGCGGCGGTGATCCGCGAGACTGCGGACCATGCCGCGCTAATCGTGAATTTGCCGGGGCAGCCCAAATCGATCCGGGAAACGCTGGAAGGGCTGCGCGACGCGGCGGGCACGCTCAAGGTGCCGGGCATTTTCGCCGCGGTGCCTTACTGCGTGGACCTGATCGGCGGCCCTTACGTGGAGACGAACGAGGCGGTCGTGAAGGCGTTCCGGCCGAAGAACGCCATCCGCGCGCCGCGACAGGGCTGAGTGAGCCGCGGGCTTGCGGGGGCTTGCTGAGGCGCTTGTCGGGGTCTGCCGGGGCTTGTCGGGGCGTCTTAAGCCTCGTCGGCCGGCGTGGCTGCAGCCGGGATCAGGAAGTGCTCGCGGTAATACTTGAGTTCGTCGATCGACTCGTGGATGTCGGCCAGCGCCGTGTGCATGGCGCGCTTCTGGAAGCCCTTGTAGATGGCCGGCTGCCAGCGGCGGCACAGTTCCTTGAGCGTGCTCACGTCGAGATTGCGGTAATGGAAGAAGCGTTCCAGATCCGGCATCCAGCGCGCCATGAAACGGCGGTCCTGGCAGATCGAATTGCCGCACATCGGCGACTTGCCCGGCGGCACGTACTGGCCGAGGAAATCGCGGATCAGCTCGGTGGCGTCCGCTTCGCTCACCGTCGAGGCCTTCACCCGGTCGATCAGCCCCGAACGGCCGTGGGTGTTCTGGTTCCACTGATCCATTTTGGCGAGCGTTTCGTCGCTCTGATGAATGGCGAGCACCGGCCCTTCGACCATCCTGTCGAGCGTGGAATTGGTCACCACCACGGCAATCTCGATGATGCGGTCGGTGTCGGGCTCGAGCCCGGTCATTTCCATGTCCAGCCAGATCAGGTTCATGTCGCTGCGTACTAGCGAGGGCTGGCCGGTGGATTCGAGGATGTCAGTCATGAAGGGCAACCTTGGTGGAGAGCGCCGCGCGTCTTGAGCGACGCGCCATTCGCCGTTAATTTCGCCGTCGAAACAGTTCGTTTTAGCGTGGCCCCGCCAGCCGGCGGGAAGAAACATATAATTCTCGCATAGATACCACGGATTCCCCGGATGCCAACCCTGTACTTCTCCGTTCTGTTCGCTGTCGCCGTCGTGGCGATGGTCTGCACCAAGCTCTGGCTCGCGTCGCGGCAAATCCGCTTCGTCGCGGCGCACCGCGAGCAGGTGCCGGGCCAGTTTGCGGCCACGATCGCCCTCACCGCGCACCAGCGCGCCGCCGACTACACCGTCGAACGCACGCGGCTTACGATGGTCGAGATCGTCGTCAGCGCGGCCGTGCTGATCGGGCTGACGCTGCTGGGCGGCGTGCAGGCGCTCGATCTGGCGATCTCCGGCTGGCTCGGACGCGGCTACCTCGGCCAGATCGGGTTGATCGCGGCGGTCATAGCGATTACCAGCGTGATCGATCTGCCGTTCGACTATTACCGTCAGTTCGGCATCGAAGAACGCTTCGGCTTTAATCGCATGGGCAAGGGCATCTTCTTCGCCGACCGCATCAAGGGCGCGCTGCTCGGCGCCGTTTTCGGGCTGCCGCTGCTGTTCGTCGTGCTGTGGCTGATGAACCAGGCCGGCAGCCTGTGGTGGCTGTGGACGTGGGTCGTGTGGGTGGTGTTCCAGTTGCTGGTGCTGGTGCTGTATCCCACCTTCATCGCGCCGCTCTTCAACAAGTTCGAACCGCTCAAGGACGAAGCACTGGTGAGCCGCATCGAATCGTTGATGAAGCGCTGCGGCTTCGCGGCCAAGGGGCTGTTCGTGATGGACGGCAGCCGCCGCTCGGCGCACGGCAACGCGTACTTCACCGGTTTCGGCGCGGCCAAGCGCATCGTCTTTTTCGACACGCTGCTCGCGCGTCTTTCGGGTAGCGAGATCGAAGCGGTGCTCGCGCATGAGCTCGGTCACTTCAAACGCCGTCACGTGATCAAGCGGATGGTAGTGATTTTCGCCGTCAGCCTCGTGATGCTCGCCTTGCTCGGCTGGCTCATGCAGTGCGTGTGGTTCTACGAGGGTTTGGGCGTGCGGCCGTCGCTGCTCGGCGGCAACAGCGGGCTCGCGCTGGTACTGTTCTTCCTCGCGCTGCCGGTGTTCCTGTTCTTCGTGACGCCGCTCAGCAGCCTCAGCTCGCGCCAACACGAATTCGAAGCCGACGCATTCGCCGCCACCCAAACCGACGCGCAGGATCTCGTCAACGCGCTCGTCAAGCTGTACGAGGACAATGCCTCCACGCTCACGCCGGACCCGCTCTACACCGCGTTCTATTATTCGCACCCACCGGCGTCGCAGCGGATTGACCGCCTGATGCGGCACGCATGAGCGGCCGCTCCCCGAAAGCGCCGCGCGCACCGTCCACGACGCGCGTGGGCGGCCTCGTGATCGCCGCGCACGGACGACACTATCTGGTGGCGCCGGAAGATGGCGGCGCGATGCTGCAGTGTTTTCCACGCGGCAAACGCAGCGAGGTGGCGGTCGGCGATCGCGTCCTGTACGAACCTACCTCGGCCGATCAGGGGGTGATCGTCGAGATCGGCGAGCGGCGCAATCTGCTGTACCGCTCGGACCAGTACAAATCGAAACTGTTCGCGGCCAATCTCGATCAGTTGCTGATCGTGCTCGCCACCGAGCCCCACTTCAGCGAGGATCTGCTCGGCCGCGCCCTGGTGGCCGCCGAGGCAAACGAGCTGAAGCCGCTGATCGTCCTGAACAAGACCGACGTCACCGCCGAGCTGGCGGGCGCACGCGCCCGACTCGCCCGTTATCAGGCACTCGGCTATACGGTGGTGGAACTGTCGATCAAGACCCAGCCTGACGCCGCGCGCGCCGCGCTCGAAGAACATCTGCATGGTCATGCCACGTTGCTGCTGGGACAGTCGGGGATGGGTAAATCGACCCTGGTGAATCTGGTGGTGCCCAACGCCGAGGTCGCCACCCGTGAAATCTCCACCGCCTTGAACAGCGGCCGCCACACGACCACGTTCACGCGGCTCTATCCGCTGCCGGATGGCGGAGCGCTGATCGACTCGCCGGGGTTCCAGGAGTTCGGGCTGCATCACCTCACTGAGGGCAAGCTCGAACGCGCGTTCCCGGAGTTCAGGCCGCTGCTGCCCAATTGCCGCTTCTATAACTGCCATCACTTGCAGGAACCCGGATGCGCGATTCTCGAAGCGGTCGCCGACGGCCGCATCGCGCCGGCACGGCACGCGCTCTATGCGCAGCTCGTGCACGAGGCGAGTCAGATCGTCCGTTGAGTTCAGCGCGGCATCTGGGCGATTGACCAGCCGCCGCCTTGCATACTTCATTTAATCAACCGCACTCACCCGCCACGGATCTCCCCTCATGATGAAACTGATGCGCGCGCCGAATCTGCTGATCGGACAGCATTGGATCAATGTGCTGGCGACGGCGGGGATTCCATGCGAGTTGCACAACCGCTATCTGAATGGCGCGCTAGGGGAGATTCCGGCGGATCAGTGCGCGCCGGAGTTGTGGCTGGTCGACGAACGCGACGAGATGATGGCGCGCAAGCTCATCGACGTGGCCGCGCATGGACCGGGCGCGGGCGCGCCGTCATGGCGCTGTGCTCAATGCGGCGAGACGCTGGAGGCGCAATTTACCGTGTGCTGGCAATGCGGGACGGCGCGTAATCCGCTGGACGGCTAAAGAGGGGACGGCGAGCAAACTCGCCACTTGGCAGCGGCGTCAGCTTCAGGCGAGCCACACGGCGATCGTCAGCATCAGCAGCAAAATCATCCACAGGATGACGGCGCGCCACACGAGCCCCACCGCCGATTGCAGCGTGCGCGGCGTGCAGTCGTCGCCGACCTGCATCGGACCGCCGTCACCCGTTGCCAGAGCGTCGAGGCTCGACGGTTCGGCGAGCGGCCCACTCAGACGTGCGCCGAGGGCGCCACTGCCCGCGGCGAGCAGCACGCCATCATTGCTGTCCGGCCATTGACGCGCGTGATTACGCCAGGCGTAAATGGCGTCCTCGAAGTTGCCGACAATCGCAAAGCCCAGCGACGTCAGCCGCGCCGGAATCCAGTCGATCACGAAGAAAGCACGCTGCGCAAAACTCGAAAACGCCACGGTGCGCTCGTCCGTCGGGCGGGCCCAGGTGCGCGCCAAATACTCGGCGATCCGGTACAGCACCGCGCCAGCCGGCCCCACCGGCACCAGGAACCAGAAAAATACGCCGAACACATGGCGGTGCGAAGCCACCACGGCGTGAATCAGGGTATGACGCACGATCTCGCTAACGGGCATGTCGACCGTATCGAGGCCGGTCCATTCATTGAGGATTTCCCGCGCGCGCGGTACGTCGTCGTTATTCAGCGCGAGGTGGATGTCCGTGAAGTAATGGCTGAACTGACGGAAACCAAGCGTGAAATAGACGATCACGATGTTCCACAGGAACGCCAGCACGAAGTTGATGTGATAAAGCACGTAGTAGACGAGCGCGACGGCAAGCGTCCACGGCACCACGACAACGAGCCACGCGAGCAGGCCATGCCTGGGTTTGCCGGCATCGAATCCGTGCGCCGCCGACTCCGCATGATATTGAAGCAACGCGGACACCGGATTGTTCGGCGATAGCGCGCGTACCTGTTCAATGATCAGAGCCAGCAATACGGAGAAAAAAGTCATGCGATGCGCCGTGCTTTTCGAGTTTTTACGATTGTTTTATAACGATAGCACAGGGTCGGATGCGACCGGGCACGCCGATGGTTGCAAAGCCGCGACACTCCGGGCCATTCGAACTGTTCCGCGGCCGTCATGCGGCGAGGAAGCGATAGAAGTTGCGTAACATGCCCGCCGTTGCGCCCCAGATGAAGTAGTGTCCGCCCGCATCGCCGCGTGGGTAGGGCATCGAAAAAAAGCGCCGTTCGCCGCCTTCCCAGCGCAGCACTCGCACCTCGTGATGAGACGGGTCCATCAGAAAGCGCAGCGGCACTTCGAAGACTTCCGCCACTTCCAGTGAATCGGCCTCGACCGTAAACGGCGGATGCACGAGCCCTACCACCGGCGTGACGCGAAAGCCCGTGCCGGTCAGATAGTCCGGTAGCGCGCCGAGCACTTCCACACGCTGCGGATCGAGGCCGACCTCTTCCTGCGCCTCGCGCAGCGCGGTGGCCGTCGCGTCGGCATCGAACGGTTCGTGGCGGCCGCCCGGAAAACTGATCTGGCCCGCGTGATCGTTGAGGTGGTCGGCCCGCTGCGTGAGCAGCACCGTGAGCCCTTCGTCACGCACCACCAGCGGCACGAGCACGGCTGCGACGCGCGGATCGCCGAACTCCTTCCAACGTGCGTCGCCCGGCTCTGCGGTCCATGACAGACGTTGCTCGAAGCGCGCGCGCAGCCCGTCGGGCGTCAGACGCACAGGAGCAACCGATGGCAGATCGCGGCCCGTCGATTCGACAGGCAGGTTTTCGGGTTCGAAGACAGGACGGGTCAACGGGATCTCAGGGGCGAGCTTGTAGAGGCAATGCCGCTATTTTGACCCAACAAAGAAAAAAGCACCCGCGAAGGGTGCTTTTTCTTACAGCTTTTACGCTCAGGAAGCAGCGCGGTCTTTCGAGACCAGCTTTTCCTTGATCCGGGCCGACTTGCCCGAACGGTCGCGCAGGTAGTACAGCTTCGCACGACGCACATCGCCACGACGCTTCACGACGATGCTTGCCAGCAGCGGCGAGTACGTCTGGAACGTACGCTCGACGCCTTCGCCCGACGAAATCTTACGGACGATGAACGACGAATTCAGACCACGGTTACGCTTGGCGATCACGACGCCTTCGTAAGCCTGAACACGCTTACGCGTGCCTTCAACCACGTTCACGCTGACGATCACCGTGTCGCCGGGGGCGAATTCGGGGATGGTCTTCTCGCCGAGGGCGCGCGCGATTTCTTCCTGCTCGAGTTTTGCAATCAGATTCATCACTGACTCCTAATGCCATCTTGTCGGCGTTCGTACCTGCCTCACAGAAACTGCTCGGCTACGGCCCCGATAGAGGATGGGTTCACATCAGGCACCGTACACGCATGTGCGGCGCCGCCTATTCGCTAGTGACACCGGGGCGTTACGCCTTCGATGCTTCCTTCGCGAGACTAGCAAGCCATGCCTCATCGGCACGGCTCAACATCTTGTTATTTCTGGCCTTCTCGATCAGATCGGGCCGCTTGCTGAGCGTGTTGCGCAGCGCTTCGCGTCGGCGCCACAGCTCGATTTCCGCATGATGCCCGCCGAGCAGCACATCGGGCACACGCACGCCTTCGTATTCCTCAGGACGCGTGTAATGCGGACAATCCAGCAGCACCTCGACGAAACTGTCCTGCACCGCCGATTGCGAGTCGTTCAGCACGCCAGGCAACTGACGCACCACGGCGTCCATCAAGGCCATGGCCGGCAGTTCGCCACCGGACAGCACGAAGTCGCCGAGACTGACTTCCTCATCCACGCAACGGTCGATCAAACGCTGATCGATCGCTTCGTAACGCCCGCACAGCACGATCAGGCCAGGCTCAGCGGCAAACTGCATGACCCGCTCGTGATTGAGCGTCGCACCTTGCGGGGACATCATCACGACGCGCGAGCCGGCGATGCCCTGCTCCGCCTGCGCGGCCTTCGCCGCCCCGATCGCATCTTCCAGCGGCCTGCCCAGCATCACCATGCCCGGGCCGCCGCCATACGGGCGATCATCGATGGTACGGTAGTTGTCGGTTGTGAAATCGCGCGGATTCCACGTGCGCAAACCGTAGCGCTCCTGCTTCGCCGCGCGGCTGGTGATACCCCAGTCGGTCAGCGCACGAAACATGTCAGGAAAGAGCGTAACGACATCGAACTGCATCGCTCTCTCCGTTATTGAGCTGGTTTAACGAGCTCGTTTAATAATCGGCTTCCCAATCGACGACAATCTGCTTCGCCGTCTGGTCCACCGTTTTGACATAGACACCGACGAACGGGATCAAACGCTCGCCCGCGGCCGGCTTGCCATCTTTGCCGGTAGTCGGATATTCGATGCGCAACACCGAGTGCGCACCGTTGTCGATCATGTCGGCCACCTTGCCGAGGGCAACCCCGGTCAGGTTCACGACATCCAGGCCGAGCAGATCGACCCAGTAAAACTCGTCAGCATCCAGCGCCGGGAAGTCGCTGCGGCAGATATACACCTGCGTGCCACGTAGCGCGAGCGCCTCGTCGCGGTCAGCCGTGCCGCCCAGATGGGCCACAATGCTGTCGCTATGAATTTTGGCCTGCAACGCCGGCGCCGAACTGCGCTCGCGGCCTTTCATCAGCCACCAGCGCTTCGCGCTCAGCAACGCGTCGCCACCACGCCCGGCATCCGCATGCGCGGCCACCTTGATCCAGCCCTTGAGGCCGTATGCGTCGACGATCGCGCCTACTTCGACAGCGTCCTCCGGCCAGCTTTCCGCCGTTTCGGCGCGCATGACTGCAGCGCCCGATTCGACCACGGCTTCCGGTTTTGCTTTGCTCGGGGCGCGTTCGACCGGCTTGCGGACGAATGCGCCGAACGGTGCCTCAGCCGCTGCCGGGCTTGCTGCCCGGACACGCGGACCCGCCTTGGCGCGACCTGAACTTCCCGAATCACGCTCAGACATGAAAACACCTCAAGACGAAGCTCGCTGCCATCTTCGACGTCTGCTGTTTCTGTAAAACATGCAGCAAAACTCGCGCATCGGACACCTCGGGCAAGCTGCGCGAGCCGCCGGCGATGCACATGCTGGCTACCATTAAGCAGCCGGCTGCGCCTTTTGCGCTTCCTTCACGAGACGCTCGACTGTCGGCGACAGTTGCGCGCCAACGCCTTGCCAATACGTCAGGCGGTCTTGAGCGATACGCAGCGATTCACCCTTCGTAGCGACCGGGTTGTAGAAACCAACGCGTTCGATGAAGCGGCCGTCACGACGGTTACGCGAATCGGTTGCGACGATGTTGTAGAACGGGCGCTTCTTGGAGCCGCCACGAGCCAAGCGGATGATGACCATACTAGAATCCTTGAAAACCGGGGTTCGGAACCACTGAAACAGGCGATTATAGCGGGAAACCGAAGCCATAACAAACACTTACCGGGATAAACTGCGATTCGCGGTTGCGCCGGCCATACAGTCCGGCCAGCCGGGGCTTGTCGGACGGCACGAATTCTCCCCTTCAGGAACCGATATGCCCGCCGCGGCGCCCCCGGCGTAGAATGCGCCTCGGCCCGCGCACCGTTGCGCGCCAGTGATCCAGACCGCCTGCCACCCAACTGCCGCCCATGTCCACCCGCGTTTCGAATTCCCCGCGTTTCAGGTCCAAGACGATGACCGCCGCGCTGGCCTTTTTTCTTGGCAGCCTCGGCGCGCATCGCTTCTATCTGTATGGAAAGCGCGACGTCTACGGCTGGCTCCATCTGCTCGGCACGCTGCTCGGCATTCCGGGAGTTCTGCTGCTGATCGGCAGCGAGCGGACTTCGGCGCTCGGCTGGGTGCTGACGGTTCCGGGCGCGATCTCGCTCTTTGCGGCGTTCCTTGCGGCGATGGTCTACGGCCTGCGTCCCGATGAAAAATGGGACGCGCAATTCAATCCGCAGAGCCAGCAACGCAGCCGCTCCGGCTGGAGCGTGATCTTCGTGGTGATCTTTTCGCTCTTCATCGGCGCCATGCTGCTGATGACCGGGCTCGCCGTGACGTTCCAGACCTATTTCGAATCACAGGTTCCGGCGGACAAGACGCCATCGCAGTAACCGGCAGGCGGCCATGCCGCCGTTCTGGTACCGGCTCGCTATCTAGAACAGTTTCATTTGCGGATCGTCGCGCGCCGGGGTCAATGGCGCGGCCGGCGCGGCGCGCACAAAGTGCGACATATCCAGAATGCCATGCCGGCGCTCGTTCAGACCGAGCCTGCGCGCCGCTTTGTGAAAGCGCTGCCTGAGCAGATCGGCCCACGCACCCTCACCCTTCATGCGCGTCGCGAAGTTCGCGTCGTAATCCTTGCCGCCGCGCATGTCACGCACACGGCTCATCACGCGGTCGGCGCGATCCGGAAAATGCGCCGCCAGCCAGTCTTTGAAAAGCGGCGCCACCTCCCAGGGCAGACGCAGCACGATATAGCTCGCATTGCTCGCCCCGGCTTCGGCGCAGGCCTCCATGACCCGCTCCATATCCGGTTCCGTGACGAACGGAATCACCGGCGCGATGCTCACGCCCACCGGGATGCCGGCTTCGGTGAGCGTGCGGATGGTGCGCAAACGGCGTGACGGCGTGGCCGCGCGCGGTTCGAGCGTGCGCGCGATTTCGGCGTCCAGCGTCGTGATGGTGACGGCCGCCATGAACTGCCCACGCGCTGCCATGGGCGCCAGCAGATCCAGATCGCGCTCGATCAGCGACGACTTCGTAATGGCCGCGAACGGATGGCCGCGCTCATGCAGCACCTCGATAACCCGCCGGGTGAGCCGCAACTCACGCTCGACGGGCTGCCATGCGTCGGTATTGACGCCCAGCGCGATCGGCTCGGGCACATATGACTTCTTCGATAGCTCGCGCTCCAGCAGTTCCGGCGCGTTGACCTTGGCGTAGATGCGGCTCTCGAAATCGAGCCCCGGCGACAGCCCCAAATAACTATGTGTAGGCCGCGCGAAGCAGTAGATGCAGCCATGCTCACAGCCCCGGTACGGATTGAGCGACACGCTGAACGGGATATCCGGCGACGCGTTGCGGTTCAGAATGCTCTTAGCCTGCTCGCTGAAGACCTGCGTGCGCAACGCGGGCGAGCCGCCCTCTTCGTCCTCGTGCAGCATCCAGCCGTCGTCGACCGCTTCGCGCTGGTCGACTTCATAACGGCCCTGCAGGTTCGTAACGGCGCCGCGCCCTTTGCGTGGCACGGGCGGTGCGATGGGATATTCGGGGACGGAGTCGGTCACGGTAAGATCCAGCACAAGCGGACAACAAAAAGGCGCAACAATACTGTACAAATATACAGTGTTTACGCCATTTGTCGAGCCCTGTCTTCAGCCGGTCGCCGCAGCTTACTCGCCCACCGCAATCGTCAAGGTTTCCTTGATTTCTTCCATCACCACATAGCTCTTCGACTGCACCGCGCCCGGCAGTTGCAGCAGAATGTCGCCCAGCAGCTTGCGGTAATCAGCCATCTCGCCAATGCGCGCCTTGATCAGATAATCGAAGTCGCCCGAGACCAGATGGCACTCCAGCACCTCGGGAATCTTCTGCACCTCGCGGCGAAACTGGTCGAACATGTTGCCGCTTTTGTGGTCGAGCGTGATCTCGACGAACACCAGTAGCGCCGCGCCCAGCTCGGCCGGGTTCACGCGCGCGTGATAGCCGGTGATGACGCCGTCGCGCTCCATGCGCTTGACCCGTTCGATGCACGGCGTCACCGACAGCCCGACCTGCTCCGCGAGGTCTTTCATCGCCATCCGGCCGTCCTGCTGCAGCAGCCTGAGAATCTTGTGATCGAGCTTGTCGAGAGCGCGGATCGGTTGACGTTGGGTTCGCATGGTGTTTCTACTAAAAATCTCAAAAATACAATAACAAAACCTGCCGTTCTCTAAATAGTATAGCGGTTAACACTGGGCTGAAAGCGTATCACCTCGTTAATCGAATCATCCGCAAACGAGCTGAGCCATCCACGGACGCGCAAGCCCCAAAGAACCTTCTGGAGCAGCTATGCGAGTCGTCGTTTTGGGCAGTGGCGTGGTCGGAGTGACGAGCGCTTATTATCTGGCGCGCGCCGGTCATGAAGTGACGGTGATCGACCGCGAAGCCGGTCCGGCACAAGAAACGAGTTTTGCCAACGCGGGCCAGATCTCGCCTGGCTACGCCTCGCCGTGGGCCGCTCCGGGCGTGCCGTTGAAGGCCGTCAAATGGATGTTCCAGAAACACGCACCGCTCGCCATCCGCCTCGACGGCACGCAATTCCAGCTGCAGTGGATGTGGCAGATGCTGCAGAACTGCACGTCCTCGCGCTATGCGGTGAACAAAGGCCGCATGGTGCGTCTTGCCGAATATAGCCGCGATTGCCTGCAGGCGCTGCGCGCCGACACCGGCATCCAGTACGAAGGCCGCACCGGCGGCACGCTGCAGGTGTTCCGCACACAGCAGCAATTCGACGGCGCGGCGAAAGACATCGCCGTGCTGAAAGACGCCAACGTACCGTATGAACTGCTGACGTCGGCCGAACTGGCGCGCGCTGAACCCGCGCTCGCCGCGACCGCGCACAAGCTGACCGGCGGCCTGCGTCTGCCGGGCGATGAAACCGGCGACTGCCAGCTCTTCACCACGCGCCTCGCAGCTTTGGCCGAAGAGCTGGGTGTGACGTTCCGCTACAACACGCCGATCGACGCGCTCGCCACGACCGGCGGCCGGATCGCCGGCGTGCAATGCGGCGCCGAATTGCTGCGCGCCGACGCGTTTGTCGTGGCGCTCGGTTCGTATTCGACCCGGTTCCTCACAGACATCGTCAAGATTCCGGTCTATCCGCTCAAGGGCTATTCGATCACGGCGCCTATCGTCGACGCGGCGGCCGCGCCGGTGTCGACCGTGCTCGATGAAACCTACAAGATCGCCATCACGCGTTTCGACGACCGGATTCGCGTCGGCGGCATGGCGGAGATCGTCGGCTTCGACAAGTCGCTGCGCGAGGCACGCCGCGAGACGCTCGAAATGTGCGTCAACGATCTGTTCCCCGGCGGCGGCGATACGGCCAAGGCCAGCTTCTGGACCGGCCTGCGTCCGATGACGCCGGACGGCACGCCGATCGTCGGCCGCACGCCCCTCTCCAATCTGTTCCTCAACACCGGCCACGGCACGCTCGGCTGGACCATGTCGTGCGGCTCGGGGCAACTGCTCGCCGATCTGATCTCGGGCAAGCAGCCGGCGATTCAGTCGGACGATCTGTCAGTGCATCGCTACCTGGGCGAGACGCGAGGTGCGGGACGTCCGGCTTTTGCCTGAGTCATTGTCTTTCTTAGGCGATTCTGGCCATAGCAGCGAAGTCATTCCGACAGAACAAAAACGGCACCTTCTCAGGTGCCGTTTCTATTGGCAATTGGCAGCGCCATCTGACAAAGCCCGGCGTCAGAACTGATCCTCTGCCAGCGCCAGCACGCCCTCGTCCCCCTTCGCGCTGACCACTGCCGCTTCCAGCGCCGACGCCTGCGGCAGCACGTGCTCCGCGTAGAACTGCGCGGTGGCGATTTTCGCGCCGTAGAACGACGGATCGTCCGCGCGCTTTTCCTGCGCCGCGAGCAACGCACGCGCCATCTGCCAGCCGCCCAGCACGATGCCCGCCAGCTTCAGATACGGCACGCTGCCGGCAAACACCGCATTCGGATCGCGCTTTGCCTGGGTCACGACAAACTCCACCACCGCGGCGAGCGAGTCGTGGCCTAGCGCGAGATACTTCCTCATCGACTCGAACGCCGCGCCCTGCTGCGCCCCCAGCGCCTCGACGGTCCCGGCAATCCCGGCCAGCAGCGACTTCGCCACCGCCCCGCCGTCACGCAAGGTCTTGCGGCCAATCAGGTCGTTCGCCTGGATCGCGGTGGTGCCTTCGTAGATCGGCAAAATGCGCGCGTCGCGATAATACTGGGCCGCGCCGGTTTCCTCGATGAAACCCATGCCGCCGTGCACCTGCACACCGAGGCTCGCCACGTCGATCGACAATTCCGTGCTCCAGCCCTTCACGATCGGCACGAGGTATTCGTAGATGGCCTGATGCTCGCTGCGCTTCGCCTCGTCCGGGTGACGATGCGCGATATCGCAATGCGCCGCGGCCACGTAGGCCAGCGCGCGCGAGGCCTCGGTCAGGCCACGCATCGTGGCGAGCATGCGGCGCACGTCCGGGTGATGAATGATCGACACCGATTGCCTGGCGGAACCGTCCACCGGCCGGCTCTGCACGCGGTCCTTCGCATACGCCGCCGCTTTCTGATACGCGCGGTCCGACACGCCCACACCCTGCATGCCCACCGCGAAACGCGCGGCGTTCATCATGATGAACATGTACTCGAGGCCGCGATTTTCTTCGCCGATCAGATGACCGAGCGCGCCGCCGTGATCGCCGAATTGCAGCACGGCCGTCGGGCTCGCCTTGATGCCGAGCTTGTGCTCGATCGACACGCAATGCACGTCGTTACGCGCGCCGAGCGAGCCGTCCTCATTGACGAGAAACTTGGGCACGATAAAGAGCGAAATGCCCTTCACGCCTTCCGGCGCGCCCGGCGTGCGCGCCAGCACGAGATGGGCGATGTTCTTCGCCATGTCGTGCTCGCCCCACGTAATAAAAATCTTGGTGCCGAACAGCTTGAACGAGCCGTCGCCCTGCGGCTCGGCGCGCGCGCGCACCAGTGCGAGATCGGAGCCGGCCTGCGGCTCGGTGAGGTTCATCGTGCCGGTCCATTCGCCGGAGATCAGCTTCGGCACATAGGTCTGTTTCTGCGCTTCGGTGCCGGCCGTCAGCAGTGCTTCGATCGCGCCATCGGTCAGCAACGGACACAAGGCAAACGAGAGATTCGAGGCATTGAGCATTTCGACGCACGGCGTCGCGATCAGCTTCGGCAGCCCCTGCCCTTCGTAGTCCAAAGGATGCTGCACGCCTTGCCAGCCACCCTCGGCGAATTGCCGGAACGCCTCGGCAAACCCCGGCGTCGCGGTAACCTCGCCGTCCTTCCAGCTACTCGGGTTGCGGTCGCCTTCGACGTTCAACGGCGCCAGCACTTCGCCGCACAGCCTGGCCGACTCCTCGAGCACGGCTTGCGCGGTGTCGAGATTGGCATCTTCGAAGCCGGGCAGCTTCGCGATGTCTTCGAGTCCGGCCAGTTCTTTCATCACGAACAGCATGTCCTTGACGGGCGCCGTATAGCTCATTTTGGTTCTCCTCCTGCCTGCGATATAAAAAGGGACGCCGGACTATGGGTCCCTGCGTCCCTTTATGTGCTGCCAGACGCCTTATTGCGGCGTTCCCGGCTTTAGCCCAGCTCGGTTACCAGTTCCGGCACGACCGTGAACAGATCGCCGACCAGACCGTAATCGGCGACGCTGAAAATCGGCGCTTCCGGGTCTTTATTGATGGCGACGATGACCTTCGAGTCTTTCATGCCGGCCAGATGCTGGATGGCGCCTGAAATGCCCACGGCCACGTACAGTTGCGGCGCGACGATCTTGCCGGTCTGGCCGACCTGATAGTCGTTCGGCACGAAGCCGGCATCGACGGCGGCGCGCGACGCGCCCAGCGCCGCGCCCAGCTTGTCGGCCAGGGGCTCGAGCACCTTGGTGTAGTTCTCGCCGCTGCCGAGACCGCGACCACCCGAAACGATGATCGACGCCGAGGTCAGTTCCGGACGGTCCAGCTTCGTCACTTCGCGGCTAACGAACTGCGACAGGCCGCTATCCGCCGCGGCTTCGATCTTCTCGACCGCCGCGCCGCCGCCTTCTGCCGCGACCGGGTCGAAGCCGGTGGTACGCACCGTGATGACCTTGATCGGATCAGCCGATTGCACCGTGGCGATTGCATTGCCCGCGTAGATCGGGCGCTCGAACGTGTCGGCGGAATCCACGGCGGTGATGTCGCTGATCTGCGCGACGTCGAGCTTCGCGGCGATGCGCGGCGCGATATTCTTGCCGTAAGCGGTAGCCGGCGCGAGGATATGCGAGTAGTCCTTCGCAATGTTCAGCACCGTGGCTTCGACGTTTTCCGCGAGGCCCGCTTCGAGTTGCGGCGCGTCGGCCAGCAATACCTTGGCAACACCTGCCACCTTCGCTGCCGCGTCGGCCGCGCCTTGCGCGTTGTGGCCGGCGACCAGCACGTGCACGTCGCCGCCAATCTTCGCGGCCGCCGCCACCGTGTTCAGCGTCGCCGCTTTCAGCGACGCGTTGTCGTGTTCCGCAATTACCAGAATCGTCATTTCGTCCGTCTCCTCTTACAGCACCTTGGCTTCGGTCTTCAGCTTCTCGACCAGCGTCTTTACGTCAGCGACCTTCACACCAGCGCTGCGCTTCGCGGGCTCGACCACCTTCAGCGTCTTCAGGCGCGGCGTCACGTCGACACCCAGGTCTTCGGGCTTGAGCGTTTCCAGCGGCTTTTTCTTCGCCTTCATGATGTTCGGCAGCGTCACATAACGCGGCTCGTTCAGGCGCAGGTCGGTGGTGATGACGGCGGGCAGCGCCAGCGACAGCGTTTCCGCGCCGCCATCCACTTCGCGCGACACCGTCGCCTTGCCGTCGGCCACCACCACTTTCGATGCAAACGTGGCTTGCGGCAAATTCGCCAATGCAGCCAGCATCTGGCCGGTCTGGTTCGAATCGTCGTCGATCGCCTGCTTGCCGAGGATCACGAGCGACGGCTGTTCCTTGTCGAGCAGCGCCTTGAGCAGCTTGGCCACCGCCAGCGGTTGCAGGTCTTCGTTCGACTCGATCAGGATGGCGCGATCCGCGCCGATTGCCAGCGCCGTGCGCAGCGTTTCCTGCGACTGCGTCACGCCCGCCGAAACGGCGATCACTTCCGTCGCCACGCCCGCTTCCTTCAGACGCACCGCCTCTTCCACGGCGATCTCGTCGAACGGGTTCATCGACATCTTTACATTTGCGATGTCGACGCCCGTGCCGTCCGACTTGACCCGGACTTTCACGTTGTAATCGACCACTCTCTTGACTGGCACCAGGATTTTCATGCACACGCTCCAAAGTTACGAATACGTCAACCCAACGGACATTATAGCGACTGCCCTTTTACGACAGCCGCGTCGCGGGCTGGTTTTACATCGAGGATAGCGCTCCTCAGCGGCGTGACAGCAATAACGAACGGTCGTTCTATTTTAATCCCGAAAAAACCCGGGCGACAACCCCGGGTCCCGACTTCCGACTCTAATTCATCATTTGCCATCGATGACGGTTGTGGTGCTGGGCCGCGCGCCGGGCGCGGCAGCCAGTTTCAGAACCCAACGACATTGCATGACCGCCCCCTCGCAATCTCGCCAGGCGGCGGTCGATAACCCCGTGCTTATTTATGGCTCAGACGGCGCACGAGCCAATCGCCGAACGACTGCACCAGTTGCACGAACACAATCAGGATCAGCACGACGGTCCACATCACGTCCGGCTCGTAGCGCTGATAGCCGTAGCGAATGCCGAGGTCGCCAAGACCGCCGCCGCCGATTGCGCCCGCCATCGCCGAGTAGCCGACCAGCGAGACGAAGGTGATCGTCAGACCCGCGACCACGCCGGGCCACGATTCCGGCAGCAGCACCTTGAAGACGATCTGGCTGGTGGTCGCGCCCATGGCCTGCGCGGCTTCGATCAGGCCGCGGTCCACTTCGCGCAAGGCCGTTTCGACCAGACGCGCGATGAACGGCGCGGCGGCGATCGTCAGCGGCACGACGGCCGCGGCGGTGCCGATGGACGAACCCACCACCAGCCGCGTGAACGGAATCACCGCCACCAGCAAGATGATGAACGGCGTCGACCGCACCGCGTTGATGACGACGCCCATCGTGCGATTCAGCGCGACGTTCTGCAGGACACCCTGGCGATCCGTCAGATACAGCAGCACGCCGAGCGGCAAACCGACCAGTGCGCCGACGAGCCCCGAGATGCCCACCATGATGAGCGTCTCCCAGAACGACTGGACGAACATATCGAACATTTCACTCAACATGGGACATCTCCTCCACCACCACACCCTGTTCGCGCAGATACGCCAGCGCCTGCGCCACCTTCAGCGGTTCGCCGCCCGCCAGCACCGCGAGCGAGCCGAACGCCTGCCCCTGGATCTCGTCGATCTGGCCGTGCAGGATGTTGAAGTCGAGTTCGTAACGGCGGATGGTCTCCGAGAGGATCGGCTGATCGACGCCTGTGCCGGTGAAGGCGAGACGCAGCAGATGCCCGCGGCCTGTCTTCAGGCGCTCGGCGACGCGCGCCTTCAGTGCCGGCGGCAACTCCTGGGCGATCACGTCGCCGATCAGCGCGCGCGTCACTTCGTGATGCGGTTGCAGGAATACGTCGATGACCTTGCCGTGTTCGACGACCCGGCCGGCATCGAGCACCGCGACGCGGTCGCAGACCTGCTTGATGACGTCCATCTGATGCGTGATCAGCACGATGGTCAGGCCGAGTTCGCGATTGATGCGCCTGAGCAGGTCGAGAATCGAGCGGGTGGTTTCCGGGTCGAGCGCCGAGGTGGCTTCGTCGGACAGCAAGACCTTCGGCTTGCTCGCCAGCGCCCGGGCGATCCCCACGCGCTGCTTCTGGCCGCCGCTGATCTGCGCCGGATAGCGGTCTTTCTGCGCCGAGAGCCCGACGAGTTCGAGCAGCGGCAACACATTGGCCTCGATCTCGTCACGCTTCAGTCCCGCCAGTTCGAGCGGCAGCGCGACGTTCTCATACACCGTGCGCGACGAGAGCAGATTGAAATGCTGGAAGATCATGCCGATCTCACGACGCGCCTCGCGCAATTGCGCGGCGGACAGCGTGGTGAGATCGCGGCCGTTGACGACGATGTTGCCTTCGGTGGGGCGCGTCAGCAGGTTGATGGTGCGCACGAGCGTGCTCTTGCCGGCGCCGCTGCGGCCGATAATGCCGAACACCTCGCCCGCCGGAATCGACAGGTCGACGTTATGCAGCGCCTCGATCCAGCCGCGCGGGCCGGCAAAACGCTGGGAGATATTGCGAATTTCGATCATGGAAAAACCAAACGGCGGGGCTGCCAGCGAGCGTGAATGCGCTCCCGGCAAGCGGCCGCCGTTGCTTCGATTGGGAATTTGAGCGGCGATTCTACCGCAGCGTCGACATTCCCTTTAATAATCAATTCCGATTTTTTCATAACCCAGAGGAATTAGAGGTGCGTCCTGCACGCCGCGCTCGCGTGCGCCGCCCGCGTGCGACTATGATCGGCCCAATCAGAACAACATCAAGACGGTGGATATGGAGACGACCCAGCACGACGACGCTCGCCCGAGCCTAACGGCGCAGGAGGCCCCGAGTTCTCATGCGGCCGGCACGGGCGCGGCTGCCCAGCACGGCGGCGCGACGCGCTCGACCGTCACGACCCGCGATGGCATCACGCTGCCGCTCTACCGCTGGCCCGCGACCGGTCCGCGCCGCGCGACAGTCGCGCTGGTGCATGGCCTCGCGGAACACGCCGGCCGTTACGCGGCGCTCGCCGGGCGGCTGAATGCAACGGGCATCGAACTGCTCGCCATCGATCTGCGCGGCCACGGACGCGCGCCTGGCCGGCGCGCCCGCATCGATCGCTTCGACGACTATCTGCTCGACGCCGACGCTTTGCTCGGCGTCGCCGCGCACGATCCGGCGCCGCTGTTCCTGATGGGCCACAGCATGGGCGGCGCGATTGCCGCGCTGTACGCCATCGAGCGTCTGCCGGCGAGCGGCCATCGGCTGGCCGGTCTGATCCTGTCGAGTCCCGCGCTCGCGCCGGGCCGTGATGTGCCGCGCTGGATGCTGACCATGAGCCAGATTATCAGCCGCATCTGGCCGGGCTTTCCCGCCATGAAGATCGACGCGGCGCTGCTGTCGCGCGACAGGGAGATTGTCAAGGCGAATCGCCACGATCCGCTCGTGCATCACGGCGCCATTCCGGCTCGCACCGGCGCGGAGATCCTGCTGGCAATGGCGCGCATCGAACGTGGCCGCGCGGATTTGCGCATGCCCCTGCGCGTCTATCACGGCACCGCCGACAAGCTCACCGAACCCGACGGCAGCCGTGCATTCGGTCAGCACGCCGGCTCGCCGGACAAGACGCTGACGCTCTACGAAGCCAGTTATCACGAGACGATGAACGACCTCGATCGCGAACGGGTGATCGGCGAACTGCTGGCGTGGATCGAACCGCGCTGCGGTTGAATCGAAACGTGGGTGAGTAGCTGATTCAGCGCCGGGCGATGGCGCGGAATCGGCGCGGCGTCATTCAGATGCCTGCCAGCGCGCGCACATGCGCCACCACGCTGCGCCCGAGCGCCGACAGGTTATAACCGCCCTCCAGACAGCTCACGATACGCCCACGCGCATACCGGCCGGCGATATCGCGAATCTGGCCGGTCAGCCACGTGTAATCGTCTTCGACGAGCCCGAGGTTGCCGAGGTCGTCCTCGCGATGCGCGTCAAAGCCCGCCGAAACGAAGATCATCTCCGGCTTGAATGCATGCAGACGCGGCAGCCATAGCAGGTCTACCGCCTCCCGCACTTCCATGCCTTTGGAACGCGCCGGCATCGGCACGTTGACCATATTCGACGCCTGATTCTCAGCGCCGCTAAACGGATAAAACGGATGCTGGAAGATGCTGCACATCAGCACCCGCGAGTCGCCGGCAAAAGCAGCCTCGGTGCCGTTGCCATGATGGACGTCGAAGTCGACGATCGCGACGCGTTGCAGCCCATGCACTTCCAGCGCGTGACGCGCGGCAATCGCGACGTTGTTGAAAAAACAGAAGCCCATCGCGCGAGCCGGCTCCGCGTGGTGACCGGGCGGTCGCACGCTGCAAAACGCATTGTCGTAACGGCCTTCGATCACGGCGTCCGTGGCCGCCACCGCAGCGCCCGCGGCGCGCAGGGCGGCCTGCCAGGTGTGCGGATTCATCGACGTGTCCGGGTCGATCTCCGCATAGCCTTCGTCGGGTGAGCGGCTGCGGATATAGTCGACGTGCGCCGGGGTATGTACGCGCAGCAGCGCGGTCTCGTCTGCAAGCGGCGGCGACTCGCGTTCGATCAGCGCGTCGATGCGGCTGGCGATCAGTTGATCTTCGATAGCGTGCAGACGCGCCGGACATTCGGGATGCCATTCGCCCATCTCGTGAAGCAGACAGTCTGCGTGGGAATAAAAGGCTGTGGCCATGATTCTCTTCTGCGCCGCGTCGCCTCGGCGCACGGCGTGTCTCCATCCAAAGGCGCGCACGCATGGCGCGCCCAACACCGTCAACTTACCACACCATGTGGCGCAAACCCGCCACGGCAACAGTTCTGCATAGTTCTGCAATGGGCCTCGGGTATACTGCCCCGTAATCTTCTGCAACCGTCTGTCTCCTTCGCCTCGCGCCCCCAGTTCAATATGACCGTCAAGCTTGCTCTGTCCGCACGAACCCGGCTACGCAGCCAGAAAGCAGCCACCGCACTCGCCATTGCATGGTGCGTGGTCGCGGCAGCCAGTCCGGCCGAGGCACAGACCAGCGCGCCCAAACGGCCGCTGCTGATAGCGCAGGCGCAACCGCAACCCACGGTGCCCCAGGGCCAGACGTTCGAAGAAGAGATTATTCCGCAACGTTACGCCAACAACCCTGATGTCGACGGTTTCATCAACGACATGGTGGCGCGCTACGACTTCGATCCGGCCGCGCTGCACACGCTGTTCGCGGGCGTCAGCTATTCGACCACGGCGGTCAAGCTCGTCACGCCCTCGCCCACGCCGTCGGTGAAAAACTGGCGTTCGTACCAGTCGCGTTTCCTCGACCCGGTTCGCATCAATGCGGGGGTGCGTTTCTGGCGCAACAACCAGGCTACGCTGCAACGCGCCTATGAGGAATTCGGCGTGCCGCCTGAGGTGATCGTCGGCATTCTTGGCGTCGAGACCATCTACGGCCGCTTCATGGGCAACTTCCGCGTGCTCGACGCGCTGACCACGCTCGCCTTCGATTACCCGAACACGCCGAACCGCGCGGAACGCGAGCAGACCTTCCGCAAGAATCTCGAAGACTATCTGGTGTGGACGCGCGATTCGCAGCTCGATCCCACTTCGGTACTCGGCTCATATACGGGCGCGATCGGCATTCCGCAGTTTCTGCCAAGCAGCATCGTGCAATACGCCATCTCCTATGACGGCAACAAGCAGATCGACCTGCGCACCAGCCAGGCGGATGCGATCGGCAGCGTGGCGAATTATCTGAAGCAGAACGGCTGGGAGAATGGCCGTCCGGTGATATGGGAGATCGGTTCGGATGCCGGCAGCCAGGGCATCGCCCAGGCCGGCGCCGACGGTCAGCCCGAACCGCATTGGCCGCTCGAACAACTTCTGCGCGCCGGCATGGTGCTGAATCAGCCGGGGGTGGATATGTCCTCGGAAGCCGGCACGCCGGTGACGATCGTCGACCTGCCCACACCAGGCCTGCCCACCGAATACAAGCTGGGGCTGAAGAATTTTTATGTGCTGACGCGCTACAACCGCAGCTTCTTTTATGCGCTTGCGGTGTATCAACTCGGGCTCAGAATCAAGGCGCAAATGCAAGCGTCCGGCGATCTGGACAGCAATGGCGCGCCCGCGCCGCGAAGCGCGCCGATGATGCCAGCCGTGCCATCCGCACCAACGAACCTGCCGGCTCCGATGTCCGCTCCCGCGCAAGACACGGACTAAGCTCGCGGCGATCCGTGAGAACTCGCCCGAATGCAAAAGCGCCAGTCAAGACCGGCGCTTTTGTTTGGCGAACGAAACATGCCAGATCGGCATTCCAGTTTTGCCTGTCGGCCCCTCAACGCCTGACAGACGCTGACATTACGCAGGAAACACGCCCGTAGACAGATACCGATCACCACGGTCGCACACCACGAACACAATGGTCGCGTTCTCCACTTGCCGCGCAATGCGCAGCGCCACTTCGCACGCGCCGGCCGCCGAAATCCCACAGAAGATTCCTTCGACCGCCGCCATCTTGCGCGCCATCGCTTCAGACGCGGCCTGACTGACATTCTCGACCCGATCGACGCGGCTGCGATCGAAAATCTTCGGCAAATATGCTTCCGGCCATTTGCGGATACCTGGAATGCGCGAGCCCTCTTCAGGCTGCGCACCGATAATCTCCACGGCCTGATTCTGTTCCTTCAGATATTGCGACACGCCCATGATCGTGCCGGTCGTCCCCATGGCCGACACGAAGTGCGTGATGCGACCTTCGGTTTCCTGCCAGATTTCCGGGCCGGTCGTCTCGTAATGAGAAAGCGGGTTATCCGGATTTGCGAACTGGTCGAGGATGATGCCCTTGCCTTCGCGCTGCATCTGCTCGGCGAGATCGCGGGCGTATTCCATGCCGCCCGTGACCGGCGTCAGCACGATCTGCGCGCCGTAAGCGGCCATGCTCTGACGGCGCTCCACCGACAGATCCTCCGGCATGATCAGCACCATCTTGTAGCCGCGGATCGCCGCCGCCATGGCGAGTGCGATGCCGGTGTTGCCGCTGGTGGATTCGATCAGCGTGTCGCCCGGTTTGATGCGGCCGCGCATTTCGGCCTTCTTGATCATCGACAGCGCCGGACGGTCTTTCACCGAACCCGCCGGATTGTTGCCTTCGAGCTTGCCGAGGATCACGTTGTTGCGGCTGCGGATCTCGTCGTCCGGCAGGCGGACGAGTTGTACGAGCGGCGTATTGCCGATCGTGTCTTCAATAGTTTTGTAAGCCATATTGGGGGTATGTTGCAGTCGCTGCGCGGAGTCTTCAATCGAACGATTCTAAACCACCCTGCGCCACGCCGCCGTGCGGCCCTCCTGATGACAGGGATGCATAGCCGCGCGGTCATGCCTATATAACGTCGCGCTATAAGCCGGCACGCCATGCAAAAAGCCCGCGGCCGAGTACCGCGGGAGCCAGTCATTTGAGTGACGGCTGAAGGAGCGTGCTGTACCGACTCCGACCTGAGAAGAAAACCTGCGAGACAGCAGCGCGGCAACAGGCACGCGCCGCCGCGCATGGCGTCAAGGGTGCAGTTGCTCACGATTGCTCGCAACCGTTCACGCATGGGCCATTCGTCTCGCGTTACGGCGGGCGCCTATTTCTTGACCACCACCGCGGCGCCATTTTTCTGCGCGCCGCCGGTGGCAGCGGCAGCCGTCGCAGAAGTCGCGGCCTTGCCTTGTGCCGCCGCCGCAACCTGTGCGCCAGTAGCAGCGCCAGCCGGACCGACAGCCAGACCCTCCGCCTGCAAGCGCTCGACGGTATGCCCGCCCATGCCCTTGACGCGCTTGCTGAGGTCCGTCGGATCTTTGTACGGGCCGTGCGCGTCGCGCTCTTCGAGAATCGCTTTCGCTTTGGCGGGACCGATGCCCTTGACACCGCGCAGCGCGGCTTCGTTCGCCGTATTGACGTCGACCGACGCGTAGGCCTGTCCGAACGCGGCGAGCATTGCCGCGGTAACCATGATTTTTCGCAACATTATGGAATCTCCCTCTTACAACCTCACCGGTGACGACCACCGGCGAGGAGATTCCAGTTTAGAGAGGTTTGCGAAATATTTACACCTGGCCGAATAGCCAACGCACGTAGCGATCGACGCCTTCCTGCACGCTCAGGAACGGCGCGTCATAACCCGCGGCACGCAGCTTCGTGAGATCGGCTTGCGTGAAGCATTGATACTTGCCGCGCAGCGCGTCGGGAAACGGGATGTACTCGATCAGCCCGCGTTGCACCTGTTCTTGCAGCGACAGCGGCGCCTCGTTGTTCAGCGCACGCAGCGTGTTGACGACGCTGCTCGCAATGTCGTTGAACGGCTGCGCGCGGCCACTGCCGAGATTGAAAATGCCCGAGCTTTCCGGATGATCGAAGAAGTGCAGATTGACCTTCGTGACGTCTTCAACCGAAACAAAATCGCGCGTCTGCTCGCCCGCCGCATAGCCGTTGTATTCGCCGAACAGCTTGACCTTGCCCTCGGCGCGGAACTGGTTGAAGTTGTGGAACGCCACGGAAGCCATGCGGCCTTTATGCGTTTCGCGCGGCCCGTACACGTTGAAGTAGCGAAAGCCCGCAATCTGGCTTTTGGCCGTGGGCAGCACGCGGCGAATCACCTGGTCGAACAGGAACTTCGAATAACCGTAGACGTTGAGCGGCTGCTCCACTTCGCGCTCTTCGACGAAGCGGCTGGAGCCGCCGTAGGTAGCGGCCGACGACGCATACAGGAACTGCGTGCCTTGCGCGAGGCACGCGTCGAGTACGGCGCGGCTATAGCGGAAGTTGTTGTCCATCATGTAGCGGCCGTCGTGTTCCATCGTGTCCGAACAGGCGCCTTCGTGGAACACCGCGCGCACCTTGCCGAAGTCGCCGCGCGCAAAGCGTTCGACGAATTCGGTCTTGTCGAGATAGTCGTCAATCTCGCAATCGACGAGATTCTTGAACTTGTCCGCGCGCGTGAGGTTGTCGACGGCGATGATGCGTTGTTCGCCGCGCTCGTTGAGCGCCTTCACGAGATTGCTGCCGATAAAGCCGGCCGCGCCGGTGACGATGAGGGTCATGGTCGTCCTGCGGTATGAGATTGCGCACGCCGCCCGCGCCGCATGCAGGCGCGAGACGGCGTGCTGCATTAGAGAAAGAGTTCGTCGTAGTCGACGGTTGCGGTGCCGAGCTTGCCGACCACGATGCCGGCCGCGCGATTCGCCAGCGCCACGGCATCGACGAGCGACAAACCCGCGCCGAGCATCACGGCGAGTGTAGCGATCACGGTGTCGCCCGCGCCCGAGACATCATACACTTCGCGTGCAACCGCCGAAGCGTGCAGGATGCCGTCGTCCGAGAAGAGCGTCATGCCTTCTTCAGAACGCGTCAGCAGCAGCGCCTTGAATTCGAGTTCGGTGCGCAGTTTCGTCACGCGCGCGATCAGATCTTCTTCCGACTTCCACTGCCCGACCACCTCGCGCAACTCCGCGCGGTTCGGCGTGATCAGGGTCGCGCCACGGTAGCGCTCCCAATCGTCGCCCTTCGGGTCCACCAGCACCGGCTTACCGGCCGCGTGCGCCTTGGCGATCATCTTCGTGACGTGAGTCAAGCCGCCTTTGGCGTAGTCCGACATCAGGATCACGTCGTGCGTGGGCAGCAGTTCGTCAAAACGCGCGAGGCTCGCGAGCAGCACTTCGTGCGCCGGCGTGTTCTCGAAGTCGACCCGCAGCAGCTGTTGCTGACGCGACAGCACGCGCAGCTTGATGGTGGTCAGCAAGTCCGGATCGCGCTCCAGATGCGGCACCACGCCGCTATCGTCGAGCAACTGGATGATGCGCTCGCCCGGTTCGTCATGGCCCACCACGCACAGCAGGCCCGATTGCGCGCCGAGCGCGACTGCATTGCGCGCCACGTTGGCCGCGCCGCCAAGCCGGTCTTCCTGTTTCTGGACGTGCACGACGGGCACCGGCGCTTCCGGCGAAATACGGTTGACGTCGCCGAACCAGTAACGGTCCAACATGACGTCGCCGACCACCAGCACGCGGGCTCCGGCGAGCCGCTCGCGCGGCACGGCGCCGGGACCGGGAGCGGACACGGCGGTTTCGTTGATAGTCTCAGGCATCGGCTGCGATTGCGGAGGGGTGGGCATAAGGACGTCCAATCGAGTGGTAATCGATGCCCAGTTCGGTCATCGATTCCGGTTCGTAGAGGTTGCGGCCGTCGAAAATCAGCGGCGTCTTCAGCACCGATTTCAGATGCGCGAAGTCCGGGCTCTTGAACTCCTTCCATTCGGTGACGATCACGAGCGCGTCGGCGCCGGTGAGAGTCTCGTCCTGGGTGCTGGTGAAGTGCAGGCGCGCCAGATGATCGGGCGCGTCGTGCAGATCGAGCGCGAAAACGCGGCGCGCTTCGGTGATGGCGACCGGATCGTACGCCCGCACGTTGGCGCCGCGCGCCAGCAGTTCCGCGATGATGCGGCGGCTCGGCGCTTCACGCATGTCGTCGGTATTCGGCTTGAAAGCGAGGCCCCAGACAGCGAAGGTGCGCCCGCCCAGATCGTCGCCGAGCGCGCCGGTGATCTTGCGCACCAGCACTTCCTTCTGCTCATGGTTGACGGCTTCGACCGCTTCGAGGATGCGCAGGCTCTGGCCGCTTTCGGCGGCGGTGCGCACCAGCGCCTGCACGTCCTTCGGGAAGCACGAGCCGCCGTAGCCGCAGCCGGCGTATAGAAAGTGATAACCGATGCGCGGGTCCGAACCAATGCCGCGGCGCACCGCTTCGATATCCGCGCCGACGCGATCCGCCAGATTCGCCATCTCGTTCATGAACGAGATGCGGGTGGCGAGCATGGCATTGGCCGCATACTTGGTGAATTCAGCCGAGCGCACGTCCATGTAGAGCGTGCGTTCGTGATTGCGGTTGAACGGCGCGTACAGACGCTTCATCAACTCGCGCGCGCGCAGGCCGTCTTCGTCTTCGTCATGGCCGAGCACGATACGATCGGGGCGCATGCAGTCGTCGACCGCGGCGCCTTCCTTCAGGAACTCGGGGTTCGAGACGACCGAGAAACGATGCTGCCCGCTCGCGCCGGAACCGCGCTTCGCCAGTTCCTCTTCGACGACCGCGCGCACGCGCTGCGCGGTGCCGACCGGGACCGTCGATTTGTCGACGATCACCTTGAAGCCGCTCATCGTGCGGCCGATGTTGCGGGCCGCTTCGAGAACATATTGAAGGTCGGCTGAGCCGTCTTCGTCGGGCGGCGTACCGACCGCGATGAACTGCACTTCGCCGTGCGCCACGCTGGCTTCGACATCCGTCGAAAACGTAATGCGCCGTGCCCGCCGGGTGCGGGCGATGATCTCCTGCAGGCCCGGCTCGTGAATCGGCACGCCGCCATTGTTCAGAATCTCGATCTTGCGCGGATCGACATCCAGACAGAAAACATCGTGGCCGATCTCGGCGAGGCACGCGCCAGTGACAAGGCCAACATAGCCCGTGCCGATGATGGTGATTTTCATACGCGTTCCGCTAATGGGTTCCGGTGATGGTTTCCGGTATTGATTCCGGCGCTGACTGCCGTACACGAAGGCGGGCCCCTGCTGCACCGGCCCGCGCGCACTGCCGGGCCGCCGCGCCTGGCTGCTTTGCCGCCCTCGGCGCGCCGCTCAGCTCGACGCCGTAATGGGCTCGACGCGGCGCGGTGCATAGGTTTCCCACCCACTGCAACCCGGACACTGCCAGTAGAAAAGACGGGCCCGGAAGCCGCAATTCTGGCACGTATATCGTGGCAGATTTTTGGTGCGCTGCTTGATGAGCGTGCGCATCAGTTCCAGTTCGCTGCGCCGTGGCTCTTCGGCGACAGCCTGCTGCGCTTCGAGCAGCCGTGTCATGCCGGCCAGGTTGGGCGATTTCTGCATCTGCGAGCGCGCCAGCGCATGCGCCGCGTCCTGTCCACGCAGGGCCGCGACGTGCTGATAGGCGACGTCCAGAAGATCGTTCGACGGGTAACGGTCGACCCAGCTCGTCAGCAGATCGGCTCCGTCCTGCGGGCGGCCGAGCGCGTCGTAGGCCTTCATCAGCTTCTCGGCCACCAGCGGCAGATACGAGGAATTCTGCTCCTCGACTTTCAGCCAGTGTTCGATGGCCGCCTGCGGGTCGCCGCCGGCCATGTCCACATCGCCGAACAGGATGGTGGCGCGCACGCTTTGGGCGTAAGCCTTCAGCGCCAGATGCAATTGACGGCGTGCTTCGTCGGGATTTTTTTGCTGCAGCGCTTCCTGCGCCAGCTCGCAGTGGAACTGGGCAATCTCCTTGTCGAGCGACTCCGCGCCCATTGTTTCGAGATGGCGCGCGGTGTCGATTGACTTGAGCCAGTCTTTTTCGATCTCGTAGATCGTGAGTAGCGCGCGCTGGGCGCCCAATGCGTGCTCGCCGGCTTCGAGCGAGCGGAAGGTCTCTTCCGCGCGGTCCAGCAGCCCTGCCTTCAGGAAGTCCTGGCCCAGCTCATAGGCCGCGTGGTCGCGTTCCTTGACCGGCAAATCGGCGCGGCTGAGCAGATTCTGATGCACGCGAATCGCCCGATCCGTCTCGCCGCGACGGCGGAACAGATTGCCGAGCGCGAAGTGCAGTTCGATGGTCTCGGGATCGAGTTTGACGACCTCGATGAAGGCGTCGATCGCCTGATCCGGCTGTTCGTTCAGCAGAAAATTGAGGCCGCGGAAATACGACCGCGGCAGGTTGGCGCTCTCGGACAGCAGCGTCTTGAGGTCGTAACGCGCGGCCATCCAGCCGAACGCGAAAGCGACGGGTATGACGAGCAGCCACCAGAAGTCTAGATCCATGCGAGTGATCAGGAGTGCAGAAACAAACGCCATGCGCCTTGGGCGCATGGCAGGGGAAAGCCTAGATCAGCGGCGGCAGCGGCGGGGTTTCGACCACCACCGGAGCCTCGCGCGCCACGCGCAATTCGCGCTTCAGGCGGCCGTTTTCAAGCCGTAGCCGGAACACGGCCGGCACCGCCGACACCAGCCCGGCCAAAAGCCCCACCACAAAGAACGCCAGGCCGATCAGGATCAGCGGAGCGGACCACGCATAACCGGCGAGGAAATTCAGCGTAGCGGGTTGCGTGTTGGAGAGCGCGAGCACCAGCAGCAGCACGAACACCAGAACGCGGATCAGCCAGACGATAAATTTCATGAATAAGGCCTCTTGACGGCAGTTGCGAGTCGGACGCCGGCCAGATGACGCGCGTCGCGCCACGGTCTTGCCCGCGCCGAAGTGACCCGTATTGTAAAGGAAGGCCTCGCGAGTGGGCAGGAACAAGCCGTTTGCATGCGCTTACGCCGGGCTTACCAGGCGCGTGCGCCGCGGGGCGGCTCTGCGGCCCTCGAAACCATCGGCGAAAAAAAAGCGCCCGAAGGCGCTTTTTCTGGTCTTTTGCCGTCTGGCTTTGGCCGCTGACGCTGCCAGGGCCGCGCCGCTAAACACGCAGCGGAGCACTTACAGGTCGTCGTCATCCGGCTCTTCGGCCTTCAGCGGCTCGCCCGAACGTCGATCGACCCGTTCGCGCAATTCCTTGCCTGGCTTGAAGTGCGGTACGAACTTCTCAGGTACCAGCACCTTCTCGCCCGATTTCGGATTGCGCCCGACACGGGAGGGACGACGGTTGAGGCCGAAGCTGCCGAAGCCACGAATTTCGATGCGATGGCCGTTGGCAAGCGCCTCCGACATCGCATCAAGCATCGTCTTCACCGCGAAATCCGCATCTTTAAGGACAAGCTGCGGAAATCGCGTAGCCAGCTGGGCGACCAATTCCGATTTGGTCATACTGCAGCAGACCTCTCAAGAAAACTCAAGGCTTACTGGTTCTGGCCGTCGAGCTTGGCCTTCAGCAGCGCGCCGAGGTTCGTCGTGCCAGTGGCAGCCGAGCTGGAATCCGACGAAGCCAGGCCGCGGATCGCTTCCTGTTGCTCAGCCGAGTCCTTCGCCTTGACGGACAGGTTGATGCCGCGCGATTTGCGATCGATGTTGATGATCATCGCGTTGACCTTGTCGCCTTCCTTCAGCACGTTGCGAGCATCTTCCACGCGGTCTTGAGCGATTTCCGAAGCGCGCAGGTAACCTTCGACTTCCGCCGACAGTTGAACCACTGCACCCTTCGCATCTACCGTCTTGACCACGCCGTCGACGATCGAACCCTTGTCGTTCATTGCAACGAAGTTGCTGAACGGGTCGCCTTCGAGCTGCTTGATACCCAGCGAAATGCGTTCCTTCTCGACGTCGATGCCGAGAACGATAGCTTCCACTTCGTCGCCCTTCTTGTACTTGCGAACGGCTTCTTCGCCCGTTTCCGACCACGACAGGTCCGACAGGTGAACCAGGCCGTCGATGCCGCCAGGCAGACCGATGAAGACGCCGAAGTCGGTGATCGACTTGATTGCGCCTTGCAGCTTGTCGCCCTTCTTGAAGTTGCGGCTGAAGTCATCCCACGGATTCGGCTTGCATTGCTTCATGCCGAGGCTGATACGGCGGCGGTCTTCGTCGATTTCGAGAACCATGACTTCGACTTCGTCGCCCAGCTGCACAACCTTCGACGGTGCAACGTTCTTGTTCGTCCAGTCCATTTCCGACACGTGAACCAGGCCTTCGATGCCCGATTCCACTTCGACGAATGCGCCGTAGTCGGTGATGTTGGTGACCTTACCGAACAGGCGCGTGCCCGACGGGTAACGGCGGGAAATGCCTTCCCACGGATCGTCGCCGAGTTGCTTGATGCCGAGCGAAACGCGGTTCTTCTCTTGGTCGAACTTGAGGATCTTGGCGGTGACTTCCTGGCCAACCGACAGTACTTCGCTCGGGTGACGCACACGACGCCATGCGATGTCGGTGATGTGCAGCAGGCCGTCGATACCGCCGAGGTCCACGAATGCGCCGTAGTCCGTGATGTTCTTCACCACGCCTTCCACGATCGCGCCTTCCTTCAGCGTTTCGAGCAACTTTGCGCGCTCTTCGCCCTGGGTGGCTTCGATCACGGCACGGCGCGACAGCACGACGTTGTTACGCTTGCGGTCGAGCTTGATGACGCGGAATTCCAGCGTCTTGCCTTCGTACGGGGTCGTGTCCTTGACCGGACGCGTATCAACCAGCGAACCCGGCAGGAACGCGCGGATGCCGTTGACCATGACGGTCATGCCGCCCTTGACCTTGCCCGTGATCGTGCCGGTCACGAGTTCGTTGTTGTCGAGAGCCTTTTCCAGCGACAGCCACGAAGCCAGACGCTTCGCCTTGTCGCGCGACAGGATGGTGTCGCCATAGCCGTTTTCCAGCGCGTCGATCGCGACGGAAACGAAGTCGCCCGCCTGCACTTCTACCTCGCCCGCGTCGTTCAGGAACTCTTCGAGCGGGATGTAGGCTTCGGACTTGAGACCAGCGTTGACGACCACGAAGTTGTGGTCAACACGCACGACTTCGGCGGAGATCACTTCGCCGGCGCGCATGTCTTGCTTGGTCAGCGACTCTTCGAACAGAGCCGCAAAAGATTCGGTATTCGGGGTAGAGGTTTGCAGGTCGGACATAAAAATCAAAATTTGCATGGTTCTCGCGGTGCCCGGCTGAACGGATGATCAGCAATGACGGCTAGTGTGCGAATGCCACGCGGGGTTAAGGGGTTGACACACGCTCCACGCACCCGCGCGGAGCACCTACACGACAACAGACTGCGTTTGCTGCTACAGCTTGCTGCTTTTCACTTCTTATTTCTTATCTCATGCGGCCGGCATCAGCGCCCGGTACCACTGCACCACCTGATCGACCGCCTGGTCAACCGACAATGTGGAGGTATCGAGCAGCTTCGCATCCGCTGCAGGCTTGAGCGGCGCGGCTGCGCGCTGACTGTCACGCTCGTCGCGCTCACGCAAATCCCGGAGCAAGTCATCTATATTAGCAGAAAAACCTTTTTGGATCAATTGCTTATGCCGCCGGGCGGCACGGGCCTCGGCGCTGGCCGTCAGGAACACCTTGAGCGCCGCGTCCTGGAAGATCACGGTACCCATGTCGCGGCCGTCCGCGACGAGTCCCGGCTCCTTGCGGAAAGCCCGCTGACGGGCCACCAGCGCGGTTCTGACAGAGGCGTGGACGGCAATCGCCGACGCCCGTTTGCCGATCTCTTCAGCGCGAATCTCGCTTGAGACATCCACGCCGTCGAGCTGGGCGAGCCCCTCGCGGAACGTGATATGGAGGTCGTCGATCAGCTTCGCAAGGGCCTCGGCGTCGTCCGCTGCAATGTTGTAGCGAACGCTCGCCAGCGCGGCGAGCCGGTACAGCGCGCCGCTGTCAAGCAGGTGAAAGCCAAGGCTCGCGGCAACCAGTGCGGCCACGGTGCCTTTGCCGGAGGCAGTCGGGCCGTCAATCGTAATGACGGGCGTCTGGTGAAAGGGACGGGTCGGTTTCATCGAAAAAGTCGCACGTCAGGTCGGTTCAGGTCGAATCAGGGTTGGGCAAGCGCCGTGAAGCGCTCGAAATAGTCTGGGAAAGTTTTACCGACGCACTTCGGGTCGTTGATCCGCACCGGCACGCCGCCGAGACTCACCAGGGAAAAACACATCGCCATACGGTGGTCGTCGTAGGTGTCGATGGCGGCGTTCGGCGTCAGTTTTTCGGGCGGCGTGACGGCAATGTAGTCCTCGCCCTCCGTGACCTTGGCGCCCACCTTGCGCAACTCGGTCGCCATGGCGGCCAGCCGGTCGGTTTCCTTGACGCGCCAGCTGGCGATGTTACGCAGCGTGGTGGTGCCGTCGGCGAACAACGCGGCGACGGCAATCGTCATCGCCGCATCCGGGATCAGGTTGCAGTCCATGTCGACAGGTTCGAGCTTGCCGTGGTCGTGACCGACGCCGCGCACCTCGATCCAGTCGTCGCCCATCGTCACGTTGGCGCCCATGCGGATCAGCGCGTCGGCAAAGCCGACATCGCCCTGGATGCTGGCGCGTCCCACCCCTTCCACACGCAGCGGACCGCCGCCGAGCGCGCCCGCGGCGAGGAAATACGAGGCGGACGACGCATCGCCCTCCACCATGATCTTGCCCGGCGACTGATAACGCCGCCCGGACGGCACGGTGAATTGATGCCAGCCGTTACGCTCGACCTCGATGCCGAAGCGCTCCATCAGCTTGATCGTGATCTCGATATAGGGCCTGGAAATCAGTTCGCCTTCCACCTGAACGATGGTCGAGCCGCTGTCTGTGCGCAGTAGCGGCAGCGTCATCAGCAAGGCGGTCAGGAACTGGCTCGAGACGTCGCCGCGCACGCGGATCGGCGCCTCGACGGCAATTTGCCCCGCGCGAATCCGCAGCGGCGGATAGCCTTCGTTCTCTTCGTAATCGATGCGCGCGCCGATTTGCCGCAGACCGTCGACCAGATCGCCGATCGGCCGCTCATGCATGCGCGGCACGCCGTGCACGCGATAGTCGCCGCCATTGACCGACAGCGCCGCCGTCAGCGGCCGCACCGCTGTGCCCGCATTGCCGAGAAACAGATCCGCGGTTTTCGCCGTGAAAGCGCCGCGCGTGCCGGACACGACGCATTCGTCGCCCTCGCGCTTCAGCTTGACGCCCAGCTTTTCGAGCGCGTCGAGCATCACGCGTGTGTCGTCGGAGTCGAGCAGGTTGGTGATCGTGGTTTCGCCCTCGGCCAGGGCTGCGAGCAGCAGCACGCGGTTCGAAATGCTCTTCGAGCCGGGCAGGCGGATCGTGCCGGATGCACGGGAAAACGGTCCGAGATCGAGGTATTCCATGATTGAGTCCAGGTTCCGGTTATTTCGCGGGATCGGCGGCAGCGGCGCCCGGCGCGCGCTGCTCCTGCCATTCGGTACGGGCCACGCGCGAGCGTGCGAACACGGCCTCCAGAGCCGCGCCGTCACTCGCCTCGACGGCCGCGCGCAGACGCGCGAGCACCGCCGTGTAGCCGTCCAGTTCTTCGAGCAGCGCGGCGCGATTGGCGACACAAATGTCGCGCCACATTTCCGGACTCGACGCGGCAATCCGCGTGAAATCGCGGAAACCGCCGGCGGCGAAGGAAAATTTAAGCGCTGCGTCGGACGAGTTCAGAATCTGTTCGACCAGCGCAAATGACAACAGATGCGGCAAATGACTCACCGACGCCAGCACACGATCATGCTGATCCGGCGCCATCTCGTGCACCGCCGCGCCGGTGGCGCGCCACATCGCGGCGACGCGCTGCACCGCTTCCGGCGTATTTTCGGGCAACGGACACAGCACGACGTTGCGGCCTTCGTAGAGATCGGGCAACGCGGCGTCCGCGCCGCTCGACTCGCGCCCGGCGATCGGATGCCCCGGCACGAACTGTCCGACGCGCTCGCCCAGCGCGGCGCGTGCGGCGGCGACGACGTCGGACTTCGTACTGCCTGCATCGGTGATGAGTGTGTCGGCGTCGAGAAACGGTGCGATTCGCTCGAGCAGCGGCTGGGTCTGCGCGACCGGCGCCGCCAGCAGCACGTAGTCCGCGCCGGCGAGCGCGGCCCGCAACGCCTCGTCGTCGCTCAGGGCGACGGCGGCGTCGACCACGCCCAGTTCGAGCGCGCGCGCAATCGACGCCGGCGTGCGCCCCACGCCGATCACGGCACGCGCGCCACCGACGTCGCCGCGTTCGCGCAGTCCGCGCGCGAGCGAACCGCCGATCAGGCCGACCCCAAAAATCACCAGCTTGTTAAATGAAAACCCGGCCACGTCGGTCACAGAGAAAAGCGCACCATTGCACGAAGCACGGGTGCGCGGGTCAAAATCTCACGCTCGATTCAAGCGTGCTTACACTATCAGGCGACTCAAGCGGTCGCCCGGTTAGCCATTCAGGCGGACGCGAGCGTCTTTTCGAGCGCGGCGATAAATGCTGCGTTTTCCTGCGGCAAGCCAATCGTCACGCGCAGCCACTGCGGCAAGCCGTAGCTGCCCACTGGGCGCACGATCACACCTTGCTTGAGCAGGGCAAGATTGACGCGATTGCCGGCGCCGTCGTCATGGCCGACGCGCACCAGCACGAAGTTGCCGTGCGACGGCACATATTCGAGGCCGAGCCGGTTAAACGCTTCCGTCAGCAGACGATACCCCTCGGCATTGAGCGAGGCGGTCTTTTCGAGAAAAGCCGTATCGTTCAGGGCAGCGATCGCCGCCGCCTGAGCCAGCGTGTTGACGTTGAACGGCTGACGCAGACGGTTGAGCAGATCGGTCAATTCCGGCTGGGCAATCGCAAAACCGACGCGCAAGCCGGCCAGCCCAAACGCCTTCGAGAACGTGCGCGACACGAGCAGATTCGGATAACGGCGCACCCACGCAATCGAGTCGTAGCGCTTTTCCGGCGCCAGATATTCCGTGTAGGCCTCGTCCAGCACCACCACGACATGACGCGGCACCTTGTCGAGAAAGGCTTCGAGCGCCGGGCCTTCGATGAACGTGCCGGTCGGATTATTCGGGTTGGCGACGAACACGAGGCGCGTGTCATCCGTGATGGCGGCCTGCATCGCGTCGAGGTCATGGCCGTGCTTGACCGCCGGCACGACGATGGCGCGCGCGCCGAGGCCCTGGGTGGCCAGTGCATATACCGCGAACGAATACTGCGCGTAGACGATGGACTGATCCTTCTCGACCAGCGCATGCGCCGCGATTTCGAGGATGTCGTTGCTGCCGTTGCCGAGCGTGATCCAGTCGGCGGGCACGTCATAGCGCGCGCTCAGCGCCGCTTTCAGTTCGAACGCGTTGGCATCCGGATAACGGCCGAGTTCGCTTGCCGCCTGCACCAGCGCGCGCTGCGCCGACTCCGGCATGCCGAGCGGATTCTCGTTCGACGCCAGCTTCACGATGCTCGCCTCATCAAGGCCAAACTCGCGCGCCACTTCCGAAATCGGCTTGCCGGCGACGTAAGGCGCAATCGCACGCACGTAGGAAGGGCCGAATGGCGTTGTCATAACTATCTCCGGATCGACTAATTGAATACTGAATATGAATGAGGTTCGAGCTTCGACGCGAGGGATCACGCTGATAGATCAGCGTGCCCGCGGGTAGGAGCCGAGAATCTTCAGGAATTCGGCCTTCGCGCCCAGTTCGGCCAGCGCCGCCGCGACGGATGCGTCGTCCCGGTGCCCTTCGACGTCAATATAGAAGTAGTACTCCCACGTGCCGACACGGGCCGGCCGCGACTCGAAGCGCGTCATCGACACGCCGTGGCGAGCCAGCGGCTCCAGCAGCTTGAACATGGCGCCCGGCTCATTCGCCACCGAAACGATCAGCGAAGTCAGATCGTTGCCGCTTACGCCGGTCGGCTCTTTGCCGATCATCACGAAACGGGTGCGATTGTGCGGATCGTCCTGGATCAGTGCGTGCGCGACCTGCAGACCGTAGTGGATCGCCGCACGATCGCCGGCGATAGCCGCCACGGTCGGATCGCCGGCGGCGAGGCGCGCGCCTTCGGCATTGCTCGCCACCGCCTGCCGCTCGAGATGCGGCGCGTTCGACGCGAGCCAGCCCTGGCACTGCGCGAGCGCCTGCGGATGCGCGCACACGCGCGTCACGCCGGTGAGATCGCCGCCGAGCGTGAGCAGATTGTGGTGGATCGGCAAAGCCAGTTCGCCGCCGATCAGCAACTGCGTCTGCAGCAGCAGATCCAGCGTGCGCGACACCGCGCCCTCGGTGGAATTCTCGATAGGCACGACGCCGAATTCGGCCGCGCCCGCCTCGACCGACCGAAACACCTCGTCGATCGACGGACACGGCAATCCCTCGATCGACTGACCGAAGTACTCGTGCATCGCCTCTTCGCTATAGGTACCCACCGGCCCAAGAAACGCGGCCTTCAGGGTCTTTTCGAGCGCGCGGCTCGCCGCCATGATCTCGCGCCAGATAGCGCTGATATGCTCGCCGGCGAGCGGCCCGTCGCTCAGGTCCTGCAGACGCGCAATCACCTGCTGCTCGCGCTCGGGCCGAAACACCGGCGCGTTGAAATGCTTCTTGACCTCGCCAACCTCGAGCGCGACCGCGGCCCGCTGGTTCAGCAGCGCGATGAGCTGGGCGTCGAGCGCGTCGATGCGCTCGCGCAACGGTTTGAGTCGTGTATTAAGTTCGTCGTCCATGCGTGAAACGGCTCTGCCGGGAAACTGCGGGAAGGGATGCCCACGCCTGACACTCAGGCGCGGCGCTGTTCGAATTCCTTCATGTACTCGACGAGCGCTTTAACGCCTTCGAGCGGCACCGCGTTGTAAATCGACGCCCGCATGCCGCCGACGGACTTGTGGCCCTTCAGCTGCACCAGCCCGCGCGCCTTCGCGCCGGCCAGGAAATCTTCGTTGCGCGCTTCGTCCGCGAGGAAGAACGGTACGTTCATTCGCGAGCGCGAGGCGCGTTCAATCTTGTTCAGGTAGAAGCTGCTGGCGTCGATGGCGTCGTAGAGGAGCTGCGACTTTTCGAGGTTGCGCGCTTCCATGGCAGTCAAGCCGCCCTGCTTCTTCAACCACTTGAACACCAACCCGGCGACGTAGATCGCGTAGGTGGGCGGCGTGTTGTACATCGAATTATTGGCGGCGACGGTTTTCCACTCGAACGCCGACGGACACACCGTCATGGCGCGGTCGAGCATATCCTCGCGCACGATCACCACCGTCACGCCCGCCATGCCGATATTCTTCTGCGCGCCACCGAACAGTACGCCATATTTGGCGATGTCCATGGGGCGCGACAGGATATGCGACGACGCGTCGGCCACCAGCGGAATGTCGCCGAGGTCCGGAATCTCGAAGGTCTCGATGCCGTGGATCGTCTCGTTCGTACACAGATGCACGTAAGCCGGATCGTCAGACAATTGCCATTCGGCACGCGCCGGCGCGCGGGTGAAACCCTCCGCAGTCTCGCCGCTCGCGGCCAGATGCACGGTGCCGTACTTCTGCGCTTCCTTAAACGACTTTTGCGACCACGAGCCCGTCACCACAAAGTCGGCGCGCGGCTTCGAACCGAACAGATTCATCGGCACGATGGCGTTCTCGCCCAGCCCGCCGCCCTGCAGAAACAGGATGCGATGGCTGGCCGGCACGTTCAGCAGGTCGCGCAGGTCGGTGAGCGCTTCCTCGTGGATCGACATGAATTCTTTGCCGCGATGGCTCATTTCCATCACGCTCATGCCGCTGCCGTGCCAGTCGAGCATTTCCTCGGCAGCGAGGCGCAGGACTTCTTCGGGCATGGCCGCAGGTCCGGCCGAGAAATTAAAGACGCGCATCATGAGGTCCCTGAAGCGGGCGCACGGCGAATCCGTCATGCCGACGATTCGCGCCCGAAAAGAAAATGGCCGTCTGCGCGTGTGCGCAAACGGCCATTATCGCATTGACGCCGCTACCCCGCCAAACCCAGCCGCCAAATCCGGACGCCGTGAAGCGCCTGTTGTTGGTAGCCGGTTACCGGTGGGATACCCGCGGCGTCAGCAAAGTCTGATCGACCTGCTTACTTGGCAGCGGCCGGCTTGACCGAAGCGACTTCCGCGTCAGCTTGCGTGCGCGTTGCCTTGATCGATTGCGGCATGTACTTCTGCATCAGACCGTTCACGACGTCGCGGCCAACCTGGTCTTGCACCTGGATGAACTTACGGCCCGTCGGGCTCTTGTAGAACGCCGTCAGATCCTTGATTTCCGACGTGCTGTAGTACTTCGCGTAAGCGTCGTACTGAGCTTGCATCGCATCCTGACGGAAGCCGTCCGTTGCGAAGACCTGGCCTGCCGAGTCAACCAGCTTCGGCACGGCGTTCTTCTGCAGCGTCGGGACGGAAGCCTGTTTCTGCTTGTCCGTCATGGACTTGTTTTCGCTCAAAGCGTCCGACAGGATGGCCGGAACCAGTTGTTTTGCCTGCATTTGCGCGCTGTTACCGATCGCGCCGACGAGCTTTTGCGCGTCGATTGCGTCCAGCAGATCCTTGATGGCAGCCTGCTTGGCCGGATCAACCGGTGCCGGAGCAGCCGTGCTGTTGTCTGCCGGATTCGGCGTTTGCGTCTGAAGTGCCTGCGCCATTGCGAACGCCGGTACGAAAGCAGCCAGCAACATCAACTGTTTGAATCCTTTTTGCATCATTACTCCCAAAGAGAAATTAGTCGAACTGCATGCCGCGTGGACTGCTACGCATCAGCCCGATGCGCCTGTCTACGTCCCCGCGGCGTTCACTCGTTACATGATTGCCGGCGCGAATCAGGCTGCTCCGCCCTCTTCACCGCTTTCGTCACCGTCAGCGGAACCTTCGGCGTCGCTTTCCACATCAGCTTCGGCTTCAGCAACCTGCTGCAAACCGGAAAGCTTCGTCCCGTCATCAAGGCTGATGAGTGTAACACCTTGGGTTGCGCGGCCCATTTCACGGATTTCCGACACGCGCGTGCGAATCAGCACGCCCGTATTGGTAATCAGCATGATCTGAGCCTCCGGATCCACCAGCGTCGCGGCAACGACCCGGCCGTTGCGCTCCGACGTCTGGATCGCGATCATTCCCTTCGTACCGCGCCCATGACGCGTGTACTCGGTGATGGGCGTGCGTTTGCCGAAGCCGTTCTCCGTGGCAGTGAGCACTGACTGCTGCTCGTCGCCGGCAACCAGCAGCGCAATGACCTGCTGCCCGTCGTCCAGCTGCATGCCGCGCACGCCGCGAGCCTCGCGGCCCATCGGACGAACGTCGTTCTCGTCGAAGCGAACCGCCTTGCCCGAATCCGAGAACAGCATTACGTCGTGCTGGCCGTCGGTGATGGCCGCGCCGATCAGGTAATCACCGTCATCCAGACCGACCGCAATAATACCCTTGCGCAGCGGCCGACTAAAGGCTTCTAGCGGCGTCTTTTTTACCGTTCCTAACGCGGTGGCCATGAACACGAACTTGTCCGCCGAGAATTCCTTGACCGGCAGCACTACCGTGATCTTCTCGCCGTCCTGTAGCGGGAACATGTTGACAATCGGACGGCCGCGCGAGTTCCGCGAGCCCTGCGGCACTTCATAGACCTTGACCCAGTAGACGCGGCCGCGGTTCGAGAAGCACAGAATGTGGTCGTGCGTGTTGGCGATGAAGAGCGTGTCGATCCAGTCGTCTTCCTTCATGGAAGTCGCCTGTTTGCCGCGACCTCCGCGCTTCTGGGCGCGATATTCGGACAACGGCTGCGATTTCACATAACCGGCGTGCGACATGGTCACCACCATGTCCTGCGGCGTGATCAGGTCTTCGGTGTTCAGTTCGGTGGCGTTCAGCTCGATCTTCGAGCGGCGGGCGTCGCCGAATTCGGCCTTGATCGAGGTGAGTTCGTCGACGATGATCGCCGTAATGCGCTCCGGGCGCGCCAGGATGTCCAGCAGGTCGGCGATCTGGGCCATGACTTCGCGGTACTCGCCGATGATCTTGTCCTGCTCCAGACCGGTCAGGCGTTGCAGACGCATCTGCAAGATTTCCTGAGCCTGGGTGTCGGACAGACGATAGAGCCCGTCGGACTGCATGCCGAACGCAGGGTTCAACCCTTCCGGACGATATGCTTCGCGACCGCCGGCCGAGGCATTTTCCGTCTCGGCACGCGACAACATCTCACGCACCAGCGACGAATCCCACGGCCGGTTCATCAATTCCTGCTTCGCGATAGGCGGCGTCGGCGCAGCCTTGATGATGGCGATGAACTCGTCGATGTTGGCGAGCGCCACGGCCAGGCCTTCCAGCACGTGACCACGTTCGCGCGCCTTGCGCAGTTCGTAAACAGTGCGCCGCGTCAGCACTTCCCGCCGGTGCGACAGGAAGCAGCTGAGCATTTCCTTCAGGTTCAGCAGCTTCGGCTGGCCGTCGACCAGCGCGACCATGTTCATGCCGAAGGTATCCTGCAGCTGGGTTGCCTTATACAGATTGTTGAGAATGACCTCGGGCACTTCGCCGCGCTTCAGCTCGATTACCACCCGCATGCCGCTCTTGTCAGACTCGTCGCGGATGTCGGAAATGCCTTCCAGCTTCTTCTCGTTGACGAGTTCGGCGATGCGCTCGAGCAGCGAGCGCTTGTTCACCTGGTACGGCAACTCGTCGACGATGATCGCCATGCGCTGACCGCGGTCGATTTCCTCGAAGTGCGTGAGGGCGCGCATCACCACGCGGCCACGGCCGGTGTGATAGCCGTCGCGCACACCGGCCACGCCGTAGATGATGCCGGCGGTCGGGAAGTCGGGCGCCGGAACAATTTCGATCAGTTCGTCGATCGTGGCTTCCGGATTCTTCAGCAGATGCTGACAGGCGTCGACAATCTCGTTCAGATTGTGCGGCGGAATGTTGGTTGCCATTCCCACCGCGATGCCGGACGAGCCATTGATCAGCAGATTGGGGATACGCGCCGGGAGAATGGCCGGTTCGTTTTCGCTGCCGTCGTAGTTCGGCGTGAAATCGACCGTTTCCTTGTCGATGTCGGCGAGCAGCTCATGGCCGATCTTCGACATGCGGATTTCGGTGTACCGCATTGCCGCGGCGTTGTCGCCGTCGACCGAACCGAAATTGCCCTGGCCATCCACCAGCATGTAACGCAGGGAAAAGTCCTGCGCCATCCGGACAATCGTGTCGTAGACAGCCGTGTCGCCGTGCGGGTGATATTTACCGATCACGTCGCCGACAATACGCGCCGACTTCTTGTAAGCTCGGTTCCAGTCGTTGTTCAGTTCGTGCATCGCGTACAGCACGCGCCGGTGCACCGGCTTCAGGCCATCGCGAACGTCGGGAAGCGCACGCCCCACGATCACGCTCATCGCGTAATCGAGATACGAACGGCGCATTTCCTCCTCTAGGGAGATTGGCAGAGTCTCTTTGGCGAATTGATCCATTATCCGTATCTTTTACGTGCGAAGACGATGACGAAACCACGCCTTCGCGTAGGCGCTGCAGGCGCAACGCATCACGCGATTCTAACACGCGGCGCATCCACGCCCGGCGGGGGTACGTATACCTATTAGTGGAAGGTGCGCGAGCGGCTGCAAAGAGGTTCCAGCGGGAAGTCGGGGCAGGCCCGATTTATGCTGGCCCCTTTTCGGCTCACAGCCATGACTGGCGGGGCATGCACCGTTGTTGTCAGGCCTCTGTTGCGGATGCACCACAATCGGACAGGGCTATGGAAGGTGGGCAGATTTTTTTACGTGGGAAGGGAACGATATGGCAAAATGCCAACGCACAAAGAAGTTAGACACTGCTCGAAGTCTACACAGCGCGTTTTTTGTTCCGCACCAATGTTATACTTCGAGCAATGTATGACTTGTCATCGTCAACAAGCTCGCAGTAAACCTGCGGTAATCTCAATTTCGAGAGGAGAAATATGAATAAACTTTCAAAGCTCGCGTTCATTGCAGCTACCGCAGTTATGGCTGCATCCGCAATGGCACAGTCGGTGCCGGCGTCGCGACAAGCTGTGAACGACAACTGGGTGAACGGCACGGGCGAGTACGTGTGGATGAACGGCACGAACGAACTCTGCTGGCGCGATGCATTCTGGACGCCGGCAACCGCCAACGCAAAGTGCGATGGCGCCCTGGTTGCTCAGGCGCCGACTCCGCCGGCACCGGCTCCGGCACCGGCACCGGTTATCCAAAGCCAGAAGATCACGTATCAAGCTGACGCTCTGTTCGACTTCGACAAGGCTATCCTGAAGCCGGCTGGCAAGGAAAAGCTGGACGATCTGGCATCGAAGATCGGCGCGCTGAATCTGGAAGTTGTGGTTGCAACGGGCTACACGGACCGTATCGGTTCGGATAAGTACAACGACCGCCTGTCGCTGCGTCGTGCACAAGCTGTCAAGGCATACCTGGTCAGCAAGGGCATCGAAGCCAACCGCATCTACACGGAAGGCAAGGGCAAGCGCAACCCGGTCACGACCGGTTGCAACCAGAAGAACCGTAAGCAACTTATCGCCTGCCTCGCACCGGATCGTCGCGTGGAAGTCGAAGTTGTCGGTACTTCGAAGCAGTAAGCTCCAAATTACCGCAGTATCAAAGCCCCGCTTCGGCGGGGCTTTTTTTATGTCCAGATGTCTGCATGCGCCAGATTGGGGCATGCTTGCGGCAGCCGATCGCATGCCGGCCGAAGGACCGATTTCGTCAAATCGAGCGTCCACTGCATTTTGCCGCCCTAGCCGTCGGACTATATACTCGGGGCTTATCCGCGATACCCGCTCACCCGCTCTCATCAAGGCCGCATTCGCCATGACCAACGCCGATCCCCACGAACTACAAAAATTCAGCGATCTCGCTCATCGCTGGTGGGACCCGAACGCCGAATTCAAACCGCTACACGAACTGAATCCGGTGCGGCTCGGCTGGATCGACGCTCACGCGCATCTCGCCGGCAAGCGGGTGCTCGATATTGGTTGCGGCGGTGGCATTCTGACGGAATCGATGGCCGGATTAGGTGCGCACGCGAAGGGAATCGACCTCTCGCACCAGGCGCTCGGCGTGGCAGATCTTCACAGCCTTGAAAGCGGTGTAACCGTCGATTACGAAGAAATCGCCGCGGAAGCGCTCGCCGCCCGCGAACCCGGCACCTACGACGTGGTGACCTGCATGGAAATGCTTGAGCACGTGCCCGAACCGGCGGCCATCGTCGCCGCCTGCAAGGCATTGGTGAAGCCCGGCGGCTGGGTGTTTTTCTCGACGCTCAACCGCAACGTCAAATCCTATCTGTTCGCGGTAATCGGCGCGGAGTACATTGCGCGGATGCTGCCCAAGGGCACGCACGACTACGCGCGCTTTATCCGCCCGTCAGAACTGGCCGGTTTCGTGCGCGCCGCCGATTTGCGCACGGCGGACATCAAGGGCATCGTGTACAACCCGCTCAGCAAGCACTTCGCTCTGTCGGACGACACGAGCATCAACTACATGCTCGCCTGCCGCCGCGACGCCTGACGCGCACCGACCACCCTACGCATCCATGAGCGACCCTACCCCCCTGCCCCAACGCGAAGACGAAGATGCCTCGATCGGCCTGTGCCAGGCGGTCCTGTTCGACCTCGACGGCACCCTCGCCGACACGGCGCCCGATCTGGCCGCGGCCGTCAACAAGATGCGCCACGAGCGCGGCCTCGAGATGGTGCCGCTCGAAGAGCTGCGGCCGCTGGCTTCGGCCGGCGCGCGCGGGCTGATTGGCGGCGCCTTCGGCATTGGGCCTGAGCACCCCGAATTTGCGGCGATGCGCGAGGAGTTTCTCGCCAATTACGAAGCAGACCTGTGCATCGAGACCACGCTCTTCCCCGGCATCGATGCGCTGCTCGACGAACTCGATGCACGCGGCGTGCGCTGGGGCGTGGTCACCAATAAGGTGGCACGCCTCACCGATCCGCTAGTGGCGCTGCTGGGCCTGGATACGCGAGCCGGCTGCGTGGTCAGCGGCGACACGACGCCGCACTCCAAGCCGCATCCGGCGCCGCTGCTGCACGCGGCGCGCATGCTGGATCTCCCGCCGGAGCGCGTCGTCTATGTGGGCGACGACTTGCGCGACGTGCAGGCGGGGTTCGCGGCCGGCATGGTGACCGTCGCGGCCGCCTACGGCTACTGCGGCAACGACATCCCGCCGAGCCGCTGGCATGCGCAATACGTGGTCGGGTCAACGGCGGAACTGCAGGAGCTGCTGCGCGAGATCAGTTGAGCGGCTTGCCGTTACGCGGGAAGCGGCGTCCGTTCCAAAGACAGGCAAGACAGGGCTGTCAATTTATTGTAAAATATACTTTGGCCTAGAAATTTTAGGCAACAAACCGTGGGGGCGACCTGGTTTCGACAGGGGTTGCGAAGCGGCTAGGGCATACCGAGGACCCGTCACCTCGTTAATCAATGGGAAAAACGTAACTGCAAACGACGATACGTTCGCACTGGCAGCCTAAGGGCCGCCGTCCTCTGCCTAGTTTACTGACGGGCTAGAGTCGCAAGACCGGTAGCAATACCGACAGAGGTCATATACGTCAGTTAAGCCTTGGCGGTGTCACGACGTCCGGGTCGAAAATCTAGTGAATCGCCGTAGTGCAGCGTGTTCGTCCGCGTCGCTCCGGTTAAATCAAATGACAGAACTAAGTATGTAGAACTGGTCGTAGAGTGCTTCTGGACGCGGGTTCGATTCCCGCCGCCTCCACCAAAAAATCGAACATGAAACCCCGTAAGAGCGAAGGCTTGCGGGGTTTTTGTTTTTCTGGCTCACCGGCCGACATCGTGATTTTCCCGATGCAAGTGCCTCCCCACAAAACCCCGACTACGACCACGCTTACGGGGTTTTCGCGAGCCGCCCTCACTGATCCTGCGGACACTGCAGATTGCAGCCATTCGGATCGCCGTTATCGCCCTTGCGGCGCATTGCGGACTTCTTGTCGGATTGGTACTTGGTATCCGGCGCCGAAGCCCCGAACGGCAGTTGCGGATGTTCCTGCAAATGGAATCCGTCGTCCAGAATACCGCCCGGCACGCCCGGCGAATTCTGAGCGAAAGCAATCGAAACGGTGGCGCACAGCGTGCCTGCCGTGACGGCAACAGCACAGGCTTTAAGAAGAACGTTCATGTCGATCCGGCGCGGCGGCCCGCGCAGTTGAGGCTAAATCAGAAGATCAAAGAGTATCGCATACCGCCCCGCGTCGCAGCCACCGCCTGCTCCGCTCCTGTTACCGCGGCTTACGCGAGCGGCGGGCCGAGCCCGTCTTCGAGTTCCAGCAGCGTGCCGCATTCCGCGGGATTGTAGCCTTCCAGCCGCGCCACCCCGCTTCTGAACGCCTCGCTACGCAGCATCTCGATGACGGTGACGAGCGGCGCCCGCTCCAGCGCCGCCCGGTCGCAGGCAAAGTAATAGTCCTCGTCGACGACCGGCACGAAATCGAGACCGAAATGATGCGCGGCCGGCTCGACGCCGAATCCCACGTCAGCCATGCCGCTGGCGACAAACGCCGCGATCGCCGAATGCGTCAGTTCCGTCGATGCGTAGCCGTTGACCCGATCGGGATCGACACCCACGCGGCGCAGCGCCAGATCGAGCAGCATCCGCGTACCGGAGCCCGGCTGGCGGTTGACGAAACGGATGTCGTCGCGCGCCAGATCACGCAGTCCGCCGATCTGCTTCGGATTGCCCTTCGAGAGAAACAGCCCCTGCTTGCGCTGCGTGAGATGGAGCAGCACGTGGCGCTCGGGGTCGAGCCAGCGCCGGTAGTTGCTGGCGCACGCAGCGCGAAATTCGCCGCGCGGCAAATGAAAACCGGCCAGGTCGCACTCGCCTCGCGCGAGCGCGGTCACCGCGTCCGCGCTGTCGCGATACTTGATATCGACGGGCACGTCATCGGCCACCAGCGCCGTCACCAGCGCGGCCACCGCGTAACCGTGCGACGCGTGAATGCGGACGTCGTCGGCGGGCGGCGCGAGCCAACGGTTCAGATCGCTCGCCACCTCGCTCGCCAGCGCCCGCATGTTGCCGTCGAGCCGCTCGCCACACAGCCGCTGCGCGCGCAGCACCGCCTGACCGAGTTCCGAGAGTACCGAGCCGCGCCCGCGCTCCTTCGCGATCAACGGACCGCCCAGCCGTTCCTCGATGCTGCGCAGCAAACCCCACGCATGACGGTAGGACAAACCCTTAAGCGTCGCCGCCTGAGCGATGCTGCCCGCTTCGTCGACGAGCGCCAAAAGCTGCACGACGTCCGTCAGGCTGGCTTCGCGGCCGTCCGCGTCACGGATAACCAGCTGCGCATGGCATTCGATCCTGATCATATATGCTGACTCGCCTCCTATTGCGTCAGGGCCAGTACCCGCCTATCTTTGCTCTACACATACCAATCAGGTGAAGCATATGTGCACACTTTATGAAATACAAGTGCATATAAGACTTCGGAGGAGCCCCCCACTTTGGACGATTTCGACGCGTTCGAGCCGGAGCAACTGGTGCAGCGTCACACGCAGCCAGGCCGCTCTTTGCTCGCCATCCTGCACGCCATTCAGGACGAACTCGGGTTCGTTCCGCCGGATACCGTAGCGCCGCTTGCCCGGGTGATGAATCTCTCGCGCGCGGAAGTCCACGGCGTGCTCACCTACTATCACCACTTCCGCACGCATCCCGCTGCACCGGTCACCGTGCAACTGTGCCGTGCCGAAGCGTGCCGCAGCATGGGGACGGAGGCGCTGGCGCAGCATATCGAAGCGCGCACCGGTTGCCGCTTCGACAGCGCGCATCAAGCCGCCCAGAACGCGCGGCACGCCGCCGTCGGGCTCGAATCGGTGTATTGCCTCGGACAGTGCGCGCTGTCGCCGGCGTTGACGATCAACGGCACGCTGCACGCCCGGGTGACGCCACAGAAGTTCGACGCGCTGTTCGCGGCGGCGACCAAACGCGTGGAGGAAACCGCATGACACGCGTTTATGTCCCTCGCGACTCCGCGGCACTCGCACTAGGCGCCGACGCGCTCGCCGACGCCATCGCGCATGAAGCGGCACGACGCGGCATGGCCGTCGAACTGATCCGCAACGGTTCACGCGGCTTGCTGTGGCTCGAGCCGCTCGTCGAAGTCGCGACGCCGCGCGGACGAATCGGTTACGCGAATCTCGACGCCGCCGATGTCGCTTCGCTGTTCGACGCCGGTTTTCTCGAAGGCGGTGCGCATCCGAGCCTGGTGGGTGTTGTCGATGAGATTCCGTATCTGCAAAGACAGCAGCGTCTGACGTTCGCGCGCATCGGCATCACCGATCCTTTATCCATCGACGACTACGTGCAGCACGGCGGCCTCGAAGGCCTGCGGCGCGCGCTCGCCGCCGATGGCGACGCCGCCTGCGAAGCCCTGATCGAATCGGGTCTGCGCGGCCGGGGCGGCGCGGCCTTCCCCGCCGGCATCAAATGGCGCACGGTGCGGGGCGCGCAGGCAGCCCAGAAGTATGTCGTCTGCAATGCGGATGAAGGCGACTCCGGCACCTTCTCCGACCGCCTGATCATGGAGAGCGATCCCTACGTGCTGATCGAAGGCATGATCATCGCGGGCATCGTGACCGGCGCGACGCTCGGCTACATCTACGTGCGCAGCGAGTATCCGCACGCGATTGCGACGCTCGAAGCAGCCATCCAGCGCGCCCGCGATGCCGGCTGGCTGGGCGACAGCGTGCTCGGTTCGGCCCACCGGTTTGAACTGCAGGTTGCGAAAGGCGCGGGCGCCTATGTGTGCGGCGAAGAAACCGCGCTGCTCGAATCGCTCGAAGGCAAACGCGGCATCGTGCGCGCCAAGCCGCCGGTGCCGGCGCTGGTGGGTTTGTTCGGACAACCAACCGTCATCAACAACGTCATCACGCTCGCCACGGTGCCGATCATCTTCGCGCGCGGGGCGGCGTTCTACAAAAACTTCGGCATGGGCCGCTCGCGCGGCACGCTGCCGTTTCAGCTCGCCGGCAATGTCAGGCAAGGCGGTCTCGTCGAACTCGCGTTCGGCGTGACGCTGCGCGAGCTGCTGCACGACTATGGCGGCGGCACGGCCAGTGGCCGGCCGGCGCGCGCGGTGCAGGTGGGCGGCCCGCTCGGCACCTATCTGCCGGAAAGCCAGTGGGACATTCCGCTCGACTACGAAGCCTACGCGGCGGTCGGCGCGGTGGTGGGACACGGCGGCATCGTCGTGCATGACGACACCTCGAACCTGGCCGAGCTTGCGCAATACGCCATGCATTTCTGCGCGCTCGAATCCTGCGGCAAATGCACGCCCTGCCGGATCGGCTCGACGCGCGGCGTCGAAGTGATTGCGCGGATCCGTAACGGCGACACCTCGACGAGGCAAGTCCAGTTGCTGCGCGACCTGTGCGACACGATGGTGTCCGGCTCGCTCTGCGCCATGGGCGGCATGACACCTTTCCCGGTGCTGTCCGCACTCGACCATTTCCCCGAAGACTTCGGTCTCGACACCGTCCTGCCCAAAGCGGCGGCGGCCTGACGATGGAGCCCACCATGTCCGACGTGCTTAATTCCTCCGCAGGCGGTTGCGGCTCCGGCAATTGCGCCTGCAAATCGCAAGCGCTGGCGCAGACCAGCAAGCAGGCCCGCGCGCCCTTCGACGACACCGACTACGGCACGCCCTTGCGTCATGCCGACGTCGACGTGACGCTCGAAATCGATGGCCAGGCGATCACCGTTCCGGCTGGCACATCCGTGATGCGCGCGGCTATCGAAGCCGGCGTGCACGTACCGAAACTATGCGCCACCGATTCCCTCGAACCATTCGGCTCATGCCGCCTGTGTCTCGTCGAAATCGAAGGCAAGCGCGGTTATCCGGCGTCGTGCACGACGCCCGTCGAAGCGGGCATGAAAGTACGCACGCAAACCGACCGCCTGCAGTCGCTGCGCCGCAACGTGATGGAGCTCTACATCTCCGATCACCCGCTCGACTGCCTGACCTGTCCCGCCAACGGCGACTGCGAACTGCAGGATATGGCCGGCGTGACGGGGCTGCGTGAAGTGCGCTACGGCTTCGACGGCGCCAATCATCTGAAGGACAAGAAGGACGAGTCGAATCCGTACTTCACCTACGACCCGTCCAAGTGCATCGTATGCAACCGCTGCGTGCGCGCCTGCGAAGAGACGCAAGGCACGTTCGCGCTGACCATCGCCGGACGCGGTTTCGAATCGCGCGTCGCCGCGAGCGCCAGTCAACCGTTCATGGAATCGGAATGCGTCTCGTGCGGGGCCTGCGTCGCCGCATGCCCCACCGCGACGCTGCAGGAAAAGACCGTCGTCATGCTCGGTCAGGCCGAGCACTCGGTGGTGACGACGTGCGCGTATTGCGGCGTCGGCTGCTCGTTCAAGGCCGAGATGAAGGGCAACCAGGTCGTGCGGATGGTGCCGCACAAGAACGGCCAGGCCAACGAAGGACACGCCTGCGTGAAGGGCCGCTTCGCGTGGGGTTATGCCACGCATAAAGACCGCATCACCAAGCCGATGATCCGCGCGAAGATCACCGATCCGTGGCGCGAAGTCAGTTGGGACGAGGCGCTCAGCTACGCGGCCTCGGAGTTTCGCCGCATCCAGGCCAAGCATGGCCGCGACTCGATCGGCGGCATCACGTCGTCGCGCTGCACCAACGAAGAAACGTACCTGGTGCAAAAGCTCGTGCGCGCCGCGTTCGGCAACAACAATGTCGACACCTGCGCGCGCGTGTGCCACTCGCCGACCGGCTACGGCCTGAAGACCACGCTGGGCGAATCGGCCGGCACGCAGACCTTCGCGTCCGTCGACAAGGCCGACGTCATCATGGTGATCGGCGCGAATCCCACCGACGGCCATCCGGTGTTCGGCTCGCGTCTGAAGCGCCGCGTGCGGCAAGGCGCGAAGCTGATCGTCGTGGATCCGCGCCGCATCGACCTGGTCGATACGCCGCACGTCAAGGCCATGCATCATCTGCAATTGCGTCCGGGCACCAACGTCGCGGTCATCAATGCGCTGGCCCATGTGATCGTCACCGAGGGGCTGCTCAACGAAGCCTTCATTGCGCAACGTTGCGACACGCGCGCGTTCGAGCAATGGCGCGCGTTTGTCGCGCTGCCGGAAAACGCGCCGGAAGCCACCGCGGAGATCACCGGCGTGCCGGCCGAACACGTGCGTGCCGCGGCCCGCATCTACGCGACGCCCGGCAACTCCGCGATCTACTACGGTCTCGGGGTCACCGAACACGCGCAAGGCTCGACCATGGTGATGGGGATTGCGAACCTCGCGATGGCCACCGGCAACATTGGCCGCGAAGGCGTGGGCGTGAATCCGCTGCGCGGCCAGAACAACGTGCAGGGTTCGTGCGACATGGGCTCGTTCCCGCACGAGCTGCCGGGCTATCGCCATATCAGCGATACGACCACGCGTACCCTGTTCGAAGACGCCTGGCACGTCACGCTGCAACCCGAGCCGGGTCTGCGCATTCCCAACATGTTCGAAGCCGCGCTCGACGGCAGCTTCATGGGCCTCTACTGCCAGGGCGAGGACATCGTGCAGTCCGATCCGAACACGCATCACGTGTCGGCTGCGCTGTCGTCGATGGAATGCATCGTGGTTCAGGACATTTTTCTCAACGAGACCGCGAAGTATGCGCACGTGCTGCTGCCGGGTTCGTCGTTCCTCGAAAAGGACGGCACCTTCACCAACGCCGAGCGCCGCATCTCGCGCGTGCGCAAGGTGATGCCGCCGATCGCCGGTTACGCCGACTGGGAAGTCACCGTGTTGCTCGCCCGCGCGCTCGGCTACGAAATGGACTACGCGCATCCGTCCGAGATCATGGACGAAATCGCCCGCCTCACGCCGACCTTCCACGGCGTTTCCTACGCGAAGCTCGAACAGCTCGGCAGCATCCAGTGGCCCTGCAATGACAACGCGCCGGACGGCACGCCGACCATGCATATCGACACCTTCGTGCGCGGCAAGGGCAAGTTCGTGATCACCAGGTTTATCGCCTCACCCGAAAAGGTCACGCGCAAATTCCCGCTGATTCTCACCACCGGACGCATCCTGTCGCAATACAACGTGGGCGCGCAAACCCGCCGCACGGAGAATTCGCGCTGGCACGACGAGGACCGCCTCGAGATTCACCCACACGACGCGGAAGAACGCGGCATCAGGATGGATGACTGGGTGGGCATCGAATCGCGCGCGGGACAAACCGTACTGCGCGCCAAGGTGACCGAACGGATGCAGCCGGGCGTCGTCTATACGACATTCCACTTCCCCGAATCCGGCGCGAACGTGATCACGACGGAGAGTTCCGACTGGGCCACCAACTGCCCCGAATACAAGGTGACGGCCGTGCAGGTCATGCCGGTCGAACAGCCGTCGCAATGGCAGAAGGACTATTCGCGCTTCAATACGGAACAGCTCGATTTGCTGCGCCAGCGCGAACTGGCCAATGTAACGTCAGGCAAATAGGGACACGCCATGGATGAACAGAACCTGATCGAAATGGCGAACCGGATCGGCGAGTTTTTCGATTCGATGCCGGATCGTGAAGAAGCACTCGCTGGCGTCGCCGATCACATTCGCCGCTTCTGGGAGCCGCGGATGCGGCGCGCGTTATTGGCCGCGCTCGATCGGCCGGACGCGGGCGGCAGTCAGTCGATTTCGCCGATCGTCAAAGAGGCGTTGCTGGCGCATCGGGATACGTTGACGCCGGCGGCGGCTTCGGTGAGTTGAAGTGCCTCGGCGCCGCGTGGTGTCCTGCGGCGCCACGCCCGCTCAACCGGCGGGCTGCGGCGTGACGCTCCGTGCGAACCACGCCTCGCAGTGACGCAGCAATGCGTTCAGATCCGACGCCGGACGTCCACGCGCGCAGATGTACCCATCCGGGCGCACCAGATAAAACGCCGGGCGCGTGCGCCCATACGATTCGGACAGCGATTGCGCGCTCTCGCCCGTCGTGTCGCTGACACGCCAGATTCGCACCGCGCCCGGCAAGAGCCGCTCGATGGCGTCGCTCAAACGGTCGAGGTCGGCGTCGCGCATCACCTTGTGGCTGGCGGCCGGGTCGAGCGGCAGTTCTTGCGTATCGTCCGGTTCCACCAGCAGGAACAACGAGAACAGCGCCGGATCGTGCAAATCGAAGATACAGCCGATCCCCGGCGCGCATCCGAGCGGACCATCCACCACATGCACGAGCGCGTCGGGCGCCCGCTCGCCAGCGCGCGGGCCGCCATCCAGCACGCGCTCCAGCGTCAGCGGACTGCGGCGGTACTGGATCGCCAGTTCGCTAAGCGTGAGACGCGCGGCGTCGCGTAGCGGGCCGAGCGCGGCCAGCGCCGGCATGACGTGCTCGCGCAGGAGCTTGAGCGGCCCATGATCCGCTTCGGCCAGATGCGTGATGAAGCTGGTTTGCCGCAACACGTCGCGCTCGATCGGATGCCGCTCCAGATGATAGGAGTCGAGCAGGCGATCCGGCGCGCGGCCTCGCATCACCCGCGCCAGCTTCCAGCCCAGGTTGAAGGCTTCCTGGATGCCCGTGTTCATGCCCTGCGCGCCCGCCGGACTGTGCACGTGCGCGGCGTCGCCCGCCAGAAACACGCGCCCGACCCTCAATTGCTCGACCATGCGGCTGTTCAGATGAAAATTCGCCGACCACGTGAGGTCCGCGAACTTCACCGGATGATGGATACGCCGTGCGGCGAGCGCGCGGCATTCTTCGAACGAGGGCGCGGGTGCCTGCGGCGCTTGCGGCGCATCGCTGGAGGCGGGTGGCGTGGCGCTAGCATCTGAAGGCGTGGAAGACTCGGGAGACGCGCCGCTGGCCGCGCTCGACGACCCCGCTCCCTTCAACGAGCCCCTCGCGTCAGATCGAGGCGTCCCGGCTTCCTCAGCCGCCGGACGATCCGCAATCAACCGATAACGCCCCTCGCCCATCGGAAACAGCACCGCGAGCCCTTCGCCCGACGCGAAAATATGGAACTCGTCGTCGGGCCACTGCGTTTCGGCGTGCAGATCGGCCAGCAAGAAAGTCTGCTCGAAGGTCTTGCCGGCGAAGCTCATGCCGAGTCCGTGGCGCACCGTGCTGTGCGCCCCATCCGCCGCGATCAGGTAGGCAGGATGCACGGTCTCGCTGCGTCCCTGGGCGTCTCGCAAGGTCGCGCTGAGGCCGGCCGCGTCCTGCTCGAAGCTCGTCAATTCGACACCGCGCTCGATGCGCACGCCGAGCGTCGCCAGATGCTCGGTCAGCAGCCGTTCGGTGACGGCCTGATCGAGAAACAGCACGTATGGGTAGCGCGTTTGCAGCGGATCGAAGTCGAGGCGCGCGAGACGTTGTCCATTGGAAAAAAGATTCGCCACCCGGGCGCGATGACCCAGCTCGAGAAACGGCTCGATCAGACGATGCTGCTCGAGCAGTTCGAGCGTGCGCGCCTGGATGCCGATGGCCCGCGAATGCGGGTCCGGCTGCAGCGCCTTGTCGATCAGACGCACGGGAAGATGCGCGCGCGCAAGGCTCATTGCCGCAGCGAGACCGGTCGGGCCCGCCCCGACGATCAGCACCGGCGACGCGTCGTAGGAAGCGGCGGCCATGCAGAACTCCGGAGACCAACGATGCTGCCTAGTGTACGCCGCCGCCCCGCCGGCTGCGGGTTGCAGTGCGTCAACCCGATCGCGTCGAATGCGTGCCGGCCGCCCCTCAACAGGCGTCAGTGGGCGTGCGGATGCTGCAGGGAGCAGTGATGGTGCGTGGTGCCGAGATCGACCTGCAGCGTGGCGTGCTGCATCGAAAATTCTTCGCGTAACCTGAGCACGATGGCGTCGACGGCCGCGTCGCCAGGATGTCCGGCGGGAATCACCAGATGCGCGCTCAGCGCATTGCCGGTGGTGGAGAGCGCCCAGATGTGCAGGTCGTGTACATCGGTGACGCCGGGTTGGCCGGCGAGAAACTCGCGAATGCGTTGCAGATCGACGCCCGGCGGCACCGCGTCCAGCGCGAGCCGCACCGAATGGCGCAGCAGCCCCCATGTGCCGTAGACGATCACGCCCACGACGACCAGGCTCATAAGCGGGTCGAGCCAGCTCCAGTTCGTGAACAGAATCACCAGTCCACTCACCGCGACGGCTGCGGAGATCAGCGCGTCGCCCGCCATATGCAGAAACGCGCCGCGAATATTGAGGTCTTCCTTCTGGCCGCGCATGAAAAGCCACGCGGAAAAACCGTTCACCAGCATGCCGATGAGGGCGACCGCGAACACCGTCATCCCGGCAACGGGCGCCGGGTTGAACAGGCGCCCAATCGCCTCGGCGACGATCACGCCGCTCGCGAACAGCAACAACCCGGCGTTCGCCAGTGAAGCGAGGATCGAGGTGCTGCCGTAACCGAAGGTGTAGCGCGCCGAGGGGCGGCGCGAGGTGAGCCAGCTGGCGCCCCAGGCGAGCAGCAGGCCCAGCACGTCGGAGAGATTGTGGCCGGCGTCGGCGAGTAGCGCGGTGGAATGGGCGATCACGCCGTAGACGCCCTGAATCACCACAATGGCCACATTCAGGGCGACCGCGATCGCGAAGGCGCGGCCCTGACCTGCCGCCGGCGCGTGGTGGTGATGATGGCCGCCGTGGCCGTGGCCGTGGTCATGACTCCGACTCTGGCTGTGATCGTGGCCATGCTGGTCGTGATCGTGATGGTGGCCTTCGGCGTGCGGTGTGTTCATGGCAGGTCGGCGAGCGGCGCGACACGGTCGTTGAGGGATAGCGGCCGCATCGTCGTTTAACGCGTGAACCGTTGTCCGTAAGTTATAGATCAAGCTGCTGAGCGTCAATCAATGGGTAGAGGGCGGCGAGTGTGGGAAAATGCGACATTTGCCTTACAAGAAGCGCCCCTCCCGTCATGGAACCCCTGTTTGAACGCGCCTACGCGGCGCATCGTGACGGCCGCCTCGACGATGCCGAGCGCGGCTATCGCGCCGCGCTCGATATCGATCCCAAGCATGTCGATGCGCTGCACCTGCTGGGCGTCATCCGCCACCAGCAGGGTCAGCATGCCGAAGCTGCCGACCTCGTCGGCCGCGCGGCTAATCTGCGTCCGCAGGATGCCGCGCTGCAGTTGAATCTCGGCAATGCGCTCAAAGCTCTCGGCCAACTCGACGGTGCCATCGAGCGCTTTCGCAATGCCCTGACGCTCGCGCCGGGCTTTCCGCTCGCGCATTACAACCTCGGCAATGCTTACGCGCAGGCGGGTCGTCATGAAGACGCGGCGGACGCCTTCAGCAAATCGTTGCGTCTGCAACCGAATGACGCGTCGACCCACAACAACCTGGGCAACGCGCTGCACTCGTTGGGGCGCCACGACGAAGCAGTCGCCGCGTTCCGGCGCGCGCTCGAACTCAAGCCGGGCCACGCAGGCGCCCACAACAATCTCGGCATGGCGCTCAACGCGCTCAACCAGCCCGCCGAAGCGATCACGCAATTCCGTGCCGCGATTGCCGCGCAGCCGCGTTTTGTCGCCGCGCATTTCAACCTCGCCAACACGCTGGCTGCAAGCGGTCAGCATGAAGAGGCGCTCGACGCCTTCGAAGCCGTGCTGGCATTACAGCCGAAATTTCCGCCTGCGCTGTACGGCCTGGGCAATTCGCTCGCCGCCTTGGGACGTCATAAGGAGGCGCTGCAGCGTTTCGAGCGCGTGGTGGGCCTCGATCCGAAATTCGCGCTCGCGTGGCTAAGCCTCGGCACCACGCATCACGCGCTTGGCGCGCACACGGCGGCAGTACGCGCGTTCGATCAGACCTTGCGGCTGCGGCCCGATCTGGCGTCGGCGCATCTGAACCGGGCCGTTGCGTGGCTCACGCTCGGCGACTTCGCGCGCGGCCTTCCCGAATACGAGTGGCGTCTGCAGACCACGGCTCAAGCTGACCCGCAGACGCTGCCGCGCTGGCAAGGCGAGCCGATCGAGAAGCGCACGCTCCTCGTGCATGCCGAACAGGGCTTCGGCGACACACTGCAATTCGTGCGTTTCATGCCGAGCGTGGCGCAGCGCGCCGCGCGCGTCGTACTCGAAGTGCAGCCGCAACTCATGCCGATTCTGGCGCCGGCCGCGGCTCAATGGCGCGTCACGCTGATTGCTCGGGGCACGCCGCGTCCGGCGGCGGATCTGCAATGCCCGCTGCTGAGCCTGCCGTTGGCGCTCGGCATCGATCGCGATACCATCCCGGCGCGCACGCCGTATCTCAGCGTGCCGCCGACTTACCGGCGCAAATGGCGCGGCTCGCTGGGCGGCCACGCCAGGCGCAAGATCGGCCTCGCCTGGTCCGGCCGTGTCCAGCAGCAGGAAAACCGCACGATGCCGCTCGCCGCGCTCGAACCGCTCTTCGCGCTCGACGGTATCGACTGGATCATCCTGCAGCCGGATCTCAGCGAGCAGGAGCGCGCCACGCTCGACGCCCATCCGCGCGCCGGCTCCATTCATCGCTTCGACAACCGCATCGGCGATTTCGCGGATACCGCGGCGATCATCGAACGGCTCGACGCCGTCGTCTCGATCGACACCTCGATTGCCCATCTGAGCGGCGCGCTGCGCAAGCCGCTCTGGCTGATGCTGCCGTTTGCCGCCGACTGGCGCTGGTTCGTCGACGAACCGCGCAGCCCGTGGTATCCCGGCGCGCGTCTCGTGCGTCAGCCGCAACCGGGCGCATGGGATGCCGTCGTGGCGAGGGTCGCGGACGAGTTGCGCGAGGCGTAGGCGCGTCTTCCCGGCCAGGTCCAAGGCCAGGTCCAAGGCCGGGTCCAGGCTTAAGGACACCGAGGCTCAAGGACTCCGAGGCTTAAAGGCTCCGAGGCTGGAGAACCCAAAAGCAAAAACCCCACAGTCTTGCGACCGTGGGGTTTTTGCGTGTCAGCCTGGCGCTACTTCCATCGCGGCTGCCTGCGGCCACTTGGCCCGCCGCTTAGTCCGTCACTTATCTCGTTACGCCGCGCGATACTGCTTGCGCGATTCCGGCGTGCGATACAGCACCAGCGTGGCGATCAACCCGCAGATCGCCGCGAGACCGAGCCACAAGCCAGGCGCCGCCTTGTTGCCGGTGTTATGGATCAGCAGCGTCGAGATAGCCGGCGTGAAGCCGCCGATCGTCGTCGCGAGGCTGTAGGCGAGCGAGAAACCCGCGGTACGCACTTCGACCGGCATCACCTCGGTCAAGGCCACCACCATCGCGCCGTTGTAGCTGCCGTACAGGAACGACAGCCACAACTCGACCACCAGCAGGCGTGCGAACGACGGCTCGCTCACGAGCCATTGCACCGCCGGGTACGCCGTGAGAATGGTCAGGATCGTGAATACCAGCAGCACCGGACGGCGCCCGATGCGGTCCGACACGGCACCGGCAAGCGGCAACCAGACCAGATTCGACAGCCCGATACAGACGGTGACGACCAGCGCATCCAGCGACGACAGCTTCAGCACTTCCTTGCCGAAGGTCGGCGTATAGGCCGTGATCATGTAGAACGACACCGTGGTCATGATCACCATGCCCATGCCGCCGAGCACGATGCCCCAGTTATCGAGCATCGACTTCATGATCTCGCCCATGCTCGGACGATGCTTGCGCGCCGCGAATTCCGCGGTCTCCTGCAGCGAGCTACGGATGATGAACAGGAACGGCACGATCAGGCAGCCGATCAGGAACGGCACGCGCCAGCCCCATGCTCCCATTTGTGCCGCGGGAAGAATCTGATTCAGGACCACGCCGATCAGCGCCGCGAACACCACAGCGACCTGCTGGCTGCCCGACTGCCACGAGCAATAGAAGCCCTTGTTGCCCTTGGTGGCGATTTCCGACAGATAGACCGAGACGCCGCCCAGCTCCACCCCCGCCGAGAAGCCTTGCAGCAGACGCCCCAGCAGCACGAGGGCTGGCGCGAGCATGCCGATGGTGGAGTAGCCCGGAATCGCGGCGACCGTGAGCGTGCCGAGCGCCATCAGGCCGAGTGTCAGCATCAGGCCTTTGCGGCGGCCGTGATGGTCGATGTAAGCGCCGAGGACGATGGCGCCGAGCGGCCGCATCAGGAAACCCGCGCCGAATACCGACAACGACAGCATCAGCGAGGCGAAATCGCTCCCGCTCGGAAAGTAGGTCTTGGCGATCGCCGAGGCGTAGTAGCCATAGACCATGAAATCGTACATCTCCAGGAAGTTGCCGCTGACGACGCGGAAAACGGTCCGGACTTTCGATTCGTTGGACGATGCGTGAGACGCAGTAGACATGACATTCTCGAAATGGCCCACCGCCGGATCGAGCCCGGCATGATTGGGCGGTTGACAACATTTCACCGCGTCGGCGAGCAAATGCCAGTGGCGAGGAAACCTGCGCGAATGCGCCGCAGGGCGCTGCATTCTGATGCGCCACGCAACACGACGGTATAAGGGTAAACCCGCGCACCAACCGAATCCGCCCTTACAACCTGTGAGGCCGAATCTTACCGCCCCTGACACAAGCGTGCAGTCCGGCGGCCCACTGATCGCGCCGGTGGTGGCCGCCGCAGTACACTCACCGTACTCTTGGCATATTGCCTCGCTATTACGTAACTGCGACGTAACCGCCACATAAGCGCCGAACCGATGTCCACTGCCCGTGCTGTTTCCCTGCGTCCCGCCACCCCCACCGATGCCGCGCTGATCGCGTCAATCCATGCCGCCAGTTGGCAAGCGACGTACCGTGGCCTGCTGCCCGACGCCTTCCTCGACGGCGAAGTGACGCGCGAGCGCGCCGCCTACTGGCAAGCGCGGCTCAACGCGCCGGGGGCCGAACGGCGCAATGTGGTGATCGCTGAAGTCGCCGGCGAGCCGATCGGGTTTGCGTGTGTCGAATGGCAGCCTGATTCCGCGTGGGGTGTTCTGCTGGACAATTTGCACGCCTTGCCCGGCCATCAGGGCCTGGGTGTGGGCAAGCGGCTGATACAGGCGGCCGTCGACTGGACTCGCGCGCAAGGCGAGAACCAGCTTTATCTGTACGTGCTGGAAGGCAATACGCCGGCCATCGGTTTCTATGAACGTCAGGGTTGGCTGTTCTCAGGCGCGGAGCCCGATCGGATGGGCGGGGTGGACATCACGGCGCTGCGTTATGTGTACCCGCTGGATCGCCGCACATAAACGAAAGCCCGGCGAATTGCCGGGCTTTCCGTATTGAAAACACACACGAAGATAATTACCGCAGCGCCGCCTAGCGTGACACCGGCGAAACCGGCAGCCCCGATTCGTTCTGCCGCTGCAACTGCTGAACCTGCCTCTGTACTTCGACCAACTGAGCCTGAGCCTTTTCCTTGGCCGCGCGCAAGGCCTGTGCTTCGCTCTGCGTCTGGCGCTGATAGTCGTTGACTCGCGCCTGCTGCGTGCGCGCCACATCGAGGTCGGCCTGCAGGCGCTTCGCGCGGTCTTCCGAAAGCGCGATCACGTCTTCGATAAATGCCTTTTGCGCCTGCAAGCGCGTGCGGCGAATTTCTACCTCGGACAATTGCGCGGTCTGCTGCACGAAGCCCGCATAGATGGCCTCGGAGCGCGCGTCGTCCTGCGATTTGATCACGCGCCAGAAATGCTTGTCCTGAAACAAGGCGATGTAGTACGTCATTTCCTGCGCGTCGAAGAACAGACTCGCGCCATAGCTGCCGTTGTAGGTGGTGCGCAGCTCGGTGAGTTGCGAGTCGTGAATCATTTGCATCAGCTCGGCGACGTTGCCTTGCGCGTCGCCGCCGTTCGCACTGGCGTCATCGTCCGCGGCGCGCGCCGCCCCAACGCCGGAAGAGGCCGAAGCCGAAGCCGCTAACGATCCGGTGGCAACCGGCTGGGGCGTGAGCGTATTCATGGCCGGCCGGGTTCCGACGATCGGCGCCGAATCCGCTGATCCATCGTCCTCTCCTGCCAGTACGAAACCGCCGTGCTGCAGCAGCGCGCACGCGGTCACAAACAACATGACGCGCCGAACAGTCAAGAGGATTTTCATACGTGCATGCTCCAGGCGAATTCCAAATAGCCTCGGATTATCGCGCGGATTTGCGCCCAAGCGAAGCGCTACAGCGGCATGTGACAGCACTTTAAATCGAGATAGATAGCATTCCCAAGGTTTTGTCGAATCGATCGACAAATCTCGAAAAAGTGTCTCGCCTGATGTACTAAAAAGAAACAGTACGCCGCATGGAGAGAGACTTATTTTCCATCCGTTTGCGCCCGGCCAAAGCAGGTCACGACGACCTGTGTGCTCTCAAGCGAATCTCAAAAAAATTCGCATCAACAGAAAAACGGCCCCGTCTTTTTAAAAACGGAGCCGTTTCGTGCCGTCGTATCGCCTGCCGAAAATCCCTGCCGCGAAAGTGATCTTGATAAGCGTGCCGCCTAGAACCGCGTCTCGCGCGCCACGCGTAAAAATGTGTCGAGCAACGGCGTGCAATCGAGCAATTCCGCACCGCCCGCGCGATGAAACTCCGGGTGCCACTGCACGCCCATCACGAACGGCGCGCGTCGATAGCGGATGGCTTCGATGATGCCATCCGCCGCCGATACCGCCTCAATATTGAGATCGCGGCCGAGTGTCTTGACCGCCTGATGGTGAATCGAATTGACGATGGCGTCGCGCCGCCCCGGAAACATATTGGCGAGCGTCGAGCCATCCGGAAAATGAATGCCGTGGCGGTGTTGATCGTAGTGTTCGTTGACGTGCGCGCCGGCGGTCGGCACGTCGGTGGCAATGTCCTGATACAGCGAGCCGCCGAACGCCACGTTGATCAGTTGACAGCCGCGGCACACGCCCAGCACCGGCTTGCCTGACTCGATGAATTCGTGCAGCAGTTCCAGCTCGTACATATCCCGGACGCGGTCGCCGGGCCACTCGGGGCTCGTCGCCTGCTCGGCGTAGGACTGCGGCGAAACATCCGCGCCGCCTTGCAGCAACAGGCCGTCCAGATGCTTCGCGTAGTCGCGCAGACGGATGTTGCTCGGATGCAGCATGCCTTGGTGACCGACGGTGGGGATCATGAAGACCAGCACGTCGCGCGACATCACCCAATGCGCAATCGATTCTTCGAGATATTGCAGCGTCTTGCCGCGCAAACCTTTGGCGCCCGGTTCCGGATGAAAGATGCGCGCCGACACGCCGATACGAAGGGTCCGCTGGGTGATCCGCTGTCCCGCGCGGTCGAAGATCTGCCGCGCCCGCGCCGCGATGATGCGGCCGAACACCGACCAGGCCGAATCAGTCTGCTTCAGGTAACGCGGCGGGGATGGCGGCAACGCATTCGGCGGCGGCGGGTTGGTTGCAGTGAAATCGGGAGCCGCGCCGAAGCCTGGCGGCACCGAACTCGACCCGGCGCGCGCGCCAGCCGCCGCGGCCTCGCTGCTTCCCGCACCCGTGATCGGCGGCGCGGAGGCGGCTGTTGCGGCTGTTGCGGCTGTCGCGGCTGTCGCGGCTGTCGCGGCGGCCGCGGATGCTGCAGCTGCTTCCGCAGCCGCCGGCCTGGCCCGCGCGGCGTCGCGCAGTTGTTGGGTTTGAGCCTCCTGCTGCGCGTATGCCTCTTGCCGCGCCGTCGACTCCGCAGCGGACGCGCGCGCCTCGGCGGCGTCTTTCTTCTGGGCTTCGACAGTATCCGCAGGCGTCACGCTCGACGCGCTAGCCGGGTCGTCCGTCGAAGACCGAACCGCAGCTTCTTCTGCGGCGGCCGACTGGACGGAATCCTCATGTGAGGGCGGCAAGGCCGCCTTTGGAGAGACGGGCGCTGTCCCGGGCTGCGAACCGGCTGGCTGGGGAACCCCGGGGATTGCCACAGCGGGCTTCGAAACCTCAGCCGGCGTGCCGGACGGGGACGGGGTGCCGGGCGTACCGGCATTCTCTGGCTTGTTTTCGCTCATGACTGTCGGACGGGCGCCTTCCACGCGAACGAATAGGTATGGATCGATTATCCGCTACCGGGCGAGGTGCCGCAAACCTGCACACAATTGCTCACATTGTTCCGCCGTGCTCATCAGCCGATGCGATAACCGTCTTCTTTTATGGATCGGGTTGCTCATCGAAAGTTTCGCGTAGTGCGATCTGCAAGGCCGCGTGGATCTTCACGCACCAGCGCCAGAGCAGCGTCATCAGCAGGGCGGCGCATATCAGCACGGCGATCAGCAGGCCCGTCGGCGGCAGGATCCCGCCGGACAGTGCCGCCACCACCAGAAACACGCCCACCATCGACACCACCGGCACGAGCTCGGAGATCGCCGAGCGGATCGCGCGCGTGAAGCGCCCTGCTGTCGCGGGCTGCACGCCGAGTTCGGCCAGCAGCAGCGCGAGCGACTGGGTCTTGCGATACACGGCCACGAGGAATGGCATCGACATCAACAAGGCCATGCTCCACAGCACCACGCGCTGCATCGGCTCGGACGGCAACCAGCGATCCAGCAGCGCGCTCGCGTAACTCGCGCCATACGTCACCGCGAGAAAGATCGCCACCACCAGCGCGAGATTCACCACGATCTGCACAATGATTCGCCGGGTGATGCCGAAGGGAGTCGGGCCGTCGCCGGCAGGCCGCAGGCTGCCGAGCCATTGCGAATACATGCCGAACACATTGGCGACGGTGCGCGGCATCGCGTGACCAAGCCGCTGGGTAAGCGGATCGGCGGCGCGGATCAGATAGGGAGTGAACAAGGTCGTCAACGCCGATACCGCCACCGCGATGGGATACAGAAACGCGCTCGTCACCTTCAGGGTGAGGCCGAGCGAAGCAATGATGAACGAGAACTCGCCGATCTGCGACACCGTCATACCGACCCGCATCGCCGTGCGTCCGTCCTTGCCGGCGAGGAACGTGCCGAGGCCGCAAGAGACGATCTTGCCGACGATCACGGCCACGGTGATGACCGCGATCGGCCAGGCGTAATCGACCAGCACATGGGGGTTGAGCATCAACCCGATGGTGACGAAGAAGATCGCCGAAAACGCGTCACGCAGCGGCGCAATCAGATGCTCGATGCGGTGCAGATGACGCGACTCCGCCATGATCGCGCCGATCAGAAATGCGCCGAGCGCGATGCTGTAATCGAGCTTCACCACCAGCAGACAAAAGCCAAAACAGAAGCCGAGCACCGACACCAGCAGCATTTCGTCGCTGCCCGAACGCGCCACGTAATTGAGCGCGCGTGGCACCACGAGGATGCCCACCACCAGCGACACCGTCATGAACAGCAGCAGCTTGCCGAGCGTGACCAGCGCGACGCCCGCGCTCAACTGTCCGGTCTGGGCGATGCCGGACAGCAGCACCAGCATGGCGATCGCGAGAATGTCCTCGACGATCAGAATGCCGAACACCAGTTGCGCGAAACGCTCGCGCTTCAGGCCGAGTTCGGACAGCGCCTTGACGATGATGGTGGTGGACGAGATCGCGAGAATCGCGCCGAGAAACAGCGAGTCCATCGAACTCCAGCCGAATGCGCTGCCGATCTCATAGCCGAGCCACAGCATCAGCACGATTTCGGACAAGGCGGCGACGATCGCCGTCGCGCCGACCTGAAACAGCTTGCGCAGACTGAATTCGAGCCCCAGCGAAAACATCAGGAACACGACGCCGAGTTCGCCGAGCGTCTGAATGGTCTGCTCGTCGTGGATCAACTGAAACGGCGGCGTATACGGCCCGATGATCACACCGGCGGCGATATAGCCGAGCACCACCGGCTGCTTCAGGCGATGAAACAGCACGGTGACGACGCCCGCGAGCGCCATGACCACCGCCAGATCCTGAATGAAGCCGATACCCTGGTGCATAGGCGAACCCCCATTTCTTACAAAAAGTAATATTGAGACCCGATACTACCGCACCTTGCCGGCGAGCCCGGTTTGCCGTGCCGTCCAGAATGGAGATGTTTCTGAAATGGCGGCGCGGCGAGGAAATGTCGGAACAATATTTTCCTTTCCCGCGGCGCTTTGTGCCCTTGTTCTACAATGCCTGCGAACGAGTTCCACCCTTGCTTCTCACGCCGCCGCACCCCTCGTTCACGACGCATGTGCAGACTACTCCCCGCGCTTCCGGCCCCGTCCGGCAAGACGCCGCGAGCCGCGCCGCGCAGGCCCGTGAATGACCTGACCGGAATGATCATGGCCACCGAATTCACACCCTTCCCGCCGCTCGCCCAGCTTGCCGCCGATCTGGCCGCCGGCCGCACCACCAGCCGCCAGCTCGTCGAAACCGCGCTCGAACGCATCGCCGATCCGTCCGGCCAGGGCTCGACCGTTTTCATCCACGTCGACGCCGAGAATGCCCGCGCCGCCGCCGACGGCCATGATCGTCTGCGCGCGGCCGGCACCGTGCTGTCGCCGCTCGCGGGCATTCCGGTATCGATCAAGGACCTGTTCGATATCGAAGGCCAGGTGACGCGCGCCGGCTCGACCGTGCTCGCCGATGCGCGGCCGGCCGGCGCCGACGCCGTTACGGTGGCGCGCCTGAAACGGGCCGGCGCGGTGATCGTCGGACGCACCAATATGAGCGAGTTCGCGTTCTCCGGACTCGGGCTGAATCCGCACTACGGCCATCCGCTCTCGCCTTACCGGCGTGACGTGAAGGGCGACGAGCGGGTCTCCGGCGGATCGTCCTCGGGCGCGGCGGCGTCGGTGGCGGACGGCATGGCCGCCATCGCACTCGGCACCGACACCGGCGGCTCGATCCGCATCCCGGCGGCGCTCTGTGGTCTGACCGGCTTCAAACCCACCGCTGATCGCATCCCCAAACACGGCGGCGTGCCGCTCTCGGCGACGCTCGATTCGTTCGGGCCGATCGGGGTATCGGTGGCCTGCTGCGCGCTGGTCGACCGGATGCTGGCGGGGCTCGAGCCGCGCATCCCGGCGCTGCGCCCGCTCGAAGGCGTGCGCCTCGGCGTGCTCACCCACTACGTGACCGACGACGTCGAGCCGGCCGTGGCCGCCGCCATCGATGCGGCGCTCAAGCATCTGGAAGCGGCCGGCGCGATTGTCAGCGAAGTGCGTTTTGCACCGCTCGACCGCTTGCCGGAGATCAACCGCTTCGGTTTTCCGTCGATCGAGGCCTATGCCTGGCATCGTCCCCTGCTGGAAAAGCACCGCGAGCAATACGATCCGCGCGTGCTGACGCGCATTCTGAAAGGCCAGCCGGCCAGCGCCGCCGACTACCTCGACCTGGTGGCCGAACGCAACGCCCTGCTGGAAGCGGCCCGCAACACGCTGTGGCAGCGCTTCGACGCGATCGTGGCGCCGACGGTGCCGGTCGTGCCGCCACGCGTGGCCGATCTGGTGCATGACGACGATGCTTTCGCCCGCACCAATGCGTTGATCCTGCGCAATCCGAGCGCGTTTAATTTCCTCGATACCTGCGCGCTTTCGCTGCCCTGCCATCGCCACGGCGACGCCCCGGTCGGCCTGATGCTGGCGGGCGCGCCGCATGGCGACGACGCCCTGCTGGCGATCGGCCGCGCTGTCGAAGCGGTGCTCAACACGATCCGGTAGCCGAAAACCGGGCGGCTGGGGTTCGCGCTAGAATCGCGGGCACCCGCCCCCTTGGGGTTTTCGACTTTCGACAGCCACACGATCCATGAATAACGATAATGCGATGCTGCGCCGCGAGCGCACCCTGCTGGTTCTGCTTGGCCTGATCTGCGTGGCGCTGGTGGCCGGCGCGCTGTATCTGCAATATGGCCTGCACGAAGATCCTTGCCCGCTGTGCATTTTGCAGCGCTACTTCTTCCTGCTGATCGCGATCTTTGCGTTCCTGGGCGCGCGTTTCAATAGCTGGCGCGGCGTGCGGCTGCTCGAAGCGCTGGCCGCCATTTCGGCGCTGGCCGGCATCGTGACGGCGGCGCGGCATGTGTACGTGCAGGCCAATCCAGGCTTTAGCTGCGGTTTCGACACGCTGCAGCCGGTGGTCGACAGCCTGCCGCCAGCTCACTGGCTGCCGGGTGTATTCAAGGTCTCGGGATTGTGTGAAACGGCGTATCCGCCGATTTTCGGCCTTACGCTGCCGCAGTGGTCGCTGCTCGCGTTTTTCGTGGCCTATGTGCCGCTCGCGCTGAGCCTGATTCGTAATCGCCGCCGCATTGCTTAAAAAGCAGGCTTGAACACCGCCATGGCCCGGCTCGTCGCTGAGCCGGATGTACCCGGCGCGCCGCATCGGCGCGCGCCGTCGTAGTCAATGCCTGGGGCCAGACTGGCCCCTTTTCTCCGCCCTTCTCGTCCCGATTCCCGTCTTGCGGCGCCTCGCGCGCCGCCCGTTGCGGCTTGCTGCGCAGGGGTTTCCAGCCAAACCGCCCTGCCCCGCGAGCGCGACGTCAGCCACGGCGCGCGGTCGCTTATGACCGTCCGCGAATAACCCCCATCACCCTGGGGAAATATTTTTGAGACGAGGGAGTGCTATCGTCGCATATGGATGGCGATCTACGTGCGCGAGGCCGGCTGCGGTACGACCCCCTGCGTAACGCGCGCCCGGTCCGCAATGTCTTTCGGATTCGCCATGACAACGCAAACCATCCGCTTCTATCACCGTGGGGCCGTCCGTGAGGTTCAGGGCGTGCCGGCGACGCGCACCGTGCTCCAGCACCTGCGCGAAGACCTGCATTGCACAGGCACCAAGGAAGGTTGCGCGGAAGGCGACTGCGGCGCCTGCACGGTCGTGCTCGGCGAACTCGATGGCGACGGCCGGCTGACCCTCAAGGCCGTCAACGCCTGCATCCAGTTCCTGCCCACCCTCCATGGCCGGGCACTCCTGACCGTGGAAGATCTGCGCGCGGCTGACGGCGCACTGCACCCGGTGCAGCAGGCGATGGTCGACTGCCACGGCTCGCAATGCGGTTTTTGCACCCCCGGTTTCGTGATGTCGATGTGGGCGCTGTACGAAAACCAGCCTGCGGCCGCCGGACTGCCGACCCGCGACGAAATCAACGCCGCCTTGTCCGGCAATCTGTGCCGCTGCACCGGCTACCGGCCGATCGTCGATGCCGCGCAGAAGATGTTCGACTATGGCCAGTATCCGCGCGTGGCGTTCGACCGCGCCGCCGTCACCGAGGCGCTCAGTCCTCTGCAACGCAAAGACACCTTCGAATATCGCGCGCCCGATGTGCGCGGCGATGCTTTCGGCACGCCCGCGTTCTACGCGCCGCGCACGCTGGATGCACTGGCGGACCTGCGTGTGCAGCAGCCGCAGGCACGCATTGTCGCCGGCAGCACCGATGTGGGCCTGTGGATCACCAAGCAGTTCCGCGATCTCGGCGACATCCTGTACCTCGGCAATGTGGCGGAGCTCAAGACCATTGGGCGCGACGCACAAACCTTGACGATCGGCGCGGCGGTCACGCTGGAAGACGCCTACGCCACGCTTGCCGCCGACTACCCCGAACTCGCCGAACTCTGGACCCGCTTCGCCTCGCTGCCGATCCGCAATGCTGGCACGCTCGGCGGCAATGTCGCGAACGGCTCGCCCATCGGCGATTCGATGCCGGCGCTCCTCGCGCTTAACGCCGCAGTCGTACTGCGACGCGGCCGCAAGACGCGCACGGTGCCGCTCGACGCGTTTTACCTCGGCTATCAGAAGACCGCACTCGAAGCCGGTGAATTCGTCGAGGCGATCCGCGTGCCACGTCCCGCGCCCGATCTGCGCCTGCGCATTTACAAGGTCGCAAAACGCTACGATCAGGACATCTCGGCGGTCTGCGCCGCCTTTGCATTGCGGATTGCGGACGGCACGATCGTCGAGGCGCGCATCGCCTTTGGCGGCATGGCGGCGACGCCAAAGCGCGCCGCTCACGCCGAAGCCGCGCTGACGGGCGCGCCCTGGGATGCGCAGACCACCCACCGCGCAATGGACGCGCTCGCCGCCGACTACCAGCCGCTCACCGACATGCGAGCCTCGAGCGCGTATCGATTGAAGGTGGCGCGCAATCTGCTGCTGCGCTTCCAGATGGAAACGCGCGACGATGCGCCGCTCGCGCTCCACGAGGTGAATGCCTTCGCATTCGAAGCGGAAGAAACGGGCACGACGGCCGCGCAGGAGTCGCCCTGATGAACCGGCAAAACGAAGTATTTATCCAACACGCCGCCAATGGCGAGGAAAGCGCCGCGATCGGCACGTCGCTGCCGCACGAATCCGCCACGCTGCATGTGAGCGGCGAGGCCGCCTATACCGACGACCTGCCCGAACTCCACGGCACGCTGCATGCGGCGCTCGGCCTGTCGCGCGAGGCGCACGCACGCATCGTCTCGCTCGATCTGGACGCGGTGCGGCGCGCGCCGGGCGTGATTGCAGTGCTGTCGGCCGCCGATATCCCCGGTGAAAACAACTGCGGCCCGGTGCTGCATGACGACCCGATCCTCGCCGAAAACGAAGTGCTGTATCTCGGCCAGCCGGTCTTCGCGGTCATTGCCGAGAGCCATGAACTGGCACGCCGTGCCGCTGCGCTGGCAAAAAGCGACGACGTGGTCCGCTATGAGCCGCTCGACGTCGTGCTGAGCCCGGCCGAAGCCAAGGCCATCAAACAGTTTGTGTTGCCGCCGTTGCATCTGAAGCGCGGCGAGCCCGCGGCGAAAATCGCCGCCGCGCCGCATCGGCTTCAGGGCACGTTCGAAGTCGGCGGCCAGGAACAGTTCTATCTCGAAGGGCAGGTCGCCTACGCGATCCCCAGGGAGATGGACGGCATGCTCGTCTACAGTTCGACGCAGCATCCGAGCGAAATGCAGCAGGTGGTCGCGCATATGCTCGATTGGCCGGCGCATAGCGTGGTGTGCGAATGCCGGCGCATGGGCGGCGGCTTCGGCGGCAAGGAATCGCAATCGGCGCTGTTTGCGTGTGTGGCCGCGCTCGCCGCGCACGCCTTGAAGCGTCCGGTGAAACTGCGCGCCGACCGCGACGACGATTTCATGATCACCGGCAAACGGCACGACGCCCTCTACGAATACGAAGCCGGCTTCGACGAAACCGGCCGCATTCTCGGCGCGCGTGTCGAGATCGCATTACGCGCGGGTTATTCGGCCGATCTTTCCGGCGCCGTGGCAACGCGCGCCGTGTGCCACGTCGACAACGCGTATTACCTGTCCGACGTCGAGATCGTCGCGCTGTGCTGCAAGACCAACACGCAGTCGAACACGGCGTTTCGCGGCTTCGGCGGCCCGCAGGGCGCACTGGTGATGGAAGTGATGCTCGACGGCATCGCCCGGCAACTGCGGCGCGATCCGCTCGACGTGCGGCTTGTCAACTACTACGGCGTGGACGAACGCAACGTCACCCCGTATGGCCAGACGGTCGAAGACAACGTGATCGCGCCGCTCACCGAAGCACTGCTCGCCAGCAGCGACTATCGCGCCCGCCGCGCGGCGCTCGCGGCCTATAACGCGGCGAGTCCGGTGCTCAAACGCGGTATCGCGTTTTCGCCGGTGAAATTCGGCATTTCGTTTAACGTGCCGTTTCTCAATCAGGCCGGCGCACTCGTGCATGTCTACAAAGACGGCTCGATCCTCGTCAATCACGGCGGCACCGAAATGGGCCAGGGCCTGAATACGAAAGTGGCCCAGGTGGTGGCGAACGAATTTGGCCTGCCGCTTGCACGCGTGCGCGCGACGGCGACGGACACCTCCAAGGTGGCGAACACCTCGGCCACGGCCGCGTCGACCGGCAGCGATCTGAATGGCAAGGCGGCCGAAGCGGCGGCGCGCACGATCCGCACGCGGCTCGCCGTACTGGCCGCCGCCGAACTCGGCGGACAGGCCGATGCCGTGCGGTTCAGGGACGGCATGGTGCACGCGAACGGCGTGGCGATGCCCTTCGCCCAGCTGGTCAACGCCGCCTATCTGGCCCGCGTGCAGTTGTGGTCCGACGGCTTTTACACGACACCCAAGGTGCATTGGGACGCGAAAACGCTGACCGGTCACCCGTTCTACTATTTTGCGTATGGTGCGGCGGTGTCGGAAGTGGTGGTGGATACGCTGACCGGCGAATGGAAGCTGGTGCGCGCCGACGTGCTGCACGACGCCGGGCAGTCGATCAACCCGGCCATCGACATCGGCCAGGTCGAAGGCGGCTTCATCCAGGGGATGGGCTGGCTCACCACCGAGGAACTCTGGTGGAACCGCGACGGTCGACTCATGACTCACGCGCCGTCGACCTACAAGATTCCCGCCGTCAGCGACACGCCCGCGGCCTTCCACGTGCACCTGTTCCACAATCAAAACGCGGAGCCGACGGTGTTCCGCTCGAAGGCGGTCGGCGAACCACCGTTGCTGCTGCCTTTTTCGGTGTTTCTGGCGATCCGGGACGCGATTGCCGCCGCGGCGCCGGACGCCAACGAGGCACCGCCCTTGCGCGCCCCGGCGACACCCGAGGCCATCCTCGATGCACTGGAGGCCATGGCGGCGCCGCCCGCTGACGCAGCGCCCGGCTTAACCGGCTGCCCGGATACCCCGGGCGGCCATGGATGGAGAACCGTCGGATGCACGCCTGGCTAACCGATCTGCAACAACTGCTCGCGCACGGCGACGCCGCCGTGCTGGTGACGGTCGCGCGCGTCGAAGGATCGGCGCCGCGCGAGGCCGGCACCAAGATGATCGTCACGCGCGATTCGGCGCGCCACACCATCGGCGGCGGACACCTCGAATGGAAAGCCATCGAAACCGCGCGCCAGGTCCTCAGGGAAGGCATGCGCATGTCGCATATGCGACGGCTCGAACGCTTCGCGCTTGGCCCGAGCCTCGGCCAGTGCTGCGGCGGCGCCGTGGTGGTGGCGTTCGAACGGCTGGACGTCGCCGATCTCGGCTGGATCAGTTCCCTCGCGAAGCGCATGGCGGCGGGTCTTTCGACGGTGCGTAGCGTATCATTCGGGCCCGCGCCGGACGCCGTCATGTTGTCCGACCCGGAGCCGGGCGTCGAAGGCGCCGATTGTCTGCTGTGGGACGGCGCCGGTTTCGACGCAAGCAATTCGCTGCTGACCGAAACCATCGCGCCGCGCGAGTTCGCCGTCGTGCTGTTCGGCGCCGGGCACGTAGGCGCGGCGCTGGTGCGCGTGCTCGGCACGCTGCCGTGCCACGTGCGCTGGGTGGACGAGCGCGACGCGCAATTTCCGCCGCCCGAGTTGCTGCAGGCCACGAATGTGACGATCGACCCGAACGACGCGCCCGACGAAGCCGTCGACCAGGCTGCGCCGCACACGTATTTCATCGTGATGACGCACAACCACACGCTCGACCTCGATCTCGCCGAGCGCATCCTGCGGCGCGGCGACTTCGCGTTCTTCGGCATGATCGGCTCGCTCAGCAAGCGCAAGCAGTTCGAACACCGGCTCGCCGCACGCGGCATCGACCCTGCGCTGGTGGCACGGATGAAATGCCCGCTCGGCGTGGACGGCATCGTCGACAAATCGCCGGAGATCATTGCGATCTCCGCGGCCGCGCAAGTGTTGCAGGCGGTCGAAGCGAATGCGCACGCAACGCATCCCGCGTCCGCCTGATACAACCCGAAAGTTAACCGACAGCGCCCCTCTCAACCCTATCCGGCACGAATCGACTCACCAGCATCAGACCATTGAAGAAGCGAACATGAACACAACGACCACCCTCACTCTCGCCGACAAGGTGGCAGCGGCGCCGAAGGCCGAACTGCATATCCATATCGAAGGCTCGCTGGAGCCCGAACTGATTTTCGCGCTCGCCGAGCGCAACGGCGTGAAGCTCGCCTACGCTTCGATCGAGGCGTTGCGCGCGGCCTATGCCTTCACCGATCTGCAGTCATTCCTCGACATCTACTACGCCGGCGCAAGCGTCCTGCTGCATGAGCAGGATTTCTACGACATGACGATGGCCTACGTCGAACGCTCGCTCGCGGACAACGTCACGCACACCGAAATTTTCTTCGATCCGCAAACGCATACCGAGCGAGGCGTGCCGATCGCCACCGTCGTGGCGGGTATCGAACGCGCGCTCGCCGACGCCGAACCGCGCGGCCTCACCAGCAAGCTGATTCTGTGCTTCCTGCGCCACCTGTCCGAAGAGGATGCGCTTGCGACTTTCGACGAGGCGTTGCCTTTGTTCGACCAGTACAGGCACCGGCTGATCGGCGTCGGGCTCGATTCGTCGGAGCGCGGTCATCCGCCGTCGAAGTTCGAGCGCGTGTTTGCGAAGGCGCGGGCCAAGGGCCTGAAGCTCGTCGCGCACGCCGGCGAGGAAGGACCGCCCTCGTACATCTACGAAGCGCTCGATCTGCTGAAGGTGGATCGCGTCGATCACGGCGTGCGCAGCATCGAAGATCCGGCGCTCGTCACGCGTCTGGCCGACACACGCGTCGCCCTGACCGTGTGCCCGCTGTCGAACCTGAAGCTGTGCGTGTTCGACGACCTGACCAGGCACACGTTGAAGGCGCTGCTCGACCAGGGCGTCGCCGTCACGGTGAATTCCGACGACCCGGCCTACTTCGGCGGCTACGTCAACGCGAATTACCTCGCCATCATCGAGGCACTCAAGCTCACCGAAGCCGAGGTCTACACCATCATCCGCAACAGCTTCGAAGCGGCGTTCGTCACGCCCGCCGAGCGCGACGCCTTGATCGCCACGCTCGACGCGCACTGGCACGCCGTCGAGATGAGCTGAGCCGCACCAGCGCGGCTGCGCCAGACCGGCACGGGGGCAACGCGCGGCGCGCGCCTAACGCCCCCTCTGCGCCCCCTTTACACGTTCATATAACGGAGACGGCTTTTCCCATGAATCAATCCGCCCAAGCGGCTCAAGTGGGCCAGACCACAGCGGGCCAAACCGCATTCCGCGCGCAACTGCTGACGTTCAACGGCGACCCCGCGCAATCGTCCAACGCCGCGGTCTTCCACGAAGACGGCCTGCTGATCGTCGAAGACGGCCACGTCGTTGCAACGGGCGCCTATGCGGCGCTGGCGGCGCAACTCATGCCCGGCACGCCTGTGCAGGACCTGCGCGGCAAGCTGATCGTGCCGGGCTTCATCGACACCCACATCCACTATCCGCAAACCGACATGATCGCCTCGCCGGCGCCCGGTCTGCTGCCGTGGCTCGAAACCTACACGTTCCCGACCGAACGCCGCTTCGCCGATCCGGCCTATGCGCGGGACACGGCGAGCTTTTTCGTCGACGAACTGCTGGCCTGCGGCACGACGACGGCGCTGGTGTATTGCACGGTGCATAAGGAATCGGCCGACGCGCTCTTCACCGAGAGCGAAGCGCGCAATCTGCGCATGGTGGCCGGCAAGGTGCTGATGGACCGCAATTGCCCCGAGTTCCTGCGCGACACCGCGCAATCGGGCTACGACGACAGCGCCGAGCTGATCGGCCGCTGGCACAATCGCGGCCGCCAGATGTATGCGCTGACGCCGCGTTTCGCGCCGACCTCGACCGAGGCCCAGCTCGAAGCCTGCGGCGTGCTCGCGCGCGAGCACGCGGACATCTTCATCCAGAGCCACGTCGCGGAGAACACCGACGAGGTGAAGTGGGTAGCGGATCTGTTCCCCGGTCACCGCAGCTATCTGGACATCTACGATCATTACGGCCTACTGCGCCGCCGCGCTGTGTATGGCCATTGCATCCATCTGGATCAGGAAGACCGCCGGCGGATGGCGCAGACCGGCACGCTCGCCTCGCATTGCCCGACCTCGAATCTGTTCCTCGGCAGCGGCCTGTTCGACTTCGACAAGGCCGACGAAGCCGGCATGCCGATCGCACTGGCCACCGACGTCGGCGGCGGCACCTCGTTCTCGATGCTGCAGACGATGAACGAGGCGCATAAGGTGGCGCGTCTCACCGGCCATCATCTGACGGCGACGCGCATGTTCTGGCTCGCCACGGCAGGTGCGGCCGAGGCGCTCGACCTGGCGGACAAGGTGGGCACGCTGGCGCCGAAGTCGGAGGCGGATTTCGTCGTGCTCGATCCGCAGGCGACGCCGCTGCTCGCGCGCCGCACCGCGCGCACCGGGACGCTCGAAGAATTGCTGTTCGCCTTCGCGCTACTCGGCGACGACCGCGCCATCTTCGAAACCTACGCGGCCGGCAAGCGCGTGCACAAACGCGATGAGGCGCGTCAGCACACCGCGCAACGCAAGGCGAAGATCGCGGCGTAGGCCGTCTGAGCCTCGCCAGCCAGCCATGCAAAACGGCCCGGCAGGATCATCCTGCCGGGCCGCTTTTACTGGCGTGCGCCGAGTCTTGCCAACCCCGGTCATGTCAACCCTCGCGCCAACCTGACTCCTACTGCACGACCACTGGCGCCGAAGCCGGCGCCGGCGCACCGGCCGCCTCATTCGACACCCCGGCGTTCCTGTTCACCGGTAGCTTGACGGTGCGCACCGCGCCGTTGCCGAGCGGGAAGTCCGCCAGCGCGCTATGCGCCAGATACGGCATGGCCCGCACCAGCGACGGTTCGTCGCCCGCATTGCGCGCGAGCACGTTGTAGACCTCGTCGCCGGTCACGCGATCCGTGATGCGGATGCCGAGCGTATGCGTAAATACCGGATACGACTGGCTCACATAAGCCGGCGGAAACGGCCCGAAAGGCCCCCACGGATCGAGCGGGCGCCCCCAGTAGGGACCTGGCCACGGGCTGCTGTAGAACACCGGCTGTGTCACGTTCAGGGTGTCGGTGCGGGTGCCGTATGACAGGCCCACCAGATAGTGCGCCTGCTGCGGGTCGGTCTGGCGGAACGCGCGCGTCGCCAGGTCGTTGGCCACCAGCACCTCGTAGGTCTGCTGCTCCAGGCTGTTCTGCTGCGCGGGGCTGCGCGTGAAGGCGTAGGTGCGGCTCGCATCGTTGCCGTTCCAGGCGGAGAAGGCCGTCACCTGGGTCGTCACATAGCTGGTGCAGCCGGACAGCATTGCCGTCAGCGCGGCCAGCATCAGCATGGCGCGCCGGGTCCAACGGTCTGATTTCATGTCTTCCTTATCCTTGCGGCCATTTCCGCTCACTTTTCCGAATCACCGTCCAATCATTGCCGCAGGCGTGCGCGGCGGCCCGATCATACGCTGACCCGGCCCTAAGACAAAAAGTTCGCCGCGCAGAGCTCGCCCGAGCTTTGTACAATGGCTCGGTATACCGGTGCGCACTGGATGCGCGGCCGGCTCGATACCTTATTCTTACAAAATGCCATGGCTGATACCGCTACACCTCCTGTGATTCGCCGCGCCGACTACGCGCCGCCCGCTTTCCTGATCGACACCGTCGCGCTCGAATTCGATCTCGTGCCGCAACGCACGGTCGTCAAGAACACCATGCGCGTGCGCCGCAACCCCGACGCCAGCCACGCCGCGCATCTCGAACTGGTCGGCGAGCGCCTCGAATTCGTCAGCGCGGCCATCGACGGCGCGCCGTATGCCGCGGCACGCGCCCACGAGCATGGCCTGACGCTCGAAAATGTGCCGGAGAGCTTCGAACTGACGCTCGTCAGCATCTGCCAACCCATTGAAAACACTACGCTCTCGGGCTTGTACGTGTCCAGTGGCAACTTTTTCACCCAATGCGAGGCGGAAGGTTTCCACGGCATCACCTATTTCCTCGACCGCCCGGACGTGATGGCCACCTACACGGTCACCCTGCGCGCCGATAAAGCCGCCTACCCGGTGCTGCTGTCGAACGGCAATCTGCTGGAAGAAGGCGATCTGCCGGATGGCCGTCACTTCGCCCGCTGGGAAGACCCGTTCCGCAAGCCCTGCTACCTGTTCGCGCTGGTGGCGGGCAAGCTGGTGTGCATCGAGGAGCGCGTGAAGAGCGGCTCCGGCGCGGAAAAACTGCTGCAGGTGTGGGTCGAACCGCAAGATCTCGACAAGACCCGCCATGCGATGGATTCGCTGATCCATTCCATCCGCTGGGACGAGGAGCGCTTTGGGCTCGAACTGGATCTGGACCGCTTCATGATCGTCGCGGTGAGCGACTTCAACATGGGCGCGATGGAAAACAAAGGGCTCAACATCTTCAACACGAAGTACGTGCTGGCGAACCCCGAGACGGCGAGCGATACCGACTTCGCCAACATCGAAGCCGTGGTCGGCCACGAGTATTTCCACAACTGGACCGGCAACCGCGTCACCTGCCGCGACTGGTTCCAGTTGAGTCTGAAGGAAGGCCTGACGGTATTCCGCGACCAGGAATTCTCCGCTGACATGGCCGGCGGCGCGACCGACGAAGCCGCGCGCGCCACCAAACGCATCGAAGACGTGCGCGTGCTGCGCCAGATGCAGTTTGCCGAAGATGCGGGTCCGATGGCCCATCCGGTGCGCCCGGAGAGCTACGTCGAGATCAACAACTTCTACACGATGACGGTCTATGAAAAAGGCTCGGAAGTCGTGCGGATGTATCAGACGCTGTTCGGCCGCGAAGGCTTCCGCAAGGGCATGGACCTGTACTTCAAGCGCCACGACGGCCAGGCCGTGACCTGCGACGACTTCCGTCATGCGATGGCGGATGCGAACGGCCGCGATCTCACGCAATTCGAGCGCTGGTACAGCCAGGCCGGCACGCCGCGCGTCACCGTCAAGACCGACTACGACGCCGCGCAGCGCAAGTACCGCGTGACGCTCACGCAAGGCTATGGCGACGCCGCCCCGGCCGCCCGCGAAACGCAAAAGGGCCCGCTGCTGATTCCGTTTGCAATCGGCCTGATCGGCAAGGATGGCGCCGATCTGCCGCTGCGCCTTGAAGGCGAAGCGGGCGCGGCGCCCAGCACCACGCGCGTGCTCGAACTGACCGAAACCTCGCAGACCTTCACGTTCGTCGAGGTTGCCGAGAAGCCGCTGCCTTCGCTGCTGCGCAATTTCTCGGCGCCGGTGATCGTCGAATACGACTACAGCGCCGACGAACTGGCATTCCTGCTCGCTCACGACAGCGATCCGTTCAACCGCTGGGAAGCCGGTCAACGGTTGGCGACGCGCGAATTGCTCGCGCTGACCGGCCGCGCTGCGGGCGGCCTGCCACTGCAACTGGACGATTCGGTGGTGGCCGCGTTTGCGCGCGTATTGACCGACGCGTCGCTCTCGCCGGCGTTCCGTGAACTGGCGCTGATCCTGCCGTCCGAGGCGTATCTCGCCGAGCAGATGGCCGAGTCGAACCCGGCGGCCGTGCATACCGCCCGCCAGTTCGTGCGCAAGCGCCTCGCCACGGCGCTCAAGAACGAATGGCTCGCGCTCTACGAGCAGCACCATACGCCGGGCGCTTACGAGGCTACCTCAAAGGCGGCCGGTCATCGCGCACTGAAGAACCTGGCGCTTTCCTACCTCGCCGAACTGGACGATCCGGCTGACGCCGTGCGGCTCGCCTCGGCGCAATACGCGGCGGCCAACAACATGACCGACCGCTCGGCCGCGCTGTCCGCGCTGCTGAACGCGGCAGCGACGGGCGGCGGCAGGCAGGCGCAGGACGCACTCGCCGATTTCTACCAGCGCTTCGAACACGAAGCACTCGTCATCGACAAGTGGTTCGCCCTGCAGGCCACCCAGCGCGGCAGCGCGCAGCGTCCGGTGATCGAGAGCGTGCGCAAGCTGATGACGCATCCGGCCTTCAACCTGAAGAATCCGAACCGCGCCCGCTCGCTGATTTTCGGCTTCTGCATGGCCAACCCCGCGCAGTTCCACGCCGAAGACGGCTCGGGTTATGCGTTCTGGGCCGAGCAGGTGATTGCCCTCGACGCACTGAATCCGCAAGTCGCCGCCCGTCTGGCCCGCTCGCTGGAATTGTGGCGCCGCTTCACGCCGAAGTTGCGCGACGGCATGCGCGCCGCGCTGGAGAAAGTCGCGGCGCAAGCGAAGTCGCGCGACGTGCGCGAGATCGTGGAGAAAGCGCTCGCTTAAGCACGCTGCACAGGCGCGTCATACAGGAGCGTCTTCGTAGGAAAAAGCCGGCACGCGTTGCCGGCTTTTTTACGTCTATACGGACCGGCTGTAGGGATTCGTTAGCCATCCGGATGACTGTTTTTTCTGGGCCACCGGGGTGAAAGTAAAGCCATTCATTTAATGGTTTACGTTTAACGTGACGCGTTATATCATCCCTATGATTACGACATTCGGCAACAAGGCCACAGCACTATTGTTTACTGGTAGCTTCGTGCGTTCGCTGCCCACGCAGATCCAGCACATTGCGCATCGCAAGCTGCTCATGATCCATGCGGCCGCTTCGGTCGAAGATCTCTATACGCCACCCGGCAACCGGCTGGAAGCGCTGCAAGGGGAACGAAGCGGGCAATGGAGCATCCGCATCAACGCGCAGTGGCGTATCTGCTTTCACTTCGTGAACGGCGAGGCGCTGAATGTCGAGATCGTCGATTATCACTGATTGATTGGGAGACCCGAGCATGGTCATCAAACGCAGCGAGCTGAACAGCACCGATTTTTCGGATCTCGATACCGGCGAGCGGATCGCGCCGGTTCATCCGGGGGAAATCCTGCGCAGCGAATTCCTCGACCCGCTCGGCATGTCGGTCAATGCGCTGGCAAAGGCACTGCATGTGCCCACGCCGCGCATCAACGACATCATGCTGGGCCGGCGCGCCATTTCGGCGGACACGGCTTTGCGCCTCGCCCGCTATTTCGGCGCGAGCGCGCAGTTCTGGCTCAATCTGCAAATCGACTACGACCTGCGCATTGCCACCGAGGCGGCCGGCGAACAGATTGCAAGCGAGATTGAGCCGCTCGCCAGGGCGCGGCGCCCGAAACTGCCCGGCATGCCGCGCGCTCATGCGCGCGCTACGGCCCTTGCCGCCGGCGCCGTAAGCAGCGTGGCCGCCGTCAAACCGCGGCGCAGGGCCTGAGATTCGACGCCGGCACGGGAAAGTCACGGCGAGCAGGTAAAATCGGACTATTCCTAGGCCTTATCGGAGTACTGCAATGGCTTTGCAACGTCGTACCACTCTTACGAAGTACCTGATCGAACAGCAGCGTGAGACCAACAACTTGCCGGCGGATCTGCGGCTCCTGATCGAAGTCGTAGCGCGGGCTTGCAAGGCGATCAGCTACCACGTCAGCAAGGGCGCGCTGGGCGATGCGCTCGGCACGGCGGGCAGCGAGAACGTCCAGGGTGAGGTGCAGAAGAAGCTCGACATCCTCTCCAACGACATCCTGCTCGAAGCGAATGAATGGGGCGGCAATCTGGCCGGCATGGCGTCCGAGGAAATGGAGAAGTTCTCGCCCATTCCGGCGAACTATCCGAAGGGCGAATATCTGCTGGTGTTCGATCCGCTGGACGGTTCGTCGAACATCGACGTGAATGTGTCGATCGGCACCATCTTCTCGGTGTTGCGTTGCCCTGACGGCCAGCAGCCGACCGAACAGTCGTTCCTGCAACCCGGCACGCAACAGGTCGCCGCCGGTTATGCCGTGTACGGCCCGCAAACCGTGCTGGTGCTCACCACGGGCAATGGCGTGAATTGCTTCACACTCGACCGCGAACTGGGTTCGTGGGTGCTTACTCAAAGCGACATGACCATCCCGGTCGAAACGCGCGAGTACGCCATCAACGCGTCGAACGAACGCCACTGGTACCCGCCGGTCCAGCAGTACGTTGGCGAACTGAAGGCCGGCAAGGACGGCCCGCGTCAGGACGACTTCAATATGCGCTGGATCGCCTCGATGGTGGCTGACGTGCACCGTATCCTGAACCGCGGCGGCATCTTCATGTACCCGGCCGACATGCGCACGCCGGACAAGCCGGGCAAGCTGCGTCTGATGTACGAAGCGAATCCGATGGCATTCATCGTCGAACAGGCGGGCGGCGCCGCGACCAACGGCGAGAAGCGTATTCTCGACATCGTCCCGAAAAGCTTGCACGAACGTGTGGCCGTCTTCCTCGGCTCGAAGAACGAAGTGGATCGCGTGACGCGCTACCATCGCGAAACAAAAAGTTGAGCCGGGGGCTTGTCAAAGCGCTCATAGAGTCCCTATAATCTCGTTTCTCCTGATGCCGGAATAGCTCAGACGGTAGAGCAGCGCATTCGTAATGAAGTATGCCGCTACGGCACAAACAGCGAGATATCAACGACTTAAGCGCACTTTCGAGTGCGCTTTTTTCGTTTTGGCACACGCCTGGCACAGTGGGCACGCAAAACCACGGCACCTGGCGATAACCACCGCCCGTCACGCTGCGCTCAATTCGACGGGGGGATGAGACCAACATGGCTACTATCCGTGAACGCCGGGACGCGCAGGGGAAGAAGTCGTACCACGTCCAGATCCGGCTAAAAGGCTTTCCCCCGCAGACCCAAAGCTTTGACAGCAAAACAATTGCCAGGCAGTGGGCCGCCCACGTGGAAGCCGAACTGCGCGCCGGGCGCTATATGCAGCGCGTCGAAGCAGAGCGCCATACGGTGCGGGAATTGCTGGAGAAGTACCGCAATGAAATACTGACCCCTCACAAACCCCAACGCGTGCGCGACCAAGGCCTGATCCTGAACTGGTGGGAAAGCAAGCTGGGCATGTATAGCCTCGCTGAACTCTCACCGGCACTGATTGGCGCATGCCGGGACCAACTGGCGGCCACCCCTGTCGGGAAGGACAAGCCTCGGGCGCCGGCCACCGTGGTGCGTTACCTCGCGACTCTCTCGCACGTGCTGAGCGTTGCCGTCAAGGAATGGCAGTGGCTTGAAGAGTCACCCATGCCAAAGGTCTCCAAGCCACGCGTGAGTAATGAACGCGTTCGCCACCTGACGGACGAAGAACGCAAGCGGCTGATCAAGGCGGCCAGCGAATCCGCCAACACCTATCTGCATGCCATCGTCATCATCGCGATCTCGACGGGCATGCGCTACGGCGAGCTCATGAATTTGCGCTGGCGAGACATAACGCTCGCTGAAGCAGACCGTTACGCGCTCATCGTCCTCGACCGGACAAAAAACGGCGAGCGGCGTGGGCTACCCGTCACAGGCGCGGCGCTGAAGGAAATCAAACAGCTTCGGGCACAATACCTCCGCACGCATCAAGGGCGCGCCACGCCCGATGCCCTGCTGTTTGCAAGCGAAAGCGACCCCGACAAGCCGGTTCAGATCCGCAAGGCATGGGACACGGTACTCAGGCGCGCCAAGATCGAAAATTTCCGTTTTCACGATCTGCGACACACAACGGCCAGCTATCTTGCGATGGGCGGCGCGACGGCTCCCGAAATCGCTGAAATCCTCGGACACAAGGATCTCAAGATGGTCAAGCGGTATGCGCATTTCGGCAAGGACCACATCGCCAAGGTGTTAATCCGCATGTCGGAAGCACGTTTTGGCGCCGATGTTGAACCGGCGTCCGCGCAGTCACCGCCCGACGCGACGTAACCGAGAAGACAATTCGAAAATGGACGCCCCCTCAGAACCTTTGACCAGCCTTCCCCTTGTTCAGGGCAACTACCCCTTTGCCCTGAGCGATGACGAACGCCGCATGACGGGCGATGAATGGGCGTGGCGGTTTTTGAGATTGAATCCCTGCTATCGCCGCGACTATGAACTCTTGCAAGAACAGCCAACTCTGCTGAGAGAGCTGCGTCGACGCCATCCTTCACGATGGAAAGAAGATGCGACATTCGATCAGATTAAAGAACTTGATGTCAGGTATTTCAGCCTGAATGCGTCAGTCCTCGGCCCTCCCTGCAAATGGCCCGACGTCGCGCCAGTTCCTCTCGGTAGATACCTCGCGTCCCACCCGGAGATCGAACTCGACAAACTGACGATACGCGATTTCGACAGCGTGCTTCTTTACGGCATTGCTGACTGGTTCGATCCGTCATCCCCCACCCTCAAGGAACTGAAAGAGGGGCAGTCGTGGTTCTTTAGCCTTGTCGAACCCATTCTTTCCGTCGGCGACAATCTTTTTATGGAACCCAATAGCTCATGGGCAATTAGCCCTCGAGGAAACAAGGTGTCGGTGGGCTATGAGGGAGACGTGAAACGCAAAGAAGCTGAACACTTCTACGGACAAATCAAAAGAATCAATGAGCGAGGCGAGACAGTCCTTAGTTTCGGTAGACTAATCGATCAACCGCCTCAGCGCATCTTCGCAAAATACAATCAGCAAGGCGAGTTGATCGACAGCCTGGACATGAAGTATGAGCCGCCGCTTAAAACGGCGGGGTTTGCCAATCGATCGGAAATGGCCTTTGCCGTCGCCCTCGACGGGGCGGTCCGCTCACAACTCCGTGTCAATCAGGACATGGCGCAGCGCTTCCAACATCTTCTCATCGAGAAGGACTCCCTAAGCGTCCAGCCGTCCGCCCCTGTCGGGTGTGAACCCCTCATCTTCCGACCGAACCGCGCGGTAGCGACGCCCTTCGCCAAGATACGAACCGATCTCGCAGGGCTGGAAAAAGAGCCGGCAAGCGTCCGGCAGAACTGGTACATCGCCCTAATCGACGTAGCCTATCCTTTGGCCGCTCAATTCAACACCGTCGAAAAACTTCTCCTGGATCAGCAGCAACGACTTCGGAAAGCCGGCACTCTAGCTTATCCGGTACGCGCAAGGGCCGGACGCGCGGGAAAAGGCGATTTCTGGCTGAAGCGGGCACTTTGTTTCGTGGAGCTTCAGTGCAAGCTACCGTCGAAGCGCAAGAACACGCAACTCGGTGCCGACCGTATTGCAAAAGCTGTATACGTCTACGATAAAGACGACGAATACCACACGTGTGTGTGGGGAGAGACCGGTTGGGAACAGGCACCAGGGACCGGCGCAGGGTCCACAGAAGTATTCAAGGAAGCGCTTCGGCTTGGCAAGGACCTGGCGGAGAGCAAATATGCATTTCTGATCGGCATGTCCGCCTCTGATATTGCTCGCGACGCCTGATTGTCGCACCGATGCATGAACCGCACGGAGCGTGCATCTTGCGCAGAAACCATCTGCGCACGACTCGACTCGCCCAGTTCGGCCTCGTAACCTCATCCGGCCAACCGCCGCCCTGCTCACGCTGCCCGCGCTCCTATCCTTAAATCCCCTGGACTTTTCAACGTCAGCGTGCATATCGACGCATCTCCGTAAGATCCTGAATCTTATTGGTTTTTCTTGATCACACCCGCGCTCCATTGGTCTGTTCAGACTCAATCACGTCGTATCCCTGTTTGCCCTGGGATTGCCTAACTGCTTGCGCGATGATGCTTCGTCGGCCGACATAAGCATCTTTTCCAAGCAATCAATCCAGGAGCAAAACTATGGCATCTGACCGCCGTATGGCCTCGGCCGAGCCGCTGGCGAACCCAGCACAGCACACAACGTTAATCGGGATCGGCACGTCCGTTCTAGCTACGTCTGAACCTGTTTATTACGCACGTGAACCGTTAGCGCGCTACCAGACGGTAAAACGTTTAGCGCACACCTTCGGAAGTTTTCAAGGTAGTTGTCGCCTCGCCGCATAAGATTTACGCTGCTTTTCGCTCTTGGTGCCGGGGTTGCGCGATGGCGCTGTTTTGTTCAGCGTGATCGGGATTCAGATGCACGACATGA